>NZ_LMFB01000018.1 GCF_001426685.1 Rhizobium sp. Root483D2 | reverse complement strand
GCGGTTTATAGGCGACACACCCGAAACAAGTCAACACACCAAAACAAAGAAAATAAAATTTCTCATAAGTGTATGATTTCAAGGGAGTATTTCAAACCAACCCCAAAACAACCCAAATCCGCAGCACAATCACCAAATGCACCCGGCAAAATCTTTCCCAAATGGTCAAAAATGCCGGGCGGCGGCATCGGAGCGTTGGATGTGTTTTCACTCACGTGCAGCCCCCTGGTATCCCGTTTTTGCAGGCCCCTCCATGAGGATTGCCGCCCTCCTCGACAATTCCTGACCGAGCGATACACTCAGCCAATTCAGCGACAATGGAAAAGGCCGCCGGCACAACGGTAGCAGCCAGGCGATATTGGATCCGATTTCAACAAGGGTGGCGATATGCAGGACAGGCTTTACATCGACGGTGCGTGGGTAAGGCCTGAGAAAGGGGGCACGCTCGATGTCATCGACCCCGCCACCGGCCAGGTCATTCACAAGGCCCCAGCCGGAACCAGCGGCGATATCGACAAGGCCGTCAAAGCGGCCCGCTACGCCTTCGATTCCGGGCCCTGGCCGAAATTCACCGGCGCCCAGCGCGCCGTCTATCTGCGGGCCATTGCCGCGAAAATTACCGAAAAACGCGAGTTCCTGGCCAGGCTCGAAGTCACTGACAATGGCAAGCCGCTGCCGGAAGCGCTTTGGGATATCGACGATGCCGCCGGTTGTTTTGCCTATTATGCCATTCTGGCGGAAGAGCTCGACCAGCACCCGGAAGAGACCATTCCGCTCAGCGAGCCGCGTTTTTCCTCAAGGGTCGTGCGCGAACCGCTCGGCGTGGTCGGCGCGATCACACCGTGGAACTACCCGCTCCTGATGGTCGCTTGGAAAGTCGCCCCGGCTTTGGCTGCCGGCTGCACCATCGTGCTCAAACCCTCGGAACTGACACCGCTGACCGCGCTCGAACTTGGTGTGATCGCCGAGGACATCGATCTCCCGGCTGGCGTGCTCAACATCGTCACCGGCACCGGAATGCAAGCCGGCGAACCTTTGACCGAACATCCGCTGGTCGACAAGCTCGCCTTTACCGGCTCGGTCCCCACCGGCCGCAAGGTGATGATGGCAGGCGCCCAGGACATCAAGACGGTCAGCCTGGAACTGGGCGGCAAATCGCCTTTCGTGATCTTTGCCGACAGCGATATCGAAAAGGCCGTCGAATGGATCATGTTCGGCATCTTCTGGAACCAGGGCCAGGTCTGTTCGGCAACCTCGCGCGTACTGGTCGAAGCGGGGCTCTATGACGCCGTCGTTTCGCGTCTCTGCGAGGAAGCGGCCAGGATCAAGATCGGCAACGGTCTGGAAGAGGGTACGCAGCTTGGGCCGATCGTCTCGAAGGGCCAATATGACAAGATCACCTCGGCAATAGACCGCGCCCGTATCGATGGCGCCGAGGTCGCCTATGGCGGCCGCCGCCCGGCTGGTTTCGAGGCCGGATATTTCCTGGAACCGACGGTGCTTACCGGCATGAGCGAGGACAGCTATGTTTGGAAGGAGGAGATTTTTGGTCCGGTCGTCTGCATCAAGCCGTTCAAAGACGAGGACGATGCCATCCGCATGGCCAATGACAGCCGCTTCGGGCTTGCCGCCGCCGTGATGTCGAAGGACGTGATCCGCGCCGAACGCGTCGCCGAGGCTTTTCGCGCCGGTATTGTCTGGGTGAATTGCTCGCAGCCGACCTTTGTCGAGGCGCCCTGGGGCGGATACAAACAGTCCGGTATCGGCCGCGAACTCGGCCGATGGGGTCTGTCAAACTATCTGGAAACCAAGCAGATCACCCGCTTCAACAGCGATGAGCCCTGGGGCTGGTATATCAAGGACTAAAATTGGCTTTGTCATACGGGCAGGACAATAACGCCCTGCCCCTCGTTAAGCGCTGCAAAAGCGCGTCGATCAATAGGGCGAGACGCACTGACGGCGGCCGCCATTATAGGGCTGGTACGTATTGTCATAGGCTCTATAGGAGCGGTATCGCGCATAGCACCAGTCAGCATGTGAACCGCCGGTGCGATAATAACGGCGCTCACCGCCATAATACCGCGGCTGGGCTAGCATACCGCCAATGATGGCGCCCGCAGCCAAGCCGCCGAACGCCGCACCGAAATTATCGTCATACCCGCGATATCCGCCGTAATAACGCCTGTGGTGGCGGTAACCGCCGTGACGGTAGTAGCCATCGTGGCGATAATAGCCGCCGTTGCGATAGTGCCGCCTGATATAGGAGCCACGATGCCCGTAATGGCCGTGGCGCCAGGCGTTGCGATAGTAATCGACCTGTTGAATATCGGAAACCTGAGGTTTCGGCCGCTCGATGGATGGGAATGCCTGTGCCGGCAGGACGCTTGAAAAGGCGGTCGCCAGCGACAGACCAATGATTGCAAACATCTTCATGTGAATCACCATTTATCTTTCCTCGCGGAAACGTTTGAACGGTGATTTTGTGCCATGCGCGGTGAAATAATTTAAATCCGGCCAATGCGCTTGCGAGAGACGAAACCGCAGCCGCCGTCAATCCGGCCGCTTGAACGTCAACTTGAAGCTATAGTCGCCATTGCGCTTCACCTTGGTTTTGGTCCGCACCTTGACCGGACCGCCCAGCGCGATTTCCGCATCCTCGAACGCCTGGCGCACGCCGGCCATCGCCTGGTGATAGGCACTATTGTCGCGTTTTGGACTATCGGCGATCGCTTTCAAAAGGGCGATCGTGTCGAGCTTATTTTCGGCCATGAATTCCCGCCCCCGCGGTCGCAAGTCCACCCTCGAAGATCGGGGGCATTCTCTGATTCGTGCCACAACCGCACCGGCCGGATCAGTATCCCAACCCGTCTGGTGTCCTCAAGACAAACATCTGCGGCAAACATCGGGCTGCCGATCTATTGCCGGCGGGAAAAATATGTCACCAAGGCCCTCATGCATTCGCAATCAAACCGGCGCGTATCAATGATCCCTTTTCAAGGCCCCCATCCCGTCCGTTCCCATCTGTGCAGGATGGCGATCGTGTTGACAGCTGTTTTACAGCTTGCGGCCTGCGCTTCGCGCCCGACGGATGCTGTCTTGCAGCCGGAAAGTGCTGCGGGCGGCGAACGGCAGATTACGCTTTTGACGGCGACCGACAGAACCAAAGATGGGCAGGGCTTTGCAAGCGGCCGTGCCCAGTCGATGGCATTCGAGAAATTTTCGATCTCCATTCCGCCAACCCATCAGCCATCGAAAATCGAATGGGCAAAAGGCAAGCCCAATGCCAAGCGTGACTTCGTGGTGACGAAGCGGACCACGCTCGACCGGCCGGCATTTTTGGCCTTGGCGGGAACGCCGGGCACCGACGGCTCGGTTGGCCTGTTTGTTCACGGCTATAATTACAGCTACCAGGAGGGCCTGTTCCGACTGGCGCAGATCGCCGCAGACGCAAAGACCGGGGCGACACCGGTGCTGTTTTCATGGCCGTCAGAGGCCACCGTGACCGGCTATGTGGCCGACAGGGATGCGGCCTTGTTTGCGCGCGACGACCTCGTGGCCGTCATCACCGAGATGTCGCGCCAGCCCAAGGTGAAGAAATTCGTTCTGTTCGGGCATAGCATGGGCGGTTTCCTGATCATGGAAGCGCTGCGGCAGCTGAAACTCGAGGGCCGTGGCGAGGTGCTGGACAAGCTCGTCGTCATCCTGGCTGCGCCCGATATCGATGCCGATGTCTTCCGCAAGCAACTGACGGTCATTGGGCCGCTAAAGACACCGCTGACGCTGTTTGTGTCCAAGGATGACAAGGCGTTGAGGATTTCCAGCTTTCTCGGCGGCGAACGGCAGCGCGCCGGCAGGCTGGATGTGGATGATCCCGTCGTTGAGGACGCGGCTGCGCGCTACGGCATCAAGGTTATCGATATCACCTCGGTCAAGGCGGACGACAGGCTTGGCCATGACCGCTACGCCAATCTCGCCGCCATCGGCCCGCAGCTCGTTTCCATCGAACAGCGCGATGGCGTGTCGTCCAGACAGACCGGAGCCTTCGTTTTCGACGCCGCAGCATCCGTGATTTCCAGCCCGTTCAGGCTGGCGGGCCGGGTGATCGCGGGACAATGATCTGAATTTGTGCCCATGGCGGGCGGCGGCGGTCGAATCGAAACCGCCCCGCACAGAGCGGAAAGCCTGGCGCTACTCCGCCGCTTCCACCCTTTGCACCGGCACATAGTTCAGGATCGGCCCCAGCCAGCGCTCGACATCAGCGATCGGCATATCCTTGCGTGCCGCATAGTCCTCGACCTGATCGCGCTCGACCTTGGCGACGCCGAAATAATAGGCGTCGGGGTGGCCGATATAGATGCCGGAGACGGAGGATCCCGGCCACATGGCAAAGCTCTCGGTCAGCGTCACGCCGATTTCCTCTTCCGCGTTCAAGAGATCAAACAGCGTTGCCTTTTCGGTGTGATCCGGCTGGGCCGGATAACCGGGCGCCGGCCGGATCCCGGCATAGGGTTCGCCCGCCAGTTCGCCGGGCGCGAAGGTCTCTCCTGCCGCATAGCCCCAGAGTTCCTTGCGGACATATTCGTGCAAGCGCTCGGCAAAGGCCTCGGCGAAACGGTCGGCGAGCGCCTTCACCATGATCGAGGAATAATCGTCATTGGCCCGCTCGAAGCGCTCGGCAATCGCCACTTCCTCGATACCGGCAGTGACGACGAAGCCGCCGAGATAATCCCGCTTGCCGCTATCGACGGGAGCAACGAAGTCCGACAGCGCCACGTTGGGGCGGCCGTCACGCTTGGCCATCTGCTGGCGCAGCGTGAAGAAGGTGGCGCGTTCCGTTGACCGGCTCTCGTCGGTAAACAGGCGGATATCGTCACCGGCAACGCCGGCCGGCCAGAAGCCGACGACGGCCTTTGGTGCGAACCATTTTTCAGTGATGACCTTGGCCAGCATCGCCTGCGCATCGGCAAAGAGGGCACGGGCAGCTTCGCCCTGGCGCTCGTCGTCCAGGATTTTCGGGTAGACGCCCTTCATTTCCCAGGTCTGGAAGAACGGCGTCCAGTCGATATACTCAGCCAGCTCCGCCAGATCCCAATTCTGGAAAACCCGGGTGCCGAGGAAGGACGGCGTCTTGGGCTCGTAGAAATCCCAATCGACCTTCTGCGCATTGGCGCGGGCTTTGGCGAGCGGCAGGCGCTGCTTTTCCAGCTCGTTGCGGGCATGCGCATCCGCCACCTTCTTGTATTCGGCCCGGACGGTGTCGATATAGCCACCCTTCATCTCAGGCGATAGCAGGCTGGACACCACGCCAACCGCACGGCTGGCATCGGTGACGTAGATCGCCTGGCCCTGGTTGTAGCGCGGGTGGATCTTGACTGCGGTATGGACCCGGCTGGTGGTGGCACCGCCGATCAACAGCGGGATATTGAACCCTTCGCGTTCCATTTCGGCCGCCACATGCGCCATCTCGTCGAGCGACGGCGTTATCAGGCCGGAGAGGCCGATAATATCGACATTCTTTTCGCGGGCCACCTCCAGAATCCTGGCCGAGGGCACCATGACGCCGAGGTCGATGATCTCGTAATCGTTGCAGGCGAGAACAACGCCGACGATATTCTTGCCGATGTCGTGCACATCGCCCTTCACCGTTGCCATCAGCACCTTGCCGGCGCTCTTGCGCTCGCCAAGGCCACCACCGGCCAGCCGTTCGGCTTCCATATAGGGCAAGAGAATGGCCACTGCCTGCTTCATCACGCGGGCGGATTTCACCACCTGCGGCAGGAACATCTTGCCTGCGCCGAAGAGGTCACCGACGACGTTCATCCCGGCCATCAGCGGACCTTCGATGACGTGCAACGGCCGCTCGGCATTCTGACGGGCCTCTTCCGTATCGGCCTCGATGAATTCGGTGATGCCGTTGACCAACGCATGTTCAAGCCGCTTTTCGACACCCCAGTCGCGCCATTTCAGGTCCCGCTCCTTGGCTTCCTTGCCGGCGGTGCCCTTGAAGCGTTCGGCAAGCTCCAGCATGCGCTCGGTCGAATCGGCACGGCGGTTGAGAACCACGTCCTCGCAGGCTTCCTTCAGTTCCGGCTCGATCTGATCGTAGACCACCAGCTGACCGGCATTGACGATGCCCATGTCCATGCCTGCCTGGATGGCGTGATAGAGGAACACCGCATGCATGGCTTCGCGCACCGGCTCGTTGCCGCGGAAGGAGAAGGACAGGTTGGAGACGCCGCCGGAAATATGCACATGCGGCAGGGTGTCGATGATCTCGCGCGTCGCCTCGATGAAATCGACGCCGTAATTGTTATGTTCCTCGATACCGGTGGCCACGGCAAAGACGTTGGGGTCGAAAACAATATCTTCCGGCGCGAAATTGGCCTGTTCGGTGAGCAGCTTGTAGGCGCGGGTGCAGATCTCGACCTTGCGTGCCTGCGTGTCCGCCTGTCCCTGTTCATCGAACGCCATGACCACGACAGCGGCGCCATAGGCGCGGCAAAGCCGGGCATGGTGCAGGAAGGCTTCCTCGCCCTCTTTCATCGAGATCGAATTGACCAGCGGCTTGCCCTGCACGCATTTCAGGCCTGCCTCGATAATCTCCCATTTGGACGAATCGATCATCACCGGAACCCGGGCAATATCCGGTTCGGCGGCAATCAGATTGAGAAACTCGACCATCGCCTGCTTCGAATCGATGAGGCCTTCGTCCATGTTGATATCGATGATCTGGGCGCCATTGGCCACCTGGTCGCGGGCGACATCGAGCGCTGCCGCATAATCGCCAGCGGTGATCAGCTTGCGGAACTTGGCAGAGCCCGTGACATTGGTGCGCTCGCCGACATTGACGAAGGGAATATCCTTGGTGAGCGTGAACGGCTCAAGCCCGGACAGTTTCATCAGCCGCGGTACTTCGGGGATGGCGCGGGGCGCGTGTTTTGCCACGGCCTGCGCAATTGCGCGGATATGCGCCGGCGTCGAGCCACAGCAGCCGCCAACGATGTTGACAAGGCCTTCGCGGGCAAAGCCCTCGATCTGGGCCGCCATTTCATCCGGCGTTTCATCATACTGGCCGAACTCGTTGGGCAGGCCGGCATTCGGATAGGCGCAGACGAATGTATCGGCGACGCTCGAAATTTCGGCGAGATGCGCGCGCATCGCATTGGCGCCGAGCGCGCAGTTGAGGCCGATGGTGAAGGGATCGGCATGACGCACCGAATGCCAGAACGCGGTCGGCGTCTGGCCCGACAGCGTGCGGCCGGAAAGGTCGGTGATCGTGCCGGAGATCATGACGGGCAGCCGGATGCCCATTTCGATGAACACTTCCTCGGTGGCAAAGATCGCCGCCTTCGCGTTCAGCGTATCGAAGATGGTCTCGATCAGCACGATATCCGCGCCGCCGTCGATCAGGCCGCGCAGCTGCTCGGCATAGGCGATGCGCAGGTCATCGAAGGAGACGGCGCGGTAGCCGGGATTGTTGACATCGGGCGAAATCGACGCCGTCCGGTTGGTCGGGCCCAATGCACCGGCAACGAAGCGGCGTTTGCCATCGACCTGCTGCGCCCGCAATCCGGCGCGCCGGGCAAGGCGCGCGCCGTCGCGGTTGAGCTCATAGACCATCGCTTCCATGCCGTAATCGGCCTGGGCGATCGAGGTGGAGGAAAACGTGTTGGTCTCGAGGAGATCGGCGCCGGCAATGGCGTAGTTATAATGGATTTCCTCGATCGCGCCCGGCTGGGTCAGCGTCAGAAGGTCGTTATTGCCCTGTAGATGACATTCGCAGGCAACGAAGCGGTCGCCGCGAAAATGGTCTTCACCAAGGCCGAGCTGCTGGATTTCCGTGCCCATCGCACCATCCATGATCAGGATGCGCTCGCGGGCGGCTGCTTTCAGCGCGGCCATGACTTCGGATCCGTCCGGTTTGGGTAAAACGGCACCGAAAAGTGCATCAATGGCGGACATGGGAAATCTCCCGTTCTGAAAACGACAATAAACTGCAAATCAGCAATCACATAAAGATATCTTTATGTCAATATATGAGTTTGCCCATCGATGCTTTTCAAAACGGAACGGCCCGCCTCTGTTCGAAGCGGGCCGCACGAAAAACATTAGCCGTTGCTTGGACTTACAATCGCTTCAGACAATCGTGCAATTCGTAGATGGCGCACAGGATATGGTAGAAACTGCTGGCCGGGGCCGGCTCTTCGACGAAAACCCCATCCGCCCGCTGCTTGTCCCGCCAGAGGCCTTCGACCGGTGTATCGAGGAAGCTCTGCAATGCGGTTGCGGCGCGTACGGCAGATCGCAGGTAGCGCTCGCGCTCCTCGCCCTGCGTCAGCGCGGCAAAACGGATGGCCGATTTCAGCCATTCCGTCTGCGGCCAGAGCCGGGCAATCGGATCCGCCACCGAGAAATCATCCAGCAACGTCATGACGGAGACATCGCGCGGCTGGGCGATGCCATATTGCTCGCCGATTTCAAACAACCGCCGCGCCTTGACCAGACCGTCGGCATTGCCGCGCCGCTCGGCCCAGCGCAGCAGAAGCCAGGCCCATTCGAACTGATGGCCGGGCTCGACGATGCGGCCCTTGTCACCAGGCATCGGCGCCCAGTCCTGATCGAAGAATTCGCGCAAGGCGCCGGTTTCGCGGTCGATGAAATGATCCATGCAGAGGAATGCGATTTCATCGGCCAGATTGGTCCAGGCCACCGTGTCGAAGCCTTCGACCGTCTCGCTGGCAAGGCATGCCTCAAACAGATGCATATGCGGATTGGAGCAAAGCGGCAGTCGCGGCGGATTATCCTCCTCGAACCCCGCCACCGGATGTTTGCAATGGGCTTCAATCCGCGCGCGCAACGCATTGCTGCGCTCGATCATCTCTGCCTTGCGGCTCGGGAAAACCTGCGCCAGATAGGCAAAGGCCAAGAAGGCGAAGGCCTGATTGTAGAGATCGAAGGATGGATCGACAAGATTGCCATCCGCATCCGCCAGCGCGCCATAAAAGCCGCTTGGCTGCAGGTAGACGCGGTCGAAATAGGCAAGCCCATGGGTCGCGGGCGTCTGCCAATCGCCGGGCCATCCGCGCCGTCCGGCCTCTGCAAAGCAATAGACCTGACGCGGCTGGACGCGCGCGCGCCGGTTGGCCCGCGTCGGCTGCCCCGCCATGTCGATCGTCTCGACAAAGCCGCCGCCGGCGCCGTCAAAGCCCTTGTCGCGCCAGAGCGGCAGCGCCTTGTCGGCAAGCCAATCGTTCAGTTTTTCGGAAAACCCGGCAATATCCATTGAAATCTGTCCGTCCACACTCATTCGCCGAGTTTCAACCCATCGATATCCTTGCCAAGCAGCGTGGCAAGGGCTTCGACCACCATGATGTGATCGTCACGCTGGGGCAAGCCCGAAACAGTGACCGCGCCGACGCAACCGGTGCCGCGTACAACGATCGGGAAACTGCCGCCATGCGGCGCGAATTCCGCGTCCGGCAGGCCGAATTTCGCCTGCAGCGTGGTCTCCTGCTTCGCAAGCGACAAGCCTACGGCATAGCTGCTTTTCAAAAAGCGGAAAACGCTGTTGCGCTTGCGGCGCACCCAGTTCGGATTGTCCGGCGTCGAGCCTTCCAGTGCCGTATAAAACACCGGCATGGAAAACAGCGTCACGTCGATAACGACCCCCAGCTTGCGCTCCACGGCCATTTCACGCAGCAGCGATCCAAGCGCCCAGGCCGTTTCCAGACTGAAACTGTCGAATTGCAGCTCCTTTTCCTGAAGGGCAATCCGCTCCAGATCCGCGTCAATACTCATTTCGCATTCCCCTTCTACCCTTAATCTTTCCAGAGCCAGGCCGCCCCGCGCACCCCGGAACTATCCCCATGCACCGCCTTGCGGATCGGCGTCTCAAAACTGTCGCCGAAGATATATTGGACAATCAGGTCGGGCAATTCATCGTAGATCTCATCGACATTCGACATGCCGCCGCCCAGCACGAAGACATCCGGATCGATAATATTGGTCAAAAGCGCCAGGCTGCGGGCAAGCCGGTCGACAAAGCGTTCATAGACGGCAACCGCCACCGGCTCGCCATTGCGCTTGTCGGCGATGATGTCGCGGCCGCGCCGGTCAACGCCCGTGGTCAGCCGGTAATCCAGCTCTACCCCGGTGCCGCAGGCATACATGTCCAGGCAGCCATGTTTGCCGCACCAGCATTTATGGCCGGGATATTCATCCCTGGTCATCCAGGGCAACGGATAATGGCCGATTTCGGCGGCAATGCCCTGATAGCCGGCATGCACATGCTTGCCGATTGCAAGCCCGCCGCCATGGCCGGTGCCGACGATGACGCCGAACACCGTGTGCGCATCCTTGCCGGCGCCATCGACCGCTTCCGAAATCGCCAAGCAATTGGCGTCATTGGCCAGGCGCACCTCGCGGCCAAGCGCCTGCCCGAGATCGCGCCCGAGAGGCTGGCCATTCAACAGCACGGCATTGGAATTGCGCACGATGCCGGTGCGCGGATTGGGACTGCCGGGAATGCCGATGCCGATCGTCCCAGTTTCCCCCGCCGTCTGCTCGGCAGCCGCGACCAGCTCCTGTACGGCGCGGACACAGGCATCATAGCCGCTGGTGGGCGTGGCGATGCGGTGCCTTGCCCGTGTTGTGCCATCGCGATCGAGCGCGATGACTTCCATTTTCGTGCCGCCCCAATCAATTCCAATGAACATGCCGGATCAAACTCTGTGGGTTTTCATTAAAAGCGGCGCCGTTACGGCCGGGTCTCCTCCCCGTTTCGCCGCACACTGCTTAACATCGGAAAAGCCTCCGGCGCCAGCCCCGGCCGGACATCACGCACATCGGAAAACCCTGTTCGGTGAAATGCATCAAAAGCGAGCCGGAAAACACCTGGCTTCCCGGAAAACACTTGGCTTCCGGCTGCGCCTTTTGTAAGTGTTCTTCCGGCTGGTCCCATAGCTCAGCAGGATAGAGCGCAGGATTCCTAATCCTGAGGCCGATGGTTCGAATCCATCTGGGATCACCACGCACCACAGATATCAAAATGCGGTGCAGGCAGATCCCCAGCAATAACGCTCGCTATCGGACCTTAATAGTTGATCCGCACACCGCCCGGATCGGACGCACCGAAATCGGGCACCGGGCTATAGCCCTGATACTGGGCATAGGTGGTGTTGGTGCCGCCTGTGCTTGCGCATCCGGAAAGAGCCAGGATTGCCAGCGCTGCAACGGCCATCAAAGATTTAAGGGGCATGGGTTTCTCCTGTCGAGGGGATCGGCCAGCGGGCCGGACGGCCATGGCAAAGGTTTATCTAGAGTATCTGTCCAGATCATCTGCCATGACAAGTAGGGCCATCTCAGCGAAAGGCGAGATACAAACGACAACGTTAATGCAATTTGAAAAGAAACGCGCGGGGGGAACCGCCGGAGCGCGCCCAAAGAAAAAGGCCGGGTAAGAACCCGACCTCTCCGACCCGTCTCGACAGCCATTGCCAGTACATCCGTGGTCAACCGCTGGAAACGAATTCCATGGGTGCAATATGGCAAGGGAATGTAACCATTTCAAGACAAAGCGAAAATTAAGAAAAAAATCGTTGCCCACTCAGGCTGCATCCAGCGCGATGGTCAGGTCGGCAATCAGATCGTCGGGATGTTCGATACCGATCGAAAGCCGGATGGTTGATTCTAGCACACCGATCCTTTGGCGAACGTCCAGCGGCACGCCGGAATGGGTCATGGTGGCCGGGTGGCTGGCGAGCGATTCCGTGCCCCCGAGACTGACTGCCAGCTTGAAGATCTGCAGGGCGTTCAGAAACTTGAAGGAGGCCGGCTGGCCACCGGCGATATCGAACGAAAACGTCGATCCCGCGCCGGTGCATTGCGCGGCATAGGTCTTGCCAAGCGGCGACTGCGGGTCGTGGTAGGGCAGATAGTGGATGCCCTCGACCTTCGGATGATCGCGCAGGAAATTGGCAATTTCGAGCGCATTGCTGTTGGCCTTCTCCATGCGGATCGACAATGTCTCCAGAGACCGGCCAAGCATCCAGCAGGAATGCGGATCAAGCTGCGTGCCGATCGCACCGCGCAGCGCCTTGACCTGCTTCATCACCGATTTTGCGCCCAGAGCCGCCCCCGCGATCAGATCCGAATGACCGCCGACATATTTGGTCAGCGAATAGAGCGAGATATCGGCGCCATGCTCGATCGGCCGCTGGAAGACCGGGCCAAGCAAGGTATTGTCGCAGGCGACAATCGGCGTATGCCCCTGCTTCGCACCGATCGCATCGGCAATCCTGCGGATCATCGCGACATCGACAAGGCTGTTGGTGGGATTGGCCGGCGTTTCGATCAGGATCATCGACACCCGGCCTTTCGCCATTGCCTCTTCGGCCGCCGATTGCACGGACGCCTCGTTGACGCCGTCGGCAAACCCGACTGCCGCGACGCCCATGTTGAGAAACGTCTTTGCGAGCAGTGTTTCCGTTCCGCCGTAAAGCGGCTGCGAATGCAGAACGGCATCTCCCGGCCGCACGAATGCCAGAAGCGTCGTTGCGATAGCCGACATGCCGGAGGAAAACAGCGCGCAGCTTTCCGTGCGCTCATAAACCGCAAGCCGGTCTTCGACGATCTCGCTATTGGGATGATTGAACCGCGAATAGACCAGCCCGGCGCCGGTGCCCTCCGGCGGCTCACGGCGGCCGGACACGAAATCGAAGAAATCGCGCCCCTCCTCGGCCGACTTGAAGACGAAGGTGGAGGTCAGAAACACCGGTGGCTTGACCGCGCCTTCGGAAAGCTCCGGATCGTAGCCGTAGTTCAGCATCAGCGTTTCCGGATGCAGTTTGTGATTGCCGATATGGGTCTTGGAGGGATGTGGAGCGGTCATGGCGATCTCCCGGATTTGCTGCGATTGCGGCAGTCTACATCACTTTTCGCCACGGCTTATTGCCATTTTCCGGGATTTTTCATCCGAAAATTGCGCTGCCGCTGCTCATAAGGGCCAAAACGCGGAAATGTCGGAACCGGGGCGAATGAACGGTGACGTCATCTCTTGCCCTACCCCTCAGCCGGCCGCGCCGCCCTGGACAATGCCGGGCACGTTCATCTTCTTGCGTTCGCGGGCCATGTCGCTGACGGCGGCGCGCAGGCGTGGATGCCGCGCCATGAAAATATTGAAATCCCGCCGGTCGAGTTTGAAGAAATGGCAGAAATCAACGGCGATCACATCGGCCGTGCGCAATCCGCCGCTGAGCAATGCCATTTCGCCGAAAAACGCCCCCGCCTCCAGACGGATGGCATTGCCCGGCAAGCGGACCTCGGCGGCACCGGACGAGATGAAATACATCGCATCGCCCCGTTCGCCGACCCGGATGACCTTGTCGCCGGGCGAGGCGGAGGCTGGACGGAACAACAGCAGAAGCTCCTCCAGCGCATGTTCGTTGACCTCGGAAAACAGCGGGAAGGTATGGACCAGCTGCTGTTTTTTCAGCTGCTGCTTGCTTTCCTTCTCCTCGACGCGAGCCTTGATGATATCGAGGTCACGGGTCAAGAGTTTGATTTTCCGCGCGCCATAGACCGGCGCAGCCCCACCCATTGCCGTCTTCAGCTTTGCCGCCGCCCAGAAGATCAGCGGATTGAGGGTGATCGACAGGATGGCACCGGCAAGGATGAGGTCGTAGCCCTCCTGCGACATGAGGCCCAGGGAAACACCAAGCCCCGCGACGATGAAGGAGAATTCGCCGATCTGGGCAAGGCTCGCCGCCACCGTCAGCGCCATCGACAGAGGATAGCGCAGCATCAGCACGAAACCGGCGGCAATCAGCGATTTTCCAAGCGTGATCAGCGCCAGGATGGCAAGAACGGCCAGCGGCTGCTCGATCAGGATTTTCGGGTTGAACAGCATGCCCACCGAGACGAAGAACAGGACCGAAAAGGCATTTTGCAGCGGCAGAGAATCCGCGGCTGCCCTGTGGCTGAGATGCGATTCGCTCATGACGACGCCGGCGAAAAAGGCGCCAAGTGCAAATGAAACGCCGAACAGCATCGCCGAACCGAAGGCGATGCCAAGCGCGATGGCAAGAACGGTGAGCGTGAACAGTTCGCGCGATCCCGTGCGGGCAACCAGCGTCAAAAGCCAGGGAACGATCCTTGGTCCCAATACAATGGCAAGGACGGCGAAGGCGCCGAGCTTCACCAATGTCAGCATGATCGTCAGAGCAACCGGCGTTGCAGCACCTTCCGCCGCATGCGGCGCAGATCCTTGAGCGCCCAAGACTTCGGCAACGATCGGCAGGAGAACGAGCGCCAGAACCATTGCCAGGTCCTCGACGATCAGCCAGCCGATCGCCACCCGTCCATTTGGCGAGTTGACCAGGTTGCGTTCCTCCAGCGCCTTCAAGAGAACGACGGTGCTGGCCACGGAAACGCTGAGCCCGAAAACCAGCCCCGCGCCGAGATCCCAGCCCCAGAGCGTACACAGGCCAATGCCAAGAAGGGTTGCCAGGATGATCTGGCCGATGGCCCCGGGGATCGCCACGCCACGCACGGCGATGAGATCTGCGGCGGAAAAATGCAGGCCCACGCCGAACATCAAAAGAATGACGCCGATCTCGGCAAGCTGGGTGGCAAGCGCCGTGTCAGCTGTAAACCCTGGCGTAAAAGGCCCCATCAGAATGCCGGCAAACAGATATCCGACCAACGGCGGCAGGCGCAGCCGGTCCGCAAAATAACCGCAGGCCGCCGCGAGAACGAAGCTGATTGCGACAGTTGCCACCAATGCCATATCGTGATGCACGCACTAACCCCCCGGCTGCTTTTCGTGTGCCAATCTGATCTATTGGCATCGTAGGCTGCCAGCAAGTCCTCAAACCAGTCAAAAAAGCCGGATTGTCTTTCTTACTCTCCAAACCGGGCTGCACAGCCGCTTCTGCAATCCGGCAATCTGCGGGTCTGCTTATGGAACAAGCCCTGCCTTCATACGTTTCCAGCGTGCTTAAACAGGAACAGTCCTATGCAAATGTCCATGCGCGCCGTTGTCTTCGTCATCGTCGGTTCGATCCTCAGCATCCTTGTGATCAAATATGCCGATAACGATCTGAACGCTGCCGTGCCGATGATGGACCCGGCCACGGCGGCAGAGCCCGCCTGATCCCATCGCGATAAAAAACCGCCACAATCAATCGTCACTCGTATCGATCAACCGTAGCGCAAGCCTTGCCGAACGGTGATGCCGGCAAGTCCAGCGTCATCCGGCAACAGGAGACGAAGCATGACGAAATGGCGCAACGAGCCAATGCTCCCCGATCACGTGCAGCTCTGTCAGCGGGTCTTCGACCGTGCAAGGGACGCCCGCAAGATCGCACCCGACAGCGACGCCAATGACCCGGTGGCAGCCCTGGTGTTGACCCTCTATCGTCACGGTGTCCGCGATGAGGAAGAACTGCTGACGCGCGTGCTTCTTGCCCTCGATGAGAAGTCCTGACATCACCCGCTACGATCCTGGCTAGGTTTATCAACACGGTAAAGGCTTGACCGTCGGATAATATTGATAAAAAATGTAGACTATCGAACGGCCAGCCAAGAAACGAAAGCCAGGAAAACGGCGAGACGAAAGGTGCCATGAACCAGTTGATCGTCACCCCGATGACATTGTCCGGCGCAGCCTCCGGCGACGTGCCGGACAAATCGCAGCCTGCGGTGGTCGCCATTATCGGCGGCGGCGTGTCGGGCGCGGCAACAGCCTTTCACCTCGCAAATGCAGCTGCAACGACGGCCCCCAATATCGCTGCGCCCAAAATTATCGTCTTTGAACCGCGTGAAAGCCTCGGCAAGGGGCTCGCCTATGACACGGACGAACCCGCCCACCGCATCAACGTTCCCGCTGCGCGCATGAGCCTTCTGTCCGATGATCCCGAGCATTTCCTGCGCTGGATCGCCGAGCATGCGGCCACGGCTGGTGACAGCGACGCGCTGCGGCCCGACGGCGCATTGTTTCCCCGGCGCAAAGTGTTCGGTAATTATGTCAACGCCATGCTGCAGCCGCTGATCGCAAGCGGCGCTATCGAGCATCGCCGCACCCCCGTCGCACATGTGTTGCGCGATGATGCGCGCTGGCTGATCATCGACGGCGATGGCACTGAAACCTGGGCCGATATCGTCGTGATTGCCACCAGTCACCCGCCACCGGTGGCGCCTGGACAGCTTCAGGCGGTGCTGAAGGACCATCCCCGTTTCGTGCCCGACCCGACCAGATCCGGCGCGCTTGCGGCCATCCGCCCCTTGGACCGGGTGCTTGTGGTCGGAAACGGCCTGACCTCGGCCGACGTGATTGCCGCGCTCGCCCTGAAGGGCCATGAAGGCCCGATCACCGCGATTTCGCGGCGGGGATTGCGCTCGCGCGGCCATGCGGCGGTGGCGCAGGACCCTGCTGGCGATTTCCTGGCACAACCGGCTTTCACGGCGCTCACACTCCTGAAAAACATCCGCGCGGAAATCCGGCAAGCGGCTCTGGAGGGCCGGACCTGGCACGGCGTCATCGATCAGGTGCGGGCGCAGGGGCAAGCGCTGTGGCAGATTTTGCCGCTTGTTGAACGCCAGCGCATCGTCCGGCATTTGCGGCCGTTCTGGGATGTGCACCGGTTCCGGGTCGCGCCGCAGGTGGAGGCGGCGCTCGACGCGGCAATTGCGCAAGGGCGCCTTGAAATCCTGTCCGGCTCCGTTGCCGCAAGCCGTATCGAGGCCGATGCAATCCACTGCACGCTGCGTTTGCGGCGGTCTTCCGCCACCGTTAAGAAAACCTACGATGCCGTGGTGGTGACCACCGGTCCCGGCCATGGCGGCATTCTTGCCAGCCAGCCTTTCCTCGCCGAACTCGCGCAAAGCGGTTATCTTGAACTCGATCCGACCGGGCTTGGACTATCCTGCACCCGCAATTCGGAAGCGATCGGCCCCGTGGCCGGTGTTACGCCGTCCTTGTTGATCGCCGGACCGCTGGCGCGTGGCACGTTCGGGGAGTTGATGGGCCTGCCGCAGGTGACCGACCATGCCGTGTTTGTGGCAGAGGTGATCGCCAAATGCTTGCAGACCCAAACGCTACAGACGGCGGAAAACCTGCTTTAAGAAAAGACTTTTCTTAGTCCAGTCGATCTATAGAAATTATACTCTTATCTTTCCGCCCGACTTCTTCCACCCATGTTCCGTGCAAAAGGAGCGTGCGATGGAAACCATCTTGCAGTATCAGCCAATCGTCAAACAAACGGCCGGTCGCCTCCGCAGCGATTTCGAGGCCATCGAGACCGCCCGTGCGCTGGCCGCTGATTTCGCCATACGCGCATCCGAGCGCGATGCCAATCGCACTTTACCCTATGACGAACTCGATGAAATCGCCCGGTCCGGTCTTCTGGCGATCACGGTCCCCGCCGAATATGGCGGGCTGGATGTCTCCAATGCCATCCTGGCGGAAGTGACGGCCATCCTCTCGGAAGCGGACGGGTCGATCGGCCAGATCCCGCAAAACCATTTCTATATTCTCGAAGCGCTGCGGGTTGATGGCAGCGAGGAGCAGAAGCGCTTTTTCTTCGGCCGCGCCCTGGCCGGCGACCGGTTCGGCAATGCGCTCTCCGAGCGCGGCACCAAGACGGTCGCCGATTACAACACCCGCATCACGCCGGAAGGACCGGGCTACCGCGTCAACGGCCAGAAATTCTATTCGACCGGCGTGCTCTTTGCCGACTGGATCACGGTGTTCGCGCTCGATCCCGAAGAGCGCCTGACCATGTCCTTTCTTGCCAAGGGAACCGAGGGCATCGAGATCGTCGATGACTGGGACGGTTTCGGCCAGCGCACCACCGGCAGCGGCACGACCATTTTCAACGACGTCTACGTCAATGCCGACGCCATCGTCTTCCATCACAAGGGCTTCGAACGGCCGACCACGATCGGTTCGGTGGGCCAGATCATTCATGCCGGCGTCGATCTCGGCATCGCACGGGCAGCCTTCGCCGAAACCCTAGAATTCGTGCGGACCCAGAGCCGCCCCTGGAAGGATTCCGGCGTTGAACGCGCCGCGGACGACCCCTTGACCATCGCCAGGATCGGCGAGATCGCCATCAAGATCGAGGCGGCAACGGCGCTGATCGAGCATGCCGGCCGCAAGGTCGATATCGCCCAGATGGATACGACCGAAGCCAATGTCATCGACGCCACCCTCTCGGTTGCCGCCGCAAAAGTGCTGACCACCGAAGTCGCCCTCGCCGCCTCCACCGCCCTGTTCGAACTGGCCGGCACATCCGCCACCCGCATCGGCCTCAACCTCGACCGCCACTGGCGCAACGCCCGCACCCATACGCTGCACGACCCTGTGCGCTGGAAAGCCCATGTTGTGGGGAACTATCACTTGAACGGGGTTGCACCACCGAAGAACGGGGCTTTGTGAGGGGGACTGACGATTGCGGACGGCAGCGTTCAGCCGCGATTTTGACGAGAATGGCAAACCGCTCTTCGCCTTACCCGTCGGTTTTAACCCGAGGACTTGCGTCCGCATCCCTAACACTATCCTATTGAAATCATGGCCTTTCAACGATCTCCACCTTCTCCCCAGCGGGGAGAAGTGCCGAGCGGATGCGAGGCGATGAGGGGGCGGTTCGGCATATTCCGAGCGTCCGGCCCCCTCATCCGCCCTTCGGGCACCTTCTCCCCGCTGGGGAGAAGGGGAAGCACCCTCATCAGCTATACAGGCTCACCACCGGCACCTTGTCGTTCAGCACGAACTCACCGACTTCCTTGGCCTTGTAGAACACCGGATCATGCAGCGTATGGGTCCGCACATTGCGCCAGAAGCGGTCGAACCGGTATTTTTCGGCGGTCGAGCGGGCACCGGTCACTTCGAAGACACGAGCCGTAATGTCGAGGGCGACATGGGTGGCGTGGACCTTGGCGGCATAGGCTTCAGCGGCCGCTTCGCCGCGTTCGCGTGCGGTCACATCATGCCCCTTCGCAAGCGACGTCTGCACCACGAGGGCGGCACTGTCGGCAAGCGCAACAGACGCTTTCAGCGCTGCGGTAAATTCGCCGACACGTTCGAGAATATAGGGATCGTCGGCCGCGCGCTCGACGCCTGACGTCACCCAGGGACGGGTGGTGGTGCGGATGTAATCGACAGCAGCGGCCAGCGACCCTTCGGCAGCGCCCAGATAAAAATTGACGAAAACCAGCTGGATCAGCGGCGTGTTGAACGTCGCCAAAGCGGGCGGCGGGACATTTTCATTGGCCGGCTGCGCGATGAAATCCTCCTCATAAACGGGAAAATCATGGAACTCGACGCTGCCTGAATCAGACAGCCGCTGGCCAATATTGTCCCAGTCGTCATTGGCGACATAACCGGGCCGGTCGGTCGGCACGGCAAAATTAGCAATCTTGCCCTCCAGCGTCGCATTGGCATTGATATAGTCGGACACCCGGGCCGCAGTGGAGAAAGATTTGCGGCCGTTCAAAACATAGCCGGTGCCACGGCGCGTCAATGTCAGGCCGGGATCGCGCGGGTTGACCGCAGCTCCCCAGTAAAGGTTCTGCGAGACGGTTTCAGCCCCCAGAACCTGCGCGCGCGCCTGATCCGCAAATGACCAGTAGATCGACTGGCTGTTGACATAGTGATAGCCGAGCAATTGCCCGATGGAGCTTTCGCCGCGCGCCAGGATGCGAACCAGTTTCAGGCCATCGACCCAATCCAGCCCGCCACCGCCGATCTCGCGCGCATGCAAGGCGTTGAGCAGGCCGGCCTTCTTCAGCTTGACGATCTCGCCGATCGGCGGGCGTCCGTCCCGGTCGAGATCCGCCGCATGCAGCGACAGGTCATGGGAGATTTCAGCAGCGCTGGCAAACAGGCTGTCGCGCGTGACGCCGAGACCGGCTGCATAGACGACATTGGATTGGCTCATGAGGAGATGCTCCAGTTTCAACGAAGGAAAGCGGCGGAACCACCAGCGGCTCCGCCGTCGCACTGCAAGGGATCAGAACAGTTTGGCCGGGATCCAGCTTGCCGTGACGGCATCGCTGGCGCTGAAGGCTGGGATCTTGGCGGCAAGTTCCTCGATGGTTTTGACACCGGCGTCGCGCAGGCTTTTCTGGGTCAAAAGCGTCGGCTCGACGGTGATCTGGCGGGGAACCGGCTGCCCGGCAATTTCAAGCGCTGCGGCACGGATCGAGACCGCGCCGACCACCGCCGGATTGGTCGCAACCGTTGCGACCCAGGGGCTGCCTTCCTCGACGATCTCCTGGATATCGGCGGTCGAAACATCGGCGGAGTAGATCTTCAGCTTGCCGGAAATGCCAAGATCGGCCGCCGCCAGCTTCACGCCACGGGCAAATTCGTCATAGGGCGCAAAAACCACGGTAATATCGGGATTGGCCCGCAGCGCCGCCTTGGCCTGATCGGCTGTGCTGGTTGCCGTCGTGTCGCTGACATTGCCGAAGCGCGCCTTTTCGACGACACCCTTGTTTTCCGCCTTGAACGTGTCCCAGACCTCGTTGCGGCGATCGAGCGGCGCAAAGCCGGCGACATAGACGTAACCGGCATTGAAGCTGGTGCCATTGTCCTTGACGGCCTGCTCCAGCGCCTGTTTTGCCAGCGCATGGTCGCTCTGCTCGACCTGCGGCACCTTCGGATTGTTGAGATTGACGTCGAAGGCGACGACCTTGATGCCCTTGTCCAGCGCCTGCTGCACGACATCGCCAAGCGATTCGGGCACGCCGTGATCGACAACGATCCCTTCAACGCCGAGATTGATCGCCTGCAGGATCTGCTCGCGCTGTTCGGCCGCGTTCTGGCGGCCGGGGAAGACCCGCAGATCGATCCCAAGCGCCTTCGCCTGCGCCTCGGCGCCGGCCTGATAGGCCTGGAAGAAATCGCCGGCGGAAATATAGCTGATCAGTGCCAGCTTGACGCCGCCCTTGTCGAACGGGGCCGGCGCGCCGGCCACGCCATCGGCCTTGGCCGCTGAGACGAACAGGACGGGAATGAGAGCGGCGGTTGCCGCCAGACGGAGAATGGTTTTCATGACGGCGTTCCTTCTGAAGACAATCGAACACGTCTCCGGCAAGCAGCCAGCCCTTCTCGGGACGCAGCGTCTATTAGATATTCAATCCATAATTTTAATAGACTAATTAGTCCCATTTTTGCCGGTTGGGGAGAAACCTGTTTCGCGCCAACTGCCCTGCGCGGCAAAGTCCTACCGGCGCCGCGCGATATCACTTGTTCTCAGTCAGGCGGCGTGAACGTTCTGCCTTCCCCTATCCACCCGCAAAGAAATTACCGCCGCAGCCGGTTGTTCGCAAACCTGTTCCGCCACGACGGCTGTCATCGGCAACTGATATATGACAAATTATATAGACTATAAGCATTTCAGGATTTCCCGTCATGCCGTTGCTCCAGGTCGATGCGCTCAGCCGCAGCTTTCAGTCCACGCGCGCTCTCGCGAACGCGACGCTGACAATTGACGCAGGCGAGATCGTCGCGCTGATGGGGGCGAATGGCGCCGGCAAATCGACGCTGGTCAAAATCCTCTCCGGCGTCCTGCCGGCCGATAGCGGCACGATCACGCTGAACGGACAGGCCTATACGCCACGCACCCCCGCCGACGCTGCCGCCGCCGGCGTGGTCACGGTTCATCAATCGACAGACCTGGTCGGTGCTGCCGGGCTTACTGTTGCAGATACGCTGCTTCTGACGCGCTTTACCCAGCGCGGCCAGCCGTTCTTCGTCTCCCGCACCGGGATCAGACGTCAGGCGCAGGCGATCCTCGACACCGCCGGTTTCGATCTGCCGCTCGACCGGGACTTCGCCGATCTGACCGCCGCAGACCGGCAACTGGTGGCCATAGCCCGCGCGCTCGCCGACCGGGCAGACCTGCTGATCCTCGACGAACCGACGGCCAGCCTGTCGATCGCCGAAAGCCAGCGCCTGTTCGACATTCTCAAGCGCCTGCGCGACGGCGGCCTTGCCATTCTCTATATTTCGCATCGCACTGCCGATCTGCAGGCGATCGCCAATCGGGTCCTGGTGATGCGCGGTGGCGCGGTCGCCGGTGCCTTCCAGCATCCCATCGATTTCAACGCCGCCATCGAGACCATGATCGGCCGCAAGCTGCAATCGGCCCGGCCCGGCATACGTATTCCAGAGGGGCCGCCGGTCTTTGAAATGCGCGATGCGCAGCTTAAACCCGGCGCCATTCCTTTCGATCTTACCGTCCATACTGGCGAAGTGGTGGCGATCACCGGCGTGCTGGGTGCCGGCAAGAGCCGCCTGCTTTCCGCCATCTTCGGCGCTGGCCGGCTTACCGCAGGAGAGATGTATCTTCACGGCCGCAGGCACCGGCCGGCAACACCGGCGCAGGCTATTGCCACCGGCGTCGCCATGGCGGCAGAGGACCGGCACCGGTCCTCGCTGATGCCAGCCGGCTGGCCGGGAAGTTCTCTGGCAGCCACCGTCAGCCTGCCGCATCTGGCAAAATGGTACCCGCACGGCCTGCTGTTTGGCGGCCGCGAACAGCGCGAAGCGGAAAAGGCGATCGACCGCCTGCGCATCAAGGCGTCCGGACCGCACGCGCCGATCGGGTCGCTGTCCGGCGGCAACCAGCAAAAGGCGGTTCTTGCCCGCTGGGAAGCGGAACCGAGCCTGCTTCTGTTGCTCGATGAACCTTTCCAGGGCGTCGATGTCGGCGCCCGCCACGATATTATCCAGGCGATCCGCAGCCGCAACGACCGTGCCACCCTGATTGCCACCTCCGACCCCGAGGAGGCCTATGAGGTTGCCGACCGTATTCTCGTCATGGACCACCACAGCCTTGCCGCAGCGCCCAACGGCGCGCCATCCCGCCTCCCCCAGGAGAGACATGCATGACCTCGATCATTGACGAAACCGCGCCGCCTGAGCCGCGCAACGCAAACAGCTGGGCCCGGCTTGCAGACCTCGGCAACGCCTTGCGATCCGGTGCCGTCTTCATCCTTCTGGCAGCACTGCTCATCGGCTTTTCTACGGCCGAGCCTGCCTTCGCCAATCTCGGCAATCTGATGAGCATCCTGCAGGCCGTCGCCGTCGTCGCCATCCTGGGGGCCGGCGTTACCGTCACGCTGGCCGTCGGCGGTTTCGATCTTTCGATCGGGGCGATTGCCGCCTCCAGCGTCATGGCCGCCAGCTATGCCATGATCGTCTGGGGGCTCGATACATTTGCCACCGTACCGCTGGTTCTCGCCTTTGGAGCGCTGATCGGTCTCGTCAACGCCTTCCTCATCGTCCGGCTGCGCGTTCCCGATCTGCTGGCAACGTTGTCGATGATGTTTCTGCTCTCCGGCCTGCAGCTCATCCCGACCGCCGGCCGCTCGATCTCCGCCGGGCTGATCCTGCCGGATGGCACGACAGCCACCGGCGCCTACGATCCCGCCTTCCTGCTGATCGGCCGTTCCAGCCTGTTCGGCATCGTGCCGGTATCTGTCGTGCTGATGGCGCTCGTCGCCGTCGCCCTGTTCGTTCTGACGGAGCGCACCCGCATTGGGCGCCTGCTGTTTGCCACCGGCGGCAACGAAGTGGCCACGCGGCTGGCGGGCGCATCGACGGCGCGGCTGAAGACGCTCGCCTATGTCATCTCCGGCACGCTTGCCTCCCTCGGCGGCATCGTCATTGCCGCCCGCGTCGGGCGCGGCGATGTCTCCTCCGGCGGCTCTCTGCTGATGGACGCGGTGGCAGCCGCGCTGATCGGCTTTGCGGTCCTTGGAAAGCGGCGGCCGAATGTGCTCGGCACCATCGTCGGCGCTGTCTTCGTCGGCGTTCTGCTCAACGGTCTGACCATGCTCAATGCGCCCTATTACACGCAGGACTTCGTCAAGGGCGCCGTCCTCGTCGGTGCCCTGGCGCTAACCTATGGCACGGGGCGCAGCATCTCGTCCTGACATTGTCCGCTGCCGGGATTTCGCGGTCTGGCGGCTTGCCCGGCCAAGTTTTCCGGCCGCCGCGTCATCTTTGGAAATTTCTTCCTCGGCTTTGGCAACAATGCACTTATTCTATAGACATTATTTAATCGGGGATTGACCATGACACAGGAAAAAGCGGCACCAGGCGTCGGCCGCCGCGACCTTTTGAAACTCTCGGCCGTTGCGGGTGCGGCACTGGCCGGTGCGAGCCTGATTGGCAGCCGGACAGCGGCAGCAGCGGATGGAGAGCTTTCGCTCAAGGGCAAGCGCATCGGCATCAGCGCCACCGGCACGGATCACTTCTTCGACCTTCAGGCTTACAATGCCCAGATCGAGGAAGTGAAACGTCTCGGCGGCGAACCGATCGCGGTAGATGCCGGCCGCAATGACGGCAAGCTCGTCTCACAGCTGCAGACGCTGATTGCCCAGAAGCCGGATGCGATCGTCCAGATCCTTGGAACGCTCAGCGTCATCGATCCCTGGCTGAAAAAGGCCCGCGACGCCGGTATTCCGGTACTGACAGTCGATGTCGGTTCCACTCATTCGATCAACAACACCACCTCGGACAATTGGGGTATCGGCAAGGACCTGGCGCTGCAGCTTGTCTCCGATATCGGCGGCGAAGGCAATATCGTCGTGTTCAACGGCTTTTACGGCGTTACGCCCTGCGCCATCCGCTACGACCAGCTGGTCAATGTCGTCAAATATTTCCCCAAGGTGAATATCCTTGAGCCGGAATTGCGCGACGTCATCCCGAACACGGTTCAGGACGCCTTCACGCAGATCACCGCACTTCTCAACAAATATCCGGAGAAGGGCTCGATCAAGGCGATCTGGTCGGCTTGGGATATTCCCCAGCTTGGCGCGACGCAGGCCCTGACCGCGGCTGGCCGCACCGAGATCCGCACATACGGCGTCGATGGCAGCCCGGAAGTGCTGCAGCTGGTGGCCGATCCGAACTCGCCGGCGGGCGCCGACGTGGCGCAGCAGCCGGCCGAAATCGGCCGCACGGCCATCCAGAATGTCGCCAAGCTTCTCGCTGGCCAGACATTGCCGCGCGAAACCTACGTGCACGCGCTGATCGCCAACAAGGCGAATGTCAACGAAGTCACCAAGAAGCTCGGCATCGGCTAACGCCATCATGTCTCATGGCGATCCGGTTAAGTTCCGGGTCGCCTTTCCACACGGGTCGATCATCGGGACAATTCGCCATGAGCGCAGCTTCACGAGACGGAACCGGCGATGCCATTCATCTCGACCGGATCGTCAAGCGCTTTGATGGCGCGCTGGCGCTCAACCATGCCTCCTTGCGCGTCAAGCGCGGCACGGTCCACGGCCTGGTTGGCCAAAACGGTGCCGGGAAATCGACGCTGATCAAACTGCTGGCCGGCCTGCATCAGCCCGACGAAGGCCGCATCGAAATCGATGGCCAGACCTATGACAAGCTGACCCCGCACCGCGTTGAAGAACTCGGCATCCATTTCATCCATCAGGACCGCCTGCTCGTTCCGACCTTCACGGTCGGCGAAGCGCTGTTCCTTGGACGCGAACCACGCATTGCCGGCACGCCTTTTCTCGACCGGCGCCTGATGCAGCGCCGTGCCGGTGAAATTCTCGGCGATTATTTCGGCGTCCGGCTGCCCAACAGCGCTCTGATCAGCGAACTCTCCACCGCCGAAAAACAGATCGTCCAGATCACCCGCGCGCTGCTGGACCAGCCCAAAGTGCTTGTTTTCGACGAGCCGACGGCAGCCCTTGTGCGCCGCGAGGCCGATATCCTCTTCCGCCTGATCCGCCGCCTGCGCGATGAGGGCGTGACGATCATCTACATCTCGCATTATTTGAACGAGATCGAAGAACTCTGCGACACCGTCACGGTGCTGCGCAATGGCGAAGATGTCGCCACCCTGCCGCTTCGTGAAACCTCGGCTGCGGCGATCGCCCGGCTGATGGTGGCGCGCGATATCGCCGACATGTTTCCAAAACGCAGCGTCCCGCCCGGCACGGACATCCTTGCCCTCAAGAACCTCTCGTCGCATGGAAAATACCAGGATATTTCCCTGACGCTGCGGCGGGGCGAGGTTCTCGGCCTGACCGGCCTTCTCGGCTCCGGCGCAAAAGACCTGATCCGCACGCTGTTCGGCCTGGAGAGCGCCACATCCGGCGCGATCAGCATCGACGGCAAACCGGCACGCTCCGCAAACCCCGCACAGGCCGTCGATCAACATCTGGCGCTTGTCCCGGAAGACCGGCGCGGCAACGGCGTGGCGCTCGATCTCAGCGTCACCGAGAACATCACGCTCTCGTCGCTGAAACGCTTCACCCGCCTCGGCTTTCTGGATTTCAACAGCGAACGGCAGGAGGCGGATGAGTTGATCCGCCGCCTCGAAATCAAGACATCGGGCCGCGACGCGCTGGTGCGCACGCTCTCGGGCGGCAACCAGCAGAAAGTGGCGATTGCTAAATGGCTGAGCCGCCACTCCGAAATCTACCTGCTGGACGAGCCGACGGTCGGCGTCGATATCGGCTCGAAGGTCGAGATCTACAATCTCATCGGCGATCTCGCCGCCCGTGGCGCTGGCATCATTGTGCTGTCGTCCGACCTGTCCGAACTGATCGGCATTACCGATCGCATACTCGTGCTTTTCCGCGGCAGCATCATCCGAGAATTCGTCTCGTCGCAGACCGCGCCGGACGACCTGCTGGCTGCATCCACCGGCGCTTCAGAGGCTCTTCGTCATGTCGGTTGATATCCAGCTTGCCCCCGCCATCCATTTTAAAGCGGGCGAACCATCAGCCAAGCCGGGCCGGGGTGGCACTCTCGCCGCCAGCGCGTTGCGCGCCGGGTCCCTGCTTGCCTTCGTCGCCATCCTGCTCGTGTTTTCGCTGACCGCGCCCTATTTTCTCAGCGTCGGCAATATCGGCAATGTGCTGGGACAGTCGGCTATTTCGGGCGTGCTTGCGATCGGCCTGACCATCGTTTTGATCGCCGGCGGCTCCAATGTCGTCACCGGCGGTATCGACCTGTCGCTCGCCGCCAATATGGGCCTGAGCGCCGCTGTCTATGCGACAGCAGCGCAACTCGGCTATGGCGATGCGGCGGCAGTTGCGGCAGCGCTTCTCACCGGCCTCCTGATCGGCGCGGTCAACGCCATCGCCGTTGTCGGCGCCGGCATCGTGCCGCTGCTCGCAACGCTCGCCGTGATGAATATCGTCGCCGGCCTCGAACTGGTGCTGACGCAGAATACCGTCATTCCGGCCTCGACGCCGCTGCTGAGCGCCCTGTCCTCCTCCGGTCCTCTGGGCATTCCGGCACTCGCCTATGTGCTTCTCGTCTTCACGCTGATTGCAGCCGCCATCGTGCAATACACGGCGACAGGGCTGCGGCTTTACGCTGTCGGCGAATTTCCAGATGCCGCCCGCGCCGCCGGCCTGCCGGTTCGCCGGCTGGTCGCAGGCGCCTTCGTCGCCAGCGGTCTCTGCGGCGGGTTTGCCGGTGTTTTGTCGGTCTCCAATCTCAGCGGCAGCACGACGGGCTCCGGCGAGATGCTCCTGCCAGTGGTGGTCACCGCCCTGCTCGGCTCCGTCTTCTCGCGGCGGCTTGTGCCGACGGTGATCGGCACTCTCCTGTCGGCGTTGTTCGTCGGTTTCCTCATCAACGGTTTCCAGCTTCTCAACATTTCAAGCGTACTGGTGAGCGGCGTCCAGGGCGTGCTGATCCTGCTCGTCGTTTCGGCAACGACCTTGCTGCGCAGGCAGGAGGCCTGATCCCATGACCCTGCAGACCCCGGCGCTCGAAGCACCCACACCCTTTCGCGCCGTCGCCGGCGTGATCGTCAACAATGCGCTCGTGCTCGCCCTCATCACGGTGTTTGCGATCTTCTCCTTCGCAAGCCCGACATTTCTCACCATCGCCAATCTGCAGAGCATTCTCGTCAACAACTTCACACTTCTGGCCATCGTCGCCATCGCCATGACCTTCGCCGTCTCCGTTGGCGGCATCGATCTGTCGGTCGGCACGGCTGTCGATTTTGCAAGCTTTGCCTTTGTCTCGCTGGTCCTTGCCGGTCAACCGGTCGCCGTCGCAGCCCTGGCCGGTCTTGGCGCGGGTGCAGCGGTCGGCGCATTCAATGCGGTCCTGATTTCCGGCATCGGCATTTCGCCGTTTCTGGCCACGCTCGGCACGCTGTTCATTGGCCGCAGCATCCAGCAGCTTTTGACCAATGGCGGCAACCCGGTCTATCTGCCGCCATCCGGCGTTCCCGAAGCCTTTCGCTTTCTCGGACGCGGCGCCATCGCCGGCATTCCGGTTCCGCTCATCATCGCCGCCATCATCATCCTCGGCGCCACCGTGGTCCTCACCCGCGCCCGCTTCGGCCGCGTCGCGCTTGCAATTGGTATTCTGGCAAGTGTCGTGCGCTATTCCGGCATTGCGGCGCGCGCCCATGTCGCCGTCGCCTTCATCCTTGCCGGGCTGATTGCGGCGGTGGCCGGGCTGATCCTGTCTGCAACGGTCACCGTCTACATTCCCTCGTCCGGCAGCGCCTTCCTGCTCAACGCGATCGGCGCGACCTTCATCGGCACCACCCTCTCGCGCCTCGGCCGTCCCAATATTCCAGGCACCGTGCTCGGCGTGCTGCTGCTCGGCATCGTTGCCAACGGCCTCCTGCTCACCGGGCTTAACTTCTACTGGCAACAGGTCGGCACCGGCCTCTTGATCTTTGCCGTCCTTGCCCTGAGCTTCATCACCCGCCGCAAGGCCTCGTCCTGACGGGTTTATTCCACCTTGGAGCAGGCGATACCCGGGTCGTTGTCGCCCTTGATCGTGTCGATCAGCGTCGCATTTTCGCCTTTCGTCCACCAGACATATTGTCCGCCCGCATATTTCGCACCCGATCCCGAAAGCACGTTGGAGGCGACGACGAACTCGCTGCCGATGGTCAGCGTCACCAGCGAAACCGGACCGGCATTGATATAGTCGGCGGCAACGGCCTGGCCCGCACAATCGTAACGCACGGCTTGCCGCTCGACAGTGCGGGCGCCGGGAATATTGATCAGCACATCTGAGGACACGGTATGCGGCGCAAGCCGCAGTGCCGTCTTCGCATCGGCCGTTTTCAGAACCAGCTTCGTGTCTTTAATCTTGAACGAGAGGCCGGCCGTCAGGGCCGCAAAAAACTTCGTCTCCTGGTCCATCACCGCCGGCACGCACATTTTGCGTGTCGCACCCGCCGGCGCAAAAATGATCTCGCCGCCCTTCAGGTCGAATGTACCGGTGTAACTGTTGCAGCCGGCAAAGCCGGAATAGGTTCCGTCATCATTGATTTCCAGCGTTGTCTGCAGAAAATCGATGACACCGCCGCCGCCGATATCTTCGGCCAGCCATGTGCCGACCAGCTCGGACGGCACCGATTCGGCAGCAACGGTGGAAACCGATGTCGCATCGATCAAGACGCAGGAACAGGAAAGAAACAGCGCAAGTTTCAGCATGAGGACATCCTTTCCGGCAAAGAGCAGGATCCGCCCCACCCTGCGCCCGTGATTCGCAGCACCTGCGACCCTATCGCCCCCACCCGGAGCGAGGCTACCCTTGTTGGCATCGGCTTTCACCTGTAGAGGCTAACAGGAAAACAAAAATAACGGGATTTGGCCATGACCTCCGGCGCGCAAGGCAAACGCCGCTTGACCATTCTGGGCTCGACGGGCTCGATCGGCACCAACACGCTCGACGTCATCCGCCAGCTTGGCGGACGCGATGCATTCGATATTGCCGCCGTGACCGGCAATGGCAATATCGCGCTCCTGGCCGAACAGGCGAAGGTAAGCGGCGCCGAACTCGCCGTGACCGCCGACGAGACCCAGTATCACGATCTGAAAGCCGCACTTGCAGGCACCGGCATAGAGATCGCGGCCGGGCGCAGCGGCCTGATCGAAGCGGCCGAACGCGATGCCGGCTGGGTGATGGCCGCCATCGTCGGCACGGCGGGCCTCGCCCCGACGCTGGCTGCAGCCCGGCGCGGCGCCGATATTGCGCTTGCCAACAAGGAATGCCTGGTCTCCGCCGGCGATCTCTTCGTGGCCGCCGTCCAATCCGGAGGCGGCAAGCTTTTGCCTGTCGATAGCGAGCACAATGCCATCTATCAGGTGCTGGAAGAACATCAACGCCATGCGGTCGAGCGCATTATCCTTACCGCATCCGGCGGCCCCTTCCGTCGCTCCACGCTGACCGAGATGCGCGATGTTACCGCCGCTACGGCGCGCGCCCATCCCAACTGGTCGATGGGCCTGAAGATCTCGATCGACAGCGCCTCGATGTTCAACAAGGCGCTCGAGATGATCGAGGCCAAGCATCTTTTCGGCATGCGGCCGGACCAGATCGAAGTGATCGTCCATCCGCAATCGGTCATCCATTCCATGGTCGGCTATAGCGACGGTTCCGTGCTGGCGCAGCTCGGCTGCCCGGATATGCGCACCGCCATCGGCTATGCCCTGTCGCACCCGGCGCGGCCGTCTCTCGATGTCGAGCGGCTGGATTTTGCCAAACTCTCGCGGCTGGATTTCGAAGCGCCGGACGAAGAGCGTTTCCCGGCCTTGCGTCTTGCCCGGCTGGCGATGCAGCGCGGCGGCATGCAGAGCGCCGTGCTGAATGGCGCCAAGGAGGTGGCCTTGGAAGCGTTTATCGACGGCAGCGTCGGCTTCCTGCAGATGGCGGAAATCACCGAAACCGTGATGGAGGCGCTGGTTGCAGCGCCGGCAGCAACCGGAATGGACGATGTCTTTTCGGTAGATGCCGAAGCCCGCCGGATCGCCAAAGCCATCGTCGAACGCGACGTGGCCGCAGCGTAAGACGTCACGCGGCGTAGACAGCCTCGACGATCCGGCCGGGGAATTCGCCCATGCAGCCTTCCAGCGCATTGTTGCTCATGTTGAACACCGTCAGTCCATTGGCCCGGTCGATGAACCAGTTGTGCCCGTAGACGCCACCCCAGCGAACGGTTCCGGCCGATTGCGGCGTGCCCGCCTCGGTAGGGTTATCGACCACGGCACCGAAATAGCCGAACGAGCAGCCGGGATCCGAGACCAATCCGCCAATCCGGTTGGAAAGGCCAAGATGCACCGTTTGCGGCGACAGGACAGCACCGCCTCCGGTCCGCAATGTCTCCAGGAAAACCAGAAAATCGCCCGCCGTTCCCACCATGCCGGCCCCGCCGGACTGAAACGCCTTTGGATTGAAAATCCGCGACGGCGAAAACCCGAGCGTCCAGCCTGCCTCTCCCGGCGCGTAATAGGGATCGGTCATCCGGACCGCGGCCGGGTACGCGTCGGCATAGGGCGCGGCAAGGCGCGCGGGGTCGGTGACGTGAAAACGGCTGTCGGCCATCCCCAGCGGACCGGCAATATAGGTGACCACGGCATCTTCCAGCGATCCGCCATGAACCTTGGCAATCACCGCGCCCAAAATATCGGTGGCAAAGGAATAGGACCAGGCGGCGCCCGGAGCAAATGCCAGGGGCACGGCGTTATGACGGCTGAAATTGGCCTCGAAATCGAGATCGGTGTCCAGCAATCCGCAAGTGATGGCTTGTCCGTCGGGAAGATGCTCAAGCGTCACGTCATAGACCAGACCCGACGTATGGGTCAGCAGATGGTGAACGGACATATCGGCCACGACGCCATCCGGCGTCTTCGGCTGGAACCAGGGCAGATGCGCGGTCACCCGGTCGGACAAGGACATCAGCCCACGATCGATCATCGCAAGCGCGGTTGCCGCAACGATGGGCTTGGTCAGCGAAGCAAAGCGAAAGATCGTGTCGAATTCAACCGGCCTGCCCGCTTCCCGGTCGGCATAGCCTGCGGCGCGGCGGAAAAGCGGTTGACCATGTTGATAGGCAAGCACCACGGTCCCGGTAATTTTCCCCGATTCGAGAAATTGGTCGATGACCTGATTGAGCCTGCGCTCGATGCCCATGCGAAGTCCCCTTGAAAGCCTGCCAAGAATCAAAAATGCGGATCATCTTTCGACAATCCGCATTCCAACTTCAAGCCTTTGGCAATTGTTTTAAGCAACCGCCCTTGCCAGCGCACAGCGCGACCAGAGCTGATGCAGCGCGCCGACCAGATGGTCGATATCGGCATCCGAATGCAGCGGCGTCGGGGTAATGCGCAGACGCTCGGTCTTCTTCGGCACCGTCGGATAGTTGATCGGCTGGACATAGACGCCGCAATTGTCGAGCAGAAGATCGGAGATCCACTTGCACTTGGAGGCGTCGCCGACAATCACCGGTACGATATGGCTGGGATTGTTGAGGTGCGGGATGCCGTTCTTGTCGAGCAGGTTGCGCAGCCGGCGGACACGCTCCTGGTGGGCGAAACGTTCGACCTGGCTTTCCTTCAGATGACGGATCGAGGCAACCGCACCGGCAGCAAGCGCCGGCGGCAGCGCCGTCGTGAAGATGAAGCCGGAGGCAAACGAGCGGATGAAATCACACAATGCGGTGGACGCAGCGATATAGCCGCCCATGACGCCGAAAGCCTTGCCGAGCGTGCCCTCGATCACCGTCAAACGATGCATCAGGCCTTCGCGCTCGGCAATGCCGCCGCCGCGCGGACCGTACATGCCAACGGCGTGCACTTCATCGAGATAGGTCATCGCGCCATACTTGTCGGCGAGATCGCAGATGTCCTTGATCGGCGAGATATCGCCGTCCATCGAGTAGACCGATTCGAAAGCAATGATTTTGGGCGCACGCGGATCGGCGGCCTGCAGCTTGGCTTCGAGGTCTGTGAGCGAATTGTGCTTGAAGATGACCCGCTCGCATTTGGAGGAGCGGATGCCTTCGATCATCGATGCATGATTCCCGGCGTCCGAAAAGACGATCACACCGGGAATCTTCGAACAGAGCGTTCCAAGCGCCGCCCAGTTGGACACGTAGCCGGAAGTAAACAGCAGCGCCGATTCCTTGCCATGCAGATCGGCAAGTTCGCGCTCGAGAAGCACGTGGTAGTGGTTGGTGCCCGAAATATTCCGGGTGCCCCCAGCACCCGCGCCACACTGGTCGATGGCGAGTTTCATCGCCTCGGTGACCTTGGGATGCTGGCCCATGCCCAGATAGTCGTTGGAACACCAGACGGTCACGTCCTGTTTTTCGCCGGCCGAATTATAACGGGTCGCCTTGGGAAACTGTCCGCTCTGGCGCTCCAGATCGGCAAAAACGCGGTAGCGGCCTTCCTGATGCAGGCCGTCCAGCTCACCTTTAAAGAAACTCTCGAAATCCATCATTGTCTCCAGAACCTTGCCGTCTTTTTGATCCAAAGCACGGCGGCGTCAACCTCTTCAAAGGTTATCGCGGCCATCTGCGGCAAAAGGCCCCTAATTTTGAACAGTTCCAAACTATCCGTCATGGATTTCATTCCACTTAACCTTGATCTGTGTCAAGACCGCGCGACAGGGATGGAGTATCCCGTCCTTATATTCTGTTTCAATCGGATCAGCGGTAATCGTCATGCGCAGCAGGGCCTGGCGGGCGGGAAAACGCACCGGCCTGTCACTAAGGGAACAGCCTTCAGCTTCCGTTCAGGTTGAATAGCATTACTTGGCACCACGGGGATTGTGCGGGATGTCTGTAGACTTTCACAGACAGGCATTTATCTTTCGAAGGTGCAAGTTCGACCGGAGGGGGACCTTAAAGTCCAGCTTCCATTCCTGGGGAGAAACGGACGGCGGGGAACTTGCCTCTCGCGTCCAGAATTTGGAGAAACAAATGAAGAAGGCCATCGTGCTTGTCCTGCTCGCTTTATCCGTCGCGAGCTGCACGCAGACTGAAAAGGGTGCCGGTATCGGGGCGGTTTCCGGCGCAATCATCGGCGGCGCCATCACCGGCGACGTGCGCGGTGCAGCCGTTGGCGCTGCGATCGGTGGCGTTTCGGGCGCCGTGATCGGCAACGTTTCTGAGCAGCCCGGCCAGTGCTACTACCGCGACCGCTACGGCCGCCGCTACATCGACGACTGCCCGCGTTGATTGCAGGCGCGACCGGGAAAAGGCAGGCAGTTCGCCGCTTTTCCACGTTTAACCCCGGAGAAATCCGGGGTTTTTTGTTCCCCTCATGCCACACCTCAAGGGGTTTTCCATAAAAAGAGGGCAAAAAGTCTTCATCCTCCGGTCAATGCTGTGTAGGGTCATCGTTAACTAACGGCAAACCTTGTCATGCGATTGTGCCCCTGCCGTGATGGCAGGCAGGTGTTCGAAGTGGCCTGAACAGCGGAATGCGGAAATTATGCGTTTGCCGACAATGAGTGTTGCGTATCGGAAGGTTGGTGCTGCTTTTGCGGTCGCGGCTCTGGCTGCCTGCGGACCTTTGTCGGTGACCGATGCCTATGCCTTCAAGATTTTCGGCATGCGGTTTTTTGAAAAAGACGAAGAACCCAACGACATCGTCGATCCCGTCAATTTCACCCTGACACTGAACGAATCCTCCGCCGACCCCGACCTGAAAGAGGCGCTGGAAAACAGCTCGCGGCTGTTTCAGGACAAGGACAAGCCGGTTTCCGGTGATCTTGGCCTGGCCATCAAGGCGCGTGACGACCGCGACCGCCTGCTGGCAGCGCTTTACGAACAGGCCCGTTACGGCGGCACCGTCGCCGTCAAGGTCAACGGTCAGGATATCGACACGCTGCCGCCCGATCCCGTCTTTCCGGACGGCGCACCGGTGCCCGTCGAGATCACCGTGACCCCCGGCCCTGTTTTCACCCTTGGCGACGTCGTTCTGAAAGGTGACGCCGTCGGCCGCCGTCCCGACGAATATCTGAAGTCCGGCGCCAGGGCAGATTCGACGCTGATCATCAAGGCCGGCGAGAAGATCGTCGAGGATTTGAAGGAAGAAGGACGCCCGCTTGCCAAGCTGGTCGAGCGCAGCGTCGTCGCTGATCACGCCACCAACACCGTCGATGTCACGATCGCAGCCGAAGGCGGCCCCGTCGCTCCGGTGGGCACCGTCACCGTCAACGGCACCAAGACCGTGGACCCCACTTTCGTTGCCGATTATTCCCGTCTGAACGGCGGCAAGCCCTATTCTCCGGAAGCCCTGCGCAAGGCGTCCGACCGGTTGCGCCAGCTCGGTGTATTTTCCAGCATCACCATCAAGCAGGCAAACGAGCTTGCTCCTGACGGCACCATTCCGATGACCATCGAGGTTTCCGAAGGCAAGCAGCGCTATTTCGGCGCCGGCGCGCAATATTCCACCACGGACGGCTTCGGCCTGCAGGGTTACTGGGGCCACCGCAACCTGTTTGGGCGAGCTGAATCCCTGCGCCTGGAGGGATCGGTCAGCCGCATCGGCGAAACCACCGATGTCGGCAGCCTCGATTATTCGGCCGGTCTTCTGTTCGCCAAGCCCGGCGCATTCGGGCCTGCCTCCACTTTCAATGCCAGCCTGAAGGCGCAGCTGCTGGATCCCGATGCCTACAAGGCGACGATTTTCACGGGCGCGGCCGGGGCGACGTTCGAGTTGTCCGATACTGACACGGTCTCGGCCGGTGGCGAGGTTTCCTGGGCCGATGTCGAGGATGCGTTTGGAAAGAACGAGTATCTGACCGCATCGATCCCGATCGAATATATCCGCGATACCCGCGACAATAAGCTCAATCCCACAACCGGCTACCGCGCCTCGATCAATGCCAAGCCGAGCTACGAGATCAACGGCCAGAGCTTCTTCAGTTCGTTTGAAGGGTCGGCGGCGGCCTATGTCGGGTTGGGTGCGGAAAACCGTTTCGTTCTCGCCGGAAGGCTCGGCGCCGGTGTGATTGCGGGTGGTGATGGCCTGGCCTCCATCCCCGCAAACCGGCGTTTCTATCTCGGCGGCGGCGGCACCGTGCGCGGCTATTCCTATCAGGAGATCAGCCCGCGCAACGGCGACGATGAAATCCTCGGCGGACGCTCCTATGTCAACGGAACGGTGGAAGCGCGCATCGGCATTACCGATACGATCGGCATCGTTCCCTTCATCGATGCGGGAACTGTCTCGGCCAAGACGGCACCGGATTTTTCCGATATCCGCGCCGGCGCCGGCATCGGCTTGCGCTACAATACGCCGTTCGGGCCGATTCGGCTGGATGTCGCCGTGCCGCTGAATCCCTATCCGGGCGGCACGAAATATGGAATCTACGCCGGTATCGGCCAATCCTTCTGATTGCCTGAGGCAGTCACCACGGCCTGATTCCGGATGCAAAGCGCCGGTTTTGGGGAACCGCAATTTCACCGCAACGCGACTTGCGCTATGGATGAACAATGAATCGTTTGCTCCGTTTTCTGAAAATCGCGTCGCGCTGGCTGGCTTATGGCGCAGGCTTTGCCCTGATCGCCCTCGTGCTTCTGGTCCTATTCGCAGGTTTTACCGCGCCCGGCGCGCGTTTTGTCGCCGCGATGATCGAGAAATATGCCTCGACCCCGGACCAGATCGTTCGCATCAACGACCCGAGCGCACTCCTGACCGGTGATTTCACCGCTTCCAGCGTGACCCTGTTCGACAGCAAGGGCGTCTATGCGGAAATCCGCGAAGTCAAGATCGACTGGTCGCCGACAGCCCTGTTCTCCAAGCGCTTTGATGCGGCAAACGTATCGGCAGGATCCGTGCGCCTTGAACGGCTGCCGATCCCCTCGCAGGAAACCAGGGAAGTCCGCCAATCTTTCGCCCTGCCGCTCGAGGTCAAGATCGATGCCTTCGATCTGGAAGAAATCATCATCGGCAAGGATATTGCCGGCGTCGATCAGTTCCTGAATGCGCAAGGTAAGCTGAATGCGACCAATGCCAGCATTGCCGCAGCCCTTGCGGTTGCGCAGCGCGACCGGCCGGACGCCAAGGCGATTGCCGATATCGTCTTCAATCCGGCCGCCAACGAGCTGAAGCTCGAAACCACGATCAACGAACCGAAGGGCGGATTGCTGGCAAAGGCCATGCGCCTGCCGGGCGAACCGGCGGTCAGCATTTCCGTCACCGGCGATGGTCCGCTGACGAAATGGACAGGCACGGCAACCGCAGCCCTAGATGGCAATGAAGTGCTGAAGGTGGACGGCGAGCACACGCTGGCTCCGGATGGATTCCGCACCCTGTCGCTGAAGGGCGGCGGCACGTTCAGCGATCTCCTGCCGCCCGCCTTCCGGCCGCTGTTTCAAGGCACGACCGACATCGATTTGTCGGCAGCGTTCGATGGCACGACCATGCGCATCAACAGAGGCAAATTCTCCACCGCCGCGCTGACATTTGCCGCATCCGGCACTTATAGCACAGCCGGTCAAAACGACCTGCAGGCAAGTCTGACCGGGACCAATGGCCCGATCGACTTCCGCCTGCCGCTGGCCAAGGGCGAGGCGCAGCTCTCGATCAACAATGCCAGCGTTTCGCTGATCGGCGAAGCTCAGGCCGCCGTCCTCGACATCGGCGCCGATATCGGCAAGGCAACGCTGCCGCAGGGCGAGATCGAGGCGATCAAGCTGCATGCCTTCAGCGACGGCTTCAATCTCTCGACCAAAACCGGCCCCTTGAAGACAGCCATCGAGACGGGCGCCACACGCTTCGTCAGCGCCGATATCGACCGCCTGGTCAAAGGCCCCGTGAAAATCGATGGCACTTTGTCGGTCACCCCCGAAACCGTTTCTTTCGATCCGCTGACGCTGGAAAGCGCCAGTATTGGCGGAACGCTCACCGGCTCCTACACCATCGCCGAAAACACATTTGCCACCGGCTTCAAGCTCTTCGCCCTTCCTGCTGTCCTGCCCCCGGCGCTTGCGGCAAAATTCGATACGACCATTGCGCTGACCGGCAATCTCGGCACCGGGGCGAATGGCAATGTCACGGTGAGCGATCTCGCGCTGAAGTCCGGAACCGTGGAGGCGACGGGCTCGGCGGCACTCGAAACCGGAAACCTGACAGCGGCCATCAGCGGCGTCGTCCCGGAAATCGGCAGGTTCCTCGCAGACGCCAAGGGTGCGGCCAATTTCAAGGCGGATGTCAGCGGCCCGCTCGATGCTTTGGCGATCAAGGCCGAGGTAACGGCGAACGGCGCAACGCTTGCCGGGCGCACGCTCAACGATCTGGCAATCAACGCCGACGCGACAGTCGGCCAGAACGGCCCGAATGCGACAGTGACCGCCACCGGCGCCCTGGATGGACAGGCCATCAACGCCAAGGCCGAAATCGCGTCTGCCAAAGGTGCGACCAGCCTTCCCTCGATCGAAGCGACAATCGGCCAGAACACGCTGACGGGGGCGCTCGACCTGACGGCGGATTTCCAGCCGAATGGCGCGCTCACCTTCAACTTCCCCGACCTCGGATTGCTTGCCGCCATGGCCGGCCAGACCGCGTCCGGAGACCTTGCGGGCACGGCCAGCATCACGTCCGACAACGGTGTCACCTCGGTTGCCGTCAAGGCCAACGGGTCGGGCATCAGGCGGGGCGATCTCGTCATCAGCAAACCCGCAGCCGACATTGCCATCGCCGATCTGAAGGCGCTGGCGATCAAGGGCGCGGTCACCGTCGAAGAGATCAGCCAGGGCGACACGCGTCTTGCCGGGCTCAAGCTCGGCTTCGAGCAACAGGGGCCAAAGACGAACTTCGCCCTCGACGGCACCTATGACGCAGCGCCCCTGACAGCGCGCGGCGACCTTGAAAGCGCTGGCGGCAAGACGACGATCAATCTCCAGTCGTTTGCCGCAGCACCGAAGAAGATCCCGCTGCAACTGGCAGCACCAACGACGATCACGATCGAAAACGGCGCGGTCAATCTGCAGGAACTGGCGATCGCCGCATCCGGCGGCACGGTGACCCTGAACGGCAGCGCCGGTGAAAAGCTCGATATCACCGCGGCACTCGCCGGCATCGACGCACGCCTGCCGCTGGAAAACGGCGAGGCGCATGTCGTGCTCGATACCGGCACCGCATCGATCACCGGCACAATGCAGTCCGCCGTGCTCGACGTCCGCGCCGATATCGGCCAGCTCGCCCTGCCGCAAGGCCGCCTCGAAGCGATCAGGCTGACGGCTCGCAGCGATGCCTTCAACTTGTCGACCCAGACCGGCCTGATCAACACCCGCATCGAGACCGGCAATACGCAACTGACGAGCGCCGATCTCGACCGTCTGGTGAAAGGGCCGTTGAAGGTCGAAACCGTTCTCGATGTGTCTCCGAACCGGATCGGCTTTGATCCCGTTACCATCGACAGCAACCATCTTGGCGGCACGGTCAACGGCGCGTACGAGATTGCTGCAAAGTCGCTGAATGCCGGGTTCAACCTCTCCATTCTCCCGGCCGGCCTTCCCACATCCGTTTCCACCAAGTTCGACACCCCAATCACATTGTCCGGCATGGTGACCACCGGTGCGGATGGTGCAGTGGATGTCAGCAGGCTGGCCGTCGGTTCCGGTACGATCCAGGTCGCCGGCTCCGTCGGCCTCAAGGATGGCGCTCTTACGGCCGCTTTGACCGGCACCCTGCCGGATCTCGGCAAGGTACTGGCGGATGCAAGCGGCATTGCCGATCTCAAGGTCGATGCCACCGGCCCGCTCGACAATCTCGCCATCAAGGCCGAAGTCACCTCCAGCGGCGCGACGCTGGCCGGGCGCACCCTGAGCGACCTTCAGCTCACCGCCGATGCGACCGCCAACCCGGACAATCCGCAGGCAAAGATCAAGGCCACCGGCGCGCTGGGCGGCCAGGCGATCAACGTCAATGCCGAGCTCGTCTCCGAGAATGGCCGCACCAGCCTTCCGGTTCTGCAGGTGCAGATCGGCGACAACAGGCTGAACGGCAAGATCCAGTTCACCACCGATTTCCTGCCGCAGGGCAATATCGACTTCACATTCCCCGATGTCGGCCTGCTGGCCGCCATGGCGGGCGAAAAGGCCTCCGGCGATCTGGCCGGATCGGCGTCAATCAACAGCGACGGCGGCAAGACCTCGATTGCGCTGAAAGCCAGCGGTTCGGGCATCAGGCGCGGCGATCTCGTTATCACAAAGCCCGTCGCAGACATCACGATCGCCGACCTCAAGGCTCTGGCGATCAAGGGCAATCTCTCGGTCGAGGCCTTTGCGCAGGGTCAAAACCGCGTCAACGGCCTGAAGCTCGACTTCACCCAGCAGGCCGGCAAGACCGACGTGACGCTCGACGGCCGGTATGACGGTGCGCCGCTCAACCTACGGGCCGATATCCAGACGGTGAACGGCAAGACGACCGTCAATCTGGCGTCCTTTACCGCGACGCCACGAAAAATCCCGGTCAAACTGTCGGCGCCAACGACGATCACCATCGAGAACGGCAGGGTCAGCCTGCAGAAGCTGACGATCGGCGCCTCCGGAGGTACGGTCGCTGTCACCGGCGCGGCCGGAGAAAAGCTCGATCTCGACGTCAACCTCAATGCCTTGCCCGCAAGCCTCGCCAACACATTCGTGCCGTCGCTCGGGGCCGATGGCGCCATCAGCGGCAAGGTCGATGTCACCGGAACATCGGCAGCACCCGTCGTCGCCTATGATCTGCGCTGGGCAAATGCCGCAATCGCGCAGGCGAAATCCGCCGGCGTCGGCGCGCTCGATATCGCAGCGAAAGGCCAGTTTGCCAACAATGTCGTGACGCTCGACACCACGCTGAATGGCGCCGGCGGCCTCGCCTTCAAAGCCGGCGGCAAGGTCGGCATCACCGGCAATATGCCGCTCGACATCAAGGCCTCCGGCAATCTGCCCTTCGGCCTTGCCGCAGACCTCCTGGCCGCACAGGGCTTTACCCTGACCGGCGGAGCCAATGTCGATCTGTCCATCACGGGTGCCGCCACCGCACCGCAGGTTACCGGCACGATCTCCACATCAGGCGCACGCTTCGTCGATGTCCGGCATAATGTGGCGATCACCGATCTGACCGCCAATGTTGCGCTCGATGGCAGGCAGGCAAATATCCAGAAGCTTTCCGGCAAGCTCGCCAGCGGCGGCACGCTCGATGTCACCGGAACGGTCGGCATCGCCCCAGGGTCCGGCTTTCCGGCCAATCTTTCCATCCGCCTGGCCAAGGCAACCTATGTCGATGGCAGCCTGTTTACAGCCAGCGTTGATGGTGCGTTGACGCTGACGGGTTCCTTGACCGCAACGCCGGTGCTGGGCGGCAAGGTGACGATCAGCAAGGCCGCGATCACCATTCCCGAAAAGCTTCCCGCGTCGCTGTCGGAGATCGACATCAAGCACAAGAACGCGCCTGCCAAGGTAAGGCAGATGGAAGCGGACGTCCGCAAGGATACGGGCAGCGGCGGCAGCACCAAGAGCGGCGGCATTGCTTTCGATCTGGCCGTCAGCGCGCCAAGCAAACTGTTCGTGCGCGGACGCGGTATCGATGCCGAACTCGGCGGCGACCTGACCATTCGCGGCACCGCAGCCGAACCCGCCGTTTCCGGCGCTTTCGAAATGCGGCGCGGCCGGCTGGAAATTCTCGGCAAGCGTCTCACCTTTGCCGATGGCACGATCAGCTTCGGCGGCAATCTGGTGCCCACGCTCGATCTCGACGCTACTTCCACCGCCGGATCAACGACAGTCACCGTCAACGTCGCCGGCCCGGCCAACAACCCGGCCATCACGTTCTCCTCGTCGCCTGCCTTGCCGCAGGACGAAATCCTGGCGCAGCTGATCTTCAACCGGTCGCTGTCCAATCTGTCGGCCCTGCAGATCGCGCAGCTCGCCAGCGCGGTGAGCGAACTGGCCGGCGGTGGCTCCAACTCGCTCTTGAGCGGGCTGCGCAACAAGCTGGGTGTGGATGATCTCGACGTTTCGACGGACGCGACCGGCGGGGCCACGGTGACGGCCGGAAAGTATCTCAACGACCGGACCTATCTCGAACTGCAATCGGGCGCCGAGGCCGGTGGCGGCAAGGCGATCATCAATCTCGATGTCGGCCGGGGCGTCAAGCTGCGCGGCGAAGCTGGCGCCAGCGGCGCTGGCGGCGGTATCTTCTATGAGAAGGAATATTGAGCGGCGAAGCCGCTCGATACCGTCCTGGATTAAACCGCCGCTGAAATCTTGCTGGTCTTCAAGAGGATGTTCGTCTCCGTCAGGTTGATCCCGTCGATCAGCCGGATGAGGCGCAATGTCTCGTCGAAAGTCGCAAGATCCTTGTCCTCCAGCTCCGCAATGAAATCCCACCGGCCATTGGTCGAGTGAAGCGCCCGCACCTGCGGCAGGCCGCGCAGCTGCATGGCGACACGGTCGGCCATCTTGCCGTGGATTTCGATCATGACGATAGCGCGCACGCCGCTGCCGGAAAGCTCCGCCCCGGTCCGGATAGTGAATGCGGCAATAGTGCCGGACGCCACCAGCCGGTCGATGCGGGCAGCGACCGTCGCGCGTGATGCGCCGGTTGTCGCGGCAAGGGCGGAAACCGGCGTGCGGGCATTGTGACGCAGCGCACTGATCAGGGAATGATCGAGATCATCAAGACTTATCATTCTGTCCATCCGCACTTCTCATACTGTCAATTATAGCTGCCTATTTGCCAGTTTTCCATCTATTTGCCAACGAACAAACCCGTATAATCCGCGCACAAACCGGGCAAACCGGCATCACGCGAACTTGCGGGGAAGATCATGGCTGAATCCAACAAGAACATTGTGCTTATCGGCGCGCCACTCGAAGAAGGCTCCGGCCGCCGCGGTGCGGCCATGGGTCCGGCGGCCCTGCGCATTGCCGGTCTCGACACCATCCTGGCCGGCCTTGGCCACAACGTGACCGACGAAGGCGACCTGAGGCCGCTTCCTGCCCGCGACCTGCCCAATCATCCGAAGGCCAACAATCTGCAGATCGTCGCGGCCATCACCCGCGCGCTCGACGAATCGGTGCATCAGGCTGCCCGCGCCGGCAAATTCCCGGTGATCCTCGGCGGCGATCATGCCCTGTCGATGGGCTCGGTCTCCGGCATGGCGCGCTATGCCAAGGAGCAGGGCCGTCCGCTCTTCGTCCTCTGGCTCGATGCCCATGCCGATTTCAATTCGCCCGCAACATCGCCGTCCGGCAACATGCATGGCATGCCGGTGGCTTTCTTCTGCGGCCAGGCCGAATTCACGCCGATCCTCGACAAGGACCGGCCGATGGTTGATCCGAAGAACGTCTTTCAGGTCGGTATCCGCTCGGTCGATGACCGCGAACGCGAGGAAATCGCCGCGCATGGCGTCAATGTCTATGACATGCGCGCCATCGACGAGACCGGCATGGCCCATATCATGCACGAGATCATCGCCACGATCAAAGCCGCCAATGGCCTGCTGCATGTCAGCCTCGACGTCGATTTTCTCGATCCCGAACTGGCACCCGGCGTTGGCACAACGGTTCCCGGCGGCGCGACCTTCCGCGAAGCGCATCTGATCATGGAAATGCTCTGCGACAGCGGCCTCGTCTCCTCGCTGGACCTGGTCGAGCTCAACCCCTTTCTCGACGACCGGGGCAAGAGCGCCCGCATCCTCGTCGAGCTGACAGCCAGCCTGTTCGGCCGCCGCATCCTTGATCGCCCGACCCGTAGCGCCTGACCCAAACAAACGACCGGAGGAACCATGAACACGACCAACGCACTGATCGAAACCGAATACCGGCTGGGCGCACATAACTACAAACCGATCGACGTCGTCCTGTCGCGCGGCGAAGGCGTTTATGTCTGGGACCTCGACGGCAATCGTTACCTCGACTGCCTGTCGGCCTATTCTGCCGTCAATCAGGGCCATTGCCACCCGAAGATCCTTGCCGCGATGGTCGAGCAGGCAGGCAAGCTGACGCTCACCTCGCGCGCCTTCCGCAACGACCAGCTCGCGCATTTCTACGAGGAACTGGCAGCCCTGACCGGTAGCCACAAGATCCTGCCGATGAATTCCGGTGCCGAAGCCGTCGAAACCGCCGTCAAGGCGGTGCGTAAATGGGGTTACGAGGTCAAGGGCGTTGCAGAGAACAAGGCCGAGATCATCGTCTGCTCCAACAATTTCCATGGCCGCACCATGGGCATTGTGGGCTTCTCCACCGACCCGGACGCCCGCTCGGGCTTCGGCCCGTTCGCACCCGGCTTCAAGACCGTTCCGTTCGGCGATATCGAAGCCTTCCGCGCTGCTATCAATGAAAACACCGTGGCCTTCCTGATCGAGCCGATCCAGGGCGAAGCCGGCGTGATGATCCCGCCGCAGGGCTATTTCCCGGAAGTGCGCGCGCTTTGCTCCAAGCACGGCATTACCCTGATCCTTGATGAGATCCAGACCGGCCTTGGCCGCACCGGCAAGCTGCTTGCCGAAGAACACGAGGGCATCGAAGCCGACGTGACCCTGATCGGCAAGGCGCTCTCGGGCGGCTTTTATCCGGTCTCGGCCGTGCTCTCCAATTCCGAGGTTCTGGGCGTCCTGAAGCCCGGCCAGCATGGCTCGACCTTCGGCGGCAATCCGCTGGCTTGCGCCATTGCCCGCGCCTCGCTGAAAGCATTGACGGACGAAGACATGATCGGCAACTCCGCCCGCATGGGGGATCGTTTCCAGGCGGGCCTCAAGGATATCCGCTCCAACATCATCAAGGAGGTGCGCGGCCGTGGCCTGATGCTCGCCGTCGAACTGGTTCCTGAAGCCGGCGGCGCCCGCAAATATTGCGAAGCGCTGAAAGAACGCGGCATCCTTGCCAAGGACACCCATGGTGACACGATCCGCATCGCTCCGCCGCTGGTCATAACGGCCGATCAGGTGGACTGGGCCGTCGAACAATTCGCCGGCGTTCTCACCGCACAGTGATTGGCGGCGCAAAGCCTGAAAATGCGGCTTTCTGCACCCTTTGAATGTGCCCGATTTTCACTCCATACCCGGCGTTGAGCCGGGTATTTTTATTTGTCATATTTTTGCCGATCCTGATCGGGAAACGCCAAATCTTAAATATCTGTTCAAGTTTTAACCCCTAGATATTGCTACGCGACCGGTAAGGACCGGGCATGACGCTTTCGCGCAACGCCGGTAACCCGGCATGAACTGACGGACCCTCACACGATGAGGGTACCGTTCCAGACGTGCGCATTTCCAAGCAACGCAACTTCGCCCCGATCGAGCGGCGCGCATCCGCGCGCCTTGCTTCGCCATGCCATAAGGACCGACAGCCATGAGCAGTTTCCCATCGCCTTTCGGCCGCGATGCCAAGGCAATCCTGTCTGCGATGCAGCGATCGCAGGCCATCATCGAGTTCGATCTGCAGGGAAAGATCCTGACAGCCAACGAGAACTTCTGCAAAACCCTGGGCTACAGCCTGTCCGAGATCATCGGCCAGCACCACCGCATCTTTGTCGATCCGGCTGATGCGGTTAGCGCCGAGTATAGCCAGTTCTGGCAGCGGCTTGCCCGTGGCGAGTTCGATCGCCGCCAATATAAACGCATCGGAAAAGGTGGCCGGGAAATCTGGATCGAGGCATCCTATAATCCCGTCTTCCGGGGAGGAAAACCCTACAAGATCATCAAGTTTGCAACCGACGTCACAGAAGCAAAACTGAAAAACGCCGAGGATGCCGGCAAGATCGATGCGATCTCGCGCGCCCAGGCCGTCATCGAATTCACCCCGAACGGCGATATCCTGAGCGCGAACGAGAATTTTCTCGCCACGCTGGGCTACAAACTCTCCGATATCCAGGGCAAGCATCACAGCATGTTCTGCGAGCCCGCCTATAGCCGCAGTGACGCATACAGGGACTTCTGGGCCAAGCTGCGCACCGGCGCGTTCATCGCCGATGAATTCAAGCGGATCGGTCAGGGCGGCAGGCAGGTCTGGATCCAGGCAAGCTACAATCCGATTTTCGGCCTGAATGGATCGGTCGTGAAAGTGGTCAAGTTCGCCACCGACGTGACCGGCCGTGTCAACAACAGCCAGGAACTGGCAGGCGCGCTGAAGGATCTGGCCGAGGGCAATCTCGATCAGCATCTCGACCGGCAATTCATCCCGGCGCTCGAAAACCTGCGCATCAGCTTCAACGAGTCCATCGACAAGCTGAAACAGGCCATGCGCGCCGTTGGCACCAATGCGCAAGCGATCACTGCCGGATCGAGCGAGATCCACAATGCGGCCGTGGATCTTTCAAAGCGTACGGAACAGCAGGCAGCATCGATCGAGGAAACTGCCGCCGCCCTCGAACAGATCACCACGACGGTGGCAGACAGCAGCCGCCGCGCCGAAGAGGCAGGCACGCTGGTGGCACAGACCAAGCTCGGCGCCGAGCGCTCCAGCGCTGTGGTGCAAAACGCCGTCGAGGCGATGGGCAGGATCGAAAACTCCTCGCGCGAGATTTCCAGCATTATCGGCGTCATCGACGAGATCGCCTTCCAGACCAACCTGCTTGCGCTGAATGCCGGCGTCGAGGCGGCCCGCGCCGGCGATGCCGGCAAGGGCTTTGCGGTGGTGGCGCAGGAAGTGCGCGAACTTGCCCAGCGCTCGGCAAAAGCGGCCAAGGAAATCAAGAGCCTCATCACCACCTCCAGCGATCAGGTCAAGACCGGCGTCTCCCTCGTCGGGCAAGCCGGCAAGGCGCTGGAGGAAATCCTGGCACAGGTGCATCAGATCAACACCAATGTGACCGCGATTGTCGAAGGTGCAAAAGAACAGGCGACAGGTTTGAAAGAAATTAACCTGGCTGTGAATACAATGGACCAAGGTACACAGCAGAATGCAGCAATGGTCGAGCAATCCACGGCTGCCAGCCATGCCTTGGCAAAGGAAGCGGACAGTCTTTTCAGTCTGCTCAGCCAGTTCAAGGTCGGCGAGGCATCGCAGGGTCGCTTGGCGACAGCGCGGCAGGACGCAAAACCGGTCGCTTCCCCGGCCCGAACCATGGCCAACCGGGTAGCGAAGGCCTTTAGTTCAAACATGGCAGTTGCCGCCAATCGGGATAGCTGGGAAGAATTTTGATGAACACTACGATCTCTACAGGTACCTTTGGTCACGAAACACTCGAGATCATCGCCTTCCGTCTTCACGATCAGGAATTTTGCGTGAAGACCACGACGATCCGCGAAATCCGCGGCTGGGCGCCCTCCACCCCGATCCCGCATTCGCCGGCCGACGTTCTCGGCGTCATGAACCTGCGCGGCACCGTCATTCCGATCATCGACCTTGCCCATAAGCTCGGCATGAAGAGCACGGTTGCCAACGAGCGCAGCGCCATCGTCGTCGCCGAAGTCCACAACATGGTCATCGGCCTCGTCGTCGACCGCGTCTCCGACATCCTGACCGTTCGCGGCGACCAGGTGCAGCCGGTTCCGGAAATCACCACATCCTTCGACAAGAGCTATGCGGAAGGCATCATCGCCAACGAAACCGGCATGATCTGCTTCCTCAACCTTGCGCGCATGTTCAAGGATCGCGAACTGGACGACGTCGCAGCCTGATCGCTGCGCTTCATTTTCATCCATCAAAGAGCGGCTCCGGCCGCTCTTTTTGCATTCCGGCAACTGTCTTTGCGGCCCGTCTTGCTGGCCAAAATCAGGGGCCGGATCTGCAATTCAGGCATCTCGCCGTGGTGCAGAACGCAAGCTTGAGCACGGAACAAAACCTCCCCAGACGTTGTTATCAGCGGTAACGTATTCACGGAGGCAATTGTTATGGAAGTCATCGGCACACAGGTCCATCCGCAACCGTCATCCGGCCTCATGACCGTCGAATTTGTCGGCGAAGGCGGCGACGTGATTTCGGTTCAGATGCAGCAGACGCAATCCGATGGCCTCAACCGTCTCAATGCCATCGCACGCGCCAAACAGATGATGCTGCAGGTGGCGAGCTTTGAGCAACCCGACGAGGGCGAGGCAGATGCCGGCGCCAACGACGATTCTTCAACGGAATCACCCGCCGTGATTTCGCTGCGCAGCGCGCGCGCTGCCAGCGATACGGGGACACTGGAAGAGCAGCTGGATGAAGGCCTGGAATCGTCCTTCCCCGCCAGCGACCCGGTTTCGGTCACCTCCAGCTCGATCCCAAGCGGCCGCGCGGATACAGAGGAAGCCAAGAAGCAATAGCGTCGACAGCAGACGACAGTTTTCAATAGAGCGCTGGACCAACCGCAAATTTGGTCCAGCGCTTTTTTGTGTCTTTGACTATACCTCAAGGTTTGGCGCCCGCAGCAATCCTGCGGTCGAATCCATCCAGGATGCGCTTCACCAGCGCCGGATAGTCCTCATCGAAATGATGACCGCCCTCGATGCCGATGACTTCGACGCCGGTATCCTTCAAGGTCGGGCATACGTCGTCTTCTTCGTCCGTGCCATAGATGCACTGCACGAGCGCCGGCTTCATCTTGGTGATATCATCTGCCGGATCGCCCGCCCCATCGGCGGCAGACGCACCCAGCCAGCCAAGCACCGAAATCTTGTAATCCACCTGATGCGATACGGCGAGAAGCGACACCTGCGCCACGCGGTCGCGATCGGCCTGCGGCAGGAGATTGTAGGTCCTCGGCAGAATATCGGCGCCGAAGGAATAGCCGATCAGCAGGATGTGCTTGACGCTCCAGCGCTTGCTATAGAGCGCGATGATGCGGTGCAGGTCATCGGCGGTTTCCTGCGGTTGGCGTTCCGACCAGAAGTAACGCAGCGAATCGATGCCGACCACCGGCATGCCCTGCTTTTGCAGGACATCGCCGACTTCCTTGTCGATATCGCGCCAGCCGCCGTCGCCGGAATAGACGATCGCCATCGTATCGCGCGTCGGCTTGGCCTCAAGCACGGTCAAGGGCAGGCCGAGCGGATTGTCCTCACCTGCAGATGCGGTCACCAGCGCCGACAGCGCATCGGAAAAGGCCGTCCACATGTCGTCATCCGTTTCGGTGATCTCGATATCGCTATGCTTGGCGGTCAGTTCCGCCACATGGGCGCGGCCATCGGCCGGTGCGTCCTTTGTGAACAGCACGGTGACCGGATCGGGAAGCGGCCCGTCGGTCAGGCCATAGAGCATGTGATCGCCCAGCTTTTTCTTCTCGGCAGGCGTACAGAGTTGCTTGCTCAGCGCGATCCCGGCCTCCGGATCGATCGCCAGCGTCTGCCCGATCGTCGCTGCCGGGGTCTGCGCGGCAATGGCAAGGGCCAAGGCACCGCCCGCCCCCGCACCGGCAACGATCGGCAGCCGGTAATCATTGTTTTTTGCGGCCCGCTGAACCTGCTGGCTCAGCGCCTCGATATCGGAGACCATATAGATGCAGTCGCCGTCATCCTTTGAGAGCGACGCCAGATAGCTGGGCAGATCGATACCGATGACCAGCGCCCCGCCATCCGTGAGGCTCTTGGCAAGCGTGTCTTCCTTGTCCGACCAGCCGGCCTTGTCGGAAATCAGGACGACGGCGGCTGCGACGTCGCCGGATGGCATGAGGATATGCGGCGAAGGGATCATGCCGGTATCGAAGGCGGCCGGATCTTGCGACCGCGCCGGGACTGCGGCAAGCAACAGACTGGCTGCGAAGGCGGCCTGGCAAAATGTCTTCAAGATCATTTCTTTACAATTCCCTTTACGCCGCCGCCAATCAGGAATGTTGCATCCATCAGTGCCAGAACGGGATTGATACCACCACCCGCCGCCATGTAGCGCGGCTGCCAGTGCGGATGGAATTTCGACTTGAAGGCCTTCAGGCCCTTGAAGTTATAGAAGCGTTCGCCGTGTTCGAAAACCGTGCGGCCGACCTTGTCCCACACCGGCGACGACCGCCGTCCCGAAAGTCCAGCGAGCGGCGCCATGCCCAGATTGAACCGCTTGAACCCCTTGTCACGCAGATATTCCATCAGCGATACGAACAGAAAATCCATCGAGCCCTTTGGTGCATCCGGCAGGAAGCGCATGAGGTCGATCGTCCCTTCCTCGCAGACATCGGTCACGAGAATGTTGGCAAAGGCGACGATCTTGCCGTTCAGCCTGAGAATTCCAACCGGCTGGGCGGCAATATAGCCGGCATTGAACGCTCCCAGCGAAAACCCCTTTTCCTTGGCACGGTGATGCTCAAGCCAGGCGTCGGAGACCGCAACCAGATCGCCCATGATGGCGGGGATGCCATCCGGCTCGACCACAGCGAATTCCAGCCCATCGCGCTGCGCCCGGCTGACGGTCTGGCGAAGGGTGGCCCATTTGCCGCCCTTGAGCTCGAACGTCGTCAGATCGGCCGTCGCAAGCTCGCCCAGGCGAAACGCCCGCAGCCCCGCATCCGCGTAATAGGACAGTCCGGCGGGAGACACCTGATAGAAGACCGGGCGGCAGCCGCAAGACCGTGCCTCCTCGATGAACTGCCAGATCAGGTCCGGCCAGGCATCGCGCGGGCCGACCGGATCAAACAGCGCAATCCAGGACCGGGCCTGGCGGCCATACATGATGAAGGCGCGGCCATCGGTCGAAAACATCAGGCTCTTGTCGCCCATCCGCACGAGATTGGCGTCCGACATGTCCTGCGCCCTCGCGATGGCGATCGCCCTGTCGATATCGGCCGTGGACGACGCTTCGCGTGGACCCTTGGCCGGCCGCAACAGGCTCCAGAGTGCGGCCGCACCCGAAAAGATCGTCAAGCCGAGCACCGCACGCAGGCCACGCGGCGCTTCCTCCGACAGTTCGAACTGCCACCAGAGCGTATTGCTGTATTCGACGTCGCGATAGACGAACAACAGCACGATCACGGCGAAGGCGCAGAGCGCCAGCATCGCCGTCAGCCAGGGCAGCGTCAGCCGTTCGTTCGACAGGTTTGCCGGCCGGTCAAACAGGCGGTGCGTGGCCAGCAGGCTGACGATGAAGAAGGCCAGTAGGCTGGCTTCGATCAGCGCGACCGCCTTGAGGAGCGAAAACAGCAGGGCAATGACGGCAACCACAAGTGCCGCCCACCAGGCGCTGTCCAGCCGCCGCGCAAGACCGCGCGCGACAATGACGAGAACGAGGCCAAGCAGGCTTGCCAGGAAATGCGTGCCTTCGATGATCGGCAACGGCACGTAATCCGACAGGAAGGCCAGATTGTCGTCCGGCGTCGGCGTGACGCTGGAAAACACCAGCATGGCGGCCAGGATCAGCGCCAGCGTGGCAAGCAGCAGCGGCGTCAACCGCCCGGCAACCCGGCGAAGACTGGAAGCCATCGGCTTGCGGTACAGGCTGCGCAACTCGGCACCGATGACGAAGATGACGGCGAGAAGCAGCGGCAGGACATGGTAGATCAGGCGGTAAAGGACGAGCGCACCCAGAACCGTATCGACATCGACAGCCTGGCCAAGCGCGGCAACGATGACGGTCTCGAACACGCCAAGGCCAGCCGGCACATGGCTGAGTACGCCAAGCCCGACAGCCACCGCGTAGATGGCCAGAAAGGCCGGCCAGCCGATGACATTATCGGGCAACAGCACGTAAAGGACGGAGGCCGAGGCGGCGAGATCGAAGACGGTGACGAGAAACTGGCGGGACGCCGTGCGCGAATCGGGAACACGCAGCGAAAACTGCCCCAGTTGCAGGGTGCGATTGTCCCGTCCGGCCACCATCAGCGCGGCAAGAACGGCGAGGATCAAAATCGCGATGGCGCGCAGCGCAGATGAACTCATGCCGACCAGCGGCGCCACTTCCGGAGCGATCATCAACAGGCTGAGCGCTGCGACGCTTGCCAGCCCCAGTCCGAAGGCAAGCGTGACAAAGGCGATGATCCCGCCGATTTCCTCAGGCTTCAACCCCAGCCGCGAATAGGCGCGGTAACGGATGGCGCCGCCACTGAGCGGCCCGAAACCTGCGGTATTGCCAACGGCATAGGCCGCCGCCGCCGTCAGCGCGACATCCGCATAGGGCAATTTTTTCTTCAGATAGATCAACGCCCCGACATCGTAGAAGGTCAGCGCGAAGAAGCTCAAGCCGGTAAAACCGATCGCCAGCGCGATGGCTGTTGCGCTGGTTTTGTCCAGCGCCGACATCACGTCTTCGTAGCGGACTTCACTCGTCAGGTGGAAGATTGCGTAACCCGCAAGGGCAAGGATGAGGATCGTGGCAATCGCCGTCAGCAGCCGGCCCTGAAGCCACACCCGCTGAACAAGGACCTGAGCGCCGCCGGGCTCATCGTTTCTATCGGCTGGATTGGACATGGAGCACCTGGTGGGGCATTGCAGACTGTGATTTCTCCAACGATATACATCCTGCAACAGCTAAATAAAGTGAACTTAATGTAATCTTCATCTGCCGGATTCCAGGCGTTCCCGCGACGGTCAAAACGCCCGCAAATTCGAAGGCCATTGCGGCGAACAATGCCTGCGTCCCGCATGCGCAGCATTGACCGCTCCGGCGCACCAGCCTATCTCAATTTCATGACGAAGCACGCAAAGATTGATGAACCCGAACAACCGGTTTTGCAGGGTGTACGCGCCTGGCTGCGCATGCTCTATCTGGGCACCAGTCTGCGGGCCATCCGGTTCCAGATCACCATGGCGATCATCGATCTCGCCATCATCATCTTCTTCCTCGTCGGCCCCTATTTCGCCGCCGGCAGCACCTTTCTCATCATCGACTATGCCATCGCCGCCCTGATCGCCTTCGAGCTTGGCGCCCGGGCGCTGATCGCCTCAAGCTTCCGGCGCTGGCTGACCAGGCCGATGACCTGGGTGGATATTGCCATCCTCGCGACCCTGCTCTTTCCCGCGCAGTTTTCCAACTTCGCCTTCCTGCGCGCCCTGCGCATCTGGTCGCTCGGCCAGAGCAAGGTGTTCACGCTGCTGATCAAACGGGCAGGATACGGCGAATGGGAAGAAGTGGTCCGCGCCTGCATCAACTTCGTCACCTTCCTGTTCCTCGTCACCGGCTTTGTCTATACCGCGTTCTTCTATCATCAGGCGGCAGGCATCGAGGGCTTCGTCGATGCGCTCTATTTTACCGTCGCCACCATCACGACAACCGGCTTCGGCGACATCACCCTGCCCGGAACGCTCGGCAAGCTGACCTCGATCATCACGATGATTTTCGGCATCTCGCTGTTCGTGCGGCTGGCGCAGGCGATCGTGCGGCCGCACAAGGTCGTCTTCCCCTGCCCGCAATGCGGCCTGCAGCGTCACGATGCCGATGCGGTGCATTGCAAGGCCTGCGGCCATGTCCTCAACATTCCCGACGAGGGAAGTTGAAGAACCCGTCGCGGTTTGGAAACGGCCAAATTTGGCTTCTCGCGCAGAGCTGGAGGGAATGCTAATATTCCCGGGGTTACACTTCGGGGGAAGACACAATGCCACGCATCGCAACGCTCTATTTCCGCACGGCCATCATTTTCCTGATCATCGGCATCGCCATGGGCCTGAACATGGCCATCTCGCAGGATCACAGCGCCATCGGCGCCCATGCCCATGCCAATCTGCTCGGCTGGGTGACCATGGCGATCTTTGGCGGATATCACGCGCTGAACCCTGCCAAGGCCCTACGGCGGATCGCGATGATCCAATATCTGGTCTATACCGCAGGCGTCGCGCTGATGGTGCCGGCACTCTACCTCATGCTGACCGGGTACCCGGAGATGGAGCCGGTTGTCGCCATCGCATCGCTGATCACGTTCGCGGGCGTCCTGCTGTTTGCGGTGATCATCTTCGGCGGCGAAACATCGGCCAGCCGGGCAACCGCTCTGCAGTAAAAAGCAGAACTGAAGTCACGATGCCTGCGCAGGTTACCGGTGGCCATACCGGGATGAATCCGCGTGAAGTCGGCTTTTTCCTGCGACAAACTCCCGAGCGTCACGCGATGGTGAGGCCTCGGTCATTTTTATACCTTGATATGTCTGTTTTTTCTCGACAATACCTATCGCCAGGGTAGCGGGAAGCGCCGGATGGCTAGGGCATGCGGATCGATGACGTCTAGGACTGGTGAAACCTGCGCGTTTCAGGTCTCGCCATGAACGTGCCGCGAAAAAACCGGTCCGGAAAGATTTTCTTTCTTGCTGCCGTCGGGCTGGTCTTTGCCGGCATTCTGGCGACGGTTCTGCTAGCCAACAATCACCGCAATCTCGATCTGCTGCTGACCTATCTCGGCTATCCCGGCCTGATCATCAAGCCCGCCCCGCCGCCACAAAAAGTGACGATCAAGCACAGCCGCGGCATACGGCTGCCGCCGGCGCGCATGGTCCTGCCGGTCTACGCCTTTGCCAATCTGAAGACCGCAGAGCAGCGCTTCATCCGCCTGATCCAAAGCGATCCAGGCACCCTGTGCGAGCAGTTGCGGGACGGTGGTTTCGGCCAATTGGAGTGGACGAGCAGCCGCGCCAACAATGAAAATTGGGAATGCTCCTCGTCGATAGACCTTCCGGCAGAAGGCGCTGCTCAAACCGTGCAGTCGTCGCTTTTCATCTTGATCAAGGGCGACGGGGAAAACCGCGTCACCTCCTTTCGCGTCAAACTGAATATCGAAAACACAGCCGACACGGCTGAGGTTGCCGAACGCGCCGGGAAAGCCGCCAACATCTTCCTGCATCAGGTTCGCTGGGGAAACCCGGAAGAGATCATTGCCAAAATCCAGGCGCTTGAACCCTTCGATGTCAGCAATTTCGGCAGCCGCATCCAGCTCAAACGGGAATTCGGCGAAATCCCGCGCTACAATTTCCTTGCCAATCAGATCAGCAAGCCGGACCGCAACGTGCCGGGAGACCTGTTCTTCGACCGGAGCAAATGGTTTCCGCTCACCGGCACGGACGGACTGCCGATGATAGATGGCATGATGGCTGGCGAAAGCAAAGGCGGTCTCCCCCTGACAGAACCAGGCACCCCGGCGCCTTAAAACCGGCAATTCAGCCGCAAACTTCGAGCTCGTTGGAAGCCCGGCCGGGCAATTCCGGCCCGCCGCATATTAACCACGGCAACGGATTGGATTCGCGAGGCTTTCGCAAAGAGGCTATTCTTTAACAAATCGTTAAAATGGACGATATCGCGCCCAAGACGGAACAGTCCCGAAAGCATCTGACGCATCATCAGCTGCATTCGGCGCTCTATACAACTGCAACTCCGCCTCTGCCGCGAATTCTTCATTGAGAACGATCGATGCGACAACGGATTGCTTGTCCAAAGCCGACGAGATGTAAAATCATGACGGAAAAAACATTGCCGCAACCAACAGCGCTGATCCGCACAATCGAGAGCGGCCCGCTGAGCGCAAGCGCCGCCACGCTTCGCGGCGAGCAATCCCACGCGGACGCCAGCCAATTTTACCTCACCCCGGTCCGAGTCCCGAACCTGCCTGTTCAGTTTGCAATCAAACGAACCATCGATGCCACCAGCGCTCTTCTGGGGCTGATCGTGCTATCTCCCGCCCTGACGGCCATTGCCATCCTCATCAAGCTGGACAGCAGAGGTCCGGTTTTCGTCCGGCAGCTGCACACGGGCCTCAACGGCGCCCCGTTCGAACTTTTGACATTCCGCTGCGATACGGCGGAGACCCCACGCCAGCCTGTCCTCGATCCTCCGTTCACGCCGCTGGGACGCTTCCTGACAAGGACCCGCCTCGCCGCATTGCCGCAATTGTGGAACGTGCTCGTAGGCGACCTTTCGCTGATCGGCCCGCGCCCGCATGTTCCCGACATGATGGCTGCTGGGCGCAGCTATGACGGCCTCGTGCGGGGATATGAAGACCGCAACCTGATGCGGCCGGGCCTGACCGGACTGGCGCAAACGCGCGGCCTCACTGGCCCGGCCGGCCAGCGCTGGATGGCGATCCGCCAGATCATCTGCGATGCCGACTATATCCGGAATTTCTCGCTGTTCCTGGACATGAAGATCATTTTTCACACAGCGATCAATGCTGTGAAGCGCCAGACACGTTTCTAACCGCCGCGCATCCCATTTTAACAAACGAAAACCGCCCGGAAATCATCTCTCCGGGCGGTTTCATTTTCAACGGGTGCTGAAAGCGCGCTCCGGCGCCGGAATGACCCGGCGCCGGTTTGCTCGCTTGTTACTGCCAGCTCTTGACCAGTTCGTCATAGTTGATGGTAACCGGCTTTTCTTTTTCGTTCTCGATCTTCAGCTGGGGTGCAAGATTGCCCTTGGAGACGGCATCCTTGTTCCAGTATTCGAGATCGTGCTCTTCGGCGAGCTTCGGACCGATATCGCCCTGGACACCGGCGCGCTCAAGGCGCTGAAGCACCTTTTCCTGCTCGGCGCACAGCGAATCCATGGCTTCCTGCGGCGTCTTGTTGCCAGCTGCGGCATCACCCACAGCCTGCCACCACAATTGCGCCAGCTTCGGATAGTCCGGAACGTTGGTGCCGGTTGGCGACCATTGGACGCGGGCCGGCGAACGGTAGAACTCGATCAGACCGCCGAGTTCCGGCGCACGCTTGGTGAAGCTTTCATGGCGGATCGAGGATTCGCGGATGAGCGTCAGGCCGACATGGCTCTTCTTCACATCAACGGTCTTCGAGGTCACGAACTGCGCGTAGAGCCATGCGGCCTTGGCGCGGTCTTCCGGTGTCGACTTCATCAGCGTCCAGGAACCCACGTCCTGATAGCCGAGCTTCATGCCGTCTTTCCAGTAGACGCCATGCGGCGACGGTGCCATGCGCCATTTCGGCGTGCCGTCCTCGTTGACGACAGGCAGGCCCTTCTTGACGGCATCGGCGGTGAACGCCGTATACCAGAAGATCTGCTGGGCAACTTCACCCTGGGCCGGAACCGGGCCGGATTCGGAGAAGTTCATGCCCTGGGCTGCCGGCGGTGCATAGGCCTTCATCCAGTCGAGATATTTCTGGATGGAGTAAACGGCGGCCGGGCCATTGGTATCGCCGCCACGCGCGACGCAGGAACCGACCGGCTGGGACTTCTCGTTGACCTTGATGCCCCATTCATCGACCGGCAAGCCATTCGGAATGCCCTTATCGCCATTGCCGGCCATCGAAAGCCAGGCATCGGTGAAGCGCCAACCGAGTGACGGATCCTTCTTGCCGTAGTCCATGTGACCATAGACCTTCTTGCCGTCGATCTCGCGGCCGGTGAAGAATTCGGCAATGTCTTCGTAGGCAGACCAGTTGACGGGAACGCCGAGGTCGTAGCCGTACTTCGCCTTGAAGTCCGCCTTGTTCTTCTCGTCGTTGAACCAGTCATACCGGAACCAGTAGAGGTTGGCGAACTGCTGGTCGGGAAGCTGATAGAGCTTCTTGTCCGGTGCCGTCGTGAAGGACGTGCCGATGAAATCCGGCAGGTCGAGCGTCGGCGAGGTGACATCCTTGCCTTCGTTGGCCATCCAGTCGGTCAGGTTGCGAACCTGCTGGTAGCGCCAATGCGTGCCGATCAGATCCGAGTCGTTGACATAGGCGTCATAGATGTTTTCGCCCGACTGCATCTGCGTCTGCAGCTTTTCGACGACGTCGCCTTCGCCGATCAGGTCATGGGTGATCTTGATGCCGGTGATCGCGGTAAAGGCCGGGGCAAGAACCTTGGATTCATATTCATGCGTCGTCAGGGTTTCGGAAACGACCTTGATATCCATGCCGGCGAAAGGCTTCGCAGCATCGATGTACCACTGCATTTCCTTCTCCTGGGAGGCGCGATCGAGCGACGAGAGGTCGCCGACTTCCTTGTCCAGGAACTGCTTTGCTTCGTCCATGCCCGCATATGCGGACCCGGTAAAGGCCAGCAGCAGAACTGCTGTCGATGTTAAAAGGTGCCGTCGCATAATTGTCCTCCCTTAAAGGTTTTGCGATTGCAGTATCGGACTGCCTCCCCGGCAATCCGTTTCAGTAATCTTGTCTCAAACCAGCTTGAACACGCCGAAGGCGTAGACAACGGAAAGAGCAAGAGCCCACCACACGTTGGGACCGACAAGTCCCAGCCATGCGAGATGAATGAAGGCGCTGCCGAGCAGCGAGACGAACAGCCGGTCGCCGCGCGTCGTTTCGAACCGCAGGATGCCGACGCGCGGATTGCCGCCCGGGCTGGCATATTCCCAGACCGCCATCAGCGACAGAAGTGCAAAGATCGTCAGAAAGAACATGGCGCCGGGAAACGACCAGGCCATCCAGCCGCCGCGGACCAGCGGCGCAAACCAGTCGCGCGCGCCGTCCTTGACCGGCAGCGCCATGATCAGCAGCCCAGTCAAGACAGCGTAGACGACGAGGACGGCAGCTAGTGCCAGCGGCCAGCGGTTGGTGCGTTGGGTGATAGCGGCCATTAAACCCTCCCCAGGGCAAAGCCCTTGGCAATATAGTTTCTGACGAAATAGATGACGATCGCGCCGGGAATGATGGTGAGCACGCCGGCCGCCGCCAGCACGCCCCAGTCCATGCCGGAGGCAGACACCGTCCGTGTCATGATCGCGGCAATCGGCTTGGCATCGGTCGTCGTCAGTGTCCGGGCGATCAGCAGTTCGACCCAGGAGAACATGAAGTTGAAGAATGCGGCCACGCCGATACCGGATGCGATCAGCGGGATGAAGATCCGGATGAAGAAGCGCGGGAAGGAGTAACCGTCAATATAGGCGGTCTCGTCGATTTCCTTCGGCACGCCCGACATGAAGCCTTCAAGGATCCACACCGCCAGCGGCACGTTGAACAGGCAGTGCGCCAGCGCCACGGCAATATGCGTATCGATCAGGCCGAAGGCAGAATAGAGCTGGAAGAACGGCAGCGCGAACACGGCCGGCGGCGCCATGCGGTTGGTGAGCAGCCAGAAGAACAGATGCTTGTCGCCGAGGAACCGGTAGCGCGAGAACGCATAGGCCGCAGGCAGCGCCACCGAAACCGAGATGACGGTGTTCATCACCACATAGATGATCGAGTTGATATAGCCGTTATACCAGGACGGATCGGTGAAGATGACGGCATAGTTGCGCAGCGTCGGCGCATGCGGATATAGCGAGAAAGCGCCGGTAATCTCGGTATTCGTCTTGAAGCTCATATTGACGAGCCAGTAGATCGGCAGGAGCAGGAAGATGATGTAGATCGTGGGCACGATCCAGGAGAAGCTGCGGCCGGTGGAATGTGTTGCGGTGGTCATTGTTTTCCTCCCTCCGCCCGTCAGCTCTGCGCATCGCTATTGGTCATCACGGTGTAGAATATCCATGAGAGCAACAGGATGATCAGGAAGTAGATGAGCGAAAGTGCTGCTGCCGGACCAAGGTCGAACTGGCCGATGGCCGTCTTGACGAGATCGATCGACAGGAATGTGGTGGCATTGCCGGGGCCGCCGCCGGTGATGACGAAGGGCTCGGTATAGATCATGAAACTGTCCATGAAGCGCAGGAGGAAGGCGATCAGGAGCACGCGCTTCATCTTCGGCAGCTGGATATAGCGGAACACGGCCCAGCGCGATGCACCATCGATCTTGGCTGCCTGATAATAGGCGTCCGGGATCGATACCAGACCGGCATAGCAGAGCAGCACGACAAGGCTCGTCCAGTGCCAGACGTCCATGACGATCAGCGTCACCCAGGCGTCGAAGACGTTGTTGACATAGTTGTAGCGAATGCCGATCGCTTCCAGCGTATAGCCGAGCAGGCCGATATCGACGCGGCCGAACACCTGCCAGATAGTGCCGACGACATTCCACGGAATGAGCAGCGGCAGCGACATCAGGACGAGGCACACGGGAACGCCGGACCCGGTCTTTGGCATGTTGAGCGCGATCAGGATACCCAGTGGAATCTCGATCGCCAGGATGATCCCGGAGAAGATCAGGTTACGCGTCAGCGCATCCCAGAAGCGGTCGGACTGCAGCACCTGGATGAACCAGTCGGTGCCCGCCCAGAAGAATTCATTGTTGCCGAACGTGTCCTGTACCGAATAGTTGACCACCGTCATCAACGGGATGACCGCCGAGAAGGCGACCAGCACCAGCACCGGCAGGACCATGAACCAGGCCTTGTTGTTCCAGGTCTTTTCCATGATCAGGCCTCCCCGCCTACACGCCAACTGTCGGCGTAGATATTGATGGCCGCAGGATCGAAGGTGATCTTCGGTTCCGCCGGGATCTCGCCGTCCTCATGCACGACGATGGCGATCGGCCTGTTGGCGAATGTGGCGCGCACGATCTTCTGGCGGCCGATATCCTCGACCTTGGAAATCACAACCGGCATGCCTTCGCGGCCAAGCCGGACGAATTCCGGGCGGATGCCGAGCTCCGTCTTGGCGCCAGATGCGAATTTCGGCGCAAACGACAGGGCGAGCGTCTCGCCACCGAGATCGACCGACGCGCCATCGATCTTTGCCGGCAGAACATTCATGCCCGGAGAGCCGATGAAATAGCCGACGAATGTGTGCTTCGGCTTTTCGAAAAGCTCAGCCGGCGTGCCGATCTGGACGATCTCGCCATCATACATGACGACGACCTTGTCGGCGAAGGTCAGCGCCTCGGTCTGGTCATGGGTGACATAGACCATGGTGAAGCCGAACTGCTTGTGGAGCCGTTTCAGCTGCGAGCGCAGCACCCATTTCATATGCGGATCGATAACGGTCAGCGGTTCGTCGAACAGGATGGCGCTGACATCGGAGCGGACAAGACCACGGCCAAGCGAGATCTTCTGCTTCTGGTCGGCGGTCAGCCCTTGAGCCTTCTTCTTGGCACGGTCGGACAGGCCGATCATCTCGAGGATTTCCGTGACGCGGCGATCGACTTCATTTTCCGGAACCCGGCGATTGCGCAGCGGAAAGGCCAGATTGTCGTAAACGGTCATCGTGTCGTAGATCACCGGGAACTGGAACACCTGGGCGATATTGCGCTCCTGCGTCGACAGATTGGTGACATCCTTGCCGTCGAACAGGATCTTGCCTTCGGAGGGCTGCAGCAGGCCGGAAATGATATTGAGCAGCGTGGTCTTGCCGCAGCCGGACGGGCCCAGCAGCGCATAGGCGCCGCCATCGTTCCATTCGTGATGCACTTCCTTCAGCGAATAATCCGAGGGCTTCTTCGGGTTGGGGCCGTAGGCGTGGCGGATATGGTCGAGATTGATGCGTGCCATGATGTTTTCCTCACGCCCCCCGAACGGTCTGGCTTGCGGCAGAGCCGCCGATCGCGCGTCCCTCCGGCCCGAAAGCCATCAGGTGGCGGGTATCGACGAAAAGCTCGATCGCCGTATCCGGCTCGATGTCGTGGATGCCGTGTTCGAGCATGACCCAGCGCGATCCCGCACAATCGACATGGATGAAGCTTTCCGAACCGGCGATTTCCGAAATGATAATGCGTGCCTTCAGCGGTGCCGCTGTGTCGTGCGGGCGCGCCAGCGACAGGTGGTGCGGATGAAAGGCGATCGTATAGGCGCCATCAGCCATGCCGCTAAGATGTGCGGGCACCGGCAGGACGCTAAGCCCGCCACGCTCGAATGCATTGCCGGCCTTCACCACGTCGATCGTATTGAGCGGCGGATCGGCAAAGGTTTTCGCGGTGACTATATCGGCCGGCTTGCGATAGACCGAGATCGTCGGCCCGAACTGGCTGATGCGCCCCTGGTGCATCGTCGCGGTATGGCCGCCGAGCAGCAGCGCTTCCTGCGGCTCGGTGGTCGCATAAACGAAGATCGAACCGGCGGCGGCAAACAGTCTGGGCAGTTCCTCGCGCAGTTCCTCGCGCAGCTTGTAGTCGAGATTGGCGAGCGGCTCGTCGAGCAGGACGAGGCTGGCATTCTTGACGATGGCGCGCGCCAGCGCCGTGCGCTGCTGCTGGCCACCCGACAGGTTGAGCGGCGTGCGCTCCAGATAGGGCGTCAGCTTCATCAGCTCGGCCGCCTTGCGCACTTCCCGGTCGATCGTTGCCGCATCCTTGCCGGAAATGCGCATCGGCGAGGCGATGTTCTCGTAGACGGTCATGGCCGGGTAATTGATGAACTGCTGGTAGACCATGGCGACGGAGCGATCCTGCACCCGCACGCCGGTCACGTCCTTGCCGTCGAAGGTGATGGTCCCGGTCGTCGGCTTGTCGAGGCCGGCCATCAGCCGCATCAGCGACGTCTTGCCGGAGAGCGTCGGGCCGAGCAGCACATTGAGCGAGCCCCGCTCCAGCACAAGATCCGTCGGATGGATATGCGTATCCGCCCCCACGACCTTGGTTATGTTTTTCAGTTCCAGCATTCTCAGGCTTCCTCCCAGCCGCAGGCAGCGCCATCCCGGCGCGGCCCTTAGGCAACGTTGCGGATAGTCTCCCGCATGTATTCCTCCAACCCGGCGGCTTGCGCCTGGGTCAATGTCAATCCGAGCTTGGTGCGGCGCCACAGGATGTCCTCGGCATGCCGCGCCCATTCCTGCCCCATCAGCCACTGCACCTCGACCTCATAGAGATCAGCGCCGAAATGCCGCCCAAGATCCTCCGTCTTGCCGGCATTGCCGAGCAGGCTGACTGCCAGCGTCCCATAAAGCCGAACCAGGCGGCGGGCGTAGCGCTCGGCCAGAAAGGGATAGCGGCTCTTGAGCTTGGCCACCTCGGCCTCATAGCCGGTCGCCGGAAAATCGCCGCCCGGCAGCACGCTCTTTGCGGTCCACGGATTGCCCTTTGCACCGATCGCGCCGGCGATCTTTTCCAGCGCGTGCTCGCCGAGACGGCGATAGGTCGTCAGCTTGCCGCCGAAGACGTTGAGCAGCGGCGCTTCGCCCTCTGCGCCATCGACCTTCAGCACATAGTCGCGCGTTGCTTCCTGCGCCTTCGACGCACCGTCATCAAACAGCGGCCGCACGCCGGAATAGGTCCAGACCACATCGGCGGGCTTCACGGGTTCGGAAAAATACTCGCTCGCCGCATTGCAGAGATAGGTGATCTCGCCTTCGGTGATCTGGATGTTCTTCGGATCGCCGGTAAAATCGTTGTCGGTCGTGCCAATCAGCGTAAAATCCGTCTCGTAGGGGATCGCAAAGATGATGCGGTTGTCTGGGTTCTGGAAGAAATAGGCGCGCGGATCGCTGAACTTCTTCTTCACGACGATATGGCTGCCCTGCACCAGCCGGACATTGTGGACATCGTTCTTGCGCACCGCATGGGACAGAACCACATCGACCCAGGGGCCGGCCGCATTGACCACCATGCGCGCCTTGAACGTGCTGACGGCACCGGTCGCCGTATCCTCGACATTGACAGACCAGAGGCCGTCCTTGCGCTCCGCCGACACAACGCGGCTGCGCGTCATGATCCGCGCGCCCTTCAGCGCTGCATCCTTCGCATTGAGCACGACCAGGCGGGCATCATCGACCCAGCCGTCGGAATATTCGAAAGCCTTGGTAAACAGCGCCTTCAACGGCTTGGCAGCCGGATCGCGCCGCATGTCGAGCGTGCGGGTCGCGGGCAAAAGTTTGCGGCCGCCGATATGATCGTAGAGGAAGAGGCCGAGACGGATGAGCCAGGCCGGGCGGATGCCACCCTTGTGGAACGGCAGCACGAAGCGCATCGGCCAGATGATATGCGGCGCCATCGCCCAGAGCACTTCGCGCTCCATCAGCGATTCGCGCACCAGACGGAATTCGTAATGTTCGAGATAGCGCAGCCCGCCATGAATGAGCTTGGTGGCGCGTGAGGATGTGCCGGAAGCGAAATCGTCCATTTCCGCTAGTGCGACCGAGTACCCACGGCCAACCGCATCCCTGGCGATGCCGCACCCATTGATGCCGCCACCGATCACGAAAATGTCGAGTACATCCTGCGCAGGCACTGCTTCCCCTCCCACATTTCGCATTGCACAATTTTGAGCAGATGCGAAAGCAAAAATAATTAAAGCGAAAACCGTACGAATGTCAAACGAATGTTTATAGAAAACAGGACGCCGCTAAAATCAGCAATTTCAGCGCGCGGTTTCGATCAGCCGCACATCCTGCTCCTGGCAGATATTGCGGACGTTCTCGATCGGACAAATATCGGTAATGAAGGTGTGAACCTGGGTAATATGGCCAATCCGGACCGGCGCTGTGCGCTCGAATTTGGTTGAATCCGACACCAGAATGACATGCCGCGCATTGGCGATAATCGCCTGCGCCACTTTCACTTCGCGATAATCGAAATCCAGAAGCGCGCCGTCATGATCGATCGCGGATGCGCCGATGACGGCATAATCCACCTTGAACTGGCGGATGAAATCCACCGCCGCCTCGCCGACGATACCGCCATCGGCACCGCGCACGACGCCTCCGGCAATCACCACCTCGATCGAGGGAAAAACCCGCAACCGATTGGCAACATTGATGTTATTGGTGATGACCATCAGCTCCGTGTGGTCGAGAAGCGCGTCGCCGACGGCTTCGGTCGTGGTGCCGATATTGATGAACAGCGACGAATTGTTCGGGATCATCGCCGCCGCCGCCTGGCCGATCGCCTGCTTTTCCAAGGCCGCGATCGAACGTCTGGCCTCGTATTTCACATTCTCGTTGCCGCGCGGAAAAATCGCCCCGCCGTGGATACGCGTCAGCACCCGGCCGTCACAGAGATCGTTCAGGTCCTTGCGGATGGTCTGTGGTGTGACAGAAAAGCGCGCCGCCAGTTCATCGACGAGAACCCGGCCTTCGGTCTTGGCAAGGTCCAGGATTTCCGACTGGCGCCCCGTCAGATACATGTTTATTCCTCCCCGTCGTTTTCGTTTTCTTTCATAATAGGCAAAAACGAAAGCAGCGCAATTTCATAAACGCGGCGAGTGCTTGAAAAATGAAGCCTTGGAACAGGAAGACGGAACCGCCGCGTTGCAATTCCGGTCATCATGCGACAGCCTGTCGGCCGCGGGAGGGTTTTCACCATGTTTCATCCATCTCTGTTCAAGGGCCTCAACATCGTCGTCACCGGCGCCGGCCGTGGCATCGGCCTGGAGGTCGCACGCCAGTTTCTCGATTGCGGCGCCACCGTCTATCTGCACGGCGGCCGCATGGCGCGCGAACCGCTGCCGGATTTTCTTGATGCGGCCCTGACCGAAGGCCGGGCGTTTCTCTCCTATGCCGATTTTTCGACCGCAGGCGGTATCGAGCTTCTGGCGGCCGGTATTGCCAGGCGGTTCCAGGCGATCGATGTCCTCGTCAACAATGCCGGCACGATGGTCGGACGGTTTTTGGCCGGCGAACTGACGGACGAGCAATATGAGACGGTGGTTCAGCTGAACCAGACCTCCGTGGTGCAGACCACCCGCGCACTCTTGCCGCTCATCCGGCGCGGCACGCATCCGGCCATCGTCAACACCGTCTCCATCTCGGCCCTCACCGGCGGCAGCGCTGGATCGGCGATCTATTCTGCCACCAAGGCCTTCGTCTCGACCTATTCCAAGGCACTCGCCCGCGAACTGGCGCCGGACGGCATTCGCGTCAACTGCGTGTCGCCGGGAACGATCACCACCGATTTCCACGAACGCTATTCATCCGCCGAAAAGCTCGAAGCCACCCGCAAGACTATCCCCTTGCTACGGCTCGGCACGGCCGAGGATTGCGCGCCGGCCTATTTGTTCCTCGCGTCGAACGCGCTCTCGGGGTACATCACCGGGCAGGTGCTGGAAGTGAATGGCGGCCAGTTGATCTGCTAAGGGCAGATCTCCGCAGCGGGAGGGTGGCGGTTGATCGATAAGCTGGAATTCTTCATCGCCCTGGCGCAGGAGCGCCATTTCGGCCGCGCCGCCGATCTCTGCGGCATCACCCAGCCAACGCTATCGGCTGCGATCAAGCAGTTGGAGGATCAGCTCGGCGTCATGCTGGTCAATCGCGGCTCGCGCTACCAGAGCCTGACGCCGGAAGGTCAGCGCGTGCTGGAATGGGCACGGCGGATCGTTGGTGATAGCCGCACCATGCACGAGGAGATGCGCGCCGCCCGCCGTGGCCTTGTCGGTCATATCCGGCTGGCGGCGGTTCCAACCACGCTTGCCATGGTACCGCGCATCACCGGCCCCTTCCAGGAGAAGCATCCGGACGTCACATTCTCCATTCTCTCCACCACATCCCTGAAAATCCTCGGCCTCCTGGAAAACCTGGAGATCGATGCCGGTCTCACCTATCTGGAAAACGAACCGCTCGGCCGCGTCACCAGCGTGCCGTTGCAGGTGGAGCGCTATCATCTGGTTACCGCTGCGGGCACCAGCCTTGCCGATCGCGAAACTGTGACCTGGAAGCAAGTCGGAGCTATTCGGCTTTGCCTATTGACGGCCGACATGCAGAACCGGCGCATAATCAACCAGCATTTTGCAGAAGCCGGCGTCACCGTGTCGCCAACGCTGGAATCCAACTCGATGATCGTGCTGTTCTCCCATGTCCGCACCGGTCACTGGGCCAGCATCATGCCCTATAACGTCGCGAAATCCTTCGGCTTTCACGATGACATCAAGCTGATCCCGATCATCGAACCGGATGCCCGGCACACGGTCGGCCTGGTCGCAACGCATCGCGAACCGTTCACGCCGCTCGTTTCAGCCCTGCTGCATGAGGCCCGCATTCTGGCTGACGCGCAGGCTCTTTGATAGAAAACATCTATCGCTTAACGGAATACGCCTATTGACCCCCTTCCCACCTGCTGACACCCTGTGTTTTCAGTGTGTGGACTGCAAAACCGCGTGTTTCTGGCTCTTACCGGCTGGAACACGGATAAACGAAGTTCTGGAGGGGACTTCGTTTGGTTAAAGGATTGCAGATCACGACAGATTGTTCATTTCAGTTCGGGAGGTCTGAACGTTGAACCTGCATGTATCAAGCCGTGATATCGGTGAACGGACGCTGGATATTGTCAGCGAAATGAAGTCGCTTGAAGGGCCGCTTCTGCCGATCCTGCACGAGATCCAGGCCGAGTTCGGCTATGTGCCGCAGGAAGCCCTGCCGGTCATCGCCCGCGAACTCAACCTGTCGCGCGCCGAAGTTCACGGCGTCGTCTCCTTCTATCACGACTATCGCGATCACCCGGCCGGCCGCCATGTGCTCAAGCTCTGCCGGGCAGAAGCGTGCCAATCGATGGGCGGCGATGCGCTGGCCGAACGGGTAAAATCCCTGCTCGGCATCGATTTCCACCAGACGACGCTCGATGGCGCGGTGACGCTGGAACCCGTCTATTGTCTCGGGCTCTGTTCCACCGCACCCGCCGCGATGCTCGACGGCGAGGTGCACGGGCGGCTCGATGCGGATGCGGTGCGTGACCTCGTTGCGGAGGTGCGGGCATGACCGTGCGGATTTTCGTTCCCCAGGATGCAGCAGCATTGGCCCTTGGCGCCGATCGCGTTGCCAAGGCATTGTCGCAGGAGATCGGCACGCGCGGCCTTGATGCCACGATCGTGCGAAATGGCTCGCGCGGCCTGCATTGGCTGGAACCCTTGGTCGAGGTGGAAACGCCTGAAGGCCGCATCGCCTATGGTCCGGTCAAGACCTCCGATATTGCCTCTCTCTTGGATGCGGGCCTTGTGACCGGCAGTTACCACCCGCTCTGTCTCGGGAAGACCGAGGACCTGCCGTTCCTGAAAAACCAGACGCGGCTCACCTTTGCCCGTTGCGGCATCATCGATCCGCTGTCGCTGGACGACTACAAGGCGAATGACGGCCTGAAGGGCCTGGCCAAGGCCGTGGCGATGACCTCTGCCGACGTGGTGGCGCAGGTCACCGAAAGCGGCCTTCGCGGCCGCGGCGGCGCAGGCTTCCCGACCGGCATCAAATGGAAAACGGTTCTCGATACGGCCGGCGACCGCAAATATATCGTCTGCAACGCCGACGAGGGTGACAGCGGCACCTTTGCCGACCGGATGATCATGGAGGGCGATCCCTTCGTGCTGATCGAGGGCATGGCAATCGCCGGTCTTGCAACCCTCGCCACCAAGGGTTTCGTCTATATCCGCTCGGAATATCCGCACGCCATCGCAACGATGACCGAGGCTGTCGGCATTGCCCGTGCCGCCGGGATTCTGGGGCCTTCGGTGATGGGCTGCGGCCGGGCTTTCGACATCGAAATCCGCACCGGCGCCGGCGCCTATGTCTGCGGCGAGGAAACGGCGCTTCTCAACTCGCTGGAAGGCAAGCGCGGCATCGTGCGCGCCAAGCCGCCGCTGCCGGCGCATAAGGGCCTGTTCAACTGTCCGACCGTCATCAACAACGTTATCTCGCTTGCTTCAGTACCCGTCATCATGGACAAGGGCGCGGCCTTTTATAAGGACTTCGGCATGGGCCGCTCGCGCGGCACCATCCCGATCCAGATCGCGGGCAACGTCAAGCATGGTGGACTGTACGAGGCGGCCTTCGGCCTGACGCTCGGCCAGATCGTCGATGAGATCGGCGGCGGCACCGCAAGCGGGCGCCCGGTCAAGGCCGTGCAGGTCGGCGGCCCGCTTGGCGCTTACTTCCCCCGCGCCCTGTTCGACACGCCATTCGACTACGAGGCCTTTGCAGCCAAGGACGGCCTGATCGGCCATGCCGGCATTACAGTCTTCGACGACACCGCCGACATGCTGAAACAGGCCCGTTTCGCCATGGAATTCTGCGCCATCGAAAGCTGCGGCAAGTGCACCCCCTGCCGCATCGGCTCGACCCGCGGCGTGGAAACCGCCGAAAAGATCGCGCAAGGGATCGAGCCCGAGAAGAACCTCGCCCTGCTCGCCGACCTCTGCAACACGATGAAATTCGGCTCGCTCTGCGCACTCGGCGGCTTCACACCCTATCCGGTGACCAGTGCGATGAACCACTTCCCGGACGATTTCCGGCCGGCACCTCTGGTGGAGGCGGCGGAATGATCCGGAAATTTCCTATCCACACGGACCGAGCGGCTTGCTCCCTCTTCTCCCCAGCGGGGAGAAGTGCCGAACGCAGTGAGGCGATGAGGGGGTCTTTCCTCCAATTCGTGGCTTCGCCCCCCTCATCCGGCGCGACGCGCCACCTTCTCCCCGCCGGGGAGAAGAGGTGCCACATCGCTCGCGCCCACAACAGAAATATCGCCGCGACATTCACGCAGGAGACCCTCCATGCCCCTCGTCTCTGAAATCGACTTCGGCACACCCGCCTCCCGCTCGGAAAAGATGGTGACGCTGACCATTGATGGCAACGAGATCACGGTGCCGGAGGGCACCTCGATCATGCGGGCTTCGATGGAAGCCGGCATCCAGGTGCCAAAGCTCTGCGCCACCGACATGGTGGATGCCTTCGGCTCCTGCCGCCTCTGTCTCGTGGAGATCGAGGGACGCAATGGCACCCCGGCATCCTGCACGACCCCCGTCGCCCCCGGCATCACCGTCCATACCCAGACGAGCCGTCTGAAGGACATCCGCAAGGGCGTGATGGAACTCTATATCTCCGACCACCCGCTGGACTGTCTGACCTGTGCTGCCAATGGCGACTGCGAGCTGCAGGACATGGCCGGTGCCGTCGGCCTACGCGATGTGCGCTATGGCTACGAGGGCGACAACCACGTCAAGGCGCGCAACAACGGCGATATCAATGCCAAATGGATGCCGAAGGACGAAAGCAATCCCTATTTCACCTATGATCCCTCGAAATGTATCGTCTGTTCGCGCTGCGTGCGGGCCTGTGAAGAGGTGCAGGGCACGTTTGCGCTGACCATTGAGGGCCGTGGCTTCGGCTCCCGCGTTTCGCCCGGCATGCACGAGAACTTCCTGGAATCGGAATGCGTCTCCTGCGGCGCCTGCGTCCAGGCCTGCCCGACGGCGACGCTGACCGAGAAATCCGTCATCGCCATCGGCCAGCCCGAACATTCCGTCGTCACCACCTGCGCCTATTGCGGCGTCGGCTGCTCGTTCAAGGCGGAGATGCGCGGCGAAGAGCTGGTGCGCATGGTGCCCTGGAAAGACGGACAGGCCAATCGCGGCCATTCCTGCGTCAAGGGCCGTTTTGCCTATGGCTATTCGACCCATAAGGAACGCGTTCTCAACCCAATGATCCGCGAAAAGATCAGCGATCCCTGGCGTGAAGTCAGCTGGGAGGAGGCGCTTGCCCATACGGCCAGCGAATTCCGCCGCATCCAGTATCAATATGGCCGCGAATCCATCGGCGGCATCACCTCCTCGCGCTGCACCAACGAGGAAACCTATCTCGTCCAGAAGCTGATCCGCTCCGGCTTCGGCAATAACAATGTCGATACCTGCGCCCGCGTCTGCCACTCGCCGACCGGCTATGGCCTCGGCGCCACCTTCGGCACCTCGGCCGGCACGCAGAATTTCGATTCGGTCGAATTTACCGATGTCGTTATCATCATCGGCGCCAACCCGACCGATGGCCACCCGGTCTTTGCCTCGCGCCTGAAGAAGCGCCTGCGTCAGGGCGCCAAGCTGATCGTCATCGATCCGCGCCGCACCGACATGGTTTCCTCGCCGCATATCAAGGCGTCGCATCACCTGCCGCTGCGCCCGGGCACCAATGTCGCGATCGTCACGGCGCTGGCCCATGTCATCGTCACCGAGGGCCTGTTCGACGAGACATTCATCCGCGAACGCTGCGACTGGTCGGAATTCGAGGATTGGGCATCCTTCGTGTCCGAGCCGCATCATAGCCCCGAAGCCATCGAGCAGCTGACCGGCGTTCCCGCCGAAGAGGTTCGCGGCGCGGCCCGCCTGTTTGCCACCGGCGGCAATGGCGCGATCTATTACGGTCTCGGCGTCACCGAGCATAGCCAGGGCTCGACCACTGTCATCGGCATTGCCAACCTCGCCATGGCCACCGGCAATATCGGCCGTACGGGCGTCGGCGTAAATCCGCTGCGCGGCCAGAACAATGTTCAGGGCGCCTGCGACATGGGCTCCTTCCCGCACGAGCTTCCCGGCTATCGTCACGTCTCCGACGATGCGACCCGCGAAACCTTCGAAAAGCTCTGGGGCGTCACCATCTCCAACGAACCGGGCCTGCGCATTCCCAACATGCTGGACGCCGCCGTCGATGGCTCTTTCAAAGGCATCTATATCCAGGGCGAGGACATTCTTCAGTCCGACCCCGATACCAAGCATGTTCAGGCCGGCCTTGCCGCCATGGAATGTGTCGTCGTGCAGGACCTGTTCCTCAACGAAACCGCCAACTACGCCCATGTCTTCCTGCCGGGCTCGACCTTCCTGGAAAAGGACGGCACGTTCACCAATGCCGAACGCCGCATCAACCGCGTCCGCCGCGTCATGACGCCCCGCAACGGCTATGCCGATTGGGAGGTGACGCAGAAGCTGGCGCAGGCGATGGGCCTTGCCTGGAACTACGCCCATCCCTCCGAGATCATGGACGAGATCGCCGCAACGACGCCGAGCTTCGCCATGGTCTCCTACGACTATCTGGAAAAGATGGGCTCCGTACAGTGGCCCTGCAACGAGAAGGCGCCGCTCGGATCGCCGATCATGCATATTGACGGCTTCGTGCGCGGCAAGGGCAAGTTCATCCGCACCGAATATGTTGCGACCGACGAAAAGACCGGCCCGCGCTTCCCGCTTCTGCTCACCACCGGCCGCATTCTCAGCCAGTACAATGTCGGCGCCCAGACCCGGCGCACCGACAATGTCGTCTGGCATGAGGAGGACCGGCTGGAAATCCACCCGCACGATGCCGAACTGCGCGGCGTGCGCGATGGCGACTGGGTGAAGCTGCAAAGCCGCTCCGGCGATACGACGCTGCGCGCGCTCATTACCGATCGCGTCGCAACCGGCGTCGTCTACACCACCTTCCACCACCCGACGACGCAAGCCAACGTCATCACCACCGACTTCTCCGACTGGGCAACCAACTGCCCTGAGTATAAGGTCACCGCAGTGCAGATCTCGCCGTCCAACGGCCCCTCGCAGTGGCAGATCGACTACGACGAACAAGCCCGCCAGTCCCGCCGGATTTCCGGCAAGCTGGAGGCTGCGGAGTAGCAGGTGACGCCGAACTGCGGCAAACTGCGACTGCAGAAGAACAAAAGAATGATGAATGTGACGCATGCACCCCCCTCTGTCCCTCCGGGACATCTCCCCCTCAAGGGGGGAGATTGGTTGCTGCATGCGCGGCAAACTCCCTCTTCTCCCCAGCGGGGAGAAGGTGCCCGAAGGACGGATGAGGGGGGCCGCAGGCCAGTTCCGCATACGCCGATAATCACGGTTTCGTCTCTCAACAGTAAAATTGATTACGAAGCTAAAGTGGCTTCGCCCCCCTCATCCGGCGCTTTGCGCCACCTTCTCCCCGCTGGGGAGAAGAGGGAGTGCGCGGCATGACCCCGCTCAACCTCACCCAGACCGTTTCCGAGACTGCGCATCGCAGCGGCAAGCTCACGGCCGGATCACGCGTGGTGCCTGAGGAAACGCCGATCGCGCTTTCCTATGGCGGCTCGACCCATGCCGTGATGATGGCCACACCCGGCGATTTCGAGGATTTTGCCGTCGGCTTCAGCCTGACGGAAGGGATCATCACCCGTCCCGGCGAGATCGAATCGATCGAGGCCGTTGCCGATGAAAAGGGCATCGACCTGCAGATCATGCTGAAGGACGAGCAGAACGACGCGCTCGTCTCGCGCCGCCGCCACATGGCCGGTCCCGTCGGCTGCGGGCTTTGCGGCATCGAATCGATCGAGCAGGCCGTGCGCAAGACGCCGTCGGTCGCGGCCTCGGCATTGCGGCTGTCGCAACAGGAAATCATCGAGGCCGTCGCCCTCCTCAACGGCCAGCAGCCGCTGCATTTCGAAACGCGCGCCGTGCATGGCGCAGGCTTCTATGTGCCCGGCAAGGGCCTGATCGCCGTGCGCGAGGATGTCGGCCGCCACAATGCGCTGGACAAGCTGGTAGGGGCTGCGGCCCGGACCGGGCATGCCGGATCAACCGGCGCCGTTGTCGTCACCAGCCGCGTTTCCGTCGAGATGGTGCAAAAAACCGCGATCATCGGCAGCCCGTTCATCATCGCCATATCGGCACCAACGGCCCTTGCCATCCGCACCGCGGACGAGGCGGGGATGACGCTGATTGCACTGGTGCGCGGCGCCGATTTCGAGATCTTCACGCAACCCCACCGCATTCAATCCGGAGCCATCGCCGATGTCGCTTGATAACACCAATGGCAAACTTGTCCGCATGGCCAACCAGATCGCCACCTTCTTCAAATCGCAGCCGGAAGACGAGCGCGTCGAGGGCGTGGCCACCCATATCAACAAGTTCTGGGAGCCACGCATGCGCAAGGCTTTCTTTGAGCTGATCGAACAGGGCGACGCCGGCTTCGATCCGCTCGTCATCTCCGCCGCCGCCATCATCAAGCCACCCTATTCCGGCTCCGAGGCTGTCGGCACCGGCAGCGATGCGGCCGCTGGCGCGCCGGGCGGCAAGGGCACGGCGGCAGGCGAATCCCTGTCCGAACCGAGCATTCCGGAAAAGGCCTGAGACCCGTTCGCGCGCTTTATCTTTAACCGGGAGCCGCCTGCCGTCACGCCTCGACCAGCTGGCTCACAAGCCCATGCAGGACCTTTTCCAGCTCCGGGTTGAAATTTTCCGTCAAGGCCTCCAGCCCGATGACTTGGCGCATGATCTGGATTCCGGCCACAAGCGACAGGAGCACGGCCGCCCTCTGCGGCCCCGCCTCGCCTGAAAGCGCCAGGCTGACGTTTTTCTGGTGGTGATCCTCGATCACATTCCGGGCGATCGCCAGCGCCCTTTCATTGGATGCCGATCGCAACATGATCAGAAAGCCGTCCAGTGCCGTGGCGCCGGGTTGCGTGACCTGCAACAGCGCCTTGCTGATTCTGGCAGCCCTGTCGGGTGCGTGCAGCGTTTCTGCGGTGGCGATGATCGGGCTCTGGTTTGCGCGTGCCAAAACCTCCTCAAACAAAGCTTCCTTTGAGCCGAAATAACGATTGATCAGCATGGCGGTAACGCCTGCCCCCTTGGCAATATCGCGCACGCCAGCTCCGTCATATCCCGACGTTACAAACGCATGACGCGCTGATTCAAGGATCGCCGCGCGCGTGGCGGCGGCATCGCGCGAGCGGGTCGGTTTGCGGCAAAACATCGTGATACCTCTTTTAATCTACACCTGTAGACTTATCATTGCTTCCGAAGTATACAGCTGTAGACAATCGACTGCAACGACGCTGCAGCGTTTCCAACGGAAAACGAGGATCTGCCTTTGACCCATATATGCACCCCATCCGATCGCTGGCATTTCTTCCGGACTTGGGCGTCAGATCCGTTCCGCGTCGCAGCGATTGCGCCCTCCAGCCAGTCTCTCGCCCGTTTGATCACGAAGGAAATCGTTCTGGCAAACGCACCTGTCATTGAACTCGGTCCGGGAACCGGGGTCTTCACCAAGGCGCTCCTCGACAGGGGCCTCTCCCCCGCCGATCTGGTCCTGATCGAATATGGCGCGGAGTTCACCGGCCTTTTGAAGCAGAGATTTCCGCAAGCCAGCGTGTTCAATCTCGATGCCGCCCATCTTGGAGACAGACGGCTGCCGATCACGCAGGAGGCCGGCGCCGTGATCAGCGGCTTGCCGCTGCTGTCCATGTCGCCTCGCAAGGTGATGTCGATCCTCAATGGTGCCTTTTCCCGGATAAGGACCGGCGGCAATTTCTACCAGTTTACCTATGGACCCCGGTGCCCCGTGCCCCGGCCGATCCTCGACCGGCTTGGCCTGAAGGCAAGGCGGATCGGCACGACCTTGCAAAATCTGCCGCCCGCATCGGTCTACCGTATCAGCCGGCGGCATGGCATTTCCGGTCTGATCCACCCGGCCGCCGCCGCCAGCCCTTCATCCTCGCAGCTGTAATCGTCATGGCAACAGTCCTCGTTACCGGCGGCACCGGCTATGTCGCCATATGGTGCATCGTCGAACTGCTTCGGCAGAACCACCACGTCCGCACCACGGTACGCGCCCTGAAGCGGGAGCCGGACATTCGCGATGCGGTGAAGCGCGTGGTCGAAAACACCGAACGGCTGTCCTTCGCCGTAGCAGACCTTTTGCAGGACGAAGGCTGGGACAGCGCGATGGCGGGCTGCGATTACGTTCTCCACGTGGCTTCGCCGCTTGGGGGCGGGGCGCAGGGCGACCGGAATTCGTTTGTCGCCCCGGCACGCGACGGCACGATCAGGGTTTTGAAGGCGGCCGTGCTGCAGGCGTCAAACGCGTGGTCATGACCTCTGCCGCAGCGACGGCGCGGCCGCCGCTAGATTCCGGACGCATCAGCGACGAAACGATCTGGGCCGATCCCGATGACCCGCAATTCGATGCCTACCGGGTCTCGAAAATCCTCGCCGAACGGGCGGCATGGGATTTCATGGCAGAACATGGCGGCGCAACGGAATTCACAACCATCCTTCCCGGCGCGGTTTTCGGCCCGGTGCTGACAGAAGACAATCTCGGCTCGGTCAGGATCATCGCCGATCTCGTCGAGGGGCGGCCGAAAGCCATGCCGAAGCTCGGTTTTTGGGTCGTGGACGTCCGCGATCTGGCGGATATCCATTTCAAGGCAATGCTCTCGCCACATTCAGCGGGCGAGCGCTTCATTGCCGCTTCGGAATTCATGTGGATGGCCGATATTTCCGGGGCGTTGCGCGAAAGCCCTGGCCAGCTTGGACGCAAAGCACCGAAATACCAGTTGCCGACGGCACTTGTCCGGTTGTTACTGCCCTTCCTGCCAAGCCTGAAACCCCTTGCACCCCTGATCGGCCGCAAATTCCTCCTGTCTGGGCAAAAGGCACGCGATGTACTGGGTTTCCAGCCGCGCCCCGGCAAGACAACCATTATCGATTGCGCCGAAAGCCTTGCCGCGCGGAGCTGGACGCGATGACGGCGTTCCGGGCTACGCTGATCCATGACAATTTGCCCACCCGCCGTTGAGCCAGACCGGCATCCGGGTGAGCCGCCCATACCGAAAAAGTTCGCCCGGTTCCGGTCCCTGCCGTCAGCAGTCTATGGTGCTTGCCGCGTTTCCACGATACCGGTTCGATCAGCAGTGGCCGGCAAGGTGAGTGGTCCTGCGCCATGTGTCCTCGGTCACCAACAAGGAACAGCGACATGGCCACCGCCCCGGACCCGATTCTACCGGCCAATATCATCGAGAACAGCGAGCTTGATCGCAACGCGGTCGAACGCCTTTCGAAAACCGGTCTCCCGCACCGGCTCACAGCCTGCGTGCTGGAGGAGGCTGATCTTTCACGCCTGATGCTCGAGGGCTGGATCCTTGAGGATTGCAACGTCAAGCAGGTCCATTTCACCGGCGCAAAGCTCAGCGGCACTGTCTGGAAGAGCTGCAAGGGCGGCCTTGCCGATTTTACCGGCTGCGATCTCTCCGAAAGCCGGATCGAGGGATGCGACTTCAACAACAGCAATTTCCGGGGCGCGACGCTGACCGGGGCTGAGATCGTCCGCAGTAAACTGACCGGCGCGAACCTCTCGGAAGCAAAGACCCTCAATCTCACCTTCACAGAAACCCGCCTAGCCGACGCCCGCCTGCCCGGCCTGTCGTTTCGAAAGGCCCGTCTCAATGGGCTCGATTTCCAGATGGCGGACCTCAAGAAATGCGATTTCCGTGACGCGATCTTTCAGGATTGCAGCCTGCGCGACGCCAATCTCGTCGACTGCCGCTTTGACGGCGCCGACCTTCGCGGCGCCGACCTCGGCGGCATCCGCCTTTTGAATGCCAAGCAATTCAAGGGCGCAACCATCTCGCGCGATCAGGCAGGACAGCTGCTTGCGGAACTGGGCCTGAAAGTGCGGTAGGCGGCCCTCCTCAGCCAGCCCCGTTTCGGCGCAGCCAGCCGGCCTGCCCTAACCAATCCCGCTGTTTACCGAAACAAACGCGAAACCGCTTGGTCCCTGCCGGTCAGCCTTGCTATGGTCGGCCTTGTCAAAAGATAGAGACTTTTGCAGGGAGAGGCAGCGCGAAAAACGTCCATGCCGGAGCGGGATCCCGAGTTCGGTCCGTGGCTTGCGCAGGCATCCATTCTGATCGTCGATGACGAGCCGGGCATGCGCAACTTCCTCGTCCGCACGCTCGGTCCGCGCTGCAAACGGATCGAGGAGGCGGCCGATACCGACGAGGCCTCCCGCAAGCTCGACGCGCATCATTTCGACGTGGTGATCCTCGACAATATTATGCCCGGCAAGAACGGCGTCGATTGGCTGGCCGAGCAGCGCGCCATCGGCTTTTTTGCCGAAGCCATCCTGATCACCGCCTTTGCCGACCTTGAAACCGCGATCCAGGCGCTGCGTGCCGGTGCCGTCGATTTTGTCTTGAAACCCTTCCGCTCCAACCAGATCCTCAATTCCGTCGCCCGCTGCCTTGATCGCATGCGGCTGCAGCGCGAAAATTTCGTGCTGCGCTACGAGCTGAAGGCTACGTCCGATCATATCCTGCTGCGTGACCGGCTGATCGGAACCTCGCGGGTGATCGGCGATGTCCGCGATACAATCGCGCGCGTCGCCCCCCTGCCGACCTCCGTGCTTTTGACCGGCGAATCCGGCACGGGCAAGGAAGTTGCCGCCCGCTCGCTGCACACCTTGTCCGACCGGGTAGACAAGCCGTTCGTCCCGGTCAATTGCGCCGCCATTCCCGCCGACATGATCGAAACCGAGCTGTTCGGCCATATCAGGGGGGCCTTTACCGGCGCCGAAAACAACCGCGAAGGCCTGTTCACCCATGCGCAGGGCGGCACGCTGTTTCTCGATGAGATCGGCGAAATGCCGCTGGCCACGCAAAGCAAGCTGCTGCGCGTCATCGAAGACCGCCGCGTCCGGCCTGTCGGTTCGGAGCGCGAGGTTCCGGTTGATCTGCGCTTCGTATTCGCCACCAATGCCGACCTGCAGAAGGAGGTCGAGAAAGGCCGTTTCCGCGCCGATCTGTTCTATCGCATCAACGTCATGCAGCTCCATCTGCCGCCGCTGCGCGACCGGGGCAATGACGTGCAGGAACTGGCAGACCTGTTTATGCAGAAACTGTCGCAACAGCTGGGGATGCCGCCGGTGCCGATCGACGCGCCGGTGCGCGCGACGCTTACGCGCTACGCCTGGCCCGGCAATGTCCGCGAGCTGCGCAATCTCATCGAGCGCTCGCTGATCCTCGGCAAATTTCCCGATGATTTCCGCGGCGGCCGAACGCAGGAGGCCGAACTCGCCGGCGAAACGCTGGACGATGTCGAGCGGCGGCATATCCTGGCCGTTCTGGAGGAAACAGGCGGCAACCGCGATGAGGCGGCCCGCCGCCTTGGCATTTCGCGCAAGACCATCGACCGCAAATGCGCTGTCTGGAATGGCTGAACAGCCTCGCCTTAAGGAGCGCCCTGCCCGCTCCATCCGCTTCCGGCTTCTGGCCATCGCGCTCCTGCCGACGCTGGTCATCCTGCCGCTGCTGCTGGGTATCGCCATTGTCCGCTGGAACGCAAAATTCGATGCGCTGCTGATCACCAAGGTCAATGGCGACCTGACCATCGCCCATCAATATCTCTCCCGCATCCTCGAAAATACCGGCGAGCATATCCAGGCGCTGGCCGTCTCCGCCGCATTTCGCGACACGGTGGGCGGCGGTGACGCAGCAGGCCTGCCAAATTTCCTGGAAGACAGCCGCCGGACGCTCGGCCTCGACTTCCTGATGCTTGTCGATGAAGAGGGACGGCCGCTGCATGCGCAAGGGCCGGCACAGGGCGCGTGGCCGGTCGTGGCCGCAGCACTGAATGGCACCTCCTCGACCGCCATCGATATCTTCTCCAGCGAGCAGCTGGCCGCACTGTCGCCCGCCTTGGCCGAGCGCGCCCGCATCGAGCTGGTCGAAACCCCGAACGCCGTGCCGACCGGCCGCAAGAGCGAGACGCGCGGCATGACCGTGCATTCGGCCAGTCCGGTAACACTTGCGAACAGCGTCAAGGCCGCATTGGTCGGCGGCATCCTGCTCAATCAGAATCTCGTCTTCATCGATACCATCAATGATCTCGTCTACCGTGAGGCGAGCCTGCCGGAGGGCAGCAAGGGCACCGCGACGCTGTTTCTCGATGACGTGCGCGTCAGCACCAATGTGCGCCTGTTCGAGGATCGCCGGGCGCTGGGAACCCGCGTGTCCGCTGCCGTGCGCACAGCCGTTTTGGGCGAGGGCCGCACCTGGCTCGACAGCGCCTTTGTCGTCAACGACTGGTACATCTCGGCCTATGAGCCGATCGTCGATAGTTTTGGCAAGCGCGTCGGCATGCTCTATGTCGGCTTTCTGGAGACGCCCTTCCGCCAGGCGAAATACACGACGCTGCTCACCATCGTGCTCGCCTTTCTGGCGGTCACCGCCGCCAGCGTGCCGATCTTCCTGCGCTGGGCGCGGGCGATCTTCAAGCCGCTGGAACGCATGAGCGACACCATCACCCGTGTCGAAGGCGGCAATATGGGCGCCCGCACAGAGTTGAGGGCGGCAAGCGACGAGATCGGCCGGGTGGCGCTGCATCTCGACGGGTTGCTCGATCAGCTGCAGCAGCGCGACCGCGAGCTGCGGCAATGGAACGAGGAATTGAACGACCGCGTGGCCGAGCGCACCAGCGAACTGGAGCTGGCCAACCGTCAGATCGAGGCGACCACCAAGCAGCTGATCATGTCTGAAAAACTCGCCGCCATCGGCGAGATCACCGCCGGCGTCGCCCATGAGATCAACAATCCGATCGCGGTCATCCAGGGCAATCTCGATGTGGTCCGCAGCGTTCTCGGCGCAAGGGCAGACGAAGCAAAGGTCGAGTTCCGGCTGATCGACGAACAGATCCACCGCATCAGCCAGATCGTCACCAAGCTCCTGCAATTTGCCAAGCCCGAGGAATATGCCGGCTATGTCGAGCGCCATGCGCCATCGGACGTGATCTCCGACTGCCTGCCGCTGGTCCAGCATCTGCTCCACAAGGCCGAGATCAAGCTCGTCCGCGACGACCGCGCCCGGCGGCTGGTGCTGATGAACCGCACCGAACTGCAGCAGGTGGCGGTCAACCTGATCGTCAATGCCATACATGCCATGCCGAAAGGCGGCGTGTTGACGATCCGCATTCTGGATCAGGATTTTGAGACGCGGCCCGGCGTGCGCATCGACATCGCAGATACCGGCGTCGGCATGACGCCGGAGCTGATCGGCAAGATCTTTGATCCGTTTTTTACCACAAAGCGGCAGGAAGGAACGGGCCTTGGCCTCTCCATCAGCCAGCGCCTGATCGCGCGCCAGAACGGCCAGATCTCCGTTCAAAGCGAGCCCGGAGAAGGCACGACCTTTTCCATCTGGCTGCCGGAAGCCAACTGAACCGGACAAAATGTCCGCTGCCGTCCGGACATTTTGTCCAATACCTGTAACGCCTCCGCCATAAGTCATTGAAATCTTGAATGGCCCGATTTGGCACGCCGATTGCTCTGTGATGGTAGGGACGGCAGGGCGACCAACGCGTGGAGGAGCGCGTGTGGGCGATACACTCGGCCATTCCCCGACATGACATTCACTGGGAACGCCCAACGGGACAGGGGCGAATGGAGGAACAACGAACATGGCAGCAACAACGCAAACCCTTGGCAATGGAGGCTCGGTCGGCCTGCTCGACCGCGAGCGCATCATCGCTCAACCGGGCTTCAATCGCTGGCTCGTACCGCCCGCAGCGCTTGCCATCCATCTCTGCATCGGCATGGCCTATGGCTTCAGCGTCTTCTGGCTGCCTTTGTCCAAGGCCATCGGCCCCGCGCCCGATACCTGCTCCACCATGAACCTTGCCTCCGCCCTGTTCACCACCAGCTGCAACTGGCGTGTCTCCGATCTCGGCTGGATCTACACACTGTTCTTCGTGCTTCTCGGCTGTTCGGCCGCCATCTGGGGCGGCTGGCTGGAGCGTGCGGGGCCGCGCAAAGCCGGTTTCGTCTCGGCCTGCTGCTGGTGCGGCGGCATTCTCGTTGCTGCCCTTGGCGTCTACACCCACCAGCTCTGGCTGATGTGGCTTGGCGCCGGTGTCATCGGCGGTATCGGTCTGGGCCTTGGCTATATCTCCCCGGTGTCCACCCTGATCAAATGGTTTCCCGACCGGCGCGGCATGGCGACGGGCATGGCGATCATGGGTTTTGGTGGCGGCGCAATGATCGGCGCGCCGCTTGCCAACCTTTTGATGACCTATTTCCGCACCGATATGTCGGCCGGCGTCTGGCAGACCTTCGTCGTCATGGCCATCATCTATTTCGTCTTCATGATGGGCGGCGCCTTCGGGTACCGCATCCCGCCGGCCGGCTGGCGTCCGGAAGGCTGGACTGCCCCCGCCTCCAAGAGCACGATGATCACCACCAAGCACGTGCATCTGCGCGATGCTCATAAGACAAAGCAGTTCTGGCTCATCTGGGCCGTGCTCTGCCTCAATGTCTCGGCCGGTATCGGCGTCATCGGCATGGCCTCGCCCATGCTGCAGGAGATTTTCGCGGGCTCGCTGATCGGCCTGCCGGATGTCGCCTTTGCCGATCTCGACACTACGCAAAAGGCTTCGATCGCGGCGATTGCCGCAGGCTTTACCGGGCTTCTCTCGCTGTTCAATATCGGTGGCCGCTTCTTCTGGGCATCGCTGTCGGACAAGATCGGCCGCAAGAACACGTATTTCTGCTTCTTCGTGCTCGGCATCGTGCTCTATGCGCTGGCTCCCACGCTGGCCGGCCTTGGCAACAAGGCGCTGTTCGTGCTGGCCTTCGGCATCATCCTGTCGATGTATGGCGGTGGCTTTGCGACCATTCCCGCCTATCTCGCCGACATCTTCGGCACCCAGTTCGTCGGCGCCATCCATGGGCGGCTGCTGACGGCCTGGGCAACGGCAGGGATCGTCGGCCCGGTTGTGGTCAACTATATCCGCGAAGCGCAGATCTCGGCCGGCGTCGCCCCCGGACCGGAACTCTACACCGGCACGATGTACATCCTCGCCGGAATGCTGGCGCTCGGCCTGATTGCCAATGCGCTGGTGCGGCCGCTCTCGGACAAGTGGTTCATGAAGGACGAGGAAGTGGCAGCCTTGCAGGCCAAGACCGCCGCGGCCAATGCCGGCCCGACCGGCTCCTTCGGCATCGGCACGGGCGGCTTCGATGGCAAGGCCCTGATCGCCTGGGCGATAGTCGGCATCCCGATGCTTTGGGGCGTCTGGGTGACGCTGCGGGCGAGCATGGTGCTGTTCGGATAGAGAAACTTGCGGGGCACATCGCCCCTCATCCGCCCTGTCAGGCACCTTCTCCCCGTCATGACGGGGAGAAGGACCAGGCGGCAAATTCCGTCATCCTCCCTCCCCGCCTGCGGGGAGAAGGCTAGGGTGAGGGGCAATCCCGCAAACCTCAGCCGAATGTTCACCGATTGATCCGCGTCGACAGAATGATCGACGACAGCGTCTTTTCCACGCCGTCGATCTCGCCGATCCGGTCGATCACCAGATCGAGTTCGCTGATCGATGACGCCGCAACGATGGCGATGAGATCAAAGCTGCCGCTGACCGAATGCAACGTGCGCACATCCTCGATATCGTGCAGCTCCTGGGTCACCCGCCCCAGCGCTTTCGCGGCCAGCGTGATCAGCACATGCGCCTTGACCAGTCCCTTCTCGAAATCATCCGACAGCCGGACGCCATAGCCGGCAATCACGCCGTCCCGCTCCAAGCGTTCAAGCTTGGCCTGCACCGTGGTGCGCGACAGGCCGAGTTTGCGCGCCAGGAGCGCCGTCGGCATGCGGGCATTCTCGCTGAGAATCGCCAGAAGATGCCGGTCCTTGTCTGCCAACGTCATTATGAACATCCTTATCGGCACTATGCCGACTATTGACCGGCATTTTTATCAGATCACCGCTTCAGATCAATCACCAGACAGACGACAATGGACGCTCAGACAGTTTAATTCGGGGGGACCCATTATGAAAAACATCGTTGTCATCGGCGCCGGCAAGATCGGCTCGACCATCGCCCGCCTTCTCGCCCATTCCGGCGACTACCAGGTGACGCTGGCTGACCGCAGCGCCGAACAGCTCGCCATGATCGAAAAGCACGATGCTCTCTCGGTCACGCAGATCGACATCTCCGACAGCGCCGCCATGATCTCCCTGCTGACAGGCAAATTCGCCGTCCTCAGCGCCGCCCCGTTCCACCTGACGATCGCCATTGCCGAAGCTGCCTCCAAGGCCGGTGTGCACTATCTCGATCTGACCGAGGATGTTGAATCCACCCGCCGCGTCAAGGAAATCGCAGAAACCGCCAACACCGCCTTCATCCCGCAATGCGGCCTCGCACCGGGTTTCATCTCGATCGTCGCCAACGACCTTGCCAGCCGCTTCGACACGCTCGACAGCGTCCGCATGCGCGTCGGCGCCCTGCCGCAGTACCCGTCCAACGCGCTCAACTATAACCTGACCTGGAGCACCGACGGCGTCATCAACGAATATATCGAGCCCTGCGAAGCCATCGTCGAAGGTCAGCTGATCGAAGTGCCGGCGCTGGAAGAGCGCGAGGAATTCTCGCTCGACGGCGTCACCTATGAAGCCTTCAACACCTCGGGTGGCCTCGGCACGCTGTGCGAAACGCTGAAGGGCAAGGTGCGCACGCTCAACTACCGCACCATCCGCTATCCCGGCCACGCCGCGATCATGAAGGCGCTTCTCAATGACCTTGGCCTGCGCCACCGTCGCGAAGTCCTCAAGGACATCTTCGAAAACTCGCTGCCATCGACCATGCAGGACGTCGTCATCATCTTCGTCACCGTTTCCGGCCGCAAGGAAGGCCGCCTGGTGCAGGAAACCTATGCCAACAAGGTCTACAGCGCCGTTGTTGCCGGCCGCATGATGAGCGCCATCCAGATCACCACGGCAACCAGCATCTGCGCCGTTCTCGACATGCTGGCCAAGGGCGAACTGCCCACCAAGGGCTTCATCCGCCAAGAAGAAATAGGCCTCGACGCCTTCCTCAAGAGCCGCTTTGGACATCACTACGAACAGCGCGCCTATGCCGACAAGCTGGCCAGCTGACCTGCGGGGATAAAAAGACTTCGAAACCGCAGCGCCCGGGATCCCACGATCCCGGGCGTTTTTGCGCCGGTTTCATCAATGAAACGCACTGACCCTCCTGCCATATCAAATGGCTAGAGAATAGAACTGCCGGCCCCAACGCCGGGCTCCCTCTTCTCCCCCGCGGGGAGAAGTGCCGAGCACAGCGAGGCGATGAGGGGGCCACAAGCCCAGGAGGTAACTCCCCCTCATCCGCCCTTCGGGCACCTTCTCCCCGCAGGGGAGAAGGGAATGCAGGAAACGCACCGCGCAAGCTCCGGACAATAAAAAACCCCGCCGAAGCAGGGTTTGAAATCCAGACCGTTCATGCCTTTCAGGCGGCGACGACGATCTCGTTGAGCTGTGTCAGCTCGGCAAGGAAGCTTTCGAGGCGCGTCTTGTGCTCGTCGCTATGCGAGCCATCGTCGAGTTCCGACTTGGTTGCCTCGATGCGCTTGTCGATCAGCTTGGCATCGACTTCGCTGACGGGAACGGCAGATTCAGCCAGCAGCGTGCAGCCGGTCGGCAGGATATCGGCAAAACCGCCGAACACGACATAGCGTGTTACGGTGCCATCCGCAGCCTTGACGCTCACCACGCCCGGCTTGATGGTCGTCATTGTCGGCGCATGGTTGGCCATGACGGTCATTTCGCCTTCCGTTGCCGGAAGAACGACTTCGCTGACGCGCTCGGACAGCAGCAGCCGTTCCGGGGAGACGAGTTCGAAATTGAAATCAGCCATGATCATTCGCTTCTTTTGGCGCTACCGGCGAAAAACCCCGGCAGAAAATCCCGTTCGGCGCGGCCGGATCGTGCCAGCCGCAGCGAGTGACGGCCGGGGCACCGCAAGGGCGCCCCGGTCGAAAGTCATTACGCGGCTTCGGCAGCCAGGCGCTTGGCCTTTTCGATCGCTTCTTCGATGGAGCCAACCATGTAGAAGGCGGCTTCCGGAAGGTGATCGTAATCGCCGTTGACGAGGCCCTTGAAGCCCTTGATCGTGTCTTCGAGCGCAACCAGCTTGCCCGGCGCACCGGTGAAGACTTCGGCTACGAAGAACGGCTGCGACAGGAAGCGCTCGATCTTACGGGCGCGGGCAACGGCCAGCTTGTCTTCTTCCGACAGTTCGTCCATGCCCAGGATGGCGATGATGTCCTGGAGCGACTTGTAGCGCTGCAGGGTCGTCTGCACCTTGCGGGAGATCTCGTAATGCTCTTCGCCGACAACCATCGGGTCGAGCATGCGCGAGGTCGAGTCGAGCGGGTCAACAGCCGGGTAGATACCCTTTTCAGCGATCGAGCGCGACAGAACGGTCGTTGCGTCCAGGTGGGCGAACGATGTTGCCGGTGCCGGGTCGGTCAAGTCGTCGGCCGGAACGTAGATGGCCTGAACCGAGGTGATCGAACCCTTGGTCGTCGTGGTGATGCGTTCCTGCATCTGGCCCATGTCGGTCGCAAGCGTCGGCTGATAGCCCACAGCCGAAGGAATACGGCCGAGAAGAGCCGACACTTCGGAACCTGCCTGGGTGAAGCGGAAGATGTTGTCAACGAAGAACAGAACGTCCTGGCCTTCGTCACGGAACTGTTCGGCAATCGTCAGACCGGTCAGAGCGACGCGAGCGCGGGCGCCCGGCGGTTCGTTCATCTGGCCGTACACGAGGGCTGCCTTGGAACCTTCGCCGCCGCCGTGCTTGTTCACGCCGGATTCGATCATTTCGTGGTAAAGGTCGTTGCCTTCGCGGGTGCGTTCACCCACGCCGGCAAATACCGAATAACCACCATGCGCCTTGGCGACGTTGTTGATCAGTTCCATGATCAGAACCGTCTTGCCAACGCCGGCGCCGCCGAACAGGCCGATCTTGCCGCCCTTGGCGTAAGGCGCCAGGAGGTCGACGACCTTGATGCCGGTAACCAGGATCTGCGCTTCCGTCGACTGCTCGACGTAGGACGGTGCTTCCTGGTGGATCGAGCGCTTGCCCGAGGTGATCAGCGGACCTGCTTCGTCAACCGGCTCGCCGATGACGTTCATGATGCGGCCGAGTGTTTCCAGACCAACCGGAACGGTGATCGGAGCGCCCGTGTCGGTGACCGGCTGACCGCGAACCAGACCTTCGGTCGAGTCCATGGCGATCGTGCGGACGGCGTTTTCGCCGAGATGCTGGGCAACTTCGAGAACAAGGCGGTTGCCGTTGTTGTCGGTTTCCAGCGCGTTGAGGATCAGCGGCAGATGGCCTTCATCGAAGGTCACATCGACGACGGCGCCGATGACCTGCGTCACGCGGCCGACCGCGCCGGTTGCCGTCACGGCGGCCTGGGCTGCCGGTGCCTTCTTCGCCACAGCGGTTCTCGCTGCTGCTGCCGGCTTTTCCGCTGCTGCCTTCACTGCTGTCGGCTTCTTCACCGCTGCTGTTGTACTGGGGGTAGCTGCCTTAGCCATAATCCTTACCCTCTTTCCGTAACCTTAGAGCGCTTCCGCGCCCGAAATGATTTCAATGAGTTCCTTGGTGATCTGAGCCTGGCGCTGACGGTTGTAGGACAATGTCAGCTTGTTGATCATTTCACCGGCATTGCGCGTGGCATTATCCATCGCGCTCATTTTGGCACCCATTTCACCCGCAACATTTTCGAGCAAAGCCCGGAAAACCTGCACCGAAATGTTGCGCGGAATAAGATCGTTGAGGATCTCGCCCGCATCTGGCTCGTATTCATAGATCGCCGCAGCGGATGCTTCGTCGGTCTTGGCAACTGCAGGAGCAGCGGCCGGGATCAGCTGAAGCGCTGTCGGAACCTGGCTGATGACCGACTTGAACTCCGAATAGAACAGAGTGCAAACGTCGAATTCGCCCTTTTCGAACAGGCTGATGACCTTCTTGCCGATCAGGTCGGCATTTTCGAAGCCGACCCGTTTGACTTCACGCAGATCGACACGATCGATGATCAGCGATGAAAATTCGCGGCGAAGGATATCGAAGCCCTTCTTGCCGACGCAGATGATCTTGACCGTCTTGCCTTCGGCGAGCAGCTTGCGCACGTGATCGCGGGCAAAGCGGGCAATTTGGCTGTTGAAACCGCCGCAAAGTCCGCGTTCTGCCGTGCAGACCACAAGCAGATGCGTCTGGTCGCGGCCATTGCCCGTCATCAGGCGAGGGGCGCTATCGTCCGTGCCCACGGCTTCGGCAATGTTCGCAAGAACGATCGCCATCCGCTGCGAGTAAGGCCGGGCAGCCTCGGCCGCCTCCTGCGCACGCCGAAGCTTCGCCGCGGCGACCATTTTCATCGCCTTGGTGATCTTCTGCGTCGCCTTGACGGAGGCGATCCTGTTTTTCAGATCCTTAAGTGAAGGCATCCGTTGTCCGTCCTAACTGGTACCCGATCAGGCGAAGGATTTCGCAAACGTGTCGATGGCAGACTTGAGCTTGCCCTTGACGTCGTCGCTGATTGCCTTCTCCTTGCGGATAGCCTCGAGAATGTCCTTGCCTTCCGAACGCATGTACGACAGCAGACCCTGCTCGAACGCGCCAACCTTGTTGACGGCGATCTTGTCGAGGTAACCGTTCACACCGGCGAAGATGACTGCGACCTGTTCTTCCGTCTTCAGCGGCGAGAACTGCGGCTGCTTCAGGAGTTCGGTCAGGCGCGCACCACGGTTCAACAGGCGCTGCGTTGCAGCGTCGAGGTCGGAACCGAACTGGGCGAATGCCGCCATTTCGCGATACTGGGCAAGCTCACCCTTGATCGAGCCGGCAACCTGCTTCATCGCCTTGATCTGAGCGGCCGAACCCACGCGGGAAACCGACAGACCGACGTTAACGGCCGGGCGGATACCCTGGTAGAACAGGTCCGTTTCAAGGAAGATCTGGCCGTCGGTGATCGAGATCACGTTGGTCGGAATGAACGCCGAAACGTCGTTGCCCTGGGTTTCGATAACCGGCAGAGCGGTCAGCGAGCCGGCGCCATTTTCGTCGGAGAGCTTCGCAGCCCGCTCGAGAAGACGCGAATGCAGGTAGAAAACGTCGCCCGGATAAGCTTCGCGGCCCGGAGGACGGCGCAGCAGCAGCGACATCTGGCGGTAGGCAACAGCCTGCTTGGACAGGTCGTCGTAGCCGATCAGCGCATGCATGCTGTTGTCGCGGAAATATTCGCCCATCGCAGCACCGGCGAACGGTGCGAGATACTGCATCGGAGCCGGATCGGACGCCGTGGCAGCAATGATGATCGAATACTTCAGTGCGCCGCGCTCTTCGAGCACCTTGACGAACTGGGCAACCGTGGAACGCTTCTGGCCGATAGCGACATAAACGCAATACAGCTTTTCAGCATCCGGGCCATTGTCGTGAATGGCCTTCTGGTTGAGGATCGTGTCGAGAATGATGGCGGTCTTGCCGGTCTGACGGTCACCGATGACCAGCTCGCGCTGGCCGCGGCCGACCGGGATCAGGGCGTCGATCGCCTTGAGGCCTGTCGACATCGGCTCATGAACCGACTTGCGCGGGATGATGCCCGGAGCCTTGACGTCAACGCGCGAGCGCTGCTTGGCATTGATCGGGCCCTTGCCGTCGATCGGGTTGCCGAGCGCGTCAACGACGCGGCCGAGCAGTTCCGGACCAACCGGAACGTCCACGATGGAACCGGTCCGCTTGACGGTGTCGCCTTCCTTGATGCCACGGTCGGCACCGAAGATAACCACACCGACATTGTCGGCTTCAAGGTTCAGCGCCATGCCGCGAATTCCACCCGGGAATTCAACCATCTCGCCGGCCTGGACATTGTCCAGACCGTAGACGCGGGCAATACCGTCACCGACGGACAGCACCTGGCCAACCTCGGAGACTTCTGCCTCCTGGCCGAAGTTTTTAATTTGATCTTTGAGAATTGCGGAAATTTCCGCGGCGCGGATATCCATCAGCCGACCTCTTTCAGTGCAAGCTTAAGGCTAGAAAGCTTTGTGCGAAGGGAAGTGTCAATCTGGCGGGACCCGACCTTGACGATCAGACCACCGAGAATAGAGGGTTCAACCGTGACGTTGAGCGTCACGTCTTTGCCGGTGACGCCCTTGAGCGCCGCCTTCAATTCAGTCTGCTGCGCGGCCGTCAGGGCATGCGCCGACGTCACATCGGCAGAAACTTCGCCACGATGACGGGCGGCGGTTTCGCGATAGGACTTGACGATGCCAGGCACTGCAAACAGGCGGCGATTGCGTGCAACCACCTTGAGGAAATTACCGACCAGACCCGTGATACCGGCCTTCGCGATCAGCGCGGAAATGGCCTTGAACTGGTCGTCGGCAGAAAAGATCGGGCTGACGATAAGACGCTTCAGATCGGCGCTCTCGTTGATCAGCGACTGGAATTTGTCCAGATCCGCCGCCACGCTCTCTACCGAACCTGCTTCCAGGGCCAGATCGAAAAGCGAAGACGCGTACCTTTCTGCAACACCGGAAATAAGCTGGGATGTGTCTGCCACGGGCACAAGCTTCTCTTATTTTAATTCAAGGGCGATGTCTGCGGAGAACCGTAAACCCAACACTTTGAATTTGTTGCTATATTTTAAAGGACATACAGGCCGGGCGGCCTGTTTCCCCCACAAGTCGCGGTTCGTCTAGCATAGGATATCTGGACTCGCAACACGCGAACCGCACGAATGCGCTTAAGATCGCCCGGTTTGGCCAAATTTTGACAAAAATTGGGTATGAGCTGACGAGGTCTGCTCTGTAGGCGCTGGCTGGCCGGGCTCAGATAAAACCAAAGACATAGGCCAAGGGTAAAGCCGAAAGTACGATCTGGACGATCAGATACAACCAGTTCACAACTGTATTGCCGCTGTCCGACAGCATCGACAGGATGCGCCCAAACGCCGCAAGCGCAAAGGCAGCGCCCAGCGCCAGATAGACCATCGGCTGCGCAAGCAGCAGTGCTGCAATACCAAGCCCCAGATGAAACCCGCCCATCGTCGAGCGCGCCTCGGCATACCCCCCGCGACGCCCCTCGCGCAGATCAATCCCCAAGGCCCGAAAGGCGATACCCGGCGCAAACAGAAACAAGAGCCCGAGCAGCGACGTCACCACGGCGGCGCAAAACGCCAGGAATTCTCCCGTTTCGGTCGGAATGTAGAATTCCATCACGCAATGCTCCTCGCTCGATCAGACGAATCGCTTATCGCACAGACGGATATGTCCGGGAAGACGATCCGATTTCTGCATCCACCTGAAATACAACGCATTATCCCTTCTGCGTGAAAATCGAGGCCCAGAGGGATAATGTGACGCGCAGACCATGCAGGTGGCAGGCCTTCACAAAAAACTCTGCGGATCGATATCGAGCTGCACGCTCACCGAGCCGCGCATCTTCGGCCCGTTGGCCATCATCGTCTTCACGAAAGCCTGCATGTCGCTGTTGCGGCGGCCGTGGACGAGAAGCCGGAAACGGTGGCGGCCGCGGATCAGCGCCAGCGGCGCCTCTGCCGGGCCCAGAATGCTGATGCCGCTGACCTTGGGTGCCGCCTGGCGCAGGCCGCGGGCATGTCCCTCCGCATCGGAGCGGGTATCGGCGGAAACGATGATCGATGCGAGGCGCCCGAAGGGCGGCAGAAGCGCCTTTTCCCGCTCGCTGATCTCGCGCTCGTAGAAAGCATCCGAATCACCCGAGACGATCGCCTGCATCACCGGGTGCTGCGGCTGGTAGGTCTGCAACAGGCCCAAGCTCTTCAGGCCGGTTCGCCCGGCCCGGCCCGTCACCTGGCTCAGCAGCTGGAATGTGCGTTCAGCCGCACGCGGATCGCCATTGGCAAGGCCGATATCCGCATCGACGATGCCGACGAAGGTCATCATCGGAAAATTGTGCCCCTTGGCGACCAGCTGCGTGCCGACGACGATATCAGCCTCGCCTTTGGCGATGGCCTCCAGCTCCAGCCGCAGCCGCTTGACGCCCATCAGATCGGAGGACAGCACGATGGTGCGCGCATCGGGAAAATGCCGGTCCACTTCTTCGGCAATCCGCTCGACGCCGGGCCCGCAGGCTACCAGATGGTCGAGCGTGCCGCATTCCGGGCAGCTTTCCGGCGTCTTTTGCGCATAGCCGCAATGGTGGCACTGGATCTGGCCGCGAAACCGGTGCTCGACCAGCCAGCTGGAGCAATCCGGGCATTGGAAGCGATGACCGCAGACGCGGCAGAGCGTCAGCGGGGCATAGCCACGCCGGTTGAGAAACAACAGCGCCTGCTCGCCCCGCTCCACTGCCTTGCCGATATAGCGCAGCATCACCGGCGACAGAAAGCCGCCGCGCTCGGGGGGATGTTTTCGCATATCGACCAGGCCAAGATCGGGCAGCGCGGCATCGCCAAACCGCGTCGGCAGATGGATCGGATTGTAACGGCCGAGATCGCCATTGACCCGGCTTTCCACCGACGGCGTCGCCGAGACCAGCACGACCGGAAATTCGCCGATCCGCGCCCGCACCACCGCCATGTCGCGGGCATTGTAAAAGACGCGATCTTCCTGCTTGTAGGCCGGGTCGTGTTCTTCATCGACGACGATCAGCCCGAGATTCTCGAACGGCAGGAACAGCGCCGAGCGCGCGCCGGCCACAACCCGCACGCCCCCTTCCGTTACCTGCCGCCAGACTTTTTCGCGGGTGCGCGGTGCCAGATCCGAATGCCATTCGGCCGGCTTTGAGCCGAACCTGTCCTGAAAGCGCTCCAGAAAACTCGCCGTCAGCGCAATTTCCGGCAGAAGGATCAGCACCTGCTTGCCGGCCTTCAAGGTCGCGGCGATCGCCTCGAAATAGACCTCGGTCTTGCCCGAACCGGTAATGCCGTCGATCAGCGAGACGGAAAAACCGCCAGCATCGACGCTTGCAAGAAGATCGAGCGCCGCCTTTTTCTGCGGCCCTTCAAGCCGGTGTTCCACATAATCAGGATCGGGGACCGCCACCACCGGCGGCGGCGGCATGAACACCGTCTCGAACACGCCTTGCGCCGTCAGTCCGTCGATCACGCTGGAGGATGTTCCCGCCGCATGCGCCAGTCCCGGCCGCGTCCAGGTCAAGCCGTTTTCGGCCATCGCAATCACCCGCTCGCGCGCCGATGTCATCCGCTCCGGCCGGGCATCCGTCAGCCGCAAACCCTCGATCATCGGCTCGGGATCGAACGCTGCGGGCGCCCGCAGCGCCATGCGCGCGACGAGACCGGGTGGCGAAACGGTATAGGTGGCGACCCAGTCGAGAAAGGTGCGCATGTCCTTGGTCAGCGGCGGGCAATCGAAAACGCGGGTAATGGATTTCAGTTTTTGCGGATCGACGCTGCCGTCGTCGATCCCGTCCCAGACCACGCCCAGCACCTGCCGGGGACCAAGCGGCACCTGGACGATCGATCCGGGCTCGACGGCCATTCCCTCCGGCACGGCATAGGAGTATGGTTTCGGGGCGGGCATCGGCACCAGAACGGGCACGACGCGGCGGGCGAACAGGTCGTCAAACAAATCGGTCGAATCTTCAGTCATCGGCCGTGACCTTGCCTCCGGATTGCGTTAAAGAAAACCCCGAAACAACAGAGCAGCCCGCGCATCGTCCGCCCGAGCGCCGAAAGGGAGAATTCCATGAAGTTTTTTGTCGATACAGCCGATGTGAATGAAATCCGGGAGTTGAATGACCTGGGCCTCGTCGACGGCGTCACGACCAACCCTTCGCTGATCCTGAAATCCGGCCGTAACATCGTCGAAGTGACCAAGGAAATCTGCAGCATCGTCGAAGGTCCGGTTTCCGCCGAAGTCGCGGCCACCGAATACGAGCAGATGATGAAGGAAGCGGCTGTCATTTCCAAGATCGCCGACAATATCTGCATCAAGCTACCGCTGACGCTCGACGGCCTCAAGGCCTGCAAGAACCTCTCGTCCGATGGTCACCTGACCAACGTGACCCTGTGCTTCTCGGCCAACCAGGCCCTGCTCGCCGCCAAGGCCGGCGCCACCTTCGTTTCACCCTTCGTCGGCCGCCTCGATGACATCGCCGTCGATGGCATGGACCTGATCCGCGAAATCCGCCAGATCTTCGACAATTACGGCTACGAGACCGAAATCCTCGCCGCCTCGATCCGCACGGTCAACCACGTCAAGGAAGCCGCCCTGATCGGCGCCGACGTCATCACCGCCCCGCCGGCCACTTTGAAAGCCCTCGTCAAGCACCCGCTGACCGACAAGGGCCTCGAAACTTTCCTGGCCGACTGGGCCAAGACCGGCCAGAAGATCGCCTGATATTTTTCAGGCATGGAATGAAAGACAAGCCCTGCGAGATGATCGCGGGGCTTTTTGTTTTCAATCCTCATCCTCATCGATCACGCCCGTCAGCCGCATCCCCTCGATCCAGGTCGCGCCGTCGTTGCGGATGACCCGTTTCGGGCGGGTGCCGCAGCGTTTTTGGATTTCGGTCGCCAGCAGTTCCGAATGCGTGACGATCCAGATCTGGCTGTCGCTGGAGGCTTGGGCGATCATGTCGGCAAGCGCCGGCAGCATGTCGGGATGCAGGCTGGTTTCGGGCTCGTTGAGCGCGATGAAGCGGGGCTTGCGATAGGAGAGCAGCGCCCCGGCAAGTGCCAGAAACCGCATTTGTCCATCCGACAGTTCGCGCGGCGAAAACTGGCGCAGCGGGAAATCCGGAAAGACCAGCGAAAATTCGGCAAATTCTTGCGGTTGCGGCACGATGAGCCTTGCGCCGCCAAAGGCATCGGCAATGGCGCGATCGAGATCGACCGTGTCCTGCCGGGTATGAAACAGCGTTGCAAAGACGGCGGCGAGATTGGAGCCGTCCTCGTCCAGCATCGGCGCGGTGACGGCAAGGCAGGGGGAGCGCAGCGGCGAATCGCGGTCGGTGCGGAACCCATGGAAAAAACGCCAGCCGTCGATGGCGCGGCGGAACGTGCCGATCTCCGGATAATGCCCGGCATCCCCCAACAGCGCGATCGCGGTTTCCGAGGTCAGCGCCTGCTCCGGATATTCCTCCATCCGGCCTGCAGCGTTGCGGACGAAGATGCCCGGCCCCGCCCGTTTCATCACGGTCACCGGCCGGCCGGCATCGGCCTTCAGTTCCTCCTCCTTCACCTGCGGCTCGAACGCGAAACCGGCAGCCGCTTTCGGCGGCCGCAATCCGGCCTCCACCCGGTAAAGGAAACTGAGCGCCTGGACCTCGTCGAGCAACTCGACCTCGAGCTTGATCCGCACGGGATCGCCGCTGCGGCGCTTGCCGCTCCACAATGCAGACGCCATGCCGCCTTCGCGGGCAATCTCATGGGCAAGCCGCCCGCGCACGGCAGCCTGGATCAGCTGCAGGGCGCGGTAGAGATTGGATTTGCCGACGCCGTTCTCGCCTATGAACAGGTTGACGCCAGCCATATCCATGCGAATGGATTTGAGCGACCGGTAATTGGCGGCGAACATCGAGCGAATCTGCATCACGCAGATTTACCCGATCATCTCCGGCAACGGAACCGGGTTGGAGAACCGCGCATCGCCGTCAAGGGCGAGATCGACGACGGTATGCCGCTCCAACGCCCGCGTCACCGCCATGGGATCGCCATCCAGCACTTCCGGCGGAATCAGGTTGCCGATGGTGAAATCGAACAGGTCGCCCTTCTTGTTCAGGAGCTCGTGAAACACCGTCATGTCGCGCAGTTCCGTCGACCATTTCGCCAGCCAATAGAACAGCCCGGAATTGCGCGCCGACATATGCACCGGCAGGATCGGCAGATTGTATTTGCGGGCAAAGCCGACGGCCGAGGTTTTCCAGGGCCGCTCATTGAGCCGTCCATCCGCCCAATAGGCGATCCGGCCGGAGGGAAACAGCACCGTCGCCTTGCCCTCCGAGATCGCCCGGTTGGTGATCTGCAGGGTTTCGCGCGCCTTCAGCTTGCTTTTGTAATCCTCGCGCCATTCGACCGGGATAACCATCTCGACGAAGCGCGGATTGACCCGGATCGCATCGCGATTGGCAAAGAACATCATGTCGGGTCGGCGGCTTTTCAACAGATCGAACACCGCGATGCCATCGGCAATGCCGGTCGGATGGTTGCTGACCAGGAGGAAGCCGCCTTTTTCGGGAATGCGCTCTTCATTGCGCACGCGGATATTGAGAGACAGGGTCCGGCTCAGATGCTCGAAGGCCTGAAAGCCCGGCGCATTGGCGACGGCATCGGCAAACTCGATCGCCTTGCGGTAATTCAGCACCGTATAGAGAAACGGCCGCAGCACCGGCCAGAGCGGATGCTTGACGATGCGCTGTCCGCGTTCGGCAATCAGCGTATCGACGATATGGCCGGGCTGGCCATGCGACACCAGCGCCAAAGTCTCCGCGAAATGGGTGAACCCGCCTGCCGAATCCCGTCGCGCCATCGCTTTTCCGCCTCGTCTGCGCTTGAGCTATCGCAGTTGAATATGATCCAGGCATGACAAATTCCAAGAGCCGTTAGGAAAAACATAACCGGCGGGAGCGCAGAGTCTGCCATCTCGAACGCGCGGAGCATGGCTGTGAACGAACTCCTGATCATAGGTCATCCCGAACTGATGGCCGAGCGCCAGCGCTGGCTCTCGGGCCTTGGCGAGGAGCGGCGCCTGTCGGGCAAAACAGTCGAGGCCTATGAGCGCGACACACGGCAATTCCTGCATTTCCTGACCGGCCATCTCAGCGGTCCGGCGAGGCTCAGCGATATCAGCGCGCTGCGCCCCGGCGACCTGCGTGGCTTCCTCGCATCCCGCCGCAGGGACGGCGCCGGCGCCCGAACGCTTGGCCGCGGGCTGGCGGGCTTACGCTCCTTTTTGCGCTATCTGGAAAAGAAGGGTCTTGCCAATGCCGCCGGCGCTTCCGCCGTACGCTCGCCCAAACAGCCGAAATCGCTGCCGAAACCGCTGACATCGGTCGATGCCCTGATGGTCGTCACCAGCGACGCACAGCTTGCCGAGGAGCCCTGGATCGCCACCCGCAACGCGGCGGTGCTGACGCTGCTTTATGGTTGCGGCCTGCGCATTTCCGAGGCGCTGGATCTGACCCCCGCCGATTTTGCGGGAACGCCGAGCGCGTTGCGCATTCACGGCAAGGGTGGCAAGACCCGCGTCGTGCCGCTGATATCGGCGGCGATCGATGCCGTACGCGCTTACGAAAAACTCTGCCCCTATCATCTTAGCCCGGAAGGCCCGCTCTTTCGCGGCGCCAAGGGCGGCAAGCTGCAGGCGGGGATCATTCAGCGCGAAATGCAGAAGATGCGCGGCGCGCTCGGCCTGCCGGATACGGCCACGCCGCATGCGCTGCGCCATTCCTTCGCCACCCATCTTCTGGCCGGCGGCGGCGACCTTCGAACCATCCAGGAACTGCTCGGCCATGCGAGCCTATCAACCACGCAGGTCTATACCGGTGTCGATTCGGCAAGGCTGCTTGAAATCTACGACCGCGCCCATCCGCGCGCTTGAATTTCGGCCGTTAGCCGTCATTAACCAGTTTTGTTAAACAGGCCGTGAGGCCTGTCCAGCTAGAATCGCCGGATTGATATTTCGCAGACGGGATCGACGATGTTTCAGCACTGGGCAAAACCGGCACGCAGCCTGGCAGACCGATTGACCGGCCGGTTCGGCGACAACGTCCTTGCGCTGATCGCCACGCTGCATGTCCTGTTTGCGCTCAGCCTCGTCGTCACCCTCCTGTCGATCTCGCCAGCCCGGGCAGAGGATGCCTCCTGCGGCGGCAAGAACCTGATCACCGAAATGAAGGTCTCTGATCCGGCCAGGTTTGCGGCGCTGGAAACGGAAGCGGCGGCCATTCCCAACGGCAAGGGCACGTTCTGGAAGATCGAGAAGCCGGGCATTGCGCCATCCTATCTGCTCGGCACCATGCATGTGACCGATCCGCGCGTTCTGGCCATGCCGGTAGGCGCCAGCCAGGCCTATGACACGGCCAAAACCGTCATCGTCGAATCCGACGAGATCGTCGATGACCGCAAGGCAGCAGCGGCGATCATGATGCAACCGGGTCTGACGATGTTTGCCGATGGCAAGACGATCAAGGATTTCCTGAAACCCGGAGACACGGAAAAGCTGGAGGCCGGCTTGAAGGCGCGCGGCATCCCGCTGACGCTGGTGGCCAAGATGAAGCCATGGATGATTGCCAGCTTCGTTGCCCTGCCGGCCTGCGAAATGAGCCGCAAGGCCGCAGGCGCTGCCTTCCTCGACAAGAAGCTGGCGCAAGACGCCTTAAGCCAGGGGAAAAGCCTGAAGGGTCTGGAAACTCTCGTCGAGCAATTGCAGGCCATGGACGCGCTGCCGGTGCAGTTTCATCTGGAAGCGCTGATCGAAACCTTGGCGCTCGGCGACACCGTGACCGACGTGATGGAAACGACGACCGAACTCTACCTCTCCGGCGATACCGGCATGATCATGCCGATGATGAAAGCCGTTTCGGACGAGAAATCCTCTGGAGATGACGCAGGCTATGCCGATTTCGAGCAGCGCATCATCACCGACCGCAACAAGACCATGGCGATCCGCGCCAAGCCGATCCTCGACCAAGGCGCCGCCTTCATGGCCGTCGGCGCCCTGCATCTGCCCGGAACCGAAGGCGTCATCGAACTGTTGCGAAAGGACGGCTTCACCGTCACCGGCATGCCGGCTGCGAACTGAGCCCTGCGCTCTCTTTTTCCCTTCTCCCCTGCNNGGCGATGAGGGGGCGGCCCGGCACATTCCGCACCTGCGGTCCCCCTCATCCGGCCTTTCAGGCCACCTTCTCCCCGCCGGGGAGAAGGGACAGATACCCCCCAGAAACTTCGCCGGCACAGCAATTTTAGCTGTGACTCTTGCACCCGCGCCGTCTCTCTGCCTTTTTGCCAGCATAACCTGCGGCAGCCTGATTCGCGCCCGCTCCGCTTCGCATTCGATGCAGCCCCCGGAACGCGCTTCCATTTGCCGGGGCCGCGCTTACGTCCAAGGAGACAAGATGACAGAGATCAAGAAACCCGTGATTTCGGAAATGAGGCCGAAGATCACAGTCATCGGTGTCGGCGGCGGCGGCGGCAATGCCATCAACAACATGATCACCGAGGGCCTGCAGGGCGCCGAATTCGTGGCTGCAAATACCGATGCGCAGGCGCTGACCATGTCGAAGGCGACCCGGCTGATCCAGCTCGGCGCGCAGGTGACCGAAGGTCTCGGCGCCGGCTCGCTGCCAGAAGTCGGCCGCGCGGCAGCCGAAGAATCGATCGACGAGATCATGGATCATCTCGGCGGCACGCATATGTGCTTCGTCACCGCCGGCATGGGCGGCGGCACAGGCACGGGTGCAGCGCCCGTGATCGCGCAGGCCGCGCGCAATGCCGGTATTCTCACGGTGGCCGTCGTCACCAAGCCGTTCAGCTTCGAGGGCAAGCGCCGCATGCAATCGGCCGAGGAAGGCATCGAGCGGCTGCGCGAAGCGGCCGACACCGTCATCGTCATTCCCAACCAGAACCTCTTCCGCATCGCCGACGCCAAGACCACCTTTGCCGACGCCTTCGTCATTGCCGACCGGGTGCTCTATTCCGGCGTCGGCTGCATCACCGACCTGATCGTCAAGGAAGGCCTGATCAATCTCGACTTCGCCGACGTCAAATCGGTGATGAAGGGTATGGGCCGCGCCATGATGGGCACGGGCGAAGCAAGCGGCGAAAGCCGCGCCTCCAAGGCCGCCGAAGCGGCAATCGCCAATCCGCTCTTGAGCGAAGTGTCGATGAAGGGCGCCAAGGGCGTCTTGATCTCGATCTCCGGTGGCTCCGACATGACGCTGTTCGAAGTCGACGAGGCCGCCACCCGCATCCGCGAGGAAGTCTACGAGGATGCCGATATCGTCGTCGGCGCCATCTTCGACAAGAGCCTGGACGGCGTATTCCGCGTTTCCGTCGTTGCCACGGGCCTTGACGCCCAGGCCGCCGGCACGGGCGCCAATGTCGCCGTCGAACAGCCGGCCCAGCTGCAGCCACGGACGCTGCAGTAAGCGCCTCATCGCGCGGCCGTCGAATTTGAGATCGGGGTTGGTTTAACCCCCCCCTCTGTCGGCGACGCCGACATCTCCCACTCAAGGGGGGAGATTAACCGCTAGCTCTGTGGCTAAAAGGGAAAAAGAACAATCTCCCCCCTTGCGGGGGAGATGTCACGAAGTGACAAAGGGGGGGTGGGCCTCCTCAACCTCCGGCCTTGTGGCAGGAAACCATATAAAAACGCCGCCACAAACCCAGTATCAACCCAACGCTTCCAACTGCACCGCCGGATCGAACCGCACCTTAAACGCGCTGACCGGATGGGCGATATTCTTCACCTTCAGAAAGCCCAGATCGTCGAACGTCAGGTGCCTCTGCTTGCGGATATGATCGCGCACCGCACGTGAAATGCAGATGCCGCCGGGATCGGCCATTGGCTCAAGCCGGGCCGCCACATTCACTGTATCGCCGAAGACATCGCCATCCTGCACGATGACATCGCCGACATTGATGCCGATGCGGAACATCAGATGCTCGGCCTCCGGCAGTTCCTCATTGTCGGCCGCCATTGCCCCTTGTATCTCCACTGCACAATCGATCGCCGACAGGGCGCTGGCAAAGGCGACCAGCACGCTGTCGCCGGCCGTGGTGACGATGCTGCCGCTATGGCTGGCAATGATCGGATCGATGCGGTCGCGCACATCTTTGAGCCGCGACAGTGTCTGGGTTTCGTCGCCCTCCATCATCCTGCTGTAGCCGACGATATCGGCGGCCATGATGGCCAGGAGCTTGCGGTCGAGATGCTGCAGCAGCTCGTCGCGGGACGCCTCCGCCGAGCGCGCGCGCCGCAGCGAGGCCCGCACCGCGATCACGCCCAGCAGCGCCGTCAGAAGCGCCAGCCCGATCACCATCATCTCCAGCACGAACCCGGCGCGGCGCGCCTGGTTGGCCCGCACTGTCATCAGGCTTTCCTCTTCTACACGCATGCGCTCCAAAACGTCGCGCACCCCGTCCATCAGCACCTTGCCCTGCCCGTTGCGCAAAACGGCAACGGCTGCGGCTTCATCGCCGGCACGCCGGCGCTCGACGGTCTGGCGCAGTTCCGACAATTTCTGCGCCGCAAGCGAGCGCAGCACGGCAACATTGCCATCCTGGCGGCGATTGTCGGAAACGCCGACCGCAAGGCTTTCCACATTGGCGCCCAGCCCGCTCAGCGCCTTGTCATAGGGCTCGAGATAGAAGGGATCGCCGGTCAGGAGATAGCCGCGCTGGCCAATTTCCGCATCCTGGAGCTGGGACTGCACGACCGAGATCAGCCGCTCATTGTGGACCGTATGCGCCACGGCCTCGTCCGCCTCCTGCCCCTTCTTGGACACCCAGAAGGACGCCCCCAGAAGCAGGATGATGAAGACTGCCACGCCAACCGTGATCAGCCGCAGGTTCTGCCCCGCCTCATAGCTAATCCGCCGGATGACCGTCGAGGTTTTGGGGCGGGAGAGTTTGGGCGCACTGAAATCGGATGCCACGGATACCTGCCTTGGGCCACCGGCACCGGTTGCGCCGCCAAGGAAAAATGGTGCTGAACCTTGGCTTTACAAGGGCGAATCGACGGCGAAAAAGAATATCCGGCTCAGCTTATCGAAGCGAGAGGACGGGCAAGCCGCGCCAGCATGGTCTTGACGATCAGCCGGTGAAACGGCGTGATGACGGCGATATAGATTTTACCCAACAGGATCTTGCGGCGCACCAGCGTCGTGACGCTGACGCGCTGGGCAAGTTCGCCCGCCTGGCGCACATCGACGACGATGCGGAAATCCAGATGCGTGTCGTCAAAGCCGAGCACGGCCTGTTCGCTGGATTGCGAGATGATGGGGAAGAAGCCGATCATCTCATGCTTTCCCCCGGCACCCGGCCCCTTCAGGCCAAAGGGGCTGACAACAGCATTTCGCAGCCACATCATGGCGCGGACCCAGGCCGGAAAATCACCCAAGGCCCGTCTTGCGGCAGAGATCGCAGTGGTCGCCTGTCCCGGGACTAGAAGCTCGTAACAATCCGCCCAATCGGCCAAAGGCAAGGCCGGGTGCGGGAAACTGACCGGAACTGAGCGGGGACGTTGCGGCATGGCGGCACTCCTTGAATACGCCGATCCTAGACCGCGCATGGCAGAGCCGCAAAGGGGCCGATTGTCACGGCCCCCTCCGGTTTTCGATGTAAGGTTTCTTACATATGGATCGGCTTGAAGAAGGTGGCGAGTGCTGCCTCCTTCACCGCTTCCGACATGGTCGGATGCGCATGGCAGGTGCGGCCGAGATCTTCCGAAGAGCCGCCGAATTCCATGAGAACGGTGATTTCGTGGATCATTTCGCCGGCACCGAAGCCGACGATATGACCGCCGAGAACCCGGTCGGTGTCCTTGTCGGCCAGGATCTTCACGAAGCCGTCGGTGGCCAGCATGGCGCGGGCGCGCCCATTCGCGGTGAACGGGAACTTGCCGACCTTGTAGGCGATCCCGGCAGCCTTCAGCTCTTCCTCGGTCTTGCCGACGGAGGCGACTTCCGGCTGGGTATAGACGACGCTCGGGATGACGTCATAGTTCACGTGACCCGCCTGCCCGGCGATGATCTCGGCAACGGCAACACCTTCATCCTCAGCCTTGTGCGCCAGCATCGGGCCGCGCACGACGTCACCCAGCGCATAGATGCCGGGCACGTTGGTGAGGAAATGATGATCGATTTCGACGCGGCCGCGCTTGTCCAGCACGACACCGGCTTCGGCAAGGCCGAGACCGTCGGTGAACGGCTTGCGGCCGGTGGCGATCAGGACGACATCGGCATCGATCGTTGCGGCATCGCCGCCCTTGACCGGCTCATAGGTCACCTTGGCGCCCTTATCGGACTTTTCAACGCCGGTCACCTTGGCACCCAGCTTGAAATCGATGCCCTGCTTGACCAGCAAACGCTGGAACTGCTTGGAAACCTCGCCGTCCATGCCGCCGAGGATGGTATCGAGATATTCGACCACGGTGACCTTGGCGCCGAGACGCGACCAGACCGAGCCGAGTTCGAGCCCGATAACGCCGCCGCCGACCACGACCATGGTGGCCGGGACCTTTTCGAGCGCCAGACCGCCGGTGGACGAAATGATGATCTTTTCATCGATATCGACCTCGACACCGGGAATGCCGGCAACATCGGAGCCTGTCGCGATGACAACGTTCTTGGTCTCGATGATCTGCTCTTCACCCGTGTCGCTGGTGACGGAGACCTTGCCTTCGCCGAGCACCTTGCCGGTGCCCTGGAACGTATCGATCTTGTTCTTCTTGAACAGGAAGGCGACGCCATCGACATTGGATTTGACGGTCGCATCCTTGTGGGCGAGCATCTTTTCCAGGTTCAGCTTCGGCGCGGCGACTTCGACGCCGAGCACATCGATGCCGTGGCCGGTCTGGTGGAAGACCTCTGACGCATGCAGCAGCGCCTTGGATGGAATGCAGCCGATATTGAGGCAGGTGCCGCCATAGGTGGCGCGCTTCTCGATGACGCCGACCTTGAGGCCGAGCTGGGCCGCCTTGATGGCGCAGACATAGCCGCCGGGGCCGGTACCGATAACGATGAGATCATAAGCCATGGAAAAGTCCTTCCTGAGAGCGGCTAGCGTCCGCCGCTGACGTTGAGAATGGCGCCCGTTACATAGGACGACGAAGGCGAAAGCAGATAGAGAACGGCGTCGGCAACCTCTTGCGCGGTGCCCGGCCGTTGCATGGGAATGGTTGGTCCAAGATCGCGGGCGCGGTCGGGAAGCCCGCCGGACGCGTGGATATCCGTATCGATGACGCCGGGGCGCACCGCATTGACGCGAATGCCGTCTGCGACGACCTCGCGCGCAAGCCCGACCGTGAATGTATCGATTGCGCCCTTGGAGGCGGCATAATCGATATATTGCCCGGCGGACCCGAGCACGGCGGCCATCGAGGATATATTGACGATGACGCCGCCCTTGCCGCCATGACGCACCGACATGCGCCGGATCGCGGCAGAGGCACACAGGATCGAACCGGAGACATTGATCCGCAGCATCCGCTCCAGCCGCTCCGCCGTGATCTCATCGATCCGCACGGGAACATCGACAATACCGGCATTGTTGACCAGACCGTCGAGCCTGCCGAACGCGTTGTCCACCGCAGCAAAGATACCATCGATCCCAGCCTGGGTGCCGACATCGCCTTCCACGGCAATGGCCATACCGCCATCCGCTTCGATTGCAGCCACGACCGCGTCGGCGGCGGGACGATTGGAGGTATAGTTGACGGCAACCGCCCAGCCCTGCGCTGCGGCCGACCGGCAGATGGCCGCACCGATGCCGCGGCTGCCGCCGGTTACCAGCAGAACGGGCACATCATCGCGCGTCATTGGCCGCATCCCTTGAGGGTGAGAGCGTCCCACGGCGCGACCGTCGCCTTGCCCCAGATCGCGGAATTGCGTATCGAGGGGCCGAAATCGGGCAAAAGCACCTGTGAGGCAGCCGCAATACCTTCGCCCGGCAGCGAAGCGACCTTGCCGTCGGCGCCGACGGAATAGATAACGCCCTGCCAGACGGTGCAGGCAGCGATATCGTCGCCGGTCACATCGCCTTCCGGGCAATTGTTCATGATCATGCCATTGGCGCGCTCGGGCTCACCGGACTGCATGACGATGCCGTCCAGCACCAGGCCGGTCTTGCCGACCGTGACCTTGAAATGATTGCTGGTGACCGCACTCGTCGAGCCGACCGGCTCGAAACGCAGCTCATAGGCACCGTCCGCATCGCCGTAAATGGCCCGCTCCTGCAGGCAATCGGCAGCCATTGCCGGCGAAACCGCCAGCAATGCGCTCAAGAACGATGCGGAAACGGCAATGCGCATGCTCAGGCTGCCTTTTCGGTGGCGAGCTTCAGGCCAAGCGCGATGAAGACCAGACCGCTGGCGCGGTTGATCCACTGGCTGGCACGCGAAAACGCGGCGCGCATCTTCGGCGTCGTCATGAACAGGCTGACGCCCACGAACCAGAGGATCAGGCAGCTTGCCATCACCAGGCCATAGCCGAACTTGACCATGATCGGCGTATGGGCGCTGACCACCGTCGAGAAGATCGACAGGAAGAAGAACACCGGCTTCGGATTGAGCGCATTGGCGGCAAAGCCGAGACCAAAGGCTTTCAGTCCGGATTGACGCTTTTCGCTGGCCGCAATGCCGTCAGCCTGCGTGGTCATGTCAGTCTTTCCGGCGCGCAGAGACTTAATGCCGATATAAAGGAGATAGGCGACACCGCACCATTTGACGATGTTGAACAGGTAGATCGACTGCGAGATCAACAGCCCGAGCCCGAGGATCGTATAGGTCACATGAAACATCAGCGACGTGCCGACGCCAAAAGACGTGATGACGGCGGAGCGGCGGCCGTTGACGATCGACTGCCGCATGACCATGGCAAGATCGGCACCGGGCGAGACAATGGCGAAGGAGAAAATCGCCATCAAGGAAGCAAGTTCGAACAGATGGGGATGCACGGCGGTGTCTCCGGTCGTTTACGGGTTCCGATATCCGTCAGAAGATAAGCACGGCCGTCATGACGAGCAAGCCGATCAACGATCCAACCCAAACGAGCGAGCGGATATAGGGAATGCCTGCGAGGTAGAGCGGGATATAGACGATCCGGCAGACAAGCCACAGCCAAGCGCCAACCAGTCCCCAGCCGCTGAGATCGCCGGTAATGGCCAGCGATAGCGTGAGACCGATAAAGGCCGGGTAGGTTTCGCGGAAATTGGCGAAGGCCCGTTCCGCACGGCCGGCAAATACGCCGGACGGCTTTTGCCCATCGTCACGCGGGCCGGCGTTCCAGGACGAACCCAGCTCCAGCGTGGCGGGAATGCTCTGCAGCCCGATATGGACCAAAAGCAGCACCACGCTCCAGGCGAGAAGCGTAATGAAAGGCGATACGGCCAGAACTGCTGCGTCCATTGAAGACTATTCCTTTTGATCGGCTGGGCTCTCGTGTTGGGAAGTGCCCCTCACCCTAACCCTCTCCCCGCTCGCGGGGAGAGGGGATGACGGAGTTTGCCGCTTGTCCCTTCTCCCCGCCTGCGGGGAGAAGGTGGCCGGCAGGCCGGATGAGGGGCCTTGAGCCCCAAGATCGTCCAATTACAGATCGAGAACGAGACGTTCCGGATCTTCCAGGCTTTCCTTGACGCGCACCAGGAAGGTCACGGCTTCCTTGCCGTCGACGATCCGGTGATCGTAGGAGAGCGCCAGATACATCATCGGACGGATGACGATCTGACCGCCGACCACGACCGGGCGGTCCTGGATCTTGTGCATGCCGAGAATGCCCGACTGCGGCGCATTCAGGATCGGTGAGGACATCAGCGAACCGTAGACGCCGCCATTGGTGATGGTGAACGTGCCGCCCTGCATGTCGGCCATGGAGAGCGCACCATCGCGGGCAAGCTTGGCGAGACGGCCGAGATCCTTCTCGACTTCGGCGATCGACAACGTGTCGGCATCGCGGATGACGGGAACGACGAGGCCCTTGTCGGTGCCGACGGCCATGCCGATATGGCAGAAGTTCTTGTAGATGATGTCGGTGCCGTCGATCTCGGCGTTGACGGACGGAATTTCCTTCAGGGCATGCGTCACCGCCTTGGTGAAGAAGCCCATGAAGCCGAGCTTGACGCCATGCTTCTTCTCGAAAATGTCCTTGTACTTGGTGCGCAGGCTCATGACGGCGCTCATGTCCACCTCGTTATAGGTGGTGAGCATCGCAGCCGTGTTCTGCGCATCCTTGAGGCGCTTGGCGATCGTCTGGCGCAGACGGGTCATCTTGACGCGTTCTTCGCGCGGTGCGTCCTCGGCAGCCGAAGGGCCGCGCGTCACGGCCTTGACCGGCTCGGACACGGCTGCAGGTGCTGAAATGCCCTTGGCAACGGCGGCGATGACATCGCCCTTCAGAACCTGGCCACGCTTGCCCGAACCATCGACCTGTTCAGCCGAAAGGTTGTTTTCAGCCAGCATCTTGGCAGCAGCCGGTGCTGCCGGCATGGCGGAAGCGGCAGGCGTTGCGGCGGGTGCCGCAGCAGCGGCTGCAGGCGCGGCAGGCGCCGGCTCGGCCGCCTTCTTTTCAGCCGCAGCAGGCGCTGCGGGTGCTGCACCCGCAGCGCCTGCGGTGATGTTGCCGAGCAGTGCGCCGAGGCCGACGGTCTCGCCGGCGGCAGCCACGATTTCCGACAATATGCCGGCGGCAGGTGATGGTACTTCGATCGTTACCTTGTCGGTTTCGAGTTCAAGCAGCGGCTCATCGGCCTTGACGGTATCGCCGACCTTCTTGAACCAGGTGCCGATGGTGGCTTCGCTGACGGATTCGCCCAGAGTGGGAACGCGGATTTCTGTGGCCATGATTTTTTGTCGTCCGTTGATCGGGTGTCTGTTTCTGGTGAGGCAGATGAGGGAGGCCTTTCAGCCTCCCGTTTTTCAGCCGCCAAGCGCGTCTTCGAGGAATGCGGCAAGCTGGGCGAGATGCTTGGACATCAGGCCCGTTGCCGGCGAGGCAGCGGCCGGACGGCCGGTATAGCGCACCCGCTGGTACTTGGCATCGATATGGGCAAGCACCCATTCCAGATAGGGGTCGATGAACGACCAGGCGCCCATGTTCTTCGGCTCTTCCTGGCACCAGACCATTTCGGCATGGCGGAAGCGCGAGAGTTCGTTGATCAGCGCCTTGGCCGGGAACGGGTAGAGCTGTTCGACGCGCAGCAGGTAGACATCGTCGATGCCGCGCTTTTCGCGCTCTTCCAGCAGATCGTAATAGACCTTGCCGGTGCACAGCACGACGCGGCGGATCTTGGCGTCCTTCTGCAGCTTGATCGGACCGTCCTTGATGACCTCGGCATCGTCCCAAAGCAGACGGTGGAACGAGGTCTCGCCAGCCATTTCCGACAGCGAAGAGACGGCGCGCTTGTGGCGCAGCAGCGACTTCGGCGTCATCATGATCAGCGGCTTGCGGAAGTCGCGTTTCGTCTGACGGCGCAGGATGTGGAAATAGTTGGCCGGCGTCGTGACGTTGGCCACCTGCATATTGTCTTCGGCGCACATCTGCAGCCAGCGTTCGAGCCGGGCCGAGGAATGTTCCGGACCCTGGCCTTCATAGCCGTGCGGCAGCAGGCAGACGAGGCCAGACATGCGCAGCCACTTGCGTTCGCCCGACGAGATGAACTGGTCGAACACGACCTGTGCACCATTGGCGAAGTCGCCGAACTGGGCTTCCCAGAGCGTCAGCGCATTCGGGCGGGCCAGCGAATAGCCGTATTCGAAGCCGAGCACCGCCTCTTCCGAAAGCATCGAGTTGATGACTTCGTAACGGGCCTGGGCCGGCGAAAGGTTGGCAAGCGGGATGTAGCGTTCTTCGGTTTCCTGATCGTAGAGAACCGAATGGCGCTGCGAGAACGTGCCGCGTTCGCAATCCTGCCCCGACAAACGGATCTTGGTGCCTTCAACGCAGAGCGTGCCGAATGCGAGTGCTTCCGCCATCGCCCAGTCGATGCCTTCACCGGTCTGGATCATGTTGGCGCGGCCGTCCATGAAGCGCTGGATGGTCTTGTGAGCGGCAAAGCCGGCCGGAACTTCCGACAGCTTGCGGCCGACATCCTTCAGCACCTTCATCGGCACCGAGGTCTTGCCGCGGCGCTGCTCATCCTGGTTGTCGGCAGCGCGAAGCCCCGACCAGACGCCATCAAGCCAGTCGGCCTTGTTCGGTTTGTAGGACTGTCCGGCCTCGAATTCCTGCTCCAGACGCGCACGCCAGTCGGCACGCATCTTTTCCAGTTCGCCTTCGGAGATCAGGCCTTCTGCGATCAGGCGTTCGCCATAGATCTGCACAACCGTCTTGTGGGCGCGGATCACCTTGTACATCTTCGGCTGCGTGAACGACGGCTCATCACCCTCGTTATGGCCGAAGCGGCGGTAGCAGAACATGTCGACGACGACAGGCTTGTGATACTTCATCCGGTATTCGGTGGCGATCTTGGCGGCATAGACAACCGCTTCCGGATCGTCGCCATTGACGTGGAAGATCGGCGCTTCGATCATCTTGGCAACGTCGGACGGATAGGGCGACGAGCGCGAAAACGCCGGATTGGTGGTGAAACCGATCTGGTTGTTGATGATGAAATGCACAGTGCCGGCGACGCGGTGGCCGCGCAGACCCGACAGGCCGAGAATTTCAGCCGTGACACCCTGGCCGGCGAAGGCCGCGTCGCCATGCAGCAGAAGCGGCATGACCTGCGCCCGCTCGGACAACGGAATGACGTCGCCTTCGAAGATCTTGGCCATCTGGTCCTGCTTGGCGCGGGCCTTGCCCATGACGACAGGATTGACGATTTCCAGATGCGACGGGTTGGCCGTCAGCGACAGATGCACCTTGTTGCCGTCGAACTCGCGGTCTGAAGAAGCACCCAGATGGTACTTTACGTCGCCGGAGCCTTCGACATCGTCGGGAGCAGCCGAGCCGCCCTTGAACTCATGGAACACCGCGCGGTGCGGCTTGCCCATGACGTTGGTCAAGACGTTCAGACGGCCGCGATGGGCCATGCCGAGGATGATTTCCTTCAGGCCTTCCTGGCCGCCGCGCTTGATGATCTGCTCGAGCGCCGGGATCAGCGATTCGCCGCCATCGAGGCCGAAGCGCTTGGTGCCCTTGTACTTGACGTCGATGAACTGCTCGAAACCTTCGGCCTCGATCAGCTTCTGCAGGATGGCCTTCTTGCCTTCCGGCGTGAAATCGACACCCTTGTCCGCACCTTCGATGCGCTCCTGGATCCAGCCTTTGATTTCCGGATCGGAAATATGCATGAACTCAACGCCGAGCGTCGAGCAATAGGTGCGCTCGAGAATATCGACGATCTCGCGCAGGGTGGCATATTCCAGGCCCAGCACGTTGTCGATGAAGATCGGGCGGTCCATGTCTTCCGGGCCGAAACCGTAGTTGGACGGCGACAGCTCATGATAATCGTCGACCGGAGCGGCAATCGCCAGCGGGTCGAGCTTGGCATGCAGATGGCCGCGCATGCGGTAGGCGCGGATCAGCATGATCGCGCGCACGCTGTCGCGGGTCGATTGGTGGACGTCGGCGGGTGCTGCGGCAACGCCGGTTTCGACGGCCTTGGCTTCTGCCTTCGCCTGCACCTTCCTTTCGATGACCTTTTCGACCGTACCCCAGTCGCCGTCCAGCGCCGAGACCAGGTCGCCGCTCGCCGGTATCGGCCAGTTGGGCTTCTTCCAGGAAGCGCCCTTGGCGGCCTTGATCACGTCTTCCGGCTGCTCCTGCAGCGCCTTGAAGAACGACTGCCACTCGCCGGAGACCGACGAGGGATCGTTTTCGTAGCGCGCATAGAGCTGATCGATATAGCCGGCATTCGCTCCATCAAGGAACGAAGTCAGCTGAAATTGCTCGTTGGCTTCTTGCCGTGCCATGGTGCTCTGCGGACCTGTCCGTCCGCCTCCTGACTTGTTAACTCTGCCGGGTGCTGGCCCCGGTAAACCGCATTTGCGAAAGTAAACCGCATTGTCGAAAGCGCTTGATGCGCCTTCACATCTTCAAATGGTGCAGACCGGGCCATCCGCAATGGGAAGCCCGGTCACGTCTTGGTATGGTCTGTCTCAGCCCTTGAGGACTTCGACCAGCGTCTTGCCGAGGCGCGCCGGGGAAGGCGATACCTTGATGCCAGCCGCTTCCATGGCCGAAATCTTCGATTCCGCATCGCCCTTGCCGCCGGAAACGACAGCACCGGCATGGCCCATGGTCCGGCCCTTCGGCGCCGTCCGGCCGGCGATGAAGCCTGCCATCGGCTTCTTGCGGCCTTGTCTCGCTTCGTCGATCAGGAACTGTGCCGCATCTTCTTCAGCCGAGCCGCCGATTTCGCCGATCATGATGATCGAGGTCGTGGCGTCGTCAGCGAGGAACATTTCCAGCACGTCAATGAATTCCGTGCCCTTGACCGGGTCGCCGCCGATGCCGACAGCCGTCGTCTGGCCAAGGCCTTCGTTCGAGGTCTGGAACACGGCCTCATAGGTCAGCGTGCCGGAGCGCGAGACGATGCCGACCGAACCCTTGCGGAAGATCGAGCCCGGCATGATGCCGATCTTGCATTCTTCCGGCGTCAGGATGCCCGGGCAGTTGGGGCCGAGCAGACGCGACTTGGAACGGTCGAGGCGGGCCTTGACGCGAACCATGTCCATGACCGGAATGCCTTCGGTGATGCAGGTGATGAACGGGATCTCGGCTTCGATCGCCTCGATGATCGCGTCGGCAGCACCCGCCGGCGGAACGTAGATCACGGACGCGTCGGCGCCGGTGCGTTCCTTGGCTTCGGCAACCGTTGCGAAGATCGGCAGGCTTTCGCCCTTCGAACCCGTCCAGGTTTCGCCACCCTTCTTGGGGTGGATACCGCCGACCATCTGCGTGCCGTAATAGGCAAGCGCCTGCTCGGTGTGGAATGTGCCGGTCTTGCCGGTCAGGCCCTGAACCAGGACCTTTGTGTCTTTATTGACGAGAATAGACATACGTTCGGGTCCTTCAAATTAGGCGTTGATCGCAGCGACGATCTTCTTGGCCGCATCGTCCAAGTCGTCTGCCGCCGTGATCGCGAGACCCGATTCATTCAGGATCTTCTTGCCGAGCTCGACATTGGTGCCTTCAAGCCGCACGACGAGCGGAACCTTGAGGCCGACTTCCTGCACGGCAGCGACGACGCCTTCGGCAATGACGTCACATTTCATGATGCCGCCGAAGATGTTGACGAGAATGCCTTCGACCTTGGGGTCGGCCGTGATGATCTTGAAGGCCGCAGCCACCTTCTCCTTGCCGGCGCCACCGCCAACGTCGCAGAAGTTTGCCGGCTCCTTGCCGTACAGCTTGATGATGTCCATCGTTGCCATGGCAAGACCTGCGCCATTGACCATGCAGCCAATGTTGCCATCGAGCGCCACATAGGCGAGATCCCACTTCGAGGCCTCGATTTCCTTGGCATCTTCTTCGGTCTCGTCGCGCAGCGCCTTGACGTCGTCGTGACGGAAGATCGCATTGCCGTCGAACGACATCTTGGCATCGAGAACACGCAGATGATCGTTCTTCATGACGATCAGCGGGTTGACCTCGAGCAGCGCCATGTCCTTCTCGTTGAAGGCCTTGTAGAGGATCGGGAACAGCGACTTGGCATCTTCGGCAGCAGCGCCCGAAAGCTCCAGAGCCTTGGAGATCGCGGCAACATCCGCATCCGTCACGCCCGTTTCCGGATCGATGGCGATGGTGTGGATCTTCTCGGGCGTGTCATGGGCGACAGCCTCGATGTCCATGCCGCCTTCGGTGGATACCACGAAGGCAACGCGGCCGACCGAGCGGTCGACGAGCAGCGAGAGGTAAAGCTCGCGGGCAATGTCGGCGCCGTCTTCGATATAGAGACGGTTGACCTGCTTGCCGGCTTCGCCGGTCTGCGCTGTCACCAGCGTGTTGCCCATCATTTCCTTGGCATGCGCCTTGGCTTCGTCGATGGAAAACGCCAGGCGAACGCCGCCCTTGGCATCCGGGCCGAGTTCCTTGAACTTGCCCTTGCCGCGGCCGCCAGCATGGATCTGGCTCTTGACCACGTAGAGCGGGCCTGGAAGCGACTTTGCCGCCGCTTCTGCTTCATCCGCCGAGAAGATGGCGACACCTTCCGCAACCGGTGCGCCAAAGGTCTTCAACAGAGCCTTGGCTTGATATTCATGAATGTTCATCGGGAAATTTCCTGTTTCAGCCTGATGGCAATACCGGGAGCGCTCTTACTTGAGGCTCGGAGCGATGGCGACGCAGGCTTCGCAAAGGCTTGCCACCGAAGCGACCGACTTTTCGAAGGCTTCCTGCTCGGCCTTGTTGAATTCGACTTCGATGATGCGCTCGATGCCGCCGGCACCGATGATCGTCGGAACGCCGACATACATGTCCTTGACGCCGTACTGGCCCGACAGATAGGCGGCAGCCGGAAGCACGCGCTTCTTGTCCTTGAGGAAGGATTCAGCCATTTCGATCGCCGATGCGGCCGGAGCGTAGTAAGCCGAACCGGTCTTCAGGAGACCGACGATTTCGGCGCCGCCGTCACGGGTCCGCTGGATAATCTCTTCCAGGCGCTCCTTGGTGACCCAGCCCATCTTGACCAGATCGGTCAACGGAATGCCGCCAACGGTCGAGTAACGGGCGAGCGGCACCATCGTGTCGCCATGGCCGCCGAGAACAAAGGCAGTCACGTCCTGGACAGACACGTTGAATTCTTGGCTCAGGAACAGGCGGAAGCGCGAGCTGTCGAGCACGCCGGCCATGCCGACGACCATGTTCTTTGGCAGGCCGGAGAACTTCTGCAGCGCCCAGACCATCGCGTCGAGCGGGTTGGTGATGCAGATGACGAAGGCGTTCGGGGCATATTTCTTGATGCCGGCGCCGACCTGTTCCATGACCTTGAGGTTGATGCCGAGCAGATCGTCTCGGCTCATGCCGGGCTTGCGGGCAACGCCGGCGGTGACGATGCAGACATCCGCACCCTCGATTGCGGAATAGTCGCTGGCACCCGTGAGATTGGCATTGAAGCCTTCGACGGGAGAGGACTGAGCGATATCGAGACCCTTGCCCTGCGGAATGCCGTCGGCAATATCGAACAGGACGATGTCGCCCAGTTCTTTCAGGCCGGCGAGATGCGCCAGCGTGCCACCAATCATTCCAGAACCAATAAGTGCGATCTTGTTGCGCGCCATGAAAGTGCTTCCTTTGCGATCCAAATCTGACAAGGCCTGACGTGGCGCCTCGAGCGCGAGCTATGGCAAACCTTCGGCGCAAGGAATTAAACTTCAAAAATTCAAATATCAACCGATACTTTTGCGTAGAGCAATTTCAATCGGTTAGATCATAAAATTCTTACGTAAACGTAATATAATGCGTCGTCAATGTGTCACAAAACAGCAGAATTGCCGTCATGGTTTGCGGCATATTCCTTGCTCTGAAGCTCGATCAGGCGCGATACCGTACGGTCAAACTCGAACCCTTCGGTGCCTTTTTTCGCCGTCAGCAGATCGACCGGCGCCGCCGCTGCGGAGGCAAATAGCCGCGCGCCGTGATCGTAGATCGTGTCGATCAGCATGATGAAGCGCTTGGTCTCATTGCGCCGCTCCGGCCCCAGATGCGGGATATGCTCGACAAAGATCGTCCGGTACTGCGAGAGAATGGCGAGATAATCCGCAGCCCCGAGCGGCTTCTCGCAGAGATCGGCAAAGGAAAACCGCGCGCATTCGCCGGCAGCCTTGGGAACGATGATCTTGCGGCCCTTGAAGGCAACTTCGGCGGAATTGACCGTCAGCCCGGCCGTTGCCAGCTTCCAGGCATTGTCGAGCTCGGCATCCGCTTCCGGCCCGAGCGGCGAAGACCAGACCGGCAGACCCTCGATCTTCGCCAGCCGGTAATCCGTCGCCGTATCCAGCGGCACGATGTTCGCATGCGCCTTCAACAGGTCGATGAACGGCAGGAACAACCCGCGGTTCAGCCCATCCTTGTAGAGATTGCCTGGCTCGACATTGGATGTCGCCACCAGCACGCAGCCCTTGGAAAACAGCTCGCCGAACAGCCGCGACAGGATCATCGCATCGGCAATGTCGGTGACGGAGAATTCGTCGAAGCACAAAAGCCGGGCCTCCGACAGGATTTCCGCCGCCACCGGCGGCATCGGATCGGCCTGGCGCGTTTCGCCGTTCTTCAACTTCTGCCGGTGCTTGAAGATGCGCTCGTGCACATCGGCCATGAATTCATGGAAATGCGCCCGCCGCTTGCGCTGGATCGGCACCGTCTCGAAAAACAGGTCCATCAGCATCGTCTTGCCACGCCCGACGCCACCATAGAGATAGAGCCCCTTTAACGGCGGCTGCTCGGTCTTGCGCGAGGCAAACAACCAGCCGAGCGCATTCGACTTGCGCTGGGCGCGGCTGGCGGCCAGTTCCGAGGAGAGCTGATCAAGGCGCTTGGCGATGACAAGTTGCGCGGGGTCACGCGTCAGCGTTCCCGCCGCGATCATGGCTTCGAGTTTTCGCGAAATACTGTCTTGTGGATTGGGCACGCGCTTTACCGGTTCTATGTCGGAAACGACGGCAAGAAAAAGCCCGGCTGGAGCCGGGCTGCTGGGCTGATGGATTAGCGGCTGAGGCTGACCGGCTGGCCGCCATTCGTCGAGCCGTCAAAGCGGGCATCGGCCGTCTTGAACAGGCGGGCGAGCGGATTGCCGTTGCGGTCCTTCAGCACGACCTGCTTGCCGGCCACTTCCCAGGAGCCCATCGCCGTCAGTTCGCCAGCGCAACCGCGCGTGCCGCCGCGCGAGCCGCTGCCGAGATTGGTGAGCGTCAAGAACATGTCGCAGGAACTGCCGCCGTTCGAAACACGCCAGTTGCCGACCATCGATTCCTTGGTCACGTCAAGCGCATTGGCTGCCGCTGCAACCTCGGTGCCGCCGGGTGTCGTGACACCACCGACCGCAGCCGTGCCGCTGACGGGCGCTGCCGGAAACTGCGATGTATCGCCGGGTGCAGCCAGCTGGCCCGACGATACCGTCGGCACAGGCTGCGCCTGCAGGGGAGCCGGCGAAACGGGGTTTCCACCGAAATCGCTCGTGGACGTTCTCTGACATCCAGCCAGCGCCAGCACCACGGCCAGTCCCGCCACCGCATGTATTGTCCGCATGTTTTTGCTCCCGATCATCTCTGCTATCGCTTTGTCCAGGGGAATATAGGCGGAATTAGCTTAAAACTAACTTTAAAATCAAGATGCGGCGGAATCTTTGAGACCTGTGGCATGATTGAAACGGTTGGAACCGTGCGTCGCGAGGTTGCCGGATGGAGCGGACGCTTGGAGCGCACTTTGAGCGTCCAGCACGGTCAGCGTATGCGGCCATCCCCCTTTGTCGGCGACGCCGACATTTCCTCCTCAAGGGGCAAGCCCGGGAAAAGAACAATCTCCCCCCTTGCGGGGGAGATGTCACGCAGTGACAGAGGGGGGTGGAAGCCCTGCCCGCGATCCCGACGTTATCAAACCCGCCGTTCCACCATCATCTTCTTGATTTCCCCGATCGCCTTGGCCGGGTTCAAACCTTTCGGACAGGTCTGGGCGCAATTCATGATCGTATGGCAGCGATAAAGACGGAAAGGATCTTCCAGATTGTCGAGACGCTCGCCCTTGGCCTCGTCACGGCTGTCGATCAGCCAGCGATAGGCCTGCAGCAGCACGGCCGGACCGAGATAGCGGTCGCCGTTCCACCAGTAGCTGGGGCACGAGGCGGAACAGCAGGCGCACAGAATGCACTCGTAGAGACCGTCAAGCTTCTGGCGGTCCTCATGGCTCTGCTTCCATTCCTTAGCCGGCGTCGGCGAGACCGTCTTCAGCCAGGGCTCGATCGAGCGGTGCTGGGCGTAGAAATTGGTGAGATCCGGCACCAGGTCCTTGACGACAGGCATATGCGGCAGCGGGTAGACCTTCACCGTACCCTTCACCTCATCCATGCCCTTGGTGCAGGCCAGCGTATTGGTGCCATCGATATTCATGGCGCAGGACCCGCAAATGCCTTCACGGCAGGAGCGGCGCAATGTCAGCGTCGGATCGATCTTGTTCTTGATATAGAGCAGCGCATCCAGAACCATCGGGCCGCAATCATCGACATCGATATAGAACGTATCGATCGACGGGTTCTTGCCGTCATCCGGGCTCCAGCGATAGATGCGGAACTCGCGGGTATTGGTGGCACCAGCCGGCTTCGGCCAAACCTTGCCTTCGGTCATCGTCGAATTCTTGGGGAGAGCGAGTTCAACCATTGTCGTTTTCCTGTGACGTCGTGACGAGCGCGTAAGCTGCGTCCAAATTCAAAATCTTCTCGCCGTACCCGGCAGCGGTGGCCTTGGATCTGAACTTTTCATCCACCGTGACCAGCTTTCCATCCGGCTGCACCATCGCACAGGCCAGATAAAGCGCGTCGTAAACCGAATGATCGAGCTGCGATGCCATGGAAAAGGCATTGTCGATCAAATCCGCACACGGCACGATCCGCCTAAAAGCATCCGGAAGTCTCTGCACCGCCATCGATGCCTGGGTTTCCGATATCAGGCCCTGCCGCACTTTCCGTCTAAGAACATTGCCGACCTCGGGAAAGATAAGGTCAGGGGCAATCAAGATGTTCCCATGTTCGGCAAGCGCCAAAGCTTTGTCGTGCCCCACTTCCTTAATGAACCACATCACGGCCACGGAGGCATCAACCACGAGGATCACCGATCGCGATCCTCTCTGAGCATCTCCAGGCTGCCGGTTTGCGGCACATCCTTCGGCGTCATGGCAGCGATCCTTCGCGCTATGTCGGCAAAGCTCTCCTGGCGGCGCTCATAGTTGACGGCTTTTGTCAGAAGATCGGAAATTTCCGCGTTGAGCGAACGTGCATTGCTCTTCGCCAAATCTTCTATCTTCGTGCGCAGTTCGTCCTCAATTCTGATATTCATTTCACCCATATCAGGGTCCTTCGCGGATCTGGTCCTTGTTTTATCCTGCCACAAACACCCTCAATACACACGCGCCTTCGGCTCGATCTTTTTCGGATCGATGCCCTCGGCCAGAAGCTCGGTATGAACCGGGCGGTAGTCGAGCCTGACTTCGCCGGCCTCGTTCACCCAGGACAGCGTATGCTTGCGCCAGTTGATATCGTCGCGGCCGCCAAACGGGCCATCGACGAAATCCTCGCGTGCGTGGCTGCCGCGGCTTTCCTTGCGGGCTTCGGCGCCATAGACGGTGACGATGGCATTGGCCATCAGGTTTTCCAGTTCCAGCGTTTCCACCAGGTCGGAATTCCAGATCATCGAGCGGTCGGTGACCTTGACGTCGCTCAGTTCCTGCCAGATCGCGCTCATCCGCTTACAGCCGCTTTCCAGCGATTCCTGCGTGCGGAACACGGCGGCGTCGTCCTGCATGGTGCGCTGCATCTTTTCACGCAGCACGGCCGTCGGCGTCGAGCCATTGGCAAAACGCAGCTTGTCGAAGCGCGTCATGATCTTTTCGCAGGCTTTTTCGTTGATCGCCGGAATGGGTGCCGCCCGGTCGATGACTTCGCCGGCACGGATTGCAGCGGCACGGCCGAAGACCACGAGGTCGATCAGCGAGTTGGAGCCGAGGCGGTTTGCCCCGTGCACGGAGGCGCAGCCGGCTTCGCCGACGGCCATCAGGCCGGGCAGGATGCGTTCGGGATTTTCCCCGTCGGCATTCAGGACTTCACCCCAATAATTGGTCGGAATGCCGCCCATATTGTAGTGAACGGTCGGCAGGACCGGGATCGGCTCGCGCGTGACATCGACACCGGCAAAGATCTTGGCGCTCTCGGAAATGCCCGGCAGGCGCTCGTGCAGAACGGCTGGGTCGAGATGGTCGAGATGCAGGTAGATATGGTCCTTGTTCTTGCCGACGCCGCGGCCTTCGCGGATTTCCAGCGTCATGCAACGCGACACGACGTCACGCGAGGCCAGATCCTTGGCCGACGGCGCATAGCGTTCCATGAAGCGCTCGCCTTCGGAATTGACGAGATAGCCGCCTTCGCCGCGCGCACCTTCAGTGATCAGGCAGCCTGAGCCGTAAATGCCGGTCGGGTGGAATTGGACGAATTCCATGTCCTGCAGCGGCAGACCGGCGCGCGCCACCATGCCGCCACCGTCGCCGGTGCAGGTATGGGCGGAGGTCGCCGAGAAATAGGAACGGCCATAGCCGCCGGTCGCGAGAACGACCATCTTGGCCGAGAAGCGATGGATCGTACCGTCGTCGAGATTCCAGGCGACGACGCCGGTGCAGCGGCTGCCGTCATCCGACATGATCAGGTCGAGCGCGAAATATTCGATGAAGAATTCGGCATTGTTCTTCAGCGACTGCCCATAGAGCGTGTGCAGAATGGCATGACCGGTGCGGTCGGCAACGGCGCAGGTGCGCTGTACCGGCGGGCCTTCGCCGTAATTTTGCATGTGGCCGCCGAACGGCCGCTGGTAGATCTTGCCCTCGGCATTGCGCGAGAACGGAACGCCGTAATGTTCGAGCTCATAGACGGCCTTTGGCGCTTCCATGGTCAGGTATTGCATGGCATCGACATCGCCGAGCCAGTCGGAACCCTTGACCGTATCGTAGAGATGCCACTGCCAGCTATCCGGCGTCATATTGGTCAGCGATGCGGCGATACCGCCCTGGGCTGCAACCGTGTGCGAGCGCGTCGGGAAAACCTTGGTGATGCAGGCCGTCTTGAAGCCCTGTTCGGCCATGCCGAGCGTGGCGCGCAATCCGGCGCCGCCGGCGCCGACGACGATCACGTCATAGGCATGATCGACATAATCATAGGCGTGGCCGTTAATAACAGGCGATGAGGTGGGTGCCATTTTGAATTACCCTGCAAACGCGATCTTCAGGATGGCGAAAAGACAGAGCCCGCCAACTGCGATCGCAAAAAATGTATTGAGCATGACGAGGACGACCTTGGCGCCTTCGCCGTGGACATAGTCCTCGATGACGACCTGCATGCCGAGCTTCATATGGATCAGGCCAGAGAGGACGACCAGACCCATGACCACCGCCACGAAGGGGTTCGACAAGGCAACGACAACCTCGGCATAGGGCGCGCCTGCATATTTGATCAGGAACAGCACGAAGAAGATGATCAGCGGCACGTTGGCAACGGCGGTCAGCCGCTGGCGCCAGAAATGATCGGTGCCTTCCTTGGCCGAACCGAGGCCGCGAACCTTGCCGAGGGGAGTACGCATATCCATGGAATTCTTGTCCTCTCAGCGAACAACGTAGCCGACGATCCAGATCAGCGCGGTCACCGCGACCGAGCCGATCAGATTGGCAATGGCAAGCTTGGTCGCAAAATGCTTTTCATACCCGTAACCGAGATCCCAGACGAAGTGCCGCAGACCCCCGAACAGATGATGCACCAGCGCCCAGGTATAACCAAACAGAATGAGCTGGCCGATGATCGTACCGAAGGCCCACATGGCCCAGTCGTAATATGCCGGCCCGCTGGCAGCGGCGATCAGCCACCAGGCAACAAGCACCGTGCCGAAGTACAGGGCACAACCGGTGATGCGGTGCACAATGGACATGACCATGGTCGGAATCGGCTTATAGATTTGTAGATGCGGCGAAAGCGGCCGGCTTTTGGTGACATTCGTCATCTGAACCTCACGGAAGACCCGGAAAGATGCCCAAAAACTGGACTATTTTCATCCGGTATTGCACCTGATTGTGCGCAATTCAGTCAGCCGACGTTTAATCACCATATTGATGAACGACAAGTGTGTTTGCACTGCAAAATCAATTTAATCGATTAGACGAAAACAGGACGGCTTGGCGGGTGCCTTTGGCCGTCGCGTTAACGATAAGCCGTGAAAATTCAAGGCAATCCGTGACTTTCTCCGGCACCTGCCCCACATTGGCTCTTAAGGATTTGTTAAGAACCATCCGGAGGGCTGCAGGAAATGCGTCCAATCATCATGCAGAATGCGACAAAAGTCGTGATTGCGGCGCTCGCCGTGATCTTCTCGTTTGCCAATTTTGCCGAAGCGCGTGATCGCACGAGCGAGAGACACCATGCCCGCCGGCCGCATGTCGAACGGTCGCATGACCATCGCCCCAACCGCAGCCGCCACGAAGCCATTTCCGGCGTGACTGCCGATCATCATTTTGACCGCCGCGACCGCAGAGCGCGCTGGGATCGCCACGATCGCCGCCATGACCGGTTCCGGTTCGACCGGCGCCATGCCAATCGCGGTCATTTTGCACCACGCTATGGACGCGACCGCTACGATCCGACGATTCCAGTGCGCGACTACAGAGTGCGAAACGATCGGATGCGCGACGATCGCGGCCAGCGCCGGAACGGTTGGGACCATTCCTATGGCGATGACGGTTTCCCGTCGCATGCCAATGGCGGCACCTATTTCGGCGGCCTTTCCGCCTGGACCGATCCCGGCAACGGCACCTATTTCCGCTCGGAACGCAACGGTTACGGCTATTATTCCGATGATACCGGCATGACCTATCCTGCTGCCCGCCCGAAAATCATCCGCGTCACCCCCTCGACCGCCGACCGCGCCTGCTCCTGGGAATCCGGCGTCTGCGTCATCCGCAGGTGATAGACGGTCAGGATCAGCCGGCACCGCAGGATCCGGCACCCCCTATAGAAACCGCCATACCGTGGTCTTCTTGACTTCGCTGTCCTCCAGCGCCCGGGTCACCGGCACCTGATAGGTCGCCAGCATCTGCATCTGGTCTCGCGGGCAATAGGCGCGGCCGGGATCGCCGACGAGAACATCGGCACCGCTTTTTGCCAGCGCGCTCAGCCAGGGCACGATCCGGTCGGCAAAAGCCTTGTCATAGAAGACATCGCCCGCCAGATAGACATCCGCATCGCGCCCGGTGCCGATCATGTCCAGTCCCGCCGAGGAAACATCAACGCCGTTCAGCCCGGCATTGAGCCGGATCGCCGTTTCGGTCCACGGATCGATATCGACGGCCAGCACGGACGCCGCCCCCGCCTTCATCGCCGCAATTGCCACGAGACCCGAGCCTGAGGCAAAATCGATCACATGCTTACCCGCAACCAGGTCCGGATGATCCAGAACATGCCGCGCCAGCCCCTGCCCGCCCGCCCAGGCAAACGCCCAGAACGGCGGCGGCAAACCGATCTCCTCCAGCTCCTCCTCCGTCTTCAGCCACAGATCATGGGCTTCGCTCGCCAGATGCAGCCGTATTTCCGGCACATGCGGCGGCGCCATGATATCCGTGTTGTCGCGGATGAAGGTTTCGGGATCGGTTTTCACGCGTGATCAGTCTTCCGGTTTATGATTGGCCGACGGGGGTAACGGTCCCTCTTCTCCCCAGCGGGGAGAAGGTGGCCCAACGGGCCGGATGAGGGGGGCCGAAGGCCACCTCCATAGGCTTCTGAGTTTGCCGAAACGCCCCCTCATCGCCTCGCTACGCTCGGCACTTCTCCCCGCTGGGGAGAAGAGGAAATCGCCGGCTTTCCCCGTCCAAAGGGAATCCTGTCCCAGCCATCATAGCCGATCGCGAAAAGTCACCGCGGCGGATTATCCAGCCCGCCCAGCCGGCAGATCTCCAGATATTCCACCTCGGTGACCGGCTGCACCGAAAGCCGCATCGACGTTACCAGCGCCATCTTTTCGAATTTCGGATTGGCCTTGATGTCCTTCAGCGAAATCGGGTTCGGCAGGTCGCAGACGGCGCGGATATCGACGCAGTCCCATTTCGGATCGCCCTCGGCGGTCGAATCGGGATGCGACAGCGCGCAGACTTCGGTGATCCCAACGATCTCCAGCCCCTCGTTGGAATGGTAGAAGAAGCCCTTGTCGCCGATCTGCATCGCCCGCATGTTGTTGCGTGCGAGATAGTTGCGCACGCCGGTCCATTCGGTCCCCTTGGCGCCCGCATCCTTCTGCATCGCCCAGGACCATTTGAACGGTTCGGACTTGTAGAGCCAGTAACCCACGCTCAAGCCTCCGGCTTGTTGAAGACCCAGTTCCAGGGCTTGATATCGACATTGGCAAACAGGCCGGCCTTGGCATAGGGGTCGGCGTCCGCGATTGCCCGCGCATCGTCGATCGTCTCGGCCTGGATGACCACCAGGCTGCCGTTCGGCTTGCCGGCATCGTCGAGGAACGGTCCGGCGAAGGCGAGCTCGCCCTTGGCATTGAGATCGTTCAGAAACGCGACGTGCTCGGGACGGGCGTCCATCCGCACCTGCAGGGCATTCGGCTTGTCCGTGCACAGAACCGCAAACAGCATGGTCTTCTCCTTGGTTGTCCGTTTTTGAGAGGTGATTATTCCTGGGTGATCGGCCGCGACATCAGCTGTTCCAGCGCTGTCCTCACATCCATCTTTCCATCGATGATATCGGCAACCGCCCCGGTCACCGGCATATCGACGCCGAGACTGCGGGCGACATCGGCGGCCACCGAGGCGGCAAACGCGCCCTCGACCAGTTCTCCAGAATGCCCTTTTGCACTGCCGCTTTGCCCGAGCGCGATGCCGTAGCGCAGATTGCGCGACTGGTGGCTGGTGGCCGTCAGCACGAGATCGCCCAGCCCGGAAAGCCCGCGCACCGTACCGGCCTCGCCGCCGCGCGCCGCCACGAAGCGCGACATTTCGGCCAAGCCCCGCGCAATCAGCGCCGCCCGGGCCGAATCGCCAAGACCTGCGCCTTCCACAATGCCGCAGGCGATTGCCAGCACATTCTTCAACGCGCCGCCAAGCTGCACGCCGATGCGGTCAGCGGACGGATAAAGCCGGAATGTCGCACCCGACAGCGCTTCGGCCAGAACAGCCGCCCGCTCGATCGTGCCGGCCGCAATCACCATCGCGGTGGGCAGACCCTTGGCGATATCGGCGGCAAAACCCGGCCCGGACAGCACGGCGACATTCTGCAGATGCAATTCTTCTTCGACGACATCGGTGAGCAACCGGCCGCTGGCGCGCTCCATACCCTTGGCGCAGATCACCACATCGGCACCCTTGCCGATAAAACCATGCAGCGAACGCCCGGCCTCGCGCTGCGCCTGCGATGGCATGGCGAAGAGCACGATGCCGGCACCCTCCAGCGCCGCCGGATCGTCGGAAACATCGAGCGTGCCCGGCAGGTCGATGCCCGGCAGGGCGCTGTCGTTGCGGCCGGTTTGCCTGAAATCCTCGACAATGCTTTCGCGGCGGGTCAGCAGCGTCACCGGCACCTTGCCGGATGCGGCAGCAACCGCCGCCAGCGCGGTTCCGAAAGCGCCGGAACCGACGACGACGATACGATCTGTCCGCCCAAGGTCCGCCATCTAAGCCTTTGCTCCCCGCTTGCCGAAACCGATCAGGGCCTTTGCATCCGCATCCAGCGGCCAGCGCGAGCGCGGCGCCACATCGAGATCATCGGCCGGCAATCCCGCCGCCATGCGCTCGGCGCCCGCCCAGGCGATCATCGCCGCATTGTCGGTGCACAGCTGCAGGGGCGGCGCGATGAAGCGGAAGCCGTTCGTGTCGCAGAGTTCCTGCAGCGTGGATCGCAGCGCCTGGTTGGCGGCGACCCCGCCCGCGACCACAAGTGCGGGATGCGCCACCGTCCCGGAAAACTGCTCCTTGAAGCGCGCAAGCCCCCGGCCGATCCGGTCCTTCAGCGTGCGCGAAATCGCCTTCTGGAAAGAGGCGCAGATATCGGCGATGTCCTGCTCGCTCACCGGCGCGATCGACTGCGCGGCCTGGCGAACGGCGGTCTTCAGGCCGGAAAACGAAAAATCGAGCCGCGCCTCGCCGACCAGCGGACGCGGAAAGGAAAACCGGTCCGGATTGCCGCTTTTTGCCGCACGTTCGACCGCCGGTCCGCCCGGATAGGGCAGGCCGAGAAGCTTTGCCGTCTTGTCGAAGGCTTCGCCTAGCGCATCGTCGATCGTCGTGCCCCAGCGCTCGTAGGAGCCGACATCCTTCACCAGGATCAGCTGCGTATGGCCGCCGGAAACCAGAAGCATCAGATAGGGAAAGGCCAGCTCGTCGGTCAGCCGCGCCGTCAGCGCATGGCCCTCCAGATGGTTGACGGCATAGAGCGGCTTTCCCGAAGCGCGCGCCATCGCCTTGCCGGTCATCAGGCCGACCAGCAGCCCGCCGATCAGGCCGGGCCCGCTGGTGGCGGCAATCGCATCGATATCCGAAAGCGTGACGCCGGCGCGCAACAGCGCCTCCTCGATCAGCGTATCCAGCGCCTCGACATGGGCGCGCGCGGCGATCTCGGGCACCACGCCGCCATAGGCGCTATGCTCTTCCAGCTGGCTCAAAACCACGTCGCCCAGGATTTCGCCATGGCCGTTTTCATCGCGCGATACGACGGAAGCGGCGGTTTCGTCGCAGCTTGTTTCGATACCGAGAATGCGCAAGGGGGCGGACATGGGCGATGGGACTCGAATATTGCGGTCACGGGGAAAGGCGGTTACACGGAACTCCGGTAACAACGGATCGCAGTGGATGCAAACAAAACCTTTCCGGATCGGCACGCGGGGCAGCCCGCTGGCGCTGGCGCAGGCCCATGAAACACGGGACCGGCTGATGGCGGCGCATGGCTTTCCCGCTGGAATGTTCGAGATCGTCGTGCTCTCGACCATGGGCGACCGGATCACCGACCGCTCGCTGTCGGAAATCGGCGGCAAGGGCCTCTTCACCCAGGAACTGGAGGATATGCTCATCTCCGGCGGGCTGGATTTTGCCGTGCATTCCTCCAAGGACATGCCGACCAAACTTCCAACCGGCCTGTTCCTCTCCGCCTACCTGCCGCGCGAAGATGCCCGCGATGCCTTTGTTGGCCGCACTGCCGCTAAGCTGCTCGACCTGCCGGAGGGCGCCACCATCGGTTCCTCGTCGCTGCGCCGCCAGGCTTTGATCAAGCGCCTGCGCCCGGATATCAACGTCATCACCTATCGCGGCCTGGTCGATACCCGGCTAAGGAAACTGGCAGAAGGCCAGGTGGATGCGACGCTGCTTGCGTTTGCCGGCCTGAAAAGGCTTGGCAAGGAAGACGTGCCGACCGAACTGCTCGATCCCGAAAGCTTCCCGCCTGCCCCGGCGCAGGGCGCCATCTGTATTGAGAGCCGCATCGGCGACGCCGCCATCAATGCGCTGCTCGAACCGGTCAACCACCTGAGAACCCACGAAGCCGTCACCTGCGAACGGGCATTTCTGGCGACGCTTGACGGCTCCTGCCGCACGCCGATCGCCGGTTACGCGGTCTCGGACGGCGAATACATCCGCTTTTCCGGAATGGTGCTGACCCCGGACGGCCGCGAATATTTCCGCGTGTCCACCGAAGGCAAGGCGTCGGATGCCGAACAGCTCGGCGCCAAGGCCGGAGACGATATCCGCATCGATGCGGGACCGGATTTCTTTTCGAGCTGGGCCTGAGCCCATGCCTGTCGCCTCATCTGTGCCCTTGCGCATTCTCGTCACCCGGCCGCAGCCTGCGGCAGCGGTGACGGCGGCAAGGCTGGAAGCAATGGGCCACACCGCCATTCTCCTGCCGGTCATGGAAGCCACCCATCAGCCTCAGGTCGCGCTGGAAGCGCTCAGCCATCCCCACAGCGCCATCGCGATCACTAGCGCCGAAGCCTGCCGGGCACTGGCGCCCTATCTCGACCGTATCGCGCCGCATGGTGAAACACCGGTCTATTGTGTCGGCAAGGCAACGGCGCTGGCGGCGCAGCGCCTGGGCTTCCGGCAGGTGATCACCGGCGATGGAACCGGAGTGTCGCTGGCAGGCATCGCCGCCGGTGCATCGGCAAGCCTTCCCGCCGGCCTGGTCTATCTCGCCGGCTGGCCGCGCTCTCCGGCATTCGAAGAAGGCTTGAAGGCCGCAGGCATTGCCTGCCGCACCGCCGAAACCTACCGCATGTCAGCCATCGCCCACCCGCCTGAAATGGTCGACCAGGTGCTGCGTCCGCCCGTACCGGATCTGGCTTTGCTCTATTCGCATGAAACCGCGCGGTATTTTTTCGCGCTGCTGTCTCCGCAAACGGCAGCCACGCTGTCCGGCCTGCGGCTGATCTGCCTCAGTCAGCATGTGGCAGACGCGGTACCGCCTGGTTTCGGCCCGGTTGCCGTCGCCTCGCAACCCTCCGAAGACGCCCTTCTCGCCCTGCTCTGATTGCGTCAGCGCCACGCGACCGGCGGCGCGTTAACACAGTCCGGTCAAGGAATTGTCGCTTGGGGGCTTTCCCTATCCATGCCGCGTGTCTAGGTTTAAGACAGTACGCCAAGTTCATGCGATAACGGAAAGAGATCATCATGGGACCGGAAAATCCTCCGCGCCGCTCGAAGTCCGGGCAGGAGCCGTTGACGATCGACCTCGATGCCACCGCTGTGCCACCGGAGGGACCCGATGACGGCAACGCAGCCGCAGAGCGCGAAGCAGCCGCAGAGGCCGCAACGGGCATTCGGCCCGCTGAGATAAAGGATGAACCGGATCACGGCCAGACCGCTCTCGGCGAAACCGCTGAGCCGGTGCGCGAAGATATTCTGGATACTGCTGCGGCGAGAGCCGAAGCGGAACAGGAAGAAGCCCGCGCCGAAGCCGCTGCTGCCGCCTTTGCCGAGAAACCGGCACCGGCTGCAACGGCAACGCAGCATTCCGCAGATCCGGCCTATTCCGAGCCGCGCCGCGTGTCGAATTCCGGTGCGCTTGCTGCCGGCATTCTCGGCGGCCTGATCACGCTTCTGGGTGCTGGCGGCCTACAATATGCCGGCATCCTGCCCTCGCTTGGGCCGGGCAATAGCGCCGTCGAACAGAGCCTTGCCGGCGATATCGAGGCGCTGAAGGCGCAGCTGGCATCCGCCCCGGCAGCGACGGCCGATCTCGGCCCGCTGGAAACCCGCATCACCGACCTGGAAAAGAAAACAGCCGAAGCCGGCAATGGCGCGGCCGCCGATGTTTCCGGCCTGGATGCCCAGATCACCAACCTGACGGGCGAGATCGCCACGCTGAAATCGGCGCTTGCCGATGCGCAGCAATCGACGCAAGCCGCGAAATCCGAGCTTTCGACCCGCCTCGATGCAGCCGAAAAGAAGATCGACGAACCGGCAAGCGACGTGCAGCTCGCGCGCGCCATCGCCGTCACCGCGCTAAAGACAGCGATCGACCGCGGCGGACCGTTCCTGGCCGAACTCGACGCACTGAAGAGCATTGCCGCAACAGACGCAGCCGTCACGGGCCTTGCCGAGGATGCCAAAACTGGGGTCGCGCCACGCGCCGATCTGGTCCGCGATTTCCCGGATGTTGCCGATGCGATGCTTGAGGCGACGCGGCACACCGATCCCAACCAGGGCGTTTTCTCCCGCCTGATGGACAGCGCCTCCTCGGCCATCCGCGTCCGCCCCGTCGGCAGCGTCGAGGGCGAAGGCCCTGAGGCCGTCGTTGCCCGGATCGAGGACAGGCTCACCAATGGCGATCTCAAGGGCGCGAGCCTGGAATGGGACACTCTGCCGGAGCCGGCCAAGGCCGCCGGTGCCGACTTCAAGACCAAGCTGGACCAGCGCATCCGCGTCGAGGGTCTGATCGACGCCACCGTTGCTGGCGCGATGACGGCCAACCAGGGCTAAGGAAGAGTTCATGATCCGTATTCTGTTCTATGTTCTCATCGTCCTTGCCCTTGGCGCAGGCTTCGCGTGGCTTGCCGACCGTCCCGGCGAACTGTCGCTGATCTGGCAGGGTCAACGCATCGAAATGAGCCTGATGGTGGCGGCAACGCTGCTCGCCTCGCTGATCGCAGCCATCCTGATTGCGGTCTGGCTCGTGCGCGTCGTCTGGCTCTCGCCCCATTCCATCTCCCGCTATTTCCGCGCCCGCAAGCGCGACCGTGGCTATCAGGCGCTCTCGTCCGGCCTGATTGCCGCAGGCGCCGGCGATAGCGCCCTTGCCCGCAAGATGACCGCCCGCACCCGTGGGCTGTTGAGCGCCGACCAGGAACCGCTGATCCATCTGCTCGAAGCCCAGACCGCGCTGATCGAAGGCAAATATGACGACGCCCGCAAGAAATTCGAGCTGATGGCCGACGATCCGGAAACCCGGGAACTCGGCCTGCGCGGTCTCTATCTCGAAGCCAAGCGGCTGGGCGCCAACGAGGCGGCCCGCCAATATGCCGAGCGCGCCGCCGACAAGGCGCCGCACCTGCCCTGGGCAACGCTGGCCGCGCTCGATTACCGCAGCCAGACCGGCCAGTGGGATGAGGCCATCCGCCTGCTCGACCAGAGCCGCACGGCGCATGTCATCGAACGCAAGGAGGCCGACCGCAAGAAGGCCGTGCTGTTGACCGCGCGCGCCTCTGAAAAGCTGGAGGCCGATCCGAAGGGCGCCCGCGACGATGCGCAGGCCGCCTTGAAGCTGGCCGAGGATCTCGTTCCCGCCGGCCTCATCGCCGCCAAGGCGCTGTTTCGCGAGGACAACCTGCGCAAGGGCGCCGGTATTCTGGAAAAGCTCTGGAAGCAGGACCCGCATCCGGACGTGGCCAAGCTCTATGTCCGCGCCCGCAGCGGCGATTCCGCCAGCGACCGGCTGAAGCGTGCCAACAAGCTGGAGGCGCTGCGCCCCAACAACGCGGTTGCGCTGGCAGCCGTTGCCGAAAGCGCGCTCGAGGCCCGCCAGCTGCCGCTTGCCCGCTCCAAGGCGGAAGCCGCAGCCCGGATCCAGCCGAGCGAAAGCATCTTTCTGCTGCTCGCCGATATCGAGGAGGCCGATACCAATGATGACGGCCGGATCCGCCACTGGATGAACCAGGCACTGAAAAGCCCGCGTGACCCCGCCTGGACCGCAGATGGCGTCACTGCACCCGAATGGCTGCCCGTCTCGCCCGTCAGCGGCCGTCTCGATGCGTTCGAATGGAAACAGCCGGTCGCCCAGATCGCCGGTCCGATCGAGGACGGCACGCCGGATGCCGCCGATGAGGCGATCCGCAGCCTGCCGCCGGTGGCCATCGTCCATCATCGACCGGAACCGAAGGACGAGCCGCAGCCGGAACAGGACGTGGCCTCCGCCTTGCCCGGCGACGCCCCCAGCCACGTTATCGAAGTCGAGGAAAAACCGGAGGAGCCGGTGGTCAAGACCATCGCCGTTCCGGCCCCGAGCGAATCGGTCATCGTGCCGCAGACGGTGAAGACGGAGCCAAAACCGGTCCCGGCCAAGGCTGGCGACGGCAGGACGACTGCAGATGGCAAGCCTGTTGAGACGGTCGTCGAGCCCTTCTTCGGCCGCCCGCCGGATGATCCCGGCGTGCGCGAAGACGCCAGCAAGCCTTTGGAAAAGACCACATTTCGCCTGTTTTAAGAAACCCCGATCTTTAACGGAAAGCCATGTTTGAACGTTTTCGAACTTTCCTCGACGGCCTGACCGGCAGTGGAACGCCTGTCATCGAGCCCGGCGATCCCCGCATTGCCATCGCCGCCCTCTGCATCCAGGTGATGGAGGCCGATGGCGAGGTCCATGAGAAAGAGCGCAAGAAAATTCGCTCGATGGTCAAGGACCACTACCAACTGGACGATGCGTCGCTCGACGCCCTCATTGCCGCCGGCGAGACCGCCGAAAGCCAGGCCATCGATTTCTTCCGCTTCACCTCCGATATCAAGCGGCATTTTTCCGAGGAGCAGCGGATAGACCTGATCGGCATGCTGTGGGAGATTGTCTATGCCGATGGCAAGCGCAGCGAGATGGAGGATCATGTGATCTGGCGGATCGCTGACCTGCTCGGCGTATCCGGCAGGGACCGGATCATCAAGCGGCAGGAGGTGGCCGCGAAGCTCGACGTCGTGGAGGAGGCAACCGCGCACGAGGAAAAGTGACATGCTTTTCGGTGACAGGACCGATGATCGGCGCACCATCGCGGCGGCCTGACCGGTCATGAAAGCGTGCCGCCACTCTCCCCCCTTGCGGGGGAGATGCCGGCAGTGCCGGCAGAGGGGGTGCCAACCACGCACGCAAAACCCGATCATCACCCCGAAACAGAACGATCCGGCGCATCCAGCGAATCGATCTTGCGCAGTTGCGGAAAGCCGAGCGCCCAGATCACCGCGACCGCCAGCGTGCCAACCCCGCCGATGACGACGGCCGGGACAGCCCCGATGAAATGCGCCATCGTACCGGCGCGGAATTCGCCCAGTTCGTTTGACGCGCCGACAAACACCATGTTGACCGCATTGACCCGGCCGCGCACCGCATCCGGCGTCCACAGCGCGATCAGCGTTTCGCGCACATAGACCGAGATCATGTCCGCCCCGCCCATCAGCATCAGCGCCATGATCGACAGCCAGGCAACCTGCGACAGGCCGAAGATCACCGTGCCGAGACCAAACAGCGCCACCCCGGCAAACATCAGCCGGCCGGCATGGTGGCGGATCGGGTAGGCTGCGAGCGTCACCGCCACGAGGATCGCGCCGATGCCGGGCGCCGCCCGCAACAGGCCCAGGCCGAGAGGCCCAAGGATCAGGATTTCGCTGGCAAAGACCGGCATCAGCGCCACGGCACCGCCCAGAAGCACCGCAAACAGGTCGAGCGAGATCGCCCCCAGCACGATCTTTTCCGAACGGATGAACCTGAAGCCGGCCAGAACCGAGGTCCAGTCGCGCGGTTCGCTGAGACTATGCTGCGCCGGCTTCTCGATCATGAAAACGAGGATGGCCGACAGGACGAGGAAGGCAAGCGCCACGGAATAGGCGACAAGCGCGCTCAGCCCATACAGCAGGCCGCCGGCGACGGGACCGAGAATGGCGGCGGTCTGCCATGAGGAGGAATTCCAGGCGATGGCATTGGCGAGATCCCGGGCCGGAACAAGGTTGGGCGCCAGCGACTGCACGGCGGGCGCCATGAAGGCGCGCTCGATCCCGAAGACGATCAGGATGGCAAAGACCGGCCAGGGCGAAAACGCATCGGCGATGGTCAGCCCCAGCAGCGCCGCCGCGCAGAGTGCGCTGATGATCATGCAGATCGACACGATCATGCGCCGCGAATGCCGGTCGGCTACCGATCCGGTGATCAGGATCAACAGCAGCGACGGCAGGAACTGGAAAAGGCCGATCAGGCCGAGATAAAGCGTATTCTGCGTCTGCTCGTACATCTGCCAGCCCACCGAGACGCTGATGATCTGGATGGCGAAGGATGCAAGGAAGCGGGCGAAGAAGAACCGGGCGTAGGAGACATGCCGGAACGCGGCGAACCGGTCAGCACCCTGAAGGACGGACATGCGGCGATCTTTCCGAACAACGGCAGGCTATCCCGCCGTATTAAACATGTTTGGCCCATCGCGAAAGCACGGACTTGCCGGTTTAGTCGTCAATGTCTACATGTCTGTCAACAACGAATTGGAGACCGGCATGCTTGCTGTCATTGCGACCCTGAATTTCATCATCAACATTGCGTGGTTCCTGGTCATCGCCTCGGCCATTTTTTCCTGGCTCTACGCCTTCAACGTCATCAACGTGAACAACAACGCCATCAACATGATCGGCCGCTCGCTCTATCAGCTGACGGAACCGCTCTACCGGCCGATCCGCAACGTGCTGCCCAATATGGGCGGCGTCGATCTCTCGCCGTTGGTCGTCTTGGTCATTCTCTATTTCCTCTGGTATTTCCTCAACACCACCGTCGCTGCCGCCCTGCTCAGCTAACCTTCCCGAGCCTTCGAACCCAAGGCTTGAACCCCAAACAACAAAAAACCTCCGGATCACCCAATCCGGAGGTTTTGTTTTACGGAGCGGCGGCCACCCCACCCACCCTCTTCTCCCCACCGGGGAGAAGGTGGCCCGCAGGGCCGGATGAGGTGGCCATACGCATTGAATTCCCGACAAACCCTTGCTTCGCTAAGGAAGACAAGGCATCTGCAGCGCTGTTACTTCTCGCCCTTGGCGCGCTCGACAGCTTCGAGGATCAGCTGCTGGGCAACGGTGACATCCTTCCAGCCATAGATCTTCACCCACTTGCCGGGCTCCAGGTCCTTGTAGTGCTCGAAGAAATGCTCGATCTGCTGCAGGGTGATTTCCGGAAGGTCGGTATAGTCCTTCACCTTGTCGTAGCGCTTGGTTAGCTGGTAGTTCGGCACGGCGACGATCTTTTCGTCCTTGCCGGAATTGTCTTCCATCATCAAAACGCCGATTGGGCGCACGTTGATGACGCAGCCGGGAACCAGCGGACGGGTGGATGCGATCAGCACGTCGATCGGATCGCCGTCTTCCGACAGCGTGTGCGGCACGAAACCGTAATTTCCCGGATAGGTCATCGGCGTGTAGAGGAAACGGTCGACCACCAGCGTACCGGCTTCCTTGTCCATTTCATACTTGATCGGATGCCCGCCAACCGGAACCTCGACGATCACGTTGATATCTTCAGGCGGATTCTTTCCAATCGAAATTGCATCAATACGCATGAGTTTTCCCCCACGGGCCAGTTTTTCGGATGGCAAGTCCGATAACGGGAAACATGACGCGGCGCAACATGACTTTCGTTTTCGTCCGAAAAATGCGACGTTTCAGCGGATATTCGTGCCGGATATGAAGGATCGGTGAACAGGAGCATCCAGGATGAAGCATGTCTGCATTCTCGCATCGCTGGCCCTGATCATCGCCGTGCCGCAGGCTGCCCGCGCCAATGAGAGCGTCTACACGACCCTCGATACCGATCATTGCAAACAGCTGTCGGGCGACGACGAACCGGGCGGCGCCATCGTGCTGATGTGCAAGGGCTACGCCGATTATCCCGTCTATTATACGGAGGTCGAACTGCGCCAGGCCATTCTCTACGGCAAGGTGGCTCAAGCCTTTATCAAAGGCACGTTCGAGACCTTTGGCGCCTACAACTATACGGGACGGACGATCGAATGGCGGCTCGACGATGGCGGACTGCCGGTAGCAGCCGTCCAGCGCTGGTTCATCTCCAATTCCGGCATCATGCAGCCTGGCCCCGCCCCCGCCGATACCGGTCAGGTTCTCGTCATCTCGAAAGTTGCTGCAAGCGATGGCAGGGGCTGTGTCGTCGGTTATGTCGATGCGCTGTCAAATCCGGAGCCGAACGTGCTGGCCCGTCAGGCCGCCGATGCAAATGCTGCGGGTTTTGTTTGCGCTAAAGATAAGGCGGTTTTTCATGGGGTTCGCGGCGTGCTTGCAACCGATCCCAGCCATTCCTTCCGAAATCCCTGAGGACCGGCAAAAATATCAATCCCAGATATAGCCGATCTTTTTCAGGTTCTTCTCGCCGAAATCCTCCATACCCTCGCAGATATCGCGGCCACCAGCCATGCGGAAGAAACGGTCGGCATGGTGGCTGTCTTCCAGGCACCAGACGACGAGCCCCTGGCAGCCCAGCGATTTCAACAGGCTTTTGGCTTCGCCGAACAGGATGCGGCCAAGGCCGATGCCCTGATATTCCGGGCGCAGGTAGATCTCATAGACCTCGCCTTCCTGCGGCAGCGAGCGGGAACGGTTGAGGCCCAGGGTCGCATAACCGGCAATCACGCCGGCCACTTCGACGACCAGCAGCGTCGAGGGTCCGCGCGTCGCCTTGCGCCACCATGCATGGTCGCGCCGGTGCACCATCTGGGTCAGCGGCTTGTGTGGAATGAGGCCACCATAGGCCTGCAGCCACGAGACGCGATGCACGTCCGATATGGACATGGCGTCCCTCGGCTCGCCCGGGCGCACCTCGATGGAAAGTGTTTTCATAACGCGACTCTAGACCCGTGCCGGACAAACAGGAATCCCGTCCAAGCCCTGTCTTTAACTAACTCACAGGCAACTTATGGGGACAACCATCAAAAGTTAACGCTTTTTTAACTTTTCCGGCAAGCAGCAATCATCACGTCACACAAGATTTGCCCGTCCTGCAGAAGCTAAATGCAGGACGGATTTCACTTTTTGCTTCTCAAGGTGATTCGAGCGGACCAGGCAACGCGCGCTGGTTGTGCTGTTCGCCGCAAACACAGCCACGCCGCAAAAAATGCCCGCCGCCGCAAAAATACGGCAGCGCAGCAGGGAACCTTTTCGTCAGGTCGCGCGTTTGAAAGCGTCCGGATTATGTGCCTTGCGCAAATCCGGGCAGCCGCGGCCACTCTCTCCGGCCTCGGCTCTTAACGGGAAGTAGGGCGGTTCGAATTCTGGTCAAGCACCAGGCGTTGGAAATCCCGAATTACCTATCGACCTATCGTTCAGCGGCACGCCTCGTGCCCGTCATGGAGTAGCCGATGAAAAATCTCTCAGCAGACCGGCGGATGATCAAGATCGCCATGGCGGCACCCTATCTCGCACGGGATGAGGAACATGCGTTGGCCTTGGCCTGGAAAGACCACCAGGACCAGGATGCCCGCAACAAGATCGCCATGGCGCATATGCGCCTGGTGATTTCCATGGCCTCTAAGTTCCGCAATTTCGGCCTGCCGATGAGCGATCTCGTTCAGGAAGGCCATATCGGCCTTCTGGAAGCCGCAGCCCGGTTCGAGCCGAGCCGCGACGTCCGCTTCTCCACCTATGCCAGCTGGTGGATCCGCGCTTCTATGCAGGATTATGTGCTGCGCAACTGGTCGATCGTGCGCGGCGGCACCTCGTCGGCGCAAAAAGCCCTGTTCTTCAATCTGCGCCGCCTGCGCGCCAAGCTCGCCCAGGGCGACCGCCAGCTGACGGCGCGCGCCGTGCATGAAGAAATCGCCGTGGCGCTCGGCGTCAGCCTTGCTGATGTGCAGACCATGGACGCGCGCCTCTCCGGCAATGACGCATCACTGCAGGCGCCGATCTCCTCCTCGGGCGAATCAGACGGCGGCGAGCGCCTCGACCTTCTCGCCTGCGACGCTCCCCTGCCCGACGAGCAGGTCTCCGACATGATCGACAGCGAGCGCCGCCGCACCTGGCTCAGCCACGCGCTTTGCCAGCTCAACGAGCGCGAGATGAAGATCATCAGCGCCAGGCGCCTCTGCGAAGACAGCGCCACGCTCGAAGAACTCGGCGCCGACCTCGGCATCTCCAAGGAACGCGTCCGCCAGATCGAAACCCGCGCCCTGGAAAAGCTTAAAGTAGCCCTCGTCGCCGAAGCCCCTGTGCTTGCCATGCGCCATTAGACAATGCGGCGCTCACCGCCATGCGTGAGCACCTACGGCGCGATGAAACCTCCCCACCCTCCGTCATCCTCGCCTCTGTTGTATGGCCTTGAGACATAGTTGACATGTGTTCGGAGACATCCCTGACACTTTTGCCGTT
>NZ_LMFB01000017.1:22728-93751 GCF_001426685.1 Rhizobium sp. Root483D2 | reverse complement strand
CGCACCATCTCCGCTGCTCGTAACGACAGAGAATCACAACCACAGAATTTTGCAACGGTTCCCCGCGGGGAGAAGTGCCGAGCGCATGCGAGGCGATGAGGGGGCGGTTCGGCACATTCTGAGCGTACCGCCCCCTCATCCGCCCTTCGGGCACCTTCTCCCCGCCGGGGAGAAGAGAAGAGGCCCTCATCCGCGCTTCTGGCCATCTTTTCTCTCGGGAGAAGAAAAAACCGAGGTCAATCAAATCCCCGGATGACATCCAGGAACGCGTCGCCGTAACGCTCGAGTTTCGACTGGCCGACACCGGAAATGCCGAGAAGTGCGTCGTGATCCTGTGGGCGGGCGGTGGCGAAGGCGATGAGGGTGGTGTCGGGGAAGACGACATACGGCGGCACGCCGAGTTCCTTGGCGATGCCGGAGCGGGCCCGGCGCAAGGCCTCGAACAGCTCCGCATCGGAACCCGCCAAAGCCGACCTGGCGCCCGATGCGGCCGATTGCCGGGCATTCTTGCCCCTGCCCTTGCCTGAAACCGGGCGGTCCTTGCGGAAGCGGACCTCGCGCTCGCGCTTGAAGACGGCGCGCGCTTCCGGCTCCAGCTTCAGCGCGCCGAACGCGTCGTGATCGACGCTGATCAGACCGGCGGCGAGAAGCTGGCGATAGACTGACTGCCAGGTTTTCGAGGCGATATCCTTGCCGGCCCCGAAGACCGGCATCTTGCTATGGCCGAAGCGTTCGGTCTTTTCGTTTTCAGTGCCAAGCAGCACATCGATCAGATGGCCGGTGCCGAACCGCTCGCCGGTGCGGTAGATCGCCGCCAGCGCCTTGATCGCCGCATCTGTTCCGTCCCAGGTTTCCACCGGATTGATGCAGGTATCGCAATTGCCGCACTGCCCGCCATGCGCTTCGCCGAAATGCGCAAGGATCGATTGCCGGCGGCAGCCGGGGGTTTCGCAGATGGCCAGAAGTGCATTCAGCTTGGCGCGCTCGACCCGCTTGATATCGTCGCCGGATGTGCCGCCATCGATCATCCGGCCGCGCTGGATGACATCGGCCATGCCATAGGCCATCCACACGTCCGATGGCAGCCCGTCGCGTCCGGCACGGCCGGTTTCCTGATAATAGGCCTCGACCGAACCCGGCAGATCGAGATGGGCGACATAGCGCACGTTCGGCTTGTCAATCCCCATGCCGAAAGCGACGGTCGCTACCAGGCAAAGATCCTCTTCCTTGAGGAAGGCATCCTGATTGGCATCGCGCACGGCGCGGTCCATGCCGGCATGATAGGCGAGCGCGCGGATCCCCTGCCCGTTCAGCCATTCGGCCGTGTCCTCGACCTTGGCGCGCGACAGGCAATAGACGATGCCGCTGGAACCGGTATGGCGCGACAGGAAGCGGAGGAGCTGCTGGCGCGGTTGGTCGCGCTCGACGATTTCATAGGCGATGTTGGGCCGGTCGAACGAGGTGGTGAAGACTTCGGCGGAGCGCAGGCCGAGCTTGTCGATAATGTCTTCGCGCGTGTGCGGATCGGCCGTGGCCGTCAGCGCCATGCGCGGCACGCCGGGATAATGGTCGCCAAGCTGCCCCAATTCCCGGTATTCCGGGCGAAAATCATGGCCCCATTGCGAGACGCAATGCGCCTCGTCGATGGCAAACAGCGAAATCTTCGCAGAGCCGATCATCTCCTTGAAGGCGGGCGTCACGATGCGCTCCGGCGTCACATAGAGAAGATCGAGCCCGCCATTGGCGATGGCGCGGCGCACATCGAGAAATTCCTCGCGCGACAGCGAGGAATTGAGCGCAGCCGCCCGCACCCCCAGCTGCTTCAGCGCTTCCACCTGATCGCGCATCAGCGCGATCAGCGGCGATACGACAATGCCGACGCCATCGCGGCAGAGCGCCGGGATCTGGAAGCAGAGCGATTTACCGGCCCCCGTCGGAAACAGCACCACGGCATCGCCGCCCGACACCACGCGCTCCACGACCGCCGCCTGCTTGCCGCGAAAGGCAGGATAACCATAGACCCTTTTCAGCACGGATAACGGATTTTGCACGCCGTCAGCGTCAAACATCGGATCGATACGGTTCTGGGTCTGCGGCATGGAATCGCTTTCATGGGGGAAGCCGACTATGGCACAGGTGCGGGGATGGGGGCGAGGGTTTTGCCACGTTTCCAGCGGTGATCCGGATCAGCGGCACCCATCCTTAGATAAAATGCGCAGCCTGCCGGGTCATCTCGAACCCTGTCGCTGCCGCTACTTCCCCGCAGGCCCCTTCACACGCCCCGACAGCACGCCAAAACCATCGATGATCGCTTCCTGGTTTTCGAGCCGGGTGACTTCCAGCTGGACTTCCTGCAGATTGCGCAGGATCTGGCTGACGGTGTCGTCGTCGCCTTCTTCGGTGGCGTAGGCGAGTTCGCTTTCCAGTTCGCGGCGTTGCCACAGGAGCGCCTTGGTGCGCTGATGCAGGGCGAGTGCCTGCAGGTAGCCCTCGCGGGCATCCTCGGGTGCGGCGGCCGTGGTTGCGGTCCACAGGCGGGCAAAGCGGATCTGCTGGTCGAGCGATTTCAGCATCGTATCGAAGCCTTCGGCCTCCAGTTGCTCGATGAGGATTTCGCGCGACAGGCGCGGGCCTTTGGCGGCGGCGGCGTTGAGCACCGACGACCAGAAGCGCTGCAGATCGCGATTGTCGTATTCGATGGCGGAAATCTCGTCATATTCTTCAAACAGCAATTGCGGATGATTGACGATGGTCAGCGCCAGCACGCTTTCGCGCAAGGGCGGCAGGGCCTGATGGCCGCTGACCAGTGACGAGCGCGCAAGCCGGTCGGAAATGCCCGAGCGTTCCTGCATGCGGCCGCCCTGCTGTGCACCGCGGCCCTGGCCACCCCCGCGGTTTGCGCCCTGCCGCTGGTTGCGGTCGAAGCCGCCGCGCTGGCCGTTATGCTGGCGGGATGCCACTTGGAAAAACTGGTTCAGCCGGTCGCGGACATCCTGGCCATAATGGCGGCGGACATTTTCGTCCGATATGACCGACACCACCTGTTTCAGGGTCGCTTCCAGCTGGGCGCGGCTTTCGGGCGTATCGAACGACCCTGCCTGAGCCTCGCGCAGCCAGACCATTTCCGACAGCGAGCGGGCCGATGCCATCACCTTGTCGAACGGCGCCCTGCCCTCGTTGCGCACGAGATCGTCGGGATCCTTGCCATCCGGCAGCATGGCGAAGCGGACGGAAAAGCCGGGTTTCAGATGCGGCAGCGCCAGATCGACGGCGCGGTTGGCCGCACGGATACCGGCGCCATCACCATCGAAGCAGAGCACCGGCTGTGGTGTGAGCTTCCATAATAGCGCCATCTGGTTTTCGGTGAGCGCGGTCCCAAGCGGCGCCACGGCATTTTCGATGCCGGCCTGATGCAGCGCAATCACGTCCATATAGCCTTCGACGGCAATGATGGTGCCTGCAGCATTTTCGCTTTGCGCGGCTTTGCCATCGCGGCCAGTACCGGACATCGCCTTGCGGGCGCGTGAAAAATTGTAGAGCACGTTGCCCTTGTGGAAGAGCTCGGTCTCGTTGGAATTGAGGTACTTGGCCGGTGCATCCGGCGACATGGCGCGGCCGCCAAAGGCGATGACCTTTTCGCGCGACGACAGGATCGGGAACATGATGCGATCACGGAACCGGTCGTAGGAGACGGGAATATCGGCACCGTGAACGACCAGGCCGCAGGCCTCGATCTGATCCTTCGGCACACCCTTTCCGGCCAGAAACTCCTTCAGCGCATTGCGGCTTTCCGGCGCATAACCCAGCCGGAACGTCTCGATCGTGCGGCCGGTCAGACCCCGGTCGCGCAAGTAAGCGCGCGCCTTGGCGCCGTTTGCAGTCTGCAACTGATCCTGGAAGAACTGCGTCGCCACTTCCATGACGTCCTGGAGGCCGATGCGCTGGCGGTCGCGCTTTTCCGCCTCAGCATCCGGCTGCGGCATGGCGATGCCGGCGAGATCGGCGATCTGCTGCACAGCTTCGGGAAAGGCCATGCCGTCGAGATCGGTGAGGAACCGGAAATGATCGCCCGACACGCCGCAGCCGAAGCAATGGTAACGGCCCTTGCGGTCCTCGCAATGGAAGCTCGGCGACTTCTCGCCGTGAAACGGGCAGCAGGCCCAATAGTCGCCGCGCGAGGCGTTGGTTTTCTTGCGATCCCAGGTGACGCGTTTGCCGATCACGTCCGAAATGGGAACGCGGTCGCGGATCTCGTCAAGGAAAGAGTTGGAAAATCGCATGAATACCTCTGGGCTGGCTTTCATATAGGCGGCAAACCGCGCCCACGCTACAGAGTGGACAGATCATACCCGCAATTCACAGGTTGACGGGTTTCTTTTCTGTATATACAATCTGTATTGGTATAAAGGGTCTGATTACGGTGGTAAGCATTTTCATGTTGGACCCACAACCGTTGGCGTTTTTTGAGTGGGATAACCAAAAGCGGCTCGGCAATATGGCAAAGCACGGCATCGACTTTGAAGATGCCGTGCTCGCTCTGCAAGAATTCAGGATCGAGTTTCAAACCATCAGAAACGGAGAAGTCCGGACGTTGGCGATCTGCCCAGAGACCAACCGCATCATCACTGTCGTCTACACGATGCGAGGGGAAATTTGCAGGATCATCTCCGCCCGGCCGGCACATAAAAATGAGCAAAGAATCTATCACCAGAATTTCCCTCGATGAAATACTCGAAAAGCGGGCGCGTGGCGAAAAAACACTGACCGATTGGGCGCGCGTCGCCGCCATGACGGATGAGGACATTATGGCGGCCATGCGGGACGATCCCGACTGGGCAGAATTCATGGATGTCGACTGGTCGAAGGCCACGATCGTCTACCCGACCCCGAAGAAGGCCGTTTCGATCCGGCTCGACGAGGACGTCATCGATTTCTTCAAGAAGAGCGGCAAGGGCTATCAGACCCGCATGAACGCGGTGCTGCGGCATTTCATGACCGAGCAGAAGAACCGCAAGAACGGATAGCGGCACTGCCATGCGGAAAAATTTGCGATCATCGACGCGGCCTTTCATGCGCAGACCGCGCCGGAAAATACGGCAGGCGAAATCAGCGGTCAGGCAGCTGTCAGCAGTTCCTTGAGCACTGCCGAGGCCTTGGCGAAATCCATCTGGCCGGCATGGCGCTCTTTCAGCACCGCCATGACCTTGCCCATGTCTTTAAGCCCGCTGGCGCCGGCTTCCGTGATCGCGGCAGCGACATTGGCGCGGACCTCCGCTTCGCTGAGCTGCTTGGGCATGAAATCCTGCACCACGACGATTTCGGCACGTTCCTTGGCGGCCAGTTCCGGGCGGGCATTGTCCTCGTAGATCTTGGCTGATTCCTCGCGCTGCTTGACCATCTTGGCCATGATCTGCAGGATTTCGTCGTCGCTGGCGTCGCCTTTGCCGGCACCCCGATTGGCGATATCGCGGGTCTTGATCTCCGACTGGATGAGACGGATGGTGGAAAGGCGTGGCGCATCCTTCGATTTCATCGCATCCTTGAGGGCGGCAGCGAGTTGATCGCGCATGATTGTCTTACTCCTGTTTGATGGCGTTTCTTAAACCAGCGGCACGAGCCGGAGCAAACGAAATGCGATAATTCGCGGTAAAAGCCGCAGGAAAAGCCCGATCGGCCTGTCTTCAAGATTGACCTTGCCGGATGCTCCAGTTATTGACCGTCACCTGCACCAACATCGTGACCAGGCCTGACAGCGCGCGCCCATCGCCCGCATCTGCCCGCCTGCGAACCATAACGGCCGGGCGGCATTCCCCTGAGGAGTGTCCGCGCCGCGCCGCCTGAACGGGATGAAGACAATGACCGCGACAGCCCCCTGGACATCAGCAAAACCCACCGCCCTCCTCGTTTTGGCCGACGGCACCGTGATCGAAGGCAAGGGCATCGGCGCCACCGGCAAGGTACAGGCCGAAGTGGTGTTCAACACCGCGCTGACCGGCTACCAGGAGATCATGACCGACCCCTCCTATCTCGGCCAGATCGTCACCTTCACCTTCCCGCATATCGGCAATATCGGCGCCAATGACGAGGATATCGAAGACCTGACGCCGGCTGCCCGCCACGGCGCGGTCGGCGTCATCTTCAAGGCCGATATCACCGACCCGTCCAGCTACCGCGCCGAAAAGGACCTCGACACCTGGCTGAAAGCCCGTGGCATCATCGGCATGTGCGGCATCGACACCCGCGCGCTGACCGCCTGGATCCGCGAGAACGGCGCGCCGAACGCGGTGATCGCCCACGACCCGAACGGCGTTTTCGATATCGAGGCGCTGAAGGCGGAAGCCAAGGCCTGGAGCGGCCTTGAAGGTCTCGACCTTGCCAAGGTCGCTTCTTCCGGCCAGACCTCGCGCTGGAGCGAAAAGCCCTGGGTGTGGAACGAAGGCTATGACGAACTGGCGGACGCCGACACCACACATCATGTCGTGGCGCTCGACTATGGCGTCAAGCGCAACATCCTGCGCCTGTTCACGGGCCTTGGCTGCAAGGTCACCGTCATGCCGGCAACGACTTCAGCCGAGGATGTTCTGGCGCAAAAGCCCGACGGCATCTTCCTGTCCAACGGTCCGGGCGACCCAGCGGCCACCGGCGAATATGCGGTTCCGGTCATCCAGGAACTGATCAAGAGCGATATCCCGCTGTTTGGCATCTGCCTTGGCCACCAGATGCTCGGCCTGGCGCTGGGCGCCACCACCGAAAAGATGCACCAGGGCCATCACGGCGCCAACCATCCGGTCAAGGACCACACGACGGGCAAGGTCGAGATCGTCTCGATGAACCACGGCTTCGCGGTGGATTCGAAGTCCCTGCCGGAAGGCGTTGAAGAGACTCATATTTCCCTGTTTGACGGCACCAATTGCGGCCTGCGCCTCACCGGCAAGCCGGTGTTTTCGGTCCAGCATCACCCGGAAGCCTCGCCGGGCCCGCAGGACAGCCACTATCTCTTCCGCCGCTTCATCAATCTGGTGCGCGAGAAGAAGGGCGAACCGGCGCTGGCCGAACGCTGATCGTCACCATCGTGACATGCCAAAAGCCCTGGTCTCCCAACGGAGTACCGGGGCTTTTGCATCAGGGCTTTCAAAACAGCGGAACGCTTCCTGCCGCCACACACGTCAGGCGCGATTTGGCGCCCTGCGATGGGTCCATGCCGCGATAATGCGGTCAGCCAACTGATCGATCGGTTCGCTGGTATCGACTTCGAGATCATATATGCAGAAGCCATGGGTTTTCAGGTGATAGCGGGCTTCGCCGATCTGCCGGTTGCCGCGATCCCTCTCCCGCCGTTCGATCTCTTCGATCGGCGCATGCACGCCGATCCGGAACACGTCGAGATCACCCAACAGGATGTTCAGCTGGTCCGCCCAGCTCTGTTCTTCGATAATGTGTTCGACGATCAGGTCGTTTCCCGCTTGCGCGAATACAGCGATGGAGCGGTGAAAAACTGTCAAAGAACCTTTGGCGTTCGCCCGAGGCGGAATCGTGCCGGACGCGGCGTTTAATCGTCCGAAATCCGGCATCGGCCAGCTGGTCCGACGCATAGAAGCAGAACGGCGCGTCAAGCGCTTCGCGAAGAGAAGCGGCCAGCGTCGTCTTGCCGCTGCTCGACGTGCCGTTCAAAAAAATGATCCGCCCAGTGTCCATTTGCTCTTCCTTGCGCGGCAGGAAAGGATTCCCGGTCAGCGCCGGTGTGCGGATCTGACGTTGGCCCAGGCATGCCGGGTCAAGCGGAAGCACATCCAGTTCACCGGTGAACCGGAAATATCCAGCACCGCATCATAGGCATGCACCGCCCCGAGTTTGGCGGTCGCCTTTTGCGAGCGGATATTGGTGGGATCGATATGGAACCACACGTCATCGACACTTTCAAAGGCGTGATCGAGCATCAGACGCTTGATCTCGAAATTGGTGGTGCCACCCCAATACGCATTGTTGAGGAAGGTGAAACCGATCGCGACAGCCTGCGGCTGGTCCGGCGCCACATAGTAGCGCGAGCAGCCAATCAGTTTCCCGGTCTCCCGCTCGATGAAGACCAGCGTGCTCTTGCTGGCCATCTGGGCATCGAAATATTGGCGAAAGATTTCGGGCTTGTAACGCTCTTTGGCCGGGTGCCCAGCCCAAACCGCCGGATCGCTGCCAGCGGTAAAAAGCCCGTCGAAATCCCCGGCCTTCAAAGGACGCAGATACAGCGTTTCACCGGTCAACTCCGGCTGAAAGTTCAATTCATTGTCCGGCATATCCATCTCCATGTTTCACCCTATTTGGCCGCCAGAAGCTTGCGCTCCCGCGACAGGAAGATGAAGAAGCGCCAGGTGAGCGAGATGCTGGCGGCGGCAAGGCCGAGCACGAAGCCATACCAGACGCCGACACCGCCGAAGCCGAAATGGAAGGCCAGAAAATAGGCGGCGACAAAGCCGATCGCCCAATAGGAGACCAGCGCCAGAACCATCGGCACGGTCGTGTCCTTCAGGCCGCGCAGCATGCCGGCGGCCAGCGCCTGGACGCCATCGACCAGCTGGAACGCACCGGCAATGACGATCAGCGGACCGGCATAGGCAAGAACCTGGGCCGCATCCGGGCGTCTCGTATCGAGATACATCGCGGCCAGCTCATGCGAAAATATCGCAAAAACCAGGCTGCCGATGACGGCGAAACCGCAACCGATGACGAAAACGGCAATCGCCGCCCGCTTGATGCCCTCGGCGTCGCGGCGGCCATGGGCAAGGCCGATGCGGACGGTCGCAACCTGCGCCAGGCCGAGCGGCACCATGAAGGCGACCGAGGCAAACTGCAGCGCAATGCCATGGGCGGCAAGCTCGACAGTGCCGATCATCCCCATCAGCAGCGAGGCGACGGTAAACAGGCTGACCTCGGCCAGGATGGTAACGGCGATCGGCAGGCCGAGCTTGACGACCTCCTTCAGCACCGGCCAGTCCGGCCGCCAGAAGCGCACGAAAATCTCGTAGGACCGGGTCAGCGGCTGCGCCTGGATATAGATGTAAAGCAGGACAAAGCTCAGCGTATTGACGATCAGCGCCGAAATACCGGCACCGACGATGCCAAGCGCCGGCGCGCCGAAATGACCATAGATGAACACATAGCAAAGTGCCGCATTGGCGAGCAACACGATGATCGTCACATAGAGGATGATGCCGGCACGCTCGAGCGAGCTCAAAAAGCCGCGCAGCACCATGAACAGCAGCGCCGGGAACATGCCCCACAGGGCGACATTCAGATAATGTCCGGCAAGCGTGGCGACCTCCGGCTTCTGGCCAAGCAGCAGCAGAACATGTTCGGCCTGCCACAGGACCGGCGCCATGATGACGCCATAGCCGAGCACCGCCCACATGCCCATGCGCACGGCCCGGCGCACGGCGACGCGGTCACCCCGGCCTTCGGCCTGCGCCACGATCGGCACGACGGCATTGGCAAAGCCCGAGCCGAAAATGAAGATGGTGAAAAACATCTGCGCGGCCAGAACCATCGCCGCAAGCTCGGTCGTGCCGAGGCGGCCAACCATCAGCACGTCGGTGGCATGGATGGCGAACTGCGCCAGCTGGGCGCCGACGAAGGGCAGCCCGAGCGCGATGGTGGCGCGGTAATGTGCCGGCCAGGAATTATCGGTGCGGACGCCCGTATCGACAGGGGTTGAAGTCAGCATGGTGAGGAAAGGCCTTTGGCTTCGTCGCTACCGGTATGGGCCGCAAGACGGAAGATTGGGAAATAGAACACCCGATTGAAAAGCGCCAGCCAGAACGGCAAGCCTGCTTATTTTTTCATCGAAACATCACAAAACTTGATCGTTTTTTGCACTGAAATGCGAGACCCTATCAATTCGCTTGTGAGGCAACGCGATCACCATCAACGGCAGCCGGAGCCGGCTGGACCTTCAGAATATAGACGGCGATGGCGAGGGCAACGAAGACGGCGCCGAGAATATAGGGCGCTCCGGCGAAGGTGACGGGGGCTTGCGGTGCGGTGAAAATACTGAAGATCTGCGCGAACATCAGCGGTCCAAGGATCGTCGTGAAGCTCGAAATGCTCGACAGGGCGCCCTGCAACTCGCCTTGCGCCGAGGGCGGAACCTTGGCCGAGGCGATGCTGCGCAGCGGCGGATCGGCGAGCGCCTCCAGACAGGTGACGATGATGACGGCATAGATCATCCAGCCCTGCACGGCCAGGGCATAACCGGCAAGCCCGAGCCCGGTGAAGATAAGCCCGACGGCGCCGGTCTTCCATTCGCCCAAGCGCGGAATGATCTTGGGCAGGACAAAGCCCATCACCAGGGCGCCGCAGATCCCGAAGACGCCGAGCGACAGGCCGATCTGTCCCTCGCTCCAGCCGTAACGATAGGCGCCGACGAACGACCAGACGGCGGGATAAACCGCATGCGCCTGCCAGAACAGGAAGAAGACGAGGAGAACCCAGCCGATGCCGGGATAATTGCGCATCTGCCGGATCGCGCCCAGCGGATTGGCGCGCTTCAATTCGAACCGGCGGCGGTTGTGGCTTTCCAGCGTTTCGGGCAACAGGAACCAGGCGAGAACGAAATTGACGAAGGACAGGGCCGCAGCGCCGTAAAACGGAATGCGCGGCCCGAATTCGCCGAGCAGGCCGCCGAGAACAGGCCCGAGCGCAAAACCCGTGCCAAAGGCGATGCCGATCAGGCCGAAATTCTTGGCCCGGTTCGTATCGTCGCTGACATCGGCAATATAGGCGGCGGCGGTGGAAAAACTGGCGCCGCTGATGCCGGCCAGCACGCGCCCGACAAACAGCATCCAGTAGGTCGTCGCCAGCGCACAGATCAGATTGTCGAGCGCGAAGGTCAGCACGGAGGCGAGCAGGACCGGACGGCGGCCGAAACGGTCGGACAGATTGCCGATCAGCGGCGCGAAGAGGAACTGCATGCCGGAATAGACGAGAAGCAGCCAGCCGCCATCGACCGCCGCCTGGCTGATCGTGTCGCCGGTCAACTCCTCCAGATAGGCTGGCAGCACCGGCACGATGATGGCGATGCCCATAATATCGAGGAACAGGATGAGAAAAACCAGAGACAGGCCACGCCGCGCTGACTTCGGATCGATCATCGAACAAACCTCATTGGGCATCCGGCGGCACGCGGATACAGAACGCGAACATGACAGGCAAATCGTCTGTACCGGAAAATTTTAGCCGAAACAATACGTGAACATTTCAATGTTCTTGATGATTGGTTCGGGAACATTGATGAGCGGCGAAGAACGATGACAGCCGCCGCGAAGATTGAAGGGTTCGGGATCTGGCGCTCCGCTCCTCATAACGAGGAAGGCAGGCCAAGCTCTCGAAAAATCATTTTTTGACGTGCCGGCGCGGCGTTGCTGGTAACCCAAAGACCTCTGGTTAAACTCAAGGAGAAGGTCACAAGAGAATGGTGGGATTCAAGCAGGGATTACCCGGCGTGGAGATGGTCTCAAGACACGCCGGGATACTGCGCAGCGGGGCGCTGATCACCTCACGTAAACGATCTTGCCGCCGTTCAAGGCGGTCTGGACGCCGTTGACGTTGCGCGCGGGAATGCCGCGCCGCTGCAGGATGGCGCGGATACCGGGCGTGTTGCGGATTTCTTCCTGACCCTCGGCAAAGGTTTGTGGCGATGGATCGCGGTACTTGCGCGGTATGTGCCAGGAATTGTCGGGGTCGTAGAAGTCGCCGACAATCACCACCGTGATCCCCGGATGGGCGGCCTGGCGGCTGGACAGCGCCTTCTGGGCAAAGGCGGGTGCGGACGTAAGACCCGCACCAAGGGGTGCCAGAAGGGCCGCAGCGAGAACGAACGTAATGAGCTTTTTCAATGTCTTTCTCCTTCAGGCGGCTGCAGGCGGATGCACCGCAGGCGGCGGGTGGTCAACGTGCGTAAATGATCTTGCCGCCATTCAGCGCGGTCTGGATGGCAAGAACATTGTGCGGCTGGATATTGCGCCGCTCCAACGTCGCTCTGATGCCGGGATTGGAGGCGATTTCGGCTTGCGCCTGTGCGCGGGTTTCTGCGGATGGATTCCGGTAATTGGCCGCCCGCTTGTCGTCGTGGTCGCTGACCGGGATCCAGACGATGGCGAAGCCTGGCTCCAAGGGATGACCGAACAGAATGGTGCTGAGCGTTTCGTTCGCCGCCACCGGCGCTGCCGCAGACAGGGCAAGCGCTGCAGCGGTGACTGTCAGGGTGAGGATTTTCCGCATGCTCTTCTCCTTCGCTGGCGTCCGGCATGTCCGGCAGCATCCGCTTGATAGAAGAGATATAGGGTATCCCGCAGCATTTGCGATTGGCGGGCGGGTTCAACTTTTTGAGATTGAACTTTTTGAGACCGGATAGGAAATGACGGCGCGCCCGATCAGGGACGCGCCTTCAGTCCTTCAGATATTGCTGTTGAACGTATCGCAGGCATCCAGCTTGCCGCTGTCGAAGCCGCGCTTGAACCAGGTGGCGCGCTGCGCCGAGGTGCCGTGGTTGAAGCTTTCCGGCACGACATAGCCCTGGGTGCGCTTCTGCAGCGTATCGTCGCCGATCTGGGTCGCGGCATTCAGCGCCTCTTCCAGGTCGCCCTGCTCAAGCAGGCCCTTCTGCTGGGTATATTTGCCCCAGATGCCGGCAAAGCAATCCGCCTGCAGTTCTACCCGCACCGACATCTGGTTGGAATCGGCCTCGCTCATGCGCTGGCGCTGCTCATTCACCTTCGGCAGAATGCCAAGCAGGTTCTGGACGTGATGGCCGACTTCGTGGGCAATCACATAGGCCTCGGCGAAATCGCCGGACGCGTTGAATTTCTGCGACAGTTCATCGAAGAAGGCCATGTCGAGATAGACCTTCTGGTCGCCCGGGCAGTAGAACGGGCCGCTCGCCGACGACGCCGAACCGCAGGCCGAATTGATGCCATCGCGGAAGAGGACAAGCTTGGGCTCGACATAGGTCTCACCATTCGCCTGGAAGATGCCGTTCCAGGTGTCTTCTGTTTCGGCGAGCACGGTGGAGACGAAAGCCTTGGTCTCTTCCTCGGCGGCAGACCCCTGCGGCGCCGGCGATTGCGACTGTTCATAGCCGGACTGGCCGGTCGATTGGCCGCCGCCATCGAGCACCTGCAACATATCGATGCCCATCATCTTCAGGACGAAATAGATGACGACGAGGAAGATGATGGTGCCGATGCTCATGCCGCCGCCACGGCCGCCGCCGGTGGGAAGGCGGAAACCACCGCCCCTGCCAAACGGATTGCCGCCCATGCCGCCCCGCACCGGACCCGATCCGCGTGCGTCCTCGACATTGCCCGATTGGCGCCGGCCCTTCCATTCCATGATGTTCTCCCCGTCTTAGCCGCTGCGGCTATCATGCCTTTGCAAGTTCATATAACGCGCCAGATGCGATTTTGTACAAGTGCAAAACGACAAAGTTTTTCGGTTGCTAAAATTCCGGCAAAGCGTTGGCAGCGGGCGGCGGCGCATGCCAGTATGCCGTCCATTGTTTTGGGAGGAACGGGACTATGAAAGCCATGCGCCTGGAATCGATCGGCAATCTCTTCGTGCGCGAGATCGAGACGCCCGTTCCGGGGCCGGACGACCTCCTGGTGCGCGTGGAAGCCTGCGGCATCTGCGGCACCGACCGCCATCTGCTGCACGGCGAATTTCCCTCGACGCCGCCCGTGACGCTCGGCCACGAATTCTGCGGCATCGTCGAGGCCGTGGGCGCCGACGTGAAGGGCTTCAAGCTTGGCGCCCGCATCACCGGCGATCCCAATATTTCCTGTGGCCGCTGCCCGCAATGCCAGGCAGGCAGGATCAATCTCTGCCGCAACCTGAAGGCCATCGGCATCAGCCGCGATGGCGGCTTTGCCGATTATGTCATCGTGCCGCAGAAACAGGCCTTCGAGATCCCGCTGGATATGCCGGCGGCGCACGGTGCCTTCTGCGAGCCGCTCGCCTGCTGCCTGCACGGCATTGACATGGCCGAGATCAAGGCCGGCGCCTCCGTGGTCGTGCTCGGCGGCGGCGTCATCGGGCTGTTGACGGTGCAGCTGGCGAAGCTTGCCGGCGCCACTACTGTCATCCTTTCGACCCGCCAGGAAGCCAAGCGCAAGCTGGCGGAAGAACTGGGCGCGACCGCCAGCATCGATCCCTCGGAGCGCGATCTCATCGCTGCGATCACCGGGCCGGACGGCCTTGTTCCCGGCGGCGTCGATGTGGTGATCGAATGCGCCGGGGTTGCCGCAACGGTCGAGCAATCGACCCGGCTTGCCAAGGCCGGCGGCACCGTGGTGATCCTCGGCGTGATGGCACAGGGCGAAACGGTGCGGATCGAGCCGTTCGATATTCTCTTCCGGGAACTCAGGGTTCTCGGCTCCTTCATCAACCCCTTCACCCACCGCCGCGCCGCCGACCTCGTCGCCTCCGGCATCATCAATGTGGAAAAGCTGATCTCCCGGAAAATCACGCTGGAGGAAGCGCCTGACGTGATCCGCAATCCACCGGCGGCAGGAGAAGTGAAGGTGCTGGTGATGGCATCCGGCGGCTAGTCCGTCGCAGGATCAGGGAGGCCTCGAATCGGGTGTTTTCCGGCATGCCTGCGGGCGCAGCCGGGAACAGGCCCTGTTTCACAGGTATCACGGCCTTTTCGCCGGTCATTTTCCTGTCGATTCCATAATTTTCGGGGTTTCGCTACGGGCCACATTTCCCTATAAGCCGCTTCTAGCCTGAAAAGACCAAGCCTGCGCGCCCCGACCGGTGATCTCCCACCCTGGCCGGTTTTTTGCGCAGCCGGAAAAAGCGGATAGAGACCATGCCAAAGCGCCAAGACATCAAATCGATCCTCATCATCGGTGCGGGACCGATCGTCATCGGCCAGGCCTGCGAATTCGATTATTCCGGGACGCAAGCGTGCAAGGCGCTGAAGGAAGAAGGTTACCGGGTCATCCTGGTCAACTCCAACCCCGCCACGATCATGACCGACCCCGACATGGCGGACGCGACCTATGTCGAGCCGATCACGCCGGAGGTCGTCGCCAAGATCATCGCCAAGGAACGCCCGGACGCGCTTTTGCCCACCATGGGCGGCCAGACCGCGCTCAACACCGCACTTTCCCTGAAGCGCATGGGTGTGCTCGACCGCTACAATGTCGAAATGATCGGCGCCAAGCCGGAAGCCATCGACATGGCCGAAGACCGTGCGCTGTTTCGCGAGGCCATGTCGCGCATCGGGCTCGAAACCCCGAAATCGCTGCTCGCCAACGCCACCGAAATCAAGGATGTCGATCGCAAGCTGCACGTTGCCGAGCGCGACAAGCTGAAGGCACAGCTTTCGGGCGCCGACCTCGACAAGGCGCTCGACGCGCTGGAAAACACCTGGAACCTCGGCGAGACCGACCGCAAGCAGCGCTATATGAGCCATGCCATGGCGATCGGCGCGCAGGCGCTCGACACCATTGGTTTGCCTGCGATCATCCGCCCGTCCTTCACCATGGGCGGCACCGGCGGCGGCATTGCCTATAACCGCTCGGAATTCTTCGAGATCGTCAATTCCGGCCTCGATGCCTCGCCGACGACGGAAGTGCTGATCGAAGAATCGGTGCTCGGCTGGAAGGAATACGAGATGGAAGTGGTCCGCGACACCGCGGACAACTGCATCATCATCTGCTCGATCGAAAACATCGATCCGATGGGCGTGCATACCGGTGACAGCATCACGGTCGCCCCTGCCCTGACGCTGACCGACAAAGAATACCAGATCATGCGCAACGCCTCGATCGCGGTTCTGCGCGAGATCGGCGTCGAGACCGGCGGCTCGAACGTGCAGTTTGCCGTCAATCCCGAGAATGGCCGCCTCGTCGTCATCGAGATGAACCCGCGCGTGTCGCGCTCGTCGGCGCTTGCCTCGAAGGCTACCGGCTTTCCGATCGCCAAGATCGCCGCCAAGCTTGCCGTCGGCTATACGCTGGACGAACTCGACAACGACATTACCGGCGGCGCGACGCCCGCCTCGTTCGAACCCTCGATCGACTATGTCGTCACCAAGATCCCGCGCTTTGCCTTTGAAAAATTCCCCGGCGCAGGCACGACGCTGACGACGGCGATGAAGTCTGTCGGCGAAGTCATGGCGATCGGCCGTACCTTTGCCGAATCGCTGCAGAAAGCCCTGCGCGGCCTTGAAACCGGCTTGACCGGCCTCGACGAGATCGAGATCCCCGGCCTTGAAGATTCCGGCGACAACCACAATGCCATCCGCGCCGCCATCGGCACGCCGACGCCGGACCGGCTGCGCATGGTCGCCCAGGCGCTGCGCATGGGCATGTCGGAAGCCGATGTGCATGACGGCTCCAAGATCGATCCGTGGTTCATCGCCCAGTTCAAGGCGATCGTCGACATGGAAGCCCGGGTGCGCGAGCACGGCCTGCCCGAGGATGCCGAAAACCTGCGCATGCTGAAGGCCATGGGCTTTTCCGACGCCCGCCTTGCGACGCTGTCGAAGAGCCGCCCGAAGGAAGTGGCCGAGCTGCGCAACCGGCTCAACGTGCGTCCGGTCTTCAAGCGCATCGACACCTGCGCTGCCGAATTCGCCTCGCCGACCGCCTATATGTATTCGACCTACGAGACGCCGTTCAATGGCGCTGCCCGCTCGGAAGCCCAGATTTCCGGCCGCAAGAAAGTCGTCATCCTCGGCGGCGGTCCCAACCGCATCGGCCAGGGCATCGAGTTCGACTATTGCTGCTGCCACGCCGCCTTCGCGCTGAAGGATGCCGGCTATGAAGCGATCATGATCAACTGCAACCCGGAAACCGTATCGACCGATTACGATACGTCCGACCGGCTCTATTTCGAGCCGCTGACGGCCGAAGACGTGATCGAGATCCTGCGGGCCGAACAGGAAAACGGCGAGTTGCACGGCGTCATCGTGCAGTTCGGCGGCCAGACGCCGCTGAAGCTGGCCGAAGCTTTGGAAAAGAACGGCATTCCGATCCTCGGCACAGCACCGGATATGATCGATCTGGCCGAAGACCGCGACCGGTTCCAGAAGCTTCTGATGAAGCTCGACCTCAACCAGCCGAACAACGGCATCGCCTATTCGGTCGAACAGGCCCGCCTCGTGGCGTCGGAAATCGGCTTCCCGCTGGTCGTGCGCCCGTCCTATGTTCTGGGCGGCCGCGCCATGCAGATCATCCATTCGGAATCGATGCTGCAGACCTACCTGCTCGACACGGTGCCGGAACTGGTGCCCGAGGATATCAAGCAGCGCTATCCCAACGACAAGACCGGCCAGATAAATACCCTGCTCGGCAAGAACCCGCTTCTGTTCGACAGCTATCTGACCAACGCCGTCGAAGTCGATGTCGATGCCCTGTCGGATGGCGAGAACGTCTTCGTTTCCGGCATCATGGAGCATATCGAGGAAGCCGGCATTCACTCCGGCGACAGCGCCTGCTCGCTGCCGGTCTACACGCTGTCGGACGAGATCGTCGACGAGCTGGAGCGCCAGACCAAGGCGATGGCGAAGGCCTTGAAGGTCGGCGGCCTGATGAACGTGCAATATGCCATCAAGGACGGCACGATCTACGTGCTCGAAGTCAACCCGCGCGCCTCGCGCACCGTGCCCTTCGTCGCCAAGACCATCGGCGCGCCGATCGCCAAGATCGCCGCCCGCATCATGGCCGGTGAAAAGCTCGACGACGCCATCGCCGCCTATGGCAAGAAGCCGGATCCGCGCAACCTCAACCATATCGCCGTCAAGGAAGCCGTCTTCCCGTTTGCCCGCTTCCCCGGCGTCGATATCCTGCTCGGCCCGGAAATGCGCTCGACCGGCGAAGTCATCGGCCTCGACACCGATTTCGCGCTGGCCTTTGCCAAGGCCCAGCTTGGCGCCGGCGTCGATCTGCCACGCGAAGGCACGGTCTTCGTTTCGGTGCGCGACGAGGACAAGGAACGGGTCCTGCCCGCCATCAGAATCCTCACCGAGATCGGCTTCAAAGTCATGGCAACCGGCGGCACTGCCCGTTTCCTTGGCGAAAACGGTATCACGGCCATCAAGATCAACAAGGTCCAGGAAGGCCGTCCGCATATCGAGGACGCCATCCGCAACCGCCAGGTCCATCTCGTCATCAACACGACGGACAGCAACAAGGCGATCTCGGACTCAAAATCGCTGCGCCGCGCGACGCTGATGCAGAAAGTGCCGTATTATACGACGATGGCAGGCGCGGAAGCGGCAGCCCGCGCGATCAAGGCGCTCAAGGCCGGCAGTTTGGAAGTGCGCACGCTGCAGAGCTATTTCTGAGACGAAATGCAAAAGCCCCTACGCTTTTCCGCACATGCTTTGACAGTGATGCGGGAGCGTGGGCTTGATGCAACTTGGGTGGAAACTGTTGCTCGCACGCCCTTGTGGACGGCGCCGGATCCGCGAGATCCGGCGGTGGAACGGCGTTTTGGCCCGGTTCCTCAGCGCGGCTCGCGCATGATGCGGGTTGCGTGCGTTGAAGACGACTTTGAAATCCGTATAATATCGGCATTTCTGGACCGTGGAGCTATCAAGCCAGCATGAAACCCTTGATCGAATATGATGCGGCGGCAAACGCGGCCTATATCCGTTTCTCCAGCGAGACAATTCTGGAAAGCGAAGAGATTTCTGCCGGTATCATCATGGATTACGATGAGCACGGCCATATTGTCGGCATGGAAGTGCTCGACGCCCGCCAGCATCTTTCACCAAAGACGTTGAACGAAGCGGCCTGAGGGCGCCCGATCAAGGGGCGCCGTTCTTTTCATACTTCCCAAAATCAAACCGGCTGCTGCGCCCGCGCCAACCCCGCCGTGCGCATCGCCAGGACGACGGCCAAGACAGCGACCACGCAGCCGCTGCCGAAGACCACGAGCATGGCGTGGCGCATGGTTTCGGCCGGTGCGGCGGCGCCGAAGCCCATGACATTGGCGGCAAGGCCGAAGACGGCGGCGCCGATGGCGTAGCCGGCCGATTGCAGGGTCGGCAGCATGGCCGAGGTCCGGTCGCGTTCGCCGTCGGTGGAGACGTCCATCATCAGCTGGCTGAGCGTGCCCCAGGAAATGCCGAACCCGGCGCCGATCATCGCCTGCCCCGGCAGGATGAACCAGATCATGTCCGTGCCGATGGCGATGACCACGAAGGCGAGCCCGATCGTCAGCAGCACCGGGCCTGCCAGCATGATGCGGTTGCGCAATGCCAGCGACCTGAGGCTCGCAACGCCGATGGCAGACAGGCTCCAGGATATCGCCATGACGGCGCTGAGCGCACCGGCTGCGGTCGGGCCGAGATGCCAGAGATGCTGCAGGCTATAGACGAGGAAGACCGAGCCTGCCGCCTGCGACAGCGGCATCAGCAGGATCACCCATAATCCCGTGCCAAGCGCCTTGTTCGCGGTGAAGGCGGCCCTTGGCAGAACCGGGTTGGGCGCGCGCCGGTCGAGGTAAACCACCGTCACCAGCACCACGGCCGCCCCGGCCAGGAGCGCCGACATTGGCAGGATGCCACCGGCAACGCCCGACAGCGAAATCATCAGGATGCCAGCGCCTGCGGCCATCAGGCGCGCGAACGGAATGGCCGGCGCCTGGGTCCCGCCGGCCACGCCGCGCGGCACGATGGCAAGAACGAGGATGATGAAAATGGCGGCAGCGGGAATGCTGACGAAGAAGGCGGCGCGCCAGGAGAAATGCTCGGTCAGCCCGCCCGCGACCAGAGGTCCGGAAAACGCCGCCATGGCCCAGACGATCGCCTCCGCGCCAAACACTTTCGGCACGAGGCGCGACGGGAAAAGTTCGGGGATCAGCGCGTAGCACAAGGCGGCGACAACGCCCTCGCCTGCACCCTGCAGCAACCGCCCGGCCAAAACCTCGGTCATTGCGGTGGCGGAGGTGGCAAGAACGGTGCCGGCAACGAAGATGGCGGCTGCGGCAAGCAGCGTGTTGCGGGCGCCGAACCGCTGTTTGAGATTGGCAGAGACAAGGCCGCCGATGATCGCAAAGACCAGATAGAGGGTGAAAGCCCAGGACAGGAGGGAGGCGCCGCCAAGTTCCTCCACCGCCGTCGGCAAGGCCGTGGAGATGAAGAACTCATTGAAGGCGAACAGGGCGACGCCCAGGCACAGCGTTATCGTCGAGACCAGATAGCGCGGCCGCATCAGCTCGCCCCATCCGCCAGCCAGTTCAGCGCCCCCTGCCGATGCCGCGCCGCCTTCAAATACGCCGGATATATCGCCCGCCAGTTCGTCTCCCAGTTCGTCTCTATGCGGGATCGTGTCAGTCGTCATGCTTTCGTCTCCAGTCAGAAAGCACGACTGTTACAACCTCAAGCGCTGTTGAGGTAAAGCGCTATTTTGCGCCGGCGGACACATTTTTGGCCTTGGCTTCACCCGCGCTGTCCTTGAAAACGTCGCGGCCGATGCGGCCAGCTGTCTGCAGATGCAGCGCCCCATCCGGGCCGTCCGATTGCAGCAAAAGCTCTGAGGTCACGACGGGCGCGCCGCAATAGTCGAAAATGCCGTGGTCGATCTGCGTCTTCATGGCGGTATCGTAACCGCGCCGCGCATAGGTCTGAGCGTCGGCACCGCCGATACCGACGAGATGGACATTCAGGTGCTGCAGTTTCTTGACGACCTTGTCGCCCTGGCTGTCATCATAGGCCCAGCCATTGGAAAAGACCCGGTCGATCCACCCCTTCAAAAGTCCCGGCATTGCCCACCAATAGACGGGATAGACCAGCACAAGCGCATCGGCCCGGTCGATCCTCGCTTGTTCGGCCGTAATTTGCGGCGCAATCGGCGCCCGGCCGCGATGCGACGCGATATCGGTCATCTGGAATCTCGGATCGAAACCTTCGTCGGTGAGGTCGGCGATCTCATAGGAACGTCCCTCGCCCGCCTGTGTGATCCCTTCGGCCAGATGCCGGGCGACATTGTGGGTCAGCGACTCTGGATCGGGATGGGCGACAACGATGAGTGCATGCATGTCGAAAACTCCTGTTCAGCAGTTGCGGGCGAAAGCCGCTCGCTATATACTTTTAGTAAGTTACTTTTGGTATATAGCGATGTCAAGCATGGAAACTAGAGCCCCGCCCACACGCCGCCGCCTGACGCGCGATGACCGGCAGCGCCAGCTTTTGGATGTTGCCTGGACGATCATCCGCGACGAAGGAACGGAAGCGTTGACGCTTGGGCACCTGGCGGAACAGGCCGGGGTGACCAAGCCCGTGGTCTACGATCATTTCACCACACGGGCTGGCCTGCTTGCCGCGCTCTACAGGGATTACGACATTCGCCAGACGGCGCTGATGGAGGAGGCCCTCGACAAGAGCGAGCCCACGCTCAAAGGCAAGGCGGAGGTGATTGCATCCGCCTATGTCGCCTGCGTGCTCAAGCAGGGCCGCGAAATTCCGGGGATCAGCGCGGCTCTCGCGGGCTCGCCGGAGCTTGAAAAGGTCAAGCGCGACTATGAAACGGTGTTCATCGAGAAATGCCGCGCAACGCTTGCGCCCTTTTCCGGCAGCGGCACGATCGCGTCTGCCGGTCTCTGGGGGATGCTCGGCGCGGCCGAGTCCCTCTCCTTTGCTGCCGCGACCGGCGATATCACCGCCGGTCAGGCCGAAGACGAGCTTTACCAGACCATCCTGTCGATGGTGGGCCGTAATGCCGGTCAGTAACCGCCGATAATCGGCAGGATCTCGCCGGTAATGTAGCTGGAGCATTGCGGCGAGGCGAGGAAGACATAGGCCGGTGCAATCTCCTCCGGCTGGGCCGGCCGCTTCATCGGCGTATCGGCTCCGAACGTTGCGACATCATCCGCATCCTTGTCGGAGGGATTGAGCGGTGTCCACACGGGACCGGGCGCCACGGCATTGACGCGGATACCCTTGTCGATCAGCTGAGCCGACAGGGCCTTGGTGAAGGCATGAATGCCGCCCTTGGTCATCGAATAATCCAGGAGCTGCTTGCTGCCGTCGATCCCTGTGATCGACCCGGTATTGACGATCGCGCTACCCTCCTTCATGTGCGGCACCGCCGCCTGCGCCATGAAGAAATAGCCATAGAGATTGGTCTTCAGCGTCTCGTCGAAATGCTCTTCCGTCAAATCCAGCACATCGGCGGTATGGACCTGAAAGGCGGCATTGTTGACGAGGATATCGAGCTTTCCGAACACCTCGACCACGGCGGCAACCGCCTTTTGGCAAAACGCCCGGTCTTTCACATCGCCGGCGAAGGTCATGGCCTTGCGTCCTTCCGCCTCGATCGCCTTGACGGTATCGTCGGCATCCCGGCCTTCGGCCAGATGCAGGATTGCGACATCGGCGCCCTCGCGGGCAAACAAAACCGCAACCGCACGCCCGATGCCACTATCGCCACCGGTGATCAACGCCACCTTGCCCTCAAGCTTTCCAGACCCCTTGTAATAGGGCGCCTCGTAGAGCGGGGCCGGATCGAGCTTGTGTTCGGCGCCGGGCTTGGGCTGATGCTGTTTGGGAAAGGGCGGGACGGGATAGACCCGCGCACCCGCCTGCATGGCTTTCGATTCCTTCGGCTTTTGTGCCTTGTCCCCGGCATCGGCCTTGGCGACCTGGTCCTGGATATCACGCTGCTTTTCCGCAGTCGTGGCGGCTGGGCTGGGCCGTGCGGCCATGGTCATTCTCCTTGTTTGTCTCTGAAATTGGTTGTCTTTAGGAAATCTGGGTTGGCTTGATTGTGCCGACAGACACGATACCTTCCACCACGCCGCGCGGGCCGGAGGCGGCCACGCCGTTTTGATCGAGCATTTCGACCACGGCATACAGCCGCTCGTTGCGGAAGGCGCTGGCATCGCGCGTCGAATTGCCCTCTGCAGGGCTGGCATCGATCTCGGTGAAATCAAGCTCCGCCTCTGCCGCCGTGATCCGCGCGTCGGCGGGCGACAGCGCGCGTACGATGATCTCTCCCTGATTGTCGGCACTGTCCCAATTCGGATCGCCGGCGCGGGCAACCGGCACCAGCCGGTAAAGCTTCAATCGCTCCTGTGGATGGTTGTTTTCCTGCATCATCTGGTCCTCGCTTGTCTGCCCTGATCCACGAGCCTTAAACGGCCGCTTCATCTGGCTTTCGTCTCCAAGACCGAACGGAGCCACCGGTGAATTGTTCCGCTTTCTTCGCGGGCAGCGCCGCAGAGACGCTGCGGCACTTGCGGCGAGCGCCGATTAATCTGGCTTTTGCACCGCGCTATCTGCTATAAGCGTTGTTCAAATGTTTCCGACGGTTCCGGGGTTAACGCTCCGGTGACCGTTTTCTTTTGTGCTGATGCCTGCCTGAGCGGGCCATGCATGGACTATGAAGGACAGTGAAATGGTCGAAAAAGTACCGATGACTCAAAGCGGATTCGCCAAGTTGCAGGAAGAACTGCGGTGGCGTCAGCAGGAAGAGCGCCCGCGGATCATCGAAGCGATTTCCGAAGCGCGCGCCCATGGCGACCTCTCGGAAAACGCCGAATATCATGCGGCCAAGGAAGCCCAGAGCCACAATGAAGGCCGGATCGGCGAAGTCGAGGATTACGTCGCGCGCGCCGAAGTCATCGACCTGTCGAAGATGTCCGGATCCAAGATCAAGTTTGGCGCCACCGTCAAGCTGATCGACGAGGACACCGAAGAAAACAAGACCTACCAGATTGTCGGCGACCAGGAAGCCGACGTGAAGCAGGGCCGGATCTCGATCTCCTCGCCGATTGCCCGCGCGCTGATCGGCAAGGAAGTCGGTGATTCCATCGAGGTTGTTGCGCCCGGCGGCTCGAAGGCCTACGAAATCCTCGCCATCAACTGGGGCTGATCCCCGGCCTGTTGCTATTGAAAAGCCCGGACGGCGCGCAAAGCTGCCTCCGGGCTTTTTCTGTGAGATGAAGAACGGGAGCTGGCAAGCGTGGACGATATCAGCGACGTCGAGATCATAGCGCCGAACTTCAAGCACCGCCTGTCCGGCGTGACCTCGACGATCATCCAGTTGATCCCGGTGCAGCGTGCGCTTGGCCAGAAGGTCGCGGTCCTTGGCCCTGGCCTTCCCGCCAGCCTGCCGCATATCGGCTACACAGCGCTCGCTGCCCTTTGGCGCCGCCCGAAAAACCGGGCGCTGCGCGTCTGGCATGCGCGGCGCAACATCGAGATGCTGCCGGCGATCGTGCTGCGCGATCTCCTGCGGATGAAACTCAAGATCGTCTTCACCTCCGCCTCGCAGCGCAAGCATTCCGGCTGGACCAAATTCCTTGTGCGGAAGATGGACGCGGTGATCGCCACCAGCAACCGCACGGCGGCCTATCTGGAGGTGGCGAGCACCACCATCATGCACGGCATCGACACGCAGCGCTTCTTTCCGGCAGAAGACAAGGCCAATGCCAAGACGGCGCTCGGCCTGCCGGCGGACAAAAAGATCGCCGGCTGCTTTGGCCGCGTGCGCCACCAGAAGGGCACCGACCTCTTCGTCGACAGCATGATTGCCCTTTTGCCGCAGCGGCCGGACTGGATCGCCATCATCGCCGGCCGCGCCACGCCGTCGCATCAGGCCTTCGAGACCGAATTGAAGGAAAAGGTGAAATCGGCAGGCCTTGCCGGACGCATCCTGTTTGTCGGCGAACATACGAATATTCCCGACTGGTACCGGGCCCTCGACCTCTTTGTCGCCCCGCAGCGCTGGGAAGGTTTCGGCCTCACCCCGCTCGAAGCGATGGCAACGCAGGTACCGGTCGTGGCGACCGATGTCGGCGCCTTTTCCGAACTGCTCGTCACCGGTGCGGACGAGACCGGCATTCTCATTGCGGCAGGGTCTCTTGCTGAGATGACGGAGGCTTCGGCTCTGTTCATGGACGATCCGGAACGGACACAGCGCGCCGGCAAGCGCGGGCTTTTGCGCGCCGTTGAGAGTTTCAGCATCAAGGGAGAAGCGGAGAAGATCGGCGCGGTTTACGAGACGCTTCTGTCTAAGAGTTAGAACCTCGTACGATCAATGAGGCTCCACATCTAGATCTCGATCAGGCTGACATCCTTGACCTGGCGGATGGTCAGCATGGTGCGGACCGTATCCACATTCTCGGTGGCCGTGAGTTCCTCGATCACGAAATCCTGGAAGCCTGCCAGGTTTTCAGCCACACATTGCAGCAGGAAATCGGATTCTCCCGACACCATCCAGGCTTCGCGCACCAGCGGCCAGTTGGCCGTCTGCTTGGCAAATGCCTTCAGATTGGCATCCGACTGATGTTTCAGGCCGACCATACAAAACGCGACCAGATCGTAACCCAGCGCCGGGGCATTCAAAAGGGCGCGATAGCCGCGGATGATGCCGGCCTCTTCGAGCTTGCGCACGCGCCGCAGGCAGGGCGGTGCCGAGATGCCAACACGCTCGGCCAGCTCGACATTGGTCATGCGTCCGTCATTTTGCAGTTCGCGCAGAATTTTCATATCGATAGCATCAAGTTCGACGCGTATCACCATGGTAGAGCTTCCCGTTGTTCTTCTCGTTATATTGGATCAAAGCTGTTATTGCGAAGAGGCCCGGCACGCCAGAAACCAGACGGCCGGTCAAGCCGGATGAAAGGCTCGTCGGTAACACGTATTGAGATGGAAAAACGAGAGCGAGTTTGTGTGTCATGCACAAAAACCTCGCAAAATCGGGGCAATGGAGCAACACATCTGTGTGTATCGGCCACCCTGCCCTTGAAACAAGGCCGCCAGAATCCCTAGACTAGAGGGGATTTTCTCAACGAAGGACGATGCTGCGCGGCTTTATACCGCTGTGGTGATCGAAGGACCCGGACCATGACTGCCCGACACACCAAAGTTCTCATCATCGGCTCAGGACCTGCCGGTTATACCGCCGCCATCTATTCGGCGCGCGCGCTGCTCAATCCGGTTCTGATCGCCGGCATGGAACAGGGCGGCCAGCTGATGATCACCACCGATGTCGAGAACTATCCGGGCTATGCCGATCCGGTCCAGGGCCCGTGGATGATGGAGCAGATGCTCAAGCAGGCGCAGCATGTCGGCGCCGAGATCGTCAACGACCTCGTCACCGATGTCGATATGTCGGTGCGCCCGTTCAAGCTCACGACCGACAGCGGCACCGACTGGACCGCCGACGTCCTGATCATCGCCACCGGCGCCAAGGCGAAATGGCTGGGCATCGAAAGCGAACCGGCCTTCCAGGGTTTCGGCGTTTCGGCCTGCGCCACCTGCGACGGCTTCTTCTATCGCAACAAGGACGTGATCGTGGTCGGCGGCGGCAATTCGGCCGTCGAGGAAGCACTCTACCTGTCCAACCTTGCGAAGACCGTGACGGTGGTGCATCGCCGTGATCATTTCCGCGCCGAAAAGATCCTGCAGGAGCGGCTGTTTGCCAAACCGAACGTCAAGATCATCTGGGATCATGAAGTGACGGAATATACAGGTAGCCCGGCCAAGCCCCCGATGCCGGCTTCCGTCAGCGGCGTCAAGCTGCGCAACACCAGGACGGGTACCGTCAGCGACATGCCGATCGACGGCGTGTTCGTGGCAATCGGACATGCGCCGGCGGTCGAGCTCTTCAAGGACAAGCTGCGCCTGAAGCCGAACGGTTACCTATGGACGGCGCCGGATTCGACGGCCACCGACGTGGCTGGCGTTTACGCCGCCGGCGACGTGACCGACGATATCTACCGCCAGGCGATCACCGCTGCCGGAATGGGCTGCATGGCCGCTCTTGAAGCCGAAAAATATCTGGCGGGCCATATGCCTGTCGCAATTGCGGCCGAATAGAAGCCGCGAAGAATGGGAGCGGTCAAAGCCGCTTCTGAGTGGGAACAGACAATCAGCCTTATGGCGGAAAACACGAGGCCGTTTTCCGCCACGAGCACCTATTGGGGGACACCATGCCGCTAGACTGGGACAAACTGCGCATTTTCCATGCGGCGGCGGAAGCGGGATCGTTCACCCATGCGGCCGACAAGCTGCACCTTTCCCAATCGGCCATCAGCCGCCAGGTCTCGTCGCTGGAGCAGGATGTCGGCATCAAGCTGTTCCATCGCCATGCCCGCGGCCTGATCCTGACCGAACAGGGCGAAATCCTCTATCGAACCGCCCATGAAGTGCTGATGAAGCTGGAAAGCGTCAAGGTTCAGCTGACCGAGAATACCGACAAGCCGTCCGGCAAGCTGCGCATCACCACGACGGTGGGCCTCGGCCAGGGCTGGCTGACCGACAAGGTGCAGGAATTCCTGTCGCTCTATCCCGACATGCAGGTCCAGCTGATCCTCGACAACGAGGAGCTGGACGTGAACATGCGCCATGCCGACTGCGCCATCCGGCTGCGCCAGCCGCAACAGTCCGATCTCATCCAGCGCAAGCTGTTCACTGTGCACATGCATGTCTACGCGGCCCCCTCCTATATCAACAAGTATGGCGAGCCGCAGTCGATCGAGGATCTCGACAACCACCGCATCATCACCTTCGGGGAACCGGCACCCAACTATTTGCTCGACGTCAACTGGCTGGAGATCGCCGGCCGGGATTCCGACAATCCCCGCCCCTCGCACCTGCAGATCAACAGCCAGACCTCGATCAAGCGCGCCTGCCTGCTCGGCATCGGCATTGCCATGATGCCGGACTATATCGTCGGCCGCGATCCGGGCTTGATTCAACTTCCGATCGGTGCGGAGATTCCGTCCTTCGACACCTATTTCTGCTATCCCGACGAGATGAAGAACGCCGCCAAGCTGAAAGTCTTCCGTGATTTCATCGTTGCAAAGGCCCGCAACTGGGCCTTCTGATACGGCCTTCGCACCTGCACAAAAAATGTTCTTCACTTTTCTTCTAGACAAACTGTTGTTTTAACTGATTTTTTGCCAAATCCCCAGTTTTGCGGGGGATGCAACAACCTGAAATCGCCTGAAAATTGCGCAGGGGTGCGTACGGCACATGGCTGTCATGCATATTAAATGATTGCGAACGGCCCAAAAAACCATCATACCGACTGCAGCTGATGCATCTTGGTGGCTTTTTTCCTCCCAGTGCCACCGCAGCAGCTGTTCCCCTCTGGAGGTTTAATTACCTTCATAACTATAAAGGGCCCAAGTTTTTCTTGTGGCCCTCTTTTTTTGCCCAGATTTCAAAGACATACCTATAGTTGCAATAATTCTTGGCGCGAGCCATTGACGTTCCGGCGGCGCTTTCCCATATCCAATCCAGCTGATGCACATGATGGTCTTCTTCCTCCCAGTACCATCGCAGCAGCTGTTCCCCTCTGGAGGTTTTAACCTTCACATCTCAAAGGGCCCTGTTCTTCAGTGGCCCTCTTTTTTTGCCCAAATTTCCAGTGATGCATTTTTCACGAAGTCGTGACTTGAATATCGGCTTTGGCCGATTTACATATCGGTACATCGGAATTTAGCGATACAGAAACGGTGATGGACAAAGACGAAATCCTCAAAGCCCTGGCACATCCCAAGCGCATCGAGATGCTTGGCTGGATGAAGGAGCCGGAAGCGCATTTTTCCACCCAGCATCATCCGCTGGACATGGGGGTCTGCGCCAGCCAGTTCGAACGCTGCGGCCTGTCGCAATCGACAGTCTCTGGCCATCTGTCGATCCTGCAGCGCGCCGATCTCGTCACCACCAAACGTGTTGGCCAGTGGATTTTCTACAAGCGGAACGAAGACACGATCGCCGCGTTCCTGACCGATATCGGCAAGACGCTCTGACAGCCACATTGCCTGAACCTCATCCTCCCAAGACATAACCGCAGTCATTGAAAAGGACTTCCCATGACTTCCCTCTTCGACCCGATCAAGATCGGCGACATCGAGCTTGCCAACCGCATCGTGATGGCACCGCTGACGCGCAACCGTTCGCCGGGCGCCGTGCCGAACACGCTCAACGTCACCTATTATGAACAGCGCGCATCGGCCGGTCTTTTGATCACCGAGGCGACCGCGATCACCCATCAGGGCCAGGGTTATGCCGACGTTCCCGGCCTCTACACCGCAGAAGCCCTCGACGGCTGGAAAAAGGTGACCGACGCCGTGCATTCGGCCGGCGGCAAGATCGTCGTGCAGATGTGGCATGTCGGCCGTATCTCCCACACCACGCTGCAGCCGGACGGCGGCAAGCCGGTCTCGGCCTCGGCCATACAGGCGAAATCGAAGACCTACCTCGTCAATGCCGACGGTACCGGCACCTTTGCCGAAACCTCCGAGCCGCGCGCGCTGGAACTTTCCGAAATTCCCGGCATCATCGAGGACTATCGCAAGGCCGCCCGCGCCGCTGTCGATGCCGGCTTTGACGGTGTCGAGATCCATGCCGCCAACGGTTACCTGATCGACCAGTTTCTGCGGTCGGGCTCCAATGTCCGCACCGACGCCTATGGCGGCCCGATCGAAAACCGCGCCCGCTTCCTGTTCGAGGTCGTCGATGCCATCACCAAGGAAATCGGCGAGGGCCGCACCGGCATCCGCATTTCCCCGGTCACGCCCGCCAACGATTCGTCCGACCCGGATGCGCAGACGCTCTTCACCTTTGTCGTCGAGGGCCTTGCCAGGTACAAGCTGTCCTACATCCACGTCATCGAGGGTGCCACCGGCGGCCCGCGCGACTTCCAGCAAGGCGACACGCCGTTCGACTACGCAGCTCTGCGCGCAGCCTATGAAAAGGCCGGCGGGAAGGCCGCCTGGATGACCAACAACGGCTACGACCGCGACCTCGCCATCGAGGCCGTCAAGGACGGCAGGACCGACCTCGTCGCCTTCGGCAAGCCGTTCATCGCCAATCCGGACCTGGTCCAGCGGCTGAAAGACAATGCCCCGCTCAACACCCCGGACCAGGCAACCTTCTACGGCGGCGGCGCCAAGGGCTACACGGATTACCCGGTCTTGGAACAGCAGGTGGCGTGACCATCCACCCTCCCCTCGAGGGGGAGGGTCGGAGCGAAGCTCCGGGGTGGGGTGAGCTGCGGCGTATACAATAGGCCATGGCGCTCGCGGTGGGTCACCCCCACCCGCCGCGGCGCGGCGACCTCCCCCCTCAAGGGGGAGGTGAAAGGGCAGGCGCCTGACCATCCACCCTCTCCTTGAGGGGGAGGGTCGGCACGCAGTGCCGGGGTGGGGTGACCTGCGGCGGATACAATCGGCAATAGTGTTCGCAGTCGGTCGCCCCCACCCGCCGCGTTGCGGCGACCTCCCCCCTCAAGGGGGAGGTGAAAGGACAGGCGCGTGAAATCCACCCTCCCCTTGAGGGGGAGGGTCGGAGCGAAGCTCCGGGGTGGGGTGAGCTGCGGCGTATACAATAGGCTATGGTGCTCGCGGTGGGTCACCCCCACCCGCCGCGTCGCGGCGACCTCCCCCCTCAAGGGGGAGGTTAATGAAAGACGCGCAATGTTTGACCGTTACATTCAGGCCTTTGACCTCGTGCCAGACGGAAGTCCTGTCGTCACCCATTCCAGCCATCTCCTTCCCGTCCGCTGGCAGGGCCTGCCTGCGATGCTGAAGGTTGCCACCGTAAGCGAGGAAAAGCGCGGTGCGTTGCTGATGCAATGGTGGGATGGGTTAGGTGCGGCCAAGGTCTATGCAAACGACGATGATGCCGTTCTGCTTGAGCGGGCGCACGGAAAGCTATCGCTGCTCTCCATGGCGATGAGCGGCGACGATGATGCCGCGAGCCGGATCATCTGCGGTACGGTGCAAACCCTGCACCGGCCACACACAAAACCCTATCCCGAGCTTGTTCCCCTCGACATCTGGTTTCGCGCCCTTGAGACGGCATCCACAATCCACGGCGGAGCCTTCGCCACCTCGCATGCGGTTGCCAAAACCCTGCTCGATGGGCCGCTTGAGACCGGCGCCCTGCACGGCGATATCCACCACAGCAATATTCTCGACTTTGAAGACCGGGGCTGGCTGGCGATCGACCCGAAGGGTCTGCTCGGCGAGCGCGGCTATGACTATGCCAACCTGTTTTGCAATCCGGACCTGCCCGCAACAAAAGACGCTGCAAGGCTTCGCCGCCAGCTTCCCATCGTGGCGGAGGTATCGGGGCTTGCACCGGAGCGGCTGCTACGCTGGGTCATCGCCTATGCCGGACTGTCCGCAGCCTGGTTTCTCGAGGATGAGGGCGATCCGGCGCCCGCACTTCATGTCGCCGAAATCGCCGCTGCAGAGCTTGGCGGCGGCATCTGAACCGTTTTTCCGATCGATGATTTAGCCGCTGTACAACGCCTATTGCACGGCTTAGAGCTTCGGCACACTGCTGGAGACATTGATGCATCTGCGCGACGCCGAAGAGACCGACCTGCCCGCCATCCGCGATATCTACAATGACGCCGTGCTCAACACGACGGCGATCTGGAACGACACGCAGGTGGATCTGGAAAACCGCGCCGCATGGTTTGCAGATCGCAGGCGTCTCGGCTATCCGGTCCTGGTTGCGGTGACGGATGACGGCATCATTGCCGGCTATGCCTCGTTCGGCGACTGGCGCGCCTTCGACGGTTATCGCCACACTGTCGAACATTCCGTCTATGTCGAAAAGAACCAGCGCGGCGGCGGGATCGGCAAGCTCCTGATGCAGGCCCTGATCGAGCGGGCGGCGGCCTGCGGCAAGCATGTGATGGTGGCGGGCATCGAAGCCAACAATGCAGCCTCGATCCGGCTGCATGAAAAGCTCGGCTTCGAGATCACCGGCCAGATGAAGGAAGTCGGCACCAAGTTCGGACGCTGGCTGGACCTCACCTTCATGCAACTGACCCTGCCGGAAAAACCATAGGTTCCTCCCGGTTTCACCCGATCGATGCTATCAAGGGCCTCATGAAATGTATGGTCCTGAACGCATGAAAGATCAGACACGGCGGCATTGCGGGGCTTGGGTTGCGGCATTGGCTGTCACCACCCTGGTCGCCGGACTGTTTTCGCAAGGCGCCATCGCCCGTGCACAGCCGGAATGGCGCGCGCCGCCCTGCGTCTATTCGGCCAGCACTGCAGACACGACGCTTTGCGTGCGGGCGCGCAGCTATAGCCGCGATATCTGCACCGCCCTTGGCCATTTTGCTGAAACCAACGCACTACCGCCCGATTTCTTTGCCCGGCTGATCTGGAAGGAAAGCCTGTTCCGGCCAAATGCGGTCAGCCCCAAAGGTGCTGAGGGCATTGCGCAGTTCATCCCCTCGACCGCCAGGTTGCGCGGCTTGAACAACAGTTTCGACGCGCTGGAGGCGCTTGGAAAATCCGCCGAATATCTCGATGCGCTGCGCGACCGCTTCGGCAATCTCGGCTTTGCCGCAGCCGCCTACAATGCCGGTGAAGGTGGGTTGAGCAGCTTTCTGGCAACCGGAAACCTGCCGTCAGAGACCCGCGCCTATGTGCTTGCCATCACCGCCCACTCGATCGAGGAATGGAAGGACAATCCGCCGGAGGCGCTTGATCTCAGGCTCGACAAGGAGAAATCCTTCTACGATGCCTGCACCGCCCTTGCCGACAAGCGGCGCCTGAACGAGGTCGAGTTCGAAGGCGAAGGCACCTTTGCGCCCTGGGGCGCGCAGCTCTCGGCGCATTTTCAAAAGAGCGTGGCGCAGCGGTTGTTTCTGGCGACGGTGAGCCGCATGCCCGCGCCACTCAATGCGGAAAAGCCGCTGATCCAGCGCGAGCGCAACCGCGCCTTCGGCAACCGGCTGCGCTACACCGCCCGCATCGGCCGCGAGACGCGGGCCGAGGCCGATGCGGTCTGCACGCAGGTCCGCAAGACCGGCGGCGCCTGCATCGTCTTCAAGAACTGAGGGACGGCCGAACGCTTCACGCCGTCACGTCACCGGCATCGCTTTGCCGGGGTGCAGGGAGAGCCCGTTTTGCCGGCTCTGCGGCCACGCAGCCGAGGTCGACAAGCGAGGCGCGTACGGCCTCGTCGATCGGGGTCCACGGTTCGGCACCGATTGCGGCAACCAGCCGGTCATTGGGCATGCGCAGCGGCTCCTGCCAGAGATAGCGCATTTCTCTCAATTCCCTGAAGAAGGGCACGAAGGGGGCGGCGAAGGGCAAAAGCCACCACGGAAAGGACCTGACCTTGACGCTAGGATTACCGCTGGCGCGGCGGATCGCAGCGGCCAGACGCGTGCCGTCCTCATCCCAGAACCCCTGCATATGGAACACGGCGAATGCCGGAAGCGCCGCGCGGCGATCGACAAGGCGCGCCATCGTCTCGGCTACATCGGGCAGATAGGCCCATTGATGGCCAATGCCCCTTGCGCCCGGATAGGTGATGCGGGTCACCGGCTTGCCGGGCGTCACCATGCCTTGCGAAAACCAGCTATTGGCTGCCCCCGGACCGAAGAAATCCCCTGCCCTTACGATGATGACACGCACACCCTCCTGCGACGCTGCCTCCAGGCGGCGCTCCATGTCGGCGCGGATCTTGCCCTTGGCGGTCACCGGGTTCTGCGGCGATTTTTCGTGCAGCAGCGGAAACGCATCCGGGCCAAAATTGTAGATCGTGCCGGGCAGCAGCACCATGGCTCCGCTTGCCTTGGCCGCCGCAATCGTATTGCTGATCATCGGCAGCACCAGCGTGCCCCAGTTGCGGTATCCTGGCGGGTTGACGGCGTGCACGATCAGGCTTGCGCCTTCAGCTGCGGCGAGCACATCGTTTGCCGTCATGGCATCGCCCGATACCCAGTCGAAATCCGGGTTTTTCGCACGCACCCTGGCAGGATCACGATGAAGCGCGCGGATCGTCCAGCCGCGGGCTTTGAGGTTTCCAGCCACCGCGCCGCCAATACCGCCGGTGGCGCCGAGGATGAGAGCGATCTGTTTTGCCTGTTCGGTCATGTCTGATCTCCTGTTGCGTTGGAGATCATTCTGAACGCTTTCCAATTAAACGGAGTTGAGGAAATTGATATACCTGTTATACAAAAATAGATGAACAAGAGTGAACCGAGCTGGGATTTCTACCGGACTTTCCTCGCCGTGCTGCGGGAGGGCTCCCTTTCCGCTGCCGCGCGCGAGCTGGGACTGACGCAGCCGACCATTGGCCGGCATATCGATGCGCTGGAGACCATGATCGGTTTCCAGCTCTTTATCCGCTCGCCGCAGGGGCTGATGCCAACGGAAGCAGCAATCGACCTGAAACCGCATGCCGAGCAGCTGGCCGCGAACGCTGCGGCATTGCTCAAGGCGGCGACCGGACAGGGCGGCGGTGTGCGCGGCACGGTGCGCATCAGCGCCAGCGAGGTGATCGGCATCGAGGTGCTGCCGCCCATGCTGACGGCGCTTGCCGACCGGCACCCGGACCTCGTCATCGAGCTGTCGCTGTCGGATGCCGTCGAGGACCTTTTGCGCCAGGAAGCCGATATCGCCGTGCGCATGGTGGCACCCGAGCAGGACGCACTGATCACCCGCCGGATCGGCGGCATACCGCTCGGGCTCTACGCGCACCGGCGCTATCTCGACACGCACGGCACGCCGGAAACGCTGGAGGACTTGAGCCAGCACCGCACCATCGGCTTTGACCGCGAAAGCGCCTTCGTGCGGTCCGTGCGCAAGCGCGTACCGTTGATCGACCTGATGCGCCCTTCCTTCCGCGCCGACAGCAATCTGGCGCAGCTGGCGGCCATTCGCGCAGGCTTCGGCATCGGCGTCTGCCAGGTGGCGCTTGCAAAGCGCGACCCGGATCTCATGCGGCTGTTCGAAACCGAGTTCGAGCTGCCGCTCGAAACCTTCGTGGTCATGCACGAGAACCTGAAGACCACGCCGCGCTGCCGGGTCGCTTACGATGCGCTGGTGGAAGGATTGCTGGCCTACATCGGCAGGTGATCGGACGGCAAACCGCCGGCGGGCGCCGGTACGGCATCGCGCGCATCCCGCCGCGGCGCCAGCGCCTTGACGGAAAACAGCGCATAGAGAATGAGCGGCAGGCAGACGAGATAGGATGTGCGGATGCCCAGATGTTCGGCCACGAAGCCGAGCAGCGGCGGCGCCAGAAAGAACACGATGAACGTCACCTGCCCAAGCGCCGCGACATTGACCTGCGCCGGCCGGTCGATACGCTGCGCGGCGGCCGAGACCGCCAGCGGATAGACGGCGCTGCATCCACCCCCCATCAGCGCAAAGCCAAACAGGGCGACATAGGCATGCGGCGCCAGCCAGACGGCCGTCAGCCCGATGGCCGACAGCACCAGAAGCACCGACGCGACATGGCGGGCGCCGAAACGGTCAACCACCGGATCGATGAACAGCCGTGCCATCGCCATGAAGAAGGTGAACAGCGTCAGCCCGAGGCCACCGATGAAGGGCTCGACCGCAAACACGTCGCGCATATAGATCGCCGACCAGTCGATCCCCGCACCTTCGACCAGAAAGGCGGCGACGCCGATAATGCAGAGCGGCAGGAGGCCCAGCGTCGGCACCGCCAGAAGCGGCGCTTTTGCCTCATGCGACACGGCGCGGGCCGGCGCGTTGCGAATGCCAGAAATGGCGATAAGGCCGACCGCAAGCACCACGGCGAAGGTCACGGCCAGATGCAGCTGCATCGAGATTTGCCCCTGGCGCACGAACGAGGCAATCAGCGCGGTCACGAAAAAGCCGAGGCTCCAGAAACCATGCGCCCGGTTCATGATCCCCCGCCCAAGCCGCGCCTCCAGCCGGTCGATCTCGACATTGAGATTGATTTCGAGAGCACCGGCAAGCAGGCCCGCAATGAACAGAACGCAGAATACCAGCGGTGCTGCCCCGACCCACGGAACGACCGCAAACGCGGCAGCCGTGCCGAGAATGGTGATAAAGGCTGTTGCGCGCGCACCCAGATGCGCAATCAGCGGCGAGGAAAATGTCAGCGAAATCAGCGCCCCGATCGCCATGCCGATCAGCGTTAGCCCCAGCTCCGACTTATTGACCCGCAGCGTCACCTGCAGATCCGGCATGCGGGCGAGCAGCGCACCGAGCGACACGGCAAACAGGAAGAAACAGGTATAGATCCTGTGATGCGGCGCGATGATCATGGCTGGGCTCCTCGAAAGGCCGTTGTGTACCGGCATTTGCGTTAGAGCGGAAGCCGTCCGGCGTGATCGACGCCGTGATTTTCAGACGGTGGCTAGATGTCGCTACTTGGGGGCGTGGACATGCAATGCAAGAGTTTAGAGCCCAAACGAAACCCGCCGTTTCCGGCGGGTTCGTCATGGTCGATCGCGCGACCTTACTTGCAGGCGCCGCAGAAGCGTTGGATGCGTTTGCAGGCTTCCTCGAGCAGGGCTTCCGAGGTGGCGTAGGAAATGCGGAAGTTGGGGCCGAGGCCGAAGGCGGAGCCGTGGACGACGGCGACACCTTCGGTTTCGAGCAGTTCGGACACGAAATCCTCATCCGTCTCGATGACCTTGCCCGAGGGTGCGGTCTTGCCGATCAGGCCCTTGCAGGACGGATAGACGTAGAATGCGCCTTCCGGCGACGGGCACTCGATGCCCTTGGCCTGGTTGAGCATCGACACGACCAGATCGCGGCGGCCCTCGAAGATCCGCTTGTTTTCCGGAATGAAATCCTGCGTGCCGTTCAGCGCCTCGACGGCCGCCCACTGGGCGATCGAGCAGGCGCCCGAGGTCTGCTGACCCTGGATCATGTCCATCGCCTTGATCAGCGACAGCGGGCCGGCCGCATAGCCGATGCGCCAGCCGGTCATGGCATAGGCCTTGGAGACGCCGTTCATGGTCAGCGTGCGATCATAAAGCTTCGGCTCGACCTCCACCGGGGTGGCGAACTTGAAGTCGCCATAGGTCAGGTGCTCGTACATGTCGTCGGTCAGGACCCAGACATGCGGATGCTTGAGGAGCACATCGGTGAGCGCCTTGAGTTCGGCATGGCTATAGGCAGCACCCGACGGGTTGGACGGCGAGTTGAAGATGAACCACTTGGTCTTGTCCGTGATCGCCTTGTCGAGATCCTCGGCGGTCAGCTTGAAATTGTTGGCCTGGGTCGCTTCGACAAAGACCGGCGTGCCGCCGCAGATCGACACCATTTCCGGATAGGACACCCAGTAAGGGGCCGGGATGACGACTTCATCGCCCGGATTGATCGTCGCCATGAAGGCGTTGAAAAGAATCTGCTTTCCACCGGTGCCGACGATCGTCTGGGCGGCCGTGTAGTCGAGATTGTTTTCGCGCTTGAACTTCCTGGCGATCGCCTCACGCAGTTCCGGGATGCCCGAAACCGGCGTGTACTTCGTCTCGCCGCGGTTGATCGCGTCGATGGCGGCTTTCTTGATATTGTCCGGCGTATCGAAATCCGGCTCCCCGGCGCCAAGCCCGATGACATCGCGGCCCTTGGCTTTCAGTTCCCGGGCTTTCTGGGAAACGGCGATGGTGGCGGATGGCTTTACACGGGAAAGGGCGTCGGCAAGAAAGGCCATGATATGTTTGTCCTGATCAGGTTGAAACAGCATGCGGCCAATGGAGCGGGCTCTGCCTGGCTCCATAGCGGTTAGGTGTATGTCGAAAGACCGCCCCGGTTTCAAGCGCAAAGAGCCAAGAAACGCGGCAAAATGCGTACCCATGACAATGTTTCATCAGTGACATCAACGGATCGGATGAATCACTTTGTGGGCTTTGCTGCGCAGAGGGCTGAAACGACTCTGCTTTTTCGAACCCGGCTCATGAAAAATGCTTGATCCCGCCAGGCGCCGGAGAGCGACGGCCAAGAACGTTTCTCCACCTGGATTTATTCATCAAAAACAAAGGTTTTGGCTGATTTCCGCAACGCCTTGATTTGGTCACAACAAATGCCTTGGCCTGCCGCAATTCTGTCCTTGTGCGGCCGATTTCGGAGCCTTTTCTGGCATCACACGAATCCATGTGCGCCGAGGGGGCCCGCAATGCTTCTGAACACCGAAAACACGGCCAAGCCGGTCAGCCGCATGAGCGGGCGGCAGATCGAATATCTGATCGTCGCCGCACTCATCGCGGTCACGCTTTCCCTCCTGTTCTTCATGGGCTTCTTTTCCCATGCGATGGCGGAGACCAACGGCAGCAAGCCGCAGCGTTTTGCCGGTTACGTCCGCCCCAACGACATGGGCACAGGTGCCCTGCTCTTCCCATCCAAGGAGCCCGGTTCCTTCGTGGAAGCGCCGAGGCTAGCGACCGACGTCGTCATCGACGTCAACGGCCCGATCATCCGCACCCGCGTCACCCAGCGCTTCGAGAACCCGAGCAAGGGCTGGGTCGAGGGCACCTATGTGTTCCCGCTGCCGGAAAATTCCGCCGTCGATACGCTGAAGATGCAGATCGGCGACCGTTTCATCGAGGGCGAGATCAAGGCGCGCGAAGAGGCCCGCAAGGTCTATGAGCAGGCGAAGGCCGAAGGCAAGAAGACAGCGCTTCTCGAACAGCAGCGCCCCAACATCTTCACCAACCAGGTCGCCAATATCGGTCCCGGCGAAACCATTGTCGTGCAGATCGAATATCAGAGCAGCGTGCATCAGTCGGGCGGCGAATTCTCGCTGCGCTTCCCCATGGTGGTAGCGCCGCGCTACAATCCCGATCCGATCGTCCAGACTGTCGATCTCGATCCGAAATCCGGTTATGCCGTCAACGATCCGGTTCCCGACCGCGACAAGATCACGTCCCCCGTGCTGAACCCCGCAGAAAACGCCAAAATCAATCCGGTGACGCTGACGGTCAATCTCAATGCCGGCTTCCCGCTCGGCACCGTCACCTCCCCGTTCCATCAAATCGACATGCAAACGGTCGATGGCACCGCACGCAAGATCTCGCTAAAGAGCGCCAGCGTGCCGGCGCTGAAGAACGCCAGCGTGCCGGCCGACAAGGATTTCGAGCTGAGCTGGAACGCTGTTGCCGGCGCGATGCCGAATGCGGGCCTTTTCCGCGAAACCCAGGACGGCAAGACCTATCTGCTCGGCTTCGTCACGCCGCCGGCGCAGGGCGCCACAGACGGAACCGCTCCGGACCGCGAGGTCGTCTTCGTCATCGACAATTCCGGCTCGATGGCCGGACCGTCGATCGAGCAGGCGCGCGACAGCCTGGCGCTGGCCATCTCCAAGCTGCGGCCGCAGGACAAGTTCAACGTCGTGCGCTTCGACGACACGATGGAAGTGCATTTTCCGACGCTGGTTCAGGCGACGCCGGACAGGCGCGAGGACGCTATCGCCTTCGTTCGCGGGCTCACCGCCGATGGCGGCACCGAAATGCTGCCGGCGCTGGAAGCGGCTCTGCGCACCCAGGGGCCGGTGGCCTCCGGCGCCCTGCGGCAGGTGGTGTTCCTCACCGACGGCGCGATCGGCAACGAGGCGCAGCTGTTTGAGGAAATCTCCAGCAACCGTGGCGACGCCCGCGTCTTCACCGTCGGCATCGGTTCGGCCCCCAACACCCATTTCATGACCAAGGCCGCCGAAATCGGCCGGGGCACCTTCACGCTGATCGGCTCTGAAGATCAGGTGGCAGCGCGGATGGGCGAATTGTTCGCCAAGCTGGAAAATCCTGTCATGACCGATATCGCCGTCTCATTCGACGGCGCCAATGCGCAGGACATCACGCCGAACCCGATGCCGGACCTTTATCGCGGCGAGCCGGTGGTGCTGACGGCGCAGCTTGAGGGCGCAACGCCGACAGGCAAGCTACAGATCACCGGCAAGAGCGGCACTCAGCCCTGGCGCATCGAGATGGACGTGGCCAAGGCCTCTCAGGGCAAGGGTATCGCCAAGCTCTGGGCCCGCCGCAAGATCGACGACCTGGAAGCCAATGCTTATGCGGTGAACGATGCCGCAGCGCTCGACAAGCAGATCGAGACGGTGGCGCTCGCCAATCACCTCGTCTCCCGGGTCACCAGCCTGGTGGCCGTCGATGTGACGCCGTCGCGCCCGGCGGGTGAACCCGTTGTCAGCACCGATCTGCCGCTCAACTTGCCTGAAGGCTGGGATTTCGAGAAGGTGTTCGGCGAAGAGCCGCAGCCAACGATGCCGCAAGGGGAGCGCAAGGCGCAGCTGCAACAGAGCGAGCAGCAGGCCATGCTGGTCGCCGACCGGATGGCCGCAGCCCCGACGGCGCGTGCCGCCAGCATGATCGCCGACGCCGGCAAGCAGGTCAATCTGCCGCAGACGGCCACGCTCGCCGACCGGCATATCCTGATCGGCCTTATGCTGCTTGCCTTTGCCGTGATGGCGGCGACCACATTCAGCCTGTGGCGCTGGCAGCTGCGCGGTCTGGTTTTGGAGGGCCGCAACCGTGTCCGATAAGCCCGGCAATGAAACCAGCCTGGACATTTCAGATCAGGACACGGAAGGACGCGCCGGATTTCTGGCGCGTCTCAATGCGCTGGAAACGGTGGTTCTGGCCGGAATTCTTCTGGTGGCGCTTGCCGGCGTCATGCTGGTCGGCAAAGGCTTTTACATGAAGGCCAAGGCCGAGGTGTCACAGGTGCTGTTGAAGCGCAGCTTTGCAGCGCAGCTGCACGGCGAGACCAATGCCAAACCCTGGCCCTGGGCAGACTTTTCCACCGAAGCCGAAATCACCGCCCTGCGGATCGGCAAAACCGCAGTCGTGCTGTCCGGCGCAAGCGGCGAGGCCCTGGCTTTCGGCCCAGCCCGTCTTGCCAACACGCCGGCACCGGGCGAACCCGGCACGTCTGTCATTGCCGCCCATCGCGATACGCATTTCCGCTGGTTGAAGGACGTCAAACAAGGCGATCTTCTGGTCATCACCCGCAAGGACGGAACGAACCTCACCTTCCGCGCCGGCACCAGCCGCATCGCGCGCTGGGACGAGAGCGGCATCAACGCCGATGCGCCCGGCCGCAATCTGGCGCTCGCCACCTGCTGGCCATTCGACGCCACCGAGCAAGGCCCGCTGCGCTACATCGTCAATGCCGAACTTGTTGACGATGCAGGCCCATCGACGCTCGCCGCGCAAGATATGTCCGGTAAACTCCCGGTCAAATCCTTTTGATCGCAAAAGGCCGTTCTGAGCCTTGAAACGCAGCCTTCAACGCCCAGCTTCAATCGGTATTCACTGATCGGTAGGCGCTGATCGGCATGCTCTGGGAGAACGCGATGACGACGACATTTTCAAACCTGTTGAAATCCGCCGGACTGCTATCGGCCTTGACTGCCGCCCCTGCCTTTGCGCAGGACGCCAAACAGTTTGCGACCGAGAAAGCCGCCGTGCAGGTGGATACGATCGCATCCGGCCTCGACAATGCCTGGTCCGTCGAAGTGCTTCCGGATGGCGCTTACATCGTCACCGAGCTTAGCGGCACGCTGCGCATCATCCGGGACGGCAAGGCATCGGAGCCGATCAGCGGCGTACCGGAGGTGGCGCGCCAGGGCCAGGGCGGCCTGCTCGATGTGGCGCTCGATCCGAAATTTTCTGAAAACCGCACGCTGTTCCTCTCCATGTCCGTGGCGGATGGCAATGGCAACGGAACGGCGATCGTGCGCGCGGCACTCTCGGACGATGGACAGAGTCTGGCGCAGGTTCAGGAAATTTTCCGTATGAACAAGTTTACCGGCAAGGGCCAGCATTTCGGCTCGCGGATCGTGATTGCGCCGGATGGCAACCTGTTCTTCGGCATCGGTGATCGCGGCGAACGCGACCGGGCGCAGGACATGCAGGACCATGCGGGCGCCGTCTTGCGTATCAAGCCGGATGGCAGCATCCCCGCAGACAATCCCTATGCCGACGGCAAGGCCGGGCTTGCCGAGCTCTGGTCGAAAGGTCACCGCAATCCGCAGGGGATTATCATCGATCCCGAGAATGGCCAGCTCCTGACCGTCGAACATGGCGCGCGTGGCGGCGACGAGATCAACGCGCCGGAGCCGGGCAAGAATTACGGCTGGCCGGTCATTACCTTCGGCAAGGATTATTCCGGCGCGGCAATCGGCGTCGGGCAGAGCGCCGACGGCTACGAGCAACCCCTCCACTATTGGGATCCCTCGATCGCGCCCGGCGCCCTCGACGTCTATCGCGGCGATATGTTCCCGCAATGGAACGGCAGCGTTCTGGTCGCAGCCTTGAAATTCGAGCTTCTGTCACGGCTGGAGCGGGATGAGAGCGGCGCTGTCACCGCCGAGGAGCGGCTGTTTGAAGGCGAGTTCGGACGCATCCGCGATGTGAAGGTCGCCCCTGATGGCGCAATCCTGATGGTCACCGACGGAGACGACGGCGCGCTGTTGCGGGTGTCCGCATCGAACCGGAGCTGACATCACGTCAAGCGCACGACTGCCGCAAATTGATACAGATGTCCCCCGGTTTTGATGACTATTGGGCGCGCTGCTGCAAGATCCCAGTGCAATATCAGGGGTAATCCTTGGCAACGGGACTTCGCGACCGGCATCCCTGCCCGTTGCATTCGCATTGCGGCCAGTGACAAGTTTTATCAAACGGTTAATATTTAAAACACGCAGTGCAACGCGCCGGCGTTGCCTTGGCATTCTCAGGCACTCGCAGCCACAAATGGCTCGAAAATCGGTGCACAGCAGGCGAAATTCAATATTTTCAATAGCTTACAGTATATCAGCTGAAGAACCGCATTTTTCGGCAGTTGATTGCTTTTTAAACAAACCAAAACGGCACACTTGTTTCAAAAAACTTTTGCTTGCCAATTTAAAATAAACACAGCAAGCTTACTGTGTTCGGGCAATTTGCGAACACGGGAAGACCTTTATATTAATGCGCGCCGGACACGCAAAATGTTCCGGGCAGTCGGGCAAAGACGGAGTTTTTCGATGACTGGCTGCAATAACAGGACCCTTTCCTCATAGTCGAGAACTGCCTGCCGCACGCTCCCTGGAGCAAAATATTGTAATGCTGCCCGCTGCATCCGGGCAGAGGAAAAAGGACCTGACGCATGGCCGAGACTGGCATTGTTAAATTCTTCAACACCGACAAGGGCTTTGGTTTCATCAAGCCGGACAATGGTGGCGCCGACATCTTCGTGCATATTTCCGCAGTCCAGGCCTCGGGCCTGAACGGACTATCCGAAAATCAGAAGGTCAGCTTCGACACCGAACCGGATCGCCGCGGCAAAGGGCCAAAGGCCGTCAACCTGCAGGTTTCCAGCTAAGCCGCCGCAGTTTCTGCAAACCGATTGACGTTGAAGCCCGGCCCCGTTGCCGGGTTTTTCATTCAGCCTGCGTTCAGTTTCGCCATATTAATCTGTCTTCATCATCAAGGACTAAATTGTCCGGCCGAAAACAGGATCGAATCAATGAACAAGGTTATCAAAGCTGCCGTTCTTGCCCTCGCTACCGCAGCGACGGTCATCCCGACAGTCTCGTCCGCCCAGGCTGAAGACTGGGGCCGCCGCGGCTATTATCGCCATGGCGGTCACGACAGGGACTATCGCCGCCACAACAATGGCGACGCCGTGGCGCTCGGCGCGCTGGGTCTTGCCACCGGCGTCATCATCGGCGGCGCAATCGCCAACCAGCCGCGCTACCAGGAACGGGTCTATATTGATCCGGAGCCCGAATATTACGAGCCGCGCCCGGTCTATCGCCGTCCCCGTCCCGTTGTCGTGCAGAATTACGGCGGCCTGGAGCCCTGGACACCCGGCTGGTACCGTTATTGCTCGCAGCGTTACCGCTCGTTCGATGCCCAATCCGGCACATTCCGTGGCTATGACGGCCGCGACTATTTCTGCCAGGCGGGCTGAGTCAAACAGTCAGACTTCATGGAAAAGGCACGTGCCCACCGGCACGTGCCTTTTTTTAATTACAAGCCGCGCAGGTAAGGATTGGTGCGGCGTTCCTCGCCGATCTGGCCGCCGGGGCCATGGCCGCAGATAAAGCCGACGGTATCGCCAAGCGGCAGGATCTTGTCGCGGATGGAATCCAAGAGCTGCTGATGGTTGCCGCCAGGCAGATCGGTGCGGCCGATCGAGCCGCGAAACAGCACGTCGCCGACATGGGCAAAACTCTGGGCGCGGTTGAAATAGACGACATGGCCGGGTGCGTGGCCGGGGCAATGCAGCACCTCGAACACATGCGCGCCGAAGGATACGGTATCGCCGTCCTCCAGCCACTGATCCGGCACGACATTTTCGACCTTCATTGCCAGACCGAACTTTTCAGCCTGGGTCTCCAGCTTTTCAAGCAGCGGCAGGTCGTCCCGGTGCGGGCCGATAATGTCGAGGTTGAGCGCTTCCTTGAGTTCCTTGGCGCCGCCGGCGTGATCAATATGACCATGGGTCAGCCAGATCGCCTTCAGCGTGATGCCGTTTTCCTTGATGGTCTGCAGGATCACATCGACATCGCCACCGGGATCGACGATCACGCCTTCCTTGGTGTCGGTATCGAACAAAACCGTGCAATTTTGCTGGAAATGGGTAACCGGGATAATGCCCGCCTGTAACATATGGCCCTGCCTCGCTGTCTCACTCACTGGACAGCATATAGGATGGACGCAGGACAATGAAAACGGCAAAAGGCAATTGAAACAGAAAGCTGCGGCGGGATGCGCGGCTTATCGCGCTTCTGCCAGTTCCACGGCTGCCGGTACCGGCACCTGGAAATTGATCGTCGTCATCAGGAGAGCAAAGACCGCAAGCTTGGCGGCGACAACGGTTATGACGACAGGACGCAATTGGCGTGCTGTCGAATAGGAATCCTCGGAAATCGTCGTTTGCATGGTCGTAACCCTCTCTGTTGGCGTCTAAACACCGGAATTGTCCAAAAGTTCCGGGAAGCAGAACGAATTCAGTATTTTACAATTTCGAGATATTCGCTGTTCCAGCGGGAACAACAGGGTGAACGCCAATCGACAGAACGGAAAGCCGATAACGGCCCCTTCCCTCCACTATGCCGCGATACCTAGGCTCTTGATCGTTTCGCAGTTGCGAAATTGACTCATATGAATTTTCGTCTCACCCTGCATAGGCCGCACGAGCGGCGTGCCAGGTGAGTCTGGGGGGCCGGACGCCGATGGCGGACAGGGGAGCAGCGAGCAATGGAAGCATTATTGCCTATCATTACGCAGTTGATTGCCGGCGCAGCGGGTGGAAACGCGGTGGGTGCGGTTCTCAAGCAACAGGCGCTGAGCGTCGTCGCCCGCACGATTGTCGGCGCGATCGGCGGCCTGGGCGGCGGGTTTCTCGTTCAGATGCTGGGCGGCGACGCCGCAGCCGCCGGACTGATCGCACAAGCCATCGGCGGGATTGCAGGCGGTGGCGTGCTGGCCGGCCTTGCCGGCCTCGTCGTGGGCGCACGCAAAGCCTGAAAAACGGAATGCGGCCAGGACCCGGTCGCATGAAGCCAGTGAACCCAACAATAAAAAAGGCGGCTCACCGGCCGCCTTTCTCTTATGGGTCTAAGCCGCCGGTTACTCGGCAGCTGCCGCGACCGGATACACTTCCTTCATGTAGTCGTTCATCAGCGTCTCGGAGATCGTCGCCGGCTTGAACGTATAGGGGCCGATCTCGGAGACCGGCGTGACTTCGGCGGCCGACCCCGTGAGGAAGCACTCGGAGAAGTCCGGGAGCTCTTCCGGCATGATCACACGCTCGACCACCTGGTAACCGCGGCGCTTGGCAAGCTCGATCACCGTCTGGCGGGTGATGCCGTTGAGGAAGCAGTCCGGTACCGGCGTGTGGATCACGCCGTCCTTGACGAAGAAGATGTTGGCGCCGGTCGCCTCCGCCACCTGGCCGCGATAATCCAGCATCATGGCATCAGCGTAACCCTTGGCTTCCGCAGCATGCTTGGAAATGGTGCAGATCATGTAGAGGCCGGCGGCCTTGGAGGCGCAAGGGGCGGTCTTCGGATCGGGCCTACGGTATTCGGCGATATCGAGGCGGATGCCCTTCAGCTTTTCGGCCGGATTGAAATAGCTGCCCCATTGCCAGATGGCGATGGCGACATTGATGCGGTTGTTCTGGGCCGAAACGCCCATCATTTCCGAGCCGCGCCAGGCGATCGGCCGGACATAGGCCTCCGAAAAGCCCTGCCGCTTCAAAAGCTCGACCGTCGCGGCATCCAGCTCCTCAACCGAATAGGGAATGGTGAAGCCGAGGATTTCGGCCGACTTGTGCAGACGCTGATTGTGTTCGGTCAGCTTGAAAACCCGGCCGCCATAGGCGCGCTCGCCTTCAAAGACGGCGCTGGCATAGTGCAGTCCGTGGGTCAGCACATGGATCTTTGCGTCTTTCCAATCGACAAATTCGCCGTTGAACCAGATCTGACCGTCCAACTGATCAAAAGGAACTGCTGCCATCGTCTCATCCCTTGGCGTCCGCGCGCCATTCTTATGTTGATTGTCTCCCCTGCTCCCATTTATCGGCAAACGTGAACGAGGGAAATCCGCTATGGTGATTTTGAATTGGCGATCGGCGCGGCGCGGCCTATCTTCAAGGATAGGACTAGCGTCGGGTGTTCGCCCTTCTGCAGTTAAAGACTTACCAACCGCGAAAAAATATGTCAATATAGCTGACATATTTTTTCGAATGTTTCGTAGAATGCACCGGAATTGAAAGGAAAAGACTGCGTGGCAGGACAGGCGAACCAGAAAGCCGAAAACGACATGGCGTCTGCGACTGCAGACAACACGGACGCGGTTGATTTCGAGATCATCGAGCTGTTCTTCTTTGCCTATCGGGATTTCACCTCCGACCCCGATGTGATTCTCGAAAAGCGCGGTTTCGGGCGTGCGCATCACCGCGTCCTGCATTTTGTCGATCGCGAACCGGGCATGACGGTGGCGGATCTGCTCGAAACGTTGCGCATCACCAAGCAGAGCCTGGCGCGTGTTTTGAAACAACTCATCGATTCAGGGTATATTCATCAAGTTGCCGGGCCGGAGGATCGCAGGCAGCGCATGCTCTATACAACGAAGGAAGGCAAGACGCTCGCAAGAGCCTTGGCCGAGCCACAATCGCGGCGCATCGCCGAGGCCATGGAAAAAACCGGGCCTGGCGCACGCGAACTGGTCAAACGCTTCCTTTCCGGCATGAAGAATGCCGGCGATAATTGACACCCGGCAGACACGGCCGGCACTGCGAGATGACAGGGCCTACGAATGACGAAGACGATCAGGATCGATGACGATGCCGCCCATCTGCTGGTCGTGGATGACGACCGCCGGATCCGTGATCTTCTCAATCGCTATCTGATGGAAAAGGGATTTCGCGTCACCACGGCTGCCGATGCCGATGAAGCGCGGCGCAAGCTCGAAGGCATCGACTACGATCTTCTGATCGTCGATGTGATGATGCCGGGCGAGACCGGCATTTCGTTGACCCAGAGCCTGCGCAAGATCAAGACCGTGCCGGTGATCATGCTGACCGCACTTGCCGAATCCAATGCCCGTATCGAGGGCCTGGAGGCCGGCGCCGATGATTATCTGCCCAAGCCGTTTGATCCGCGCGAATTGGTGCTGCGCATCAACAATATCCTCAGGCGCAATGCGCCGGCAAAGGCCCCCAAGGTGGAACAGGTCATTTTCGGACCCTTCACCTTCTCTGTGGTGCGCAAGGAACTGCGGCGCGGTGCCGACCATATCCGGCTGACGGACCGCGAGCAGGAAATCATGATGCTGTTTTCGCAGCGCGCCGGCGAAACCATTCCGCGCCATGAGCTGGTCAGCGACGAGGCCGAGGTCGGCGAACGGACCATCGACGTACAGATCAACCGCCTGCGCCGCAAGATCGAGGACGATCCCTCCAATCCCGTCTTCCTGCAGACCGTGCGCGGCATCGGCTACCGGCTGAGCGTGGATTAGTCCCTATGAGCATCCGGCTGGATATCCATGGCAAGCTTTGACATCCTGCGGCGCAGCCGCGCGCCGGCGGCCGATACGGCCTGGAAACGCACGGCCCGCTGGCTGCGGCGGCGCTTGCCGATGGGGCTTTACGCCCGCTCGCTCCTGATCGTCATCATCCCCATGGTGCTCCTGCAGTCGGTCGTCGCCTTCGTCTTCATGGAGCGGCACTGGCAGCTGGTGACGCAACGGCTGTCGGCGGCCGTGACCGGCGATATCGCCGCCGTCATCGATCTCATTGATAAAATGCCCGCCAGCGATTATGACGATGTCATCCAGATCGCCCGCGACCGGCTCAACCTGCGCATTTCCATCGAGCCCGACGGCGAGCTGCCGGCGCCGCGCCCAAAACCCTTCTTTGAAATCCTCGACCAGATCCTCAGCGAGGAGATTTCCCAGCAGATTCGCAAGCCGTTCTGGATTGACACCGTCGGCAATTCCGATCTTGTCGAAGTCCGCATCAAGCTCGATGACCAGCGCATCCTGAGGGTCTATGCGCGCCGCAGCCAGGCCTATGCCTCCAATACCCATATCTTCATCGTCTGGATGGTCGGCGCCTCGCTGGTCCTGCTCACCATCGCCATCCTGTTCCTGCGCGGCCAGATCCGGCCGATCCTCGCGCTTGCCAAGGCTGCCGAGAGTTTCGGCAAAGGCCAGAAGATCGACGATTTTTCCCCGCGCGGGGCCGAGGAAGTCCGCCGCGCCGGCCTTGCCTTCATCCAGATGCGCGAGCGCATCGAGCGCCAGATCGAGCAGCGCACGGCGATGCTGACCGGCGTCAGCCACGATCTTCGAACCATCCTCACCCGTTTCAAGCTGCAACTGGCGCTGGCCGGCGACAGCGCCGATCTCGACAGTCTCAACCAGGATGTCGAGGACATGCAGAGCATGCTGGAGGGCTATCTCGCCTTCGCGCGCGGCGAAGCGGAGGAAGATGTCGGACAGCTGAAGCTCAGCGACCTGATGAACCGGCTGACGCTCGAGGGCGAACTGCACGAAAAGACGGTCACGACATCGGTCGAGGGCAACGACAATATTCGCGTGCGCCCGAATGCCTTTACCCGGCTGATCGCCAATCTCGCCTCCAACGCCTACCGCTATGCCAACACCGTCCATATCGATGCCAGGCACAGCAACAAATGGCTGACGATCACCGTCGACGACGATGGCCCCGGCATTCCCGAACGCTCGCGCGAAGATGTGTTCAAGCCGTTCTTCCGCCTCGACGAGGCCCGCAATCTCGACAGCTCCGGCACCGGCCTCGGCCTCGCGATCGCGCTCGACATCGCCAGAAGCCATGGCGGCAATGTCACATTGTCGGATAGCCCGATGGGCGGCCTGCGGGCGGTGGTCCGGGTTCCCGCTTGATCAGCGCGAATAGGTGCCGATCATCCCACGCCGTTCGTTGAAGCGATGCCAGGCGTCGATACGCCTGGGGTGTTTTGCCCGCATGGTGTCGAGCGGGGCGAGAAGCCGCCCTTGCCTTTTCCACTGCGCGTCGCAAATCTCGATGATGCGGCGGTTCGGCCAGGGTTTATTGACGATCGACAGGAGGGCGGCAAAAGCCTCTTCCTCTCGGCCTGCGCCAAAACGATGAGCGAGAATGCCGTAGGCAAAGGCGGTGGAGCGGCTGACGCCTGCGTGGCAATGGACGAGGATGCGGCTGTCCTGCTGTTCGATCGCGGGAAGGACGGCATCGAAGAAGGCCGCGACGGCGTCCGGAAAATGGCCGGTTGCCAGCGCATTTTCCTGATCGCGCAACCGCACGACATGGTGCTTTGCACCGGCAATGCGCGGTACGTGTTCCTCGGCAAGTTCTGGATCAAGCAGCGAAACGACATGCGAGGCCTGCCAGTCGTCAGCGACCATTGCCGCATCGCGCAGGCAGGTGACGCGCACGAAGTCTGGAACGGCACTCAGGTCCATGACCATGTTCCTATCGGCGTTTTTAAAGAAGCCTTTTGCCGTTCGGCACCGGCTTGTCCGTGGCGGCCAGCACGATCGCGCCGGCCTCGTCCTCGAAGCCGAGTGTCAGCACTTCAGAGCGGAACGGACCGATCTGGCGCGGCGGGAAATTGACGACGCCGAGCACCTGGCGGCCGACAAGGCTTTCCGGCGTGTAATGGGTGGTGATCTGCGCCGATGATTTCTTCAGGCCGATTTCCGGGCCGAAATCGATGACGATCTTGATCGCCGGCTTGCGCGCTTCGGGAAAAGGCGACGCCTCTATGATCGTGCCGGTTCGAATATCGACGCGCTCGAAATCGGCGTAGGTGATGGTCTCGGTCATGGAAAAGGTCCCGAATTATCCGGCCAGTTCTTCCGCCCGCTTGCGGGCTGCGGCAATCGCCTTGTCGAACAGCGGCTGCATGCCGTCGTCGGCCATGAGAATGTTGAGCGCCGCCGCCGTGGTGCCGCCCGGAGACGTCACGTTCTGGCGAAGCTTGGAGGCGTCATCGGGGGACTGGTGCAGGAGTTCACCAGCCCCCGCGACGGTTTCCCGTGCGAGCCGCATGGCAAGGTCCGCCTGAAGACCGGCCTTGCGGCCAGCTTCTGCCATGCACTCGACGAGATAAAAGACATAGGCCGGGCCGCTGCCGGACACGGCGGTGACAGCATCGATATCGGCTTCGGTTTCCACCCATTCGACCGGGCCGGAAACTTTCAAAAGATTATGGACGAGATCGCGCTGCGCACTCGAGACCGCACCATTGGCAAAGGCGCCGGTCACGCCACGGCCGATCATCGCCGGCGTATTCGGCATCGCCCGTACCATGGCGGCATCGCCCAGATGCGATTGCATGAAGGACAGCGTGGTTCCGGCTGCAACCGACACAACCACCGTGTCCGGACCGACGAGCCCCTTCAGAGGCGGCAGCACCGTGGCCATCATCTGCGGCTTGACCGCGAGAAACAGAACGCCGGCTTTGAGATCTGCGGGCGCGGATGTTGCGTGGCGCGCGCCGTTATCGGCAATCAGCTTGGCCATAACAGGTGGCGGGCCGGGATCGATCACCAGCAGATCGTCACCGGAAATGCCGCTCTTTAGCCAGCCGGCGAGCATGGCGCCGCCCATATTGCCTGCACCGATCAGAACGATCGGACCCGATGCCTGCACAGCCATCGTCACGCCTCTCCGACGGTTTCAAACATCACGGCTTCGACCGCGCTCTGCGCATCGACACCGGACCAGACAACGAATTGGAAAGCCTGGAAATAGGATTCGCATGCTTCAAGCGCGCTGGACAGAAGCACTTCGACCTGCTGGTTGGTCGGTTCGGCGCCACCGGCCAGAAGCAGCGACTGGCGGAAGATCACAACGTCTTCCTGGCGCCAGAGATCGAAATGGCCCATCAGCACCTGGCCGTTGATATGGGAGAGCAGCCGGATCACTTCGTTGACGCGGCTTTCGGGAACCTTGATGTCGAAAGCGCAGGCCAGATGCAGCGCTTCGAACTCCTCCATCCAGGAGAAGGAGACGTGGTAATCGGTCCACTTCCCTTCCACCGTCATGGCGATTTCATCCTCGCCAGAGCGCTCGAAGGACCAATCATTGTTGGCAGCGACGAACTCGATCATATCGACCGGGTTCGATTGGCGCTCAAGTTCCAGTTCCATCAGGCTCATGCATCACCCCAAAAGTCCTGGCGCAGACATGCGACATCGTGTTCACACACAAGGCTGCAAACTCAAACACCAGAAACAAACACTTATGATTACCGGAAACACGACCATCCTGGCTGACATACCCTGCCTGGAGCTTGCGTGATCCGTTTCGAATCATCATTTAAAATCAGTGTATAATGCCCGAGTCCGCATGAAAGCCCCCTGCGTGAAAAATAGCGCCGGTGGTTGTGGATAGGCTCTCTCAAATTGATTCAGCACCCGTTCTTAAACGACTCTGCCATAAGCGTTTTTCGCCAGTGTCCACAGGGTGAAAGATTTATGAAAACTGCCATGCTTGAGCGCCTGAAATCCAGCGCCCCTGTACCGGTTCGGGACACCTGCCCCAAAACCCGGTCAAACGCGGCGGCGCGGCATGCGCCACCGCGTTGATTCTCTTTACTTGCCGGTTTCGGCGAGCCGCGCCTCAAGCGCTGCGATGCGGGCCAGAAGCGCGTCGTTTTCGTCGCGCGCCTTCAGCGCCATTTCGCGCACGGCTTCGAATTCCTCGCGCTTGACGATATCCATGGAATTCAACAGGCGTTCGCCCTGCGCGCGAAATACCGTTTCCATTTCCTTGCGCACGCCCTGGGCTGCACCTGCCGCGTCCGTCATCAACTTGGCAAAATCATCCAGAATGCGGTTTGCACCTGTGCTCATCGTTTCGGTCTCCGGTCTCAAGCGTCCAATGCCCGTCATCACGGGCTTGACAGAGGAGGTAGGAGCACAGGCGGGCCGATGCAAGGAAAAATACCGGTGATGTCAGCCTTTCGTGACCGCTGCTTGCCTTGACCCTGCCTTGCCGCAGCGTCATGTTCCGGCAAACAACCGGCGGAAATGAAGCAAGACCTTGGAAACAATAGCGACCCTTTTTTCGATCATGCCTTTTCCGGAAATCGATCCGGTGCTCCTTTCCATTGGGCCCTTGCAGATCCATTGGTATGGCCTGGCCTATGTGGCGGGCATCCTGATCGGCTGGCAATATGCCCGCAGGATTGCGCGCAACACGGCGCTGTGGCGCAACGGATCGCCTGCCGTCACCGAAGCGCAGCTCGATGACTTCCTGCTCTGGGTGGCAGCCGGCATCGTCGGCGGCGGACGCATCGGCTATATCCTGTTCTACGACCTGCAAAGCGTGATCGCCAATCCGCTTCGCGCGCTGGAAATCTGGAACGGCGGCATGTCCTTCCATGGTGGCCTGATCGGCACGATGATCGCCATGCTGATCTTTGCGAAGCGCAACCGGATCGCAATCTGGAGCCTGTTCGACATCGTCGCCGCCGTCGTGCCCATCGGCCTGTTCTTCGGCCGTGTCGCCAATTTCATCAATGCCGAACTCTGGGGTCGCCTGTCGTCCATGCCCTGGGCGGTGATCTTTCCGACCGGCGGCCCTTTTGCCCGCCACCCGAGCCAGCTGTATGAGGCAGCGCTCGAAGGTCTCGTGCTGCTGACGGTGCTGGCCGTTCTGATCTATTACCGCCATGCGCTGAAAACCCCGGGCCTTGTCTGCGGCGTCTTCGTCACCGGCTATGGCTTGGCGCGCATTTTCGTAGAATTCTTCCGCGAACCGGATGCGCAGCTCGGCTACTTGCTCGGCGGCTGGCTGACCATGGGCATGCTCCTGTCGGTGCCCATGGTGCTGATCGGCCTCTGGGCTATCCAGCGCGCCCGCCGCGCAGCGCCTGCAGCCGCGTGATGAGCACGCCGCTTGCCGACAAGATCAAGGCCATCATTCTCGCCAACGGCCCGATCAGCGTGACCGACTATTTTTCCCTGTGCCTGGCCGATCCGGAACATGGATATTACAAGACCCGCGAGCCCTTCGGCCAATCCGGCGACTTCATCACGGCGCCGGAGATCAGCCAGCTGTTCGGCGAGATGCTCGGCATCTTCCTCGTCCAGGCCTGGCAGCGGCATGGCGAGCCAAGTCCGGTCCATATCGCCGAAATCGGCCCCGGCCGTGGCACGATGATGGCCGATATCCTGCGCGTCGCCGCCAAGCTGTCACCGGCCCTCTACGAAGCCGCAAGCGTGCATCTGGTCGAGACCAGCGAACGTCTGCAGAAAGTGCAGCAGCAAACGCTGATTGCCCACAAGTTCAAGATCACCTGGCACGACAGCTTCGAAAGCCTGCCGGACGGCTTTCTGCTGCTAGCTGCCAACGAATTGTTTGACGCCATCCCCATCCGCCAGTTCGTCAAGACGGCGCAGGGGTTTAAGGAACGGCTGGTCGGGCTCGATGCGGCTGGAGCGCTCTCCTTCGCAGCCGGTGTCGCGGGCATCGATCCGGACCTGCTTCCGGCATCCGCGCCGGCGGCACCGTTGGGAACGGTGTTCGAACTTGCCCCCGCCCGCGATGCGGTGATGGCCGCACTCAGCGAACGGATCCGCACCCATGGCGGAACCGCCGTCATCATCGACTACGGCCATATGGCAACGGGTCTTGGCGACACGCTGCAGGCGGTGCGCGATCACCAGTTCGATCCGCCGCTGGCCCATCCCGGCTTTGCCGATATCACCAGCCATGTGGATTTCGAGCAGCTGGCCCGGCGTGCGGTGGTGGAACGGCTGCAGATCAACGGGCTGACCTATCAGGGCGATTTTCTGATCGCGCTTGGCCTTGCCGAACGCGCTGCAGCCCTTGGCCGCGACAAGAGCCGCGAAACGCAAGAAAACATCCGTGCGGACGCCGAACGGCTGGCCGGTGCGGGCGAGGGAAAAATGGGTGAACTGTTCAAGGTTCTCGTTGTCAGCAGCCCGAATGTGGCGCTTGTGCCGTTCCAGAAATAGCGCCTGCCAAGCAACAGCGGCGACGCCACCTGTCGTTTCGGTGGATTGACACGGACCCGCCCTTAAGGCCAACATCCGGCCAAATCACTCATGGGCTGCCACTGGGCTGCCACAGCCGCCCGCCCGGAAAACCCTCGCATTGCAGCATATCGAAAAGGCAAAACAACCGATGAAGGATGATGCCTTGCTCTCCCCTGTGCAAAGCCCTCTTCTCAACGCTCGCGCGGGAAATGCCGTCCAACACGGCTATTTCACCCGTGAAGGCGGCGTCTCGGATGGCATCTATCGCGGCCTCAATGTCGGGCTCGGATCACGCGATGACCGTGCCCGCGTCGAGGAAAACCGTGCCCGCGTCAGCGCCTGGTTTGGCGCCGCGCCGCAAAAACTGGCGACGGTCAACCAGGTCCATTCCCCCGACGCCATCATCGTCGATGCCGGCTATGACGGGACGCGCGCTGAGGCCGACGCGCTGGTGACGGCCACGCCCGGCCTCGTCATCGGCGTGCTGTCGGCCGATTGCGGCCCCGTCCTGTTTGCCGATGCGCAAGCGGGCGTGATCGGCGCGGCACATGCCGGCTGGAAAGGCGCGCTGACCGGCGTGCTGGAAAGCACGATCGCGGCGATGATCTCGCTTGGCGCCCGCCGCGACCAGATCACGGCCAGCCTCGGCCCCTCGATCAGCCGCCGCAACTACGAGGTCGGCACCGAATTCGTCGAGCGGTTTATCGAGAAGGACGCACGCTACGCGGCCTTCTTCACGCCTTCTGAGCGCGCGGGCCACGCCATGTTCGACCTGCCGGGACTGACCACGAGGCGGCTGACGGATGCGGGCGTGACGGCGGAAAATCTCGACCTTTGCACCTATGCGGACGAGGAGCGCTTCTTCTCCTACCGCCGGACAACCCATCGCAGCGAGCCGGATTATGGCCGGCAGATTTCTGCAATATCCTTACGGGAGGCATGACATGGCACTGCATTTTACGCAGGACGAATTTTCGGCGCGGCTGGAACGGCTGACGGCCAAGATGAAGGAAGAAAAACTCTCTGCCATGTTGCTGTTTGCGCAGGAAAGCATGTACTGGCTGACGGGCTACGACACGTTCGGCTACTGCTTCTTCCAGACGCTGGTGGTCAAGGCCGACGGCTCGATGGTCCTGCTTACCCGTTCGGCCGATCTGCGCCAGGCCAAGCACACATCCAACATCGAGCGCGTCGAGGTCTGGGTCGACCGGGTCAATGCCGATCCGACGATGGACCTGAAGAACCTGCTCAGCGATCTCGACCTGCTGGGTGCGCGCATCGGCATCGAATATGACACCCATGGCATGACCGGCCGCATTGCCCGGCTGCTGGACCAGCAGCTGACGAGCTTCGGCGAACTGGTCGACGCCTCGCTGCTCGTCAGCCGCCTGCGCCTGGTCAAGAGCGCCGCCGAGATCGTCTATGTCGAACAGGCCGCAAGCCTTGCCGACGACGCGCTGGATGCGGCTATTCCGCTGATCCATGCCGGCGGCAGCGAAGCCGCCATTCTGGCCGCAATGCAAGGGGCGGTTTTTGCCGGCGGCGGCGATTATCCGGCCAATGAATTCATCATCGGCTCCGGCGCCGACGCGCTGCTCTGCCGCTACAAGGCGGGCCGCCGTACTTTGGACGCGCAGGACCAGCTGACGCTGGAATGGGCCGGTGTCAGCGCACACTATCATGCCGCGATGATGCGCACGGTCGTGATCGGCGAGCCGACCAACCGCCACCGCGAACTCTACAGCGCCTGCCGCGACACCATCCAGGCCATCGAAATGGTCCTTCGCCCCGGCAATACGTTCGGTACCGTGTTCGACGTGCATTCCAAGATCATGGACGAGCGCGGCCTGACCCGGCACCGGCTGAACGCCTGCGGCTATTCGCTCGGCGCCCGCTTCTCGCCGTCCTGGATGGAGCACCAGATGTTCCACATGGGCAATCCCCAGGAGATCGCGCCTGACATGTCGCTGTTCGTCCACATGATCATCATGGATTCTGACAGCGGCACGGCAATGACGCTCGGCCAGACCTATCTGACGACGGACGGCGCGCCAAAGGCGCTGTCGCGCTATGGGCTGGACTTCATCTCTGCTTAGGAAAATTGATCTATCGTCCTTGTGAACGGCGGAAAGAAGGTGGGGGCCTTCAGGCATTCCGTCATCGAAGAACCGGACGGTAGGACGATGCACAAGCTGATCATGCTTTTTGCGAGCCTTGGAATGATTGCAGCCCTGACGGGCTGCAACAGCATGGATGACCTGACCCCGCAGGTCGATGTCGGCGCCGGCACGTTCACATCGCCGCCGGTCAACCAGGCCGATCTCGATTCCATGCAGACGGTCGATGTCGCGCCGCAGGCCTCGACACCCGTCCAGAGCACGCAGCTCGCAGCCCCAGAACGCGGTGCACCTGAACAGGAAGGCTTTTCGGAAGGCCCGAGCGGCACGGTGATGGCGCAGGGCGATACCGATTATACCGACCCGGCGGGATCGCTGGAGGCGCAGGCCAACCGCCTGCAGCAAGGCCAGATCCCGGTCCAGGAACGGCAGGTCTCGCGCCGCCAGACCACTGAGCCCGCAGACACCGACGACCAGGATACCGCCGTCCGCGAACAGCAGGCGACGGAGCAGGAACCGCAGGAACAGCCGCCGCAGAAATCTGCGGCCATCGCCCCTGCGGCAACGGCCGGCACCATCCGCTTCCTGCCCATCATCGGTGCGCCGGTCGAGGTCGTGACCCCGCTTTCCAAACAGCTGGGCGCCGAGGCGCGCTCGCACGGCCTGACAATCAAGGCCGCATCCGACACCAGCAGCCAGCATATCCTGAAAGGCTATTTCTCGGCGCTGAACGATGGCGGCAAGACAACGGTCGTCTATGTCTGGGATGTGCTCGACGGCTCCGGCAACCGGCTGCACCGCATCCAGGGCCAGGACACGGTGAACGCGACCGGCCCCAATCTCTGGTCGGTCGTGCCAGCGCAGACGATGCAGTCGATCGCCACAAAGACCATCAACGAATATATGAGCTGGCGCGACGCCAACGCCGGGTAGACGCGCGGGCGACGCCGGACAGAGGCGCGCTGGCGACGCCGGAAAGGCGCGCGGGCGGCAGCGGATGGGCTTACAGCCTGTGGGAGAATCCGCGCTTCGAGGCGAAATGTTCCCAGTTCGACACGTTTGGGCAAATCTTTTTAGGATAAACTACGCTGCAACGCGGCAATGCTCTTGCATTCAAAGTCAAGGACGTTATGAAGCGCGCATAAGCTTGGGACGATCGAGACCCCGGCTGGCTTACGGAATTGCGCGGACGAAAAACCCGCGCCAGCACAGGCGGACCATCGATGAAGGTTTTCGCAGGCAACTCGAACCGGCTCCTGGCCGAAGCGATCTGCAATTATCTCAACCTGCCCCTGGGCAAAGCAACCGTCAGACGGTTTGCCGACCAGGAAATTTTCGTGGAAATACAGGAAAACGTGCGCGGCGAGGATGTCTTCCTCGTCCAGTCGACCTCATTTCCGACCAATGACCACCTGATGGAACTGCTGATCATGATCGACGCCATGCGCCGGTCCTCAGCCCGCCGCATCACGGCCGTCATTCCCTATTTCGGCTATGCCCGCCAGGACCGCAAACCCGGTCCGCGCACGCCGATCTCGGCCAAGCTGGTGGCCAACCTGATCACCGAGGCCGGTGCCGACCGCGTCCTGACGCTCGACCTGCATGCCGGTCAGATCCAGGGCTTCTTCGATATCCCGACCGACAACCTCTACGCCGTGCCGATCCTGTCGCGCGACGTCAAGGAAAACTACAATCTTGAAAACGTCATGGTCGTTTCGCCCGACGTCGGCGGCGTGGTCCGCGCAAGGGCGCTGGCCAAGCGTCTCGACTGCCAGCTCGCCATCGTCGACAAGCGCCGCGAGCGCGCCGGTGAATCCGAAGTCATGAACGTGATCGGTGATGTCACCGGCAAGGACTGTCTGCTGATCGACGATATCGTCGATTCCGGCGGAACGCTCTGCAATGCCGCCGAGGCCCTGTTGAAGAACGGCGCGACCAGCGTCACGGCCTATATCACCCACGGCGTTCTGTCGGGCGGTGCCGTGGCCCGCGTGACGTCGTCGAAGCTGAAGGAACTGGTGATCACCGACTCGATCCAGCCAACCACGGCGGTTCAGTCGGCCCACAATATCCGCGTCATCTCGACCGCCAGCCTGATCGGCGAAGCGATCAACCGCACCAGCCAGGAAGAATCGGTTTCCAGCCTGTTCGATTGATCCGCTGATCAACGCAATGGGCGGCCAGACCAGACGCTTGGACCGCCGCCCTATGCTCGTTTGACGATCGGAATGGCGCAGGCCTCACCGCCGGCAAACAGCTTTGAGCGGGTGAGAAACCGCCGTTCGCGGCCATTGTCGAGCGAGAACATCCCGCCCCTTCCCGGCACGACGTCGATGATCAGCTGGGTATGTTTCCAGACCTCGAACTGGCTGGCGCTGATATAGACGGGCACGCCGCCAATCTCCCCCAGCTTGATGTCGTTATCGCCGACGATGTAATCATCGGCCGGATAACACATCGGCGACGACCCGTCGCAACAGCCGCCTGACTGATGAAACAGCACGTCGGGATGATCCTGCTGGATCTCCTTGATGAAGGCGAGCGCTGCATCGGTGGCCAGCACCCGCGGTTCGCCGTTGATCGTGTCGGTCATGCGCTTACCCTCCCCTTGAGGGGGAGGGTCGGCGCGAAGCGGCGGGGTGGGGTGACCCGGCCGCGCATACGGTCATCCAGAGCGGCGCTTTCATCGGCAGCCATCTCCTTTCCTTGGAGAAATAATGCGTGGGGGCAATGTTCGGCGCGAGCCGATTGATCACCCCCACCCGCAGCTTCGCTGCGACCTCCCCCCTCAAGGGGGAGGTCAAGCGGCATCAAAAGAAACCCAGCGCTTTCGGGCTGTAGCTCACCAGCATGTTCTTGGTCTGCTGGTAGTGGTCGAGCATCATCTTGTGGGTTTCGCGGCCGATGCCGGATTGCTTGTAGCCGCCGAAGGCAGCGCCAGCCGGATAGGCGTGGTAGCAATTGGTCCAGACGCGGCCGGCCTGGATGTTGCGGCCGAAATTGTAGCAGCGGTTGGCATCGCGGCTCCACACGCCAGACCCCAGGCCATAGAGCGTGTCGTTGGCGATTTCCAAAGCCTCCTCGTCGGTCTTGAAGGTCGTCACCGACACGACCGGGCCGAAGATTTCCTCCTGGAACACCCGCATCTTGTTATGGCCCTTGAACACCGTCGGCTTGACATAGAAGCCGCCGGAAAGCTCGCCGTCCAGCGTGTTGCGCTCGCCGCCGATCAGGACCTCGGCACCTTCCTGGCGGCCGATATCCATATAGGACATGATCTTTTCCAGCTGTTCGCTGGAGGCCTGGGCGCCGATCATCGTCGACATATCGAGCGGATTTCCCTGCTTGATGGCGGCGACGCGCTGGATCGCTTTTTCCATGAAGCGGTCGTAGATCTTCTCATGGACCAGCGCGCGGCTCGGGCATGTGCAGACTTCGCCCTGGTTCAGCGCGAACATCGCAAAGCCTTCGAGCGCCTTGTCGAGATAGTCGTCGTCCTCGCGCATGACGTCTTCAAAGAAGATGTTTGGCGACTTGCCGCCGAGTTCCAGCGTGACCGGGATGAGGTTCTGGCTGGCATATTGCATGATCAGCCGGCCGGTGGAGGTTTCACCGGTGAAGGCCACCTTGTTGATGCGCGGGTTGGTGGCAAGCGGTTTGCCGGCTTCGAGACCAAACCCGTTGACGATGTTGAGCACGCCGGGCGGCAAAAGGTCACCCACCAGTTCGATCCACACGAGGATCGATGCCGGCGTCTGTTCCGCAGGCTTCAGGATGACGCAATTGCCAGCCGCCAGTGCCGGAGCCAGCTTCCATGCGGCCATCAGGATCGGGAAATTCCAGGGAATGATCTGGCCGACGACGCCGAGCGGCTCATGGAAATGATAGGCGACCGTGTCGTGGTCGATCTCGCCGATCGTGCCTTCCTGGGCGCGGACACAGGAGGCGAAATAGCGGAAATGGTCGATGGCGAGCGGCATATCGGCGGCCATGGTTTCGCGCAGCGGCTTGCCGTTGTCCCAGGTCTCGGCCTTGGCCAGAAGCTCGATATTGTCTTCCATCCGCTGGGCGATCTTCATCAGGATATTGGCGCGCTCGGTCGAGGACGTGCGGCCCCATTTTTCCTTGGCGGCATGGGCGGCATCCAGCGCCAGCTCGATATCGGCAGCCTCCGAACGGGCAATCTGGCACAACACGCCGCCGGTGACCGGGGTGGTGTTGTCGAAATAGCGGCCGCTGACGGGTTCGCGCCAATCACCACCGATATAGTTGCCATATTTCTGCTTGAACGGGTTCTCGACAATCTTTTGATGCAACATATGATTTCTCCTCCTGAACAGACTCCAACATCTGCTGATAGGGAAGGTGCGCCAGAATGCCTGGAACGCGTAGAGCCACCCTGCCCGCGCAGGCCGCCAAGTGTTTCAGATGTGCGACAGGTGACTTGCAGCAAACATGCTGCAGCGCGGCAAACAGCACCACGCCGCACACATTCTCGTCAATTGACGGAGAGCTTCTTCATTTTCCGGTACAGCGTCGCCCGGCTGATCCCCAGCGTATCGGCAGCCAGAGACACATTTCCCTGCGCCCGCGACAGGACGCGGCGAAGGGCTGCGCGTTCCGCGTCGAGAAGATCCTCGCCCTGCCCCACCGGCGTCTCGTTGAGGAGATCGGCGGCCGGGACGCCGTTGGCAATGCGCCGGTCGTCGAGGTTGAGCTTCAACCGGGCTGCGCGGGTCGCACCCAGCACAAGATCGTCGCGGTCGATGGCGATCATCGCCGGCGTGCTTTTGCCGTCGGCCGGTACCAGAAGGATGCGTGCGCCGTTGAAGGCGCGGTGGAACAGGTTGGCCTCGATGCGGGCGGCGGCATCGCGCACGGCCTGCGACAACAGGAGCATCGCCATCTCCCCGGCATCGTCGCGGCAGGTGGAAATATCGATGGCGGCGGCGACGCGTCCGAGATGATCGCGGATCGGCGCGGTCACGCAGGAAAGCCCGGTATTGCAGCTGAGGAAATGCTGGTCGCGCTGGATCACGACGGCGCGCTCGTCGGCGATCGCCGTGCCGATGCCGTTGGTGCCGACGCTGGCCTCGCTCCACACGGTACCCGACCAGAGGCCAAGCCCGCGAAAATCGTGGTCGTCTCCCGGCGCACCGCGGCGCTCCAGCGCGATGCCGTTTTCGTCGGTCAGGAGCAGGCAGCATCCAGCCTTGCCCACAGTCGAAAACAGCCGGTCCAGCTCGCCCTGCGCTTCCTCGATCAGATGTCCGGATTTTTCGCGCGCAGCCCGGAACTCCTGTTCCGACAGTCTGAGCGGCGAGCGGGCATCCTCGGGCGAAAGCCCATGCACGGTCAGGCAACGGCGCCAGGACGCGGCAACCGGCGAACTGGCGGCTGCCGATACGTGATGCGCAACGGCTTGAACATGGTCAGAATGTTTCATCGGCTCTCCTCCCTGAGGGCAGACGCAAACCTCATCATAGATGCAAAGGCAGCAATATCAAGGTTCGATGACAGGCGTCCAGTTGGACAAAGGTCAAAGACGCGTCAGGACCCGATGACCGGCGGTGCAAGGTCCATGCTATTGCACGAATATGACGATATGATAGGCAAATCGTCTGATCGAAATTCCCGCATCCAGCATGGTCCCCGCGCAATGTTACGTGACTTCTCCCTTCAGAGCCTGTTCATGGGCCTGCTCACCGCGTTTGTCGGCTTTGCCAGTTCCTTTGCCGTCGTGCTGCACGGACTGACCGGCGTTGGCGCAAGCGAGGCGCAGGCGGCGTCCGGCCTGATGGCACTGTCGGTGGCGATGGGCGTGTGCGCGATCGTGCTCAGCCTTGCCACGCGCATGCCGGTCTCCATTGCCTGGTCGACCCCGGGCGGTGCATTGCTCGCAAGTTCCGGCGCCGTGGCCGGTGGCTTCAACACGGCAGTCGGCGGCTTCCTGATCTGCGGCGCACTGATCGTCGTTGCCGGCCTGTGGAAACCGCTGGGCCGGGCCGTTGCCGCGATCCCGGCGGCTCTCGCCAATGCGATGCTGGCGGGGGTGCTGATCGGGCTGTGCTTTGCGCCGGTCAAGGCCATCGCGTTCAATCCGCTGTTCGGCCTGCCGATCGTGCTCGCCTGGGCCGTCGTCGGCAGTATCAACCGGCTGTTTGCCGTGCCCGCCGCTCTTCTCGCCTTCATTCTGGTGCTGGCCTTCGGGGTCGAGATGCCGGCCGATGCGATGACGCGGCTTTCGACAACGCTGGTGCCGCATATCGAATGGGTCACGCCGGCGTTCACGGTCGCGGGCCTCGTCAGCATCGGCCTGCCGCTGTTCATCGTCACCATGGCATCCCAGAACATTCCGGGCATTGCCGTGTTGAAGGTCAACGGCTACGAGCCGCAGCCGGGGCCGCTCTTTGCCGCCACGGGCCTCTTTTCGGTCCTCAGCGCCCCGTTCGGCGGCCATGCCGTCAATCTGGCGGCAATCACCGCTGCCATGTGCGCGGGCGAAGACGCACATCGCGATCCGGCCCGGCGTTACTGGTCGGCAATCGTTGCCGGTGCCGGCTATATCGTCTTCGGACTTCTGGCGGCGACGGTGACGGCCTTCGTCAGCCTTGCGCCGCCAGTCCTGATCCAGGCCGTCGCAGGCCTTGCCCTGATCAGCGCCTTTGCCGGATCTGCCATGGCCGCCTTCAAGGAGGCAGACGGCCGCGAGGCCGCCGCCGTGACATTTCTGGTCACCGCATCCGGGGTCAGTTTCGCAGGCGTCTCCGGCGCATTCTGGGGTTTGCTGGCGGGGGGACTGATGCTGGCTCTCGCCCGCTTCACCAAATCACGCTGACGGGCCTCAGGCCGCTTCGGACTGCCCGCCCCGCACGGCGTCATCATCCGCTGGCACCGGGGCTGCGATCACCGGCTGCGTATTGTTGACGACATGATCGATCGCGCTCAGCGGCATCGGCTTTCCAAACAGATATCCCTGCACCTGCAGGCAGCCTTCGCTGCGCAGGAAATCCATATGTTCCTCGTTCTCCACCCCTTCGGCCAGCACCGGGATATCCAGGCTCTGGGCGAGAATGATGGTCGAGCGGACGATCGCAGCCGATTGCCGGTTGCTGGTGACGCCATCGATGAAAGCGCGGTCGATCTTGATCTTGTCGAACGGGAAGTTCTGCAGGGTCGAGAGCGACGAATAGCCGGTTCCATAGTCGTCCATGGCGATCTTGACGCCGAGCAGCTTCAGCTGACGGATGATGTGAAGCGCATGCTGCTGGTCGGCGATGATGCCGGATTCGGTGATCTCCAGTTCGAGACGGCCGGCGTCGAGCCCGGTTTCCTTCAGGATTTCACTGACACGGGTGGGGAAATTCGTATCGGCGAGCTGCGCGGGTGCGACATTGACGGCGATCTTGATGGGATTATCCCAGGACGCCGCCTGGCGGCAGGCATTCAAAATCACCCAGTCACCGAGTTCGTGGATGAAGCCGTTCTTCTCGGCGATCGGGATAAACTCCATCGGCGGCACCATGCCGCGCACCGGATGTTTCCAGCGCAACAGCACTTCAAATCCGATGACGTCGCGCGTCAGAGAGTTGTTCTGATATTGATAATAGAGTTCGAATTCGTTGCGTTCGATCCCCTGGCGCATATCCATGGCCAGCACGCTGCGGCTGCGGGCCGCATCGTCCATCGAGGGCTCGTAGAACCGGATTGAGTTCGAGCCGGCGGCCTTGGCGCGGTACATGGCAAGATCCGCCTGCGCCAAAAGCTCCTCCGGCGTGCGGGCATTGACGGGAAACAGCGAGATGCCGACGCTGGTCCCGACCAGAAGCGTCGCGCCCTGCCACTCGACGGGCTTGCCGATCTCGGCAACCAACCGCGCGGCAAATGCCTTGGCATCGCTTTTCATGAAGAAATTGGACGTCAGCGCCACGAATTCGTCGCCGCCGATGCGGGCGACATATTCGCCGTCCCCCAGAACCTTGGCCATGCGTCCGGAAATCGTCCGCAAAACCGCATCGCCGGCCGCATGCCCGTGGACGTCGTTGACATCCTTGAACCGGTCCAGATCGAAGGACAGCACCGCAACGCGGGCCGTATCGTCCTTCTGCCGCCGGATGATGTCGTCCAGATGTTCGCCGAAGGCAACCCGGTTCGGCAGGGCCGTCAGCGGATCGTGCAGCGACAGGTGGCGGAACCGTTCGGCGGCCAGATGGCTGGAATGCAGGTCAATAATATAGGTCGAGGCGCCAAGGCCGAGCATCAGGCACATCATCGCCATGACCATGATGATCAGCAGATTGTCGGGGATGAGAGCCGCCGAGGGCTGGATCATCGGATCGGGAATGATGGTGATGGCCGCCATGCCGGTGAAATGCATGCTGACGATCGCAAGAATAAGCGCAATGGCGCCGCCATATTTGCAAAACCGCGTGACCGGGCGCGCAACCCGGCTGGTGGCCAGGGCGCCGAAACCGACGCCCAGAAGAATGGACGCGGCATAATAGGTGAAATCCCATTCCACCCGACCGCCGATCTGATAGGCCATCATGCCCATGTAATGCATGATGGCGATGCCCGCGCCGACGATTGCGCCGCCCAGCTCGATGGCCGGACCCGTCTTGCGCATGGCCGTGACCGAAAAGCCCAATGTCGTGATGACGATCGCAGCACCCAGCGATACCAGGGTCAGGATCGGCTCGTAAGCATGCGGCAGCGAGGGCCTGAAACTCAGCATGGCGATGAAATGTGTCGTCCAGATCGTCGAGCCGCCAATGGTTCCGCCCAGAAACAGCCAGTTCAGCTTCTGCACGCCGACCGTGCGCCGGACACGGGCAAACAGCCGCATGGTCAGGACAGAGCCGAGAATGCAGACGAGAGTTGCAAGCGCCAGCAGACCGTAATGATGGTCAATGGCGATGCAGGAGAGGACCTTGATCATGGAACACCTGATTTAAACGTGGGCGCAATTTGCCATGCAAGAATAAAAAGAGATTAACATCGCGTGTTTTCATTGATTCGACGGTTATCAAGTTCTGTAGGGTATCACGCTGCGCGTGCAGGTCGAGTTGCAATGCTACCTTTGGGCGGGTTTTCAAACGAATTATCCGTTTGTGCCGCAAAACCCGGCTTTACTTGCAATTGCGGGCGTTCTCGGTTATGGACGCGCGTCCGCGCAGACACCCTTGGAGGCAAACGCGGATGAGACGGTCAAACGTCTCGGTTCATCCTGTCTTTGCAAATTGCCGGATGAGCTCTCCAAAAACACCAGAAAGGTTAAGACCATGAGCCACGCATCCTATGAGCTCAAGGCCGAAACGCGCGAACGGGTTGGTAAGGGGTCCTCCCGTGAACTTCGCCGCAACGGTCTTATTCCTGCAGTCATCTATGGTGACAAGCAGGCTCCGATTTCCATCGCCCTCTCCACGAAGGAAGTTACCAAGAAGATTCACGCCGGTGGTTTCATGACCACCATCGCCACGATCGACGTTGGCGGCGAGAAGATCCGCGTCCTGCCGAAGGACTACCAGCTGGATCCGGTCCGTGACTTCACCATGCATGTCGATTTCCTTCGCGTTTCGAAGGGCAGCGTCGTTACCGTTGAAGTTCCGGTTCACTTCGTCAACGAAGAAAAGTCCCCGGGCATCAAGATCGGCGGCGTTCTGAACATCGTTCGTCACGAAGTCGAACTGGTTGTTCCGGCCGACGACATTCCGGAGTTCCTGACGGCCGACCTGTCGGGCCTGAAGATCGGCGACGGCATCCACATTTCGAACATCACGCTGCCTGAAAACGCGACACCGGTTATCGCCGACCGCGACTTCACGATTGCGACGATCGCGCAGCCGGCTGGCGGGACGTCGGAAGAAGAAGAAGAAGAAGCACCCGCTTCCGAATAAGGATTCCGGCCTGACGGCCTGGATTTCAAGCCCGCTTCACCCGGTGAAGCGGGCTTTTTGCTGCCAAAGGCACTAGCGGCCGCCCAAGGGCGTCCTTCCGCTCGCTTATTTTCGTCTCAAGGTTTCAACAACATTTAAGATTTTCGTGATGTGTTGTCCGCTGGGGGATTGCCCGGCTTCAGTGTACGAGAATCCTAATGAGACTTGAAAGTGGTGACACAACCGGGGGCATCGCGTGATGCACTCTGTTGAAAATCGTTTTATTGCGATCGTCTGCGGTGCGATGCTTGTCTTCATCGCGCCCTTGATCGTGCTGTTTTTGACCCTGTCGTCGGAACGCGTGGCGCGTGAAAGCCTGCAAAACACGCAGGTTCTCATGGAGGCCGGTGCGCAGGCGCTTGCCAAGCCGCTGTGGGATTTCGATACGGATGGTGTCGAGCAGATTGCAAAATCGCTGATCGGCGATGCCGCCATCATGTCCGTGCAGGTCAAAGACAGTTCCCACTCGATTTCCGTCACGCTGCCGAAAGGTCCCGTGGATGCCAGCCTGCCGCACACGGTTCTGACCAGGGACATTCTCTATAATTCGCAGGACGGCCAAAAAACCGTCGGCACTCTGGAACTCTGGGTCGCCACACCCGGCCTTTTGTCGCGTTTCAGCAAGGATGAGCTGAGCATCTTCTTCATCCTGATCGTCGCCGTCGCCATCGTCTTTGCGGCGGCCATCCTCGGAAACCGGCTGACCGTCATCCGGCCGCTGATGCGGCTGACGGCAGCCATCGAGGCCACGCGCCGGCTCGGCTCGCGCCATCATGTCGATTGGACCTCGGACGACGAGATGGGCACGCTTGCCCATAATTTCAACGAGATGCAGAGCAAGCTCGAGCGCGAGGAAACCGAGCTGAAGCTCGCCCATAGCCGCGCCACCGACATCTACAATCTCACCCCTTCCATGCTGTTTTCTCTGGATCCCGCCAATTGCCTGACCGCCGTCAGCGACTACTGGCTGACCGCCACCGGCTATGCCCGCTCCGACGTCATCGGCCGCGTCTTTACCGATTTCGTCGACGAGCACTGGCACGAAACCTACCGGGCACGCCGCCGCAACGGCAACACCCACCATGCCAATATCTGCGAAGTCACCGTTCCGTTCATCAGGGCGGACGGCGAAACCATGACCGTTCTCATTCTTGAGATGAAAAGTGCGGCGAGCGGCGAGCGCGGCGGCCTGTCCCTCTCCGTCATGACCGACGTGACCGAACTGAAGCAGGCCGAAAGCCGCAACCACGCGCAGGCGATCACCGATCACCTGACCGGCCTTCTCAACCGCCAGGGTTTTGAAGCCGCCCTCGACGAGGGCATCCATCAGGCCGACGAGACCATGGTGCAGCTCGCCTGCCTGTTCATCGATCTCGACCGCTTCAAATGGATCAACGACAATTTCGGCCATGCTGCCGGTGATGAAGTGCTGCGCCAGGTGGTTGCCCGTATCCGCACGACGCTTCGCCCCAGCGATACGATGTCGCGGCTCGGCGGCGACGAATTTGCCATCCTGGTCAGCGCCGAGGATGTCGAGGCGCTGGCAAGCGAAATCGGCGACCGCATCTGCGCCAGCCTGCGCCAGCCGATCCTGGTCGAGGGTGCCGAACTGTCGGTCAGCGCCAGCGTCGGCATCGCGCTCTATCCGGATCACGCGGCAAACGCGGCGGAACTGCTGTTGAAATCCGACATGGCCATGTATGCGCGCAAGCGCGACGGTAAGAACGGCATGCTGCTCTTTGATACCAGCATGCTCGACACCGCCCGCGAACGTCATGAAATGGAACAGAATATCGAGGCCGGCCTCAAGGAAGACCGGTTCGAAGCCTATCTGCAGCCGATCGTCAGCCTCAGCGATGGCCGCATTGCCGGCTTTGAGGCGCTGATGCGCTTGAACCACCCGGAAAAGGGCATATTGCCGCCTGCCAAGATTATCGGCATTGCCGAGGAAACCGGTTCGATCGCCCGCATTGGCGAGCGCGTGCTGGAAAAGGCGATCAGCCACCTCGCCCGCCTGACGAAGCTGGAGGGGACGGAGACAACCTATCTCGCCGTCAACTTTTCGCCGCTGCAGTTCGAAGAGACCTTGCCGCACAAGCTGGCGGCGCTGCTGCTCAAGCATCACATCTCGCCGGCCCGCATCGTCATCGAGATCACCGAAGCAGTCTTGATGCTCGACAATCCCGATGTGCATGCCGTGTTGAAGCAGCTTAGCGAATTCGGCTGCCGTATCGCGCTCGACGATTTCGGCACAGGCTATTCGTCGCTGAGCTATCTCAACCGGTTCCCGGTCGATATCGTCAAGGTCGATCAGTCCTTCACCCGCTCCCTGACGACCGGGACGGCCGATGTGCGCCGCAAGAGCCGCATGCTGATCAAGGGCATCCGGACGATCTCCCACCAGATGGGCTGCACCGTGGTGGCCGAAGGCATCGAGACCAAGGAGCAGTGTGAACTGCTGCGCAAGCTCGGCCTCGACTATGGCCAGGGCTATCTCTTCAGCCGGCCGATGCCGATCGAGAACATGCTGCTGATGCTGGAAATGGAATCGGAAGCAAAGGCCACCAGCCTCGCATGACGATCATGACGGGAGAACGGACATGAAACACATCGCGTTCGCACTCGCTCTCCTTTTATCGGGCACGGCTCTGTCTTGCACGGCCGGCGCGGTAAATGCGCAAGTGCTGACCTTGCTGACCGAGGAATACCCGCCTTATAATTTCACCAGGGATGGCGTGATCACCGGCGCCGCCGTCGAGCAGGCCGAACTGATCATGAAGGCGCTCGGCACGCCCTATGCGCTGGACATCCTTCCCTGGGCGCGGGCGCTGTCACTGGCTGAAAGCCAGCCCTGGACCTGCGCCTTCACGACGGGGCATGACGAGGAGCGGCACAAGCGTTTCAAATGGGTGGAGCCGCTGCTGGTCGATCGCATGGTCATGCTGCGCAAGATCGGCTCGGGCATCAATCCCGCCGGTATCGAAGAGGCCAAGCGCTTCACCATCGGAACGCAGCGCGGCGATTTCTCCAGCACCTTTCTCGAGAACCATGCCTTTCCAAAGATCGACCTGGCGACCGATATCGAAACGACGCTCAGGAAGCTGCTTGGAGACCGCATCGATCTGATGGTCACCTCCGAAAAGACCTTCGAGGCGATGCGCGACGAGGGCAAGGCGGTCGAACCCGCCCTCCTGCTTGAGGGCAAGCTCTACGGCTTTGCCTGCAACCTTGCCCTGCCGGATACAGTGGTAAAAGGCATGCAGACGCAGCTGGAAAAGCTCATTGCCGACGGCACCCAGGACCGGATCTTCGCCAAATACGGAATTCGCTCGCACCGCTGATATCAGAAGGCGACGGCGAAACCCGCTCATAAAATAGCGCATGCCTCAGCCAGACGGTTGACATCCGCGTGACAACGCGGTGCAAGACGGGTCTGTCCGACTGTAGAGATATGTCCATGCTGATTTTCGCAGGTCTTGGTAATCCCGGCGCCGACTATGCCGGCAACCGCCACAATATCGGCTTCATGGCCGTCGATGCGATCCAGCGGCGCCATAATTTCTCGCCCTGGTCGAAAAAATTCAAGGCACTGATCTCGGAGGGCGAGATCGGCGGCGAACGCGTGCTGCTGATGAAGCCGCAGACCTTCATGAACCTGTCGGGCGAGGCCGTCGGCGAAGCCATGCGCTTCTACAAGCTGGAGCCGAAGCATATTCTGGCGATCTATGACGAACTCGATCTGATCGAGGGCAAGGCGCGGATCAAGACCGGCGGCGGCCATGGCGGCCATAACGGCATCAAGTCGCTGGATGCCCATTGCGGCCGCGAATACCGCCGCCTGCGCCTCGGCATCGGCCATCCCGGATCCAAGGAAAGGGTCCACAATCATGTGCTCGGCGACTTTTCCAAGACCGACAAGGTTTGGCTGGAGCCGCTGCTGGAGGCGCTTGCCGGCAATGCGGAGATGCTGGTGAAAGCGGAGGATTCGCAGTTTTTGAACAAGCTGACGCTTGCCACCGGCGGCAAGCCGGACGCTGAACCGGCAGCAGCGAAACCGGCCTCCACCAAACCAGCCGGAAACTCCCATATCCGCCAGGCCCGCAACAACGCCCAGCCGAAAATCCTGCCGGCGACCGGGCCGATGGCCGACATGCTGAAAAAGCTGTTCGGCAACAAGGACGAGTAGACAGATGCAAGCAGGCGCCCTCGACATCCGCCCGGCAGAACCGGACGATCTGCCGGCCTTGCTGGCGCTCTACCGCCATCTCAATGCGGATGACCCGGAGATTGCGCCCGATATCGCCATCGAGCGTTTTGCCGCAATCACAGCCCAGCCCGGCATGACCGTGCTGATCGGCCTCCTGGACGGCGTCCTGACCTCCTCCGTGACGCTGGTGGTGATCCCGAACCTCACGCGCGGCGGCGCGCCCTATGCGCTGATCGAAAATGTCGTCACCCACGCGGATTACCGCAAGCGCGGCCATGCGGGGGCGCTGATCCGTCACGCGTCCGCGTCGGCCTGGCAACGGGGCTGTTACAAGGTCATGCTGCTGACCGGCTCGAAGGACGCAGCGACGCTGGCATTCTACAGGGGATGCGGGTTCTTGCAGGACAAGACCGGTTTTCAGATCAGACGGCCAGCCGGTCTTTAGAGCCTCGTACGATAAATGAGGCGCATTCTGCCGGAAGGATTTTTTGTCAGGAAGAGGGC
>NZ_LMFB01000017.1:0-22639 GCF_001426685.1 Rhizobium sp. Root483D2 | reverse complement strand
CTTCTGGTGGATCGGCCGATTTGAGGCAACAGAATGAGCCTCATTGATCGTACGAGGCTCTAAGGCCGCCGCCCCTATTCCTCAGGCTCCGTGGTGAACATCAGCGGAAAGCCCGCCTCCTTGCCGAGATCGGTGGCCTCCTTGGCCTTGCTCTCGGCAATATCCCGGGCACAAACGACGATGACGCAGACGCCCATCTTGTGGGCCGTCAACATCATCCGGTAGCCGGTCTCCTCGCTCATATGGAACACCGCCTTCAAAACCATGATGACGAATTCGCGCGGCGTGTAGTCGTCGTTGATCAGAATGACCTTGTAGAGCTTCGGCCTTTCGAGCTTCGGCTTGGTCACGGTTTTGGGTTTGAGACTGGTATCGTTGTCCGCCATCGGAAATCCGCCCGTTCGATCACAGGAGTGGAGGAAAGACCCATTGTGCATCGCAAGCCGCCCTCAAACAAGATGCGCTGCGCCGCGATCTCCCCTATAAAGCCTGCAAAACCGGACTGAGGCTTGACCTTGGCCGAAGTTTCCGCAAAAGGCACTGCAACAGAATTCGATCGGACAGGTTTCAAGACCATGGGTTTCAAATGCGGTATCGTCGGACTGCCGAATGTCGGCAAGTCCACTCTCTTCAACGCGCTGACCAAGACGGCGCAGGCGCAGGCCGCGAACTATCCGTTCTGCACCATCGAGCCGAACACGGGCGAAGTGGCCGTGCCCGATCCGCGCATGCGCAAGCTGGCCGATATCGCCAAGTCCAAGGAACTGATCCCGACCCGCATCTCCTTCGTCGATATTGCCGGCCTCGTGCGTGGCGCATCGAAGGGTGAAGGCCTCGGCAACAAGTTCCTGGCCAATATCCGCGAAGTCGATGCGACCGTGCATGTGCTGCGCTGCTTCGAAGACGACGACATCACCCATGTCGAAGGCCGCATCAACCCGGTCGGCGATGCCGAAACGATCGAGACCGAGCTGATGCTCGCCGACCTTGAAAGCCTGGAGCGCCGCACCGAACAGACGCGCAAGCGCGCTGCCTCCAAGGACAAGGAATCCGTCGCCCTGCTGCCGGTGATGGACGCGGCCCTGAAGCTGCTGCAGGACGGCAAGCCGGTGCGCACTCTGCTGCCGACGCTGGATGCGGAGGAAAAGCTGGTGCTGCAGGGCCTCAATCTGCTCACCGCCCATCCGGTTCTCTACGTCTGCAACGTCGCCGAAGCCGATGCCGTGTCCGGCAATGCCCATACCAAGGCCGTCGAAGACATGGCCAAGGCGCAACGCGCCGAAACCGTCGTGATCTCGGCGGCGATCGAATCCGAAGTCGCCCAGCTGCCTGAAGAGGAAGCCAAGGAATTCCTGGAGGCGCTCGGCCTGCACGAAGCCGGCCTCGACCAGCTGATCCGCGCCGGCTACAAGCTGCTCGATCTCATCACCTATTTCACCGTCGGCCCCAAGGAAACACGCGCCTGGACCATTCCGCGCGGCACCAAGGCACCGGCCGCCGCCGGCGTCATCCACACGGATTTCGAACGCGGCTTCATCCGCGCCTTCACCATCGCCTATGAGGATTACATCGCCTTCAACGGCGAAACCGGCGCCAAGGAAGCCGGCAAGGCGCGCGACGAAGGCAAGGAATATGTCGTCCAGGACGGCGACGTCATCCATTTCCGCTTCAACACCTAAGGACGTCGCTCTGGGCTGTCTGAAAGATTTGACAGAGCACACCGAATAAAAGACCGGGCAACGCCGTTCGTTCACTGTGACGGGCGGCGTTTGCGTTTGTGGCGATTTGCGGCCGCCATGGTGCTTGCCCTTCGGCCGATCGGCTATATGTTTGCCTCGCAATCACTTGAGGAGTCTTCGATGCGCCTGATCCCTGCCCTTCTGCTTTCAACCGCCCTCGTCACCCAATCGGCGCAGGCTGCGGATATCAGCCATCAGGGCGCGCAGGAACTCGAGCAGAAATTCACCTCCTACCTGCCGGAAAACCTGGCAAAGTCCGGCCTGATCAAGGTCCGCCCTGGCACCGCCGACTATGAGGTGACGTTCGACCCGACGGTTCTTCTCAAGGATGTCGATCCAAAAAACTTCAGCATTTCAGGCCTTAAACCCTTCCTGTCGCTGATCCGGCCAATGGAAGACGGTCTCTGGCACTTTTCCCAGTCCGCCGATCTCGATGTGAAGGGACAGTTCACCGCCGGAACCGAAAAGGCCGATTTCACCTACAAGATCGATGCGATGCGTGCCGAAGGGATTGTCGATCCCGATCTGCTCTATTTCAAATCCGCAGACATGTCGGCAAACGGCCTGTTCATGACGTCGAAGACACCGCAGCAATCGGTCGAGGCGCGGTTCGGGTCGATGACATCGACGATGAATGCGACGCGGGCAACGCCCGACACGATCGACATCCGCTCCAACATGGCGATGAACGGCTTTACCGAAACGATCATCGACCCCGCCAAGATGAAGGTCGATATAACCGCCGACACCGTGACGGCGGATGTCGCGTTCAACGGTCTTAGCTATCGCCCGGTGCAGGATCTCGTCTTCTTCATCCTCGACAATGTGAAGAAGGACAAGCTGCTGCCGACCGAGCAGGTGCGTCTCAAGTCTCTGGTGCGCGCCAATCTGCCGATGTTCGAAAACCTTTTGGAATCGATCGAGGTCGCCAACCTGAAGGTTGCCACTCCGACCGGCACCTATGGCGCCGAGGCCCTGCGCTACACGATCGACACCAACGGGCTGAAGGACGACGCGAAAGTCGGCTTCGGCGTCACCATCGACAAGCCGTCGCTGCCGCCGGGCCTGGTTCCGCTGGCCTTCAGCTCGGCGCTGCCGGACACCGTGACCACCCGCATCTCGCTGGAAAAGCTCAACCTGGCAAGCGGCATCACCTATCTGATCGACCGCGCCAATTTCGACGCCGAAAAGCCGCTGAGCGACGAGCAATCGGCAGAAGCCGGCCGCATCTTCCTGCCCGGCGGCGCAATGACGATCAAATATGACGAGGTCTCGGCCCGCTCGGCCGTCTACGACTTCAGCCTGTCGGGCACCACCACCGTCTATCCCGACCAGCAGGGCCGCCAGAACACCGACCTGACGCTCTATGCCAAGGATTTCGGCAAGACGATTTCCTATCTGCAGGACAATGCCGCCACCGTGCCGGAATTCGGCCAGGCCGCATTCATGCTGCTGATGGTCAAGGGCTTTGCCAAACAGGCGCCGGATGGCCGCGACATGTGGAATATCGTCGTCGACGAAAACAAGAAGGTAAAGATCAACGGCCAGGACCTGCCCTTCCAGCCGTGATCTGATCGCACGTCAAAACATCGACGTTTCCATTTCCCAGAACAGGCCCGGATGCTAGAAAGGGCCTCTTGGAGGGCATTATACCATGCTTCATTTCGAGGATTTTCCGGCCGGCAAACGGTTCGACTTCAAACCGGTCGAGGTCAAGGCCGATGACGTCATCGCCTTTGCTAGGGAATTCGATCCGCAGCCGATGCACCTGTCGCAGGAGGCCGGCAAGGAGAGCATTCTCGGCGGGCTGGCGGCGTCCGGCTGGCACACCAGCGCGCTGATGATGCGCGCACTCTGCGACAGCTACATCCACGAAACGGCATCGGAAGGTTCTCCCGGTGTCGACAGCATGGAATGGAAGAAAGCGGTGCTTGCCGGCGATACGCTGTCTGGCAGCTGCACGGTCATCGAGGCGCGGGTTTCCCGCTCGCGACCGGAAATCGGCATCGTCAAGTTGAGAGCCGTCGTCACCAACCAGCGCGGCGAGACCGTGGCGATCTGCGACTATGCCAATATGATCCGCTGCCATAAAGCGGGAGACACGGCATGAAACTGTCGGAACTCCATCCTGAAGGAACGCGGGAAACCATCGGCACGGTGACCTTCACCGCCGAAGACATCATCCGTTTTGCCGGAAAATTCGATCCGCAGCCGTTTCATCTCGATGCGGAGCTTGCGAAGCAATCGCTGTTCGGCGGGCTCTGCGCTTCGGGCTGGCATACCTGCGCCGGCTGGATGAAATGTTTCGTGCCCTACTGGCTGGGGGAAGCCAAGCGGCTTGCCGCCGAAGGCATCACCGCGCCAAAACTGGGCCCCTCGCCCGGCTTTCGCGACATGCGCTGGCTGCGCCCGGTCTTTGCCGGCGACACGATCACCTATTTCGTCACCTTCGTTGCGGCCAAGGATCTGGAATCGCGGCCGGGATGGCGGATCAACACCATCCTGTGCGAGGGCGAAAACCAGGACGGCCAGCCGGTGATCCGGTTCGAAAGCAAGGTCATCGAGTTTCCCTAATCTGTCCTGATCAGGGCTTGGGCCGGTAGACAGGATGCAGGCGGGAGGTGATGGCTTCGGGCAGGACCGAAGCCATTGCGAGCAGCACCTGTCAGAAGCACTGATCCCGCGCTATCAGTGGCCGTCGAATTCGATCAGCGTCAGCACCTTGACGCCCAGCGCCTCGATCTTCTTGCGGCCGCCCAGTTCCGGCAGGTCGATGATGAAGCAGGCGGCGACGATATCGGCGCCCATCTGCTGCAGAAGTTTGGTCGCACCTTCGGCGGTGCCGCCGGTGGCGATGAGGTCGTCGACCAGAATGACCTTTTCGCCAGGCTTGATGGCATCGCGATGCATTTCCATCTCATCGACGCCGTATTCCAGGCTGTAGGCGATGCGCACCGTATCGTGCGGCAGCTTGCCCTTCTTGCGGATCGGCACGAAACCGGCCGACATCTGGTGCGCCATGGCGCCGCCGATGATGAAGCCGCGCGCCTCGACGCCCGCGACCTTGTCGATCTTGGTTCCGGCAAAGGGATGCACGAGCTCGTCGATCGCCCGGCGAAAGGCGCGCGGATTGCCCAGCAGCGTGGTGATATCGCGGAACATGATGCCGGGTTTCGGATAATCCGCAATGTTGCGGATCGAATCGATCAGTTCCTGCTGAAGAGAAGAGCTCATGATGGAAGGCATGCCTTTGCGGACGTCTCAGGGAGACGAAGGCATAGCATTAAAGCCGGGATTTTCTATAGGGCTTTCTGATGGAAATCCGCTGGAAGCAGGACCCGACCTGCCCTGCCCCAAACCCCGGCCTCTTGACGCCGCTACTGGGCGGTATCGCTGGTCTTGAGCTTATCCTGCACCTTCTTGGCCACATCCGGATTGGTCTGTGCGGCGGTGATGATGGTCTTGTATTCGTCAAGCGACATGTCCGGCGACTTCTCGACCGCATTGATCATCTGCTTGTTGGCTTCGTTCTGAAGCTTCTGTTTGTTGACGGCATCCTTTTCGGCGCCGATTTTGGCGGCATAGTCCTGGCGCACCTTGTCCACCTGCAGATAGGCGACGGCGAAGGCTTCGATCTTCTGGTCGCTGATGGCAGCCGGTGCCGTGCCCTGCATCGGCTGGGTGCCCTGGGGTTCGGCAGCGCTTTGTGCAAAAGCGGGCGAGCTGATGACGATCAGGCTGAGAGCGGCAGCGGTCAGCGCTGCAACGGGCATGTGGCGAATGGTCATATGCGTGTCCTTCCTTAAGTCAGTCTCAAGACGATTTGCACCGTCCTTTCCGAAAGGGGCGAACCCCGGCCTTAAGGGTTGCGGACGGATCGGGCGACAATGTGACCCTGAAAAGGAAGCTTCGTGGCCATGTCGCGTTCAGAACACGGGCATCGCGTCGCTATTCCCCACCCTTATTGTGAACGCGACCCGGCAATCGGCGGAACCATCGAGTGCGATTTTCGGTTATAGTCGCAGCGTCCCGCTGGGCAATTCAGGCCAAGGGGAACGTGCAAACGCAAGGAGGAGCATCATGCGATTGTTTGAATGCGGGACCCTCGTGCCCGGCTGCGAATGGCACACCCACGCCGACAACGACGCCGAAGTCGTTCGCCGCGCCGTCGAACATATGCGCTCGACGCATGGAGAGACGCTGATTCGCGAAAATATGGTCGATAATATCAAGGCGCGCATCGTCGATGAGGCGAAGGTCGCCTAAATCAGACCATCGATTGAAGCCGGGCAACCAGCGTTGCCCGGTCGGCATTGAAATTCCCATCCACCCATTTGTCTTCCAGCTGCGCCAAAATCTCGCCCACACGCGGTCCGGCCGCAACGCCGGTTGCAAGCACATCCGCGCCCGTCAGCGGAAAGTTCGGCTTTTGCCATTTTTCCGCCCGTGTCAGCAGGCGTTGCAGCCTTGCCATCTCCGGTAGCAGCGATGGATCGCTTTCGGATTTCTGCCGCGACGAGGCCAGCGCCAGCCGCAGCGCGGTCGCCAGTCCCTTTTCGCCATTGCGGTAAAGCAGGCGGTCGAATGCCGTGTCGGCAATTTCGGCCGGCAGGCGCGCTGCCTTGGTCCAGGCGGAAAAATAAGCGGCTTCGGCCTTCGACAGCCGCAGCCGCCTGGCCATGGCCTCCAGCCGTTCGGTATCCGGCGGAACGATCGATGCCAGCCTCAGCAGCGGATCGGGCTGCCAGCCGAAAGCCTGCTCGGCCGCAATCAGGCCGGGGATCGCATCGATGCCCCATTTTTCGCTTTCCGGCAGAATTTCCGTGAGCACGCCGGAGGTGCGCATCCAGAGCAGGGCCCGGCCGGGATTTTCAGCCGATAGCAACTTTTTCAATTCCGACCAGACGCGCTCGGCGGACAAGGTCGAAAGCTTCGAGCGGGCCTGCGCGCAGGCGCGAAGTCCATCCGCATCCGGGCGGCCCGAGCCGTAAAAGGCAAAGAACCGGAAGAACCGCAGCACCCGCAGATAGTCTTCCGCCACCCGCTCGCTGGCATTGCCGATGAAGCGGATATTGCGTTTTTCAATATCGGCGAGACCGCCGACGAGATCGATCACATCACCCCTGGCATCGGCATAGAGCGCATTGACCGTCAGGTCGCGCCGCTCGGCATCCACCGTCCAGTCGGTGCCGAAGGCGACCTCGGCATGGCGGCCGTCCGTTTCCACGTCCCGGCGCAGCGTCGTCACTTCGTAAGGCTTGCCGTCAATGACCAGCGTCACCGTTCCGTGTTCGATGCCGGTCGGCACCGCCTTGATGCCGGCGGCTTTTGCACGTGCCACCACCACATCCGGCAAAAGCGTGGTCGCCATGTCGATATCGGCGACGGCAAGCCCCATCAGGCTGTTGCGCACGGCGCCCCCCACGACGCGGACCTCGCCGCCATCGGCATTGAGGAGTTCAAAGACGCGTGTCAGCGCCGGCGCCGAAAACCAGGCCTCGGTGGCAACGGAGGTCATGCGTAAAGCCTTTCATACAACATGCGGACGATGCCCGCAGTAATGCCCCAGATATGCTGCTCGCCATAGGGCATGCTGTAAAAATGCCGCTCGGCACCCTTCCAGGTCGCCTGGCCAAGGCCGTGATTGTCGGGGTTCATCAGGAAGGAGAGCGGCACATCGAAGACCGCAGCGACCTCCGCAGGATTGGGAATGAGATCGTAACCGGGCTGGACCACGGCCAGAATGGGGGTGATGCGAAATCCCGACATCGCCATGTAATAGGGCAGCCTCCCGACTGTCTCGACAAAGCGGCGGTCCAGGCCGATTTCCTCTTCCGTTTCGCGCAGCGCCGCGCGCTCGGGCGTGTCATCCTCCGGATCGATGGCGCCGCCGGGAAACGACACCTGACCGGAATGCTTGCGCAGCGTTGCCGTGCGCCGGGTGAAGATCACCCGCGCCTCGTCGCCATCATCAATGACAGGCACGAGAACGGCGGCATCCCTCAGCTTCAAAGTTTCCAGATAGGGGACCGTATCCGGATTGAGCAGGAAGTCGCCATGATCGCGCCACGCCTCCTCATCCGGACTGCCCGATTGCTGCAGCGCGCGGCGGCGAAAATCATCGGCTGAAAACAGCGCCCCGGTCATTCAGACAAAGCTTCAAGTTCTTGCGCCGACATGATGGCAAAGGTCACACCGCCGGAGCGCACGGCAAACATCGCGGTGCCGTCAATCTCGACCGTCTCGCCGAGCGCCACCAGATCGTACATCACCGCGCGCGACACCAGCGCCTCCAGCCTGCCCCGCACGTGCAGATAGGGCTTCAACTCACGGTTTTCGCCATGCACGATGAACCGCAAGGAATGGTCCGGCCCCGCCTCGACGACATCGCCGACATTGGTGCGAAAGGTCAGGACGGGTGCGCCATCATGGTCCGTCACATTCATTTCGACGGCGATAAAAGGAGCATCGGCGATGCGAATGCCTAGTTTTTCCACAGGAGTTACAAGATAAGTCTTGCCGTCCTCATCCTTGCGCAGGACCGTGGAAAACAGCCTCACTAAAGGCTGCCGGCCGATCGGCGTTCCCATGTAGAACCAGGTGCCATCAGCCCGGATTTCCATGTCGATATCGCCGCAAAAGGGCGGATTCCACCGCTCAACCGGGGGTAATCCCTTTGTTTGCCCATTGGTCTGCCCGGCCGCGCGCGCAATCAGCGCCGCAAGTCCCGCCGCATCGCCCGCCTGATCTATTTCCGCATCCGCCATCGTTCCGTCCCGTTTGGCCCTATTCTTGCTTTTTATCGAGCGCTTGCTCACGAGATAGTGCGTTGCCCCCGTCTTGTCAGCCACCGCGCAGTGCATAGATTGAAAAACTGAGACGAAAAGCGCGTTTTTCGCGAATCGGCACCGTTGCCGGCCACTGGAGACAGACAATGGGTGTGATGAAAACGACAGACGGCGCGACCGACGACAAGGCGATCATTGCTGCCGCCGAAAAGGCGCTGAACGAGATCGCCCTGATCCGCAAGGAAGTCGGCAAGGTGATCTTCGGCCAGGAAAGCGTCGTCGAGCAGACGCTGCTGGCGGTTCTGTCGGGCGGCCACGCGCTGCTGGTCGGTGTTCCCGGCCTTGCCAAGACCAAGCTGGTCTCGACGCTCGGCACCGTGCTTGGCCTCAATTCCAGCCGCATCCAGTTTACGCCCGACCTGATGCCCTCGGATATTCTCGGATCCGAAGTCATGGATCAGGATGAAAACGGCCGCCGGTCCTTCCGCTTCGTGCCCGGCCCGATCTTCACGCAGCTTTTGATGGCCGACGAAATCAACCGCGCCAGCCCGCGCACCCAGTCGGCTTTGCTGCAGGCCATGCAGGAATATCACGTCACCGTGGCCGGCCAGCGCAACGACCTGCCGCAGCCCTTCCATGTGCTGGCGACGCAGAACCCTTTGGAGCAGGAAGGCACCTATCCGCTGCCCGAGGCCCAGCTCGACCGCTTCCTGATGCAGGTCGATGTCGGCTATCCCGAGCTTGCGGCCGAACGGCAAATCCTGCTTGAAACCACCGGCACGCATGAATCCGAGGCGCAGGGCGTCATCGATGCCGCCAAGCTGCGCGAAATCCAGCAGCTCATCCGGCAGATGCCGGTCAGCGAAAAGGTGGTCGATGCCATTCTGGCGCTGGTGCGCTCGGCCCGCCCCGGCAACGGCAATGCCGGCACCGACAAGAATGTCGCCTGGGGCCCAGGCCCGCGCGCTGGCCAGTCGCTGATGCTGTGCGCGCGTGCCCGTGCGCTGTATGACGGCAGACTGGCACCCTCCATCGATGATACCATGGCGCTGGCCGAGCCGGTGCTGCAGCACCGCATGGCGCTGACATTTGCCGCCCGCGCCGAAGGCATGTCGGTCCGCGACGTGATCACCGGCCTGGTCAAGCAAGCCAAGGGATAATGAATGGCTGCCATAGGCCAAATCGTTGAGCCAACGCCATCCGGAGAAGTCCTGTCCCGTGCGCAGAGCCGTGCCCGGCTGATCCCGGACTGCATGGTCGAGGCAAAGCGCATCGCCAATACGGTGATCTCCGGCTGGCATGGCCGCCGCAAGCGGGGCATCGGCGAGAATTTCTGGCAGTTCCGGCCCTATAGCGATGGCGAAAGCCTGTCGCGCATCGACTGGCGCCGGTCCGCCCGCGACGATCATACCTATGTACGCGACCGCGAATGGGAGGCGGCCCACACCATCTGGCTCTGGGCCGATCTCTCGCCGTCGATGATGTACAAGTCGAAATTCGGCTCGGTGTCCAAGGAAAGCCGGGCGCTGGTGCTGATGCTCGCCCTGGCCGAGATTCTCGCCCGCTCTGGCGAGCGGATCGGTTGCCCCGGTGTGATGGAGCCGGTTTCGGCCAGAAACGCGGCCGAACGGCTTGCCACGGCCCTGATGCATACGCCGCTTTCGGGCGGCCTGCCGCAGACGCAGATGATCCGCGGCGCAAGCGACCTGGTGCTGATCGGCGACTTTCTGGATCCCGCCGATACGATCATGGCGCAGCTCGGTCCGCTCGCGCGGCGCGGATTGCGCGGCCATGTCATTGAGATTGCCGATCCTGCGGAGGAAAGCTTTCCCTATGCGGGCCGCACCGAATTCACCGATCCGGAAACCGGCGAGAAGCTGACGGCCGGGCGCGCCGAGATTATCCGCGACGACTATCGGCGCGCCTATATCGCAAGGCGTGACAGCCTGGGCGAAAACCTGCGCCATCTCGGCTGGACGTTTACGCCGCACCGCACCGACCATCTCGCCTCCGAAGCGCTGGTGGCCGTGCATATGTATTTGTCCGGGATGCCGGGACGCGCCACCCATGGAGGCCAGCTGTGAGCTTCCTGCCGTTCATCTTCGCCAATCCGCTGATGCTGGCCGCGCTCGTTGCGCTTCCGGCCATCTGGTGGCTGTTGCGCATGACGCCGCCAAAACCGGTCACGGAAGTTTTTCCGCCGCTGCGCATTCTGGCCAGCGTGCTGAAACGCGAGGAAACGCCCTCGAAAAGCCCGTGGTGGCTGACGCTTTTGCGCATGCTGATGGCCGCCGCCATCATTCTCGCCATCGCCGACCCCGTATTCAATCCACGCTCCAACACGCTCGCCGGCAACGGACCGCTGGCTTTGGTCATCGACAACAGCTGGGCCACATCGACCGATTGGCAACGCCGGGTCGAGACCGCCGATGCGCTGATCAGCGATGCGGAGGAACGCGACCTGCCGGTCTCCGTCGTCTTCACGGCCGATCAGGACCACAATGCCGTTCCCGGATCGGCCGTCAGCGCCCGCAACCGCCTGGCCGCTGCAGCACCGCAACCGCTGCGCCCCGACCGCGCCGCAGCCGTCAACGCGCTGAGGACCGCGCTGGATGGATCAGCACCTGGAACGCTGGCTTTCCTGTCCGATGGCATCGAGGCGGCGGACGATAAGGTCATGGCGGAGCTTGCAGCGCTGTCGCCGCAAAATTTCAGGCTGATCGAAGGCGGCAAGGATCAGGCCGTGGCGATCAGCAATTCCGCCAATGACGCCGAGTCGATGGTGGTGAGCGCCACCCGTCTCGACACAGTCACAGCCCGCACGGTGCCGGTCACCGCCTATGACACGCGCGGGCGTGCGATTGCCAACGGCTCTATCGCCTTTGCCGCCGGTGAAGGCGTGGCCCGGGGCACGCTCGCCGCCCCGTTCGAACTGCGCAACGACTTTGCCCGCATCGCCATCGACGGTCAGGCCACGGCGGGCGCCACCTTCCTGCTGGACGACGGCTTTCGCCGCCGCCGCGTCGCCCTTTTGAGCGGCGAGGCCCGCGACCAGTCGCAGCCGCTTTTGTCGCCGCTCTACTATATCAACCGGGCGCTTGCCCCCTATGCGGATCTGATCCAGCCGAACGAAGCGGATATGGCGGTCTCGATCCCCGAGCTTCTGGCGCAAAAGCCGTCCATGCTGATCATGGCCGATATCGGCCGCCTGCCGGAAGAAACCTATACGCCGATCACCAAATGGATCGAAAACGGCGGCACGCTGGTGCGGTTTGCGGGTCCGCGTCTGGCTGCGGCCCCGGCCGACGATCCGCTGGTTCCGGTGACGCTGCGCCAGGGCGAGCGCGCGCTGGGCGGCGCCCTCTCCTGGTCCGAACCGCAGCCGCTTGCCGATTATCCGGCGCTCAGCCCATTTGCCGGCATGCCGCGCCCGGAGGGCATCCTCGTCAAGCGGCAGGTGCTGGCCGAGCCGACCGCCGACCTGTCGTCGCGCACCTGGGCAAGCCTTGCCGATGGTACGCCGCTGGTGACTACGCGAACGCAAGGCTCAGGCCGCATCATCCTGTTTCATGTCAGCGCCGAAGCAACCTGGTCGAACCTGCCGATCTCCGGCGATTTCGTCGAGATGCTGCGCCGGAGCGTGCAACTGTCACGCAGCGGCGGCGTGGCCAGCGAAGGCGCGGCAACCGGCCAGACGCTGGCGCCCTACCGCCTGCTCAATGCCGATGGCGTGCTGATCAGCGAGACCGGCAAGGCGCGGCCTCTGGATATTGCCGCTGGAACCACCCCGAGCTCCAGCACCGAGCACCCGCCCGGTCTCTATGGTTCGGAAGAAGGATTTACCGCGCTGAACCTTTTGCCCCGCGATACCGCGCTGACGCCGATCGATGCCAGCGGCCTGTCCATTCCCTACACATCCGAGCCGCTGATCGGCGCCGAGGCCTGGTCGCTGAAACCGTCGCTGTTTGCCGCAGCCCTCATCCTGCTGCTGATCGATTCCGCCATCGTTCTGTTCATGGGCGGCGCCTTTGCCCGCTGGAAAATGCCGGCCGCTGCCGCCATCGTCCTGGCCATCGCCGCCGCCGCGCTGGTGACAATGCCCGGCCAGTCGCTGGCCGATGACAGCAAGCCCGGCGACGACCTCATCATGCGGCAGCTGGACAAGACCCATCTGGCCTATGTCATCACCGGCGAGGCCGAGGTCGATCGTCTTTCCGAACGCGGGCTGGCGGGCCTGACCGACTTCCTCACCTATCGCACGACACTGGAACCCGGCCCGCCGATCGGCCTCGACATCGCCGCCGACGAATTGTCGTTCTATTCGTTGATCTACTGGCCGATTTCAGCCAATGCGCCGATGCCGAGCCAGGCGGCGATCAGCCGGATTGACGCCTATATGCGCTCGGGCGGCACCGTGCTGTTCGACACACGCGACCAGTTCTCCTCGCTCTCGTCGGCCTCCGGCAGCAGCCCCAACTCCGAGCGGCTGCAGGCGATCCTGGCCGATCTCGACATCCCGCCGCTGGAGCCCGTGCCGACCGACAACGTGCTGACCAAGTCTTTCTATCTTTTGTCGAATTTTCCCGGCCGCTACAATGGCAGTCCATTGTGGATCGAGGCTCAGCCCGACAATGGCGCGCAGCCGACCGGCAGGCCGGCGCGGTCCGGCGATGGCGTTTCGCCGATCATGATCACCGGCAACGACTTTGCCGGCGCCTGGGCGATCGACGCCAACGGCATGCCGCTTCTGCCGACTGTGCCGCCGGACGAGCAGCAGCGTGAACTCGCCTTCCGCTCCGGCGTCAACATCATGATGTATATGCTGACCGGCAACTACAAGACCGACCAGGTGCACATTCCTGCTCTGCTCGAACGGCTTGGCCAGTGAGGGTGCGCAAATGACACTCGATTTCCAGCCCCTGCTCCCCTGGCCCTTCATTGCCGGACTGGCGCTTGCCGCCGTGCTTCTGTCTGCGCTCGGCTTCTGGCGCGGCGTGCGGGGTGCCGCTTTCCGCACGGCAGCGCTTGCGGCGCTCTGCCTTGCCATCGCCAATCCGGTGTTCTTCCAGGAAGAGCGCGAACCCCTCTCCACCATCGTCGGGGTCGTCGTCGACCGCAGCCAAAGCCAGGACAATGCCGGCCGCCGCGCCATGACCGACCAGGCGCTGGCGACGCTGAAGGAGCGGCTGGCCAAATTCCCGCAGATCGAGGCGCGCATCGTCGAAGCCGCCGATGACGAAAATACCGAAACGCCATCGACCAAGCTGTTCACGGCCCTGCAGACGGCATTGGCAGATGTGCCGCCCGCCCGTGTCGGCGGCGCGATCTTCATCACCGACGGCCAGATCCACGACGTTCCCGATATCAACCAGCCGCTCGGCTTCGATGCGCCGATCCATGGCCTGATCACCGGCAGGCCCGACGAATTCGACCGGCGCGTCGAAATCGTCAGCGGACCGCGCTTTGGCATTGTCGGCGAGGAACAGAAGGTGACGTTCCGCATCGCCGATGACGGCCAGGCGCCCGGCGGCACGGCGGAAGTGACTGTCAGCCTCAATGGCAACCAGATAGCCACCGAGATGGCCGAGCCCGGCACCGATGTGCCCTTCGCCTTCACCGTGCCGCGCGGCGGCAACAATATTCTCGAATTTGCCGTGGCGCCGGTGGATGGTGAGGTAACCCAAGCCAATAACCGCGCCGTGCACGTCATCGACGGCATCCGCGAAAACCTGCGCGTGCTGCTTGTTTCGGGCGAGCCGCATTCCGGCGAACGCGCCTGGCGCAACCTGTTGAAATCCGACGCCGCCGTCGATCTCGTGCATTTCACCATCCTGCGGCCACCGGAAAAGCAGGACGGTACGCCGATCAACGAATTGTCGCTGATCGCATTTCCGACCCGCGAACTGTTCGTCGACAAGATCCAGGAATTCGACCTGATCATCTTCGACCGCTACCAGCATCGCGGCGTGCTGCCGATCCTGTACTACGACAATATCGCCCAATATGTCGAAAACGGCGGCGCTCTGCTCATTGCCGCCGGACCTGAACATGCCGGCGATGACTCCATCGCGACGACGCCTCTGTCGGCCGTTCTCCCCGCAAGCCCGACCGGCTTCATGAACGAAAAAGCCTTCTATCCGCGCCTGTCGGATGAAGGCAAGAAACACCCGGTCACCCGTGGGCTCGAAGGTGCGGATAGCGAACCGCCGCATTGGGGCCGCTGGTTCCGCACGGTGGATGTCGCACCGCCGCTCGGCCAGACGGTGATGCAGGCGGCCGACGGCAAGCCTTTGCTCGTCCTGAACCGCGTCGGAAAGGGCCGCGTCGCCATGCTGCTTTCCGATCAGGGCTGGCTCTGGGCGCGTGGCTTTGAGGGCGGTGGCCCAAGCGTTTCGCTCTATCGCCGCACCGCGCACTGGCTGATGCAGGAACCGGCGCTGGAGGAAGAGGCCCTGACGGCGCATGCGCGCGGCCGCACGCTCGAAATCGCCCGGCAGACGATTGCCGGCGATCCGGGCCTGGCAACGCTCACCTATCCGTCCGGCAAGACCGAGGAGATCACGCTGGCGGAGGGCGAACCGGGTCTCTACAAGGCCAGCGTGCGCACCACCGAGACCGGGCTTTTCGATATCACCAATGGCGAACTGAACACGCTGGTTCATGTCGGCAGCGTCGATGCGCCGGAATTCAAGGCGACGATCTCGACCACGCAGACGCTCGCCCCCTGGGCGGAAAAGACCAAGGGCTTGGTACAGCGCCTCGCCAGCGCGGATGGCCCGGTCGATGTGCCGCAGATCCTGCCGGTACGCGGCACCGTCCGCGTCGCTGATGATCAGCGCATGTCGCTGCGCATGACCGACGAAACGGTGCTGAAAGGCATCAATTCGCTGTCGCTGTTCGCCGGCTTCCTCGGCCTGGCCGCCCTGCTGTTCGTACTCTCGGCCACGTGGCACCGTGAGGGGCGGTAGGAATTGGGCTGAGGTTCGCCTCGGCTTGCCCATCGGAGGCCTCAACGCCTCCGTCATTCCTGTGCTTGTCACAGGAATCCAGTGCGCCGCGTCGGCGGCGCGCAAGACCCTTCCTGAAAGCGGAGTAACTGTCCCCTCACGGCACAGACACGCCGCAGCTGGATTGCTTTGACAAACACGGGAATGACGAAGCGTTTTTCACAAGCCGTTATTCACACTGGATTTTAAGGCAAGGGCGGCACCCCTTACAACCTCTTCCGGATCGGGTCGAATTCCGGTCCAGCCTTGCGCTTGACGGGATCCGGCTTGCTCGCATCGATCGCTTCCCAGTATTTCCAGTTGACCTTCTGCGAGCCCAGCTCGTAGTCCATGCCGTCCCAGCTGTCCTCACGAAAGCTGTAGAAGGCCCAGTGCAGTTTGCTGTTGTCGAGCGACGTCAGCACATCTTCGAGATAGGTCTTGCAGCCGGCCCAGCGGCGCATGCAGCCGAATTCTCCGGCGACCATGCGGTTGCGCGGGATGCCGTGGCTGTCGGCCCACTCGACCGGCTGCTGAAGATAGGCGGCGACGCGGTCCCGGTTCCAGGTTTCCTCCGTGTCCGCGAACGGGACCTTGCCGGGATAGGCATAGGGCTTGTCGCGCTTCATGTTCGGCGCGCTGGTGGCGGCATAGGGTTCATACATATGGAAGCTGTAGAGCACCTTGCCGTCGGCAAGCGGTCCTCGCCAATAGCTGAAGGCGTCGGCTGCGGCATACCAGCCGGCATCCGCCATGACGGGCGTTACCGGATCGGCTTCGCGGATGGCCTTGATGACGGTGTCGTAGAAGGCCGGCAGGTCGCGTGCGGTACCGGCCTGTTTGTCATACCAGGCCGTCATAGCTTCATGGCCGCCGTGCTCGGCAACGCCATTGTTCTTTTCCGGGGCCGGTTCGTTGATGATGTTGTAGGCCGCGACAGCCGGGTGATCCTTCAGCGCTGCGGCCAGATCCTTCCAGAAGGCGGCAGATTGCGCCCAGAACGCCTTGTCCTGCCAGAGGCGGCCGTCGAATTGATCGCCGTTATTCTGTGCCCAGCGCATGCCCGGCAGCGACAGCGGCGTAATCACCACCTTCAGCCCCGCCTTGTCAGCCCGGTCGAGCGCCGCCTTCAGCACGGCGAGATCGCCCGCCGGAATGCCCTCGTATTTGTCGGCATCGCCGATCAGGAAATCGCGTTTTTCCGGTTTCCACTTGTCGTAGGACAACCGCACCCCGCTGGCGCCATAGCCTTTCAGAGCTTCGAAATAGGCCTCGTCCGGTGGCAGCCGGTTGAAGCTGTTGCCGCCATGCTGCGGCTCGTCCCAGAAATGCATCAGATCGGCCGCAGAGGCGGACGTGGCAAGGAGAAGCGAGGCGAGGACGGAGGGCAGCAGGCGCATTCAAAATATCCCGGTTGCAAAGACCGGGATATTCGCAGGCACTGTGGCGGAATTGGGAACCCGGCTGCGTTATCTGCCGGAAACACCCGCCGGGCACATCATGCCCGCCAGTGGATATCACCCTTCAGGCCGGCATGGACGTCCTGCGCCATCGGCACGACCAGGACCCGGTTGGGATCGACCGGCCCCGGAAATGTCAGCGCGCCATAGGCGACCTTTTCGAAGCCGAGCGGCTGGTAATAGGGCGGATCGCCGACGAGGATGACGCAGTGCGAGCCCTTGCGCCGGGCCGCCTCGACCGCAATGCGCACCAGCTCGCGGCCGATGCCGCGGTTCTTGTGCGATGGGCGAACGGCAAGCGGTCCGAGCAGATGCCCCTTGACCGATCCAGCCATCACCGGCGTCATCCGCACGGAGGCGATCGTTTCGCCATCGTCGGCGCAGACGAAGGACAGCGCCAGATCGTGCGGCCCCTGCTCGCGGATGCGGGCGGCTGCGCGCGCAAACCGGCCGGGGCCGAAAGCTTCTTCATTGATGATTTCGATGGCTGCGTCGTGGGAAGCGTCTTCGGTGAGATAGACGAGATCGTGCTTTTTCATGAACATCAGGAAACCGGGCCTACGAGACAAAAATATGATGGCGTCGCCCTCAAGGGCGTTTGCAGCATCAGCGTCGTCGTGGGCTTCCCGGGAAAAACATCAGCTTTGATCCGTGTTCAGAAAAATTCTGCTTGGCCGGATAGCAGAAAAATGCGCCGCGTCAAAGCCTAAAACGCACTGTTCAGCTTTTGCGGACTATATGCGCCGGCCGGTTGTACTATCTATGGATCATGAATTCACGAAAAGGCGGCGCTTTGGCCGCAGGAGATCGATAATGGGCATGCTGGTTGACGGCGTCTGGCAGGACGTCTGGTACGATACGAAGGAAACCAAGGGACATTTCAAGCGGGCGGCCTCGCAGTTCCGCAACTGGATCACCGCCGACGGCGCGGCAGGCCCGACCGGCGAAGCCGGCTTCAAGGCGGAGGCCGGGCGCTACCATCTCTACGTCTCGCTCGCCTGTCCCTGGGCGCACCGCACGCTGATTTTCCGCAAGTTGAAGAAGCTGGAAGACCTGATCACCGTCTCGATCGTCGATCCGCTGATGCTGTCGAAGGGCTGGGAGTTCAAGAATGAGATCGGCGGCACCGTCGATCATCTGTTTGGCGCGCAGGCGCTCTGGCAGGTCTATGTGAAGGCTGACCCGCGTTATTCCGGCCGCGTCACCGTGCCTGTTCTCTGGGACAAAAAAGAGAACAGGATGGTGTCCAACGAATCCTCGGAAATCATCCGCATGTTCAATTCGGCCTTCGACGAATTGACGGGATCGAACGACGATTTCTATCCACAGGACCTGCGCGCCGATATCGACGGGTTGAACGAGCGCATCTACGATGCCGTCAACAACGGCGTCTACAAGGCAGGGTTTGCTACCACGCAGGATGCCTATGCGGATAATGTCACGACGCTGTTCGAGGTTCTGGACGAACTGGAAGAGCGCCTGTCCACCCGCCGTTACCTGACCGGAAACCGGATCACCGAGGCCGACTGGCGGCTGTTTACAACACTGGTGCGCTTCGATCCGGTCTATGTCGGCCACTTCAAGTGCAACATCCGCCGCATTGCCGATTACCCCAACCTGCAGGCCTATCTGCAGGATCTCTACCAGGTGCCGGGCGTCGCGGAGACGGTCAATATGCGCCATATCAAGGAGCATTATTACCGCAGCCACACGATGATCAATCCGACCGGGGTCGTGCCGTTGGGGCCGGTGCTCGATCTTGATGCGCCGCATGGCCGGGAAAAACTGACCGCCTGATTACCAGAAGTCGGCTGGCGGCGTGCTCCCTGAAAGCTCCGCCAGCCGCCTGCGTGTCGCAGGCGTCGTCGCCTCGGGCAGGTCATCCAGCGCAAAGAAGCCGCTCTCGACGATTTCCATGTCCGGCTTCTTCCGCGAAACCTGGCGCACATTACGGCAGCGATAGAACACCACATGGTCGCGATTGCTGGTCTGCCGGTTGAAATAGACATGGAAAAGTTCGGGCAGGCCGCTCATTTCAAGATTGCCCTCCTCGCGTAATTCCTTGACGAGCGCCTGCAGGGCCGTCTCGCGCCGCTCCAGCCCGCCGCCCGGCATATGCCAGCCCGGCACATAGGAATGTCGCACCAGAAACACCCGGCCTTCGGCGTCGAAACAGGCAGCGCGGACCCCCATGGTCATGCCCCGCGCAAACGCGAAGTAGCTGTGCACCACGCGGGTGATCAGCCTGGATTTCCAGCTGCGCATTTCCGGAGGCGCTTCGCTCATGCGGGTCCTGTCCCTTTCGTGATCGGCTATCCGGGATAAAACACCCGGAATGATTCCCCTTTTCAGGAATATGCGCTAGGTACCAGGGATGTTCAAACTCGCCCATATTTCCGATATCCATCTCGGCCCCCTGCCCGACCTTTCTTTCCGCGAACTTGCATCCAAACGCATTACCGGCTTCGTCAACTGGCACCGCAACCGCCGCAATCACCTGGTCGGCAATACGCTGAACCTGTTGATGGACGAAATCGAGCGGATCGATCCGGATCATCTGGCGATCACCGGCGATCTGGTCAACCTTGCCTCCTCGCGCGAGATCGAGGTCGTGACGGAATGGCTGCACGAGGCGGGCAAGCCGGAAAACATCTCGATCGTGCCCGGCAATCACGACGCCTATGTACCGGGAGCCTACGAGAAAACCACGCGCGCCTGGTACCCCTACATGCGCGGCGAGCGCGGACCGGCGGAATGGAACGAGGATTTTCACTGCTTTCCCTATCTGAGGGTGCGCGGCCCCGTGGCGCTGATCGGCTGTTCGACAGCCGTCGCCACGCCGCCTTTTGCAGCCAGCGGCTATTTCGGCAGCCGCCAGGCGCGCGAGACGGTCAATCTCCTGCGTGCGGCAGGTGAAGCGGGTCTGTTCCGCGTCGTGATGATCCATCACCCGCCGATCCACGGCGCTACATCCATGCACAAGCGCATGCTCGGCATTCGCCGCTTCGCCGCAACGATCACAGCGGGTGGCGCCGAGCTCGTACTGCACGGGCATACCCATCTTAACACGGTCTATTCGCTCAAAGGCCAGGTCAAACCCGTGCCGGTCGTCGGCATCGCATCGGCCTCGCAAGGGCGCGGCGGCAAGAAACCGCCGGCGGGGTTTAACCTGTTTTCCGTCTCCGGCAGTCCGGGACAATGGAACGTCATCCGCGAACGCTTCGAACTGACGATGGACAGCCGCTCGGTGACGTTGGCAGAGACCACCCGGCTCTGATCGCGCACGCGTTACTCGCCACGCACCGAAAAAAGCCTATGCTTGCGAAATAATTGGTGCCGGTCATCCGTCCCATAGGGCTGACCGTAAGAAGGACGGTGCTGACATCGCAGATGTCATGCGCAATCCGGCTTGCCGGTATCAGTTTCAGCCAGGGAGATGACCATGATCCACAGCAAGACCGCCATGATTGCCTTGTTCTCAGCCGCCTCGTTCTTTGCGGTAAGTCAGACGGCCTTTGCCGCCGGCGAGGATACGACCGCGCCGCCGGAAAAGACCAAGACCACCACCGAATGCAAGGACGGCAAGGTCTGGGACAAGACCAAGAAGGAATGCGTCGATGCCAAGAAGAGCGGGCTTGACGACGACATCCTCTTCAAGGCCGCCCGCGAACTGGCCTATGACGGCCAGTTCGAAAACTCCTTGACGGTCCTCGACGCCGTCAAAGACCAGAACAGCGCCCGCATTCTCAACTATCGCGGCTATTCCAATCGCAAGGCCGGACGCATGGAACTGGGCATGAGCTTTTACAAGCGTGCGCTGCAGGCGGATGAAAACTATATCCTGGCGCGCTCCTATATGGGCCAGGCGCTGCTCGAGCAGGGCAAGGTCGAGGAAGCCAAGGCGCAACTGATCGAAATCCGCGACCGCGGCGGCGAAAACAATTGGGCTTATCAGGCCCTGCTGCAATCGCTCGGCGGCGTACGCCAATATTGATCATACTAAGATCAGGCCGGGCTAACATATTGCCCGGCCTGACATTTGACGTTGAGAAACGTCGCCCGAGTGGCAAAATCTGCCCTTCCATTCCGCTCCCGGCTTGCAGACCAAGGGTCAAATGTTTCATATCAACCGGCGTGTATTTTGACCCGGACGAATAAAGTCTCGATCCGGAACGTTTTCTTTGGAAGAGCAATGCGTCCAGCGGCAGACTCGAACGAATTCAGACGGGACTTGGTCGGTGTGCTGCCCAAGTTACGCCGTTTCGCGATGACACTGACGCGCAATGCAGCTGATGCCGATGACCTGGTTCAAGAGGTTTGCGAGCGTGCGATCACCCGCAATCATCTCTGGAACGGCGAAGGGCGGCTGGAAAGCTGGATATACGCAATGACACGCAATCTATGGATCGACGAGATCAGAAAGCGCCGGGTGCGCACCGGCGGCGGTACCGTCGATGCCGCAGAGCAGGACGAACTTTCGATCGAGGCATCCGGCGAAAAAGCTGTTTACGCCAACCAGCTGCAAAAAATGATTCTCTCCATGCCGGAAGGCCTGGCGAGCGTTTTCCTTCTGGTCAACATCGAAGGCCACAGCTACCGGGAAGCTGCTGATATCCTCAAAATACCGATCGGAACGGTGATGAGCAGGCTGTCGACCGCGCGCCTGCGTCTTGCCGCGATGATTTCAGAGACGACGGAAAGGAGGGCCTGAACGTTGCAGAACACGAAAGGGCTCCCGCTCGACATTCGCCTGTCGGCCTATCTTGACGGCGAAGTGAGCGATGCGGAACGCAAGGAACTGGAACAGCTGATCGCGCGCGATGACGAGGCGCGCCGGCTGTTGGAAATGCTGCAGGCCGGAAATACCTTCGGCAACAAGGCGTTCGAGGAATTTCTTCACGATCCGGTACCGCTGTCGCTGGTGCGCCGGATCAAGCAGGGACCGGGCGTCAACCCAAAGACCGAACGCGTCGTGGCCGCCACGCCGCGCCAGGCAAAACAGCGCCTGTGGCCGCGTGCCCTCGCCGCCTCGCTGGTTCTGCTTCTGGTCGGCGGCTCCACCGGTTTTATCATCGGCAAGACCAGCCAGGACAATGTCCCGCAGTTGGAAGTGGCGGCTGCCCGCACCTGGCTCGACGATATCGCCGATTATCACCGCGTCTATGCCCGGCAGACGGCGGAACATCTGGTCGAAGTTCCAGCCTCGGCCGGAAACCGGATCGAAGGCTGGCTGGCGTCGAATGTCGGCGTGAGTTTTGCGCTGCCGGACCTGAGCAGCAAGGGCCTGACATTCCAGGGCGCCCGCCTGCTTGTCGCGGCCGGAAAGCCCGTGGCACAACTCATGTACAAGGATCAGGACGGCGACGTGTTTGCGATCTGTTTCCTGAAGAGCACGCCGGGTACCAGCGACGGCAAGCTGACCGAAAGCATGCGTGACGATATCGCGATGATTTCCTGGCAGAAGGGCGCCGCATCCTATGTCGTGGTCGGCCCATCGTCCGACCCGTCGCTCGAGCAGCTTGCCGAGGCGATCTCAACCGAAATCTGAGGGCTTGGCTGACTTATTAAGAGGGCCGCATCCTTCGAGGACGCGGCCCTCAGATTGCTGACAAACCCTGTAGACGCTTGTTTGACGAGAGCGATAACCTACCCTCCCTCATTCCCGC
>NZ_LMFB01000016.1:241139-260622 GCF_001426685.1 Rhizobium sp. Root483D2 | reverse complement strand
GGGATGTCTCCGAACACATGTCAACTATGTCTCAAGGCCATACACTTGTGGCGGGGATCCAGTGACCCGACGTCCGTCGGGTCGAAAGACTCTTTCAGCTCAAAGACTTGAGCTGTCTGGATTCCCGCCACAAGGGCGGGAATGAGGGAGGGTAGGTTATCGCTCTCGTCAAACAAGCGTCTACAGGGTTTTTCAGCAGCCTAAGGGCTCCGTTTATGCGGAGCCCTTCTGCCTTCTATTCAGACAGTATCAAACATCCTGTCCGCAGGCCCGGCAGAAGCGGCGCACCGTCTCCGCCATGCCATATTCCAACGCGTCGGCAGTCAGCCCGTGGCCGATCGACACTTCGGCGAGATTGGACAGCCGCGCCGCCAGTGCCGGCAGGTTGGCGACCGTCAGGTCGTGGCCGCCATTGACCCCCAACCCCAAGGTCGCGGCGAGATCGGCGGTCTTGCCCAGTTCTTCAAGCAGAACCGCGCCGCGCTCGGGATCGTCGAAACAGCCGCCATAGGGGCCGGTATAGAGTTCGATCCGGTCGGCGCCGGTTTCCCTGGCGATCGTCAATGCCTCAAGGTCTGGATCGCCATCGGCAAACAGCGATACGCGAAAACCGCCCTTCTTCAACCGGCCGACGACATTCCCCAGCAGATTATGGTTCTTGCGGAAATCCCAACCGTGATCCGAGGTCGCCTGGGCGGGATCGTCAGGCACCAGCGTGACCTGTTCGGGCTGGTGGCGTTCGACCAGAAGCAAGAATTCCTCGTTCGGGAATCCCTCCATGTTGAACTCGGTCTCAGGATACAGATCGTCGATCAGCGCGCGGATCGGCGCCAGATCGGAAAAGCGGATATGCCGCTGATCGGGGCGTGGATGCACGGTGAGCCCGCTTGCACCGGACGCAAGCGCAATCTGCCCAAGCGCGGTAACGGACGGCCAGGGAAGATCGCGCCGGTTGCGCAGCATCGCGATGGCATTCAGGTTTACCGAGAGTTTCGCAGCCATTTCAGCACCTTCCAGGGATACCGCCGTCGTAGCGCCCCTTCTAGCGGTTCGCGATATCGCCCGCAACACGGGCGCGCCTGAGAAAGCGTCTCCGTGACAATATTCGTCTGCATCCCGTGCGACGCCTTTATTTCAGACAAAACTCACGTTAAATGAATGCGGTACCTGACAAACTGACAAAACTTCGATTTAATAGAGACTCACAAGTACAGGCCATACACTCCCGAACGGTGAGCGGCGGTACTTCAAATCCACAGAATCATCCAAGCCGGAACCGATGAGCCCTCGTTTTTGCCCAGACGCCATCCAATCGCCACCAGCTTCCATGAGGGAAGCCCTGATCTCGATGGTTTATTCGGGGAGAGCAGGATAATGGCGCAGCATGAGAGACCCGACGACCAGGCCATCCGTCAATCGCTTGACGGCGTGCTGTCGAGCGCTCTTTTTTCCCGATCCGAGCGGCTGCGCGCCTTTTTGAATTACGTGGTCGACAAGGAGATGGAAGGCACCGGCCACCAGCTGAAGGGCTATACGATCGGCATTGACGTCTTCGACCGGCCGCAGGCTTTCAACGCCGACAGCGATCCGCTCGTGCGCGTCCATGCCGGCAAGCTGCGCAAGCTGCTGGCCGCCTATTATGCCGGCGAAGGCGCCGGCGATCTCTGGCGCATCGATATCCCGAAGGGCACCTATGTGCCCGAGTACCGGCGCCAGCGGGTTGTGCCAGTTGCTGCGCCCGAGGCGGGCCGCACGGCAACGCCGCCGCGCCGGGCCGCAAACAGACGTTTCTCGTGGCTGCCTGCTCCGCTGTCGTCCCCGATTGCGGTGCTGTCGGTGCTGCCGCTTTTGATTTTCGTGCCCTTGTCGTCACCGGCCCTGAGCGTCAACATTGCGGCGCAGTCGAGCCTGCACGGCGCCGTACTGGAACGCAAATTCGGCGATGATCTGCCGAAGATCACGGTGCGTTCGCAATGGCCGCGCAGCGGCGCGGCCGGGCGTTTCGCCGATGCGTTCCGCACAGCCGCCTCCCATTACCGCACCATCGCCGCAGTTCCCGGAGCCGTCTTGTGGCAGCGGCCGGAACGCGAAGTGTCCGATCCGCTGGCCTTCACCGTTTCCGTGCTGCCGGAAAGCGCGCCGGCCGGACTTCGCGTTCTGATCAAGAACGATTCGTCGTCCGATATCGTATACGACCAGTTCATCGATGCCGCGCATCTGTCCAGCGAAGCCGATATTCTCTACGAGAGCTTGGCACTGGCCGCCAAGGTGCTGGCTTCGGACGGCAATATCTTCCTCTATGCGCGTGAAAAGCAGACCGGCAGCCCGTTGATGGAATGCATGGCGCTGACCGACGTCTATCGCCATCAGCAGACCCGCGAGGCCTTCCAGGAGGCCAAGTCCTGTCAGGAAAAGCTGTCGGTCAACCATCAGCGCAAGCTGAAATTCGTGATCCATGCCGGCGCCCTGCCTTTGACATTGATCCGCTGATCCACGCGGCTGTTTGCTACTGGATGCGCAAAACTGTGAAAAATCCTGCTGAGAAATCGTATTTTTCAGGAGGAGACCACGGAAACCACTGAAAAACCTCAGATTTCATCCCTAAAGTTACTAGGTATTCACAGACGCGCGTGACGTGTATTCTGTCTGTGCAAGTGGGAGAAAGCCGGGTCGCTCATCACGCAGGCACGATGGTTGCGAGTTTCCTTCCCGCCGGGATGGCGTGCATGGCATCAAGGAGCAACTCAAGGACGACAGGCGGACTGCTGTCTCCAGGGTAATTTTCCCGCAGGTCAACCAGCGGGGTTCGATCAGAGCATGCCAGAACACGGAAAGACCCATCCTTCCCACGCAGGCAGCCGTCAACCGTCCGGTTTTCTTCCGCACCTCCCGTTGCCGGGAACGATCGCGGACAATCATGTCGGCATAGCCGATATGGCGGATGCCTTCGGCGTCACCCACCGCACCCTGCATTTCTACGAGGAGAAAGGCCTGCTTTCAGCCGATCGAATGGGGCCGATGCGTGTCTACGGGCTGGACGATATCCGCCGCATGGCCGTCATCAATGCCTGCCGCGAGATCGATATGCCGATTTCAGCCATTCAGGAACTGATGGCAGACCTGGACGCCGCATCCAGCCAAACGCATGCGGCAGAGATATTCGACCATGCCCTGAATGGGCGAAAGCGCGAACTCGCAGCCCAGCAATCCATTCTGCGGCGTCAGATGCAGAGGATCAGCGAACTCTTGGAATCGGCTGGCGACGGCGATAATCCGGAGCGCGTTGCCGTCCCGCCCATCCATCTTTCACCGATCGAGACCAAATGCCTCGCCTTCATGGCCGAGGGCTATCCGGCAAACCGGATCGCCGTAATGATGGATATGGACATGACGGCTGTGCTGACACTGGAATCCGGCATCATCCGCAAATTCAACGGCCATAACCGCTTCCAGGCCGTGGCCAAGGCCGTACTGATGGGATTTGTGTCCGCCGAATAAACTCCGTACGAGGCTCTAGCGTACGATCGTCAGCGTTTCCGCTGCACGGGTGATCGCGGTGTAGAGCCAGCGCTCGCGGGTATCGCGGAATGCCCAGCTCTCATCGAACAGAACGACGTCGTTCCACTGCGAGCCCTGGGCTTTGTGCACCGTCAGTGCATAGCCATAGTCGAACTCGTCATAGCGTTTGCGCGTCGACCAGGGAATTTCGCCCTCGACATCTTCAAAAGCGGTTTTTAGAAGCTTGATCTTGGCGGCACCCCGGTCCATGTCGTCGTCTTCCGGACGGATCATCAGATTGATGCCGGGTTTGACCGTTTCCTTGGACGAGGTCATCACCTGCCAGAGCGAGCCGTTAAGCAGGCCCTTGGCCGGATCGTTGCGCAGGCAAACCAGCTTGTCGCCCGACTGCGGATATTCGGTGGCAAAGCCCTTCAGTTCGCGCAGGCGCGTATTGTAGCGGCGGCGCGTCTTGTTGGTGCCGACCAGCACCTGGTCCGCATCCAGGACCAGGCTCTGCGTCACCTCGTTCTTGGAAATCACCCGGGCGGTCGAACCATAGTCGCCGTGCATGATCTCCTTGCCCTCGCGCACATGCATGGCCAGCTGGATAATCGGATTGTCGCGCGCCTGCCGGTGAATATCGGTCAGCAGGTAGTCCGGTTCCTCATTGGTGAAGTACCCCCCGCCCGAGACCGGCGGCAGCTGGCCGGGATCACCCAGCACCAGGATCGGCGTGCCGAAACTCATCAGGTCGCGGCCGAGCGCCTCATCGACCATCGAGCACTCGTCGATGATGATCAGCGCTGCCTTGGCGACGGGCGACTGCCGGTTGATCGAGAACATCGGCGAGATCGACGTCTTGCCGGTCTCCTCGTCGGAGACCTCCTCCTCGCCGCGCGGCCGGTAGATCAAGGAATGGATCGTGCGGGCGTTCTTGGCGCCCTTGGAGCGCAGGACCTGCGCAGCCTTGCCGGTGAAGGCGGCAAACAGCACGTCGCCCTCGACATGCTCGGCAAAATGCCGGGCAAGCGTCGTTTTTCCCGTACCGGCATAGCCAAACAGCCGGAACAGCGGCGAACGCCCTTCCTTCAACCAGCGCGAAACGGCCTTGAGGGCCTCATCCTGTTGCGGTGCGAATTCCATGTTTGTTCTATTGCCCGATTCGGGGCTGTCTGTCGCGTCTGCAGCATCGATCGGCGGCGCGCGGCCGCACCGTCCGCATCACATTTTCGCTCAGGAGTGCAAGATACCGCAAGAAACCGCCACACCGCGCGCATATCCCAATGCCACACCGCATGGTAAGACTGGTCCCAAGCCCGCCTCCCAAGCGCCGCCCCTCGACGATTTGAAAGTGCCCCACGTGACGCCTGAACCTTCCGAAGACCCGTCCGCTCCCGTGGCATCGGGCATCGGCCGCTGGTCCGTTCCCATGCAATGGGGGTTTCTGCTCCTCATTTCCGCAGTTCTTGCCGGTGCGCTGGAACTGACCGGCATTCCTGCCGCCCTTTTGATGGGGCCGATGGTGGCGGGGGCCGTCGTCGGCATGAATGGCGGCACCATCCGCCTGCCGCGGCCGGCTTTCCTCTGCGCCCAGGCTCTCATCGGCACGATGATTGCCGAAACCATCCGCCCCGGCATTCTGACCACCTTCTTTTCAAACTGGCCGCTGTTCCTCGCCATCGTCCTGTCTGTCATTGCCATGAGCACGCTCAGCGGTTTCGTGATCAGCAAGCTCAACATCCTGCCCGGCACGACAGCGATCTGGGGTTCCTCGGCCGGGGCTGCCACCTCGATGCTGGTGATGGCCGATGCCTATGGCGCCGATGTCCGGCTGGTTGCCTTCATGCAATATCTGCGCGTCGTTTTCGTCGCCGCTGCCGCCTCGCTCGTTGCGCGCTACTGGGCGGGGATCGACGGACCCGGACCGGAGATTGTCTGGTTCGGGCCGATCCACCTCGTGCCTTTTCTTGAAACCCTGGCGCTTGCGCTTGTGGGTGGCTGTCTCGGCAAATGGCTGCGCATCCCGGCTGGCGTCTTTCTGGTACCGTTCCTGCTCGGCTCGGCGCTCAGTGTCAGCGGTCTTCTGGTCATCGAGATCCCCGAATGGCTGCTGGCGCTGAGCTACGCCATGCTCGGCTGGAATATCGGGCTGGGTTTTACCCGGCCGATCCTTGCACATGCCCGGCGCGCGCTGGTTCCGACCGTCATCTCCATTCTCGTCCTGATCGGCTTTTCCGGGATGCTCGCCTATATCCTGGTCCATGCCGCCGGCATCGATCCGCTGACGGCCTATCTTGCCACCAGCCCCGGCGGCATGGATTCGATCGCCATCATCGCCGCCTCCAGCAATGTCGATGTTCCCTTCGTCATGGCGCTGCAGACGGCCCGTTTGCTGATGATCATGGCGATCGGTCCGTCGCTTGCCCGCTTCGTCGCCGCAAAAGCCCTTCCGCCACGATAAGTTTTGCTGAAGAGGGAATAACAAGCCTCTCTGATGTGTCTTACGTTCGAACCGGCTGAAGAAGCGGTTTAAACGAGAAACTCCAGAGAGGACATATCCCATGCGATTCCTGCCGCTCGTCACAGCATTCTCCCTGATATCCGCCGCCTGCGCCTTTGCCGCCCCGGCCGTCCAGACGGTGGAAACCGGAAAGGGCAAGGTCATTGCCGCAGACAACGGAATGACGCTCTACACCTACAAGAAGGATGAAAAGGGCGAATCCTACTGCTATGATAAATGCGCCACCAACTGGCCGCCTTACCTTGCGGAAGGCTCCGCTGCAGCCGACGGCGACTATACGCTGGTCGAGCGCAAGGATGGCAAGAAGCAATGGGCTCTCAAGGGTATGCCGCTCTACTTCTTCGTCAAGGACACGAAAACGGGCGACGCCACCGGCGACGGTGTCGGAAAGGTCTGGGATGCCGCACGCCCCTGATCAAGATGCCGGTGCGAAGGGGGCAAGCCCCCCTTCCGCCGATACGTTCGAAAACCAGATCCTGTCGCTGGTGCCGTCGCTCCGGCGCTATTCCCGCAGCCTCGCCAAATCCGACAGCGACGGCGAAGACCTGCTGCAGGATTGCGTCGAGAAGGTGCTGGTGCGCCGTTCACAGTGGCGCGGCGTCAACCTGCGTGCCTGGGCCTTTACCATCATGACCAATCTTTACCGCGACCGGCACCGCCGCATCACCCAGCATCCCTCGGTCGAGTTCAACGAGACGCTGGGGCTGGCCGCAGACGACGTCTCAGGCGACCCGCTGGAAAAGACGCGGCTGCAGAATGCGCTGAATGCGCTGACCGCAGATCACCGCTCCGTCCTGATGCTCGTCGTCATCGAAGGCTATGGCTATCAGGATGTCGCAGACATGCTGGCGATTCCGATCGGCACCGTCATGTCCCGCCTCTCGCGCGCCCGCCGGCAAATGATGGCGCATCTGGCCGAAAACAACATCGTCACCCTGCGGAGACCGAAATGACAGACGATCAAAAACCGGTCACCGAGGCAGATCTGCACGCCTATGTCGATGGCTTTCTCGACGCGGAACGCCGGCAGGTGGTGGAACGCTGGCTGAGCGACCATCCGCAGGAAGCAGCCGAAGTGCGCCAGTGGCAGGCACAGGCGGCAGACTTGCAAGCCGCATTCTCAGGCTATGCGCGGCCTGACGACAACGATGGCCGCTTGTTGAGCAGGGCGAAAACCGCGCCACCGCCCTCGACGGTCTGGCGCCGGAGCGCGCTCATCGCCGCATCGCTGCTGCTGTTCGTGTCGGGTGCTGCGGCCGGTATCTATGGCGAGTTCATCAATGAGCCCGGCTCCATCCAAACCACAGCGGACAGCCTGCCCGGCCAGTCAAAGACCGCATTTCTTGTCTATGCCAGCGAAAAGCGCCATCCCGTGGAAGTCGGTGCCGATCAGCAAGAGCATCTGGTCACCTGGCTCGGCAAGCGCCTGGATTACAAGCTGGTGGCGCCGGACCTTACATCGCTCGGGTTTTCGCTGGTCGGCGGCAGGCTTCTACCCGTCAACGGCAAGGCTGGCGCGATGCTGATGTATCAGGACACGGCCGGTCAGCGCCTGACTGTGCTTCTCGGAAAAAACCCGGAAAACACCGAAACCAGTTTCCGCTTCGAATCCGCAGGAACGCTCGAAACCTTCTACTGGATCGACGGCTCCATCGGCTATGCCGTGACCGGCGAGGTCAGCCGCGCCAAGCTGCAGGAAATCGCCGAGGAATGTTACCGGCAGTTCGAGACGTGATGCTCAGCCTCAAACGGGACACACTCAGCGCTGCGGATCGTTCTCCAGCAGAATGGGCTCACCATGCGGCGTTGCCTCGGCCGCCCGCTGCCAGCTGTGCGTCAGATGGTCGAGCTGATCAGTTGAAGCGATCGACAGTTCGGTGACGAGGCGCGACAGGGCCGCCACCCAGCAATCGAAATAGTCGCTTGCATCGGCCCTCCGGCCGGGCTTGTACAATTCGTGCGACAGCGCCTCGGCCCATTCGCTCCAGGAAAACACGCCCTTTTCATGCAGCCGCACGGTCATGGCAAAGGCCTCCGCCTGCCAGGGCTCGGCAAAGACAGGATCGCCCTCCTGCGATTTCGGCAGACCGGGCGATCCGCTCAGCGATGGTTCAAACGCGTTCAAGGTAACTCTCCCAGGCATCGATGGAGACGGTGAGCGTCGGATCAGCCCCCTCGCCCCATATTTCACCACCGTCGAAAACCACCGTGTACACCCATTGCGGATTTTCGCCCTTGCCATGGGCGTTGTCGTCCGGAAACACGAACGCCCCCTGTACGGCCTCAACGATACCCTGCTTGGCACGGGCATATCGCGGCAGTCTTGTATGGGTTTCAGGGTTGAAGTTCTTCGTGCGCACCCGGTCGCCGGCGGCAAAGCGCGGCGCATCCGGCGCCGGCCTGTCGCACGGGCCACCCTTGGCAAGCACGCCAGGCACCATTTCCGCCGTCAGGATGCGCTTGGGGTCGCGGCCCTTTTCCAGCATCTGCCCGGCAGCCAGTTCGGCTGGTGAGACGAATCCATGCCGCTGCAACAGCGTCTCCAGACCGCGCATCCAGATTTCGTAATAGCTGGCCGAAAGATAGGTGGCGGGAGCCAGGCTTTCGCGGGCATGGCGGCTCTCATCGATCGTCCAGGCGCCAAACGCCCCGCAGGAGAGCGTCAGGCCAAGCGCCCGCTTTTCCCATTCCGCATGGAAATAAGGCTCGTCCTTTTCGGGCGCCACCGGCCCCATGCCATGCTGGCCACCCAGATCCTGCGCCCCGTTCATCGTGCCTCTCCCGCCGGTATTGCCAGGCCCGTGCCGATCATCGAATCGCGCGTGACGAGATCGGCAAGCGCCTCCTGATCGAGACCTCCGGTGCCCGCAGGGCGTTCGGGAATGACGATATAGCGGAGCTCCGCCGTCGAATCCCAAACACGGATTTTCTTGGCATCGGCAAGGGTTACGCCGAACTCCTCCAGCACGCCGCGCGGATCGATCACCGCGCGCGAGCGGTAGGGCGGCGCCTTGTACCAGACGGGCGGCAGACCCAGTACCGCCCAGGGGTAGCAGGAGCACAAAGTGCAGACGACAAGGTTATGCGTGTCCGCCGTATTGAATACGGCCCGCATATGCTCACCCTGGCGTCCGGTATAACCAAGACTGGCAATCGCCGCCGTCGCATCGCGGCGCAGCCAATCGGCAAACTCCGGCTCGCTCCAGGCCTTGGCAACGACACGGGCGCCATTGCGCGGGCCGATCTTCGTTTCATAGGTCTCGACGATCGCATCGATCGCCGCCGGATCGATCAGCCCCTTCTGCGTCAAAACGGTCTCGAGCGCCTTCACCCGGGCCTGAATGCCGGAGAAATGATTGTCGTGGTGATCGTGGTGATCGTGATCGTCGTGATCGTGCATGGCGCCCTCGAAGTGTACGGATCCGGTGTTCAGTTTGTTGCGGCCGGCGGCAGGCCGTTGCCCATGTCGCCGCGCAACAGATTTTGGAAGGCGACGGGGTCCAGTCCACCCGGTTGCCCGAACGGATTGGAAAAAGCAAAAATGAAGAAAAGCACGACGCCGGAATAGGCGCCGAAAATCGACAGCAGAAACAGATGCGTCCGGTTTGGACGATAGACATAGAACGGGATGGACAAAAGGCAGAGCCCGATCACCGCCGGTGCCCAGAACATGCCCTCAAAGCCGCCCGCCGCCGTTTGCTCTCGGATCTCGCGAAAGCGTGCAATCGACGCTGCCCGGTCGCGCATCCTGTTGCTAAGATAACGCTGCCGGTCCGTTTGCGGCTCCAGGTCGAGCAGATGCTCATACACGTCGTTCCACAGCGCCCACGCTTTCGGCGACAGGCCCTGACGCCGGCCCAGCATGTCCCATTCCTCGCCAACGACGGTGACAACATAGCTTGACAGCCCCTTCTGGACGGGAGCGACCACGGGGCCGCCATAGCGTCCGGCATCGTTGAACACATCCGATATCGCCACGGCTTCCTCCATCAGATTGTTGCGGATGCCCTTGTAGTCGCCAAGTGCCTGCGCATAGACCAGCGCCAGGATCAAACCGTGTAAAGCGGCGATCCGCACGGCGATGGTCGCTGCCGCGTCATGGGTCCGGTCGCTTTCCAATCCGGGATTGAGACAGGCGCGCGCCGCAAAATAAGACCCAAACACGATCACTAGAGCGCCGGCGACGAATGCAAGCCCGTCGAGGATCAAGACAATCAGGTCCGGCATGCTCTCCTCCCATCGCCCGTAACCGGCCGCGTTAACGCAGCATCGGCCAAAGACTGAGAACGAGCAAGACCGCCATGGTGATGTTGAACCATTTCAGCCGCACTGGCTTTGACAACCATTGCCGCAAAGCGGAACCAAATCCGGCCCAGGTCGAAACGCTGGGCACATTGACGATCGCAAAGATGGCACCGACGATGAACACGCTCGTTATGTAGCTCTGCTCGCTCGTATAGGTCGCCATCGCCGTCACCGCCATGACCCAGGCCTTGGGATTGATCCACTGGAACGCCGCCGCCTGCAGGAAGGTCATCGGCACCGCTCCTGCCTTGCCTTCCGCCAGCGTCCGCGACGTCCCGATCTTCCAGGCGATCCACACGAGATAGGCACCGCCTGCAAATTTCAGTCCCGTATAGAGCATCGGCACGGAATGCAGCAGCGCACCCAGCCCAAGGCCGACGGCAATCAGCAAAGTCAAAAACCCGGCGCCGATGCCAAACATGTGCGGAATGGTGCGCGCAAAGCCGAAATTGACGCCGGAGGCGAACAGCATCATGTTGTTCGGACCCGGCGTGATCGATGTGGTGAACGCAAAAAGAAACAACGCCAGAAGCGTCTCGGCCTGCATGAAGTCCTCCCGATATTTAGGTCAGGTTAATTGACCCAATTAGAAAGACCACCCGAAACTTGTCAGGGTGACAAGAAGCGCTCATTGCGCATGTGGCGGAACGTCGAGTTCGAGCAACCGGCCGGCGGAATATGGTCAGTCACGGTCTGAGATGCGCTCGGACCCGGCATCGGGTCCCCAATCGACGCTGCCCGGCTCGTTTTCCCACCCCAGACGGTCCATCTCTGCGATCATTTCCGGCAAGGGTGGAGCGAGCTGGAGCCGCGCCTTTTCAAGGATCACTTGACCGTTGCTCACCGTCAGATCGACGGTATCACCATTCGCAAGGCTGAGTTCGTTCATGGCTGCCTTCGGGAGCTTGATGGCGGAACTGTTTCCCCATTTGCAGATTGTAACCTGGGTCATGCCTGTGCCTCAATGATATACTGTGTATATCACGACGCAGACATGCGGAACACTATGATGGTCATCGATACGTAAGAGGTCTGGCATGCAACGCCCCGTTCCCACCACATCCCTTCCCTCAGGCAAGGCCGTTCCGGTCATCGGCCAGGGAACCTGGCATATGGGCGAACGCAAGGCGAGCGCCGCTGACGAAGCCAAGTGCCTGCGCCATGGCCTTGATCTCGGCATGACGCTGATCGACACGGCCGAGATGTATGCCGATGGCGGCGCCGAGCGGATTGTTGGTGAAGCCATCAAGGGCCGCAGAAACGATGCCTTCCTCGTCAGCAAGGTCCTGCCCACCAATGCCAGCCTGAACGGCACGATCAAGGCCTGCGAAGCCAGCCTGAAGAGGCTCGGCACCGATCATATCGATCTCTACCTTCTGCATTGGCGCGGCCGCTACAGGCTCGCAGAAACCGTCGAAGCCTTCGAGACCCTGCGTCAGTCCGGCAAGATCGGCGCCTGGGGTGTTTCCAATTTCGATGCCGATGATATGGACGAATTGCTCGCCGTCCCCGAGGGCGGCAATGCCGCAGCCAACCAGGTGCTCTATAATCTCGCCCGCCGTGGCATCGAATATGATCTGTTGAAGGACAGTAGGGCTCGTGGAATTCCGGTGATGGCCTATTCACCGCTCGACGAGGGTCGGCTGTTGCGCCATCCCGATCTCATCCATATCGCCAAGGCCCATCAGGCAACGGTGGCACAGGTTGCGCTTGCGTTCCTGATCCGCAATCCCGGCGTCATCGTGATCCCAAAGACCGCCATGCCGGAACGGGTGCGCGAAAACCGGGCTGCCGTTGAGGTCCAGCTGACGGCGGAGGATCTGGCCACCCTCGACAAAGCTTTCCCGCCCCCCGGCAGAAAGATGCCGCTGGAGATGATCTGAGCCTCTTATTTCAGGCCATGAAAAAGGGCGCTCGCGGCGCCCTTTCACCATTCGATCTGCAGCTTGCAGCTCACATGCCCTGCGGGCCGCGGTTCATCGCCGCGATGCCGGTGCGGCAGACTTCGAGCACGCCGAGCGGCTTCATGATCGCCACGAACTGATCGATCTTGGAGGACTTGCCGGTGATTTCGAGAATGAAATGCTCGAGCGTCGCATCGATCACCTTGGCGTGGAAGGCATCGGCCAGACGCAGGGTTTCGGCACGGCTTTCGCCCTGGCCGCTGACCTTGACCAGCGCCACTTCACGCTCGATCGGCCGGTCGTGGCCAAGTTCGGCAGCCCGCACCGTCAAATCGACGACGCGGTGGACCGGAACAATGCGTTCCAGCTGCGCCTTGATCTGTTCCAGCACATGCGGCGTGCCGCGCGTAACGATGGTGATGCGCGACAGATGCGACTGGTGCTCGGTCTCCGACACCGTCAGGCTTTCGATATTGTAGCCACGGCCGGAAAACAGGCCGATGACGCGGGCAAGGACGCCCGGTTCATTGTCGACGAGAACCGATAGCGTGTGGTTTTCCGCCTTTTCGGTTTCCTTGGCGATGAAATAGGCGGAGCCGGTCGGCTGAAGATGTGCGTTCATGATCGTGTCCTTTTCCTATTCCATCAAACCAGCGCGCGGCCCTTGGCGTCGATCGCATTGGCGACCGCTTCGTCCGTGGCTTCGTCCGGCAGCAACATCTCGTTATGCGCCTTGCCCGATGGGATCATCGGGAAGCAGTTGGCGAGATTGGCGACGCGGCAATCGAAGATCACCGGCGCCGGGCTGTCGATCATCTGCTTTATGGCAGCATCGAGATCGGCCGGCTTGTCGCAGCGGATGCCGACGCCGCCATAGGCTTCGGCCAGCTTGACGAAGTCGGGCATGGCTTCGGTGTAGGAATTGGACAGGCGGTTGCCATGCAGCAACTGCTGCCACTGGCGCACCATGCCCATATACTGGTTGTTGAGGATGAAGATCTTGACCGGCAGATTATGCTGCACGGCGCAGGACATTTCCTGGATACACATCTGGATCGAGGCGTCGCCGGCAATATCGATGACGAGCGCATCGGGATGCGCAACCTGAACGCCGATCGCCGCCGGGAAGCCGTAGCCCATCGTGCCGAGGCCGCCCGAGGTCATCCAGCGGTTCGGCTCTTCAAAGCCGAAAAACTGGGCCGCCCACATCTGGTGCTGGCCGACTTCGGTGGTGATGTAGGTGTCGCGATGCTTGGTCAGCTCATACAGGCGCTGAATGGCATATTGCGGCATGATGACATCATCGTTCATCTTGTAGGCGAGCGAGTTGCGGCCGCGCCAGCGGGCGATGCCGTCCCACCAGTCTTTCAAACGCGTCTTGTCGGCATCCTTGGCCGAGGCGCGCCAGACGCGCACCATGTCATCAAGAACATTGCCGATATCGCCGATGATCGGAACATCAACGCGAACCGTCTTGTTGATCGAGGACGGGTCGATATCGATATGGATCTTCTTGGAATTCGGCGAAAACGCATTGAGGCGGCCGGTGATGCGGTCGTCGAAGCGGGCACCGATACAGACCATGACGTCGCAATCATGCATCGCCATATTGGCCTCGAACGTGCCGTGCATGCCCAGCATGCCCAGCCAGTTCTCGCCCGATGCCGGATAGGCGCCCAGGCCCATGAGCGTCGACGTGATCGGGAAATTGGTCAGTTCGACCAGTTCGCGCAACAGCTTGGAGGCTTCCGGGCCGGAATTGATGACACCGCCGCCGGAATAGATGACCGGACGGCGCGCGCCCTTCATCATCTCGACCGCCTGCTCGATCTGGCGCATGTCGCCCTGCAGCTTCGGCTGGTAGCTCTTCTGGACCTTCGCAGCCGATGGCGGCGTATAGGTGCCGGTGGCGAACTGAACATCCTTCGGAATATCGACGACGACCGGACCCGGACGGCCGGACTGGGCGATACGGAACGCCTCGTGGATGATGCTGGCCAGCTCGTTGACGTCCTTGACCAGCCAATTGTGCTTGGTGCAGGGCCGCGTGATGCCGACCGTGTCGCATTCCTGGAAAGCATCTGAGCCAATCAGCGATGTCGGAACCTGGCCGGTCAGGCAAACCAGCGGAATTGAGTCCATCAGCGCATCCTGCAGCGGCGTCACCGCATTGGTCGCACCCGGACCGGACGTCACCAGCATGACGCCAACCTTGCCGGTCGAGCGGGCATACCCTTCGGCCATATGGCCGGCACCCTGCTCGTGGCGGACGAGAATGTGCTGGATGTCGTCCTGCTGGAAGATTTCATCATAAATCGGCAGGACGGCACCGCCCGGATAACCGAAAATATGCTCCACACCATTGTCCCTCAATGCCTGAAGAACAATTTCCGCCCCTGTCATCTGGTTTGCATCCGTCTGGTTGTCTGTACCGCTCATTGGCCTGTTTCCGTCCATGTTCGCGTTTTGGCTGTGAGTATCGTGTTTGAAGGCATAAAAAAAGGCCCCTTGAAGGGCCTCGTGTTTTGCGCATGGGTGGCTATCGCCGGATGGTTACACCATCCTGCCCATGCGCCGTCCCACCACAAGAATGTTTGCGATCTTGATCATGGGCGGGATTGATAAACAGAAATGTGCCTTCCGTCAACGTCTTTCCAAAGGACAACCATAGCGCGCCAAAATCTGCAAAAACACGCTCAAGTACGTGAAACTACTTATTAAATCCCCTCTGGTAATGTGGCGTATTCGTGAGCAGGGGTATCCTATTGCTGAACAATGAGCTGCATTCTTCGATCAGCGCCGGGGAGCAGGAGCGACGCGACACCCTGAAACGGGGCAACCGTTTCCTTGGGCGTGTCGTTGCGTGCAGCGGTTCGCGGGCAACGATTGCAGCGATTGCCGAAAACGGCGAAACCTCGCTTACCGAATTATGGTCGGTCGGCCGGCTGATCTCCATCACCGTCGGCGAAAACCGCGTGGTGGCGCTGGTCTATTCCATGCAGACAGCCACCAGCGACTGGGGCGAGGAACTCGACAACATCTTCCGCATCGAAGTGGAACTGATGGGCGAGGTTCACATGAGCCCGAGCGGCCGCGAGGAATTCTCCGCCGGCATCACCCAATATCCCTATCTCGGCGCCATCGCCCACCGCATCCGCTCCGCCGACCTCGCCCGCATTTACGATACCGGCAAGGATGATACCTGCGTCATCGGCAAGCTGACCCAGGACGAAAGCCTCGACGCTGCCATCCATGTGCCCTCGATGCTGTCGAAGCACTTCGCCATCGTCGGCACCACCGGCGTCGGCAAATCGACCGCCGTCAGTCTGCTTCTGCACAAGGCGATTGCGTCCGATCCGAAGCTGCGCGTGCTGATCCTCGATCCGCACAACGAATTCGCCGCCGCCTTTCCCGATATTGCGGTTGTCATCGACACCGACAATCTCGACCTTCCCTTCTGGCTGATGAAGCTCGAGGAATTCGCAGAGGTGATCTTTCGCGGCCGCCCGCCGGTTCCCGAAGAACTCGATATCCTGCGCGACGTGGTTCCCGAGGCTAAGCGCGCCTTCAAGGGTTCGGCGGATTCTGGGCTTGCGCGCCGCACCAGTGAAAAAAGCTCGATCACCGCCGACACGCCGGTGCCCTACCGCATGGCCGATCTCCTGGCGATGATCGACGAGCGCATCGGCCGCCTGGAAGGCCGTAACGACAAGCCGCATCTGCGCTCGCTGAAAGTCAAGGTGATCGGCGCGATCAACGATCCGCGCTACAATTTCATGTTCTCCTCAAACACGATCACCGATACTATCCTGGAAACCATCGCAAAGATTTTCCGCATCCCCGGAGATGGCAGGCCGATCACGACGTTCCAGCTCGCCGGCATTCCCTCCGAGGTCGTTAATTCCGTCGCGTCCGTGCTCTGCCGCATGGCGTTCGAGATCGCGCTGTGGAGCAATGGCGGCGTTCACATGCTGGTCGTCTGCGAGGAAGCGCACCGCTATGTTCCGGCCGATGTCAGTCTCGGCTTCGTGCCGACCCGCCAGGCCATCGCCCGCATCGCCAAGGAAGGCCGGAAATACGGCGTTTCGCTGGGGATCATCACCCAGCGCCCCGGCGAGCTCGATCCGACCATCCTGTCGCAATGTTCCACGGTCTTTGCCATGCGGCTTTCCAATGACCGCGACCAGGAAATTATCCGTTCCGCCATCCCGAATTCATCGATTTCGACCACAAGCTTCATCTCCTCGATCGGCAATGGCGAAGCGATCGCCTTTGGTGAAGCCGTGGCCGTGCCGATGCGCATGCGCTTTACCCGCGTCGAGGAAAAGAGCCTGCCCAAAGCCAATGGCGTCGGCGTGAAGGTCACCGACGAAACCCCCGATACCGTCGATCTGCGCAATGTCGTCTCGCGTATGCGGGCCATGAACGGGCCGGATATTTCAAGCTTCCAGAACGCCTACACGGCCAGTATCGAGGTGCCTGGCAACGCGCCGACGGCGGATGATTTCAACGATGCAAGCACATTTGGCCGGACGGGTTTTGACCCTGCCAGCGAAATCGCAGAGCCTGCCGTCGAGCCCTACAACCCTACCATGCTGCCGCGCATGGAGCCCGCCAATCCGCAGCTTGATCGGTTCAATCAAATCCGCAGCCAGCTTCTGTCGGATGACCCTGTGGCCGGACCCCGGCCCGATCCATACCGGACACCACCACGCACCGCGCCGAGCTTTGCCCAGCCCAATGCGGACCAGCCCCGGCCTTCGCTGCGTGAGAGCCTGTTGAAAAAGCCGCTGAGCAGCATCATCCGCAAGTAACGCGATAGACCGTCAGTCTCAGGCTTCAGCCGGATCGAAGCGCAACCAGCTATCGTCCAGCTGATTGCGAAACCAGGTCATCTGCCGCTTGGCATATTGCCGGGTCGCCGCCGAAGACGTTTCGATCACCTCTGCCTTGCTCATCCCACCGGATAACATCGCGGCAATCTGCGGCACGCCGATGGCTTTCATTGCCGGCATTTCCGGTTTCAGGTCCAGCGCCATCAGTGCCTCCACCTCCTCCACCGCGCCGCTCTCCAGCATTCCGGCAAAACGCCGGTCGATCCGCTGACGCAAGAGCGCCCGCTCCGGCAGCACGACGATCTTCATGGCGCGGCCGGGATCGATGGCGACAGGCCCCTGGCGTTCTTGAAAAATCCGGATGGACTGACCGGTCGCCTCATATATCTCCAAGGCACGCGCGATGCGCTGACCGTCGCCTGGCCGCAGGATCGCAGCGGTTTCCGGGTCCTTCTGCACAAGGACCGCATGCAACGCCTCGGCACCGTGCGCCAGAAGGCGGCTGCGCACATTCTCGCGTATGGCTGAGGGTACCGCCGGCATATCCGACAGGCCGCCGGTCAGCGCCTTGAAATAAAGCCCGGTACCGCCAACGAAAACAGGAACCTTGCGCTCGCTGCGTATCCCCTCGAGCACGGCGGCGGCGTCGCGAAACCATTCCCCCGTCGAATAATGCTGCGATGCCGGCACATGCCCATAGAGATGATGCGCAACGCCCTGCATATCCGCCTCGAACGGGCGCGCGGTCAGCACATGCAGGGTGTCATAGACCTGCATGCTGTCGGCATTGACGACAACACCATTATGCTGTTTCGCCAGGGCGACGGCGAGAGCGGACTTGCCGCTGGCAGTCGGCCCGGTTATCAGGATGGCATCCTGTCCAATCTCAAGGTTTTTCATCATGGCCTTCGTTGCCACGCTTGTTGCCAATCCGTCAAATCCCGTCCTCACCCCAGCGCTTGCCGAAGAGGCCGCAGCCGCCGTCGATGCATCCGGCCTCTACTGGCTGGCCGACGGCGTGGCCTGCGATATCGCTCTGAAGGACGGCGCCAATCCGGACTGGCAGGAAGCGCTGCTGCGCGGCGTCATCGGCGATGCCCCCATCGATGTCGTCGTCCAGAACGCCGAGACGCGCCGCAAGAAACTTTTGATCGCCGATATGGATTCCACCATGATCGGCCAGGAATGTATCGACGAACTCGCGGCGGAAGCGGGCCTGAAGGACAAGGTCGCGGCGATCACGGCGCGCGCCATGAACGGCGAGATCGCGTTCGAACCGGCGCTGATCGAGCGCGTTTCCCTGCTCAAGGGCCTGCCGCTCAGCGTCGTCGGCGACGTCATCGAAAAACGCATCACCCTGACCCCCGGCGGTCTCGAACTGATCGCGACCATGAAGGCAAAGGGCTATTACACGGCACTGGTGTCCGGCGGCTTCACCGTCTTTACCGGTCCGATCGCAGCCACGCTCGGCTTCCATGAAAACCGCGCCAACATCCTCATCGAAAAGGACGGCCATCTCACCGGCGCGGTGGCAGAGCCGATCCTCGGCAAGCAGGCCAAGGTCGATGCGCTCGTCGATATCACCACCAAACTCGGCATCTCGACCGCCGACGCGCTTGCCGTCGGCGACGGCGCCAACGATCTCGGCATGCTGCATCTGGCCGGCGCCGGTGTTGCGCTGCATGCCAAGCCGGTCGTCTCCGCGCAGGTGAAGATCCGGATCGACCACGCCGACCTTACGGCGCTCCTCTACATCCAGGGCTACCGCAAGACGGATTTCGTCCGGTGATCATTCTGGAAACGGAGCGGCTTCGCGTCCGCAACTGGGTGGAGAGCGACCGGCCCTTGTTTGCCGAGATCAATGCCGATCCCAAAGTCATGGAATTCTTCCCACGCCGCCGTCCGCGCGATGAATCCGATGCGCTGATGGATGAGGTGCGCACCCGGATCGACGCAACCGGACTTGGCTTCTTCGCGCTGGCGCTAAAGGAGACTGATGAGCCTATCGGTTTTCTCGGCCTTGCCCGCACCGGGCTTGAGCCTTTCCTGAAGGATGGCACGGTGGAGATCGGCTGGCGGCTGGCCGTCCGTTTCTGGCGTCAGGGTTTTGTGACGGAGGCCGCCACAGCCATGCTACGCCATGGTTTCGAAACACACGGCCTTGACGAAATCGTCTCCTTCGCGGTGAGGACCAATACGCGCTCGACAGCCGTGATGACCCGCATCGGCCTGCGCCACGACCCGGCCCGCGATTTCACGCATCCACGCGTGCCCGACACTACGCCGCATCTCAAGCATCACGTCGTCTATGCGCTCAGCCACGCGGAATGGCTGATACGATAAAGGCGGACCTTGCGGCCCGCCAAACTGCTGAGAAACCCGAAATTTGATTGTTTGACGAACGCGTAACCACACTC
>NZ_LMFB01000016.1:40696-241125 GCF_001426685.1 Rhizobium sp. Root483D2 | reverse complement strand
GACGTCCGTCGGGTCAAAAGACTCTTTCAGCTCAAGGACTTGAGCTGGCTGGATTCCTGTGACAAGCACAGGAATGACGGAGAGTTTGCGAACCGCATATGTCCAAAATGAACTGCAAAAAGCCGACAAAAATGACGTCGTCAGCAGTCTGGCGTACCTTTCCCGCCTTCCAATTCCGTAAACCCTATTCCATCCGTACGGTGACAAACCGCAATTCGCCGGTCTTGTTGGCGATCATCAGCAGCGCATTGCGGCGCCCATCCGCCTTCAACTCCTCGATCCGCGCCGAAACGTCTTCCGGCGTCTTCATCGCTTCCTGGCCGATCTCGACGATCACGTCGCCGGAGGCAATGCGCCGTTCGGCGGCGGCCGATTGCGGCTGGACGTCGGCAATGACGACACCCTCGACATCCTCGGAAATGCCATAGGTCTTGCGGCTATCGGTATCGAGAAGCGCAAGCTTCATGCCGAGCACCACGTCGGACGCCGGAAGCTCGGCCGCTGGCGGTTCGGCCTGGTCCGTGCCCTCGTCGGATTGCGCGGGCTTGGCTGTTTCCGCCTCGGCCAGGTTCTCGCCATCTTCCAGACGGCCGAGCGTCACCTTGACGGTCATCTCCTTGCCATCGCGCACGATGACCACATCGACTGCCTTGCCCACCGGGCTTTCGGCAACGGCGCGCGGCAGATCGCGCATCTCGACGACATCGCGGCCATCGAATTTCAGGATCACATCGCCCGACTTGATCTCGCCATTGGCGACGGGGCCGCCCTGGATGATCCCGGCCACAAGCGCGCCCTTCGGCGTTTCCATCTTCAGGCTTTCGGCAATATCGGCCGTGACCGGCTGGATGCGGACGCCAAGCCAGCCGCGATGGGTTTCGCCGAACTCGCGCAACTGCGAAATGACATTGCTGGCAAGTTCGGTCGGAACCGAGAAACCGATACCGATCGAGCCGCCGGTCGGCGAAATGATCGCCGTGTTGATGCCGATGACCTCACCCTTCATATTGAAGAGCGGGCCGCCGGAATTACCCTTGTTGATCGCCGCATCGGTCTGAATGAAATTGTCATAGGGGCCGGCATTGATGTTACGCCCGCGCGCCGAGATGATGCCGACCGTCACCGTGCCGCCCAGCCCAAACGGATTGCCGATCGCCATCACCCAGTCGCCGATCCGCATCTGCTTGGAATCCCCGATCGGAACCGCCGTTAAAGGACGTACCGGTTCGACCTTCAAGACGGCAAGGTCGGTCTTGGTGTCGGTGCCGATCAGCTTGGCCTTGAGCTTGGAGCCGTTGGCGAAATTGACCTCGATATCGTCGGCGCCCTCGATCACGTGATTGTTGGTGACGATGATGCCGGAGGGATCGATGACGAAGCCGGAGCCGAGCGAATCGACGGTGCGCTGGCGGCCACCGCCCTCGCCGCCCTGGCCCTTGAAGAACTCGTCGAAGAAATCCTGGAACGGCGATCCCTCGGGAACCTGCGGCATCGGCGCCTGGTCGTCATTCTTCACCTTCTGCGAGGTGGAGATATTGACGACCGCATCGAGCAGGCCGGCGGCGAGATCGGCAACCGATTCTGGGCCCTGCGCTGTCGGTACCGGCGCCTTGGTCTGCGCATGCGCGACGGACAGGACGGGCACGGAAGTCATCAGCAGGGCAGCACTGGCGGCGAGCGTGACGGACCGGAAGAAGGAAGCGCGGATGGACAAGCCCATGGGGTCCTCTCGATTTGGGAAGGCAGGCAAAAAGTCTCCCTAGGAACGATCACACCTTCAGGTTGTCTTTAAACCCTCTCGATGCCGTTCATAGGTGGCGTATAATCTGTGCGAAGATAAGGCGGATTTGGGACGCGTCCAGTCATCTTTTCGTTAGCGCCATCAGGCTTGCGTCACCCGGCCGTCAATTCATCAATTCGTGACCATAGGCTTCCAACGCCGCAACGGCCTTGTCCAGGTCGGAACCGATGATGAAGATGTAATCTGTGCTGAAGGTGGAGTTGGCAAAGATGCCGACGCCGGCCTCGGAAAGAGGATTGAGCACCGAGGCCAGGATGCCGGGAACATCGAAGGTAAAATGCTGCTCGATGCGGAAACAGCGCCAGCCGCCAGAGGACTGGACGCTGGAGGGAATGCGGGCTGCACGGCAGACCAGCGTCATCTCCTCGCGCGAACTGGAGACGGCCCAGAAGCCGGCGCCCGGCAGCCAGTCCGGCAATGGCGTTCCGATATTGAGCCTTGTGATCGCATATTCCGCGTCCACCAGTCGAATGAGCAGCTTTTGTGTCATGTCTTATCCTCGCACCATCCAGACAAGTGCGACGCCGATACCGACGGAAACGAGCCCGAACAGCCGTAACTGTTGCTCTGGTATATGGGGCAAACGCTTCGCCATTTCCACCAAAACCAAAGGGGCCAGTGCGTACACTAGCCCCTCGATGATCAGGAAAAAAGCAATTCCCGTCAGAAAGTCACTCATTTTGCCAATCAGTTTCCTGCAGCAGGCTGAGCGGCCGATGGCGTGGGCACACCACTGGAGTTGTTGAAATAACGGAAGAATTCCGAGTCCGGCGATAGGACGAGTGTCGTGTCCGGGCTGCCGATCGCCTGATCATAGGCGGTCATTGAGCGGTAGAACTCGAAGAACTGCGGATCACGCGAAAACGCATCGGCAAACACGGCGGTCCGTTCGGCTTCGCCCTCACCGCGCAGGATTTCCGAATCACGCTGCGCTTCGGCAACGAACTCGACAACCTGACGGTCGGCAACGGCGCGGCGGGTCTGGCCCTTTTCGTTACCACGGGCGCGGATCAGTTCGGCTTCCGCCAGACGTTCTGCCTTCATCCGCTCGTAAGTCTGCTGCGAGACTTCCTGCGTCAGGTCCGTGCGCTGAATGCGGACGTCCTCGATGTTGAGGCCGAGCGATTCGGCGTCGGTCTTCAGATCGGCGCGGACTTCGCGCATCATCGATGCACGCTCTTCCGACAGGGCCGATTCAAAGCCGCGCAGACCGTAGACCCGGCGCAGCGAGGCGTCGAGACGGGTGCGAAGGCGCGATTCGGCCGAGGCGCGATCGCCCGAAACCGTTTCGCGGAAGCGGCGGGCATCGGCGATCTTGTAGATCACGAAGGCATCGACTTCATAGAACTTGCCGCCGGAAACCTGAACGCGGATATTGTCGAGGTCGAAGCGCAGAGCCTGCTTTTCGACGTACTGAACGCGGTCGGCGTCCATGAAGGCGAACGGCAGCTTGAAGTACAGGCCGGGCTCGGTCTTGACGTCCTTGATCTGACCGAAGCGCACGACGATGGCCTGCTGGCGCTGGTTGACGATGAACACGGAGGAATAAACCGCCATCAGCACCAGTGCCAGGCCGATGAGAATATAGGGAAGACGATTGGTCATTACTGGGCCCCTCCCGACTGAACGGGCTTGCCGATTTCGGTGAGCGGCAGATAAGGCATGACGCCCTGGCCGTTCTTGTCATCGAGAATGACCTTCTTGGACTTGCCGAGAACGCCCTGCATGGTTTCGAGATAAAGCCGCTTGCGGGTCACGTCCGGCGCTTTCGAATAGGCGTCATAGACGGAGACGAAGCGCTGCGCCTCACCCTGTGCCTCCTTGACGACGCGGTCCTTGTAGGCGGCCGCTTCTTCGCGCAACTGTGCCGACTGACCACGCGCCCGGCCGAGAACCTGGTTGGCGTACTGGTTGGCTTCTTCAACGAAGCGGTCTTCGTCCTGCTCGGCACGCTGCACTTCGTCGAACGCATCAGCCACTTCACGCGGCGGTGCTGCGTCTTCGATGGCGACCGTATTGACGGAGACGCCGGCACCATAGGTGTCCATCGTCGCCTGGATCGTCGTCTTCACGTCGGCGGCAATCGCCTGACGGTTGTCGCGGAAGATGTCCTGCGCCGGACGGCGGCCGACGACTTCGCGCATGGCGCTTTCGGCGACCTGCATCAGCGTGTCGGACGGATCTTCGACGTTGAAGAGATAAGCCTTGGGATCGGTCACGGAAAACAGCACGGAGAACTGAACATTGACGATGTTCTGGTCGCCCGAAAGCATCAGGCCGCTGCCGGCCTGGTCGCCCGCGCCTGCCCGGCTGCCGATATTCTGCTGCTGCTCGGTAATCTTGACCATCTCGACCGTTTCAAGCGGCCAGAAATGATAGTGCAGGCCCGGCATGGAAATCTCGTCCTTCGGCTTGCCGAAGCGCATTTCGACGCCACGCTCGTCCGGTTGGACGGTGTAGATCGAATTCATCAGCACGAAACCGACAATCAAAAGGCCGATGATCGCGACGACACCGCCGTTAAAACCGCCCGGAACCACGCTTTTCAGCTGGTCCTGCCCCCGGCGGAAAATTTCCTCGAGATCCGGAGGGCCGCCATTGCCACGGCCACCGCCGCCGCCGCCACGCGGCCGGTTCGGCCCCTGGCCCCAGGGACCCTTGTTTCCACCGCCGCCGCCGCCCCAAGGACCACCGCCGCCGCCGTTCTGATTGCTCCAGGGCATTCATACCTCTTCTATAGAAAAAATTCCGTGATCAATGCTCCGCAAGACCTGCCGCGAGCCATGATGTGAACCCGTTATAGGTATGTCCAGAACGGCTTTCAACGCGATGCATCCAACTTCACCGTAAATCCGGCAAAATAGTTAGCATTGCTCAGCTTTTCCGCCTCCAGGTGGAGAAATGCATGGCATGACTGTCCTTTTCCCCCTGCGGCAGCGGTTCATCGACGATCTTTTCGAAAACAGAGGGGTCGATTGCCGGAAACCGGGTATCGCCTTCGACCTCCGCAGCGACCGTCGTGATATGCAGGATATCGGCAAGATCGATTGCCTGACGGTAGATCTCGCCACCGCCGATCACGCAGACCTCATCGACGCCGAGATCAGCCGCACGTCTGCGCGCTTCGGCAAGCGCCGCTTCCAGCGACTGGACTGCAATGGCACCCTGCGCTGCAAAATCCGCGTCGCGGCTGATGACGATATTGGGGCGCCCCGGAAGCGGCCGTCCGATCGAGGCCCAGGTCTTGCGCCCCATGATCACCGGCTTGCCGAGCGTCAGTGCCTTGAAACGCTTGAGATCGCTCGGCAGATGCCACGGCAGGCCGCCGTCGCGGCCGATCACGCCATTGGCGGACACCGCAACGACGATGCTGATAGTCGGTTCAGTCATGAAATCCATCCGGCTTGACGTCGATGGCACGTGCCCGGGCAAGCGCCGGGCGTGACGTCATCGACTGAATATACTCATCGACCACAGGACTATCCGGCAACAGCTTGCGCATCCATGTCAGCGCGCTGACGAGCAGGAGATCGACCGCGCTCGCCGTATTGCCGAGCAGAAAGGGCTGCTTCGTCAGCGTCTCGATTACATGCGTGCACATGTCCTCGTAGACCTTCAAAAGCGGGGGATGTTTGGCTGCAACGCCGGACAGGAAGGCGCTGCCGCCCGGCTCGATCACGCCGGCATAATAGGCAAGCCATGACAGATAGGCGCCCCGTTCCGGATGACCCGGCGGACGGCCGAGTTCCGACTGCGGATAGAGTTCGGCCAGATATTGCACGACTGCCGTTGATTCGGTGATCAGAGCCCCATTGTGCAAAAGCGCCGGCACCTGTTTGTGCGGATGCGGATTGTTCTCGTCCGGCCCGCCGGAGCCATCCCAGCGGCGGATGGAGACATAGCGGATATCGTATTCCGCCCCCAGTTCCTCAAGCAGCCAGATGATGCGCGACGAACGCGATTGTGGTGCATGGATCAACGTCAGCATGGGGTCCTCCTCGACCGTTCAACCTCAGGTCATCCTGTGCCCGCACAGTGTCATCATTGCGGTTAGACAGCAACCGGCGCCTTAATATGTGAATCAGGCTGGTAGCCAACAAGCTCAAAGTCTTCAAATCGAAAGGAAAACAGATCCTTTACATCCGGATTGATGACCATCTTCGGCAAGGCCTTGGGCGTGCGCGCCAGTTGCTCGCGCACCTGGTCGAAATGGTTGTGATAGATATGTGTATCGCCGAACGTATGCACGAAATCGCCAGGCTGAAGACCGCAGACCTGCGCCACCATCAGCGTCAAAAGCGCGTAGGAGGCAATGTTGAAGGGCACCCCGAGGAACACGTCGCCGGACCGCTGATAGAGCTGGCAGGAGAGCTTGCCGTCCGACACGTAGAACTGGAACAGGCAGTGGCAGGGCGGCAGCGCCATCTCCGCAATCAGCGCCGGATTCCAGGCCGAAACGATATGGCGGCGCGAATTCGGGTTTTTCTTCAGTCCTTCGATGAGGTCAACGATCTGGTCGAGGTGACGGCCGTCATGGGTTGGCCAGGAGCGCCATTGATAGCCGTAGACCGGCCCGAGATCACCGTTGGCATCGGCCCATTCGTCCCAAATGTTGACGCCGTTTTCCTTCAGATAGGCAATATTGGTATCGCCCTTCAGGAACCAGAGCAGCTCATGGATGATGGATTTCAGATGCAGCTTCTTGGTGGTCAGCACCGGGAAGCCGTCGGCCAGATCAAAACGCATCTGATAGCCGAAGACCGAGCGTGTCCCAGTGCCGGTGCGATCGCCACGGTCTGAGCCCGTCTCCATCACATGACGCAAGAGGTCGAGATACTGTTTCATGAGGGTCCGCCGCCGATTCGTTTCGCGGTAAAATAAGCGCAAGGCGGCAGCGAACCAATCGGTAATTCCTCGGTTTCCCCAGTCCCTTTCCAAAGCGGCGCGGGTTTTGAACGCCACTGGTTTCCGGCGCCTGATAGGCATGTCCCAAGCCGCCTGGCCCCGGCGCTTGGACAGGCGCGACTGTATTTTCGAAAAGGCCCTTTTCTTGTCGCAGTTTAAGACCTATATGACAGTTGCCGTCTTCGGGCGGCTATGGCGATAAACAGGCGATGAAATAAACCTATTGGACCCGGGGGCGGTACCCGGCGCCTCCACCAAAAACCGGTCTGGCATGAGAATGTCAGATATCAAAGACCGGTTTTTGATGGGGGCGAAATAGGATCGACAAGGGCGTAAAGATCGACTTTTTGCTCGGCATTGTACCACCGTTATCGGGCTAAAATTGTAGTTGCAAACGACAACTATGCGGAAGCTCGTCTCGCTGCTTAATCGCAGTGTGACACTTCAAATCAAGTCCTTCCGGTTCGCACCGTAAGGCGGGGTTCGGAGGTACCTGGCAACAGAAACCTCCACTTCTCTCCACTCTCCCCCCGCATCGTCCCGCCTTCTCGGTTGCCTTGAAATGGTCTATAGAAGATGCAAATGACTCGTATGGCAGGACTTTTCTGCGTACAGAGCAAATGGCATAAGTGTGACTGAGTTGAGTTACAAGAAAGACGGGGATCTTATGGGCCAAGACCATATCCGCTACGACATTCTGGCACAGGATGCGCTTCGCAGCGTCATTCGCAAGGTCCTGATCGAAGTCGCAGCCACCGGCGCCCTTCCCGGAGATCATCATTTCTTCATCACATTCCTCACCGGCGCGCCCGGCGTGCGCATTTCCCAGCATTTGAAGGCAAAATATGCCGAGCAGATGACGATCGTCGTTCAGCATCAGTTCTGGGATCTGAAGGTCACCGAAACCCTGTTCGAGATCGGCCTGTCCTTCTCCGACACGCCGGAAAAGCTGGTTATCCCGTTCAACGCGATCCGCGGCTTTTACGATCCGTCCGTCAATTTCGAGCTTGAATTCGACGTTGCGGCCTTCGACGAGGAAGAAACCGCCGAGATTACCGCCTATCCGGTCGCTGCCGTGGAAAAATCGGCTGAGCAGGACAGCGAAGTCCTGACGGCGGACAATGGCAAGACTGGCGATGACGGCAAGAAGGAAGGCGGCTCCGTGGTGTCGCTGGACTCTTTCCGCAAGAAGAACTGAAAACCTAAATTCGGACAGGCTCATCATGACCGGCGACGTCGTCAATCTCCGTCAGTTCCGCAAGCAGAAGGCGCGGACGGAGAAGGACAGGACGGCCGATCAGAACCGGATTTCCTTCGGCCGGACGAAAGCCGAAAAACAGCTGACGCAGACGCTGAACGACAAGGCCAGCAAGGCGCTTGATCAGGGAAAGCGCGAGAAACCCGTTGGACCGGACAAAGGCGAGTGATCGCATCTCTGTCGGGCAAACGGTAATTTCTGTTAAAATCAACAGATAAGCGGAATTTCCGGACTCACTTTCAGACAAAGCTGAATCAATTTCTGAGGCATGGTGTGATCCGCAAGCATTCGGCGACCCTGCATGGCCACCGCACCAGTTTTTCGCTGGAAGAGCCGTTCTGGCAGGAATTGAAAGTGATCGCCGAGGTGAGGCAGATCCCGCTTGCGCAACTCATTGCCGAGATCGACGACATGCGGCCCACAGACAGCAACCTCTCCTCGGCGCTGCGGCTGCATGTTCTGGCCTGGATCAAGACTGAGCGGACGTGAGCCTTCAGCACCTATCGCTGGCGCCGCTTTGTGCGTGACGCTCCAAAACCCTATTGCGGCCGCACACCCGGCAAGGCTTCGAAATTCAGACCCTGCTGCGGGGTCTGGATAGAAGGCGGCTGCCCGGCTGGCTGCTGTTGGGTGCCGCCCTGTGGTGCGGTGAATTCCTCGCCGCCAATCGCTCCGCCGTTTGGATCGAACGGCAAAAGGCTCCGGCTTTTCTGTTCTTCGGCTCTTTTTGCCGCGTCCTGGGCAGCTTTTGCGGCGGCCGCGTCTTCAGCGGCCTTCTTGTCGGCCTGCGCCTTGGCATCAGCCTCTGCCTTTTGCCGCGCGGCCTCACGCGCCGCCATCTCGCGCCGGCGCTGCTCCTCGACAGCGCGCAGGCGTGCGGCTTCGCGCTCCGTGGCATTGGCCTTGTAGAGCGCCACTTCGCGCCGCAGCCGCTGCTTTTCCAAAACATTTGCCTGCAGCGTCTCGACCCGGCGGCGCTCGCGCTCGAAGGCCCTGAGCGACAGGAAGTTCGACAGGTCGGTGGCATCGAATGTCAGGCCGGGCGAATGCAGGAGCCCGGCAAATTCAAGATTGACCTGCGCCTCCGCACCCGTCAGCGCATTTTCACCGGGCAGAAAATCGACCGTGAGGTCGCCTGTCATCCGTTCGTCGGGAAAGCTGACCTCCAGATTTCCCGAGAAATTGGCAGCACCGTCCCCCGAGGTAATGTTCTGAGCCCGCAACGTTCCGCCGGCAATGCTGAACGGCACCGTCACGGCTCCCAAGGGCGTCTGCCCTGAAAAGACGGAGTTCTCGGCCAATGGCGTCACGGAGGCAGGCGTAATATCGCCCTGGATGCCATCCGCAGCCGCCATGATGTCCGGTAGCGCAGCGCTGTTCAGCCCATGCACGACGGTATCGCGCAAGGTGGCGTTCCCCGAGCCGCTTGCCGATTCCGCCATCGCCTTTGCCGTCTTTCCGGATGCCTCGATGGCGATCGTCAGGTCGAATTTTCCCTCTGCGACCGCCGCGCCACCGGTTTTCCATACCGCCGCCGCCAGATCTCCGTCCTTAAGGTTCAGCCGCGTCTGGAAGAAGCCGGAGCCATCGCCATTGCCGAGCAAAAGGCGCCCATCGATCTTTCCGCCCAGCCAATTGCCCGAGAGCGTATCGATCGAGACCTGGTCGCCTTTCCATAAAAGCTTGCCCGACATATCGGAAACGGCCCCGTAAACGCCGGGCCAGAAACGCTTGGCGGAGACATCAACGGCAATATCGAACCCGCTCCAGGCCGGCTGGACCACGGGCGAGGATGACAGATCGCCGCTTGCTCCATCCTGCACGGTGCCGAGGATACCCTCGCCCACCCATGCCATATCGAGTGCGTCGAGTGCGATCTGGCCGGTCGCCTTGCCCGGCGTTTTCCGGTCGATCGCAAAGCTGCCCGAAAATGCGTTTCCATCAGCCCTTCCATCGATTGCCGAAAGGGTCACCGCATCCGGCGTCGTGACGACATCTGCCTTGAGCGCCAGCGGCAGGCCCGTGCCCATCTGCGGCAGGCCGATCCCCTGCAGGAGAAGGAACGGCTCGAAATCCTGGCTTTCCAGCGAAATCTTCGATTGACCGGACAGAAAATGATCCCGCGACAGATCGATATCGCCATTGGCCGAAAACGCCGTGCGCGCCGTCGTGAATGTCAGCCCGGCATTGGCCTTCTGGCCATCGGTGCCTTGCAGCTTGACCGACAGGATGGCGTTCTCGTCGGCATCGAACGGCAAGGGGTCGAAACCGACCTGGCCGAGCAGAACCGGCGCCGACGGATTTTCCATCGTCGCTTCCAGGAGAATGCCCTGCCCCGCAAGAGCCTGCGTAATATCAGGCGCCTGATAATTGGCAGCGATCTTGGTGCCGTTGGCCGAGCCGATAATGCCGAATGTCACCGGAGCCTTGCCGTCCTGGCTGCCGGAAGACAGGGTCAGGTCCAGCGCCGCATTGCTGTAATAGGGGGCGCTTTTCACCAGCCGTTCCAGCGCCGGATGCGCTTCGGCATGGCGCTCGATCATTTTGAGGAAAGGCGTGAGATCCGGCGATGCCAGCTTCATCTTGGCCGAGATGACGGGCGCGGTCATGTCGCCCCCCATGCGGCCGGACAGCGCCAGCTGCGTACCGGCGATGTCGCCGATCGACACGCGCTCGGCCTGCAACTGGCCGTTCTTCAGTGTGGCCACCAGCTGAACGTCGCTCGCATCCTCGCCGAACGCGGAAAACTTGTCTGCCGAAAGGTCGGCCGCGATCGTGTGCGACAGAAGCGTCCCGGTGGAAGCGTCGCCGGCCACCAGGCCTGCCAGCGCCTGCAGCGCTTCCAGATCGATGCTGTTGCCATTGAGCTGCAAAGACAGGTTGGGCGGCGAGCCCTCCAGCGCCTGCCGTTCGATACGGCCGCGCAGCACCGCAGGACCGGCCGCCACTTCCAGCCGCTCGAACTGCTGCAAACTATCCGTGAGGTTGACCGTTGCCGAAAAGCCGGCGGTCTTCAATTTGCGGATGGCCGGATCGACGGAGCCTGCAAGCCAGGTGGCCAGCCCCGAAGGCTGGTTGGAGGCCACCAGCATCTCGCCGCGAAACGCGCGAAGACCCGTCAGCTGCAACCGCCCCTTGGCTTCAAATTGCGTGCGGCCGGGCAATTGTGCCACCGCGTTGTCCACCATCCATCCAACACCGTCGGGCCGCAGGTCCAGACGCACGTCGCGCACCGTCGTGTCGCCGATGACGATGGCTGGCAGTTTCAGGCTTGCCCGCCCCGGCACCTGCGGTATCGGAATATCGGCTGCGATCGCCATGATCGCCGCAAGCCGCTGGCGCACCGAGATGGCCGGATCGCGGCCGGTCTTGCCGGCAGCCCCGGCATTGCCGATGCGGCTGACGTCGATCTGCTGGCCATCGGCCAGAAGTAGAAATTCCTGGTCCTTGCCGGTATCGAGCGTCGCCTCGCCCGTCACCAGATACGGATCGTCCTTGGGGCCGATCTCGAGGCGGTAATCGGGAACACGAATGCGTTCATTGGTGAGCTCGAACCCGCCGGTCACCCGCAATGCGGCCGAATTGTCCTGCGGCTTCTGCGCTTCCGCCGGCCTGGTTTCCGTCAACGTGAACTTGCCCTGATAGACCGGCTTGAAATCGACGATCTTCAGGTCGCCGTCGAGTTCGACGCCGAAGGGCCGCTTGTCGGGTGTTAGCCGCGAGCGTAGGCCGAGTGTGCCGGTCTCATCGGCTTCGCTGCTGGAAAAGGCAAAGCTACCGGCTTCGCCATCCAGCGCTGCACGGCCTTCCATCTTCCAGGGACCGGCGAGCGAGCGCGCCGACAGATCGGCCTCAAGCCCGGTAACGCGCCGGGTGCGGCCCGTCTGCTCGTCGATGAAATCGATCTGGCCGCCGGTGATGGCGACATTTTCCAAAATGACAGTTTTTGCCGGGATGGAGGCCCTGCGGCCACGCGCCCAGTCGAGCGTACCGTCGGGCAGAAGCCGGATCTTCGCCTTGGGCTGCTCCAGCCGCATGTCGAAGATCAGGGCTTCGCCGGACAGGAAAGGTGCAAGCTCGGCATCCATCGAAAAATGCTCGACCTGGATCAGCGGCTCACCGGTTTCGGACTGGCCGACGCGCACATCGTTGAGCGTCACCGAGGGAAAGGGAATGAGCCGGGCATCGACGCTGCCATGGACGACCACAGGCTTGCCCATGATCCGGGTCGCCTCACGCTCGAAATCTTTGCGGAAATCGGTCCAATCCACGAACAGTGGCGCAATAAGCGCGGCAAACAGCGCCACGACCAGGAGACCACCGACAAAGACCAGAATTCGCGAAAGCACCAGTTGGAAATCCTATCCATTCGAACGGGGAAGACAGCACCATTATCGGCCCTACCACTCCTTAACACCCACCCACCATTTTCACATGTTAAAAATCTTGCCGGGATTGAAGATATTGCCGGGATCGAGCGCGCGCTTGATCTGGCGCATCAGATCCAGCGTGTCCCCAAGCTCGGCCTGCAGAAACGGCATCTTGCCCTGGCCGATGCCATGCTCGCCGGTGCAGGTGCCGTCCATGGCCAGTGCCCGCGCATTCAGCCGCTCCACAAAGGCTTCCGCCGTCGCAATATCGGCATTGTTCTTGTCGTCGAACAATAGACCGACATGAAAATTTCCGTCGCCCGCATGGCCGACGATCGGGGCGATCAGGTTGTGCGCGGCGATGTCCTCATGCGTTTCCTCGACGCAATCGGCGAGCCGCGAAATCGGCACGCAGACATCGGTGGAGAGAATGGCCAGCCCCGGTGCCAAACTCTTTTGTGCCCAATAGGCATCGTGCCGCGCCTTCCACAGCGCATTGCGTTCCTCGGTATTGGCCGTCCATTGGAATGGCGAACTGCCGAATTCCGCCGCGATCTCGGCGAATTGCCTGGACTGCAGGGCGACGCTCTCGGCATTACCGTGAAACTCGACGAACAATGTCGGAGCTTCAGCAAAGGAAAGCCCCGAATAGGCGTTGCTCGCCTTCATCTGCAAGGCATCGAGCAGTTCGATACGCGCCACCGGAATGCCCGACTGGATGGTGAGGATTACCGTATTGCAGGCATCGCCAACCGAGGGAAACGCGCAGACGCCGCCGGCGATCATTTCGGGAATGCCCTGCAGCTTCAACGTGACCGAGGTCAGGATACCCAGCGTGCCCTCCGCCCCGACGAACAGGCGGGTCAGATCGTAACCGGCCGATGATTTCTTGGCGCGGTGCGCGGTGCGGATTTGCCTGCCCCCGGCTGTTACCGCCGTCACGGCCAGAACATTGTCCTTCATCGTGCCATAGCGCACGGCATTGGTGCCGGACGCTCGGGTGGAGGCCATGCCGCCGATCGAGGCATTGGCGCCAGGATCGATCGGAAAGAACAGACCGGTATCGCGCAGATAGACGTTCAGCGCTTCGCGGGTGATACCCGGCTCCACCGTGCAATCGAAGTCGCTGGCGTTGACCTCCAGCACCTTGTCCATGCGGCTCATGTCAACGCTGATGCCGCCATGCGGTGCGTTGATATGACCTTCCAGCGACGAGCCGGTGCCAAAGGCGATCAGCGGAACACCGTGTTCGCTGGCAATCGCGACGATGGCCTCGACCTCCTGCGCGCTATCAGGAAAAACCACGCCGTCCGGCAGTTGCGCCGGGATGTAGGTGGTCGAATGGGCATGCTGGGCACGAATGGCCTCGCCGGTCTGGAATCGATCGCCGAACCGCGCATTCAACAGCTGCAATGCGGCTGTAATGCCGGTTTCGTTGCGGCTGCCCGCCTTGATCGCCTTCAGTGCCATGCCTCTCCCCCGAACTTCCGCCTCGTTCTGCGGAAATTCTTAGATTTCAACGCTCTACTGTGCAAATCGGAATCACTTTGTCCAGAACCTCATCTGGTAAGTGACGGGTTTAGCAAAGAATTGCGACAAACTGAGACAGTCCGGACACAGGGGAGAAATAGCCTGTGCAGCCAAACAGGCGCAAAGCGGAAAAGGACAGCGAACCTCTGGTCCGCCCCACTCCTATTCCGCAGCTTCCGCCAATTGCAGCGTCTCGGCATGCCGCATCTCGGTCTGCAGCCGCCGCTCCTCGTCCACATGCGGCTTGGTAAACCGGCCGATGACCAGATAGGCAACTGGGGTCAGGTAAAGCGTGACGATAGTGGCAAGGCCAAGGCCGCCGACCAGCACCCAGCCGAGCGCGACGCGCGCTTCGGCACCCGCCCCGCTTGCCATGACAAGCGGCACCGCACCTACAATGGTGGCGATCATCGTCATCATCACTGGGCGCAGGCGGATATTGGCCGCATTCTCGATCGCCGAGCGCAGGTCCTCGCCACGGTCGCGCAGCTGGTTGGCAAATTCGACGATCAGGATGCCGTTCTTCGCCATGATGCCGACCAGCAGCACCAGTCCGATCTGGCTGTAGATGTTGAGCGTGTTGCCGGTCAGCAGCATGGCAAACACGGCGCAGGCAAGGCCGAGCGGCACGGTCGACATGATGATCAGGCCGCTGATCAGGCTTTCGAACTGCGCCGCCAGCACCAGGAAGATGATGACCAGCGCAAAGCCGAAGGTGACAAACATGCCGTTGGCATTTTCGTCGAGCGTCGCGGCTTCGGCCAGCGGCACGACGCGCGAGCCCGGCGGCAGGAGCGGTTCGGCCATCTGCTGGACCATGGCCAGGGCATCGCCGAGCGCAATGCCGGACGTGAGCCCGCCAGACAGCGACACCGACCGGAGCTGCTGCTCGCGCGACAATTGCGGCGCAACGGCTTTTTCCTCGACCGATGCGATGGTCGACATCGGCACGATCTTGCCGTCACCGGTTTTCAGAAAGATGTTCTGCAGGTCCGTCGGGTCGTTGACCGGATTGGTGGTCGACAACAGCTTGACCGGATAGGATTCGCCCTCGACATACACATCGAGCACGCTATTGCCATCGAGCATCGCCTGCAGCGCCGCCGACAGGCCGACAATATCGATGCCCAGATCGGATGCGCGGTCGCGGTCGATCGTCACGGAGAGCTGCGCCTGATTGGCCTCATAGTTCAGGCGGACATTTTCGAAACTGCCGCTGTCTTCCATCTGCCGCACCAGTTTGGATGCGGCATCGCCGAGCTTGGCATAATCATTGCCGACCAGCGCCACCTGCAGGCCGTTGCCCGCACCGCGAATGCCAAGGCTGTTCGGCTGGATCGGGAAAGCGCGGATCGAAGGGATATTCGAGGTGATCTTGGTAATATCCGCCGAAATCTGCTGCTGCGTGCGGTCGCGGTCGCTCCAAGGCGCCAGCGTCAGCACCATGAACCCCGTATTGACCGCGCCGCCCTGGCCGGACACGGAAAAGACATTGGCGATCTCGCCATTATCAACCAGCGGCTTCAGGCCATCCTCGACCCGGCGCATCTGCGCCTGGGTATATTCCAGCGACACGCCCTGCGGCGCCTGGATACGCACCATGATGCGCGAGCGGTCCTCCGTCGGCGTCAGCTCCGATTTGAGCAGCGTGAAGGCGCCGCCACCGGCAGCCGTCACCATGATGGCGACCATGAAGACGATCAGCGGTGAATTGAGGCAGGCACCCAGCGTGCGCCTGTAGAAGGCCGCCGCAAACGCACCGATCCGGCCCATGAAGCCGGTATGGCCATGGTTTTCGGCATGCGGTTTCAGCATGCGCGAGGCCAGCATCGGACACAGCGTCAAAGACACGAAGGCGGAAAGCAGAATGGCAAAGGCCAGCACGAAGCCGAACTCGCGGAACAAGCCGCCGGTCTGCCCCGGCAGGAAGGACAAGGGCACGAAGACAGCGGCAAGCGTCGCGGTCGTCGCGATGACGGCGAAGAACACTTCGAGCGTACCGAGCACTGCCGCAGCGCGCGGCCCCATGCCCTCGCCGCGCCGCCGCACGATGTTTTCCAGGACCACGATCGCATCGTCCACCACCAGTCCCGTTGCCAGAACGATAGCGAGAAGCGTCAAAATATTGATGGAAAAGCCGGCCATGTAGATCGCAGCACAGGTGCCGATCAGGGCGATCGGCATGGTCAGCGTCGGAATGAGCGTTGCCCGCCAGTCGAGCAGGAACATATAGATCACCAGGGTAACGATGATCACCGAGGCGATCAGCGCGATTTCAACCTCGTGGATGGCACCTTCGATGAACACGGCGTCATCGCTGGTCACCTTGAGCTGCGTGCCCTTCGGCAGGATTTCGGCAATGGTGGTCACCGCCGTCTTCACGCCCTCGGAAATATCCAGCGTATTGGACTGCGCCTGGCGGATGATGCCAAGGCCGATGCCCTGGCGTCCATCCGAGCGCAGCGAGGACGTGCCGATATCCGGACCGAGCGTCACCGTGGCAATATCGCCAAGCCGGACATTGTCGCCAAGCAGGAGGTTTTCAAACTGTTCCGGCGTCTGCAGATCGGCGGTGGCGCGCACCGAAATATCCTGGTTGACGCTGGTCAGCGAGCCCGCCGGTACGTCGAGCGAGGCGGTGGCAAGGCTTGTGCGCAGATTGGCAACCGTCAGGCCACGGCTGGCAAGCTTTGACTGGTTGATATCGATGCGGAAGATCTTTTCCTGGTCGCCGTTGATCTGCACGTCGGCGACGCCCTCCACGGCTGCCAGCCTGTCGGTGATCTCGTTTTCGGCCAGAAGCGTCAGGTCCTCCATCGACAGCGTGTCGGATGTCAGCGCCAGGCGCATGATCGGCTGACTGTCGGCATCGGCCTTGACGATGCGCGGCTCGTCGGCATCCTCCGGCAACTGGTTGCTGACGCGTCCGAGCGCATCGCGGATATCATTGGACGCCTGGCCGATATCGGTCGTATCGGAAAACTGCAGCGTGACGCGGCTCTGCGCATATTGCGAGGTCGAGGAAATGTCCTTGATGCCCTGCACGCGCGAAACGGCACCCTCGATCACCGAGGTCAGTTCGCGGTCCACCGTTTCGGGCGAAGCACCGTCGAACTGGGTATTGACCGACACCACCGGCTGATCCACCTGCGGCAATTCGCGGATTTCAATGCCGTTCAGCGCCGCAAGACCTGCAACGATGATCAGCGTATTGACGACAAGCGCAAAGATCGGCCTGCGAATGAACAGCGCCGTAAAGCCTGCGGTGCCAGCTCCCTTGTGCCCGGAACCGCCGCTCATTTCGGCGCCTCCGCCTCGGAAACCTTCTGTTCCTGATTGTCTTGTGCCGGCTTCTGCTGCAGCGGTTCTCCGGCGATGCGAACCGCACCGCCATCGCGCAGCCGCTGCACGCCCTCGATCACCAGGGCATCGCCCTTGGCGAGCTTTGCGTCGACCAGCACCTTGTCGGAATTGCGCTGGATGATTTTCACGGGAACCCGCTGCGACTTCTCATCCTGAACACGCCAGACGAACGAGCCATCGGCGCTCCACTGGATCGCCAGCGGGTTGACCGTCGGATAGGTGTCTCCGGGGAAGCGTACAGAAACGGAAAACGACATGCCGGCCCGCAGCGTATCGTCGGGATTGTCGATCCGCGCCCGCACCCGCAACGTCCGGCTCGCCTGATCCACGCGGTTGTCGATCGCGTCGATGACGCCGGACAGTTCAGAGGTCGGCATCGCGATTGCGGTTGCCGAAACCGGCTGGCCGACGGAAACCATGGTCGAAAACCGCTCCGGCACCCAGAAATCGACAAGGATCTGCGAGCGGTCATCCACCACGGCGATCGACGTCGAAGTCGTGACATAATCTCCCGGATGCGCCGTGATGATGCCGACGATGCCGCCGGAGGGCGCTGCGATATCGCGCCGCTTCAAATCCAGTTCCGCCGTCTGCAGCGCCAGTTGTGCAGCCTGCATGGCAAATTCGGCTTCGCGCAGGATGGCCACCGAGACGGCGTTGCCGAGCTTGCGGTTGCGCTCGACCTTTTCGCCGGCACTATCGACGGCGACCTTGGCCTGCGCGGCTGCGATCTTCTGCTCGTCGCTGTCGAGCGTGGCAATCACCTGCCCCTTTTCGATGCGGTCGCCGGATTTGACCAGGATGTCGGAGAGATTGCCGGTCGCAAGCGGCGTGACGCTGACCGACAGGATGGCCTCGCCGCTGCCGATCGCATTCAGCCTGTCATTGACAACAGCGGTATCGGCCGGCTGCGTCACGACAAGCGGCGTGCCGCCAGCCTGATTGCCGCCGCCCTGGTTCTGGCCGCCCTGCACCCGTGCGCCGCCCTGTTTGGCCGCATCCACCGGTTTTGCGGCATAGGCCAGAACTGTCTCGGGCACGCCAACCTTGGCAAGGATTGCCGCTGCACCCGGCACGAAGCGAACCCAGACGCCAAGGCCGACCACAAGAATGACCAGGCAGATCAAAAGCTGCTTCCAAAGCCGCATGCAAAACTCCAATTAAATCAAGCTTGTTTCGGCCATTGAGGCACAAAAACCGCAGTATTTGCGGCAACTATTCATGTTTGCCGTATACAGGCAACGCTAAAATGCCATCATTACGCAATTGTAACAAAAGCTCTTTTTGGGTTCCACGATCTTTATCTCAGCCACTCGACACAAGACGGGCCGCGCCTTAGCCTCGATGGCAACGGAGGCCCGCCATGAGCACGACAGCAAAACATCCTGATCCGGAATCCGATCCCCGTGTCAAAGCCGTCTTCGACGACATAAGGGCCACACGCAAATCCGATTTCGTCAACAATATGTGGCACTATCTCGCGTTTGACAGCGGCCTGCTCGAAAAGACCTGGGCCGAGGTTAAAGCCGTGATGGCGACGCCGTCGGCGCTGGATCCGCTGGTCAAGGAAATGCTCTATATCGCCGTGTCCGTCACCAATGGCTGCGGCTACTGCGCCCATTCGCATACGGCGGCCGCAAAGGCCAAGGGCATGACGGCTGCGCAGCATGCCGATCTCCTGCGCGTCATCGCCCTTGCGGCCAAGACCAACCAGCTGGCGACAGCCCTGCAGCTTCCCGTCGATCCCGTCTTCGATGCCGATCATCTCCCCTGATCGCGGCCAAAAAGCGGTTGTCTCCACAGAGAAGCTGGACATTTTGGAATAAAAGCAGAACGGAATTCTGGCCTTTCGGCTCCGAATCACTACATTGAGCCGCATGAGCAATGGTTTTGACGATATCCCCTTCTTCGACGAGGAGCCGGCGCCGCGCCCGCAGCGAGGCGTGAGCCCGCAGGCGGTACCGCCGGCACCCGCAAGCGGCATCGCAGCCCGCGCCATGCAAGCGCGCGATCAGCATCGTGTTCCAGACTATCTCTCCGGCCTCAATCCCGAGCAGCGCGAAGCGGTGGAAGCACTCGACGGCCCGGTTCTGGTGCTGGCCGGCGCCGGCACCGGCAAGACCCGCGTGCTCACCACCCGCATCGCCCATATCCTTGCCTCCGGCCGCGCCTTCCCTTCGCAAATCCTCGCCGTCACCTTCACCAACAAGGCGGCCCGCGAGATGAAGGAGCGCGTCGGCGTCCTCGTCGGAGGGGCTGTCGAAGGCATGCCGTGGATGGGTACGTTCCATTCGATCGGCGTGAAGCTTTTGCGCCGCCATGCCGAACTGGTGGGCCTGAAATCCTCTTTCACCATCCTGGATACCGACGATGTCGTGCGCCTGATCAAGCAGTTGATCCAGGCCGACGGCATTGACGACAAGCGCTGGCCGGCCAAGCAATTTGCCCAGATGATCGACGGCTGGAAGAACAAGGGCCTTTCGCCCGCCGACATTCCAGAAGGCGACGCCCGCTCGTTTGCCAACGGCAAGGGCCGCGAACTCTACGCTGCCTATCAGGCCCGGCTGATGACGCTGAACGCCTGCGATTTTGGCGATCTGTTGTTGCATCCGATCCGCATGTTCCGCACCAATCCGGATGTGCTTCGCGAATATCACGACAAGTTCCGCTTCATCCTCGTTGACGAGTATCAGGATACCAACACCGCCCAGTATATGTGGCTGAGGCTGCTTGCCCAGCGGCCGAAGGGCGTGCCGCAGAACGTCTGCTGCGTCGGCGACGACGACCAGTCGATCTACGGCTGGCGCGGTGCCGAGGTGGATAATATCCTGCGCTTCGAGAAGGATTTTCCAGGCGCCAAGGTCATCAAGCTCGAGCGCAACTACCGCTCCACCGAACATATCCTCGGCGCCGCCGGCCATCTCATCGCTCATAATGAGGGCCGCCTCGGCAAGACGCTGTTTACCGACCGCGTCGATCCCAATGACGACAAGGTGCAGGTGCATGCCGCCTGGGATTCCGAGGAGGAAGCCCGCGCCGTCGGCGAGGAGATCGAGCAGCTGCAGCGCACCGACCACCCGCTGAACAACATGGCCATCCTGGTGCGCGCCTCCTTCCAGATGCGCGAGTTCGAAGACCGTTTCGTCACGCTTGGCCTCAATTACCGCGTCATCGGCGGCCCGCGCTTTTACGAGCGCCTGGAGATCCGCGATGCGCTGGCCTATTTCCGCCTCGTATGCCAGCCGGCCGATGACCTCGCCTTCGAGCGCATCGTCAATACGCCGAAACGCGGCCTTGGCGATACCACCGTGCGTGCCCTGCACGACTATGCCCGCAAGCGCGATATCCCGATGCTGGCAGCATCAGGCGATATCATCGAAACCGACGAGATGAAGCCGAAGCCGCGCAAGTCGCTCTATGACGTCGTGACGATGTTCCAGCGCTGGCAGGGCCTGCTTGAAAACACGCCGCATACCGAGCTTGCCGAGACCATTCTCGAAGAGTCCGGATATACGGATATGTGGAAGAACGACAAATCGGCGGAAGCGCCGGGCCGGCTGGAAAACCTGAAGGAACTGATCCGCTCGATGGAACAGTTCGAAAGCATGCGCGGCTTCCTCGAACATATCGCCCTGGTAATGGATGTCGAGCAGAATGCCGAGCTCGACGCCGTCTCGATCATGACGCTGCATTCGGCTAAGGGGCTGGAATTCGAGACCGTTTTCCTGCCCGGCTGGGAGGAAGGCCTGTTTCCGCACCAGCGCGCGCTGGACGAAGGCGGCCGCTCAGGCCTGGAGGAAGAGCGACGCCTTGCCTATGTCGGCCTGACGCGGGCAAAACGCCGCTGCCACATCTGGTTCGTCTCCAACCGCCGCATCCACGGCCTGTGGCAATCGACGCTCCCCTCGCGCTTCCTCGACGAACTGCCGACCGCCCATGTCGAAGTCTCGGAAGCCGAGCAATCCTATGGCGGCTATAATCGCGGCGGCTACGGCCAATCCCGCTTCGACAAGCAAGAACCCTTCGCCAACACCTATTCCACCCCCGGCTGGAAACGCGCCCAGGCCAACAAGACCGACGCCACCCGCGATAACTGGGGCAACCGCTCCGGCGTCTCGATCGAACGCATCGGCTACGGCGAAAGCGGCCCGAAAGCGCGCACCATCGACGGCGAACTGATCGCCAAGTCCAAGATCGACGAACCTTCAAAATTCACCGTCGGCGACCGGGTGTTCCATATCAAGTTCGGCAACGGGAATATCGCCGGTATCGAGGGCAACAAGCTGACGATCGATTTCGACCGGGCCGGACAGAAGCGGGTGCTGGATGGGTTTGTGGAGAAGGTTTAGGCGGGGGCCATGAAGCCGAGCCACACCTTAAAACCCGGCTTCCCGCTGATGCCGTAGCGCCAAAATTGTTACCATCTCTCCGTCAAACCTGTAACGGGTGACATAGCCGCTATCGCCAAAATCAATCAGCCATTCCCGAAATTCTTCCGGCAGGCCCTCGACGAGGCGGCCGATATGCGGTTGTGAGCCAAGAATGCGCACACCCTGAAGGATCGCCTCCCCGGCCGACCGTGCTGCCTGCGGGTTCTTCGCCCTCAGGAATTGGCGCAGTCTTTCAAGGTCCCGGATCGCGTTCGGAGTAAAGATTACGGCCGGCATTTGGGAGCCGGAAGCTCATTTTCAGAGCCCCAGCTCGACAGCCATTTTTCAACGTCCTCAGCGCTGGCCTGCAGGCCGGTCTGCTGAAATTCCTCCCAGGCCTTGAGGGTCTCTTCACGAAAGGCTTCACGCTTCTCTTCGCGCTCGACATATTGCGCGATGGCTTCATGCATGATCCAGTGAGACGTGCGGCGGCGCGCGGTAGCCAGGTTCTGCACCCGAACCTTCAGCTCGTTCTCAAGCTTGACTGATGTCGCAACGGCCATCATCCATTCCCCGGTAAAAGGTAATACCTTGCACTACCATAGACGAAGAACGCGAGTTTTGAAAGCCAGCGGACGGAAGAATGGAAGTCCTACGGTCGCTCCTTGGAGTAAGGTCCGCCTCTCATGCCCGTTCACCCGCCCAGCTAAAGCTAATCCCGCAGACCGCCGAGGATGAGCTTTGCGGCCGAGACCGTCATGTTGCGGCCACCGGCCTTGGCATTCAAAAGGGCGGCATCCGCCCGCGTCAGCAAGGTCGGCACCGTACCTGCGGCGGGCGCCGATGCCACGCCGATGGACACCGCCACCGAACCAAGGATACGGCCGCGATGCGAGAGCGGTGCGGTCGCGATCTTGGTGCGCAGCGCTTCGGCAAATTCGAAGCCGGCCGCCTCGGTCATCCCGGGCAAAAGCACCGTGAACTCCTCGCCGCCGAACCGGTAGGCCGTGCCGGCGCCGCCAACCATGTCGATGACGATCTGCGCCACATATTGCATGACGACATCGCCGGCATCATGGCCGAATTCGTCGTTGAAGCGCTTGAAATGATCGATGTCGATCATCAGGCAGACCAGCGGATTGACCGCTTCCTCGCGTGCATGACGGTTGAGGCTTTCATCCAGCCAGCGCCGGTTGAACAACCCCGTCAGCGCATCGCGCACGGCAAGATGGGTGAGTTTTTCGCGCAACTGAAGATTGGCAACCGCAAGGCCGATATTTTCGGCAATCAGTTCCAGATAGAGACGCGAGGTTTCGACATCGGTCACGACATCCGAACGTTCCTCGAAATAGAGAAGCCCGATCGTATCGCCCTGCGCCGTCAGCGGCACGCAAAGTCCTGTGACATTGCTTTCGTTCAGATGCTGGCAGGCAATGTCGCTCTGGCCGCGATTGCTCAGATGCGGCCGCCCGCGCCGCAGCCCCCAGCAGGCGCTGGAGGCAAAGGATGCCGCCGATTGATGCGGATCAAGCCAGCTGCCGATCGTCGAAAGTAAGGTGCGGCTTTCGTTGAGAACATAAAGATGCCCGGCAAGATTGGGGAAAATCTGCGGCGCAAACCGCGCCACGACATCGGCGAGCTCGGTCTGCGTCTGGCAGGCCTGCAGCCGGTGCATCATCTGCAGGATCAGATCCTTGGTCTGCTGGTCGAGCCGCCTCTCCGCATCCAGCCGGTCGCGCTCCAGGCCATTGGCGCGAAAAATATGGATGGCTTCGTTCATCTCGCCGATTTCGTCGCGCCGCTGGTCCAGCGGCACCTCGACGGCATAATCCTGCTTGGCGAGCCGGGTGACGATACCGGTCATATGCGCTAGCGGCATGGCGATGCGGCGGCGAAGAACGCAATAGAGAACGCCGAGAAAAAGCGCTGCCGTCAGCGCCAGCATGGTCTTGGCGACAAGGCCGAACCAGTCGCTTCTCAACCGCGCATCGTTCAGCGCATTGCCGGTGCGGGCATTGACCAGATCGCGGAAGCGGCCGACCGTTTCCAGCAAATCCGTCTGCAGGCGCTCGTGCTCGGGGCCAAACAGCATTTGCTGGGCTTTGGACTGCTCGCCATTGCCATAGGCGGTGATTGCCGCAACCTCGAGCCGGTCCAGCGCCTCGGCATCCTGCTCGACCTCTTCGAGCGCGGCGGTTTCAGCAGACGATGCCCCGCGCGCCTTCAACGTCTTGATCGCCGCCTCGCGGCGGTGCTCCTCGTTTTCCCTGCCGTGAAACGCAATCAGATGACGCTCGTCGCCGCGCATCACGTACAGGCGCGCTTCGTCACTTCGCTCCTCGGCGCCAAGGGCAAGGTCCTGCGCCAGGGCCTCGAAGGCAAGGTGCTCCTCGACCGCCAGCCGCTCCTGGTTGGCGCTATCGGCCGACAGAATGAATGCGCCACCGGAAAGCACGGTCAGGACGACGGTTACGCCATAGGCCCAGTTCGTAATTGCACTGATTCGCATGAACGCCGTCCCCTAAGATTGTAGAGGGGATTAGAGGAGAGCGCAGGCGGTGGCAATTCCCCAATCCTCGCGATCAACGGCCCGCTGGCAGGGCTTAAACAGGCTAGCCGGCTGGCATAACGAGCACAGGGCGCGAAGCCCTCAAGCTTTCGCGCCCTGTGCTGGGATGGTTTGATCCGGCTTATGCCCTTTCAAGGATATCCGTCATGCACCCTTGGAAAACAGCGAGGCGAAGGTGCGCTTGGGCGCGGAGAAGCCCTTCATGCTCTTGACGATGACCATATGGGTGATCTCGCCGCGCTTGAACGCTTTCAGGAAGCGCGGATATTCCTCGAAGGCAACGCAGCCATGGGAATCGCCCCGGTTTCTCAGGAGATAGCTGTGGGCGAGCAGGCCGTCGCGGCCATGCGGTGCCACGCCGTTCACCGGCGTCAGACGCACGGCGGCAACCCCGTGGAAGAGCGATTCCCGCATTGTCACCTTGTAGGTGCCGGGCGGCGTCGGGCCCTTCATCTTGACGTGAACATAGTCCGGATTGTCGCGCATCTTGCCGATGCCGGAATGCGCCTCCAGCTTCTCGCCATTCGGCATGTAGACCACGCCGGCCGAGATATCGTAATAGGCGACCCCTCTTTTACCCCTAAATGCCGGGCGAACCTCGTTGTCATCATCCATGGGAAGATCAGGCTTGGCATAGGCCAGTTCCTTGACGGCGGGCTTGGTGGCCTTGTCATCAAGCTTGCGCGCCGCATCCGCAAAACCGCGCGGTTTGGACAGGGGCAAAGGCCCCAGATCCGGCAACATGCCGTTCAGCGACGAAGCGGGCTCCGGCATGACCAAGTTAAACGGCTTGCCAAGTCCCTGCTCACGCACCGATACCGTCTCCACCAGCGCGTTGGCTGTCACCGGCGTCGAGCCGGTTATGACCGCATCGCCTTTGGCGGCAGCCGCTTTTGCAAGCGCGACAACCTGCGTCTTTTCCGCAAAATCCACGGCAGGCTTGACCATGGCGACTGCAGCCATGCTCTTTTGCGGCACAGCCATTGCCACAAGGTTGATACGCGGCAAGACGGTGAGCCGCGAAAATTTGGCCAGGTGTACGACGCGCTGCTGCGGGGCCGCATGCGGGATCGGGTTGAGACCCAATGACGCCTCAAGGCGCGGACCTTTGCTGGACAGCAGCGACGACCCCATGTTCTGCATCGCCGCAAAGGTCGCGACCATCCAGACCGAGGCCGCGATGGCGATCCCGGCGACAGTGGCACCGGCAAGCAACCGCGCCAACGGCTGGGATTGCCTTGAACCTTTCGTCTTGGGGCCTTGGGGACCGCAATAGTGGCGCGCCTTGCCCGAAGCCGCGGAATGACTGCATTTTTCTGCTGCAAACGCCATGATGCTCGTTACCCGAAACGCATTACTCAATCGGAGAGCAACAGGACGCATTGCCGCCGAGGCCGGTCCAAAGCCCACGATGCGCCGAACTGCGCGCTTGCCGGGGCCTGCCGGTCGATCGGAAGAATGACAAATTATGGTAACCAATTCCTTTACACGGGCTCCAAGAAATCAGGGAGCAGGGTGGGCAGAGGAGAGCGGCACCTGCCGCAGGCAAAAAAGCAAAGAAGGTACCTTCCCCGCCTAGGACATCATGGCCGGGAGATCCGTTGACCCACTGCGCATTTCGCCGGCGGTCAACCTGAAGCTCGAAAAACTGTATTTGCGTCCGGTCTCAAACCTCTATTTTTTGGCGAGAATAAGGAGATGCTGAGATGAGACATGTTTTTTCACGGCATCACCCCGCGTCGCGATGGGTTAGCCGCTCGGCTGGACAGCTCTCAGTTCCCGATCCATCTGCAGTCTAATCCGCCGGTCCTGTTGCAGTCAGATGGTAGCGAATCACCCTTGCGGCCGCGATCAAAGTCGCTTGCAGAGGTGTAACTCACCACCGCTTTCACCGGTCGCGCGCAAGTTTGATCCGGCACACCACTGCATACAAGTGGAAATTGCGAAACAGCTCCCGATCCATTAAAATTGCACGCAATTTCGGCTGAAAAAATTAAATCGGCGATATTACGAATTTCGCCTTATCCGCATCGGCGGACCCTTCTTTTTTGAGCGCCACCCGGCAGGAATCCGCCCCTATGAGCTTTCTTTCCGCGATTGCAGTTATTTCTCTTTTGGTCATGTTTCCCGTGCTTTTATCGCTGCGCAAGACCGGCGTTCCCGGCATTGCAAGCTTCTGCGCCGCCTGCCTGACGACGGCGCTTGCCGCATCGCTGGCATTGACCGTCGGCATTGCCCCGCAGTGGTTTCACACGGTCATCGGCGGCACGCTGATTGCGGCTTCCGGCCTCTTGCTGCTGAGAGGCTTCCGGCAGTTCCTCGCCCGCCCGCCGCTTAGCGCATGGCCAACGGTTGTACTTCTTGCGACGGTGGCGACAGTGCTTTTGCTCTTCGGTGATGCCGCTGACAGCCATGCGGTACACGTTCTGGCCCGCACGGGACTGCTCAGCCTGATCTGCTTCGTGATCGGTGCGACCATCCTGCGCCATTGGCCGAAGGAGCGGGCCATCGCCCCCTATATGCTGTTTTGCTGCGTCATGGCGTTCCTGGCCGCCATCCTTCATGCCGCTCAGGCCGTCACGGCCGCCACCGGTTTGCACGACGCCCTTGATCCGCCGATCTGGATGACGGCTTTGATAGTGACAGGCCTGATGATCATGCCGCTGTTCTTTCTGGGGGTGATCCTCATGCTGCATGGCTGGCTGATTGCGAATCTGCGCCATATGATCGCCCATGACGATCTAACCGGCGCCCTGTCACGCCGCGCGTTCATGTCCGCATTCGAGCAGATGTTCCAGAACGCCTCGGCCTCCGGCGAGCAGACGGCGTTCATGCTGCTGGACCTTGATCGTTTCAAGCAGATCAACGATCTGCATGGCCATGCCGGCGGCGATGCGGCACTTGTGCATTTCACCGCCACCGTGCGCGGGACGCTCGCAGGAAAAGGCATCCTTGGGCGGCTGGGTGGCGAGGAATTCGGCATAGCCCTTGCCGGAGCCAGCCGGCTGGATGTGGCTGATATCGCCGACGCGATCTGCACCGCCGTCAGAATGACACCCGCACCGGCACACCAGGGCACTGAAATCGCCCTGACGCTGAGCATCGGCATTGCCATGGCCGATCCCGGCGGCACACCGGCCGACGCCATGGTCCAGGCCGACATGGCGCTCTACGAGGCGAAGGCTTTGGGCCGGGACAGACTGAGCGTCGCCGGCAGCCTTCACGCCGCATCCGTGGCCAGCGCCCGCGCCCTCGCCGGCGCCGCCGCCCAAATGCGCGCCGCCGCCGGTCCGGTGCAAAAACTCTCCAGCACAGGCTGAACGCCGCGCCCGCCGCTTGCCCGCCGCTTGCATTACCCGCCGCCGATCCTATGTCTGTGGCATTGCATCCGGAGAACCCACAATGCCGCTTCCCATCCGTTTTATCAGCGCCTGCGCGCTTCTTGCGACGAGCCTTGCCGGATTTTCCGCGCAGGCCGAAACCGTCGGCGAAGTCGGCGTGGACTGGCTTGGCAACGACATCACCATCGATGCCGTCAGCGATCCCAAGATCTCGGGCGTCACCTGCCATGTGACCTATTTCGACCGCAGCGTGGTTGACCGCTTGAAGAACGGCAACTGGTTCGAGGATCCGTCGAACAACTCGATCTCCTGCCGCCAGACCGGGCCGGTGACGATCGGCGATATCGAGCTTGATAAGGGCGGCGAGGAAGTGTTCCGCGAGGGGCTGTCGCTCGTCTGGAAGAAGCTTGTGGTCACCCGCATCTACGACAAGAAAAACAACACGCTGATCTATCTCGCCCATTCCCGCGAATTGACCGACGGTTCCGCCAAGATGTCGATCTCGACCATTCCGCTGTTCGAGCAGCCGGTCACCTGGGAGAAAGGCGCTCCGAAGTAGCGGCACCGTCCTTGGCTTCAGCAATAACGGCGGCAGATGTGACGATTTCGGCGCCTGCAGCCGCCATTGTGGCCAGTGCCACCTCGACACCCTGCGGATCGATGCCCCGGCAGGCGTCGATGACGAGCCGCACGAAAATTCCGGGAATGAGCTGGATTGCGTCAAGGACCGAATCCCTGACGCAATAATCGGTTGCCAGACCGCAGACATCGAGATGATCGACGCCACGGTCTGCGAGATAGACGGACAGCTCGGTCAGCGCCGCGTGGTCATTGTCGCGAAACGCCGAATAGCTGTCTATGGTCCGGTCCTCGCCCTTGCGCTGGAGATAATCGATGCGGCTCTGGTCGAGCGCCGGGTGCAGTTCGGCGTCTGCTGTACCCTGGACGCAATGATCCGGCCAGAGCATCTGCGGCTTGCCGTGCAGCGTTCCCATTTCGAATGGGTGGCGGCCCGGATGCTGAGAGGCAAAGCTGCCGTGATCGGCCGGATGCCAGTCCAGCGACGCAACCACCAGATCATAGCCGCCTTCCGCCATCAGCCGGTTGGCGACGGCAACGACCGCCTCGCCGTCAGGCACGGCAAGATTGCCGCCAGAGCAGAACCCATTCTGGATATCGACGAGCAACAGGCATTTCACGGGCAATCTCCTCGGTCTGCTTTCCGGCAAAAGCTATGCGCAATTGTTGCGCCGCACAATGCAGCAAACGGGACGGCTCTTCAAACTCAACGCAAAAAACGCCACCCGGGTTGCCGGATGGCGTCTGCATGACGTTCAAGGCAATTGATGTAACTAAGCCGCCTGGGCCAGCTCGTCGGCGATGACGGTGTCGAGATTGAGGAAGCAGACCATGGTCTTTTCCAGCGCGACGATGCCGCGGCAGAAGGCGCGCTGTGCTTCCGGAATGATTTCCGGGGCTGGCTGCAGCGCTTCGCTCTTGATCGTCATCATGTCGGACACCTGTTCGACCAGAAGGCCGACCAGCTTGCCGGCGATATCGGTGACGATGATCGCCGAACGTTCCGACGGCTCCGTCATCTTCATGCCGAGGCGGCAGGCCATGTCGATGACCGGGATGACAGCGCCGCGCAGGTTGATCAGCCCCAGCACATAAGGCGGCGTGTGCGGCATCGGCGTCACGGGCGCCCAGCCACGGATTTCGCGGATCGCCATGATATCGATGCAGAATTCCTGATCGCCCAGATGAAACGATACGATTTCCAGATAGGCGCCGGACTGCTTGATGGCATTTGTCATGATCAGAATTCTTCCCAGTTTCCGGCGAAACCCGATGCCTCCGGCACTTGCCGGATCAGGGGCGCCCGCCAACACCCCTTGCGTTGTCAGACCATGGCAAACACACATTAAACTTTTGCTAAAATGCTTACCGGATTCTTGCGTGCGCACTCGTCCGCCTCTGCCCCGTGCAAACCCGTGCCCTGCAAAACGGCTTTCAAAGTAACGGCGGGCAGGATATCATCGCCGCATGAACAACGAGGCCGGAAAGCACAATCAGAACCTGGCGATCACCGCCCTTGGCGGTGTGTTCCTGCTCCTGTGCCTTGCCGCCTTTTTCGGATGGATCGTTCAGGGGCCGGAGATGCTGCTGACCATGGCTGAAAACGGCATGTCCTGGTGCTTTTGACGAACGCTGCCGCATTTTGACGCTGGCAGCGTGAATGTTTTGCAACATCCCGCCCAAACCGCTATCTCAGCTGCACTATTGGGCAGGTTTTGAGCGGACATCACATGAAAACACTTCGCATCGTTCTTTGGGCGGCTGTAGCCGTTGTCGCAGCCTCGCTGGGCTGGATCAGCTACCAGATGACCACGGGCAAGGAGGAGATCGCCGCCGGTCCGTTCGGCGTTCCCTTTGAGCTGGTATCGCAGACCGGCCAGCCGATCACGCAAGCCGCCTTTGTCGGCAAGCCCTCGGCCCTGTTCTTCGGCTTTACCCATTGCCCGGAAGTCTGCCCGACCACGCTGTTTGAGCTGAACGGGTGGCTGGAAAAGGTCGATCCCGACGGCACCAAGCTGCAGGCCTATTTCATCAGCGTCGATCCGGAACGCGATACCCCGGAAATCCTTGGTCAATACGTCTCCAACGTCTCCAAGCGCATCACCGGCATTTCCGGCCCGCCGGACAAGGTCATGGAGATGGTCAAGGGCTTTAGGGTCTATGCCAAGAAGGTGCCGCTGGACGAAAAGAAACCTGACGGCGACTACACGATGGATCATACTGCATCGGTGTTCCTGCTGGATTCGCAAGGCAAGTTCACCGGCACGATCGCTTACGAGGAAAATCCGGAGACGGCAGTCAAGAAACTGGAAAACCTGACGAAAAGGTAATCCATTGTCGCGAGGGGCTGATGGGTGAAACCAGTGAAAAATCCATTCTGATTGCTGGCGCCGGACCGACCGGACTTGCACTGGCGCTTGAACTGGCGCGGCGCGGCATAAAATCCCGCCTTGTGGCAAAGGCGGCCGGACCCGCCCCCCTCCATGAAAGCCGGGCACTCGGCGTCAATGCCAGAACCCTGACGCTTTTGGAAGCATCCGGCGTCAGCGCCCTGATTCTTGCAAAAGCCCGGCGCCTGACGAAATTCAAGATCGCGTCCTCAGGCAAACCGCTGCTGACCATCGAGACAGAAAGCTTCCGCAGCCGCTATTGCCCGATCCAGATCCTGCCACAGGGCCAAACGGAACGGTTTTTGCTGCAGAGGCTTCTGGCCTTCGGCATCACCCCGGAATGGTCGGCCGAACTCATCCCGGCCTCAGGCGATGTGCAAAAGCCGGTGGTCACCCTCCAACACGCCGATGGCCGGACGGAAACGGTCGAGCCGGATCTGCTGATCGGCACGGACGGCGCCCATTCCGCCGTTCGCCAGGCCTTCGGGTTTACCTTCCCCGGCAATGCGCTGGAGAGCCGCTTTTTCCTCGCCGACTACCGCTATGCACAGCCGGTCGATACCGGCTTCATCGAGATGAATTTCCTCAATCCCGGCGTGCTGGGAAGGCTGCCGGTCAATGAGGATACGCTGCGCTACCTGTCCACCGATGCGGATTTCGAAACCCGCATTGAACATCCGGCCATGGTGCTGGAGCGCACATGGGCCTCGGATTTCCGCATCAGCTTCCGCCATGTCGAGACCATGAGCCGAGGCAAGGTGTATCTCGCCGGAGACGCCGCCCATGTGCATTCGCCGGCCGGTGCGCGCGGCATGAATCTCGGCATCGAGGATGCCTGCTGGCTGGCTTGGCTGATAGCGGAACGTCGGGAACAGGACTATTCGGCTCTGAGATTACCCGCCGTCAGGACCGTGCTCAAGGATACCCGGCGCAACACGGCCTTCATCACCTTGAAAAACCCCATTCTGACACGGCTTCGATCGCTGCTCCTGCCGCTGGCAAACCATGTTCCCCTAATCTCCAACGCCTTTCTGCGCAATGCCGCAGGCCAGGACACCCCGCCGCCGCCCTGGATTCCCGGCGCCCAATAGGCGCTGCGCTTTACCTTGCATCGGACGGCGTGCTAGAGCCGCGCGGCAAGCATGTGCCGACAAGGACAAAGACATTGAGCGACCTGCGCCTCTTCATCACCACGACCGAAAAGCTCTCCGAAGTCCTTCTGGACCTGATGACCGATGCTTTCGAGGACGAAGGCTATGCCATCGCCACCATGGAAATGGACGAGAAGAAGGATATCTGGGAAGCCTCGCTCTATATCGACTTCGATGAGGAAGACGGAATGCGGGCGCGTTTCGCTGATGTTGTCGCCGCGCAGTTTCCAGATGCCGTGATCGAGCGCGAAATCATCCCGGATGTCGACTGGATCGCCAAGTCGCTGGAGGGCCTGTCTCCGGTGCGCGCCGGGCGTTTTCTCGTCCATGGCTCGCATGACCGCGACAAGGTGCGCCTCAACGATATCGCCATCGAGATTGACGCCGGCCAGGCCTTCGGCACCGGCCATCACGGCACGACGGCCGGCTGCCTGGAAGTCATCGAAACCGTCATGCGCGCCCGCAAGGTCCGCAATGCGCTGGATCTGGGCACCGGCAGCGGCGTGCTCGCCATCGCCGCACGCAAACTCAAGCCGGTTCCGGTTCTGGCAACCGATATCGACCCCATCGCCACCCGTGTTGCGGCAGAGAACGTCAAACGCAACGGCATCGCCACGGGCATTACAACGGTCACGGCGCCCGGCTTTCACTCGCCGGCCTTTGCAGCGCATGGCCCGTTCGACCTGATCATCGCCAATATTCTTGCCCGTCCGCTGATCAAGATGGCACCGCAGCTTGCAAGCCACCTGGCGCCCGGCGGTTCGGTGATTCTCTCCGGCATTCTGGCCTCGCAGCGCTGGAAGGTACTCTCGGCCTATAACGGCCAGCAGCTGCGCCATGTCCGCACCATCTGGCGCAACGGCTGGGTGACGATCCATCTCGACCGCCCGTAAGCGGGAATTTTTAAAGCCCTGAAAAAGGAAAACCCGCCTGTCCATCATGGACAGGCGGGTTTTTCAATACAAAGGCGATGCCGAAGCATCGCCCGCTGACCGGCAAGCCGGTCATGTCCGCGAGCTTGAGGAGGAGGAGTGCTCAAGCGGACTCTTCACAGTCTGAAATTGGCCACCCGGAGGGAGGAGGAGAAGGATAACCAACCATGTTCAGACCGTGCAGCTCGTGCCAAAAGGCATTCGCAGGAACAACAGATGTGCGTCCGTGTTCGTTGAGCGGGTTTATAGACTATTTTGAAATCCGGTCCAGCCGCAATGCAGCATGGGTGCCATGCGCATGATGCATACGTTCCACAACACGGGAAGATCGTTCAACAAACTAGAGGCCAGAAAGACGGGCTTTCGCAGCGCCGGCAGTTTCCGCTAGACTGTTTCCACTCTTGAGGAATCGATCCGCATCGCACAGCGCGATCCCGGCGCCGGTTCCTCCCCATCGCAGGAAAAATCCATGTTTCAGTCTTTTGCAGTCACCTCCACTCCGCAATTCGGCAAGGAGCGCGTCACCGTGCTGCGTGCGGCACTAACGGCCCTGAATCTCGATGGCTTCCTCGTCCCCAGAGCCGACGAGTTCCAGGGCGAATATGTCCCCGCCTCCGCCGAGCGCCTGTCCTGGCTGACAGGCTTTACCGGATCGGCCGGTATTGCACTCATCACGCAGGGTCAGGCGATTGTCTTTGTGGATGGCCGCTACGTCACCCAGTTGAAGGAACAGGTCGATGCCACAGTTTTCACCGGCGGCGATCTGGTCGGCGAACCCCCGCACCTGTGGCTGGAGCACAATGGAAAAAAGGGCTTTCGCCTCGGCATCGACCCGTGGCTGCATACCGGCGCCGAAGTGCGCAAGCTGGAAAAGGCGCTTGAAGCGCTCGGCGGCGCGCTGGTCTTTCTCGATCACAATCCGCTCGACCGCCAGTGGAAGGACCGCCCCGCCGCCCCGCTTGGCCGCGTCAAGATTCAGCCGCTCGATCATTCCGGCATCCTTGCCAAGGACAAGCTGACGGCAATGGCGGCAGAGATCGCCAAGGCCGGCGCCGATGCGGTGGTGCTCACCGATCCATCGTCGATCGCCTGGACCTTCAACATCCGCGGCAGCGATGTGCCGCACACGCCGCACCCGCTTGCCCGCGCCATCGTCCATGCCGATGGCAGCGCGCAATTGTTTCTCGACAAGCGCAAGTCCGGGATCGAGCAGGAAGCCTACCTTACCCAGCTTGCAAGTATCGAGGCGCCATCGTCTTTCGACGACAAGGTCGCAGCCCTTGCGGCAACCGGCAAGGCAATCATGATCGATCCCGATCACGCACCCTTCGCCCTTGCCGAGCGCATCCGTGTGAGCGGCGGTACCGTGATCGAGGCGATCGATCCCGCCCGCCTGCCCCGCGCCCGCAAGAATGCGGCGGAGATCGAAGGCTCGGCCCGGGCCCACCTTCAGGACGGCGCTGCCATGGTCGAGTTCCTGGCCTGGCTCGACCAGACACAGCCCGGCACGATCACAGAAATTGCCGCCGTCGAGAAGCTGGAAGCCTGCCGTGCCGCAGTCGGCCAGCGCATGCAGAACCCGCTGAAGGACATTTCCTTCGACACCATCTCGGGCGCCGGCGCGCATGCCGCAATCATGCACTACCGGGTCACGACCGAAAGCGACCTCGCCATCGCCGATGGCACCATGTTCCTGATCGATTCCGGCGGCCAATATATCAACGGCACCACCGACATTACCCGCACGGTCGCGATCGGCACCGTGCCGGACGATCAGCGCCGCTTTTTCACCCTCGTCCTCAAGGGCATGATCGCCATCAGCACCGCACGCTTTCCAAAGGGCTCGCGCGGCGTCGATCTCGATCCGCTCGCCCGCATCGCGCTGTGGAAGGCCGGTGCCGATTTCGCCCATGGGACCGGCCACGGCGTTGGCTCCTATCTGTCGGTGCATGAAGGCCCGCAGCGCATCTCCCGTGCGTCAACGCAGGAACTGCTCTCCGGCATGATCCTGTCGAACGAACCGGGCTACTACCGCCCCGGCGCCTTCGGCATCCGCATCGAAAACCTTGTTCATGTGCTGGAAGCTGCGGAAATCGAAGGCGGCGACCTGCCGATGCTCGGCTTTCAAACGCTGACCTTCTGCCCGATCGATCGCCGCCTGATCGTCCCCGCCCTTCTGACTGACGAGGAACTGTCCTGGCTGAACGCCTATCACGCCGAGACAGAGGAAAAGCTGTCGCCGCTGATTTCGGACGAGGCGGTACTTTCCTGGCTGAAGGCGGCAGCGGCACCGATCAGCCGCTGAATGAAAAGGCCCGCTTCGCAAGGAGCGGGCCTTATTCTACATCACGAGATGCCGGATCGCCATGACCACCAGCCAGCCGGCCAAAAGCATCCAGAGCGATGAAAAGCGCAGGCCGATGGCGAGCGCGACGAGCATGGCGACAGCCACATCCCAGCCGCCGGAGAGGAAGGCGGGGGCAACCAGCGTCGAGAGCACGGCGGCAGGCACCGCATTCAATGCCGCCTCCATGCGCGGCGGGATCCGCTTCATCTGCGTGATCATCACATAGCCGCCGATGCGGGTGAGGAACGTCGCGGCGGCGGCGGCCAGGATCACGTAGATCAGGTGCATGTGTTGTGCATTGTCCATGATCAGACCTCATGCTCCAGAGTGACCGGCTCTTCATGCTGTTTGGGCAGCGGCAGGCAGGCGGCAAGCAGGATGCCTGCGATGGCGCCGATACTGACATGCCAGGGCGAGCCGACGAAATGCATCGCGGCAATCGATGCCAGCGAACTGACCGCCACCACCGGCAGCCAGTTGTCGCGCTTGCGGAAGCCGAGAACCAGTCCCATGAAATAGATCGGCAGCAGCACGTCGAGACCGATGGCCTTGGGATCTCCGATCATCTGCCCGAAGATCGCGCCGAGCAGCGTCATCAGCTGCCAAGGCAGATAGATGACCAGTCCGAACCCCAGATACCAGGCAAAGGTCACCGGCTCGCCGCGCTCGGCCCGCTTTTCCGTTTCTGCATATTGCGGATCGACCAGCAGGAAGAAGGCGAAGAACTTCTGCACGGGAGAGAAATGGCGGATGTGGCGGGCAATCGACGCTGAATAGAGGATGTGGCGGAAATTCACGGCAAAAATCGACAGGATGATCAGCCAGGGCTGGACGTTGTGGCCAAACAGCTCGAGACCTACCATCTGGCTGGCGCCGGCATAAACCGTAGCGCTCATGAACACGGCGTCGAAAACGGAGAACCCGTTGTCGACGGCAAGTGCGCCAAACAGAGCGCCGAAGGGTGCTGCGGACACCATGACGGGAAATCCGCCCCGCGCGCCCTGCCAGAAATCGTCTTTTGTCATTGAAGGAAACTTTCCGGAGTGACGGGGCCATTGGCCGGGCCACGGATGCGGCGATGCGTTCGTGATGAAACGCACAGATAGGCCCGCCGGGCGTATCGGACAATTCAATAAGATTGATGCAGTGATCCAAAATTATGATCACATTGCGTATCGCTGAACAATCGGGCTTTAACCCTTCGGCTTCACCTGAAACGTATGCTCGATGCCCGGAAAGGTGCGCGCCCTGACTTCATTGGCATAGGCCTCGAAAGCGGCGGAGATCTGCGGTGCCAGTTCGGCGAAATGCTTGACGAAGCGCGGCTTGAAATCGCTGAAAATCCCAAGCATGTCGTCGGAAACGAGGATCTGGCCATCGCAGGCCGGCGAGGCTCCGATACCTATGGTCGGTGCCCGCAGCGTCTCGGAAATTTCGCGGGCCAACGGCTCGATCGTGCCTTCGACGACAATCGCGAACGCACCGGCATCGTCGATCGCCTTGGCATCGCGGCGGATCTTGGCGGCTTCCTTGTCGCTGCGCCCGAGCGAGCGGTAACCGCCCATCGTGTTGACGAGCTGCGGCATCAGACCGACATGACCCAGCACCGGAATGCCGCGCTGGGTGAGGAAATCGACGGTTTCCGCCATCTCCGCGCCGCCTTCAAGCTTGACCGCGCTGCAGCCGGTTTCCTTGAGGATGCGCGCCGCACTGTTAAAGGCCTGCTCCTTGGATTCCTGATAGGAACCGAACGGCAGATCAACGACCACACACGCTTTTTCAGAACCGCGCATAACAGCCTGGCCATGGGCGATCATCATGTCGAGCGTCACGCCGACGGTCGAATCAAGACCGTAGAGCACCATGCCGAGGGAATCGCCGACCAGCATGAAATCCACATGCGGATCGAGCAGCCGGGCGATCGGCGTCGTATAGGCCGTCAGGCTGACGATCGGGCGCTCGCCCTTCAATGCCTCGATGCTGCCGGGGCTCAGGCGCCGCTTTACTGCCTGTACACTCATGCTCATGCCACCTTTGCAAATTTTGCCGTTTTCGGGCTGAAAACCCGGTTATCGAGCAGCTTCGTGCTCCCGAAGCGGATAATAAGCAACAGAAGAACCGGTTTTTCGCCGATTTCCGTCAATTCCTGCAGAGTTTCGGGATCGCGCAGTGCGACCACTTCGGGCCTTGCCAGGGGCTCGGCGGCAATGAAATCCGTGACCGCTTTTTCAAGCTCGGCGACATCGGTCATACCGCCGGCGATCAACCGTCCGGCCTCATCGAGCGCCTTCGGAACGATCGCCGCAGCCGACCGCTCGGCAGCGCTCAGATAGACATTGCGCGACGAGCAGGCGAGCCCGTCGGCTTCGCGCACCGTTGCGACACCGACCACATCGACCGGCTGTGCCATGTCCTCCACCATGCGGCGGATGATCTGCAACTGCTGGAAATCCTTCTCTCCGAAATAGGCGCGGTCCGGCTGGACGATGTTGAACAGCTTGGTAACGACGGTCGCCACCCCGGCGAAATGACCGGGCCGCACCGAGCCCTCAAGCTCGCTGCCGAGCGTTGGCACATCGACCACCGTTTCCATCGGCCGTGGATACATATCGTCAACGCCAGGCGCAAAGAGATAGTCGGCACCGCCCTCGATCAGCATTGCCTGGTCGCGGGCCAGATCGCGCGGATATTTCGTCAGATCCTCGTTGGCGCCGAACTGCAAGGGGTTCACAAACAGGCTGACGACAACGATATCGTTTGCCGCCCGCGCGCGGGCGACCAGCTCCATATGGCCGACATGCAGATAGCCCATGGTCGGAACGAGACCGATGGTCTTTCCGGCGCGGCGATGGGCGCTCAGCCGCGCGCGCAATAAGGCAATGGTGGTGATTGTTTCCATCTCGGGATCCTCCAATCCGCAAGCATGCCGCCCTGTCCACGGCGGCTGGCCTCGCCGGGCTTTCCGGCAAGCATCCGCCCGGCGCAGTGTCCTAACGTGTGCAGTGCAAAAAGACAATTCAAGAATTGAAGGCAGGAATTGTCCGTGTGAGAAACGGGTTCCGGGTTTCCCCGCAACCCGGCCTCGTCACCTGCTGCGGGTTTCCACAGTCTGTTCGATCGCGCCAAAAATGGAATGTCCTGTGCCGTCGTTCAGCTCGACGCGAACCACGTCGCCCAAGGAAAGAGCCGTGGTCACCCGGCACGAACCGGTTGCGACGAGACTGCCGGCGACAAGCGAACGCTTGTCCGCAGCAGCAGCCACCGCTTTCGCGCTATCCACCGCAGCACCCTTGCCACCCTCGACCGGATTGCCGTTACGGCGAACAAGCAGAGAGAGGCCCGACAGACCATCCAGCTCGTCCGGCGTGACTGCGACCGGAGAGAAGGACGAAGCAAGACCGTCTCCATCCGCCGAGACGTCATTGGCGAGAAGAACGAGCAGCACCGCGTTACTTGCCGCGTCGGCGCCTGCCTGCGCGTCGAGATCATCGGCGATCACAGCCAGTTGGGCCGTCGCTGTCACATCCGAAACATCGCCCGAAAGCGAGATGGGATCGCGGGGACCCGCAAAACCGCCGGAGCCGCCAGCCCAGAAAAAGGCGCGCGGCAGCGGCGACGCGGCATCATGCTCGTGAAACCGCATGGTCGGCTGCGAACCGGTCTCGACGCCGATGGCAACACGGGCGAGACGCGGCCCGGCATGGGCCCAGTCGTCGAGCGCGGCCTGAAGCGTGCGGGCAATATGGCCGACTTCCGAGCAGCGGGTCAGATCCTTGGAGACGACGACGAGTTTGCCGTCGCGGGTACTGTCTTTCAGAGTAGCCAGTTTCATCGCTTGCGTGTTCCTCGGGTTCTGGTTGACACCGGCAGTTCTTTGACCGCCTGCCCCCATAGGATACTATTTGGCGGCAGGTGTCGCGCCGAATTTATCAGGGCGGGCGGGAAGCGCCGGGTGCATCAAAATCGGCCATATCCCGTTCTGCATTCAGCAAGCATGGCCGATACTCGCTTCGTGTGCAATTGCCGGACGCCCCGCAGCCGATGAAGGTTGAAAGCCGCCGGCTGGCGCCGTAGACCTGCACACGTAAAAGTAATATCTAATAGATTTCACAGCTTTTCTTCAGCGCTTGATAACGGGTTGCAAATATTTTGAGGAAATCCTGGGTGGCAACATGACATTGTCTGCAAAGATACTGCGGCTACCCTTAAGGCCAGATCGGGATTTCGAATGAACACGCAAACGGCTGAAGCGGATACGGACGGCGATACCGAAGGCAACCGTTTGCAGGCATTGGCGAACTTATGGATTTCCGGCACCCCGCCGGAGCCTCGGTTCGACACGATCGTGCAGCTTGCCGCAGAGCTTTTTCACACCCCGATGGCCTTCGTCACGCTGGTTGAAAAGGATATGCAGCGCTTCAAGGCGATGCATGGTGCCGATTTCCCGGACATCCCCCGTTGCATGTCGGTCTGTACCCATACAATCGAAAGCGGCGCGGTTCTGGTCATCGATGATATGCTGGAAGATCCGCGCTTTGCCGGCAATCCGCTGGTCACCGGAGCACCTTTTCTTCGCTTTTATGCCGGCACGCCCCTGACGACCGACGAAGGCTTGCGCATCGGAGCGCTGTGCATTCTCGACACCGTGCCGCGTAACGACTTTGGCGACGAACAACGCAAGACGCTCGAACGCCTCGGCGCTCTGGTCATGGAACAGATGCGCTTGCGCCGGACCGAAATCATCCGCTCGACGGTGATGAACTTTTCCGATGCAACGGAGCTGGCCTTCTTCGCGATCGACGCCAATGGGCGGATCGAATTCGTCAATCGCGCCGCTTTGACCCTGTTCGGCTATCAACAGGACGAGATGATCGGCCAGCTGATCGACATCATCATTCCCGACCGGTTTCGCGGCGCCCATCATGCGGGCCTTGCGCGGGTTCTGGCAGGAGGCACGACGAGGCTGATCGGCAAGACCGTCGAAGTGGTCGCCCGCAAACGCGACCAGACCGAGGTACCGATCGAAATTTCGCTGTCCATCTGGAACGACGAGCGCGGGGTCGGCATGGGAGCGGTCATCCGTGACATTACCGAACGGCGTGAGCGCGATGCGCGCCTGCTGCGGATGGCAAACCAGGACACCCTGACGGGATTGAGCAACCGTCACCGCTTTGAAAACCTGCTGCAGGAGGAACTGTCGGAGAACAAGACAGTGACCGTCGCCCTCATCGACCTCGACGGTTTCAAGGATGTCAACGACAGCCTTGGACACGCGGTCGGGGATGCCCTGCTGCAGGCCGTCGCCGTCCGGCTGCCCTCCGTGCTGTCGGCCGATGTCACGGTGGCCCGGTTCGGCGGCGATGAATTTGCCATCCTGTTGCCTGGGACCCTACAACCTGACGAGGCGATGACCGCCATAGGCGCGGTTCTGTCCGGCTTCGAGGCGCCGTTCGATGTCGGCGGCCATGTTTTCCAGCTGGCGGCAACCATTGGCGTCGCGCTGGCGCCGCTGCATGGCACCGATGCCGAGGAACTGCTCGCCAGCGCAGACTTTGCGCTCTACCGCGCCAAAAAGGCCGGCGGCAGTAAAATGCTGATGTTCGAGCCTGACATGCGCAACGATTCGCTGGCGAGGCGCGCCACCCAGGATGAGCTTCTGCGCGCTCTGAAGAATAGCGAACTGGTGCTCTACTATCAGCCGCAGGTCTCGCTCGATGACGGGCATATTCTGGGCGTGGAAGCGCTCATCCGCTGGCAGCATCCGCAGCACGGCCTGCTCTATCCCGGCGATTTCCTGCCGGCGCTGGAATCAAGTGCCCTCGCCCTGCCGGTCGGCTGGTGGGTGCTGCGCGAGGCCTGCCGGCAGGCGGCGCAATGGCGGGCAAGCGGCCTGCCGCCGATCAAGGTCAGCGTCAATCTCTTCGCCGCCCAGTATCGCGCCTCCACGCTCGTCCAGCATGTCACCAGCGCGCTTTCCGATCATAACCTGCCCCCATCAGCACTTGGCCTTGAGGTGACGGAAACGATTGCGCTTCTCAACGACGACAACGCTTTTGAAGCCGTGCACCACCTGCGCGATCTCGGCGTCGGCATTGCCTTCGACGATTTCGGGACGGGCTTTGCGTCCTTGAGCTCGCTGCAACGGTTTCCGCTGACAACATTGAAGATCGACCGGGCATTCATCTCCGAGATGACCGAAAACCCGCATGATGCGGCCATCACCAGGGCGATGTTGATGATGAGCAACGAACTCGGTCTGGAGACCATCGCCGAAGGCATCGAGACCGAGGAGCAGGAAATCAGCTTGCGGCGGCTTGGATGCCAGGCGGGCCAAGGTTATCGCTACGGCAAGGCGCTGCCGCCGGAGCAGACCGCCGTGCTCCTGGCGAGAGGCTTCGCCGGGCAGATCCCCATCCGGATGCATTGAGGCGCGGCAAAACCGTTTCGAGCAGTTCGCCGCGCCTCACGTTTTTAGAGCCTAAAGCAGTCCCGCCGCGAAATAGAACAGAGCGGAGATCAGCGCTGCCGCCGGGAGCGTCACCACCCAGGCGATCAGGATATTGCCCGCCAGCCCCCAGCGCACGGCCGAGACACGCCGTGCCGCGCCAACGCCGATAATCGCGCCGGTAATGGTGTGTGTGGTCGAGACGGGAATGCCGAGCCACGTCGCCGCAAACAGCGTGATCGCTCCGCCGGTTTCGGCACAGAAACCCTGCATCGGATTGAGCTTGGTGATCTTCGATCCCATCGTGTGCACGATACGCCAGCCGCCGAACAGGGTGCCGAGCGCCATGGCCGACTGGCAGGTGATGACCACCCAGAACGGCACGTAGAACGTTTCTCCGAGATAGCCCTGGCTGAACAGGAGCACGGCGATGATGCCCATGGTCTTTTGCGCGTCATTGCCGCCATGGCCGAGCGAATAGAGCGAGGCCGAGATGAACTGCAGTCCGCGAAAGCTGCGATCGACGGCAAACGGCGTCTGGCGCAGGCAAACCCAGGAGACGATCAGCACGAGCAGCAGCGCCAGCATGAAACCGATCATCGGCGACATGAAGATCGCGGCCACGGTTTTCAAAAGGCCGCTCAGCACGATGGCGTCGCCGCCGGTCTTGGCAAGCCCTGCCCCGACCAGTCCGCCCACCAGCGCATGCGACGAACTTGACGGGATGCCGAAAATCCAGGTGACGATGTTCCAGATGATCGCTCCCATCAGGGCGGCAAAGATCACCTGCGGCGTGACGATGGAGGGATCGATAATGCCGGTCCCAAGCGTCTCGGCCACATGCAGGCCGAAGAACAGGAAGGCGATGAAATTGAAGAACGCCGCCCACATGACGGCATATTGCGGCCGCAGGACCCGCGTCGAGACGATCGTGGCGATCGAATTGGCGGCATCGTGCAGGCCGTTGAGAAAGTCGAAGAACAGCGCGACGCCGATAAGGGCGATGAGCAGCGGCAAAGCGAGTGTCGCGTCCATCAGACGTTCTCGATCAGGATGCCGCTGATTTCATTGACGACGTCCTCGAAACGGTCGACCACCTTCTCGAGTTCGCCATAGATCTCGCTGCCGATGATATAGGCCATCGGGTTCGAGCTGCCGTGGCGCAGGAACAGATCCTGGAGGCCCTCGTCGTGCAACTGGTCGGAGCGCTCCTCCAGCCGGTTGACCGCTTCAGCAATCGCGGTCAGGCGCGGCACATTGGCGCCGATCCGGTCGAGCAACGGGATCGCTTCTGCCACCAGCTTGGCGGAATCGGCGATAAGAACGCCCATCTCGCGCATGCCGGGATCGAAACTCTTCTGCTCGAACAGGCGGATCGTCTTGACCGTCTTGTGCATCATGTCGATGGCATCATCCATCGACTGGATCAGGTCCTTGATATCGCCGCGATCGAACGGCGTGATGAAGCTGAGGCGCACCGCCTGCAGCACGTCGCGGGTAATCGCGTCGGCCTGGTCTTCGAGTGCGACGATGCGGTCGCAATGTGCATCGAGATCGCCCTCTGCTGCAAGCAGCGCCTTCAATTCATCGGCCGCACCGACGACCGTGCGCGAATGCGCCTCGAAAAGCTCAAAGAACTTGTCTTCGCGCGGCAAAAGCTTGCGAAACCAACCCAGCATTGTTCATCCACCTATCTTCGCGTTGTCACGAAACTGTCACAAATCTGGCAGCCGTCATAGAGAAGACAGGGGAACGGGGAAAGCTTTTAAGGCGAAGGAATGGCTCTTACCCACCGATTAGGACAAACCAGCCGTCCTCGTCGGTGGTTTCGACGCCGAGTTCGCGCGCTTTTTCCAGTTTGGAGCCGGCGCCGGGGCCTGCAACCAGAAGATCGGTCTTCTTCGACACCGAGCCCGCAACCTTCGCGCCCAGCCGCTCTGCCATGGCCTTGGCTTCGTCGCGCGTCATCTTTTCCAGCGAACCGGTGAAGACGACGGTCTTGCCGGCGACGGGGCTCGAGCTGGCGACAGGCGCTTGCGCGTCCTGCGGCGTGACCTCGTCCAGGAGGCGCGAGACCACATCCATGTTGCGCGGTTCCTTGAAGAACTCGACGATCGCGCGGGCCACGACATCGCCGATGCCGTCGATCGTGTTGAGGTCGCTCCAGGCTTCCGAGGTGATATCGCTGGCGGCCTTCATGGCTTCCGCAAAGGCGCTATAACTTCCGTAGGAGCGCGCCAGAAGTTTGGCCGTGGTTTCGCCGACATGGCGGATGCCGAGCGCGTAGATCAGCCGGTGCAGCGCGACTTGGCGCCGGTCGTTGATCGCGTCGTAAAGCTTGCGGACGCTGACCTTGCCGAAGCCGTCGATATTTTCGAGCTTGGTGAGCGTGGATGCATTCTGCCGCTTTTCCAGCGTGAAAATATCGGGCGCCGTCTTGATCGACAGCGACGGGTCTTCGGCCTCGAAGAAGAAGTCGATCTGCTTGGACCCCAGCCCCTCGATGTCGAAGGCATTGCGCGAGACGAAGTGCTTGAGATGCTCGACCGCCTGCGCCCGGCAGACGAAGCCGCCGGTGCAGCGGGTGACGGAATCAAGCTTGCCCGTCTTCTCATTTCTTTCCCGCACCGCGTGGCTGCCGCAGACCGGGCATATTTTGGGGAACGGATAGCGCTCAGCCGTTGCCGAGCGCTTCTCCATCACCACATCCAGCACCTGCGGGATCACATCCCCTGCCCGCTGGACGATAACGGTATCGCCGATGCGGATATCGTGTTCTTCCTCACGGATGCGCTCGCCGCCATTGCCGATGCCTTCGATATAATCGGCATTGTGCAGCGTCGCATTGGTCACAACGACGCCTCCGACCGTGACCGGCGTCAGCCGCGCCACCGGCGTCAGCGCGCCGGTGCGGCCAACCTGGATGTCGATATGTTCGACTGTCGTGAATGCCTGCTCGGCCGGAAACTTGTGCGCGGTTGCCCAGCGCGGCGAACGCGAGCGAAAGCCCAGGCGCTGCTGCAGGTCGAGACGGTCCACCTTGTAGACCACGCCGTCAATATCGTAATCGAGATCGGGACGCTTGAGGCCGATTGCGTTGTAGTGCGCGAGGATCGCATCGATCGACGACAGCCGCTGCATCAGCGGATTGACCGGAAAACCCCAGCGCTTGAAGACCTCGACCATGCCGAACTGGGTATCGGCAGGCATTTGCGAAATCTCACCCCAGGCATAGGCGAAGAATTTCAGCTTGCGGCTGGCCGTGATCGCCGCATCGAGCTGGCGCAGCGACCCGGCCGCAGTGTTGCGTGGATTGACATAGGTCTGCCTGCCCTCAGCGAGCATCTGCGCGTTCAGCGCCAAAAAGTCGCTCTTGGCCATATAGACCTCGCCACGCACCTCGACGACATCCGGGGCATCGGACGGCAAGGTCTGCGGGATTTCCTGGATCGTGCGGATATTGGCCGTGACGTTTTCGCCGGTCGTGCCGTCCCCGCGGGTCGCAGCGCTGACAAGCTTGCCGTTTTCATAGCGCAGCGACATCGACAGACCGTCGATCTTCGGCTCGGCCGTAAAGGCGATCGAATTGTCCGGCAACAGGCCTAGGAAGCGATAGACGCTGCCGATGAAGTCCTGCACGTCCGCGTCGGAAAAGACGTTGTCGAGCGACAGCATCGGCCGGGCATGGGTGATCTGCTGGAAGATACCGGAGGGTGCCGCACCGACCTTGCGCGAGGGACTGTCGGACCGCACGAGTTCCGGAAACCGGGCCTCGATCTCCTCGTTGCGCCGCTTCAGCGCATCATAGTCGGCATCCGAGATCTCCGGCTGATCCTTGCCGTGATAAAGCGCATCATGATGCGCCAGTTCGCCAGCCAGCCGTTCCAGCTCCACAACCGCATCTTCAAGCGTCAGATCTTCAACGGCAACGGATAAGGTCGACATGCGGGACTCCTGATTTTGAGAGTCGTTTTAGAGAATTTTCGAAGAATGGGAAGATGGGTATCCACCTCCCCTTGAGGGGGAGGCCGCGCGGAACGCGCGGGTGGGGTGACGTCAGGTGTGTATAGGGATCACCCCACCCCGGCACTGCGTGCCGACCCTCCCCCTCAAGGGGAGGGTAGAAACTAGACGTTTCCCGCCAGCAGACGCGCTGCAGCCGCCCTCGCCTCGTCGGTTACGGAGGCACCGGCGAGCATGCGGGCGATCTCTTCGGTGCGGGCCTTGTCGTCCATGCGGGCGACGCGGGTGGCGATCGTTTCGGATTTTTCCGCAGAAGGGCCCTTGGAAATCAACAGATGCGTTGCAGCGCGCGCTGCCACCTGCGGCGCGTGGGTGACGGACAGAACCTGGACGGTCTTTGACAACCGCTTGAGACGCTGGCCGATGGCATCGGCAACGGCGCCGCCGACCCCGGTGTCGATTTCGTCGAAAACCAGCGTCGGCGCCGAGCCGCGATCGGCAAGCGCCACTTTCAGCGCCAGAAGGAAGCGCGACAGCTCGCCCCCCGACGCCACCTTCATGATCGGGCCCGGCCGCGTGCCGGGATTGGTCTGGACATGGAATTCGACGATGTCGATACCTTCGGCAGCAGCGGCCTGCGCATCGGAGGTCACTTCGACCATGAAGCGGGCACGTTCCAGCTTCAGCGCCGGGAGTTCGGCCATGACCGCTTGCGACAGAGCCGTTGCGGTATTGTGGCGCTTGGCCGAAAGCGCCACCGCCGCCGCATCGAAGGCGCCCTTGGTCAGGCCAAGCTGCGCTTCCAGCTGTTTCAGCTTTTCTTCGCCCGCATCCAGATCGGCAAGATCGGAGATCATCCGGACCGCCAGCGCCGGCAGCGTCGTCACCGGGACGGAATATTTGCGGGCGGCGGCACGCAGCGCAAACAGCCGCTCCTCCGTCCGTTCCAGCTCCTTCGGATCATACTCGGTTTTCCGCAAGGCCGCTTCGACCGCCATCTGTGCGTCGGACAGCTGGTTGAGCGCGGCGTCGAGCAGTTCCACGGTCTCTTCGAGAAGACCGGGCGCCTCATGGCTCTTGCGCTCCAAGCGCCGGACCATCGAGGCTATCAGGGGCACCGGCGAACCGTTGCCGTTGAGGAACTCGCTTGCCTCGTTGATATCGACGGCGATGCGCTCCGCCTTCATCATCCGCGAACGGCGCTCTGCCAGATCGTCTTCCTCGCCGTCCTGCGGCGATAGAGCCTCCAGTTCCTCGACCGAGGCGCGCAGATAATCGGCCTCGCGGGCGGCGGCCTCGACCTTGTCGCGGTGCTTTTTCAGCGTCCGCTCGGCATCCTTCCAGATCCGGTAAAGGCCGGAAACAGACTGCGCCTCCTCGGCCAGACCACCGAAGGCATCAAGAAGGGTGCGATGGGCATGGGTATCGACCAGGGCGCGGTCATCGTGCTGGCCATGGATCTCGACCAAGAGCTGGCCTGCCTGACGCATCAGCTGAACGGAAACAGGCTGGTCGTTGACATAGGCCTTGGTGCGGCCATCGGCCGACTGCACCCGGCGGAAAATCAGATCGCCATCGTCGTCGATGCCGTTTTCGCGCACCAGCAGCCGGGCCGGATGGGCCATGCCGACATCGAAAACCGCCGTCACCTGCCCCTTGTCGCCACCGTGGCGCACCAGCGAACCGTCGCCCCGGCCACCCAGCGCCAGCGACAGACTGTCGAGCAGGATGGATTTTCCGGCACCCGTTTCCCCCGTGAGCACAGACAGGCCGGCATCAAAGGACAGATCAAGCCGTTCGATCAGGACGATATCGCGGATCGAAATCTGTGAAAGCATCCCGGTTCAAATCTCTTCGTCTTGGTCCTGATTCTAGGCGCCCAAAAGCTTCTTGCCGGCGCGCGAGATCCAGGAGCCACCGTTTTCACGCGGCTCAAGACCACCGGTCTGCAGGAGCTTGTAGCTGTCGGCATACCACTGGCTGTCAGGATAGTTATGCCCGAGAACAGCGGCAGCCGTCTGCGCTTCCGAGGTGATGCCCATTGCGAAATAGGTCTCGACCAGACGTGCGAGCGCTTCTTCGACCTGGTTGGTGTTCGGATAGGTTTCGACCACAGAGCGGAAGCGTGTGATCGCGGCCAGATATTCCTTGCGCTCCAGATAGTAGCGGCCGACCTGCATTTCCTTGCCGGCGAGCTGGTCCTTGGCAAACCGCATCTTGGCCTGCGCATCCTCGACATATTCGGAATCGGGATATTTGGAAATGACCGCCTGCATTGCCTCGATGGTCTTGAAGGCCGGCTTCTGGTCCTGCGTCACCGCCGGGATCTGCTTGGAATAGGCAAGACCGACAATGTATTGCGCATAGGCTGCGTCTTCGGATTCGGGATAGAGGTTGAGGTACCGGGTCGCGCCGTTGATGGCTTCCTGATACTGGCCGTTGCGGTAATTGACGAAGGAGCGCATCACCAGCGCCTTGCGGGCATATTCGGAGAACGGATGCTGCTGGTCGATCGCGTCGAACTTGCGCGCCGCTTCCGTGGTCTTGCCGGCGTTCAGATTGGCGAGACCCTGATTGTAGAGCACTTCCGGTGGATCGGTCTCAGCGCTCAGCTTGGTGATATCGATGTCGGGATCGTTCTGGCAGGCGGTCACCAGCACACTGGTCGCGGTAGCCACAAGCGTAATGGCAACAACACGTGCCATCTTCTTCAATTCAAACTGGCCTGCAATTACCATTCGTAAATCCCAACTCCCGCGCCGGTAAGAATACCGCCGCCTATGAACCGCGTTTTAGATCAAGATGCAACAAGACCGCAATGTCATGATGATTGATTAACGCAATTTTGTGGCAGTCTTATCATGAAAAAGCCGGTCAAAAGACCGGCTCTCATCAAACATCAGACCAGATTTTCCCTTTCAGGAACAAAAGGCTGCAGATCACGGCGCGTTGACGGCAATCATTTCGCGGGGTGCAGAGCGCTGGCGCTGCGGTGCACTTTCGACGATTTCATAGGCCGTCGGATCGCTCATCAGCGCCTTCAGCGCATTGGCGTTCATCTTGTGTCCGCCCCGGTAGGAACGGTAGCAGCCGATGAATGGCGCACCGGCCAGCGCCAGGTCACCCACGGCGTCCAACGTCTTGTGGCGAACGAACTCGTCCTTGTAACGCAGGCCTTCCATGTTGATGACGGTATTGTCATCGGCAATAACGACCGAATTTTCCAGCGACGACCCGAGACCACGGCCGGCCGCCCACATGCGCTCGACATCGCGCATGAAGCCGAACGTCCGGGCACGCGACAATTCCGTCTTGAAAACCGAAGGCGTGATATCGCCCTTCCAGGACTGGCGGCCGATCAGCGGGCTATCGAAATCGATCTCCACCTCGAAGCGCATGCCGTCGTAAGGCGTAAATTCCGACCAGGAAGCGCCCGATTCGATCCGGACGGGCTTGAGGATACGGATAGAGCGGCGCTTGACGGACAGCGCCTTGATGCCGGTCTGCTCGATCGCCTCGATGAACGGCGCGGAGCTGCCGTCCATGATCGGCATTTCGGCGCCGTGCACTTCGATCAGGAGGTTGTCCAGGCCAAGCGCATAGATCGCCGCCATCACATGCTCGATCGTGGCGATCGAGGTGGCTGGCGAAAAACCGAGGATGGTGCAGAGATCGGTATTGCCGACCTGCGAGGAAACAGCCTTGAATTCGCTGATCGTCTGCTCGCCGACGACACGCTGGAAAACGATGCCGCTATCTGCTTCCGCCGGATGAAAGGTGATTGCTACTTCGGCGCCAGAATGTACGCCCGTGCCGCTCAGAGTTACAGAATGTGCAATCGTTGTCTGAAACCCCAGCAGTCCAATTCCCAGTCCCATGCTTATCGCCTTCAAATGCTACGTGGCGTTGCCGCCGAATGTCGTTAGGGCCTAAGCCGCGCGTCTGTCAAAAGCCGTAAACTACACAGTCGGAGAGCAACGCTTGCCGTCGCCATCCGGTCCAATCTGCAAGGCTTTCGCGGTTAGAATCGCAATGCTGACCCATCAGTCTTGATGGTGAAGATAATTGCAGTGGGCCGTCATTCCAAATCACTGTTTCTTTCGCTTTGTTACGCACTGCACACAGGGTGCTTAGCCCTTGAAAAAATTCAGGAATTCATAAAAAATGCCCGGGCGCAAACCCGGGCATTTCGGCAAGGAGGAAGGTGGGCAAAAAAATCAGTTCGACTGACGGCGCAGGAACGCCGGGATTTCGAGCTGATCGTCTTCATGGGCACGCGGCTGCGAAGCAGCGCGGGCACGGTCATCGAGGGGAGCTGCCCGGCGCGGCGCGTAAACGCTGGCTTCGGGCGACAACGGACGGCGCTGCTGCGAGGATGCAGCCGGCGCACCGGCGGTCATGTCGGCAGCCACATCATGGCTTTCTTCTTCGCGGCGGCCGAGCGAATTGGTGATTCGCTTGAGCAGGCCCATCGGGCCGCGCTCTTCGTGCTGGACCGGCTGTGCACGGTGCTCAGCTTCGGCCTTGACCATCGGCGGGAAGTCTTCGACGCGTGGCATGCGGACCTGTTCGGCCTGCTGACGGATCACCGGAGCGACGGGTTCCTGGCGAACCGGTGCCTGAGCGACCGGCTGCTGGTAGACCGGCGCTTCGACAGCGCGCTGAACCGGAGCCGCCTGAACGATCGGCTGCTGTTCGGCCGGTGCTGCACCTGCAAACAGCTTGCTCTGCGGACGGAAATCGTCCTGAGCCTGCTGAACCGGTGCCGGTGCACCACCGCGCGGCATCGACAGGAACAGTTCGCGTTCCAGTTCGGCGGCACGGATGGCTTCGGCGATCGAATCGCTGGTCTGCTGGACCGGCTGGGCGGCCTGCGGCTGGACTACCGGCTGCTGGGCAACCGGAGCCGGCTGCTGAACGGCAACCGTCTGCTGCACCGGCGCTGCCGGGATGGCGATGGACGGACGAACGATCGGCTTGGCAGCTACCGGACGAAAGTCAGCATTGCGGCCGGCCACCTCCGCAGCTGTGCGATCGATACCCGTTGCCACGACCGAAACGCGGATGAGACCTTCGAGTTCTTCGTCGAACGTTGCGCCGAGGATGATGTTGGCGTCCGGATCCACTTCCTCGCGGATGCGGGTCGCAGCTTCGTCAACTTCGAACAGCGTCAGGTCGCGGCCACCGGTGATCGAGATCAGCAGGCCCTGCGCGCCCTTCATCGAGGTTTCGTCGAGCAGCGGGTTGGCGATCGCAGCTTCGGCTGCAGCCATTGCGCGGCCTTCGCCGGATGCTTCGCCGGTGCCCATCATGGCGCGGCCCATTTCGCGCATCACGGAGCGAACGTCCGCGAAGTCGAGATTGATCAGGCCTTCCTTGACCATCAGGTCGGTGATGCAGGCAACGCCGGAGTAGAGAACCTGGTCGGCCATCGCGAACGCATCGGCGAACGTGGTGCGGTCATTGGCGATCCGGAACAGGTTCTGGTTCGGAATGACGATCAGGGTATCGACGGACTTCTGCAGTTCCTGGATGCCCATGTCGGCGAGGCGCATGCGGCGCTGGCCTTCAAAATGGAACGGCTTGGTGACGACGCCGACCGTCAGGATGCCCTTGTTGCGGGCAGCCTGGGCAACGACTGGAGCAGCACCGGTACCGGTACCGCCGCCCATGCCGGCGGTGACGAAGCACATATGCGTGCCGTTGAGGTGATCGATGATTTCATCGATGCACTCTTCGGCGGCTGCGCGGCCGACTTCCGGCTGCGAACCGGCGCCCAGGCCTTCGGTCACGGCAACACCCATCTGGATGATGCGCGACGCCTTGGTCATGGTCAGCGCCTGGGCATCGGTATTGGCGACGACGAAATCGACGCCTTCGAGGCCTGCGGTGATCATGTTGTTGACAGCATTGCCGCCGCCGCCGCCGACACCGAAGACGGTGATGCGGGGCTTCAGCTCGGTGATATCCGGCTTTTGCAAGTTGATCGTCATTGTACCCGTTCCTTCCTGGTTTCTGGCCGCCTTGCCGAGCCGGCCAAATCACTAAATCCCGTATTGCACCCGTTCAGCACGATGCCGAAGGGCTCAAAAGCTTTCCTTCAGCCATTGACCCATGCGGGCGATACGGCTGTTGTTTCCTGCAAGCGACGAGAGCAGACCGCCCTGCGCCGCATGTGTTTCCATGTCCGCGACCTGCGGATAGATCATCAGGCCGACAGCCGTCGAAAAGGCCGGGCCCTTGGCTGCCGCCGGCAGTCCGGAGACGCCGAGCGGACGGCCGATGCGCACGTTGCGGGCCAGAATCCGGCGCGCCGATTCCGGCAGGCCGGTCAGCTGGGCCGCCCCACCCGTCAGAACGACGCGTTTGCCGACGATCGGCGAGAAGCCGGACCGCTGGATGCGGTCGCGGATCAGTTCCAGTGTTTCCTCGATGCGGGCCCGCACGATGCGCGAAACGAGCGCGCGCGGCACATGCGTCGGCTGATCGCGGTCGTCCTCGCCGATCGGCGGAACAGATACGATGTCGCGCTCGTCGGCGCTGTTGGGCAGTGCAGAGCCGTGAACGACCTTCAGGCGCTCCGCATCCTCGATGCGGGTCGAAAGACCACGCGCCAGATCCGTGGTGACATGATGGCCGCCGAGGCTGATGGCGTCTGCGTGAACCAGCTTGCCCTCGGCAAAGACCGAGATCGTCGTGGTGCCGCCGCCCATGTCGATGGCGGCGCAACCGAGTTCGACTTCGTCATCGACCAGCGCCGCAAGACCGCTTGCATACGGTGTCGCCACGATGCCTTCGACCGACAGATGAGCGCGGTTGATGCACAGTTCGAGGTTTTTCAGGGCAGCGCGTTCCGCCGTCAGCACATGCATATCGACGCCAAGCGCATCGCCGAACATCGCCAGCGGATCGCGGATGCCGCGCTCGCCGTCGAGCGAAAACCCCGTTGGCAGCGAATGCAGGATGACACGGTCCTGGCGCAGCGACTGCTGACCGGCAGCCGCCAGAACCTTCTTCAGATCGGCGGCATCGACTTCCTGGCCACCCAGATCGATCGAGGCCGTGTAGATATCACTCTGCAGACGGCCGGCGGAAATATTGACGATCAGGCTGTCGATGGTAAGCCCAGCCATACGCTCGGCGGCATCGACCGCGAGACGGACGACACTTTCGGCCGCATCGAGATCAGCGATCACGCCGTTCTTCATGCCGCGCGACTTGTGATGGCCGATGCCGATGATCTCGATCGAATGGGTGCGGCCCGGCAGGATGGCGCTTTCGGCCTTCGGCGTCAGCCGGCCGATCATGCAGACAACCTTGGTAGAACCGATATCGAGCACGGAAACGACATGCGACCGCTTCGAAGAAAGCGGCTTCAGACGCGGCAGCCCAAAATTAGAGGAGCCGAAGATGCTCATGTACGGCCTTCCTTTTCCTGCTTCTTCAACATCTTCGTGCGGGCTTCCAGAACGGTCTGGCGGCGGGCCGCGGCTTCGGGGGTCAACTGGATCGTGGTGCGGTCCTCCAGCCTCAGATCGACCGCGGCAATATCACGCTCGAGCAATTGCTGGCCCTCTTCCATCGTCGACAGCACCTGCATGGCACGGTCGAGATCGTGCTCGGGCAGCTTGATGTTGATGCCGTTGTCGAGGATCAGGTCCCAGCGGCGGCCAGCAACGCGGACATAGGCTTTGACCCGCTTGCTGATTTCCGGCCATTGCTCGAAGCGGGCATAGAAACCGGCAGCCGTAGTCTCGGCATCGCGGCCGACGAACAGCGGCAGCTCGGAGAATTTATTGTCGCGCAGCGGCGCAATCACGCTGCCGCTGGCTTCGATCAGCGACAGGTCGGAACCGTGCTGCCAGATGCCGAATGCCTTGCGCTCCTTGAGATTGACCTCGATCGTGCCCGGATAGACCTTGCGCACGGCAACATCCTCGACCCAGGGCATTTCGCTGATCAGCTTGCGCGCCATGCCGATATCAAGCGCAACCAGCGAGGTCGCGCCGTCAAGGCCCAGCTGCTGCAGGATGTCGATTTCCGAGGTCTGGTCATTGCCGGACACCTTGACGTCCTCGATCGCAAAGCCGACGGCCGACGTGGTGGTCTGGGCAAAATCCTGGCTATGGCCGCCGAGCGACATGCCATAGAAACCGGTCGCTGCAAAAAATGCCAGCGCGGACGCCGTTCCGGTATGGGGCACGAAGTGAATGCGGCCCGTTCCGAGGCTGACGAGGAAACGCACGACGCGGCGCAGCGGCCGCGGCAAAACGCGCTGACCATCAAGATCAGCCGCTTCCAGCGGAGCCCGTCCTCGACCTGCTTTCCTGCCCTTCAACGCAAACACGACGCGTCCTCCACGATCCACTTGAGGAATTCACCAAACGTATGGCCAGCATGAACAGCCATTTCAGGAACCAGAGAGGTAGGAGTCATGCCTGGCTGGGTATTGACCTCCAGCCAGATGAGCTCTCCTTCTGCAGAGAAACGGTCGTCGAAGCGGAAGTCGGAGCGGCTTACGCCGCGGCATCCAATCGCCTGATGCGCCATGACTGAGAGTGTTTGTATTTTTTGGTAAATATTCGGTAAAATATCCGCCGGGATGACGTGTTTTGAACCGCCTTTCACATACTTTGAATCGTAATCGTAAAAGGCGTGTCCCTGGGGTATCACTTCCGTGACGCCAAGCGCCGTATCGCCCATCACGCCGCAGGTGAACTCGCGGCCATAGACGTAGCGCTCGACCATCACCCTGTCGCCATAGCGCCACTCGCTGGAGGTGACGATCTGCGGCGGATGCGACTGGTCTTCCTTGACCATCACCACACCGAAGCTGGAGCCCTCACGAACCGGCTTGACCACATAAGGCGGCTTCATCGGATGATCGGAGCCGAAATCATGGCGGTCCATGACGCGCGCCTCGGCCACCGGAATGCCGGCGGCACTGGCGACAAGCTTGGCCTGCGCCTTGTCCATGGCGAGCGCCGAGGCAAGCACGCCGGAATGGGTATAGGGAATTTGCAGATATTCGAGGATGCCCTGGATCGTGCCATCCTCGCCGAAAGGGCCATGCAGGGCATTGAAGGCGACATCCGGGCGCAGGGCCGAAAGAACGGACGCAACATCACGATCGACATCGATTCGGGTGACGCGGTAGCCTTCGGCTTCCAGCGCATCGGCGCACGCAGTCCCCGAAGACAGGCTGACCGGCCGCTCCGAAGAAAATCCGCCCATAAGGACAGCCACATGCTTGCTCATCAAAACCCCCGACATTACGCCAGCCTTACAAATCGCCGCTTGCGCCTAGCTTGTTTCCGGCGCGAGTCGCGTCCGTCAGGCACATCCCCACTAGAGCGTCATTATGGTTAATGAACCGTTTACTTTGGTTAACTCTATCCAAGAGATCGGTAAAATATTTCGCACCGACTCAAAATTGCGCTTCGATTCATCTCTTAGAATCAGAGTGTTAATTGCGGCGCAAGAAAAAAGGCCGGTGACGGGGCCGATAAAATGGCAAAGGCCCCGCGCTGTCCGCGCAGGGCCTTCGAACGTAAAAGCCTGGCAAATGGCAGTGTCCTAGTCGTCTTCGCCGACCACTTTCCAGACGATCGCGCCAATGGCGGCGCCGGCGATCGGGGCAAGCCAGAACAGCCACAACTGCTGCAGCGCCCAACCGCCCACAAACAGCGCCTGGCCGGTGGAGCGGGCCGGATTGACCGACGTATTGGTGACCGGGATCGAGATCAGGTGAATGAGCGTCAGGGTGAGACCGATGGCGATCGGCGCAAAGCCGACAGGCACGCGGCCATGGGTGGCGCCCAGAATGACGAAGATGAAGAAGCCGGTCAAAAGCACTTCGATGACCAGAGCCGATGTCAGCGAATAGCCGCCCGGCGAATGCTCGCCGTAACCATTGGCGGCAAAACCGCCGAGCTGGAAATCAGCCTTGCCGCTTGCAACCAGATAGAGGGCTGCCGCTGCAGCGATGCCGCCCAACACCTGCGCAATGATGTAGCCCGGCAGCGAGGCGGCCGGAAACTTGCCGGCAACCGTCAGTCCCACCGACACCGCCGGATTGAAATGGCCGCCCGAAATGCCGCCGACGGCATAGGCCATGGTCAGCACCGTCAGGCCAAAGGCAAACGAGACCCCGAGAAGGCCGATACCAACGTCCGGAAAGGCTGCCGCCAGCACCGCGCTGCCGCAACCGCCAAACACCAGCCAGAACGTTCCTAAAAATTCAGCAGAAAGCTTCTTGAACATGATTTCCCCTTCGCACGAAGCAAATGCCCCTAAAGTGCCTGATGCGCATGATCAGCGCCTCCATCAGACCCCCTGAAGGAAACGCATGCGCATCCCAGCCTGTTTGCCGCACCCGGTCGCCGGATACACAACTCAAGATTTGCCACAATTTGAGTCTGGTCAAGGATTGCGCGAAAATCTACGCCTTTAAGTGGCATTTTTGGTCAATCTGCTGAAATGAAAGGCGATATCGCTGTTTTGGCGACAGTTTTGTGATCGAATCACCCCGAATACTTGCCGATAGTTGCGCATGAAGGGTTTTATTGCTGCAGCGTCTGCGTTAAAGCCGGGCCGCTGCCATCCAAGACGGCAACACCCATTCCAATACGGATACATGATAATGAGCGACACAGTTTCCAAGTCGCCGACGGCAGCGCCGTTGAACAAGGGCCCGCTCAATTCGCCGGCCCGCGTTCTGCTTGCAAGCCTGGTCGGCACGACCATCGAATTCTTTGACTTCTACGTCTACGCCACCGCCGCCGTGCTGGTGTTCCCGGTGCTGTTCTTCCCGAACACCGATCCGACCACCGCACTTCTGGCCTCCTTTGCCACCTTCTCGATCGCCTTTTTCGCGCGCCCGCTCGGTGCCGTGGTGTTCGGCCATTTCGGCGACCGCATCGGCCGCAAGACCACGCTGGTTGCGGCTCTTTTGACCATGGGCGTCTCGACCGTCATCATCGGCCTGCTGCCAACCTACGAGCAGATCGGCGTCATCGCACCGCTGCTGCTGGCGCTGTGCCGGTTCGGCCAGGGTTTTGGTCTCGGCGGCGAATGGGGCGGTGCCGTCCTTCTGGCCACGGAAAATGCGCCGGAAGGCAAGCGCAGCTGGTACGGCATGTTCCCGCAGCTCGGCGCGCCCGTCGGCCTGTTCCTCTCCTCGGGCGCCTTCTGGCTGCTTCTCCATCTGATGACCCAGGAGCAGTTGCTCAGCTGGGGCTGGCGCATCCCCTTCGTTGCCTCGATCGTCCTCATTGCCGTCGGCCTTTGGGTTCGCCTGTCGATCACCGAAACGCCGGCCTTCCAGAAGGCCATCGACAAGCACGAGCGCGTCGAGGTTCCGGTGATGGAACTGTTTCGCCATCACAAGCGCAGCCTCTTCCTCGGCACGTTCGTTGCGCTGGCAACCTTCGTGCTGTTCTATATCGGCTCGGCCTATCTTTTGTCCTACAACGTCAAGGTCCTGAACATCCCGTTCCTCGATGCGCTGGAAATCCAGATCGTCGGCTCGATCCTGTTCGGCATCTTCATCCCGATCGCCGGCAAGCTGGCCGAACGCTTCGGCCGCCGCGAGGTGCTGATTGCAACGACAGTCCTGATCGGCATCTTCTCGTTCTTCCTGAACGTCCTGATGACATCGGGCGAAGGTGCAATCTTCGTCTTTGCAATCATTGCCATGGCGCTGATGGGCATGACCTACGGCCTGATCGGCACGGCGCTCGCCGCCCCCTTCCCGACCAACGTGCGCTACACCGGCTCGTCGATCACCTTCAACCTCGCAGGTATTTTCGGAGCTTCGCTTGCACCTTATGCAGCGACCTGGCTGCAGGTGAACTACGGCATGGCCTATGTCGGCTACTATCTCGGCGCCGCCGCCGTCATCACGCTGATCTGCATCCTGCTCTCCGGCAAGGACGAAGTCTAAGCTTCAGCACGCCTCAAACACAAAAAGCCGCTGCGGATCGCTCCGCAGCGGCTTTGTTATATCAGAGCATTGACAGCTCATGCCGTCAGTTCACCCAGGAATTCCTTGACCTCGTAGCCCGGCATGAACGTGCCGATGCGCTTGATTTCCCATTCGAGCGAAATGCCCGAGGTCTCGAACACGCGCTGGCGCACGGTCTCGCCGAGATATTCGAGTTCGTAGCCGCTCGCCTGGCCGGTATTGATCATGAAATTGCAATGCATCGGCGACATCTGCGCGCCGCCGATCATCATGCCGCGGCAACCGGCCTCGTCGATCAGCTTCCAGGCGGAATGGCCGTCCGGGTTCTTGAAAGTCGAGCCGCCGGTCTTTTCGCGGATCGGCTGCACGGTCTCGCGATGCTGGCGCACCGCATCCATGTCGGCGCGGATCTTGGCCTTGTCTTCGAGATAGCCCTCGAAAACGGCATGGGTGAAGATCAGGTCCTTCGGCGCCGAGGAATGGCGGTAGCTGTACCCCATGTCCGCATTCGACAGCACATGCGTATTGCCCCTGCGGTCGACCGCGTGAACCTCGACGACCCGCTCGCGCGTCTCGCCGCCATTGGCCCCGGCGTTCATACGCAGCGCGCCGCCGATCGTGCCGGGAATGCCGTAGTAGAACGCAAACCCGCCAATGCCGTGATCGAGCGTCATCGCCGCCAGATTCTTGTCCGGGCAGATCGCTCCGGCTTTCACGCGCGTCTCTGAAATCAGTTCCACATCGCCAAAACCCTTGGCAGACAGCCGGATGACAACGCCCGGAATGCCGCCATCGCGCACCAGGAGGTTGGAGCCGACACCGGCGACCATGACGGGGACGTCTTCCGGCAGCAATTTCAGGAAGGCGACGAGATCGCCGGCGTCATGCGGCTGGAACATCAGCTCGGCCAGACCACCGGCACGAAACCAGGTCACCCGGTCCATCGGCGCATCCGGCGTCAGACGTCCGCGCAACTCCTTGACGCTGTCCCCGAGCGAGGCCAGTAGCTTTTCACCATTTACCTGTTTCATGCGGAATGTCCTGAAATGCCTGCGAGTTCCTTCGGAAGTGCGGCAGCCCAATAGGTGATGCTGCCAGCCCCCAAGAGAACCACAAAGTCACCCGGTTGTGCAATGGCTGATACAATCGGAGCGATTGCTTCCGGACCTTCGATGAACCGCGCGTCGCGATGGCCACCGGCCTTGATGCGGGAAACGAGTTCCTGTGAATTGATGCCCTCGATCGGATCTTCGCCGGCCGAATAGACCGGCGCCAGAAGGATCGTATCGGCCTCGTTGAAGCAGGCGGAAAAATCCTCAAACAGGCTGTGCAGGCGTGAGAACCGGTGCGGCTGGTGCACCGCGATGACCCGGCCCTGGCAGGCTTCGCGCGCCGCTTTCAGCACGGCCTTGATCTCGACGGGGTGATGTCCATAGTCGTCGTAGACGCGGACATTGTTCCATTCGCCGGTAAAGGTGAAGCGGCGCTTGACGCCGGCAAAGGCGGCCAGTCCCTTGGCGATATCCTCCGGCGAAATGCCCAGGCGCTGGGCAACGGCGATTGCGGCGGTCGCATTGGACACATTGTGGCGGCCCGGCATCGGCAGGCGCAGGTCCTTCATCTGGATCACCTTGCCGGTGCGGCGGCGGCGGATCTCCACATCGAACACGGAGGTGGCGCCATCCATGCGGATGTTGGAAAAGCGCACGTCGGCCTGCGGGTTTTCGCCGTAAGTGATGACCTTGCGGTCTTCGATCTTGGAGACCATCGTCTGGACTTCCGGATGATCGAGGCACATGACGCCGAAACCGTAGAACGGCACATTCTCGACAAACTGACGGAACGCGGCGCGCACGGCATCGAAATTGCCGTAGTGATCGAGATGTTCAGGATCGATATTGGTGACGACGGCAACGTCGGCCGGCAGTTTCAGGAAAGTGCCGTCGGATTCGTCGGCCTCCACCACCATCCACTCGCCCTCACCCATGCGGGCATTGGTGCCATAGGCATTGATGATGCCGCCATTGATGACGGTCGGATCGAGACCACCGGCTTCCAGAAGTGTGGCAACCATCGAGGTCGTCGTCGTCTTGCCGTGCGTGCCGCCAATGGCGATCGCATTGCGGAAGCGCATAAGTTCTGCGAGCATTTCGGCGCGGCGGACCACCGGCAGCAGCTTTTCACGCGCCGCGATCAGTTCCGGATTGCTCTTCTTGATGGCAGTCGACACCACGACCACTTCGGCCTCGCCGATATTCTCCGCCTTGTGGCCGACAAAGACCTCGATGCCTTTGTCGCGCAGGCGCTGGACGTTGGCGCTATCGGCCTGGTCGGAACCCTGGACCTTATGACCGAGATTGTGCAGCACCTCGGCAATACCGCTCATGCCGATACCACCGATACCGATGAAATGAACCAGGCCGATCGTCTGCGGCATTTTCATGAGCGTGTTTCCTTGAACTGTGCAATCGTCGAACCGCTGGCAATAGCTTCAACCATGGCGGCAAGCAAGCGGGCCGCATCCGGTTTACCCGCCTGTTTGGCATTGGCCGCCATCGTGGCGAGCTTCTCCGGGTTGGTCATCGCGCCCGTGAGGATCTTGCTGAGTTTCTCCGCAGACAATTCCGACTGGACGATCACCTTGGCGCCCCCGGTTGCCGCCAGCGCTGCGGCATTGGCCGCCTGATCATGATCGAGCGCATAGGGATAAGGCACCAGGACCGCCGGCCGGCCGATCACGGCGATTTCCGAAACCGTGGACGCGCCGGAACGGCAGATGACCAGATGGGCTCTCGCGATCCGCTCGGCCATATCGGTAAAGAACGGCGCGATATCGGCATTCATCTCAAGCCTGGCGACGCAGCCCTCGACCATCGGCATGTCTTCGGCGCGCGCCTGCTGTGTGATCTTCAGGCGCCGTCTCAAACTGTCGTCGAGAAGGCTGATCGCTGTTGGCACGGTCTTGGAGAAATATTGCGCGCCCTGGCTGCCGCCGAACACGACAAGGCGGAATTCCTCACCCTCGCCGGATGGCTGGTAGGGCACCTTTGCCGCCTCCAGAACCGCCGGCCGCACCGGATTGCCGGTCGTCACAGTCTTCGCCGCATAGGGGCCGTTGGTTTCCGGCAGAAAGCCGCCGGCAATTGCCCGGACGCGGTTGGCCAGCGCCTTGTTGGCGCGGCCCATGACGGCGTTCTGCTCATGGATCATCGAGGGAATGCCGGCGCGCACTGCCGCAAGCAGCGGCGGAATGGTCGGATAACCGCCGAAGCCGACAACCACCTTCGGCCGCACCTTTTTCATGAGACGGCCGGCAACACGGATGCCGGACCAGAGCATCCACAGCGACGACGCCACCTTCAGCGGGTTCTTCGAGCCGATCGTCGCTGAGGGCACGACATGGATTTCATCGGCCGGAAACTTGCCGGCGAAGCGCTCCGCCCGGCTGTCCGTGACCAGATGGATGGAATAGCCGAGCGCCTTCAACTCGTGCGCCAACGCCTCCGCCGGAAACAGATGGCCGCCGGTACCACCGGCGGCGAGCATGATAATGCCTTTGGTCATGTTCAGTCCTTAATCTCCGGCCTATTCGGCCGGAACGCCCATGCCGGAGCGAAACAGGCTGCGCTCGACAGCGCGCTTTTCCGGACGATGGCGGGTCAACGCCAGGATGAACCCCGCCGTCACGCAGATCGCCACCATGGACGAACCGCCGTAGGAGATCAACGGCAGGGTCATGCCCTTGGCCGGCAGCAACTGCAGATTGACGCCGATATTGATCATCGACTGGATGCCAATCTGCAGGACAAGCCCAGCCACGGCAAAACGGTTGAAATCGTTGCGCTCGCGAAAGGCGTGGCTGAGGCCCCGCATGACGAGAAACGCGAAGATCAGCACGATGACCATGCAAAAGACGATGCCGAATTCCTCGGCCGCAACCGAGAAGATGAAGTCGGTATGGCTGTCGGGTATGATCCGCTTGACAATGCCCTCGCCCGGCCCCTGGCCGAACCAGTCGCCCCGGATGATCGCCTGCAGCGCCGTATCCACCTGAAACGTATCGCCCTCGCCGGTCATGAACCGGTCGATACGGCCAGCCACGTGCGGCAGAACCGTATAGGCAACGACCAGGCCGCCGACAGCCGAGCCGCCGAGCACCACGATCCACAGCCACGGCATGCCGGCCATGAAGAACATGCCGCCCCAGACGGCGGTGGTGAGGATCGTCTGGCCAAGGTCGGGCTGCGCGACCAGAAGTGCGGCGACAATGCCGAACAGCAGGATGGCAAACAGGTTGCCGGGAATTTCCGGTTGGCGGGCATGCTCGGAAAACAGCCAGGCACAGACGACGACGAAGGCCGGCTTCATGAATTCCGACGGCTGCACCGACAATCCGGCTAGCGAGATCCAGCGCCGCGATCCCTTGACCTCCGCTCCGAAAAACAGCGCCAGAACCATCATGGCGAGCGACGCCAGAAGCAGGATCATCGCGGTGCGGCGCACCTGGCGCGGCGACATGAAGGAAATGCCGATCATCACGGCGAGCGACGGCAAAAGGAAGGCCGCATGCCGCTTGACGAAATGGAAGCTGTCGAGATTGAGCCGCTCGGCCACAGCCGGGCTTGCCGCGAAGGACAACATGAAACCGATGCCCATCAACAGAATGAAGGTCGCCAGGAAGAACCTGTCGATCGTCCAGAACCAGTCGGCCACGGGGCCACGTTCGGCACGGCTTACCATTTCTTCGTCCCCTTCAACGGCGCGTCCGGCGCCACTATCGCAAAGTCAGGGTCATCGCCCTCAAATCAGCATCGTCACGCCATCGATCGCAGCCACATGGCTCACGAACGCATCGCCGCGCACTTCAAAATTCTTATACTGGTCGAAGCTTGCGCAAGCCGGGGACAACAGGACGGCCGATTGCGATGCCTCGTCGCTGGCCGCGTCCGTTGCGGCATGGGCCACCGCCCGCTCCAGAGTCCCGGAAATTTCGAAGGGAACAGTTTTTCCAAGCGTGGCTGCGAAAGCCGGTGCGGCCTCGCCGATCAGGTAGGCCTTGGCGATCCTTGCAAAGAACGGCGCAAGCGACGCGATCCCGCCCTCCTTGGGCAGGCCGCCGGCAATCCAGTAGATGCGGTCGTAGCTCGACAAGGCGGGTGCCGCAGCATCGGCATTGGTCGCCTTGCTGTCATTGACGAAGACGACATTGCCCTTGCGGCCAACCGGCTGCATCCGGTGTTTCAATCCCGGAAAAGACGACAGTCCGGCCAGAATTTCGCGTTCGGAAACGCCGACCGACAGGCAGGCCGCAATCGCGGCGGCCGCATTCTGCGCATTGTGATTGCCGCGCAAGGTCGCGATACCGTCGAGATCGGCAACGGCTGACGCCAGGCCACCCTCGGCGCGCATGACGCGCGTGCCGTCGGCATAAAGTCCTTCGCCAAGGGCGCGATGGCGGGCGATGCGGATGACGCGGTGCCCGGAAAGCGTCGCCCGGTCGGCGATGGCCTCGGTATAGACGTCATCGACACCAACGATCGCCGTATCGCTGCCTGCAATCAACCGTTCCTTGATGTCTGCATAATGCTCCATGCTGCCGTGCCGGTCGAGATGATCGGGCGTCAGGTTGAGCAGGATGCCGGCAGACGGGTTGAGCGAGGGGGCAAGGTCGATCTGGTAGGACGAGCACTCGACCACATAGAACCGGTCAGCCGCCGGCGGATCGAGCGTCAGAACCGCAGTGCCGATATTGCCGCCAAGCTGCGTGTCGCGGCCGCTGGATTTGAGGATATGTGCAATCAGCGCCGTGGTGGTCGATTTGCCGTTGGTGCCGGTGATGGCGATGAACGGGCAATCCGGTGCATGCGCCCGCCGCTCGCGCACGAACAGTTCCACATCGCCGATGATCTCGACACCGGCGGAATGGGCGAGATCGGCGGTCCAATGCGGTTTCGGATGCGTCAGGGGAACGCCCGGCGACAGAACGAAGGCGGAGAAATCCGCCCAGTTCGCCTGACGGAGATCGCCAGTGCCGATCCCGGCGGCAGATGCCTTGGCGACGCTGTCTGGATTGTCGTCCCAGGCCGTGACATCGGCGCCACCGGCCACCAGCGCCTGCGCGGTCGCAAGGCCCGAACCGCCGAGCCCGAACAGGGCGACCTTTTTGCCGCTGAATGTGGTGACAGGTATCATCGTCTCTTACCGCAGCTTCAGGGTCGAAAGGCCGACCATGGCCAGAATGACCGCGATGATCCAGAACCGGATCACCACCTGGCTTTCGGTCCAGCCAAGCTTTTCGAAATGGTGATGAATCGGCGCCATCAGGAAGACGCGCTTTCCCGTGCGCTTGAACCAGAAGACCTGGATGATCACCGACAGGGTTTCCATCACGAACAGGCCGCCGATGATGACCATGACGATTTCATGCTTGGTGGCGACGGCCACGGCACCGATCAGGCCGCCGAGCGCCAGCGAACCGGTATCGCCCATGAAGATGGCGGCGGGCGGTGCGTTGAACCACAGGAAACCAAGCCCGGCCCCGATGACAGCCCCAAGAATCACGGCGAGCTCACCGGTCCCCGGCACGAAATGAATCTGCAGGTAGTTTGCAAACACGGCGTTACCGGCGAGATAGGCAATCACGCCGAAGGACGCGGCAGCGATCATCACCGGCACGATGGCAAGCCCGTCGAGACCGTCGGTCAGGTTGACGGCATTGCCGGCGCCGACAATCACGAAACCGCCGAACAGGATGAAGAAATAGCCGAGGTTGAGCGTGAAATCCTTCAGGAACGGGAATGTCAGCGATGAGCCGAAGGTCGAGCCCGAGACACCGGCCGAAAGCGCCGTGCGCATCATGAAGTACACGGCGATGCCCGCGACCAGGAATTCGATCCCGAGCCGCGCCTTGCCGGAAAAGCCCTTGTCGGACTGTTTCGTCACCTTCAGATAATCGTCGTAAAAGCCGATGGCGCCGAAACCGAGCGTCACCAGGAGCGTCGAGACGACGTAGACGCTGGAAAGATCGGCCCAGAGCAGCGAGCTACCGACGATACCCGCAAGGATCATCAGGCCGCCCATGGTCGGCGTGCCTGCCTTCTTGAAATGGGTCTGCGGGCCATCCGCGCGGATCGGCTGTCCGCGTCCCTGGCGCACGCGCAATGACGAAATCATCCGCGGTCCGAACAGGAATACGATCAATGCCGAGGTGAACAGGGCGGCGCCGGTCCGGAACGTGATGTAGCGGAACAGGTTGAAGAATTGAAAATGGTCCGCCAGTTCGACAAGCCAGATGAGCATGAGGGACCTTTCCCCAAAGGTTCGTTGCAGATTCATCCATCAGAATCACCTGATGGAAGGATAACTGCGTCCTATCAAAAGTGTCAGCATAGAACAGCGGCGAAGAATGCCTTGTCCTGCCTTTATTCAGCGCGATCCGGACTTGCAGAGGCCGGATATGTCTCAAGAAGAGCCGAAACGATCCTGCCGCAGCCCGTACCCTTCGACGATTTGATCATCACCACATCCCCGGCGGCGATGGCGTCAAGCGCAAATTCCTTCAACTCATCGACCGCCTGGCGGTATTCGACCCGCATGCCTTCGGGCAAAGCATCGCGCAGATGCGCCATGTCTTCGCCCGCAAGCCAGATATCGGTAATGCCGGCCTCGACCAGCGGCGCGGCAAGCCCGGCATGAACGGCACTGGAAGAGGCGCCCATTTCCAGCATGTCGCCGAGAATGGCGATCCTGCGGCCACCGTCCGGCAGAGCCGCATCCTGCAGAAGCGAGATCGCAGCCCGCATCGAGGCGGGATTGGCATTGTAGCTTTCGTCGATCAGGACAAATGTCCCCTGCCCGATGGACAGCCGATGACGGGCGCCGCGGCCTTTCTCAGGCTGAAGCGTTGTCAGCGCGGCAAGTGCTGCATTCATATCCGCGCCGACGAGGCTGACAGCCCCAAGCGCCGCCAGGGCATTTTCGGCAATATGGCGCCCGGGAGCCCCCATCTGGATTTCCAGCGTCCTGCCATCCAGCGCCGCCCACAACACGCCACCTTCGGAACCGCCCGCATATTCGACCATGCGGAAATCGGCTTTCGCGCTGCTGCCGAAACTATGGACATGGGCAACGCCCAGCGCGTTGGCGGTTTTCTCGAGTGCTGCAAACTGATCGTTGTCGCGATTGAGGATCACATGGCCGTCATCGACAAGGCCTTCCATGATTTCAGCCTTGGCTGCGGCGATTTCCTCAAGGTCCTTGAAATTGCCGAGATGGGCGGCTGCGATCGTGGTGATGATGGCCACATGCGGGCGCACCATCTTGACCAGCGGCCGGATTTCGTCGGCATGGTTCATGCCGATTTCGAAAATGCCGAAATCGGTATTTTCCGGCATGCGCGACAGGGTGAGCGGCACACCCCAGTGATTGTTGAACGAGGCGACGGAGGCGTGAACCCGGCCGGATGGCTGCAGCATGTGCCGCAGCATCTCCTTGGTCGTGGTTTTGCCGACCGATCCGGTGACGGCGATGATCTTGGCCGCACTGCGATCGCGCGCAGCACAACCGAGCCGCACCATGGCATCCAGCACATCATCGACGACGATCATCGGCGCGTTGAGCCGCCCGAGCGCCGGAAGCTTGGCTTCGCTGACAACCAGCAGCGTTGCGCCATTGGCCATCGCGATACCCGCATAGTCATGACCATCGACCCGGTCGCCCTTGATGGCGAAAAAGGCCTCGCCCTTGCCGATGGACCGGCTGTCGATGGAAATGCCGGTGATGCCCGCAGGCAGATTGCCCATCGGACGGCCATGCATGGCCGCCATCAGATCGCTTGTGGTCCACAGAAAGTTCAAATCAATGACCTCCCAATGCCTTGCGCAGTTCGGCGTGATCGGAGAACGGCAAGGTGACGGAGCCGATGGTCTGCCCCTCCTCATGTCCCTTGCCCGCAACGATCAGCGTGTCGCCCGATTTCAGCATATCGACGGCAGCCTGGATGGCTTCGGCGCGGTCGGCGATCTCGGTGGCGCCCTTGGCCGCAGCCATGATTTCACTGCGTATGACGGATGGCACTTCCGAGCGCGGATTGTCGTCGGTCACGATCACGACGTCGGCCAGCCGCGTGGCGATCTCGCCCATGATCGGGCGCTTTCCCTTGTCCCGGTCGCCGCCACAGCCGAACACCACGATGACGCGGCCGGTGGTGAATGGGCGAACCGAGGTCAGGACGTTTTCCAGCGCGTCCGGCTTGTGGGCATAGTCCACATAGGCAAGCGCGCCCTCCTTGGTGTGCCCGACCAGTTCAAGGCGGCCGGACGCACCCTGCAGCTTTTCAAGCGCCGCCATGGTCGCCCTGGCGCTGACGCCGGTCGACATGGCAAGCCCGGCCGCAACCAAAGCATTCGAGATCTGGAAATCGCCGGCCAGCGGCACATGCACTTCGAAAATTTCGTCGCCGACATGGATCTCGGCAATCTGCTTGTGACGGAAATGCTCGACGCGTTTCAGCGACAGGTAGTCGCCCTTGCGGCCGACGGTCAGCACCAGATGCCCGGCAGCCCGTGCCGCAGCAATCGCCTGCCCCGACCAGGCATCGTCGGAAAAGATGACGGCCGGCGAGCCCTTGGGCAGGACTCCGTCGAACAGCCGCATCTTGGCGGCCATGTAGTCCTCGATGGTCGGATGGTAATCCATGTGATCGCGGCCAAGGTTGGTGAACCCGGCGGCGGCAAGGCGTACGCCATCGAGGCGGTTCTGGTCCAATCCATGGCTGGAGGCTTCCATCGCCGCATGGGTGACGCCTGAATCGGCAAGTTCGGCCAGAAGCTTGTGCAGGGAGACAGGATCGGGCGTCGTCAGCGAGCCATAATCGTTGCGGCCCGGCGCGATCACGCCGGTGGTGCCGATCATCGCGGCTGCAAAACCCGCATGCGCCCAGATCTGCCGGGCAAAGGACGCAACCGAGGTCTTGCCCGCCGTACCGGTGACGGCAACCATCGTATCGGGCTGGCGGCTGTAAAAGTTGGCGGCGGCAATCGCGAGCACGCGGCGCGGCGTGAAGGCGGAGAGAACCGGAACCGGCGTGTCACCCGCAGATTTCACGCCTGTGACGACGGCTGCGGCGCCCCGGCTGATCGCCTCGTCGATAAAGCCCTTGCCGTCGGCCTTGCTGCCTGCAACGGCCACGAACAAAGACCCCGGCGCAACCTGCCGGCTGTCGGCGGTGATCGCGGCGATATCGATATCACCGGCCGCATTGTCCAGCTGTGCCGCAATTTCCGGGAAATCCTTCCCGATCAGGTCTTTGATCTTCATGGATGCACTTTTCAGTTATACCGACCCGCCGGGCGGCGAATCCTCAAGATTGTCATTCCATGGTCAATAAGACACAAGCAAGGCAGAACCGTCTTCGCCGAATTTCGGCTCTACGCCGAGAAGCGGCGCCGACCGGCTGATGATGTCATGCACCATCGGCGCTGCCGTATTGCCTGCCAGTGCCGCACCATTGCCCTTGTCGGTCTTCGGCTCGTCGATAAAGGTCAGCACCACATAGCGCGGCTTGTCGATCGGAAAGCCGGCGAGAAATGCGTTGAAGTTGGCATCGTTCGAATAGCGGCCGTTGACGACCTTGTCGGCCGTCCCGGTCTTGCCGCCGACATTGAAGCCGGGCACGCGGGCATTGCGGCCCGAACCGTTGACGCCGTTCCAGCGGAACAGGAAGCGCATGTCGTCGCTGGTGGATTGCTTGATGACCTTGGTGGAGGCCGCCTGCGCCTGCTCGGGCGTACGCGGCAGGAAGGTCGGCTCGATCAGATTGCCACCGTTCAGCAGCGCTGCCCCGGCCACGGCCGTTTGCAGCGGCGTGGTGGAGACGCCGTGGCCGAACGAGATGGTGATCGAATTGATCTTCTTCCATTCGCGCGGCTGGCTCGGCATCTTCACTTCCGGCAGTTCCGTCTGCATTCTGGTCAGCAGCCCGATACGGGTCAGGAATTCCTTGTGACCTTCGATGCCGACAAGGTCGGCCATCTTGGCGGTGCCGATATTGGACGAATACTGGAAGATTTCCGGCACAGTCAGGACCCGGCGCTTGCCGTGGAAGTCCTTGATGGTGAAGCCGCCGATGCGGATCGGGTTGGTCGCATCGAAGCTATCGGTCAGCTTTACCTTACCCGAATCAAGCGCCATCGCCGTCGTAAACGACTTGAACGTCGATCCCATCTCGAACGTGCCGTTCGACATGCGGTTCATCCAGCCTTCCTTGGCGCCATCGGCCGGCTTGTTCGGATCGTAATCGGGATAGGAAACCATGGCGAGAATTTCGCCGGTTGTCACATCCATCACCACGCCACCGGCGGCAATCGAGCGGAACTTGGTCATCGCATCGACGACGACATCGCGCAGGATGTTCTGGACGCGCAGGTCGATCGACAGCTTGACCGGCTCGAGCTTGGCATCGCTGGTCATGCCGATGGCGGCGAGATCGGCAAGCCCCTGGTTGTCGATCCAGCGCTCCATGCCGGCAATGCCGCGATTGTCGACATTGACATGGCCGACAATATGCGAGGCGGTGGCGCCGCCCGGATAGAAGCGGCGCTTTTCCGGCCGGAAGCCGATGCCGGGAATGCCGAGCGCCAGAATTTCGCTCTGCTGCTTCGGCGTCAACTGGCGGCGAAGCCACTGGAAGCGCGATGGGGATTTCAGCTTGTTGTAGATATCAGCGACGTTGAGGCTCGGCAGAACGGTGGAAAGCTGCTCGACGGCCTCGTCGGCATCGACAATCTTGTGCGGCTCCGCATAGAGCGACACGGTGCGGATATCGGTCGCCAGGATTTCCCCGTTGCGATCGAGAATATCCGGGCGCGATGCCATCAGATTATCGGCACGGCCAATGCTGGAGACCATCTCCGGCTGGGCCAAGCCATATTGCACGAGGCGGCCGCCGATGATGCAGTAGACGGCCGTGAAGCTGGCGATCACGATGGCGACGCGGCTTTTCGCCTGGTTACTGGTCCGCTTGCGCGTTCCCTCGAACGGCCGGCCGAGATCGCCCGGATGATTGTTGCCGCCAGCGGAGAAGTGCGCCTTGCTCTTGACGACCATGATGCGGGAGAGAAAGGACATCAGCGCTCCACCGAACCTGTTGCGATATCGTCGGTGTCAGCCACCGGCTTCTTCGATTTGGCATTGCCCTTGGTCTTGGCCTTCGCCAGCCCCATCGCCTCCAGAACATCGGCCGGGGGCGGCAGGTCCGCCCTCAGCATCGGCAATTCCTCGGGCCGGGAAAGCTGGGTCGGATCGGTGGGCGAAAGCTGCAGGTCCTGCTGGTAGACGCCGACCAGCTTCTCCAGCCGGTTCGGCTGCGTCAGCAGCGCCCAGTCTGCCCGCAGGAGATCGATCGTGTCTTCCTCAAGCTTAATGCCTGCTTCGAGCTTGCGCACTTCCTCAAGCTTGTTTTCGGCCTGATGCTTGATCGTGTAGGTGACCGTGGCAGCGGCTGTCATGACGACGATCAGGACGATGTCAAAACTACGCAACATCTCTCAGCCCCCCATCTTTCCAAGGCTTGCAAGGTTCGGCAAATCGAAAATGGATAGGTCATCTGCCTCGGGCGGGGCCTCTGTACGCGCACCGACCCGCATCTTGGCGGACCGGGCGCGCGGATTGCGCGACGCTTCTTCTTCGCTTGCCGCCACCATAGACTTGCCAACTGGTGCGAAGGTTGCCGCGCGTTCATGGGCAATCGGCAGATGCCGCGAGCCCGATGCCTTGCCGGCGCGGTCCTGAAAGAATTTCTTGACGATCCGGTCTTCCAGCGAGTGGAACGTGACAACCGTCAGCCGTCCGCCGGGCTTCAGCGCACGTTCGGCCGCAAACAGCGCTCCGGCCAGTTCACCAAGTTCGTCATTCACGAAGATGCGCAGCGCCTGGAAGACGCGCGTGGCGGGATGGATCTTGTCCTTGGCCTTGCGCGGCGTGACCACTTCGATCAGCCCGGCAAGATCACGGGTCGTGACGAACGGCTCTTCGAGACGCCGCTTTTCGATGGCGCGCGCGATGCGGCCCGACTGCGGCTCCTCGCCGAGAAAGCCGAAAATCCGGGTGAGATCGGTGACCTTGGCCCTGTTGACGACATCGGCGGCAGAGACACCGGAAGACGACATGCGCATGTCGAGCGGGCCCTTGCGCTGAAAGGAAAAACCGCGATCCGCCTCGTCGATCTGCATCGAGGAAACGCCGATATCGAGCACGATGCCATCCAGGCCATCGGCCGGGGCGTGCTGCGCCAGATCGGAAAACTGCGACTGAACAAGCGTCAGGCGCCCGGCACTGGCTTCCGCCAGCGGCTGACCGCCGAGAATGGCGGCCGGATCGCGGTCAAGCGCGATCACATCGGCACCGGCAGCAAGGATCGCCGACGTATAGCCGCCAGCGCCAAACGTGCCATCAAGAATGATCTTGCCTGGAGCAATATCCAGACTGGCGAGAACCTCGGGGAGAAGAACCGGAATGTGACGGACCGGTCCGCCTTCGGCATCAGTAAAACCTGTGCCTTGATCCGTCATCATTCCGCCTCTCCACTCTAGCCCGAACGCAGACCTCGCAATCTGTGCTCTTCCCGTGCCGCTGCCTGCGTTTGCGCAAAAACATGCGGCGCCCACAGCTGAAAATGATCCGCCCGCCCCACGAAAGTGACTTCCGTGTCGATGCCGGTGAAATCGCGGATAAAATCCGTGACCATCAACCGGCCTTCCTGGTCGAGCTTCATGAAGACCCCGCCCCCATGAACCAGGAGCGACATCTGATTGGCCTGCGGCGAGAACGGATCCTCGCTGCTGATTTGCCTTTCGAACCGGTCCAGCAAATCCGGACCGCCGGCGCTGATAGCCGGAAAGACGAAATCCTGAAAGCAGTAAAGCTCCCGGATATCGAGCGCCGACAAGACGGAACGAAACATCGAGGGAACAGAAACCCGCCCCTTGGAATCGATCCGGTTTGTCGCATGCGAAAGGAAGCGGTTCATGACACGATACAGCCGTTCCCGGTGGGCACGCCAGCCCCAACAGCCCACACACACCATCAAAAGGACGCGCAACACCCCACAGCCGGGCGACATGCCCGTTCGAAAACCCCTTGCGGAGCACCTCCGAAACTTGCGGTGAGTAGGCTTGAATCAGCCCGTGTGCAGTGCATGACTGGGATAACATGGGACCATATGGGCGTCAATGGGAATTGGTCTATTTGGGCACGCGTCGTCAGCAAATATTGATAGTCTGTTAAGTTTAACAAATGGTTACAAATGCACAGTCAAGACTTTGGATTCACCGGCGAATTCCGCTTCAGTGATTCCATATATATTATTTAAGTAATTTATAATTGATATGGCTATTCAAGCAGATAAGCGATTTTGAAAACCGCCATCCGTAAACTTGAAAAATAAGGGAAATTGCCAGTTGGCCTGTAAGCCGGGTTCTGTATGGCTCCGGCCCGAAAGCCGGAACGTGGCAGCCATTCATCTGGGACAACGCTTGCGCGCTGCCTCCTGCAACCCACCCGGATGACTGACCCGGAAAAGGCCGGAACGCTTGCGCGAACCACGTCATCCCTATTCGGTTTTGCTCCCGGTGGGGTTTGCCTTGCCACCCATGTTGCCATGCGTGCGGTGGGCTCTTACCCCACCCTTTCACCCTTACCTGCCAAGGCAGGCGGTATTCTCTCTGTGGCACTTTCCCTGGGGTCGCCCCCGCCGGACGTTATCCGGCACCGTTTTTCCGTGGAGCCCGGACTTTCCTCCCCCCGCAACCTTTCGGTCCTAGCGGAGCGCGGCTGCCCGGCCAACTGGCACGCGGTGCATAGCCGAGGTGCCAGCCAATTGAAAGCGGCAAAAGCAAAAAGCTGGCAACGGCGTCATCCTACCGGAAGCAGACGGCAAAATCGCTATCGTATTCGCTGGCATCAAGCACGCCATTGAGAAGCAGCGACGCCCCGAGCCGGCCGATCTCGTCCGAACTCTTGGCCGCCGTCCCGTTGCCGCCGGTCAACACGGCGATGCGATCCGTATCGGCAAAGCCGATATAGGGATAACCGTGGCGCGTGAACGTGGTGACGCAAGGGCTCCACTTCAGCGACGCCGGCACAAACGACGGCATGACGCGCGACAGCAAGGCAGCCATATGATCGGCTGCGGACCGGTTGGCCTCGCCCCTGAACCAGGCGCGAACCTCAGGCTCGGAGCCGATATGGACGTCGCTGGGATCGCCACCGATCTTGATATAATGCTTGCCGTCGGGATAAAGAATCGGCGGCAGGAGATAATAGCTCTCGTCCTGCTCGAGCGCCGAGCCGATCAGCGACGGCATTGCCGCAAACCGCTGCAGATCGGCCTCCCCCACCTCGGCAAACAGCACGGTGCGCGCCTTGACGGTCAGATCCAGCGGCCGGGCGAGAAGCGGCCCGGAAATCGAAAATCCCCCGGCAGCGATGATCGCGCGGCCACCCCTGAAGATGGCGCCATCCACCGTCGCGACATTGACGGCGCTGCCGACACGGGCAACGGCCGAAACCTCGGAGCGCACGACCGTCACACCGGCTTTTTCCGCCAGGATGACCTGCGCCTTGACCAGCGCGCGCGGATTGATGTGGCCGGCATTGCGCGGCTCGAACACGCCGCCATAGCCCGCCGGAAACCGGAACCAGGGAAACTGCCCTTCAAGATCCCGCTCGCTGACGAAGGGCGCCTCCACCCCGAGACGGTTGCGGGCGGCAATCACATGGTCGAGCGTATGGTCCGCCCCACCCGGCAAGGGCGCGGCGATCAGGCAGCCGGCCTCGCTGTAGAATTCGACACCGCTCTCTGCCGCGATCTCGGCGTAGCGTTCGATGGACCGCTGCGCCAGAAGCGCCCAGACCGGGTCCGGATCGATCGTGCGGGTGATGCGGCCATTGTCGTAGTGACTGCTGAAGACACCGCCATGGCTTGCCCAGTCTTCCGGCTCGTCCGGCCCGATCAATGCGATCTTGGCGCCGCTGCGTGCCAGGTGCCGGGCAGCCGCTGCCCCCATCATGCCCTTGCCAACAATGATGAAATCGAATGTGTCTGCCATATCGCACCCTTGGAAAATGGTCCTTGCGCAATATCATGGCATCGGCCGGCTGGCACCCGCGAACTGGAAAAAATTCCGGTCTTGGAGAGTTCAGTCGATGATCGCCTGCACCTTGCCGCAATAGCGGCGCGACACCGGGTTCATCTTCTTGGCACCGTGCCCGGCATTGTAGCGCAGGATCGTGCCGCAGGTGAAACCGCCGGACAGTTCATGCGCCATGGCGAGATATTTCATGCCGAACTTGATGTTGGTCTCGGGATCGAACAGGCCGCGCTTGCCGCCGGAATACCCCATCATCCGGGCCGTGGCGGGCTTGATCTGCATGAGACCCACCTCACCAGCACTTCCGCGTGCCTTCGGATTGAAATTGCTCTCGACCTTGATCACCGCATGGGCGAGATCGACGGGCACGCCATATTGCTTGGCATATGTCTGGATCAGGCCGCTATAGGCGGAGGTCTTGAGCGAGGTGACGCCCGGTGCGGGATAACCGGTTGTACGGGTGACAGGCTTGATGGAGGATGTGATGGTCTTGTCGGTGCCCCCGGCATACGACGTTTCAACCCCGGAAAACAGCATGCAGAAGCATGCCGCAGCCGCAGCAAGATGCGATATTCTCATTTAGTTTGAAGTCTCCACTTTCAGGCGCCGCGGCTTTCAGGGCGCACCCCGCCCTGCCGTCTCGCATCCCGATTTTCGTCATCAACAGGAAGGGCTGGAGGCCAGAATTACCTGCGGTTCGGTACGGCCGCAAAAGACCCCGGCATCATGGTGATGATGTGGCAGTGCACAAAATTAGTCTGGAGACGGCATGAAACGGACAGCGGAATCACTGCCGGGACGCGAGGGTCAGCGGCTAAAATCCGGCAGGCCGGACAGCAGTCTGTGCAGCGTGTCGAGCGTCGAAATATCGGCGATGCCATCGACCTGAGAAGGGCGGAAATGGCGCTGGAATGCCGCCACAGCACCCTCGGTTTTCTCGCAGAAAACACCTGTCACTTCAATTCCGTAGCCGTAGAGCGAGAGCATCGTCTGCACGGCCTCGACGGGCTGGCCCTGGTCGCCGCGCTGGAAAAATCTGCCGCCGCCGATCGGCGCCGGTGGAACCCAATGCCCGACACCGCCGGCATGCAGCCGTTCCCAGGGAAATTTTTCTCCCGGATCAACCTTGCGAATAGGGGCGATATCGCTGTGGGCCAGCACCCGCTCAGGGGCGATCGACCAGCGTTTGCCGCAGTTTCGACACAGTTCGACGACCACATCGATCTGCACGGACGGGAAATCAGGCAGCCCGCCGGGATGGCCGGCATTGGCGATTTCGATGCCGATCGAGTGCGAATTGATGTCGGTCTCGCCCTTCCAGATGCTCTTGCCCGCATGCCAGGCGCGGCGGTCCTCAGGGACCAGCTGATCGACGCGTCCGTCCTCGTGAACGAAATAGTGGCTGGAGACCTGGCTTTCCTCTCGGCAGAGCCAGTCGAGCGCTGCCGCCGCTGTCGGCATGCCGGTATAATGCAGGATGATCATGTCGGGCTTCAGCCCGCCTGCCCTTTCGCCATGGTTGGGCGACGGCACGAAGCGTGCGGCGGGATAGTCACAGGCGAAGTCCGTCATGCGGCGCGGCGTTCTTTCTCGATCGCCTCATAGGCGGCGTTCAATTCTGCCATGCGATCGTTGGCGATCGCCTGCAATTCCTGGGGAACGCCCCGGGCGACCAAGACGTCGGGGTGGTTCTCCGATACCAGCACGCGGTACCGCTTGCGGATGATCGAGAAATCGTCCTTCGGCGAAACGCCGAGGATCTTGTAGGGATCGGCACCGGCGCTGTGGACGTGGCGGGCCATGATCTCCTGGAAACGCTCTTCCTTGATGTGGAAAATCTCGGCAACCCGCGTCAGGAAGTTCAATTCCTTCTCATGCACAGCGCCGTCGGACTTGGCGATATGGAAGAGCCCGTCGATAATATCTTCGAGCACCGGGCAATTCTGATCGCAGGACACGCAAAGCGACGCCAGTTTTTCGGCATAGGCCTCATAGCCCGCAACGTCCTGACGGGCGAGATTGTAAAGCCGGGCGACGTTCTGCGCCTGGTCATCGGGAAACTTGAAAATATCGCGGAACGCCGACACTTCAGCCTCGGTGACGATGCCGTCGGCTTTTGCCATCTTGGCGGACAGCGCGATCATGGCGACGGAAAACGCCACCTTGCGGCGGGTTTCCGGATCACCTTCAAACAGCGTCCGCACAGCTTCGATGACACCGGCGAGCGCATTGCCCGTCGCGGTGACGATGCTGAGGATGCTATCCCAGAATGACATAGGCACGTTCTTTCCCATTGTTGGCTGATCCACGTCGTTGCGGTGGTATGGCACGGGCAGCGCGTCCATGCGCAAATGCAGGGTGGCTCGCACGGCTGTGCCGCCACGGTATTCGTGCAGCTCACCAAACAGCATGACCAGATGTTGCGGCATATTGCAAGGCGGCAAACCCGCGCATTTGGCCGAAATGACGAATTTGTGATGGCACCTCATTATTGTAGCAGGCGCTGCCGTGACCGTCCATTCCCATCGACACATTTTACGCAGAACCGGTCCTATCATGGGTAGATGACCGGCCGTTCCGCTGAAGTTTCCGGTTCGTTTTTTTGCCCAAAGGCAATCGCCCGGCCCTGATCTTCCGGCCTGGCTGCACCATCCACCGTGATACCTGCAGCATGTCATTTAACTTCCATGGGAATTGCGCTAGAGAAACCGCGAACGATCGTGCCGCAATCTCCAAGGAGGACTCCATGGCCAAACAGAAAGTTGCAATGCTGACCGCAGGCGGGCTCGCGCCGTGTCTGTCCTCCGCCGTGGGTGGCCTGATCGAGCGCTATACCGACATCGCGCCGGATATCGAACTGGTTGCCTACCGTTCCGGCTATCAGGGCCTTCTGCTGGCCGACCGCATCGAAATCACCCGCGACATGCGCGAAAAGGCGCATATCCTGCACCGCCATGGCGGCTCGCCGATCGGCAACAGCCGGGTAAAGCTCACCAACACCGCCGATTGCATCAAGCGTGGCCTGGTCAAGGAAGGCCAGAACCCGTTGCGCGTCGCGGCCGAACGGCTGGCTGCCGACGGCATCACCATCCTGCACACGATCGGCGGCGACGACACCAACACGACTGCCGCAGACCTTGCCGCCTATCTCGGCGCCAACGGGTACGACCTCACCGTCGTCGGCCTGCCCAAGACCGTCGATAACGACGTCGTGCCGATCCGCCAGTCGCTCGGCGCCTGGACGGCAGCCGAATACGGCGCCAAGTTCTTCGACAATGTCAGCAACGAACAGAGTGCCGCACCGCGCACGCTCGTCGTGCATGAAGTCATGGGCCGCCATTGCGGCTGGCTGACTGCGGCCACCGCCCGCTCCTATATCCAGCACATCGACGACCGCGAATTTGTCGATGGCTTCATGATGAACCGGCAGATGAAGAATATCGACGGCCTCTACCTGCCCGAGACCGCGTTCAATCTGGAAGCCGAATCCCAGCGTCTGCGCGCCATCATGGACAAGACGGGCTTCGTCACGCTGTTCGTTTCGGAAGGCGCCTGCCTCGATGCCGTCGTTGCCGAGCGCGAAGCAGCCGGTGAATCCGTCAAGCGCGACGCCTTCGGCCATGTGAAGATCGACACGATCAATGTCGGCGGCTGGTTCTCCAAGCAGTTCGCAGCGCTCCTGGGTGCCGAACGCTCGATGGTGCAGAAGTCCGGCTACTATGCCCGTTCGGCACCGGCCAATGCCGACGACCTGCGCCTCATTCAGGGCATGGTCGATCTCGCGGTCGAAAGCGCGTTGAACAAGATCTCCGGCGTCACCGGTCACGACGAGGACCAGGGCGGCAAACTGCGCACGATCGAATTCCCGCGCATCCGCGGCGGCAAGCACTTCGACACCTCGGTCAAATGGTTTGGCGAGGTCATGGACGTGATCGGCCAAAAATGGTTGCCGGCGAACTGATATCTGGCTCATAAACGCCTATTGACGGCTTCGTTTGCGCATGGCTTCCTCGATCGGACGCCACACCCAAACGGAGCCGTTTTCATGTCGATCGAACACTGGCTGGCCTTCGTTGCCGCCTCCGCCATCCTGCTTGCCATTCCCGGCCCGACGATCCTGCTCGTCATCTCCTATGCGCTCGGTCACGGCCGCAAGGTAGCGACCGCCACGGTCGCCGGCGTAGCCCTCGGTGATTTCACCGCAATGACCGCCTCGATGCTCGGCCTTGGCGCGCTGCTCGCCACATCGGCTGCGGTTTTCACCGTCCTGAAATGGGTGGGCGCCGCCTATCTCATCTGGCTCGGCATCAAGCTCTGGCGCGCGTCGATCGCAACCGAGGCTGCCGACGGCACGATGTCGGTCCCGGCAGAGCGCCCCTTGCGCATCTTCCTGCACACCTACGTGGTCACGGCGCTCAACCCGAAAAGCATCGTGTTTTTCGTGGCCTTCCTGCCGCAGTTCCTCGATCTCAGCCGCCCACTGTTCAACCAGATGATGATCTTCGAGACCACGTTCCTGGTGCTCGCGACCCTGAATGCGACGCTCTACGCACTGATGGCTTCGGCGGCGCGCCAGACGATTCGAAAGCCCAAAGTTCAGGCCATCGTCAACCGCGCGGGCGGGTCGCTTTTGATCGGCGCGGGCCTTCTGACGGCCGGTTTGCGGCGCGCCGGCACCTGAAAAAGCGTCCCACGCTTGCGGTGCAGCGTCTCATAGGTTAATGACATCCAGCGCATGGTGGCCTCTGGCTGCTGATTTGCATAGGGCTGTGGGGCCTGACAGCACGAAAGTGACAGCATGGCGAATTTCCGTTTTTCCGTTTCAAAACCGGCTGTTACAGCCTGCGCCCTGATCTCGGTATCGCTGGTTACCGGTTGTTCGAGCGTCGAGCGAACGCCGATGGAACAGCTGATGGCAGTGCAGACGGTCACCCCGCTGCCAAAACCCGGAACGGAAATGACGGCCTACGCTTTGCCGGCCCCGGACGGCGCAGCATCGGCCACAGCGGCAGCGCTTGCAGCTGAAACAGCGATGATGAAGCCCGGCGAAACAGCACCGGCACAGACTACTGCGGCTGCCAACCCGGCTGCGGTTCCCGCGGTGGCCGCCAATGCACTGGTGGCGCCCCAGACATCCGCAGCCGCGCAGGCCGCTTCGGCTGCCATTGTGCCGGAAACCGCAAACGCACAAGCATCGGCAAAATCCGATCGCGTGCCGCAGATTCCCGAAGGCATGATGATGGCCGCGATGGAATCGGATTTCGATACCGGCGAACCCATGGGCCTGGAAACATTGGTCGCCAAGCGCATGATCGTTCCCGTTGCCAAGCCGTCGATTGGTGCCAGCGCCTATGCCATGGCCAAATCGATCCCCGCGTCCCTCGGCATCACGCAGAAGCCGACCAGCTCGCGCCCGGAACTCGATCGTCTCATCACCTATTACGCCAAGCTCAACAATATCCCGGAAGACCTGGTTCACCGCGTCGTGAAGCGCGAAAGCACCTACAATCCGCGCGCCTATCACTCCGGCAATTACGGCCTGATGCAGATCCGCTACAACACGGCCAAGGGTCTTGGTTATGAAGGCCCGGCTGAAGGCCTGTTCGATGCCGAAACCAATCTGAAATATGCCACGAAATATCTGGCCGGCGCCTGGATGGTGGCCGACAACCAGAACGACGGCGCAGTCAAGCTCTATGCCAGCGGCTATTATTACCACGCCAAGCGCAAGGGCCTGCTTGACACGCTCGGCATGCGGTAAGGCCGCAAAGCCTTCGTCTTTTGAATTTCAATTCGAAATTTTAACTTCAGGGGCGGTCAGTTGACCGCCTCTATTATTTTGGCCTGCAGCTGGCGCACGTCATAGCCGCTGCGGGACGGCGTCAATCCCAGACGCACGACCGCAAGACCATGTGAGGGTACCAGCATGACGCTTTGGCCGTCATGCCCCTGCATCCAATAGGCATCGCCGGGCAAGGGCGGGCCGCCGTCATTTCCGAACTTGGTCCAGACCTGCCCTGCCCCATAGCGGCCGCCGGAGGCCTGGGTCGGCGTGCGCATATAGCTGACGAAATCCTGCGGCAGCAATTGCTCACCGTTCCAGCTGCCATTCTGAAGCAGGAAGAGGCCGAAGCGCGCCCAGTCACGCGCCGTCGCATACATATAGGAAGAGCCGACGAAGGTTCCGTGCGCGTCCGGCTCCAACACCGCACTGTTCATGCCGAGCGGCCTGAAGAGCGCGGCGCGCGGAAAGGTCAGCGCCTCGCGCACGCTGCCGAACGTGTCCATCCAGAGCCGCGACAGGATGGTGGTCGTGCCGCTGGAATAGCTGAAGCGTTCGCCCGGCTTTGCCTCCAGCGGCTTGGACGCCGAGAAACTGGCCATGTCGCCTTCCAGATAGAGCATGCGCGTGACGTCGGCGACGTCGCCATAGCCCTCGTTGAATTGAAGCCCGCTCTGCATGGCCATCAGATCGGCCAGCTTGATCTGGCTGCGCGGATCGTTTCGCCATTGCGGCAGAAGCTCGGTACGATCAAGCGCCATCTGGCCGTCGCGGATTCGAAGGCCAATCAGCGCAGCCGTCACCGACTTGGTCATCGACCAGCCAAGCAAAGGCGTCGCGCTGTTGAAGCCTTCGCCGTAATTTTCCGCAACGATCCTGCCATCCTTGACGACGACGACGGCGCGCATGCCGGGGCCGACCAGCTGCGGATCGGTCAAAAGTGTCTGGACTGCCGGGTTGATCGCCGTGCCGCTCCCATCCGGCCAGGGCTTGCCCTCGTCCGATTGCGACGGCCGGCGGCGCAGCTGCCTGTTGCCCGGAAAGGCTGCAAATTCGCCCTCGGTCACATTGGTGCAGCCGAGCCCCTCGCGATAGATCGCCCGGCCGGGCGCTGCAAAACCGAACAGGCGCGCCGTCACTGTCTTTCGGGTATCATCGACGGAAATCCGCACCAGCCGCAAAAGCGGGTGTCCCGGCGCCTGGACATCATCGGCAAGAACGGCATTGGCGTCCCTGTCTGCGATGAAAACGTTCGAGCACACAATCTTGGCCGCATAACCGTCACCGATCCGCAGAAGGTCCGGCGGGGCGACGACAAGCCAGCCCGCCACGGCAGCCAACGCTGCCGAGACCGAGCCCGCGAGCCAGAACCACCTGTTTTTCCGCATGCGCATCGCCCCTGCTTCGCTAATTTTACAGAAACAGGATTTCACGCATTTAGGAAGGCTTTGTGGCAATCACATTGACGCTAAACATGTTTCTGAAGCCTCATACAGGAAATGAGGCCCTAACCGATGGATCGTGCCGCCAGCTGCTCCGGTTCGCGCTTCAGGATGGCCATCGCCCCCTCCGCCGACACAGGCCGCGAAATCAGATAGCCCTGCGCTTCCGAAGCACCGAGCGCGCGCACGAATTCCATCTGCCCCTCGGTTTCGATACCCTCTATGGTGGTGGAGACCTGGAACGTGTTTCCCAGCTGCAGGATGATATCGACGATTTCGGCATCCCGCTGATTGCCAAGCATTGCCTGCGTGAACGAGCGATCGACCTTGAGCTGGTCGAGCGGGAAGCGCCGGAGATTGTTGATCGACGAAAAGCCGATGCCGAAATCGTCAAGCGCAATGCGCACGCCGTGCGCCCGAAGCTCCGTCAGGCTGTCGCTGATAATGGCCGCATCGACGTAAAAGATCGATTCGGTGACCTCGATGGTCAGGCGGCCGGGCGCAAGTCCCGCCTCAGCGAGGCATGCCTTCACATGCGGAACGAAAGCCCGATCCTTGAACTGGTCGCCGGCGACATTGACAGCAATGCCGGTCGGGGCCGGCCACCGCGCCGCCTCCAGGCAGGCGGTCCGCAGAACCCAGTTGCCGATCGGCAAGATAAGCCCGGTCTTTTCGGCAGAAGCGATGAAATGATCGGGCGGAATGATGCCCTTGTCGGGGTGGCGCCAGCGAATCAGTGCTTCAAAGGCGCGGATAGCCCGGCTTTCGATCCCGACGATCGGCTGATACTCCAGGTAGAATTCACCGGCCGCCAGAGCGCGGGACAGGTCGTACTCGATCTCACCCTTGCGTGTTGCCTCCTCGGCCATATCGGGCGCGTAGACCACGTGGCTGTTGCCGGCAATTTCCTTGGCCTTGTAGAGCGCGAGATCGGCGCGTTTGAGCACTGCGGAAATCGACGGGTCGTCCGGTTCCACATAGGCAACGCCGATGCTGCCGCCCGTCCAGAACTGCGCGGACGCAAGCTGGAACGGTTCGGCAAACAGCCCCTTGATGGTCACGCAGATATCGTCAAGCTTGCCGTCGGAGGGAGACCCTGCGACGACGATGACAAACTCGTCGCCCCCCATCCGGTAGACCGAAGCAATCCCCGACATCGCCTGGATCAGCCGCCTGCCGAGCGCCACGAGCAAGGCGTCTCCGGCATCATGCCCCATGGAATCATTGACGAATTTGAAACGGTCGAGGTCCAGCATCAAAAGAGCGGTACGGCCCGCAGGCACCGGCCCGGTGGCAAGAATGTCGCGAAGATCGCGCTCCAGCGCCACCCGGTTGGCCATGCCGGTCAGCTGATCGGTGTGGACGATATGCGACAGGTTTTCTTCCGTCTTGCGGCGCAGCTCAAGCTCGTCCAACAGCCGGCTTTGCGTGCGCCCGCGCTGGTAAAAGAACAGACCGCAGACAAGCGGCATCAGGACGAGTGAAACATGCGATGCGGCCAGCGTGCCGCTGCCCAAAAATCCGTGAGCATTGCCGCTCATGCTATCATAAATAATACCAACTGCCGGAAACAATGCCCCGATCGCCGCGCCCATCACAGCATACCGCTGCTCGGACTTCGGCAGAAAAGCCTTTAACATCATGTTAGCGCCCCGAAAAACTTATTCTACCTAACATAGACAGGTTTAATCAATTCTTACGGGTAAGAATTCATAGAAATTTGCCGTCATCAAAATGTAGCGGACTCGTCTTAGAAGCTCCATCCAACGTCAACGGATGGCAGGCAGACATGACCGATCTCGCACCCGATGCAGGCTACGGCAAACGGAACCGCAAGCTGAAAACCGCGCTGATCCAGCACAAGGCGCTGAGTTTGGAAGGCCTGTCGGAACGTCTGTTCGGCCTGCTCTTCACCGGCCTCGTCTACCCCCAGATCTGGGAGGATCCGGCCGTCGATATGGCGGCGATGCAGCTACGCCCGGAACATCATATCGTCACCATCGGATCGGGCGGCTGCAACATGCTCGCCTATCTCTCGGCAGCCCCCGAGCGCATTGATGTGGTCGATCTCAACCGGCATCACGTGGCGCTGAACCGCTTGAAGCTCGCCGCGTTCCGCCATCTTCCGGGCCATGCGGATATCGTCCGCTTCCTCGCCCGGCATGATAATGCCAGCAACGTCCAGGCCTATGATCTCTTCATTGCGCCGAAGCTCGACAATGCAACCCGCCAATACTGGAATGCCCGCAGCCTGACCGGCCAGCGCCGCATCACTGTCTTTGGGAAGAACATTTACCGCACCGGCCTGCTCGGCCGCTTCATCGGCCTTGGTCATCTCCTGGCGCGCCTGCACGGCGTCGATCCGAGCGAACTTGCCAATGCCCGCTCGATGCGCGAGCAGCGCCAGTTCTTCGACGAACGGCTTTCCCCGCTGTTCGACCGCCCGGTCATCCGCTGGATCACCAGCCGCAAGAGCTCGCTGTTCGGCCTTGGCATTCCGCCGCAGCAGTTCGACGAACTGGCAAGCCTCAGCGCGGAAAAATCACTCGCCGGCGTCCTGCGCCACCGGCTGGAAAAGCTCTGCTGCCATTTTCCGCTGAAGGACAACTACTTCGCCTGGCAGGCCTTCGCCCGCCGTTACCCGCTGCCGCATGAAGGCGACCTGCCGGACTATCTGCACGCCGGCCGCCACGAGACCATCCGCAACAATGCCGGGCGCGTGCATGTTCATCACGAAAGCTTCACCGAACTCCTGGCCAGGAAAGCCGCCGGCTCCGTCGATCGCTACGTGCTGCTCGATGCGCAGGACTGGATGAACGACCGGCAGCTGAACGACCTGTGGAGCGAAATCACCCGCACATCGGCGGAGGGCGCCATGGTCATCTTCCGCACGGCCGCCGAAGCCAGCATTCTGGAGGGCCGCGTCTCCGAAAACGTGCTTGGCCAATGGCAGTATGATGGCGAGCAGTCGCAGGCGCTCAATCTCAAGGACCGCTCGGCCATCTATGGCGGCTTCCACATCTACAGGAAGACGGCATGACGGCGATCGAGACCGGTGCAGGCGGCAGCCATGCCGAGCGCATGGACCGGATGTATCGCACCCAGCGGCATTTCTACGACCTGACCCGCAAATATTATCTGTTCGGCCGCGACACGCTGATCCGCGAGCTGGACGTTCCAGCTGGCGCCAGCGTTCTGGAAGTCGGCTGCGGCACCGGCCGCAATCTGGCGCTGATCGGCAATCGTTTCCCGCATGCGCGGCTGTTCGGGCTGGATATCTCAGCAGAAATGCTGGTGTCCGCCGAAGCGAAATTGAGCAGGCCCGGCCGTACCGGGACGGTGCTGCGCGTCGCCGATGCCTCCGATTTTAAGGCAGCCGAATTCGGAGAAGCCGGTTTCGACCGGATCGTCATATCCTATGCCCTGTCGATGATCCCGGACTGGGAAAAGGCGATCGGCGCAGCCATCGCAGCACTCAATCCCGGCGGATCGCTGCATATCGCCGATTTCGGCCAGCAGGAACGCCTGCCAGTATTCTTCAAACGCGGATTGCAGGCCTGGCTGCGCCGCTTTCACGTCACGCCGCGCCCGTCGATGGAGAGCGTGCTCAGAGGCATTGCTGCAGACCGCGGCGACACTTTGGAATTCCGCCCCATCGGACGCGGCTACGCCTGGCTATTCACCTATCGGCGCACCGGCAGCTGATCCGGCACAAGCCCCGCGACATCATCGTGCTTCATGATTTGTCACCGGTAAACAGGCCGTGTTAACGGTTAGCCGGGCCGCTTTCGCAATTGCCGCTTGAAACTAACTCAATTTTTACGATGATATGGTGAAAATGAGGTTCATGCCTCCTGGGGGATTCACATCAGCGGATATCATCGCGTGAGGCAGCAACGTCGATCGTTTCAGAACGGAAACCTCATGCGCCGGCTATTCCTGGCTCTTCTGCCTATTGTCTCGCTTCTTTCCGCCTGCACATCGACAGATTACGATCTCGTCTCCACGGCATCGATCCCGCCCAAGTTCCAGGACAAGGACCCGCAGGATTTTGGCGCAAAGACGCCGCAGCATCACACGGTCCACGGCATCGACGTCTCGAAATGGCAGGGCGATATCGACTGGGCCAAGGTGAAGACCTCCGGCGTCTCCTTCGCCTTCATCAAGGCGACCGAAGGCAAGGACCGGATCGACGCCAAGTTCAACGAATACTGGCAAGAGGCGCGTGCCGCCGGCCTGCCCTATGCGCCCTATCATTTCTACTATTTCTGTTCGACAGCCGACCAGCAGGCCGATTGGTTCATCGCCAATGTGCCCAAGAGCGCCGTCTACCTGCCTCCGGTTCTCGATGTCGAATGGAACGGCGAATCCAAGACGTGCCGCTACAGGCCCTCGGCCCTGACCGTGCAAAGCGAAATGAAGCGCTTCATGGACCGGCTGGAAGCCTATTACGGCAAGCGCCCGATCATCTATACCTCGGTCGATTTCCACCGCGACAATCTCGTCGGCCAGTTCAAGGACTATCATTTCTGGGTCCGCTCGGTCGCAGCCCACCCGACGGAAATCTACACCGAGCGCCGCTGGGCCTTCTGGCAATATACCAGCACCGGCGTCATCCCCGGCATCAGCGGCAATACCGATATCAATGTGTTTGCCGGCTCGCACAAGAACTGGAAGAGCTGGGTGGCGGCCGTTTCCAAGCCCAAGGCAATGGCGCAAAACTGATAGAAACGCAGCGTCATTTCTTCTTTCCGCCCCATTGCCGTGCGAAAGACGCTGCCATATTTTCCGCCAGATACGAGCAGCCGTATTTCCGCTGCTTTCAGCCGGTTTCCGGCCTTACAACAAGGACTTGCGATGACACGCAGCACACTGCGCTCCGTTCTTTCGATCGGCTTCCTCACCCTTTTGACCTCAACGGCGCTTGCGCAGCAGGCGGCGGCACCAGCCACACCGGCACAAGCCTGCGGCGGCGATCTCGCCACCTTCCTGCAGGGCGTCAAGGCTGAGGCTGTTGCCAAGGGCATCCCGGCCGATGTGGCGGATCGCGCCCTTGCCGGTGCTGCGATTTCCGAAAAAGTGCTGAGCCGCGACCGCGCCCAGGGTGTCTTCAAGCAGAGTTTTACCGAATTCTCGCAGCGCACTGTCAGCAAGGCGCGGCTGGATATCGGCGCAAAGAAGATGAAGGAATATGCCGCGATCTTTGATCGGGCCGACAAGGAATTCGGCGTTCCAGCTCCGGTGATCACCGCCTTCTGGGCGATGGAAACCGACTTCGGCGCCGTTCAGGGCGATTTCAACACCCGCAACGCCCTGGTGACGCTGGCGCATGATTGCCGCCGCCCGGAAATGTTCCGCCCGCAGCTGATCTCGGCCATCGAGATGGTCCAGCATGGCGACCTCGATCCGGAAACGACGACCGGTGCATGGGCCGGCGAAATCGGCCAGGTGCAGATGCTGCCGGAAGACATTATCGCGCAGGGCATGGACGGCGATGGCGACGGTCACGTCAACCTGAAGCAGAGCGCGCCGGATGCCATCCTGACAGCCGCCAAGTTCATCAAGAGCCTCGGCTTCACCGCCGGCCAGCCCTGGATCCAGGAAGTCAACCTGCCGGAAAACCTGCCCTGGGAAAAGACCGGCCTGCAGACCGGCATGACTGCAGGCGACTGGTTCAAGCTTGGCGTCAAGCCGCGCGACGGCAATACGGCGTTCCCGCAGCTTGCCTCCTCGCTGGTCATCCCGCAGGGCCGCCACGGCGTCGCCTTCCTGACCTATCCGAACTTCAACGTCTATCTCGAATGGAACCAGTCGTTCATCTACACGACCTCGGCCGCCTATTTCGCAACGCGGCTTGCAGGCGCCCCCACCTATGACAACCACACGCCGGAACCGGGTCTGAACGACGAAGAGATGAAGGCGCTGCAGACGAAGCTGCAGGCGCTCGGCCATGATGTCGGCAAGATCGACGGGATCCTTGGCTCCGGCACCCGTGCAGCGTTGCAGAAAGAGCAGCTGCGCCTCGGCATGCCGGCCGACGGCTGGGCCACACCGGCTGTCCTCAGCGCTCTGTAATATCCGCTTCACGCTGTTTCAGCGCTCTTGCCCGCCGCCGGTGGTGACGGGCAAGCCGCAAGGCGCGGTAGCGCAGCTTCAACGACCAACGGGCGCCCGCAAGCGCCGCTCCCCGTTTCGACACTTCGTTCAGTTCGCGCGCATAGGCGACGGCAAAGGCCTTGCGGTAGGTGAGCAGATGTTCGGACGCGATGTTTTCCAGCCGGTGCATCATGCTGACCCAGAGCGGCGAGACGAGCAGGGAAACCGCAGTCACCGCGATCGCCACCTTGTAGGTATCGAACTGCAGAACACCGGCCCCCAGACCGGCGGCGGCCAGCACAAACGAGAACTCGCCGATCTGCGCCATCGACAGGCCCGCCACGAGCGCAATCTGTGGCGATGAGCCGGTCTTGCGCAACAGAAAGATGTTCAAAAGCGTCTTTGCCGCAATCACGATCAGCGCAGCACTCAGCACCGACCAGAAATTCTCACCGATGAAAGTGAGGTCGATCAACAGGCCGATCGACAGGAAGAACACCACCAGCAACACGCTCTGGATCGGCTCGATCACCGGAATGACGCGGCTGCGCAGCGTCGAATTGCCGATGACGATGCCCGACAGAAACGCCCCATAGGCTGGCGACATGCCGGCAAGGCCCGAAATCGCGGCGGCCCCGAAGCAGACGGCGAGCGCGCCGAGCGCCAATATCTCCACCTTGTCCTCGACCGCCTCGCTATAGGGAACCCGCAACTTGCCGTGGCGGCCAAACCACCAGAGCAGGGCCGCGAGAATGGCAATTGCGATCACCATTTTGACCGCGATGATGCCGATATGCAGTTCCTCGCCGCCGAGACTCGAGACCAGGATGAGCATCGGCACCACGGCGATATCCTGCGCAATCAGCACGCCGACGGCGATCCGCCCGGTTTCGCTGCGCAACTCCCCCATATCTTCCAGCATCTTCATGGCAACGACCGTGGACGACATTGCGATGACGAAACCGAGGATGAGCCCCTCGGCCATGCTTGCGCCCGTGATCAGCGCAATCAGCCCTGCGGCAGCGATTGCCGCGATCACCTGTCCGCCCGCCACCAGCAAAGCTTGCCGCAGGCTAAGCACGAAGGCCTTGATCGACAATTCCATGCCGATGAAAAACAGGAGGACGACGACGCCCATTTCGGCCAAAAGCGTGACATTGGCACTGTTGGAGATAAGGCCGAACCCGGTCGGCCCCAAGGCCACGCCTGCCAGGATGAAACCGACCAGCGGCGGCTGGCGCAGGCGCAGGAACCCCAGTCCGAGAATGGCTGCGACCGCCACGACGATCGCAATGGAGACAAGCCCCTGGCCGTCATGTGCGGCGGCGATGGATTGTGTCGTCAAAGGCTCCAGCAGATCGTCCTTCATATCTGTGACGTCGGTCAAGAATCGGGTGGATAGATCCCACCTTACGCCTTAGAGGCTTGTAGGATAAGTAAACTATAACGCGGGCTATGTTTCGAGCGAAGCAGGGGACAGTCAGATGGATGCAACAACGACGAGTCTGCAGAGCCGCATGACGATGGCCACCTGGGGGCTGCTGGTCCTGCTCGGGCTGATCTGGGGCGGCTCTTTCTTTTTCGCGCGGATCGCCATCCAGCATGTTCCGGCGTTCACGCTGGTCCTGCTGCGCGTGGCGCTGGCGGCCATCGCGCTGCACATCTACATCTTTGGACGCTATGACATCTACCGCGAGCTGACGGCCCGCTGGCCGCAATTCCTGCTTTTGGGCCTGATCAACAATGCCATCCCGCACACCTTCATCTTTCTTGGCCAGACGCAGATCGGCGCCGGCCTTGCTGCCATCCTCAATGCCACCACGCCAGTCTTCACGGTGCTGATCGCCAATGCGTTGACGCAGGACGAAAAGCTGAGCCTTGCCAAGATCGCCGGCTGCCTGCTGGGCCTGACCGGCACGGCGGTCCTGATCGGTCCAAGCGCCCTGCCCGGCCTCACCCATGCAAACAGCAACATTCCGCTCTGGGCGCTGCTCTTTCCGGTCGCAGCCGCGATCAGCTATGGGTTTGCGGCAACCTATGGCAAGCGCTTCCGCGGGCTCGCCGCCCCCGTCACGGCGGCGGGACAGCTGACCGCATCGACGCTGATCATGCTGCCGCTATCGCTGATGATCGACCAGCCCTGGCAGCTGGCCTTCCCGCCGCTGACATCGGTGCTGGCGATCCTTGCCTTGGCGCTGGTATCGACGGCCTATGGCTACATCCTGTTCTTCCGCATCATGGGCCTCGCCGGCGCGACCAATACCTCGCTGGTCACCCTGCTCGTCCCGCCGAGCGCCATTCTGCTCGGCATCCTTTTCCTCGGCGAAACGCTGGAGACAACAGATATTGCCGGCATGCTGCTGATTGCGGCAGGCCTCGTGGTGCTGGATGGCCGCCTTTTGCCCCGCCGCCGGACCTGACAGGCAAAGCGGAATCAAGCAAGGAAAGCATGTGTCCAATTGGCCACTCACAGCGCATTTCACGCCGTTACATTAACCAAAGTAAAGACATTGTGAAAAAATTGTGGCGGGCGGCAAAAGTGCATTCAATCATGTGCTTAGCCCTGTGAATAAGCCTCTGCGGCACCTCCGATGCCGCAACGCAGCATAACTTTTCCTTTCACGCGTGACATTTTCCCCCTATCTTTCGGCTGTCAACGCAAGGAGGGCCGGTTATGGGAATAACACATTCGTTGAATGTCCTCATGATAAGTGCAGCGTTCGTATTCGTTGCAACCATGCTTTTTATCTAAAGCATCCGCAAATAGTCCGGTCGATCATCAAGGACTTTAAGAACCGCAATCCATTGCATCAGGATCCAGCCAGGTAACGCGCTCCGACAAGGACCCCGGACCTGAGACTGAAACACTCAAAAGCCCTTGAAACCATCGGTCTCAAGGGCTTTTCCATGTCCGGTTTGCCTGTTTCGCCGCTGTCGCAACCTGTCCTCAGGCGGCAGCACCGGCCGAGCGTGGCTGGACCACAGCCGATGGCACCCGCTCAAAACCAACGAGATCGCAGACGGCCGCCACCAGCGGCGAACGGTTCATCGTATAGAGATGGAAATCGCGAAGACCGCGCCGCGCCAGATCGACGATCTGCTCGGCGGCGATATGGGTGGCTTCCTTGAAGCGTTCCTCCGGGCTCTCATCCAGATGCACCAGCCGCGTGACGATCGCCTCGGGCACCTTTGCCCCACAGAGCCCGGCAAATTTGGTGATGCCAGCCAGATTATTGATCGGCATGATGCCGGGAACGACCGGAATCTGGATGCCGGCGCGCCGCACACGCTCAAGATACCGCTCGAAATCATTGTTATCAAAGAAGAACTGGGTGAGCGCACGCGTTGCGCCATTGTCGACCTTGCGCTTCAGCATGTCGATATCGGCAGCCACATCCGGGCTTTCCGGGTGTTTCTCCGGATAGGCGGACACGGAAATCTCGAAATCACCCTTCGCCCGGATGGCCGCCACCAGGGCCGCAGCATTCTCGTATCCGTCTGCAAACGGCTCGTAGCGCGCGCCGACGCCCCCTTGCGGATCTCCGCGCAAAACCACGAAATGCCGAACGCCGCTGCCGATGAACTCGGCGACGACGGCATCGACCTCCGCCTTCGTCGCCCCGACGCAGGTCAGGTGCGCTGCCGTATTGGCAAAGCCCTCGTCATCGATCATCCGCCGCACGGCCGTGAGCGAGCGCTCCTTGGTGGAGCCGCCAGCACCATAGGTCATCGTCACGAAAGCCGGATCGAACGCCGACAGGTCTCCAGCGGTCTGGAACAGCTGGCTTTCCATATCGTCATTTTTCGGCGGAAAATATTCGAAAGACAGGCGCAGATTGCCGCGTTCGGCCGGGTAAAGGGTGTGTATCGGCATGTCATGTCCTCCCGGCATAGGCGAGAGCGCGCTTGCCCTCGGGTGTATCGATAGTCGCGGCCTGCCGTTTGTCGCGCGCAAGCCAGATGGTCACCGTCAGAAGCCGGTCCCGGTCGGTGCCGGGGCTGAGATCCACCGTCTCCTCGACGCTCAGCCCGGCCTTTTCCAGCCAGTCGGCCATCGTCTGGCGCGAAAAGCCAAGGCGCATATGTGCATGCTCGTCCCGCAGATATTCCAGCGTATGCGGCGCCAGATCGATGATTGCCAGCCGGCCTCCGGGCACCAGCATGCGGGCTGCCTCGGCAATCGCCGCCTGCGGCTGCGGCAGGAAGTGCAGCACTTGGTGGATGGTGACGAGATCGAACTGCCGGCCGTCGAGCGGCAGGTTGAAGATATCGCCGTGCCGGATCGAAGCCTTGGTGATCCCGGCGCGGTCGAGATTGGCGCGGGCAACCGCCAGCATGTCGCGGCTGGCATCGACGCCGACACCGCGGCGGTACAGGCCTTCGAGAAGCTGCAGGATGCGCCCGGTTCCGGTTCCCAGATCAAGCAGACCATCGACCGGATCCGTCCCGATCACCTTTTTCAAGGCCGCCTCGACATCGGCTTCGCTGACATGCAGGCGGCGAAGCTCGTCCCATTCGGCCGCATTGCGGCTGAAATAGGCTTGGGCTTTTTCGGAGCGCGCCTGTTTCAGCGCCACTAGGCGCTCGCCATCGCGGGTCAACACGGCGTCTGCGCTATCGGAGGCCGAGAGCAAGTCGCGCACCAGCGCCACGCCTGCGCCCTCGCCGCGCAGGCGAAAATAGGCCCAGGCGCCCTCCTGATAACGATCAATCAGGGCGACTTCGGCGAGCAACTTCAGATGCCGCGAAATCCGGGGCTGCGATTGTCCGAGAATTTCGGTAAGATCGGTCACGGTCAGGTCGCCGGCGGCCAGAAGCGCCAGAAGACGCATGCGCGTCGGCTCGCCCGCTGCCTTCAGCACATCGACCAGTTCGTCCAGTCCCAGCCCGTGTTCTCGCGCCATCATAAACCCCATCAACACATAAAGATATGTTTATGTGATTTTCGAGTTTTCCGCAAGTTGAAATGTGGCTTTCACCACGGACATCCGGACAGACAAAAGGCGGCCCGAAAGGACCGCCTTCGACAATTTCACACGGCACGGCGACACGAATGCACCGCAACGGACGCAGGCGCAGACCGCCTGCTGCCGCTTAGCGCGTCAAGCGCTTGTAGCTGACGCGGCTTGGGTTGACCGATTCCGGGCCAAGGCGGCGGATCTTGTCCTTCTCGTAGTCCTCGAAGTTGCCTTCGAACCACTCCACATGGCTATCGCCTTCGAAGGCGAGGATATGCGTCGCCAACCGGTCGAGGAACATGCGATCATGGCTGATGATGACAGCGCAGCCGGCGAAGTTTTCAAGCGCGATTTCCAGCGCCGCCAGCGTTTCCGTATCGAGGTCGTTGGTCGGTTCGTCGAGCAGCAGCACGTTGCCGCCGGCCTTCAGCATCTTGGCCAAGTGAACGCGGTTGCGCTGACCGCCGGAGAGATTGCCGACCTTCTGCTGCTGGTCGGTGCCCTTGAAGTTGAAGGCGCCGCAATAGGCACGCGAGTTCATCTCCAGCTTGCCGAGCTTGATGACTTCGGCACCGCCGGAAATCTCTTCCCAGACGGTCTTGTTACCATCGAGCGCATCGCGGCTCTGGTCGACATAACCGAGCTTGACGGAATCGCCGACGCGGAACGTGCCGCTATCGGGCTTTTCCTGGCCGGTGATCATGCGAAACAGCGTGGTCTTGCCGGCGCCGTTCGGGCCGATGACACCGACGATGCCGCCCGGCGGCAGCTTGATCGACAGGTCTTCGATCAGCACGCGGTCGCCGTAACCCTTGGTGATGTTCTCGGCTTCGATAACAACCTGGCCGAGACGCTCGCCGATCGGAATGATGATCTGCGCATCGCCCAGACGCATCTTGTCGGCTGCTTCCACCAGTTCGTCATAGGCCTTGATACGGGCTTTCGACTTCGACTGGCGGGCCTTCGGGCTGGAGGCGATCCATTCCTGTTCGCGGCTGATCGCCTTCTGGCGGGACGCGTCCTCGCGGTTTTCCTGCTGCATGCGCTTGGCCTTGGCGAGCAGGTAAGCCGAATAGTTGCCCTCATAGGGAATGCTGCGGCCACGGTCGAGTTCGAGGATCCAGCCGGTGACATTGTCGAGGAAGTAGCGATCGTGGGTGATCATCATCACGGCGCCGGGATATTGGCGCAGATGGTTTTCCAGCCAGCCGATGGTTTCGGCATCGAGATGGTTGGTCGGTTCGTCGAGGAGCAGCAGGTCGGGCTTGGAGAGCAAAAGCTTGCACAAAGCCAGACGGCGGCGTTCACCACCCGACAGGCTGGTCACATCCGCATCGCCGGGCGGGCAGCGCAGCGCCTCCATGGCCATTTCGACCTGGCTTTCGAGATCCCACAGGTTCTGGCCGTCGATAATGTCCTGAAGCTTAGAGCCCTCTTCCGCCGTCTCATCGGAATAGTTCATCATCAGTTCGTTGTAGCGCTCGAGGATCGCCGTCTTGTCGGCCACGCCCTCCATGACGTTTTCCATCGCCGTCTTGGTCGGATCGAGCTGTGGTTCCTGCGCGAGATAGCCGACGGTCGCACCCTGAGCGACCCAGGCTTCGCCGGTATATTCCTTGTCGAGGCCGGCCATGATGCGCAGCACGGTCGATTTACCCGCACCGTTCGGGCCGAGGATACCGATCTTGGCGTCCGGATAGAACGACAGATTGACATTCTCCAGCACCTTCTTGGTGCCGTAGGACTTGTTCAGTCCGGACATATGATAAATGAATTGACGTGCCATAGAGAAACTGCTCCGACGGAATGGGATTTTGCCCGCTATGTAGGCGAATTATCCCGGCGGAGCAATGAAGAAACCGGTTTTAGAGCGCTTCATTCACTGAATGCCGGCCGGATCGACCGCCCCTTTCGCGCATTTGAAATCGGTACTGCCGGCCGCAAGGATCAGATCCGAAAGCCCGGCATTGGCGGAAACATCGCCCGACAGACCGATCGTCAGCCCCGTGACGACACTCCGTGCACGTACCTGTTCGCACCGCATCCGGACGCGGTCGCCGGCACCCTTGCCGAAACTGGCGGCAAAGGCCTGCTTGACCTCGCCTTCGGTGACATCCTGCCCGATGCGCCCCGCAAACAGGGTCCGCACCGCCGAGCCATTGATTTCATCAAGAAAACGAAGCTGCGTGGCAAAATAATCCTGTGCCGTGCCGCCATGGCACGTGCCGCTGCGCAGCCATTGGTGCCGCTCAAGCCCCGATTGCGTTCCAGGCATCGCCACCATCAGCTTGGCTGCCGTCTCCTGCACGATTGCCAGCTGCGGCAGGTCCAGCCAATTGCCGGTCCGGTCGCGCGCCTTGATATCGTCAGCGACGCCGCAATAGCTCTTCTTCACCGGCCAGAGGCCATGCAGGGAGAAATTCGTCGCGTCATACCGCCCGGCGTCTTGCCCGGCACATTCCTTGCGGTCCGGCCGCGTCTCGCAAAATCCCGGCTGCCAGCTTATGGCCAGAATATACTCCGTCCTGCCCGTTTCCCGCACGTCCATCTCCTGCGCGAGCGCCCCTGAGGCAGAGATCACGATCAGCGCAAACACGTGCAGGCAAAACACTAGCAATACAACAATAGCCCTCACATTCCCTTGCATGCCCATCTCCATCAAAAAAGGAACAAAACAAGATCATTTAGCGATTAAAACGGGAAAATTGCAACCTGGAATCGACATACACGCGAATCTTTTCTGACCTGATACCAAACAAGCACCAAGCGCCGGTTGCCTTTGGCTGTTAAATCAAGTTGATAGCGGTGAGTGCCGGAACTGCGCCTGGGAGGATCTAAGGGGTGTTCGCCAAGGTCGAAACGTTGCAAACCCCAAGCGGAGCTGCCCTCGCCTGGCGCCATTGGCCAGCGGGTGGAGAGCCCGTGGGTGTGCTGATCATCTGCCACGGACTGGCCGAACATTCCGCCCGTTACGCCCGCTTCGCCGAAGTCATGGCCAATAACGGCTTCAACGTTTACGCGCACGATCATCGCGGCCACGGCCTCACCAAAGCCGCCGACGCCCCCCTTGGCCGGTATGCCCAGTCGCAAGGGGCAGCCAAGGTCATTGCCGACGTCAGGGCGATGCGGGACATGGCGGCCAGCCGCCATGCCGGCCTTCCCGTCATCCTGTTCGGCCATTCCATGGGCGGCCTGATCGCGCTCAACGCGGCAGAAACCGATCCCGGCCTTTACGATGTACTGGCCGTCTGGAACTCGAATTTCAATCCGGGCCTGGCCGGGCGTGCCGCACAAATCGTGCTTTCCATCGAGAAAGCACTGAAAGGCTCCGACGTGCCGAGCGGACTGCTGTCGCAACTCACCTTCGGCGCTTGGGCGAAGTCGATCCCCAACCACAAGACGGACTATGACTGGCTGTCGCATGACCCGGTGGAGGTTGCAAAATATATCGACGACCCGCTTTGCGGTTTTGATGCCAGCGTTTCGCTCTGGATCGACCTGTTCCGGCTGACCTTCGATGGTGCCAGGCCGGAGCGCCTCAGCCATCTGCCTAAAAACCTGCCGATCCACCTCACCGGCGGCGGGCAGGACCCGGCCACCAATGGCGGCCGCGAAATCTCGTGGTTGGCGCAGCAGATGCAAAAAGCCGGGCTGAAGCAGGTGACGGCGGTGATCCATCCCAGCATGCGCCACGAAACCCTGAACGAAATCGAGCGCGACCGCGCCATGCAGGATTTTGCCGCGTGGTGCCGTGCCGCAGTCCCGCAGCGGACGTGAGCAAAGACCTGGCATGACTGAAATGTCCATAAAACCGGCAATCCGCAGCAACGACATTTCCTTCGGCCTCGGCCTGATGGTGATTGCGGTGCTGATCTCGCCGCTGATCGATATTTTTGCAAAACTGGCCATCACCACCATTCCATCGGCTGAAATCACCGCGATGCGTTTCGTGCTGCAGATGATCTTCATCCTGCCGGTCGTCCTCGTCCGTGGCACGCTGTTTGATCTGACCTGGAAAAAGACCGGGCTGCATATGCTGCGCGGCGGCCTGCTCGTCGTCACCATGCTGTCCTTCATCACCACGCTGAAGGCGATGGAAGTGGCCGATGCCATCGCAATCTTCTTCGTCGAGCCGATCATCCTCACCATTCTCGGCAGCATTTTCCTCAAGGAAACCATCGGCTGGCGGCGCTATACGGCCTGCGCAGTCGGCTTTTCAGGCGCGCTGCTGGTCATCCAGCCAAGCATGCAGGAAGTCGGCTGGATCGCGCTTTTGCCTGTGGTCTCCGCCTTCGGCCTTGCAGTCTTCCTTCTGGTGACGCGTTTGGTCGCGCAGAACGAGGATCCCTGGTCGATGCAGTTTCATGCGGGCGTCTGGGGCGCGCTGTTCTGCGGTATCCTGCTGTATTTCGGCAATGGCACGGGGTCGGAGATTTTCGATCCGGTCGTGCCGGATATGGCCGCTGGTCTTTATCTCATCGGCGTCGGCGTCACCGCCACGATTTCCGGCGTGCTTGGCGTCTATGCCTATCGTGCGGCACCCGCCTCGGTGCTGGCGCCGCTCCAATATCTGGAAATCGTTTCGGCGACGATCTTTGGCTGGCTGGTGTTCGGCCATCTGCCGGATGCGCTGAAATGGCTTGGCATCGCCATCATCATCAGCTCGGGCCTCTACATCATCTGGCGCGAGCGCCGGGTGAACAAGACAGCCAGTATCGCGCCGGTATCGCCGGCCATCTGATAAGCTTTAAGTGACGTGCTTTGGGAGGAGCAGACATGAAAACAGGCGGAGAATTGATCGTTGAGGCGCTGAAGGCAAACGGCGTCAGGCGGGTGTCCTGCGTGCCGGGAGAAAGCTATCTCGCCGTGCTCGACGCGCTCTACGATACCGATATCGATGTCGTGGTCTGCCGCCAGGAAGGCGGCGCCGCGATGATGGCCGATGCCTGGGGCCGGCTCACCGGCGAACCCGGCATCTGCATGGTGACGCGCGGTCCGGGCGCGATGAACGCATCCGCCGGCCTGCATATCGCCCGCCAGGATTCGATCCCGATGATCCTGTTCATCGGCCAGGTGCAGCGCGATGCGCGTGAGCGCGAAGCCTTCCAGGAAATTGAATATCGCCGCGCCTTCACCGAGATTGCCAAATGGGTGGGCGAGATCGACGATCCCGCCCGCATCCCGGAATTCGTCACCCGCGCCTTTGCGGTCGCGACATCGGGCCGCCCCGGCCCGGTGGTTCTAACCCTGCCGGAAGACATGCTGACGCAAAAGACAGAGGCGGTTCCGGCAAGACCCTATCAGCCGGTGGAAAGCCATCCGGGTCCCGGTCAGTTGAAACAGCTGGAAGCCCTGCTTGCCAAGGCGGAGCGGCCGATCGCCATTCTCGGCGGCACACGCTGGAGCCAAGAGGCCGTCGCGCAGTTCCAGGCTTTCGCCGAACGCTTCGACCTGCCCACCGGCTGCTCCTTCCGCCGCCAGATGCTGTTTGACCATCTTCATCCCAATTATGCCGGTGATGTCGGCATCGGCATCAACCCGGCGCTTGCCAGGGAGATCCGCGAGGCAGACCTGGTGCTGTTGATCGGCGGCCGCTTCTCCGAAATGCCGTCCTCGGGCTATACCCTGCTGAACGTGCCCTACCCGCAGCAGACGCTGGTGCATGTCTATCCCGATCCCGGCGAACTCGGCCGCGTCTACCGCCCGGATCTTGCCATCGCCGCCTCGCCTGCCGATTTTGCCAATGCCCTGGCAGAGCTGAAGCCAGCCCAACCGCGCCATCGGTCCGGGCGGACGGCACGCATGCATGAGGCCTATCTCACCTGGTCGACGCCCCCCGAAACCGGGCCGGGCGATGTGCAGATGGGGCCGGTCATGCGCCATATCGAAGCCAATACGGCGCCCGATACCATTTTCACCAATGGCGCCGGCAACTATGCCACCTGGCTGCATCGCTTTCACCGGTTCCAGCGCTTCAACACGCAGGCAGCGCCGACATCCGGCTCCATGGGCTATGGCCTGCCGGCTGCCGTTGCGGCCAAACATCTTCATCCCGACCGCGAAGTGATCTGCTTTGCCGGCGATGGCTGCTTCATGATGCACGGCCAGGAATTTGCCACCGCCGTCCGCTATGATCTGCCGATCATCACGCTGGTGATCAACAACGGTATCTACGGGACGATCCGCATGCACCAGGAGCGGGAATATCCCGGCCGGGTCAGCGGCACGGACCTGACCAATCCGGATTTTGCAGCCTTTGCCCGTGCCTATGGCGGCCATGGCGAATGCGTCGAAAAGACCGAGGATTTTGCCGCAGCCTTCGAGCGCGCCCGGCAAAGCGGCAAGCCGTCGATCATCGAGATCAGGCTCGATCCGGAGGCGATTACGCCAATGCGAACGTTGAGCCAAATCAGAAATGCTAATTAAGCAATACTAACCAGACGGTTGCGCCGGAGCAAAGCTGTCATCTTTGGGTGGACAAACCGCTTCCGCCTTCTATGTCTATGTGACAACACTGTGACATCCACAGTCGCCGGCATGGTTTTCCGTGCGGGTGTGGATATACCGGCTTGCGGTAGCGATCGGGGAGGATCGCTACCGGAATGGTTTGAAAGACCATCTGTTCCGTTTGTCACCACCAGGGAGGAATAACCATGACACGCTCATTTTCCACATCGACCGCACTCGTTGCGCTGACGCTGGCGCTGCCCGTCAGTGCGCATGCGGCAACGGATCTGCAATGGTGGCATGCCATGACAGGCGCCAATAACGAGGTCGTCAACCAGCTGGCCAAGGAATTCAACGAGAGCCAGAAAGAGTACACGATAACACCGGTCTTCAAGGGCACCTATCCCGAGACCCTGAACGCCGGTATCGCCGCCTTCCGTTCGCAGCAGCCCCCCGCCATCATTCAGGTTTTTGATGCCGGCAGCGGCGTGATGATGGGCGCGGAGGGCGCTATCGTTCCGGCAGCCGATGTCCTGCAGAAGGGCGGCTACACATTCGACAAGTCGCAATATCTCGCAGGCATCGCAGCCTATTATTCGAAGCCGGATGGCACGATGCTGTCCTTCCCCTATAATTCATCCTCGCCGATCCTCTATTACAACAAGGATATTTTCGAAAAAGCCGGTCTCGACACCGAAAATCCGCCGAAGACCTGGCCGGAAGTGTTCGACGCTGCCAAGAAGATCAAGACGAGTGGCGCGGCGTCCTGCGGCTTTACCTCGACATGGCTCACCTGGATCCAGACCGAAAATCTCGCCGCCTGGAACAATGTCGCCTATGGCACCCTGGAAAACGGCCTCGGCGGCAATGATGTCAAGCTCGAGTTCAATTCTCCCCTTTTCGTCCAGCATTTCCAGTCGATCGCCGATCTCGCCAAGGACGGCACCTTCCGCTATGGCGGCCGCACCTCCGAGGCCAAGCAGCTGTTCATGTCCGGCGAATGCGCGATCCTGACTGAATCCTCCGGCGGCCTTGGCGACATCATCAAGTCGGGCGTGAAATACGGCATCGGCCAGCTCCCTTATTATGAGGGACATGGGCCGCAAAACACCATTCCGGGCGGCGCAAGCCTCTGGGTGTTCGGCGGAAAGAGCGACGAGGAATACAAGGGCGTCGCCCAGTTCTTCAATTTCCTGTCACAGACCGAAATCCAGGCCCGCCTGCATCAGGTGTCCGGCTATATGCCGGTGACCAACGCGGCCTACGAGGAAACCAAGAAATCCGGTTTCTATGACAAGAATCCCGGCCGCGAAACGCCAATCCTGCAGATGATGGGCAAGGCGCCGACCGAAAATTCCAAGGGTGTGCGCCTCGTCAACCTGCCGCAGGTTCGCGACATCATGAACGAGGAGTTCGAGGCCATGCTGGCGGGCCAGCAGGATGCCAAGACCGCCCTCGACAAGGCCGTCGAACGCGGCAATGCAGCGATCACCGAGGCTGTCGGCAACTAACCCGTAAGGCCAGACGCCGCCCGCACGATCTTGCGGGCGGCGTGATCGCCCTGTTGCCGCCTGTTTCCATGCCCGAGGAGAACCCGTGCACAACGTTGCGTTTCCCAACAAGATCCTGCCTTATCTGCTGGTCGCGCCGCAGATCATCCTGACGATCATTTTCTTTTTCTGGCCAGCCAGCCAGGCGCTCTATCAATCCATGGTCAGGCAGGACCCGTTCGGCCTGAAAAGTGGTTTCGTCGGCCTTGCCAATTTCAAGGCGGTCCTGTCCGATCCCAATTATATTCACGCCCTGCAGGTCACGGTCGTCTTCAGTCTTTTGACCGCCATCGTCTCCATGGGCGTCGCTCTGCTTTTGGCGACGGCCGCAGACAAGGTGGTGCGCGGTCAGTCCTTCTATCGCACCTTGATGATCTGGCCCTACGCCGTCGCACCGGCGGTGGCCGGCATGCTGTGGCTGTTCATGTTCAACCCGGCAATGGGCACGCTGGCCTACCTTCTGCGCCGCAACGGTTTTGCTTGGGATCCGCTGTTGAACGGCAATCAGGCGATGGCGCTGGTGGTGGTCGCCGCCGCCTGGAAGCAGATCAGCTACAACTTCCTGTTCTTCGTGGCGGGCCTGCAGGCCATTCCGAAATCGCTGATCGAGGCTGCCGCCATCGACGGCGCGCGCGGCAGCAGGCGCTTTTGGACGATCGTCTTTCCGCTTCTGGCGCCCACCACCTTCTTTCTCCTGGTCGTCAACACGGTCTATGCCTTCTTCGACACGTTCGGCATCATTCACTCGGTGACCGGCGGCGGCCCGGCCAAGGCGACGGAAACGCTGGTCTACAAGGTCTACAATGACGGCTTCGTCAATTTGAACCTCGGCTCGTCCGCTGCCCAATCCGTCATTTTGATGGTGATCGTCATCGGGCTCACCGCCTTCCAATTCCGCTTCGTCGAGAAACGGGTGCATTATGGCTGAGGGCTGGAAATGATTGAAAAACGTCCTGTCGCCAATCTGGTCGGCCACCTGATATTGATCCTCGGGATCATCATCGTCGCCTTCCCGATCTACTATACGTTCATCGCCTCGACGACGACATCGGAGGCAATCATCCGGCCGCCCATGTCGCTGCTGCCCGGCGGGCATATGGTGGAGAACTATACCGAAGCCATGTCCGGCGGTGTCGAGCGGGTCGTCGGCGTCAGCCTGGAACGATTGCTGTTCAACTCCTTCGTGGTGGCCATCGCCATTGCCGTCGGCAAGATCGTCATTTCGTTTCTGTCCGCTTTTGCCATCGTTTTCTTCCGCTTTCCCTTCCGTATGGCATTCTTCTGGATGATCTTTGTCACGCTGATGCTGCCGGTGGAGGTGCGCATCCTGCCGACTTACAAGGTTATCGTCGATCTCGGCATGATCGACACCTATGCCGGACTGACGCTGCCCCTGATGGCTTCCGCCACCGCGACATTCCTGTTTCGCCAGTTCTTCCTGACGATCCCCGGCGAACTGGTGGAGGCGGCCCGCATCGACAATGCCGGACCGTTCCGCTTCATGCGCGATATCCTGTTGCCGCTGTCGAGCACCAATATCGCCGCGCTCTTCGTCATTCTCTTCATCTATGGCTGGACACAATATCTCTGGCCATTGCTCGTCACCAACGATGCCAAGATGAACACGATCATCATCGGCCTGCGGCGCATGGTCGATTTCACCGACGCTTCGACACCCTGGAACTACGTCATGGTGACCGCGATCCTCGCCATCATACCGCCCATTCTCGTCGTGGTGCTGATGCAGCGCTGGTTCGTCAAAGGTCTCGTGGATACGGAGAAATAATGGCCAACATCATCCTAAACGACGTCCGCAAGAAATATGGCCCGGTCCATGCGATCCAGGGCGTTTCCCTCGATATTGCCGATGGCGAACTGGTCGTGCTGGTCGGCCCGTCCGGCTGCGGAAAATCCACGCTGTTGCGCATGATTGCCGGGCTTGAAAGCATTACCGGCGGCACGATCTCGATTGGCGGCCGCATTGTGAACGAACTTGAGCCGTCCGAGCGCGACATCGCCATGGTCTTCCAGAACTATGCGCTCTATCCGCATATGACGGTACGCCAAAATCTCGCCTACGGCCTGAAGAACCGCAACACGCCGCAGGACGAGATCGACCGGCGCATCGCCGGTGCCGCCAAGGCGCTGGAAATCGAACCCTTTCTCGATCGCAAGCCAAGGCAATTGTCGGGCGGCCAGCGGCAGCGCGTCGCCATGGGCCGCGCCATCGTGCGCGAACCGGCGGCCTTCCTCTTCGACGAGCCCCTCTCCAATCTCGATGCCAAGCTGCGTGTCCAGATGCGCGTCGAGATCAAGCGCCTGCAGCGCGCGCTCGCGACAACAAGCGTCTACGTGACACACGACCAGATGGAAGCGATGACGCTGGCCGACAGGCTTGTGGTCCTCAACGCCGGACGGATCGAGCAAGTCGGAACCCCGATCGAGCTTTACGAAAAACCGCAGACGACCTTTGTCGCAACCTTTATCGGCTCGCCCTCGATGAACCTCCTGCCAAAAACCACCTCGAAAGATTGGCGCCTCGGCAATGGCGCCGCTCTTCCGGCAGGCACCGCGACACTGGGTGTGCGCCCCGAAGACTTGCATCTGTCATCCGCGAACGAAACGGACAACGGCTTGACGATCGACGTGAAAGTGGCGGCGGTGGAACTGGTCGGCGCGGAAAGCTATGTCCACGGCGAATTGCCGGACCGCCAGCCGATCGTATTTCGCGTGCCCGGCCGCTCAAAGATCGTGCTGGATGATCTCGCCACCGTGCATGCGGCCTGGGACAGCCTTCACTTCTTCGATGAAAGCGGTCAGCGGCTGCGATGATCTTGTAATCATGGCCCGGCGCGCAATCGCTCACATGCGCGCCGGTGATAGGCTTCAGCCGCGAATGTGCTGGGTCTGCTGGTAGACATTGGTCGAGCGCGCGCCGGAACGGCAATAGCCGAGCATCGGACGCTCGAACGCATCGAGCGCATCGACCATCTCGCGCACGGCATCGGCGGTCACGCCCATCGGGCCGACCGGAATATGGGTAATATCGAGGCCCAGCTCCGTGGCGCGGGCGGCGATGGTTTCGAACTGCGGCTGGTCGGGCTGCTCGAAATCCGGGCGATGGCAAACGATGGACTTGAAACCCAGCGCCTTGATCGTATCGAGGTCCTCGACCGAAATCTGTCCGGTGACCGAATATTCATCGTTGATCTGGCGAATGTCCATGGCTGTGCCTTCCTCAAAATAATGCCCGGACTGATGTAAGACCGGCAGTGTCACGCGTCAATTGCAAAGCGGGTCAGCGGATCCGGAACGCCAGCGCATAATCCACCGTCCCGCCTGAGGCCAGCAGCGGCATTTCGCCGGCGGCGGCAAGCTCGGCCCGCTTGGCGAGCCGGTGCGACACCGGTTCGATGCCAATGACATCGGCGCCGCCGCTCTGGCACCGCCACATCTGCAGAAACGGCAATGTGTGCGTGGAAAACCGCACGGCAAGCGACCGGCCGCTGAACGCCTCGAACGGTCCCAGCACGACCTCGGCCCAGCCGTCTTTCGCACCGGCCGTTGCCGGCACGCACAACAGCCCGCGATCCCCTTCGCCGAATCGCCAGCCAAACCGTTCCTCTCCAAACATCGTCCCGCCGATCTGCGTGTCAGTCCCGGCAAGCCGGCCGCCAATATTCATGTGATACATCAGCATCGGCGAAAACGGGCGATCACCGATATTGGTGACCCGGTCGTTAAGCGTGACCTCGCGATTATCCGGACTGACAGCCCATTGCCTAGAGATGCGGGCCTGTCCTCCGTTGGCAAGCAGGACCTCGGTGTGCGCGTTGCAGCCCGGCGGCTCGCCCGGCTGCGACATCCAGGTTTCGCCAGCAGGCGTGCCGCAGAGCGATCCGTGCAATGGATATTTCTGTCCGTCCTCGCGGCCTTCGATCGGCTCGGGATGGCGGATGTGATCGGGACCACAGGTGAAGAAGAACCCCTGCAGCGCATGGTCAATGCGCCGGTCGCCATCGGATGGAATGGCCGTGCCCGGCGAAAGATCGACACCACCAACGACAAAGGCACTGATATCGAGAGCGGACTGGCGATCGAGAAGAATCTGGAAATCCGGTCCACCGGTAGAGATTCGCATCGGCATCGATTATTTTCCCCTCGCGTCCGTCCGGCTCTATCCGTTCACCCCGGAAAAACTAACGCAAGGAAACGGCATCATCACGCCTATAAATCGGCAACCCACCGAAATCGAAGGATTTTAGGGAACCGTTCATAATGAATTCAGTTTATTCATATTACCGTCCCAATTGATTTGTACGCCCCGAGTTCAACTGCCAGATAACAGGTTTCACCGTGACGTTCGTTTCCAGAACCCGCCTTGCCCTTATTTCCGCCGTCAGCGTGCTCGCGTTTGCCACTGCCGCCGAGGCGCAGGACAGCTTTGGCCGTCTGCCGCCCAATTCGGTTCTGGTGACGCCACAGGGCGAAATTCTCGATTACATCCCCGAAAACGGCGACGTGCAGATGATGCGCGACCGCCGCGGCCGTACCGTTCTGGTTGACAGCTGGGGCAATGTCGTCGCGACCGTGATGGGATCGGGCCGCGAGCGCAACGACACGCGCCGCCGCGAACGCAACCACGACGTCTATACCAATCCTGACTACGGCTATTCCGATCCGGCCTTCACCGACCAGGGCTATACGCGCCAGGGCGAAATCACCGGTTCGGTTCCAGACTACCGCGATGTCTCGCCCGGCAATGTTGATCGCCAGGAATTGCCCACAAGCCTGCCGATGCAGGACGAAAACGATATGGCGGCCCTGCCGCCGGAGGACAACGCTCCCAGCCGCCAGACCCTGCCCTCGGCTGCCCGGATCACCAAGAAGTCGAGCGCCGAGATCACCGCGCTGCAGGTGTTCCTCGATCGCGAGGGCTTCTCCCCCGGCGTGATCGACGGCAAGACCGGTTCCAATGTCACTAAGGCGATCGAAGCCTGGCAGCAGGCAACCGGCGAAACGCTGGACCCGAACAATACCGACGATATCCTGGAGCGCCTGCGCTTCACCGGCGGCCTGCCGATCACCACCTACACGATCACGGCGGCCGACGCCGCCGGTCCCTATGTTGCTTCCATCCCGGAAGACTACGCCCATAAAGCGGTCCTGCCGCACCTGTCCTTCACCTCGACGGTCGAAATGCTGGGCGAGAAATTCCACATGGACGAGGCTTACCTGCGCGAATTGAACCCCGGCATCGACTTCACCATTCCCGGCACCATCATCAAGGTGATCAATCCGGGCGAGCCGAAATCGGGCAAGGTGACGCGCATCGTCGCCGACAAATACCGCAAGCAGGTCTTTGCCTATGACGAGGCCGGCACCCTGATTGCCGCCTATCCGGCCACGATCGGCTCATCCGACACGCCCTCGCCCTCCGGAACCGTTCAGGTCGATCGCATCGCGCTGAACCCCGGCTATACCTACAATCCGAAGATCAACTTCAAGCAGGGTGAAAACGACAAGGTGCTGACGCTTCAGCCCGGTCCGAACGGTCCGGTCGGGACCGTCTGGATCGCTCTGTCGAAGCCGACCTATGGCATTCACGGCACCCCGGAACCATCCAAGATTGGGAAGACCCAAAGCCATGGCTGCGTGCGCCTGACCAACTGGGACGCCACCGAGCTTGCCAAGATGGTCAGCGTTGGCACGACTGTGGAATTCCTCGATTAAAGGCGTGTATTTGCCAGAACCTCCCCTATTTGGGGGGTGACGGCTCGCCAACATGGGTCAAGATGGTTGCGTCAAGGATTTGATCAAATGCAGCCTTGACGCGCATGACCCGTCACCGTGCCGGCTTGCCGGTACGCATACGCGATATGATAGGGCACAGTTTCGCGCAGGCGGAGATCGGGGGTCGTGGCGTTTAGCTTGGTAACGCCGCGACCTCACCCGAACGCGTCCACGAATGTCTTCAGGCCCGATATACCCCAAGCTTGATATTCCAAGACTGATGTCAAAGCCGTCATAACCTCATCTGATATTGTCATTAAAACAGATTGCAGCGATGCTTTATCTGTCGGAAAACCGAACCATCACTTCCGACAGACAAGGAATGCCGTAATGGCCGCCGAACGTACTCTTCCCAACCTCTGGCATGCCACGGCACCCGCAGCTCCCAAAACCGGGCCGCTCACAAACGATATCACCGTTGATGTCGCTGTCATCGGCGGCGGCTTCACCGGTCTTTCAGCCGCCCTGCATCTTGCCGAAAAAGGCGTCAGCGTCGCCATCGCCGAGGCGAAGATGATCGGCTTCGGCGGCTCCGGCCGCAATGTCGGCCTCGTCAATGCCGGCATGTGGACAAAGCCCGAAGACCTCATCGCAACGCTCGGCATCGAGACCGGGACACGGTTGCTGACCGAACTGGGCGATGGTCCGTCGCTGGTTTATGAGCTGGTCGAAAAACATGCGATCGCTTGTGAGGCGGTGCGCAACGGCACGCTGCATCTGGCCGTCGGCCCCGAGGGCCTGAAGGATATTCAGGACCGTGAACGCCAGTGGCAGACCTTTGGTGCACCCGTCGAGGTGGTCAATGCCGATCGTGCCACGGTGCTGACTGGCGCGGAAGGCTTTGCCGGCGCTCTGCTCGACCGGCGCGCGGGGACGATCCAGCCATTGGCCTATGCCCGCGGCCTTGCGAGCGCTGCCCTTGCTGCCGGCGCGCAGATCTACACCGAAACGCCGCTGCGCTCCGCCGAACGCGTGGGCGATCTGTGGAAGCTGACAACCGGAAACGGCACCATCACCGCCAAATCGGTCATCGTCGCGACCAACGCCTATGGCGACATGCTGAGCCAGACGCCGTGGACGTCCTATACGCAGGAACTGACGATCCTGCCCTATTTCCAGTTCGCCACGAACCCGCTCTCCGACAATATCGCCCGCACCATCCTGCCGGAACGCCAGGGCTGCTGGGACACGGGGCTGGTCATGACCTCGTTCAGGATGGATCAGCAAAACCGCCTGATCTTCGGCAGCGTCGGCCGCCTGGATGCGCTCGCAGAAGGCACGCACCGCGCCTTTGCCGCACGCTCGCTGCGCAAGCTGTTTCCCGCACTTGGCGATTTTCGCTTCGAATACTGGTGGGACGGCCGCATCGGCATGACCACCAACAACCTGCCGCAGATGCACGCGATGGCCGAAAATGTCGTCTCGGTCAGCGGCTATAACGGCCGCGGCATTGCCCCCGGCACGGTCTTCGGCCGCGCGCTCGCAAACCACGTCATGGGTCACCCAAACGCGCTTCCGCTCGCCGAAAGCCCCATCACCCCAGACCCCCTGCGCAGCCTCAAATCGGCCTTCTATCACGCCGGCGCGCAAGCCAAGCATTTCATCGATCGCCGGTTTTGATCTGGGATAATGAAAAGCCCGGAAAACCATAGTTTTCCGGACTCAGGCTGCGGATACCCGTGAACAAGATTGTTTGGCGAGGGCGATACCCCATTCTCCGTCATCCTCGCCCCNNNACGTCCGTCGGGTCAAAAGACTCTTTCAGCTCAAGGACTTGAGCTGGCTGGATTCCTGTGACGGGCACAGGAATGACGGAGAGTTTGGCAATCGCATAATGTCAAATCACCGGCGCAATGCCGGATATCAACACAGCCGAAGCTGAACCTCAGATGCTGTCGCGGAACAGCTGCTTGGCGGCATCGAGCGTCAGCTCCACCGGATTGCCACCGGCGGTCGGATCGACGATCGCCATTGCGGCCATTTCGTCGATCCGGTCCGTGCCGACGCCCAGCGCCGAAAGTTTGTCGGGAACGCCGAGTTCTTCGCGAAGCTGCAGCACATAGTCGTAGAAACCGTCAAAGCCGCCGGAAATGCCGAGATAGGCGGCGGCCAGGCCGATCTTTTGCTCGATCGCCGGCCGGTTGAAGCGCAGCACCGGCGGCATGACGACGGCATTGGTCATGCCGTGATGGGTGTTGTAGATGGCGCCGACCGGATGCGACAGCGAGTGGATGGCGCCGAGCCCCTTCTGGAAGGCGACCGCGCCCATGGCCGCAGCCGACATCATGTTTGCCCGCGCTTCGATATCCGCGCCGTCCTTGTAGGCGCGCGGCAGGTAGTCCTTGACGAGACGCAAGCCTTCGAGCGCGATACCGGCCGACATCGGATGGTAGAACGGCGAGGAATAGGCTTCCAGGCAATGGGCAAAGGCATCCATGCCGGTTCCGGCCGTGATGATCTTCGGCATGCCAACCGTCAGCTCCGGATCGCAGATGGTCACCGCAGGCAGGAATTTCGGATGGAAGATCACCTTCTTGGTATGGGTCTGCGAATTGGTGATGACTGAGGCGCGGCCGACTTCCGAACCGGTGCCGGCGGTCGTCGGAACCGCTATGATCGGCGCAATGCCCTCGACGCTGGCGCGGGTCCACCAGTCACCGACATCCTCGAAATCCCAGACCGGGCGGCTTTGCCCGGCCATGAAGGCGACGCACTTGCCCAGATCAAGGCCCGAGCCGCCGCCAAAAGCGATGACGCCATCATGGCCGCCTGCCTTGAAAGCCTTGACGCCGGCATTGAGATTGACGTCGGTCGGATTGCTGTCGACATCGGCAAACAGCGCGCGGCCAAGACCGGCCGCCTCCAGAATATCGAGCGCATTCTGCGTGATCGGCATCGGCGCCAGGCCACGGTCGGTGATCAAAAGCGGCTTCTTGATGCCGAGCGCCTTGCAATGATCGGCAAGCTCCTTGATCCGGCCTGCGCCGAACTTGATGGATGTCGGGTAGCTCCAGTTGGCAGTGATGGTCATCGTATCAGGCTTTCTTCAGATGGTAGGATTTCGGGCGGGTCAGGTTCTGGAAACCGATGACCGAGAGCGATCCGCCACGGCCGGTTTCCTTGACGCCGGTCCAGCACAAAGCCGGATCGAGATAGTCGGCGCGGTTCATGAACACGGTGCCGGTTTCGAGATCGTTGCCGATACGGGCGGCGCGCTCGGCGTCCCTGGTCCAGAGCGATGTGGTGAGGCCGTATTTGCAATCATTCATCAAGGCCAGCGCTTCCGCATCGTTCTTCACCTTCATGATGCCGACGACCGGGCCAAAGCTCTCTTCCGTCATCACCTTCATCGAGTGATCGACATCGACCAGAACCTGCGGCGCAAGATAGGCGCCGCCGTCATCCTGCGGAAACAGCTTCGGATCGACCAGCGCCTTGGCGCCCTTGGCGACCGCTTCAGCGGTTTGTGCCCGCACTTCGGCGGCAAACCGCTTGTGCGCCATCGGCCCCAGCGAGGTTTCCTGTTCCAGCGGATTGCCGAGCTTGTAGGCCGAGGCGAACGCGACCGCTTTCTCGACGAAATCGTCATAGAGGTTTTCGTTGACATAGATGCGCTCGATGCCGCAGCAGCACTGCCCGGAGTTGAACATCGCGCCGTCCATCAGCGTCTCGACGGCCGCATCCAGATCGGCATCTTCCATGACGTAGCCCGGATCCTTGCCCCCGAGTTCGAGGCCAAGACCGGTGAAGGTCCCGGCCGCCGCCCGCTCGATCGACCGGCCACCTTCGACCGAACCGGTGAAATTGACGAAATCGAAGCTCTTGGCCGCGATCAGTTGCGATGTCGTCGCGTGGTCGAGGAAGATGTTCTGGAACACGTCTTCGGGAATGCCGGCCTCGACAAACGCACGCACCATGCGCTCGCCGACCAGGATGGTCTGGCTGGCATGCTTGATGATCACGGTATTCCCCGCCATCAACGCCGGAGCGACCGTGTTGATCGCGGTCATGTAGGGATAGTTCCAGGGCGCGATGACGAAGACGACGCCATGGGCGACGCGCTCGATCCGGCGCTCGAAACTGGCGCTGTCCTCGACAATGATCGGCGCCAGCGCGTCGGCCGCAATCGCCGCCACATAGTTGGAGCGCTCGTTGAAGCCACGGAACTCGCCGCCATAGCGGATCGGACGTCCCATCTGCCAGGCAAGCTCCGGCACGACCTCGTCCACCATTTCATTGAGGCGCGCAACACCCGCAAGCACCAGCTTGACGCGGTCCTCGATGGGCCGCTTGGCCCAGCTCTTCTGCGCCGCACGCGCACGCGCAACCGCCGCCGAAGCAACAGCGGCATCCACCGCCGGGCGCTCGGCATAAACCTCCCCATTCACCGGGGAAATGCATTGGATCATGGTCATTCGTTTTTCACTCCAAAAGCCTAACAGGCAAGTGTCTTGACGTGACCGGCGGCGCCATAGGCGAGGATCGCACGATCGCGGGTTATAATGGTCAGGTCGTACTCGCGGGCCGTCGCGATCAGAATGCGATCCGTCGGATCGTTGTGAACTGGCTTGGGCAGAAACGACGACGCCACCAGCAATTGCGGCGTTACGTCCAATACGGCCACGTCAGCATCGTTCACAAAATCCGCAAACCAGCTCAGCGCATTCTTTTTCGTCGGCAAACGCCCTTTCGAAATCAGCATCCCAATCTCCCATGCCGACATCGCTGAAACATTCAGCTGCCTTTGCACAGAAGATTTGTTGTTCAATACGAGGGACGCTTCGTTGCTCATGGGAGAAAACTGGGTCGCCCAAATCATGGCACAGGTGTCCAACAGATAAGCGTCAGTCGTCCTCATACACATTTCCCCAGTCCGGATCAGCGGGAGCCGTCAAATCCAGATCGTCAGGAATCGTCATCGTTCCCTTCATGCATCCAAAAATCGGATGAAGTTCCACAAGCGTTCCATCCGGTCTTTCCATCCAGCGCTTGCCGTCCTTGTAGACGACATCCGCTTCGGTAAACATCTTCACCGGCGGCTCCTGCCGGGTATGCATCACCGCCGAATATGGCTCCTGTTTCGATTCGGAAAATCCCGAAACTTCGCCCCGCCGATGGGCCGCGACCTCTTCAAGCCCAACGCCGAAAAAATCGGCGATACGGTCCTGCTCTTGCGCACTCATTCTGCGTTCGCCTTTCAGCATGCGGGAAACTGCGCTCGCATCGATCTCCATAAAGCGCGCAAGGGCTCGTACCGACTGGTTGCGCGCCTCAAGTTGCCGATAGAACCAAGCGGTATCGATCGTCGCCATGCCTTGACCTCCGAACAATTAGATCTTCCGCACACTATAAAGAGGTCACCACATATTCGCAACATGTTGCGATAATCTCACGCCCGCTCGAACCCCCTCGCAACTTCCCAGTCCGTCACGCGGCGGTCGTACTCTTCCTGCTCCCATTCGGCAGCCCGCGTATAGTGCGCGATGACATCCTCGCCGAAGGCGTCGATGAGCATCGTCGAGTTGCGCATGACAGCCGTGGCGTCGCGCAACGTTGCGGGGATTTCGCGAATATCCTTGCCGCCATAGGCATCGCCGACGAAGGCCGGTTCCAGTTCCATCTTGCCCTCGATCCCGGCAATACCGGCCGCAATCAGTGCCGCCATGGCGAGATACGGATTGATATCGGAGCCACCGACGCGGCATTCGATGCGGATCGCCTTGGTGCCTTCGCCGCAAAGGCGGTATCCGGCCGTGCGGTTATCCTTTGACCAGACGGCCTTGGTGGGTGCGAACGTGCCGGCCATGAAGCGCTTGTAGGAATTGATGTAGGGCGCGAGGAAATAGGTGATTTCGCTGGCATGCGTCAAAAGCCCGGCGACGTAGTGGCGCATCGTCTCCGACATGCCGTGTTGTGCTTGCTTGTCGAAGAATTGCGGCACCTTGCCATCCGTGCTCCAGAGCGACTGATGGATATGCGAGGAGGAACCGGCGGCATTGTAGTTCCACTTGGCCAGGAAGGTGATCGCCTTGCCCTTGCTCCAGGCGATTTCCTTGCAGCCGTTCTTGATGATCACATGCCTATCGGCCATGGTCAGCGCATCGGCATAGCGGACGTTGATTTCCTCCTGGCCGGCGGAGGCCTCGCCCTTGGAGTTTTCAACCGGAATGCCCGCCCCTTGCAGGCCGTTGCGGATCGCCCGCATCACGTCTTCTTCCTTGGTCGTCTGGAAGATGTGGTAGTCTTCGTTATAGCCGCTGGCGAGCTTGAGGTTGCGATAGCCGCTTTCGCGGGCAGTGTCATAGCTCTGGTCGAACAGGAAGAATTCGAGTTCGGTCGCCATATAGGCCTTGAGGCCCATGGCCTCCAGCCGGGCGATCTGGCGCTTCAGGATGGCGCGCGGCGAATGCGGCACTTCCTTGTGAGTGTGATGGTCGAGCATGTCGCAGAGAACCAGCGCCGTGCCTTCGAGCCATGGAATGCGGCGAAGCGTCGTCAGATCCGGCTTCATCGTATAGTCGCCGTAACCGCTCTCCCAGCTTGTCGATTTGTAGCCGTTGACCGTTTCCATCTCCAGGTCGGTCGCGAGAAGATAGTTGCAGCTATGGGTCTCCTCCCAGGCGCTATCGACGAAGAACTGCGCGTGAAAACGCTTTCCCATCAGGCGTCCCTGCATATCGACCTGGCAGGCCAGAACCGTATCGATACGGCCCTCGGCCACATCCTTCTTCAACTCTTCAAACGAATAGCTCGCGCTCATTGCAAAAATCCCGTGCTTGATCGTAACGCGGCCTTGGCGGCTGCGTCTCGTGGACGTCCGGTGGAAGCCGCAGACACGCGGCTTCCACCTTGTCTTATTGGATCACTTCTGCCCAACGGCCTTTTCGGCCGCTGCAATTTCAGCGGAACGGCGTGCAACTTCGTCGCCGATCGGCGGGCCCTTGAAGCGGCGGCGTTCAAAGCCGAACCAGACGATACCGGTCAGGATCAGGAAGCCGACGGTGACGTAAAGAGCCGGCGTATTCGGAGGCTGGACGCCGAGCACGAAGATCAGGATCATTGCCAGGATCGTCAGCACGGCAAACAGCTTGAAGACGCCCTCGCCGAGGTTCCACGGACCCATCTTGTCCCATTTCGAGGTTCCCCAGGCAAAGAGGCCAAGCGTAATCGGGATCGCGAAGGAGAAGAACAGGAAGATGACCGTGCAGGACACGACGATCGTATAGACCGGCGTCTCGCCGATCGTGACCAGCGACGAGCCCCAGACGAACAGAACGGCAAGGATCGAGCCGGTCCAGATTGCGGCAACCGGGGTTCGGTAGGTCGGGCTGACCTTGGCCAGAGCCTTGGATGCCGGAAGACCGCCATCCCGCGAGAAGGCGAAGATCATGCGCGATACGGACGTGACCGTGGCCAGGCCGCACAGCCATTGGCTGATGAGGATGGCGAGGTAGAGGATGTCCTTCACGGTCGAATTGGCCTGCGTGTCCATCGCCCAGAAGAACACGTTCCAGCCCTGCTTGGCGGCCTCGTCCATGCTGGGGAGCAGCAGAACGAAGCTGCACAGCATGATGTAGCCGAACAGAGCCGACCACAGAACCGACGAGATCATGCCGCGCGGAACCGAGGTTGCCGCCTTGACGGTTTCTTCCGACGTATGGGCGGAAGCATCGTAGCCGGTGATCGTGTAGATCGGCAGGAGCAGGCCGAGCAGGAACACCCACGTGCCGGATGTTGCCGGCCAGACATTGCCGCCGGCCTCGCCCGAATAGTTGGAGAAGGTGAACAGACGGCCGAACTCGTAGGTGTCAGCGGCAGCCAGGCACACAACCGACAGCGCGATCGCGGTTGCAAAGATCAGATAGCCGGAAAAGTCCGTAAGCTTGGCCGTCAGGCCGATGCCCATATGGTTGACGATCGCCTGCGCGCCGGTAATTACCACCAGGAACAGGATACGGATGGTCGTCGTGTCTTCCAGGCCGAAATAGGGCGTGCCGAACGACCCCATGAAGAAGTAATAGGTGCCGACATTGATGGCGCCGAGAACCGTAACGAGACCGAGCAGGTTGAACCAGGCGGTGACCCAGCCGGTGAAGCGGTTGCCGAGGATCGAGCCCCAGTGATAGAGGCCGCCGGCGGTCGGATAGGCGGAGCTGATCTGCGCCATGCCGACGGCAAAGACGAGAGAAACGAAGCAGCCGAGCGGCCAGCCGATGCCGATGGCGGCACCGCCCGCCCCCGATGTCGCCTGCGCGAGCGAATTGATGCCGCCCGACAGAATGCAGATGATCGAGAAGGAAACGGCAAAGTTCGAGAAGGAGCTCATGCGCCGTTCGAGTTCCTGCGCATAGCCCATCGAATGGAGGACCTTCATGTCCTCGTGTTTATCGGTATCTGAATAGTCTGACATGTTTTTCCCCTGTATCAGCCAGCCTCCAGCGGTATTGCCGGATGCCGAAATGCCAGTTCGTCCATGGAAGCCCATGGACCAGTCTCCGCGGACATGCCGCTCCCCAGGTCTTTTTATTGCGACAGTGCATCAAGGCTTTCGCCCAGGATGCCTGTCAGATAATCGGCCATGACCTTTTGGCCGATTTCATTTGTAACGAGATCATTGCGGATCTCGATCATTACGTTGAGCAGGCCATTCTTCAAGCCATGCTCGATCAGAGTATGCGTGACGCCGTCGGCCGGTCCATAGGGCTCGTTACGGCGCACCACGTAGCCAGCGGTTTTTCCGGCAGCCGCCAGCATCGCATCCGCCAGCCGGCTGTCATTGTCATGCAGGATACCGATTTCGACGTCGCGCTGCTTGCCGTGATAAACCGGCGTGAACGTGTGCATCGTCACCAGGACCGGCGGCTGCCCATCAGCCTTTCGCGTAGCGATGAAATCCGAAAGCGCGGTGGTGAAAGGCACGTAGAGTGCCTGCGTGCGGGACAGCCGTTCGGCCGCAGAGATCGCCGCGTTGCCGGGAATCTCAAAGATTTCGCTGACCGGCGGCATGGCGGCTTCGGCTTCCGGCGGCCGGTTGCAATCATAGACCAGACGCGAAAAACGCTGATAGATCAACGCGGCATCGAGGCTGCGCACCAGCCGTTGCGACACGGCGAGCGCACCCGGATCCCAGGCGATGTGGCTTTCGAGAGCGTCGTCTGAGAGCCCCAGCGAACCCATTTTTTCCGGAAGACGGCGCGAGGCGTGTTCGCAGACCAGCAGCACCGGGCTCAGCGCCTCCAGGTTTTCCACTGCGACCGGCGATCCATCCGCCTCTGTCAAAAGTCCCGTCAACTCCGGTCCCCTTCCGGTTGCCTGATCGGCACCACGCATGTCCAGATCGGGCTGGAAGCCCCTGAAATCATGTGTGGAAGCAAGAATCGGTCAGCCGGTACATTGTCTCGACACAGGCGTAACTGCCGATACTGAAAAGAATTCTTCACGTTTTGACCCATGTCAATCGGAATCTGAAACGATCTCTTCAAAAAATCAATTGACTCGAATTGTGACAGCGATGTTTACTCTGTCACAAAGCTGGCAGAGACCGGTTTAGGGGATGAAAATTTGACCAGTACCGCAGGCACCATGACGGTGTCGGATGTGATCAACGCCCACTTTGCCGTGCTCACCCGCGCGGAAAAGCAGTTGGCAGCGATGCTTCTCGACAACTATCCGGTTTCCGGACTCGGCAGCATCACGACTGTGGCCGAGAATGCCGGCGTATCGACGCCGACGGTCGCCCGCATGGTGCAGAAGATCGGCTTTCGCGGCTTCCCGGATTTTCAATCGCGTCTGCACCAGGAACTCGAAGCGACGATTTCCAATCCGATCAGCAAGCACGACCGCTGGGCCGCCAATGCGCCGGGCACGCATATTCTCAACCGCTTCGCCGATGCGACGATGAACAATATGCGCGCAACGCTGGCGCAGCTCGAAACCGCCGAATTCGACGGCGCTGCCGCGATGATTGCCGACCGCAAGCGCAATATCTACCTTGTCGGCGGCCGCATCACCCGCGCCCTTGCCGATTATTTCTTCACCCATCTGCAGGTCATCCGCTCCGGCGTCACCCAGATCGCCTCCAATTCCTCCTCCTGGCCGCATTATGTGCTCGACATGAAGAAGGGCGACGTCCTGATCATGTTCGACATCCGCCGTTACGAGCAGGAGATGGAAACGCTGTCGCGCATCGCCCGCGAACGCGGCGTCGAGATCATCCTGTTCACCGACCAGTGGAGCTCGCCCATCGCCAAATCGGCGCGGCGCGTCTTTCGCATTCAGATCGAGGCGCCCTCGGCCTGGGACAGTTCGGTCGTCACCCTGTTTGCCGTCGAAGCGCTGATCGAGGCCGTGCAGAGTTCCATCTGGGACGAGACGCATGACCGCATGAAAACGCTGGAGGGACTGTTCGATTCAACGAGGCTTTTTCGAAAGCCGCTTTAGGAGGAGCAAGTGGGAGGAAACGTGGCGCCGGGCAACCGGCGCGGGGATGCAACGTATTTCAATTCAATCGACAGAAGAACACGCCGGCATCCGGGCGGAAGGAAATTTCGAAAATGAAATGAAGGTGTTCCGCCTGCGAACCTTCGGTCGCAAAGGAGACAACACCTGTCACATAAGCTTCATCGGACCCCAGTATCAGCTTCCTCGAAGTTGACTGATATAACCACAAGGAGAAGACCAGTGATTTCACATATGCGCCGCCTGCTCTCGCTTTCGACCGCCATGGTCATGGCATCGACTGCCATCGCTGCTGCCGAACCGAGCGCCGAACTGATCGCTGCTGCCAAGGCAGAAGGCACCCTGACGACGATCGCCCTGCCCCATTCGTGGTGCGGTTACGGCGATGTCATCGCCGGCTTCAAGGCCAAGTATCCCGAAATTACCATCAACGAACTCAACCCGGATGCCGGCTCGGGCGACGAAATCGAAGCCATCAAGGCCAACAAGGGCAATACCGGCGCCCAGGCACCTGACGTGATCGACGTCGGCCTGTCCTTTGGCCCGTCCGCCAAGGCTGAAGGCCTGATCCAGCCTTACAAGGTTTCCACCTGGGACTCGATCCCCGATAGCGCCAAGGATGCCGAAGGCTACTGGTACGGCGATTACTACGGCGTTCTGTCCTTCCTCGTGAACAAGGACATCGTCAAGGAAGCACCGAAGGATTGGGCCGATCTGCTGAAGCCAGAATTTGCCAACGCCGTTTCGCTCGCAGGCGATCCGCGCACGTCCAACCAGGCCATCTCCGGCGTTTATGCAGCCGGTCTTGCTGCGTCGGGCGGCGATGCCTCCAAGGCTGGAGACGCTGGTCTCAACTTCTTCAAGGACCTCAATGCCAAGGGCAATTTCGTTCCGGTCATCGGCAAGTCCGCTTCGCTGGCACAGGGCACGACCCCGATCATCGTTTCCTGGGACTATAATGCGCTGAGCTGGGGCAACAGCCTGAACGGCAACCCGCCATACGAAGTCGTCGTACCGGCAACCGGCGTTGTCGCCGGCGTCTACGTCCAGGCGATTTCGGCCTTCGCCCCGCATCCGAACGCTGCAAAGCTGTGGATGGAATATCTGTATTCCGACGAAGGTCAGCTCGGCTGGCTGAAGGGCTTCTGCCACCCGATCCGCTTCAACGATCTCGCCAAGAACAACAAGATCCCGAAGGAACTGCTCGACGCCCTGCCGCCGGCCGCTGCCTATGAAAAGGCCGTGTTCCCGACGCTCGCCGAACAGGATGCCTACAAGGAAGTCATCACCAAGGGCTGGGATACAGTCGTTGGCGCCAACGTCCAGTGAGACTGTCGTATCAAGGCCTTCCCGCGACCGCGCGGGAAGGCTATTTCTCAATTTTTCACACAAGACGGTTTCGCGATGAGCGCCAACAGGGCCATTGATTTGAAAAGGACGGCCATCGACTGGCTCGGCATAACGCCGTTTCTGTTGTTTGCCGTGATGTTCCTGATTGCCCCGACGCTCTATCTCGTCACCGGTGCATTCCTCAATCCGGCAGGCGAATTCACGTTTGAGAACATTGCCGGGCTCTTTACCGACAAGATTCTCGCCTCCTACTGGATTTCCATCAAGATCAGCCTGGCGTCCTCGATCGGCGGTGCCCTGATCGGCTTCTGGCTCGCCTGGGCGGTGGTGCTCGGCGGCCTGCCCTCGTGGATCCGCTCGTCGCTCCTGACATTCTCCGGCGTCGCCTCCAATTTTGCCGGCGTGCCGCTTGCCTTCGCCTTTCTGGCGACGCTTGGCCGCACCGGCCTTGTCACCATGATCCTGCGCGACTGGTTCGGCATCAATCTCTATGCGTCCGGCTTCAATCTCTTGAGCTTTCTCGGCCTGACGCTGACCTATATGTATTTCCAGATCCCGCTGATGGTGCTGATCATCACCCCGGCGCTGGACGGCCTGAAGAAGGAATGGCGCGAAGCTGCCGAAATCCTCGGTGCCACCAACCGGCAATACTGGACCAAGGTCGCCCTGCCGATCCTGTTTCCGAGCATCCTCGGCACGACGCTGCTTCTGTTTGCCAACGCATTCGGCGCCATCGCCACCGCCTATTCGCTGACCGGCTCGACCTTCAACATCGTCCCGATCCAGCTCTACGCCCAGATCCGCGGCGACGTTCTGCACAATCCCAATCTCGGTTATGCCCTGGCGCTCGGGATGATCGTCATCACCGGCATTTCCAACCTCATCTACATCTTGCTCCGCATGCGCGCCGAACGGTGGCAAAAATGAAAACACAAAAAATCGGTGCCTGGCTCGCGATTTTCTTCGGTGCCTCCTATTTCATCGTACCGCTGATCGCCACGTTCGAATTCTCGCTGCGCATGCGCCGCGGCGAATATTCCTTCGATGCCTATCGCTCGGTCTTTTCCGACATCCAGTTCCGCGAATCCTTCAGCTATTCCATCGTCATGGCGATCCTGACGATCGTCTTCGGGGTGCTGCTCGTCGTGCCGACCGCCTATTGGGTTCGCCTGCGCCTGCCGCAGATGCGCCCCGTGGTCGAATTCATCACGCTGATGCCGCTGGTCATTCCCGCCATCGTCATCGTCTTCGGTTATCTCAGGCTCTACAATTCCTCGTCCTACATCCCGTTCACCGGCTCGACGCGCGGCACCGATGCGCTTTTGATGTTCTCCTTCATGACGCTGTCGCTGCCCTATATGTACCGTTCGGTCGATACAGCCATGCGCACCATCGACGTCGGCACGTTGACCGAGGCCGCCCAGAGCCTTGGTGCGTCCTGGCCGACCATCATGTTCAAGTGCATCTTTCCCAATGTCATGAGCGGCGTCCTGTCCGGCGCCTTCATCACCTTTGCCATCGTCATCGGCGAGTTCACCATGCCGTCGCTGCTCAACCGCCCGGCGTTCGGTCCCTACCTGCAGCTGATCGGCGCCAACCGCGCCTATGAGCCGCCGGCGCTCGCGGTCATTGCGTTCGCCATCACCTGGGGATGCATGGTTCTTCTGCAGCTCGTCTCCCGTTTCAGCAAATCGGCTTCCAAGCCCTGAGGTATTGATCGTCCATGTCTTTTCTCGAACTCTCAGGCATTCAAAAAAGCTTTGGCCCCGTGCAGGTGGTCAAGGATTTCGACATGGCCATCGAAAAGGGAGAATTCGTCTCCTTTCTCGGACCGTCAGGCTGCGGCAAGACGACGATCCTGCGCATGATCGCCGGCTTCGAGACACCGTCTGCCGGAACGGTCGTCATCAACGGCCGCAACCAGAATGAGCTGAAGCCCAACCAGCGCAATATCGGCATGGTCTTCCAGGCCTATGCGCTGTTTCCCAACATGACCGTGCACGAGAATGTCGCCTTCGGCCTGAAGATCGCCGGCATGGAGAAAACCGCCGTCGATGCCCGCGTCAAGGAGATGCTCGGCCTCATCCATCTCGACCATCTGGCCGACCGCTATCCCTACCAGATGTCCGGCGGCCAGCAGCAGCGCGTGGCGCTCGCCCGTGCGCTGGCGCCCAAGCCGCAGGTCCTGTTGCTCGACGAGCCGCTGTCGGCGCTCGACGCCAAGATCCGCGTGTCGCTGCGCGAGGAAATCCGCATGATCCAGCAGCAGCTCGGCATCACCACGGTCTTCGTCACCCACGATCAGGAAGAGGCCCTGTCCATCTCCGACCGTATCGTCGTCATGAATGCCGGCCGCGCCGACCAGATCGGCACGCCGTTCGACATCTACAACAAGCCGGCCACCCGCTTCGTGGCCTCCTTCGTCGGCACGCTCAACCTGATCGAAGCCAAGGTCGTCGATCCCGCAACCAACCGGATCATCATCGGTGATCAGCAGATCACCTTGCGCGAACCGCTGGGTACAGTGGCCAAGGCCGGCGACAAGGTTTCGCTGGCGCTGCGCCCGGAAGCAGGCTCGATCGCCGAAGGCGCCAAGGGCGACACGGCGCTGACCGGCACCGTCGCCTCCTCGAACTTCCTGGGTTCGGTCATCCGCACCCGCATGAAGGTCGGCGATGCCCTGATCTCGTTCGACATGTTCAACGCGCCGGGCCTGACGCCACCGGCCGTCGGCGAAATCGCCACATTGCGGTTCACCGCCAGCGACCTTTTGATCATCCGCGAATAACGGCGTTACCTGGAAAAATATGTTTCAGGCGACAGATTTTGAGAAAAAATCTGTCGCCTTTTGCGTTGCACGCGTCGCACAGCGCATTTGACGGCGCCGCACCAATCCTTATAGTTGGCCTCGCACGTTCTCAGGGCGGGGTGAAACTCCCCACCGGCGGTAACGGGAAGCAATTCCTGGAGCCCGCGAGCGCTTCCCAGCCGGATCCATGTATCTGGATGGGAAGGTCAGCAGATCCGGTTGAATTCCGGAGCCGACGGTTAAAGTCCGGATGAAAGAGAGCAAGCAGACCAAGTGGCACCCCGTTATGGGGAGCCTCCGCGCCTGCGTGTTCGCCCAAGGGGATCATTGAAAAATGGCAACCTTGAAAGGCCAGACTGACATGACAATCGCTTCCCACCCGACCCAGAAAATCGCCATCATCCGCGCGCGCTGGCACGCCGATATCGTCGATCAATGCGTCAACTCCTTCGTCGCCCACTGGCAAAAGCTCGGCGGCAACGCATCCGACGTCGAGATCTTCGACGTTCCCGGCGCACTCGAAATCCCGCTGCATGCCCAGACGCTCGCCAAGACCGGCCGCTTCTCGGCGATTATCGGCTCGGCCTTCGTCGTCGATGGCGGCATCTACCGTCATGATTTCGTCGCGGGAACCGTGCTTGACGGCATGATGCGCGTCCAGCTCGACACCGGTGTGTCCGTTCTGTCGACGGTGCTCACGCCGCACAATTTCCAGGAATCCGAACAGCATATCCGCTTCTTCACCGACCATTTCGTCGTCAAGGGCGTGGAAGCCGCCAATGCCTGCTCGCAGATCCTGGCCGCTCGTGCGCAATTGGCGCTGATCAACGCCTGACCCGGCTTGTTCGGAAGGGCAGGCTATCCTGCCCTTCCCGCGACCGTCACTCATCCAGCCAATATTTCCGGGAACACCCGAATCGGCGCGCAACGCGATCGTTACGGATAGCCGCAGACGCCCGCTGTTGCTTGCGGGCGCCGGTGGATGCGCGGCCTGGAACGATGGTGTAGCCACTGCTTGCAAGCTGCAGCTTAAATTCGTCGAAATGACGCTTGAATCCACGTTTCACCCGGCTCAACGGATATCGCCATCCGCCCCTGCAGGCGTTGATCAGAATGGCCGAGTAAAGCCGCGCACTGATCATCCGCGCATCGTCCTCAAAGATCACTTTGTGAGGAGCGACCGCGTCACCCGGCAAACTCCCCGGAACATGCGACAAAAGCAGAGCAAGTGCGATACATCCGCCCAATGTCGCCTTCACCGTACCCTCCCTCGCAGTCTCAAGTCGGCCGGATCATGAGCCTGTCAAACCAAGAACAGAACGGTCAACCGTAGCCGGAGTATAGGTCTTTATTTTAGAAAAACAAAATATACAAATCTCAAAAAGGCTCGGTCGCTAGTCGAGCGCGATATACCCGATCCCCTTTGTCTCGATCTCATCGGCCGATTCCTCATAACCGGCATCGGCATAGCGGATGACACCGAGCGATGTGTCATTGGTCAGCGCATGGCTGAGCCGTTCCGCCCCACCTTCCGTGCCGTCGGCAATCACGGTGACGCCGCAGCTGGTCATGTAACCGGCATAGCCGCCGCCGCCGGAATGGACGACGACGAGATCGGCCATGGACGAGCAGAGCAGCATGGCGTCGAGCAGCGGCCAGTCGGCAATGGCGTCGGAACCGTCCTTCATCCGCTCGGTCATGATATTCGGATGCGCCATGGCGCCCGCATCGAGATGGTCGCGGGAAAACGCGATCGGCCCCTTGAGGTCTCCGGACGCAACCAGCGCATTGACGGCGACCGCAAGCTGCGTGCGCTCGCCATGGCCAAGCCAGGCAATACGGGCGGGCAGGCCTTCGAACGGCACGTTTTCGCGCGCCAGCTTGATCCAGTTGGTGACGATCCTGTTATCGGGAAACATCTCCAGCAAGAGATCGTCGATGCGGGCGATATCGCTCTCCTCGCCCGACAGCGCCATCCAGCGGAACGGCCCGATGGCCCGGGCGAACAATGGCCGCAGATAGGCCTCGGTAAAGATGCGGATGTCGAACGCGTTGGTGACACCGCCCTCGCGCGCCTGGGTGCGGATGAGGTTGCCATTGTCGAACACTTCCGAGCCCTTGGCCTGGAATTCGAGCATCGCCTTGACATGATCGACGATAGAGGCGCGGCTGGCGGCCATCAGTTGCCCCTGCCCGTCGACACGCAGCCTCTTGACCTCCTCGATGCTCATGCCCTTCGGCACATAGCCATAGACGAGGTCATGGGCAGACGTCTGGTCGGTGACGATATCCGGCACGATGCCGCGCCTGGCGATTTCCGGATACAGGGCCGCCGCATTGCCGACAAGGCCGATGGAGGTGGCGCGCTTTTCCCTGACGGCCTGGTCGATCATCGCCAGCGCGGTATCGAGATCCGGTGCCACATGTTCGAGATAGCCGATGTCCCTGCGCTTTTCAGCCCGTACCGGGTCGATATCGATGCAGAGGATCGCCGCCCCCGCCATACGCCCGGCCAGCGGCTGCGCCCCGCCCATGCCGCCAAGCCCGGCCGTCAGGATGAACCGTCCGGCAAGATCGCCGCCGAACCGGTTTTCGGCGATCCGCATGAAGATTTCATAGGTGCCCTGGATGACGCCCTGGCTGCCGATATATTGCCACGCGCCCGCCGTCAGCCCGCCCCAGCAGATCAGCCCCTGCTTTTCCAGCTCGTAGAACACTTCGGCCTTTGCCCATTGGCCGACGATATTGCAATTGGCCATGATCACCAGCGGCGCCTTGGCATGGGTCTTGAGCAGCCCGACCGGCTTTCCGGACTGGATCACCAGCGTCTGGTCCTCGTCCATCTCAAGCAATGTCTTGACGATTGCCCTGTGGGAAGCCCAGTTGCGCGCCGCCTTTCCGAGCGCCGCATAGACGATCAGATTGTCCGGATCCTCGCCGACCGACAGCACGTTTTCCAAAAGCCTCAGCAACGCCTCCTGCCGCCACCCCTTGGCGCGCAGCTCCGGGCCACCGGGGATGGGGAAATTGGGGTGACGGGGGTTTGGTTTGGGCATGGTGTTGTCCTCTATAGCTTGGAATGAGGCCAGAAGGCCCCTCACCCTAACCCTCTCCCCGCGGACGGGGAGAGGGACGACGGAGTTTGCCGCATCTCCCTTCTCCCCGTTCACGGGGAGAAGGTGGCCGACAGGCCGGATGAGGGGCAGCCAAGGAAATGAAATCACCCCACCCCGGCGCGCGCGCCGACCCTCCCCCTCAAGGGGAGGGTGAAAGCGCATACCGCGCCAATTCAATCCCCATCGCCTTCTCCACCGAAGGATAGACGCTCGGATCAAGCACGCTCGATGCCAGTGGAATGACCGACTTCGGCACATGCAGAACGAAGATCCGCATCCCCACCTGCAACTGCCCCACGCTCAGCGGCTCGCCGTCTTCAGACAGCGTCGTGATGACATCCGGGAAGGTCGCAAGCCGTGTGCCTGCGGCATCCTCGACAGCCATGTACTCGTTCATGACGTGAAGGACCGTGGCGTCATAACCCGTGCCGAGCGTCACCGTACCGATGTCGAAGGCTTCCCTGGTGTAGACGACGGATTTGTCAGTGATGACGCCTTCAGAAAGGATCGTGCCGTTGGTGGTTTTGGCGATCGTGTCGATGATGGCGCTGCCGCCCTTGCCTTCCGCAGCGATGATCGCCTCGCCGAGAGAAAGCGCCAGCGAAATGCCGCCCAGCGCTGCATTCTTGCGGACATAGGACGCGCGCAGCGGATTGCGGCACGACGCGATGAAGCCACCGGACATATCGGACGCGGTGCGCAGGATCGGCGACACCTTGGCGGTTGCGCCGCGCACCACCAGCTCGATATAGCGGTTCTCGTCGCGATTGCCGCCAGCCGCCGTCTGGATCATCTGCTCGGGCGACCCCGCCATGCCGATCGATCCCATGTCGCCGGTCGGATGCGCCCGCATGTCACCGACGGCATCGAGAACCTTGGTGCCGAGGATCGCCGAAGGCAGCCAGCCGTTCAGCGTCGAGGACTTGCCGTTCTGCCCAACCATCAGCGCGGAAACCTTTTCGCCCAAGGCCTCCTGCAGCAATTGCACCGCCTTGACATAATCGACCCCGCGCATTTCCCAGGGCGTCGTCGAGGCCGGCGCACCGATGGCGGCCGCCGTCGCCACCCAGTCGTTATCGGAAAGCTCATCGATCGAGACCAATTCCGGCTTGCCTATCGAGACCGCAGCATAACCCAGCATGCGGCCATGATCGGCCCAGCCGCCGCCGCCGGCCGCATAGACCGAGCCGCCCTTGACGGCCGCTTCGACGTCCTTTTCCGTGAGTATCCGGCCCATCACTGCTCTCCCTGTAGATCACTATCGAGTTGGCGCACAGCCTCGAACAGAACCGCAGCACCGAGCGCGATGTCGTCATTTTCGGCCCATTCGTCCGGCGTGTGCGAGCGCCCGTCGCGGCAGGCGATGAAGATCATCGCGGCCTTGGAAATCCGCGCCATCCAGGCGGTATCATGCCCGGCACCCGACGCCATGCGGCGGCGCTTGGCTCCAACGCGGTCAGATGCCTGTTCCAGATTGGCCATGACCAGCGGATCGGCGGGCGTTGGAAAATTATCCGAAATCAGTTTCGGCGATGCGATCGACACACCGGTCTCGCGCTGGATATCGACGGCGAGCTGATCGATCCCGGCGATGAACCGTTCCATGTCCGGCCGCAGCTCGGCACGCGCATCGATCAGAATGCGGGCGCGTGACGGCACGACATTGGCGGCATTCGGCTCGATGGAAAATTCCCCGACCGTCGCCGTAAAATGCCCCTCGCCCTTCGCATAGTCCATGGCGAGCCGCTCGACTTCGCCAACCAAACGCGCTGCCGCCACCAGCGCATCGCGCCTGTGGCCCATCGGCGTGGTTCCGGCATGATCGGCCTGGCCGTCGAAGAGGATTTCGATGCGGGTAATCCCGGCAATCGCCGTGACGATGCCGATATCGCAGCGCTCCGTTTCAAGGACCGGCCCCTGTTCGATATGCAGCTCCAGAAACGCCCGGATATCCGAGCGTTTTTGCAGCGCCAGCCGCGACGGGTCGCCACCGGCATCGATAATCCCTTGCCGCAGCGTCAGCTCCCCTTGCGTCCGGCTCAGCCACCCATCCGGGAGCAATCCCGCAAGGCCACGGCTGCCGACGCAGGAGACGCCGAAAATCGACACTTCCTCGGCCAGGAAATCGACAATCTCCAGATCGTGATCGAGCCGGATACCGGCATCGTTCAAAGCCTGGGCAACTTCAAGCGCTGCAGCAACGCCGGCAATGCCGTCGAAACGGCCGCCTTCCGGCACCGTATCGGAATGCGACCCCAGCATGATCGTCCCGAGCGCCGACTTGCGCCCCTTGCGGCGGCCGATGAGGTTTCCCGAAGCATCAATCCGGGTTTCCAGCCCTGCGGCCCTGAAGCGCTGCTCCAGAAACGCGCGGCCGTTCAGAAACAGCGGCGTAAACGCCCGCCGCGTATAGGGCTTGTCCGGCTCGGTGATGCGGGCAAGGCCCTTGACGATATCGGCGATGCGCACGGGATCGACCGGAAGATTGGTATCGGCAACAGCCATCATACGGCCTCGCGCAGCGGCAGGCTGGCAAGCGGCCGGATGAATTGACCGGTGCCCGGCGCGGCAAGAACCGTCCTGCCGTCGAAAACCTGCACGCCCCGGTTATAGGTCGCCGCCACCCGGAAGGGCAGACGGATGCCGTTATAGGGCGACCAGCCGACGACATTGTTGCCACTATCAGCTGCGTTGTAGTCATAGGGTTCGGCCGTCAGCACGGTGATATCCGCATCCTTGCCTTCCTCCAGCGCGCCCTTTCGGTGATCAAGGCGGAAATGGCGGGCGGGATTGAGCGACATCAGTTCGGCGGCACGCGTCAAGGAAATGCCGCGCTCGAGGAGCCCCTTCACGAACAGCGGGATCATCACCTCCAGCCCCGGAACACCGGACGCATTGGCGAGCATATCGGGATTGGTCTTGCGGTTTTCCGACCAGCTGACGTGATCGGTGGAAACCATGGTCACCTTGCCATCGGCCACATGGCGCCAGAGTTTTTCCACCTCGGCGCGCGGCCGGATCGGCGGATTGATCTTGGCCTTGCCACCCAGCCGCTTCACGTCGTTTTCCTCGTCGAGAACGAGATAGTGGATGCAGCATTCGATGGTGGCGCGAAAACCCTGGGCTCGGTAGGCGCTGGCGATATCGTAGCCGCGCCCGACCGAGCAATGCACGACATGGGCCGGGCATCCGGTCGCCGCCCCCGTCTCATAGATCTGGTTGGTGGCCAGCAGCTCCGTCAGCGGCGGACGCGACAGGCCATGGGCGCGGTAGTCGGTGATACCCGCAGCCTTCACCTTGCCGATCGCAGCCCGTACCGCCTCGTCATCCTCATTGTGCACACCGGCCGCCAGCCCGGTCGGCGCAATCGCTGCAAAACAATCCTCCAACAGGCCGGCCGGAATACGCGGAAACCGTTTCGGGTCCGTTCCGAATGTGGAAAACTTGAAGGCGGCAACGCCGGCCTCGACCATTTCGCCGATCCGCGACGGGCCTTCTTCCGGGTCGATCGTGCCGTAGAGCGCGAAATCGACGCGCGCCTGTTTCCCGGCATGGTCGATTTTGCGACGGACGGCATCGGCCGAGCAAACCAGATCGCCTTCATCATAGGGCATATCGACGATGGTGGTGATACCGCCTGCAGCAGCCGAACGCGTCGACCAGATGAAATCCTCCTGGTCCTTTTGCGACAGCGAATGCACCTGCGCATCGATAGCGCCCGGCAGGATCAGAGCGCTGGCGAGATCATGGCGCTCGCGTGCCTCAGGCATTGCGCCCTGCCCGACGAACGCCACCTTGCCATCGCGCACGGCAACAAATCCGCCTTCGACGATGCGGTCGGCCAAAACCACCGTGCCTTTCAAAACCAGATCAAAGTCGGACATCCGTGTCTCCTTACTTTGCGAGCGCGAAGAAATCGTCGAATTCGGGCATGGGTGCTGCCGCCACGATCGCCTCCAGCAGGCGGCCGCAGGCAAATTCATGATGGAGATGCTCGATCTCCTTGGAAAGCGGCCGGTCCTTCAGGTAGATCGGGCTGACGGCCCGCACCCGCTCATAGGCAATCTGCGTGACGCCCTGCGGCGTATCGCCCAAGAGATCGACGGCCTGGGCCGACAGCATCGCCTCGATCGCCGCCATCTGCCGGAGATCGCGCACCTGCGTTTCCATGCGCTCGACGATCAGCGGCAGGAAGGTCGCCTCCTCCTCCAGCCCGCCAGCAACCACGATCGACTGCGCCGAAAGCGGCACCGCCAGCGACTGCACCCGCATGTAGAGTTCCACCACCAGCTTCATCAGCGGCCCAAGCCCGCTGGCAATCTCGCCCGGCGCGACCAGATTGACCGGCAGGTTTCGCCGCACGCCATTGGAAAGCAGGATGCAGCGATTCAAGACATTGCGCGCCACATGCGAAAAGGCGATCTGCGCCGTCTCGATATAGAGCGTCGTGGTCAAGGGCAGCGAGGCGCCGGACGCATGCACCTGTCCGCCGAGCACCACCGGATTGTCATCCGACAGATAGGTCGCATCGACCAGCCGTTCGGCGGCCACCAGCAGCGTATCGACGGCGGCGCCGAAGACCTGCGCGGTCATGCGCAGGCTGAGCGGATCATGGATCGCCGTTGGCAGCGGCCAGTCGACGCAATCGGACTGGCCGTAAAGCCAGGACCCGACCAGCGCCTCGCCGCGCGTCCCTAAAGTCGCCGCCACCCGCCACGGATCGGCCGAGGCCCCGAGCGCCAGCGACGACATCAGCCCGGTGGTCATCAGCACGCGCACGGCCGAGGCTGCTTCGCGCAGCACGTCGGCAGCCGCCGCAAAGGCCGTGGCGTTGACGCTCAGCGCCGCCAGCGCGTCGCGCGGCAGCATGACGAAGGGCTGAAGCCTGGCGCGTTGCAACGCTTCGCCGGCATTCAGCAGCTCGCCCTCGAAAAAGGCTTCGCCGGTGCCGGTCAAAACCGAGGCAACCTGCCCCATCAACCCGATATCGGCGCAGCCGATCGAGCCATGCCGATGCACGGCGGGCACGACGCCGCGCTCCAAAAGCGCCAGGAACGCCTTGATAAGATCGACGCTGCAGCCGGTATGGCCGCCGAGCGCCGTATTGATGCGGATGGCGATGGCCTTGCGCACGATGGACTTGGAAAACAGCGGGCCGGTGCCGAAATGATGGGCCTTGACCAGCGCCGTGTTGAATTCTGCGAGATCATCCACCGTCCACAGCCGGTCCTTCATCGAGCCGACGCCGGTATTGGCGCCGTAGACCGGCAGGCCCATGGCGATGCGATCGGCAATCACCTTATGCGCCACCTCCACCCGTTCGAACGACTGCTCGGCAACGGCGGGCACGAACAGTCCGGAGCCGATTCTCTCCAATGTGGAGAAATCCAGCGGATTGCCGTTGAGGACGATGGCTTTCACCGATGCATGCATGCTTTGACTCACCTTGTTGGCGCCATGCTATGCCCAATATCGAGCTTTGTGTTATATCCCAAAAATGAAACACGAGATGCCGGTAGCCGTACACTGCGGCCTAAGCCGTCATTTCCCCTGCAGGGATCAAAACCGCCCATGGACATTGCCACCCTTGCCCTTGTCCACGCGATCCTTGCAGCGCGCGGAATCCGGCGCGCCGCAAAGGCAAGCGGCAGGCCGCCCGCCAGCGTCAGCGCGGCACTGAAACGCTTCGAAGCCGCCATCGCCGTCCCGCTCGTGCGGCGCGAACGCGGCAATCTCGTGCCGACGCTGGAAGCGCAAAGCCGGATGGCCGACCTTGCGGCGGCGACCGAGGCGATCCAATCCCTCTTACAGCCCAGAACCCCATTGTCGCCCGAGGCCCATCCGCAGGCTCCCTCTTCTCCCCAGCGGGGAGAAGGTGGCCCGCAGCGCCGGATGAGGGAGACCGCAAATTCCGAACGCGCCGGAACACCCCCCTCATCGCCGCGCATTCGCTCTGCACTTCTCCCTGACTCGGAGAAGACGGAAACCATCGCCAACGCTCACACTCCCTGTCCCTCGATCAGCCTCATCGCGCTCGAACGCTTCATCACCGTTGCCCGCAGCGGCAGCATTCGCGCCGCCGCCAAGGCATCGGCGACCGGCCAACCCCAACTGACGCGGCAGATGAACGACCTGGAACGCGACCTCGGCTACACGCTGCTTTCCCGTTCGCCATCCGGCATCACCTGCACGGCCGAAGGACTGGCGGCGATCCCCACAGTCGAAAACCTGCTGGAGATCTGGCGCAGGCTGTCGCGCGCCTCCGGCGACCGGTTCCGCCGCGCAGCCGCCACCTGGCGGTTCGGCTCGGTCATGCCGCTCGGGCCCGAAAGCGAGATCGCCCGCATGCTGGCGGCGCTGACCGCCAAGTGGCATCGCGCCCGCCCGCGCCAGCCGCTGTTCGTGTCCAGCACCACCGCCGACGAACTGATCGCCGGGCTGAAGAACCGCCGCTTCGACGTGGTGCTGCTCGATCTTGAAACCTTCCCGTCGGAGTTCGAAGGCAGCCTGATCTCGCGCACGCCGCTGGCGCTGGCCGGTCATCCCGCACTCTTTGCCAAACACGGCAACGACATCGCCGCATTGCTGCAATCGCATCCGATTGCCGTGCCCAGCCTGAAAAGCGGCCTGCGCCAGCAGGCAGCGCATTTCATCGAGGCGACTCTCACAGAACAGGAGCGCAACCGGCTGACATTGACGGAAGTCGATTCGATCCCCGTCATCCTCAATCTGGTGATGGACCACGGTTATCTTTCGGTCCTGCCGGAAAGCTCCGCCGCCCGCGTGCGAAATCCCCCTGCCATGCGCCGGCTGGGGGACGGATATATGCAGAGCCTGTCGCTGGCATGGCAGAAGAACGCGCTTTCCCGGCAGGTGGCGGAGGCGATGCTCGGCATGATGCTTGCAGATGAGATATCCGGCAGCACCGATCCGCGCGATTGAATCACTTTGTGCACGGCGAACGCCAAACCCTTGACCGGACTCGCAAATCCACCACCCGTTGAATCGGCACATCAACTTTCCGCCTCACCCTTTCAGCTTGACCCGCCTGCGTGTCTCGCTTGGGCTTTCGCGGTAATGGGCGCGATAGCTGCGCGAAAAGGCGGAAGACGAATTGAAGCCGGTGGCCGCAGCAATATCGGCAAAATCGGCCCGGGTCTCGATCACGTTGCGCCGCGCCGCATTCAGCCTGAGCGCCAGGTAATGGGCATGCGGCGCCACGCCCATCGTCTCCTGAAACAGGTCTTGCAGATGGCGGGCGCTGACCCCCGCCCGGCGCGCAAGACGGCTGAGCGTCAGGGGCGCATCGACGGTCTCCTCCATCAGCTTCACCGCCGCCCCGACACGGGCATCGACGATCCGCATATTGCCGATGGCCGGCATCTGCAAAAGGTCGCCGCGCGTGCGCTCCTGCTCGTAAATGAACAGGCGGGACACTTCGAGCGCCAGCGAATAGCTGTGCTGGCGGCGGATCAGCTCCAGCATCAGGTCGAGCGTCGGCAGCGAACCGCCGGTGGTCATCCGCTTGCCATCGATGACGAAACGCTCGCGCACCATGTTGATCTGCGGATAGGCGGCGGCAAAATCCTCGAAATCCTCCCAGTGATTGGTGGCTGAAAAATTGTCGAGCAGGCTGGTTTCCGCCAGAAACCAGCTGCCGGCCTCGATGCCCGCCATGACCTCGCGATGCCGGGCGGTTCGAGACAAAAGCATTTTCAGCTGCGTCGTCGCGTAAGCCCGCCAGTTATAGCTCGACAGCACAAACAGCGGCGCCGTCTCGTTTTGCGGCCGGAACGGCCCGGAAACCGGGATCGGGATGCCGCTCTTGGTCTCGATCGCCTGGCCGTCCGGGCTGAAGATCGCCCAGTCGTAGAGCGCTTTTCCGGCAATGCGGTTTGCGGCGCGAAGCGGCTCGATCACCGATGCGACGAGGATCAGATTGGTCTCCGGCAACACCAGCAGATCAATATGCTGGGTCCCTTCGCTTGGCGCGAGCATTCGTTGATCTCCGGCCTAATGTTCCGAAAATGTATAATAAACATCCGCAAAAGAAAAGCAGAGCCGTCTTTCTTGGCTCGTAATGGCCACCAATAACAAGGGGAGGCTTTTATGCCACTGAGCATGAACCGCGACGTTTTCATCACCTGTGCAGTCACCGGCTCCGGCGATACCGCCGGCAAGTCGCCGCATGTGCCAAGATCGCCAAAACAGATCGCGGCCTCGGCCATCGATGCGGCCAAGGCCGGTGCCGCCATCGTGCATTGTCACGTGCGCGATCCCGAGACCGGCGCACCAAGCCGCCGCAACGATCTCTACAAGGAAGTGACCGACCTCATCCGCTCCGCCGATGTCGATGTGGTGCTGAACCTCACGGCCGGCATGGGCGGCGACATGATTTTCGGCAATGTGGAAAGCCCGCTGCCGCTGAACCCCAATGGCACCGACATGGCGGGCGCGACGGAGCGCGTTTCCCACGTCGCCGAATGCCTGCCGGAAATCTGCACGCTCGATTGCGGCACGATGAACTTCTCGCTCGGCGACTACGTCATGACCAACACGCCCTCGATGCTGCGCGCCATGGCCAAGATGATGACCGATCTTGGCGTGCGCCCGGAAATCGAAGCCTTCGATACCGGCCATCTGTGGTTTGCCAAGCAGCTTGTCGAAGAGGGCCTGATCGAGGATCCGGTCCTGATCCAGCTCTGCATGGGCATTCCGTGGGGCGCGCCCGATGACCTCAACACCTTCATGGCGATGGTCAACAATGTGCCGTCAAACTGGACCTTCTCGGCCTTCTCGATCGGCCGCAACGCCCTCGCCTATCCCGCCGCAGCCGTTCTCGCCGGCGGCAATGTCCGCGTCGGCCTGGAAGACAATCTCTACGTCGGCAAGGGCCAGCTCGCCACCAACGCCCAGCTCGTCGAAAAAGCCGTCGGCGTCATCGAAGGCATGGGCGCAAAGATCATCGGCCCGGCCGAAGTGCGCGAGAAGCTGAAGCTGACGAAGCGGTAGGAATTGCGTTTTGGGGGTGGGGTTTTACCCCTCACCAAGTTCGTCCAACCGATCGGCTATGCCTCTCGGGGACGAACTATCCTCTCCCGCAAGGGGAGAGGAAACGTGCCGCATGTACCGCACTCAACCATGGGGCCGGATGTTGCTGCGGGTCTGACCTCTCCCCTTGCGGGAGAGGATAGCAAGCCCGCTCGAAGCGAAGCTGAGTGCCTGGGCGCGCTTGGTGAGGGGTAACCGGACCGCCCGATGACAGACCGAATTTTGAAAGAGGGTAGAACACCAATGACCAAAATCATCAAGGCAGCGTGCATCGGCGGCGGCGTTATCGGCGGGGCCTGGGCGGCGCGCTTTCTTCTGGCCGGTATCGACGTCAACATGTTCGATCCGCACCCGGAAGCCGAACGCATCGTCGGTGAGGTGCTCGCCAATGCCGAGCGCGCCTATGCCATGCTGACCATGGCGCCGCTGCCTGCAAAGGGAAAACTCACCTTCGTCAAGAGCGTTGAGGAAGCGGTGGAAGGTGCTGACTGGATTCAGGAAAGCGTGCCCGAGCGGGTCGATCTGAAGCGCAACGTCATCACCCAGATCGATGCCGCTGCCTCGCCAACAGCCCTGATCGGCTCGTCCACGTCGGGCATCATGCCGACGGACCTGCAGCGCGACATGAAGCATCCCGAGCGCATGTTCGTCGCCCATCCCTATAACCCGGTCTACCTGTTGCCGCTCGCCGAACTGGTTGGCGGCGAAAAGACCAGCAAGGCGACGCTGCAGGACGCAAAAGCCAAGCTTGCGCCGATCGGCATGAAGGGCGTCATCATCAACAAGGAGATCGAGGCCTTCGTCGGCGACCGTCTTCTCGAAGCCGTCTGGCGCGAAGGCCTGTGGCTGATCAAGGACGATATCTGCGATACTGAAACGCTCGACGACGTCATCCGTTATTCCTTCGGAATGCGCTGGGCGCAGATGGGCATGTTCGAAACCTACCGCATTGCCGGTGGCGAAGCCGGTATGCGCCATTTCCTCGCCCAGTTCGGCCCCTGCCTCTCCTGGCCCTGGACCAAACTGATGGACGTTGTCGATCTCGACGACGAACTGGTCAACAAGATCGCCGGCCAGTCGGACGCGCAATCCGGCGCCCGCGGCATCCGCGATCTCGAACGCATCCGCGACGAAAACCTCGTCGGCATCATGCATGCGCTGAAAAGCGGCGATGGCGGCAAGGGCTGGGGTGCGGGCAAGCTGCTTGCCGATTTCGAAGACAGCCTCTGGGCCAACGCCGAAAAGCCGCAGACCGACCTGGGCGAAGCCAATCCGATCCGCATCCTCGATACCAAGGTCAATGCAGCCTGGGTCGATTACAACGGCCACATGACCGAGCACCGCTACCTGCAGGTGTTCGGCGACACGTCCGACGGCATCCTGCGCCTGATCGGCGTCGATCTGGACTATGTCAAGAACGGCCACAGCTACTACACGGTCGAGACCCACATCCGCAATCTCGGCGAAGCCAAGCTGGGCGATGCCTTGTACTCGACCTGCCAGATCCTCTCCTATGACGAGAAGCGCCTGCACATCTTCTCGACCATCTACAACGCCGCCACCAACGAGGCAGTGGCGACAGCCGAACAGATGATGCTGCATGTCTCCTCCAAGGAGAGCAAGGCCGTGCCCGCCCCGGCTGCCGTGCTCGACCGGGTGAAGGCGATTGCACAGGCGCATGCGGGACTGGCGAAGCCGGACGGTACCGGGCGCGCCGTGGGGCAGAAGCGGTAACCTTACTCTTCTCCCCAGCGGGGAGAAGTGCCGAGCAAAGCGAGGCGATGAGGGGGTGGTGCCACAAACTCTCAGGGCGTGGCTCCCCCTCATCCGGCCCTCCGGGCCACCTTCTCCCCGCTGGGGAGAAGAGGCGGATACCCCAGAACAAGAATAAGAGGGAACACATCATGAATTTCGCACTGACCGAAGAACAGCAAATGATCGTCGATACCGTTCGCGGCTTCGTCGAGACCGAGATCTATCCGCATGAGAACGAGGTGGAGCGCACCGGCATCGTGCCGCAGGAACTCGGCCAGGAGATTGCGCAAAAGTGCAAGGATCTCGGCTTCTTCGCCTGCAACATGCCGGAAGAAGTGGGTGGCGCCGGGCTCGATCATCAGACCTTTACGCTGGTCGAGCGCGAGCTTGGGCGTGGCTCGATGGGCCTGACCGTGTTTTTCGGCCGTCCCTCCGGCATTCTCATGGCCTGCAACGACGAGCAGCGCGAGAAATACCTGATCCCGGCGGTCAAGGGCGAGAAGTTTGATGCGCTTGCCATGACCGAGCCGGATGCCGGTTCCGACGTGCGCGGCATGAAATGTTTTGCCAAGCCCGATGGCGACGACTGGATCGTCAACGGCACCAAGCATTTCATTTCGCATGCCAATATCGCCGATTTCGTCATCGTCTTCATCGCCACCGGCGAGGAGGAAACGCCGCGCGGCCCGAAGAAGAAGATCACCTGCTTCCTCGTCGATCGCGGCACGCCGGGCTTTGAAATCCGCAACGGCTACGATTCGGTCTCCCATCGCGGCTACAAGAACTGCATCCTCTCGTTCGACGATTGCCGCCTGCCCTCGTCCGCCATTCTCGGCGAGGTACACAAGGGGTTCGACATCGCCAATGACTGGCTCTACGCCACCCGCATCACCGTTGCTGCAACCTGTGTCGGCCGCGCCCGCCGGGTGTTCGACTATGCCCTGCCCTATGCCGCCGAGCGCAAACAGTTCGGCAAGCCGATCGGCGCCAACCAGGGCGTTTCCTTCAAGCTCGCCGACATGATCACCGAGATCGACGCCGCCGATTATCTGACGCTCGCAGCCGCCTGGCGGCTCGACCAGAAGCTTCCGGCCAACCGCGAGATTGCCTCCGCCAAGCTCTACGCCTCCGAAATGCTCGCCCGTGTCACCGACCAGGCAATCCAGATCTATGGCGGCATGGGATTGATGGACGACCTGCCGCTGGCCCGCTTCTGGCGCGATGCCCGTGTCGAGCGCATCTGGGACGGCACCTCGGAAATCCAGCGGCACATCATCAGCCGCGACCTCCTGCGGCCGCTGGGGGCATGAGGATGATCATATTTTCCATGTCTCCGTTTCAGACCACGCGGCAACCTCCCTCTTCTCCCCAGCGGGGAGAAGGTGGCGCAACGCGCCGGATGAGGGGGGCGAAGCCATCGCCCTTGGCCGGGAATTATAACTCCAAGGCTCAATCCCCCGATTTCTGCGCTATGCGCCCCCCTCATCCGGCCCTCTCGGGCCACCTTCTCCCCGCTGGGGAGAAGAGGAACGGCATGTTCGGAGCAAGATCATGACCCGCAGCCTTGACCGCCTGATCCGGCCCCAATCCATCGCCGTCTTCGGCGGCAAGGAAGCGCGCCGGGTGATCGAACAATGCGACAAGATGGGCTTCACCGGTGATATCTGGCCGGTGCATCCCAAGCAAGACGACATCCTCGGCCGCCGCTGCTACCGCTCGGTGGCCGAACTGCCGCAAGCACCCGATGCGTCCTTCGTCGGCGTCAACCGCCAGCTCACCGTCGAGATCATCCGCGATCTGTCCGCCCGAGGTGCAGGCGGCGCCATCTGCTATGCCTCCGGGTTCCGCGAGGCCGTCAGCGAACTGGCCGATGGCAACGACCTGCAGGATGCGCTGGTCGCAGCCGCCGGTGACATGCCGATCGTCGGCCCCAATTGCTACGGCTTCATCAACGCGCTCGACGGCGCCCTGCTCTGGCCCGACCAGCATGGCATGCAGCGTGTCGAACGCGGCGTCGCCGTTCTCACCCAGTCCTCCAACATTGCCTGCAATATCTCCATGCAGATGCGCGGCCTGCCGCTCGCCTATATCATGACGGCGGGAAATCAGGCGCAGACGGGCCTGTCCGAACTGGCCATCGCCGCGCTCGAAGACCCGCGCGTCACCGCCGTCGGCCTGCATATCGAAGGCTTCGACAGTATCGAAGCCCTGCAACGCCTGGCAATGCGGGCACGCGAACTGAAAAAACCGGTTGTCACCCTCAAGGTCGGCAAATCCGAAGCCGCTCAGCTGGCGACCGTGTCGCATACGGCATCGCTGGCCGGTAACGACGCCGTGTCCGGTGCCCTGCTCGAGCGCCTCGGCATCGGCCGGGTCGATACGCTGCCGGAACTCTTGGAAACCCTGAAACTACTCCACCTGCATCCGCCGCTGAAAAACTATGACATCTCCTCGATGAGCTGCTCCGGCGGCGAGGCCTCGTTGATGGCCGATGCCGGGGTGAAGCGGAAGACGGTGTTCCGGGCGCTGAAGGACGAACAGCGCCAGCCCTTGCGCGAAAGCCTCGGCGACATGGTCACCATCGCCAATCCGCTCGACTACCACACCTTCGTCTGGGGCAATCTGGAAAAGCAGACGACGGCCTTTACCGCGATGATGAAGGGCGATTATGCGCTCAACCTCATCGTTCTCGACTTCCCCCGCCAGGACCGGTGCGATGCCACTGACTGGAACAGCACCTGCGAGGCCGTTATCGCATCCGCCAACGCGACCGGCGCCGTTGCCGGCATCGTCGCAAGCCTCGGTGAAAACATGCCGGAGGAAACGGCACTGTCGCTGATGTCAGCCGGTGTCGTTGCCTTTTCCGGCATCGACGAGGCGCTGGCGGCGGCCGAGATTTCGGCCGGCATCGGCGCCATCTGGGCAAAACCCATTCCGGCGCCTTTGTTGTCCGCACAGGTGAAAGACGGCGAAATCCTGACCATCACGGAGAATGAGGCGAAGGCCGAATTGGCGAAATTCGGCCTCGTGGTGCCCATGGGCAAGACAGCGCAGACTGCGCAGGACGCCGCCGATGCCGCCGAGACGCTCGGTTTTCCGGTGGTTCTCAAGGGCCTCGGCGTCGCTCACAAGACCGAGGCCGGTGCCGTCAGGCTCAATCTGGGCGACCGGCAGGCGGTTCTCGATGCGGCAGACGCCATGAAAGACGTCGCATCGGGCTATCTCGTCGAAAAAATGATTGCAAAACCCGTTGCGGAAATCATCGTCGGGGCACTGCGCGATCCCGTAGCCGGTCTGGTGCTGACCATCGGCGCTGGCGGTATTCTGGTGGAATTGCTCGAGGATTCGGCGATTTTGACCCTTCCGACGACGCCGGAAGCCATTACCGGGGCGATTTCCGGCCTGAAAATCAAGAAACTGCTTGATGGCTATCGCGGCGGCCCGAAGGGCGACATTGACGCGTTGACGGCCTCTGTCGCTGCCGTCGCATCCTATGTCGCAGCAAACGCTACAATACTCGAAGAACTCGATATCAATCCTATCATGGTCTTGCCGCAAGGGTCTGGAACCGTTGCGGCCGATGCCCTGATCCGTCGGAGGAAATGACGCCTATGACCGGACCTATCAGAACGCGCCGCGAAGGCGGCATTCTCGAAGTCACCATCGACCGGCCGAAGGCCAACGCGATCGATCTTGTGACCAGCCGCATCATGGGCGAAATCTTTGCCGGTTTTCGCGACGACGACACGTTGCGCGTCGCCATCATTACCGGCGCGGGTGAAAAATTCTTCTGTCCGGGATGGGATCTGAAGGCTGCGGCCGGCGGCGACGCTGTCGATGGCGACTATGGCATTGGCGGCTTTGGTGGCCTGCAGGAACTGCGCGATCTCAACAAGCCGGTGATTGCGGCGATCAACGGCATCTGCTGCGGCGGCGGGCTGGAAATCGCGCTATCGGCCGACATGATCCTGGCTGCAGAACACGCGAGTTTTGCGCTGCCGGAAATCCGCTCTGGCACCGTCGCCGATGCCGCCTCGATCAAATTGCCCAAGCGTATCCCCTATCATATCGCCATGGACATGCTCTTTACCGGCCGCTGGCTGGATGCGGCGGAAGCCCATCGCTGGGGCTTCGTCAACGAGATCATCGCCGCTGATACATTGATGGAGCGCGCCTGGGAGCTCGCCCGCCTGCTCGAAAGCGGCCCGCCGCTGGTCTATGCTGCCATCAAGGAAGTGGTGCGCGCGGCCGAGGGCGAGGATTTCCAGACGACGATGAACAAGATCACCAAGCGCCAGTTCAAGACGGTCGACATCCTCTATTCGAGCGACGACCAGCTGGAGGGCGCAAGGGCCTTTTCGGAAAAGCGCGACCCGGTCTGGAAGGGGAAATAACGGCTGGGCACCACGCAAAGGCAAGGGAAAGCCGGGAGACAACGTCATTCGGCTCCCATCATAAGCCAGACTTATGAAAACTGAGCATTTTTTAGATGAATACAGACCCTCTCTCACGAGATACCATTAATTTTAACAGGGTTTTCGGCATCAGAAACACCCATTTTACGAAAGGCGCGATCGCGGCAAACCACGCCGCATAAGTGATGGCCTACCTGCCTTCGGGCATGCATTCTAGGAACACACGATCGGCAACGATTGAAAACAATAAAGAAAACGGCGCAAAGCCATTCAACAAAAAGGAACAGGGGAATGAGTGATTACAAGAACTACCTCGCCAATCAGGTCATGATGGGCAAGATGAACCGGCGTGAATTCATCGGCCGCACTGTGGCCGCCGGTGTCGCGCTCTCCAGCGCCAGCACCTTGTTTGCCTCAAGCGCTGCGGCGCAGGAGCCCAAGCGCGGCGGCCATCTCAAGCTTGGTCTCGAAGGCGCAGCCGCCACCGATTCGAAGGATCCGGCCAAGGCGCTCTCGCAGTTCATGTTCGTCGTCGGCCGCAACTGGGGCGACATGCTCGTCGAATCCGATCCGCTGACCGGCCAGCCCGTTGCAGCACTCGCCGAATCCTGGGAGCCGTCGGCAGATGCGTCCACCTGGACGTTCACGATCCGCAAGGGCGTGAAATTCCACGACGGCAAGGAACTGACCGTCGAGGACGTCATCAAGACCCTGCAGCGTCATACCGACGAGAAATCGGAATCGGGCGCTCTCGGCGTCATGAAATCGATCAAGGAAATCAAGGCTGACGGCGACAAGCTGGTGCTGGTGCTGACGGAAGGCAATGCCGACCTGCCGCTGCTCCTCACCGATTACCATCTCGTCATCCAGCCGAATGGCGGCCTCGACGATCCAAACGCAATGATCGGCACCGGCCCCTTCAAGGTCGCGAGCTTCGAGGCCGGCGTGCGCGCCACCTTCGAGCGCAACAAGGACGACTGGCGCCAGGATCGTGGCTACGTCGATTCCGTCGAGATGATTGCGATGAACGACGCGACAGCGCGTATCGCCGCCCTCTCCTCCGGCCAGGTGCATTATATCAACCGCGTCAGCCCGAAGACGGTCGATCTCCTGAAGCGGGCGCCGACCGTCGATATTCTCTCGACGTCGGGACGCGGTCACTACGTCTTCATCATGCATTGCAACACCGCACCGTTCGACAATAACGACCTGCGGCTCGCCTTGAAATATGCGATGGACCGCGAAGCGATGCTGGAAAAGGTGCTGGGCGGCTTCGGCAAGGTCGGCAACGACTTCCCGATCAACTCGACCTATGCGCTCTTCCCCGAAGGCATCGAGCAGCGCGCCTATGACCCCGACAAGGCCGCCTTCCATTACAAGAAGTCCGGCCATAGCGGTCAGGTCCTGCTGCGCACGTCGGATGTCGCCTTCCCGGGCGCCGTCGATGCGGCAGTGCTGTATCAGGAAAGCGCCAAGAAGGCCGGTATCGGCATCGAGGTGAAGCGTGAACCCGGCGACGGCTATTGGTCGAATGTCTGGAATGTCCAGCCGTTCTCGACCTCTTATTGGGGCGGCCGCCCGACCCAGGACCAGATGTACTCGACGGCTTACCTTTCAAGCGCCGACTGGAACGACACACGCTTCCTGCGTCCCGACTTCGACAAGGTTCTGCTCGAAGCCCGCTCGGAACTGGATGAGGCCAAGCGCAAGGAAATGTACCGCTCCATGGCCATGATGGTTCGCGACGAAGGCGGCCTGATCCTGCCGATGTTCAACGATTTCGTGAATGCCTCCTCCAAGAAGGTGAAGGGCTACGTCCACGATATCGGCAACGACATGTCGAACGGCTACGTTGCAACTCGCGTCTGGCTCGACGCCTGATGGCGGGCGGACCGGTCACGGGTCCGGCGCACACAACGGGAACTGCTGCGGGAGGCGAAGGCCTCTCGCAGCAGGCATCCGTTTCCGGAACCATGGTGACGCCCCCAACCGGGGCCGTCACCGGCACGTTCTGGCGCCGTTTCACCTTTCGCCGCCCTTTGGCGGCGCTCATCCTCCAGCGGCTGGGTCTCAGCGTTGGTCTCCTTTTTGCCGTGTCGCTGATGATCTTCGGCGGCGTCGAAGCGCTGCCCGGTGACTTTGCCACGACCTATCTCGGTCAGTCGGCAACGCCGCAGGCCGTGGAAAACATCCGCAAGGATCTCGGCCTCGACCGTCCGGTGACGGAACGCTATGTCAGTTGGCTTGGCAACGCATTGCAGGGCGATTTCGGGAAATCCTGGGCAAGCCGCAATTCCGTCAGCGAGCAGATCGGCAACCGGCTTGGCAACTCGCTGTTTCTCGCCTTCTTCGCCGCGATCATCTCGGTTCCGCTGGCGGTCGGGCTTGGCATGCTCGCCGTGCAATATCGAAACCGGCTGCCTGACAAGATCATCAACGTGATCTCGCTCGCGGCGATCTCGTTGCCAGAATTCTTTGTCGGCTATCTGCTCATTCTGTTCTTTGCGGTGCAGATGGGGGTCGCAACCTTCCCTGCCACCGTCTATGACGGCATGACCTTCGGAGAGCGGCTCTCGGCCATCGCCCTGCCGGTGGCAACGCTGGTGCTGGTCGTTCTCGCCCATATGATGCGCATGACCCGCGCCGCCATCCTCAACGTCATGGCATCCGCCTATGTCGAGACGGCGGAACTGAAGGGGCTCAGCGCCTTCCGCATCATTGCCAGGCACGCCGCGCCCAACGCCGTCGCCCCCGTCATCAATGTCATTGCACTCAACCTCGCCTATCTCGTGGTCGGTGTCGTCGTGGTGGAAGTGGTGTTCGTCTATCCGGGCATGGGCCAGTACATGGTCGATGCGGTCACGGTGCGCGATATGCCGGTGGTGCAGGCCTGCGGCCTGATCTTTGCCGCCTTCTACATTTTCCTCAACATGGCTGCGGATATTCTCGCCATCCTCGCCAATCCGAGATTGAGGCATCCACGATGAGATTGAGCTCCATTCCCCTCAGCGCCTGGGTCGGGCTGATCGGCATTGCCGTGGCCCTGTTCTGCGCCATCTTCGCGCCCTGGATCGCGCCGTTCGGCGAACGCGATGTCGTCGGCGATATCTGGCTTCCAATGGGCGGCGACTTCCTGCTCGGCACCGACAATCTCGGCCGGGACCTTTTGTCCCGCCTGATTTTTGGCGCGCGAACCACGATCTTTGTCGCCCTTGCGGCCACCGTCATCTCGTTTTCGCTCGGCATGCTCCTGTCGTTCACGGCAGCCGTCACCGGCGGCCTCGTCGATCAGATATTCTCGCGCTTCAACGATCTGATGATGGCAATCCCGACGCTGATCTTTGCGCTGGTCGTGCTCGCCGTGCTGCCGCAGCAGCTGTGGATCCTGATCCTCGTCATGGCCATCCTCGACAGTACCCGCGTCTTCCGCATCGGCCGGGCCGTGGCGCTGGATGTGGCGGTCATGGAATTCGTCGAGGCGGCGCGGCTTCGCGGCGAAGGCACGCGCTGGATCATCTTCCGGGAAATCCTGCCCAACACGCTCTCACCGCTTCTGGCGGAATTCGGCCTGCGCTTTGCCTTTTCCATCCTGTTTCTCTCCACCCTCTCCTTCCTCGGCCTCGGCATCCAGCCGCCGGCCGCCGACTGGGGCGGCATGGTCAAGGACAACAAGGACGGCATCATCTTCGGCATCTCGGCAGCCCTTGTGCCGGGCGGCGCCATCGCCGGTCTTGCCATCTGCGTCAATCTTGTCGTCGACTGGCTGATGAAGCGTACCTCGAGCCTCAAGGGAGGGCGCGGCGATGCCTGAATCTTTGCCCAATCATGGTCTGCTGTCTGTCAAGAATCTCAAGATAGAAGCAACCAGCTATCCGCCGGGCGAGCCGCCCAAAACCGTGACCCTGGTCGAAAACGTCTCCTTCGATGTCGAGAAGGGCAAGGTGCTCGGACTGATCGGCGAAAGCGGTGCCGGCAAGTCCACCATCGGCCTGTCTGCGCTCGCCTATGGCCGCGGCGGTGCCGCCATTACCGGCGGTCAGGTGCTGCTCAACGGCAAGGACATCCTGACGCTTGGCCGCGACGGCGTGCGCACCATCCGCGGCTGCAAGGTCTGCTATGTCGCGCAATCGGCGGCAGCCGCCTTCAATCCGGCCCACAAGCTTGGCGAACAGGTGATCGAGGCGGCCCTGCGCCACAAGATCATGACCCGGCCGGAAGCGGAAAAGCGGGCGCTTTATCTGTTCCAGGTGCTCGGCCTGCCCAATCCCGAAACCTTCGGCGACCGCTATCCGCATCAGGTCTCCGGCGGCCAGCTGCAACGCGCCATGACCGCCATGGCGCTCTGCCCCAACCCGGAACTGATTGTCTTCGACGAGCCGACCACGGCACTTGACGTCACCACACAGATCGATGTGCTGGCCGCCATCAAGCACGCGATCGAGGAGACGCATACGGCGGCTCTTTACATCACCCATGACCTTGCCGTCGTCGCCCAGATTTCCGACGACATCATGGTGCTGCGCCACGGCAAGACCATCGAATACGGCACGACCAAGCAGATCATCGAGGCCCCCAACGAGGACTATACCCGCGCGCTCGTCAGTGTCCGCCAGACCAAGCGCGAGGAGGCCCGTGACCAGACCAACACGCTTTTGAAGATCGAGCATATAAGCGCCGGTTACGCCAATGGCTTCAAGGTGCTGCACGACGTCTCCATGCATCTGCCCAAGGGCCAGACGCTGGCGATCGTCGGGGAAAGCGGCTCCGGCAAGTCGACGCTGGCGCGCGTCATCACCGGCCTCCTGCCGCCTTCAGAGGGCACGATCACCTTCGATGGCAAGGAGCTTCCAAAGGCGCTGAGAAGCCGCACCAAGGAAGAGCTTCGCCGGGTGCAGATGATCTACCAGATGGCCGACACCGCGATGAACCCGCGCCAGACGGTGCGCGACATCATCGGCCGTCCGATCTCCTTCTACTATGGCCTACATGGGGCGAAGAAGACGGAGCGGGTGAAACAGCTGCTCGACCAGATCGAAATGGGCGACCGTTTCCTCGACCGCTATCCGGCCGAACTTTCGGGTGGCCAGAAGCAGCGCGTGGCGATCGCAAGGGCGCTGGCGGCAAAACCGGAACTGATCCTCTGCGACGAGCCGACCTCGGCGCTCGACCCGCTGGTGGCTGAAGGCATCTTGAATCTTCTTCTGAGGCTGCAGGAGGAAACCGCTGTTTCCTATGTCTTTATCACCCATGACATCGCCATCGTCCGGGCGATTGCAGACTCCGTCGCCGTCATGCATCGCGGCAAACTCGTGCGCTTCGGGCCGAAGTCGAAAGTGCTCTCGCCACCGTTCGACGACTATACCGACCTGTTGTTGAAATCGGTTCCGGAGATGGAAATCGGCTGGCTGGAAAAAGTCCTGACCACCCGCCGGATGGCAAGCGCCGGCAACTGACGAAACGAAAACCCCCTTCCCTTCGCGCATCCGCGAAGGGAAGAAACGGCGATCAGCCGGTCATTTCGTGGTGCAACTGACATCGCCGAGCCGCTGCATCGGCTGGCCGTTCGCCGTCACCGTCATCTCGCCCTTGGCGGCGCAATCGGCTTTTTCAGATGATCCCGAACGAACGCGGACAAGCGGTTGCCCTTCGATCATAATGCCCGGAACGACTTCGTAGAGATCGGCCGGGCAATTGACTACGTCCGATAATCTCAAAGCCGGCGCACCGCCGATGAAGACGCTGGACGCACCCGACAATGCGCAGCCGGCCAGCGGCGAAGCTGGTGCATCTTCGGCAAGACCCGGCATAGCGGAAAAGCCAAGCAGCACCCATCCGGCAATAACGGCCCTCGACATCCTGAGCTCCTCTCCACTTCGATCGCCCAAACTCTATGCTGAAACGCACGCCAATGCGAAGGCTTAGAAATTCTCCGGAACCGACAGGATGCTGAACGGCGGTGCTTCGAGATAGCCGCGCACGGTTGCCGGCAATTGCCGCGAATGTTCCGGCAGCACGCCGCAGCGGGACAAGACCTGCCGCTTGTCGGGATTGGTCCCCAGGTAGCGCCAGATGACACGCGAAGCATAAGGCAGGTTTTCCTTGCGCCAGGAAACCCCCATCGTCACCCCGCGCAGATAGACCCGCTGGTGCACCTCGAACGGCACCAGGATGGTCTGCGACATCATCGGCTGCCGGCTGACGCTGCGCTCGGTGATGAAGATGCGGTTTCGCAGATAGGCCGCCAGCCCGATATATTTCGAATATTGCCGGATCTCATGGGCCGCGTCGCGGATGCGCTCGATCGATTTGACCTGAACCGAACCGTTGTCTTCCATCAGCCTTGCACAGGAACAGACGACCAGCCCCGGCCAGGAGGGCGAAAGATGGTAGGTCTGATAATAACCCAGATGCCTTCGAAGCGACGGCAGATCGCCAGGAAGCCCTTCCAGCAACAGTCCGCCATCGACCCTGCGCTGATCCGGGCGCGTCATGCGTGTCTGGAAGGCGGCCGCGGCCAGAAAGAAGTCCTGCGAACCGACGCCGAAGAAGGCGGCGATGCGGGAAAGATTGTGCGCCGATGGCCGCGCCTCGCCGGAAATATAGCGGTTGAACTGCTGGCGGTTGATGCCGATCTCCCGGCAGATCTGCGAAATCGATGGCCGCGTGGCGCAGGCAAAGCGCAGATTTTCGGTAAAGGCATCGATCTCGGGCAAGGGACAGCTCCATTAGCAAGTCACCCTAGCGTAAAGTCGCGTCAACCAGCGTCAAGTCGCGAAATTGTACAGTCCGCTATTCGCGCTACGCTCCCGGACGAAAACCAGCCTCAAAGGGAACAGCAAATGCGCGACGTCACCAAGAAGCCCGACAGCCTGATCGGCAGCAACGAGGTCAACCGCCGGACCTTCCTCGGCGGCACCGTGGCACTGGGCCTTGCGGCCGGTTTCTCCGGCACGCTGATCGCAGGCAAGGCGCGGGCTGAGGAGCCCAAACGCGGCGGCCACCTCAAGCTTGGCCTCAAGGGCGGCGCCACCACCGATTCTCTTGATCCCGCCACCTATAGCGGCTCCGTCCTGTTCACCATCGGCCATCTCTGGGGCGATACGCTGGTGGAGTCCGATCCGAAGACGGGGGCTGCACTTCCCTCCCTTGCCGAATCCTGGACGCCGTCTCCCGATGCGTCGGTGTGGACGTTCAAGCTGCGCAGCGGCGTTACCTTCCATGATGGCAGCCCGCTGACCATGGCCGATGTCATCGCCACCCTGAAGCGCCATGCCGACGAAGGCTCGAAATCCGGCGCGCTCGGCCTGATGCGCTCGATCAAGACGATCGAGGACAAGGGCGGCGAACTCGTCCTGACGCTGACCGAGGGCAATGCCGACCTGCCGCTGATCTTGACCGACTACCACCTGATCATCCAGCCGGGCGGCGGCGTCAGCGATCCCACCTCCACGGTCGGCACCGGCCCCTACAAGCTGACCAGCTATGAAGCCGGCCTGCGCGCCACATTCGAAAAGAACGCTGCCGACTGGCGCTCCGATCGTGGTTTCGTCGATAGTGTCGAGATCATCGTGATGAACGACAACACCGCGCGCGTCGCGGCACTCGCCTCCGGCCAGGTGCATTTCATCAACAATATCGATCCGAAAACCGTGCCAATGCTCAAGCGCGCTCCCAAAGTCGAGATCCTCAAGACCGCAGGCAAGGGTTTCTACAGCTTCCTGATGCATTGCGACACCGCGCCCTTCGACAATAACGACCTGCGTCTGGCGCTGAAATACGCGATCGACCGCCAGGCCATTCTCGACCGCATCCTCGGCGGCTACGGCAAGATCGGCAACGACTATCCGGTCAACGAAAACTACGCTCTGGCCCCCGAGGGTATCGAACAGCGCGCTTACGATCCGGACAAGGCGGCCTTCCACTACAAGAAATCCGGCCACGACCGCCCGATCCCGCTGCGCACCTCCGACGCCGCCTTTGCCGGCGCCGTCGATGCCGCCGTGCTGTTTCAGGAAAGTGCCCGCAAAGCCGGTATCCAGATCGAGGTCCAGCGCGAGCCGGAAGACGGTTACTGGACGAATGTCTGGAACGTCCAGCCGTTCTGCGCCTCCTACTGGGGCGGCCGTCCGACGCAAGATTCGCGCTACTCGACCTCCTACCTCTCGACGGCCGAATGGAACGATACCCGTTTCAAGCGCGAGGATTTCGACAAGCTTCTGCTGCAGGCACGCTCCGAGCTCGACGAAACCAAGCGCAAGGACCTTTACCACACCATGGCGCTGACGGTCCGGGACGAAGGCGGCCTGATCCTGCCCGTCTTCAACGATTATGTGAACGCCGCCTCCACATCGGTGAAGGGTTTCGTCCATGATATCGGCAACGACCTTTCGAACGGCTATGTGGCAAGCCGCGTCTGGTTCGACAATTGAAAAGCGGAATGACGAAAATGGATAGCATGTCGAAACACAGCTTTACCCTGATCGAGAACGAGTGGATCACTCTGTCCGATGGCACCCGGCTTTCCGCCCGCATCTGGATGCCGGATGGCGCTGACGCAAACCCGGTCCCCGCAGTTCTCGAATACCTGCCCTATCGCAAGCGCGGCGGCACCAACGCCCGCGACGAATCCACTTACCCGGTGTTTGCGGCCGCCGGCATTGCCGGCGTACGTGTCGATATCCGCGGTTCCGGCGAAAGCGACGGCGTCATCGATGGCGAGTACACGCCGCGCGAATTGAGCGACGGTTGCGAGCTGATCGCCTGGATTGCCGCCCAGCCCTGGTCGAACGGCAATGTCGGCATGATGGGCATTTCCTGGGGCGGCTTCAACTGCCTGCAGGTCGCAGCCCTGAAGCCCCCGGCGCTGAAAGCGGTGATCTCGATTGCCTCCACCGTCGATCGCTACAATGACGACATCCACTACAAGAACGGCACGCATCTGTCCGCGCAGCTCTCCTGGGCTGCAACCATGCTTGCCTATCAGTCGCGCTCGCCCGATCCGGCGCTGGTCGGCGACAGATGGAAGGACATGTGGCTGGAGCGGCTGGAAAACGAGCCCTATTTCATGGAGGAATGGCTTGAGCACCAGCGCCGTGACGCCTTTTGGGAACATGGCTCGATCTGCGAGGATTTCGAAGGCTTTCCGGTTCCGGCCATGGTCATCGCCGGCTGGGCCGACGGGTACCGCAACACGCCGATGAAGGCATCCGAAGGTCTGGGCGGCAAGGTCAAGGCCCTGATCGGCCCCTGGGTGCACAAATATCCGCATTTCGCCTGGCCGAAACCGCGCGCCGATTTCCATGGCGAGGCGATTGCCTGGTGGAACCATTGGCTGCGCGGCGAAGAAACCGGCGCCGAGGCCCTGCCGCAGATGCGCGCCTTCATCCTCGACGGTCCGAAGCCAGCGTTGCGCCGCAATGCCGATCCCGGTTTCTGGGTGGCAAAGGAGACGTGGTCGCAGCCGGACATGCAGACCTTCTATATCGATCAGTTCGGCAGCCTCAACGAGGGCATGCCGATCGCCGGCGCCCATGACCATAACGCCTATCTGAAATCGCCGCTCGACACGGGAACGGCGTCCGGCGAATGGTTCACCCTGAAGCCCGACGCCGAAATGGCCGGCGACCAGCGCATCGACGATGCCGGTTCGCTGACTTTCGAAACCGCACCGCTGACACAGGCCGTCGATTATCTCGGCCAGCCGGTACTGACGGTTGAACTCGCCTGCGATGCCGATTGGGCAAATCTTGCCGTCCGCCTCGTCGATATCCATCCGGATGGCAGCGCCACCCGCGTGACCTTCGGTGTTTTGAACCTAGCCCATCGCGACGGCAATGCCGAACCGAAGCCGATGGAAAAGGGCAAGAAGACCAGGGTCGAACTGGTGCTCGACGCCTGCGGCTACCGTTTCGGCGCCGGTCATCGCATCCGGCTGTCGCTCTCGACCGCCTACTGGCCGATGATCCTGCCCGCTCCGTCAGATCCGGGCCTGACGCTCGATCTTGCCTCGCTGGGGCTCGCCCTGCCCAAGCTTGGCGACCACAAGCGCATTACCATGCCGGAGCCTGCCAATCCCGATCCGCTGCCGAAATATATCGAGCACACGTCCGGCAGCACCAGCCGCCGGGTCGAGCGCGATATGACGACAGGCCAGACGCACTACCATATCTACGAGGATGGCGGCCTGACCGAACATCCCGATACCGGCCTTGCCACGCAGGACATCCGCGACGAAACCTGGACGATCGCTGCGGACGATCCGCTGTCGATGACGGGTATCTCGACCTGGACCTGCATCGCCAAACGCGAAAACTGGTCGGTGAAGACCGTGTCTGTCTCGCGGATCGCCTGCACGGCAACCGAATGGCTGACCTCGGCGTCGGTGACAGCCTTCGAAGGGGAGACGCAGATCTTCGAAAAAACCTTCGAAGAGACGCGCGTGCCACGCGACTTCATGTGAGAACGGGGGCAGCCTCTGCCAGGGCTGCCAAGGCCCGTTCCGCATCGTCTGCAGGCACGAAAATGTGGTCGTGGTGATAGGCCGCGACCACATTGGCGCTGATGCCATGCCGCGTCAGCGCCACCGCAACCGCCGCCGTCAGCCCGACGGCCTCAAGCGCGGAATGGACCGTCAGCGTGATGCAGCGCATCACCGGGCCATAGCTGAGCCCGGCTTTGTCGGCTTGCGTCTTTTCGACAATCAGCGTCAGCCCTTCATCCTCGCGAAAGAAGCCCAAAGGCTTCAGTGAAAGCCACCCGGGCGCATCCGCCGGTACGCTGCAATAGACATATTCGCCCGCCCGCAGATCCGGACGCATTTCGCGCAACAGCGTTTCAAGATCGGTAATACCGCTCATCCCCAACTCCCACTTCAATTCCACCGGATCACAGGCGCGTGTATCCCGCCGGGAAGCCTGTCACATTGGCGTTACGCACGCATTTGCGATTTGACCAGCCCGTGTCTGTTGGTCACAGTTTGCTCATAAAGCAAGGGCGCATATCGCTGCGATCGGCAGCGGATGTCTGTGACCAAAGCATCGAAGGAGGATTACCATGCCGCAGCTTGAAAAAGACAGGATTTCGAACACGGCCAGACGGCCGTTCATTTTCGGGCTCGCCGGCGTGACGGCCATTGCCGCCGGCCTGTTTGCCATGTCCTCGACCTTCAGCAATGCAGCCGAAGAAGCCGTGGTCATTCCGCCTCCGGCGATCGATGAGACGGCGACCGCGAACACGGAAAAAGCCGTGTTCGCGGGCGGCTGCTTCTGGGGCGTGCAGGGCGTGTTCCAGCATGTGAAGGGTGTCAAGAATGCCGTCTCCGGCTATTCCGGCGGCGCCAAGGATACCGCCATCTACGAAACCGTCAGCGGCGGCGATACGGGCCATGCCGAGGCCGTCGAAGTCACGTATAATCCGAAGATGGTCACCTATGGCCAGCTGCTGCAGATCTATTTCTCGGTAGCACATAACCCGACGCAGCTGAACTATCAGGGGCCCGACCACGGCACGCAATACCGCTCGGAAATTTTTGCGACCAACGGCGAGCAGAAGAAGATCGCTCAGAGCTATATCGCCCAGCTCGACAAGGCGAAGGTCTACGGCGAGCCCGTCGTGACCAAAGTGTCCGATATGAGCGCCTTCTACCCTGCCGAGGAATACCACCAGGATTTCCTGACGCTCAACCCGACCTATCCCTATATCGTCTACAACGACATGCCGAAGATCGAGAACCTCAAGGCGCTTTTCCCGACGGAGTTCAGTGCCAAGCCGGTCCTCGTCCTCAAGGCCAAGAGCTGATCAGAGCGTTCCGACGAGATCGCTGACAGCGCGGCACAACCGCACGAAACCGTCGCGCGCGCCCTCACTCATGTGACGGGCGCGCAACCATGCATGGATCATCTGCGGCTCGTCGCGATAGGTAACGCTGACACCGGCAGCGATCAGCCGCTGCGCATAGAGAGCGGCATCATCGCGCAGCGGATCAAAATGCGCCGATGTGATATAGGCAGGCGGCAGGCCGGAAAAATCGCCCGCCTTCAAGGGATGCGCAAACACGTTTTCCGCAGGCGCCTTCAGCACGTCCCGGTAATAGGCGACATCAGCCGTCGTCAGGCCCAGTGCCTCGGCCATCTCAATATAGGAGCCGGACACGAGATCGCCGCCCAGCCCCGGATAGATCAGCACCTGCCCCGCAATGCCCGTGATGTCCTCAGCCCTTGCCTTCAGCGCCATGCCCGCAGCCAGGTTACCGCCGGCACTGTCGCCCGCAACGACCAGCGGCCTCCCATCGGCCAGAAGCCATTGCAGCACCTTAAAACAATCGTCGAACGCCGCCGGCCAGACATGCTCCGGTGCCAGCCGGTAGTCGATCGACACCAGCTCGGCCTTTGCCGCATGCGCAATCTCGGCGCAGATCGCATCATGGCTTTCCAGCGATCCAACGACAAAACCGCCGCCATGAATGTAGAAAATCCGTGTTTGCGTGGCGATATCGGCGGGCCGGTACCGGCGCACCGGAATGCGCCCGCCAACCGTCTCGTCCTGCCGCGTCAGCTTATCCGGCGATGGCGCATCGAACTCGGCGCAGAGCGCATCATACCAGGCACGCTGCTGCTCGATCGGCGCATCGACCGCATCGGCGGGATAGAAGGCCTCGCAACGGTGGTGGAAGGCGAGGATACCGCGTTCGGTGGGAATTTGGTTGTTCGTGCCCATCACTATACAACCATAAAACAGTTTGTTATTTGGGAGCGAAATGACGCAAGCTGACCCACTAGGTTTCCTATGTATCCAGAGTTAAGAAAAATCAGATACATCGCAACCGTACTTCTGATCATCCTCCTTACGCCTCCTCTTTTCGTCATTGGAATAGCGACCATCGCGGCGACCCCCGTGGTTCTCGCAGGAACGATCAGAACATTCATTGTTCAGCCATTCGCCATACCTGGGAGCTCTATGTTTCCAACGCTTGAAAAAGGCGACCGTCTGCTCGCGAACAAATTCGCCTACGGATATAAAAGGTTTTCCTATCCGTTCGATACAGGGCCGGAGTTTCGGACCTTCGGCGTTCAGCCCAAAAGGGGAGACGTTGTCATTTTTCGTTACCCGCCAGATCCGGCGATCGACTATGTCAAACGCATCATCGGTGAACCAGGGGATCGCATCCGGCTATTGGCAGGACGCCTTTACATTAATGACGAAATCGTACCCCGGGAAAAACGCGGCATCAACCCGGCGTTAGGAGATAGCGGCCAAAATCTTATCGAGTATTTGGAAACGCTTCCGGGCGGAAAAACGTATCCGATCACGGAAGTGTCTGATGACGAAGCATCTGATAACACTGACGAGTTCTTGGTTCCGCCAAAACACTATTTTATGATGGGAGATAACAGGGACAATAGTGCGGACAGCCGATATGATGTGGGCTTCGTACCGGAAGAAAACATCTATGCGAAAGCATCGCTCGTTTTTACCAACGACGACGACCCAAATCGAAGTGGCTGGATAAATTGATATCGTCAGGCCCTTGCGTGACCCGTTGAGATTGCGTTTGACTGGCAGCCATGGCCTTCACCCTCCGTCAGCTCCAGTATTTCATCGCCGTCGCCGAACAGGGGTCGGTCACGCGAGCGGCGCAGAACCTGTCGATTTCGCAATCGTCGATCACCGAAGCGGTCAAGGAGCTGGAAACCGATCTGGGCGTGGAACTGTTCGAACGCCATCCGCGCGGGCTGCACATCACCCATAACGGCCATCAGTTCCTGCGCCACGCAACCAAAATCCTCGCTGGCGTCTCCGATGCCCGCCGCTCGTTTTCGCAGGAGCGGGAGGAGCGCACCGGCGGCAAGCTCAATCTCGGCGTTACCTCGCTGGTTGCGGGTTATGTTCTCTCCGATCTGCTCGCCCGCTACCGCCGCGCCTGCCCCGGCGTCGAGGTCAGCGCCATCGAGGATAACGGCTCCTATCTCGAACATCTTCTCGTCGGCGGCGAACTGGATGTCGCCGTCATGGTCATTTCCAACCTGCGCGACCGCATGGCGCTGCAGGCGGAGATCATCGAGACCTCGCCCTACAGGCTCTGGCTGCCGCTCGGCCACCCGCTGGTGTCCGCCGATATCATCTCTGTCGCCGATATCGCCAAGGAACCGCTGATCATGCTGACAGTGGATGAAATCGAGGAGAATACCGGCAAGCTTCTGACCGCACTGGGCGCCCGCCCGCATGTCGCCTTTCGTACACGCTCGGTGGAAGCGGTGCGCAGCCTGGTCGCCACCGGCGCCGGGATCGCGCTTTTGCCCGATCTGGTCTACCGGCCCTGGTCGCTGGAAGGCGACCGCATTGAAAGCCGCGACGTCTCCGGCGCCCTGCCCGTCGTCCAGGTCGGCATGGTCTGGCGCAAGGGTTCCGGCCTGCCGCAATCGGCCAAGGATTTTATCGGGGTCGCAGAGGCCCTTCGCAGCGGCCGTTCGCGGTGATCATCCCATGATATCGGAAAAACCGATAGCGACATTCTGATTAATGAATTTGCGAAAGCGGCGAAATCGGGGCACCTTTCCTTCCGGGAACACAACCGAAAAATTCGGATACCAAACCGGGAGACTGAAGATGAAGCAGATTCTGAAATCCTGCACCGCGCTCACCCTTGTCCTCGCTTTCGCCACCCATGCTTTCGCGCAGGAACCGCTGAAGGAACTCGGCAAGGGCGAAGGCGAACTGTCGATCGTCGCCTGGGCCGGCTATATCGAGCGCGGCGAGACCGACAAGGCCTATGACTGGGTCACCGGCTTTGAAAAGCAGACTGGTTGCAAGGTCAGCGTCAAGACGGCGGCGACATCCGATGAAATGGTCGCGCTGATGAACGAAGGCGGTTTCGACCTCGTCACCGCATCCGGCGACGCCTCGCTGCGGCTGGTGGCCGGCAAGCGCGTCCAGCCGATCAACACCGACCTGATCCCGAGCTTCAAGACCGTTGACGAGCGCATGCAGTCGTCGCCCTGGTACACCGTCAACGGCGTGCACTACGGCGTGCCCTATGTCTGGGGCCCGAACGTGCTGATGTACAATACCGAAGCCTTCAAGGGCGAGGCGCCGAAGAGCTGGGACGTGGTATTCAAGGAAATGACCCTGCCGGACGGCAAGTCCAACAAGGGCCGCGTCCAGGCCTATGACGGGCCGATCCATGTGGCCGACGCTGCCAACTACCTGATGTTCCACAACAAGGAACTCGCCATCAAGGACCCCTACGAACTCAACGAAGACCAGTACAAGGCAGCGCTCGACGTGCTGCGCACCCAGCGCACGCTTGCCAGCCGCTATTGGCACGATGCGATGATCCAGATTGACGATTTCAAGAACGAAGGCGTCGTTGCGTCGGGCTCCTGGCCGTTCCAGGTCAACCTGCTGCAATCGGAAAAGCTGCCGATCGCCTCGACCATTCCCGAGGAAGGCGTCACCGGCTGGGCCGACACGACCATGCTGCATGCCGAAAGCGCGCATCCGAACTGCGCCTATATGTGGATGGAACATTCGCTGTCACCGAAGGTGCAGGGCGATGTCTCCGCCTGGTTCGGCGCCAACCCGTCAGTCGCTGCCGCCTGCAAGGGCAATGAACTTTTGACCGACGGCGGCTGCAAGGCCAACGGCTATGACGATTTCGCCAAGGTGAAGTTCTGGAAGACCCCAACCTCGAAATGCGCCAGTGAGAGCGAATGCGTCCCCTATCACCGCTGGGTCTCCGACTATATCGGCGTCATCGGCGGACGTTGATTTCACCCCCCCCTTGAGGGGGGAGGTCGCGCGAATGCGCGGGTGGGGGTGACCCACCGCATCCACAAGGGATCACCCCACCCCGGAGCTACGCTCCGACCCTCCCCCTCAAGGGGAGGGTACTGAACCGCCATGCCCGGTTCGCAACACGCCAATTTCCGGAGTCCCCCATGACCGCCGCCGTCCTGTTCCAAAACGTCTCGCGCCATTTTGGTGCCGTCAAAGCGGTCGATGCGGTCGATCTTGAAATCGCGGCCGGCGAGTTCTTTGCGATGCTCGGGCCGTCCGGTTCCGGCAAGACCACCTGCCTGCGCCTGATGGCCGGGTTCGAGCAGCCGACCGGCGGCCATATCGAGATTTTTGGTGAGACCGCCGAAGGCGTGCCGCCCTACCGGCGCAGCGTCAACACGGTGTTCCAGGACTATGCCCTCTTTCCGCATCTCTCCATTCTCGACAATGTCGCCTATGGCCTGATGGTCAAGGGCGTCGGCAAGGCGGAACGCCGGAAGGCAGCCGAAGACGCGCTTGCCATGGTCAAGCTGCCCGGTTTCGGCCAGCGCCGCCCGGGCCAGCTCTCCGGCGGCCAGCGCCAGCGTGTTGCGCTGGCCCGCGCGCTGGTCAACAAGCCCAAGGTGCTTCTGCTGGACGAGCCGCTCGGCGCGCTTGACCTCAAACTGCGCGAGCAGATGCAGGAGGAGCTGAAAACCCTGCAGAAATCGCTCGGCATCACCTTCGTTTTCGTCACCCATGATCAGGGCGAGGCGCTCTCGATGGCCGACCGGATCGCCGTCTTCAACGACGGCCGGATCCAGCAGCTCGGCACCCCGGAAGATATCTACAAGCGGCCGCAGACCCGTTTCGTCGCCGATTTCGTCGGCTCCTCCAATGTGCTCTCCAGCGCGCTCTGCGCGCGGCTCGGTCTACCGGCCAAGGCCGCCAGCCTGCGCCCGGAAGCCATCGCCATCGGCACCGCGTCTGCCGGACAGCTGACCCTGCCCGGCACCGTCACCGCCCGCAGTTTTTTGGGCGCGACCAACCGTGTCAGTGTCGATTGCAGCGGCGAAAAGATCATCGTCGCCAGCCCCGCCGCCATGCCGGTTCCCGAGATCGGCGCCGATGTGCAGCTCGGCTTTTCGCGCAATGACCTTCACCTGATGGAGGACGCATGAGCACGCTCGTCACAACCGAAACCATTTTGCCGAACAGACCCGGCCTGATGGGACGGCTGTCGGACTTCCTGTGGAAGCACCCGCAGGTGCTTCTCGCCATCCTGCTAGGCCCCCCGGTACTCTGGCTCGGCATCATCTATCTCGGCTCGCTGTTTGCCCTTCTGCTGCAGAGCTTTTTCTCGATCGATGATTTCTCCGGCCTGATCAATTACGAGTTCACGTTCGCAACCTACAGGCAGCTGCTGTCGGACGCCAATTTCGACATTATCGTCCGCACCGTGACGATGGCGGCCGTGGTCACGATCTTCTCGGCGCTGATCGCCTTCCCGATCGCCTATTATGCGGCCCGCTATGCCAAGGGAAAATGGAAGGCCGTCTTTTATCTCGGCATCATGCTGCCGCTCTGGTCGAGCTATCTGGTCAAGATCTACGCCTGGAAGCTGATCCTCGCCAAGGAAGGCATCCTCACCTGGGCCTTCACCAAGCTTCACCTGCTCTGGCTGCTCGACGGCTGGCTGTCGCTTCCCATCATCGGCGGCAATTCGCTTTCAGTCAGCTATACCGGCACCTTCCTGGTCTTCGTCTATGTCTGGATGCCCTTCATGATCCTGCCGATCCAGGCAGCACTTGAGCGCGTGCCCGGCAACCTGATCGAGGCATCCTCCGATCTGGGAGGCACGCCGCAGCAGACCTTCCGCCACGTTTTGTTTCCGCTGGCGCTTCCCGGCATCGTCGCCGGCTCGATCTTCACCTTTTCGCTGACGCTGGGCGACTACATCATCCCGCAGATCGTCGGCTCGTCGCGGCTGTTCATCGGCCAGGCCGTCTACGCGCAGCAGGGCACCGCCGGCAATATCCCGCTCGCCGCCGCCTTCACCGTCGTGCCGATCGTCATCATGGGCCTCTATCTCTTCGTGGCCAAACGTATGGGAGCCTTTGATGCGCTCTGACCGCTCCACCTCCGCGCCGCTGCCCTTGAAGATCGCCGCCATCGGCGGCCTTGCCTTCCTGCATATCCCGATCCTGCTGATCTTCCTCTATGCCTTCACGACGGAAGAAAAGAGCTATCAGTTTCCGCCGCCCGGCCTGACGCTACAATGGTTTGCCGTCACCTGGAACCGGCCGGATGTCTGGGCCGCTCTCACCCTGTCGGTCAAGGTCGCGACCATCGCCACGGCGATTGCGCTTGTCCTTGGCACGCTCTGTGCCGCCGCCGTCAGCCAGACCCGCTTCTTCGGCCGCGAGACCATTTCGCTGCTGGTCATCCTGCCGATCGCCCTTCCCGGCATCATCACCGGCATTGCGCTGCGCTCTGCCTTCTCGATGGCCGATATTCCCTTCTCGTTCTGGACGATCGTGCTTGGCCACGCCACCTTCTGCATCGTCGTCGTCTACAACAATGCCGTTGCCCGCTTCCGGCGCGTGTCCGGTTCGCTGATCGAGGCGTCGATGGATCTCGGCGCCGACGGCTTCCAGACGTTCCGCCATATCATCCTGCCGAATATCGGCACCGCGCTTCTCGCCGGCGGCATGCTCGCCTTCGCGCTCTCCTTCGATGAAGTCATCGTCACCACCTTCACCGGCGGCCAGCAATCGACGCTACCGATCTGGATGCTCGAAGAACTCATCCGCCCGCGCCAAAGACCTGTCACCAACGTCGTCGCCATGGTGGTCATGCTCGTCACCTTCCTGCCAATCCTCGCCGCCTATTACCTGACACGCGACGGGGATCAGATTGCGGGAGGGGGGAAATGAAGGAGTGATTAGGGGGTAGGCAATAGGCAATAGGCAGTAGCACTACCTGATGCACCCGTTTCGACTGCGACCTACTACCTACTATTCCCTACTGCCTACTGCCTACCCCCTAATTACTACTCCCTACTCAACCCCAGTGGAGACCCCCTATGGACACCCAATTGCTGATCGGATCGACATTCGAGGCCGGAACGGAGGCCGAGGAGCTGATCCTCAATCCGCGTACCGGCGGCCGGATCATCGATCTTGCCGAAGCCTCGCAATCGCAGATCGAGCGCGCCGTCGATGCTGCCGAAAAGGCGTTTGTCACCTGGTCGATGACGACACCCGGCGAGCGCTCCGGCTATCTCCTGAAAATCGCCGATGCGATCGAGAAGGATGCCGATGCCTTTGCGGCGCTGGAAGCCTTGAACTGTGGCAAGCCGATCAATGCGGTGCGCAATGACGAACTGCCGGCCATCGTCGATTGCTGGCGCTTTTTTGCCGGCGCGATCCGCAACTTGCATGCGACGGTCGCTGGCGAATATCTGCCCGGCCATACCTCGATGATCCGCCGCGATCCCGTTGGCATTATCGGTTCGATCGCGCCATGGAACTATCCGCTGATGATGATGGCCTGGAAGCTGGCACCGGCTATTGCGGGGGGCAATACCGTCGTCTTCAAGCCGTCGGAACAGACGCCTCTGACAGCCTTGAAGATGGCCCGCCTGCTCGCCGATATCCTGCCGGAAGGCGTCGTCAACGTCGTCCTCGGGCGCGGCGACACGGTCGGCAACACGCTGATCAACCATCCGAAGATCGGCATGGTCTCCATCACCGGCGATATCGCCACCGGCAAGAAGGTGCTGCAGGCGGCGGCAAAAACCGTCAAGCGCACCCATCTGGAACTCGGCGGCAAGGCCCCGGTCATCGTCTACGACGACGCCGACCTCGAAGCCGTCGTCAACGGCATCCGCACCTTCGGCTATTACAATGCCGGCCAGGACTGCACCGCTGCCTGCCGCATCTATGCGCAGGACGGCATCTATGAAAAGCTGGTCGCCGACCTCACCTCCGCCGTCTCGACCATCAAGTACAATTTGGCTGATGACACCGAAAACGAAATCGGCCCGCTGATCTCCAAGCGCCAGCGCGACCGGGTGGCAAGCTTCGTCGAGCGCGCCACCGAGCAGAAACATATCGAGATCACCACCGGCGGCAATCCCGGCAGCAAGGACGGCTTCTTCTTCCAGCCGACCGTCGTTGCCGGCGCCACCCAGGAAGACGAGATCGTCCGCCGCGAAGTCTTCGGCCCGGTCGTCTCCGTCACCCGCTTCACCGAAAACGACCAGGCGGTTACCTGGGCCAATGACAGCGATTACGGCCTTGCCTCCTCGGTCTGGACCAAGGATATTTCCAAGGCGATGAAAGCGGCGTCGCGCCTGCAATATGGCTGTACCTGGATCAACACCCATTTCATGCTGACCAACGAGATGCCGCATGGCGGCGTCAAGCAGTCCGGCTATGGCAAGGATATGTCGATCTACGCCCTGGAGGACTACACCGCCGTGCGCCACGTGATGATCAATCACGGATAGGCACCTTCCGCAGAATAGGTGAGAAACAATAACAAGGCCGCGTTCATAACGCGGCCTTTTGCAATTTATGCGCTAAGCAGCGGAAAGAACTGGATATTCCGCCGAAAAACGTTGCACAAATCCCACACCATTTTAAAACATGAGTAATTAACTCATAGATTCCGCTTTTCCGGACACGTAATCTTGATAGAACGGGTCATCTTATCGTCCGCCTATCCAGCCAGTCTACCAGAAAGTGCATGACATGCCTCTGCTTCGCCACGCCCGGTTCACCACTCGCCTTGCCCTTGCCGGCACCTCCCTGCTCGCGCTGTCGCTGACGGCTTTTGCCCAGGACGCAGCGCCAATCACGACGGGCACGGACGGCGCGACCGAGCTTGAGACCCTGACCGTCACAGGCGGCAGCGGCGGCGTCATCACCGCAGACGGCTATGTCGGCACCAGCAGCGCCACCGGCGCCAAGGTCGACACACCGTTCCTGCAGACACCGCAATCGATTTCGTCGGTCACGGAACAGCAGCTGAAGGACCGCAATCCGCAGACGCTGCTCGAAACGCTCGCCTATACACCGGGCTCGCGCGTCGGCGCCTACGGTTTCGATCCGCGGTTTGATTCCTTCACGGTGCGCGGTTTCGACGTGACCTATAACGGCATGTTCCGCGATAATCTGCGCCAGCCCGGCGCCAGTTCATCGCTGTTCAAGAACGAACCCTATGGCCTGGAAGGCGTCTCGATCCTGCGTGGCCCCTCCTCGGCGCTCTATGGTGCATCGGGTGCCGGCGGCCTGTTCAACCTGATCACCAAGCGCCCGACCGAAGAACCGCTGCGCGAGCTTCAGCTGCAATACGGCACGAATAACCGTTACCAGGGCCAGTTCGATTTCTCCGGCCCGATCAACGAGACCGATCCGTTGTACTACCGCATGACCGGCCTTTTGCGCAGCGCCGACACCGAACAGGTCAGCGTTCCCGACGACCGCGCCTATATCGCGCCCGCCTTTACCTGGAAGCCGGACGAGGACACGAAGTTCACCATCCTTGGCGAATATTCCCGCACCAAGACCGGCGGCTCGGCAGCCTATTACAATGACCCGACCGGCAAGGTCACCGACATTTTCGCCGGCAATCCCGACTTCAACGATTCGGTCCAGACACAGGCCCGCATCGGCTACGAATTCGAGCACCGCCTCAACGACGTCTTCACCTTCCGGCAGAACCTGCGCGTCTCGACGCTCAACGTCGACGCCGACTGGGCCTTTGCCTATGCGCCGAACGCTGTCGATCCGACCTTGCTCGACAGCAGCGCAGGAACATTCGACGAGCGCCTGAGCTCCATCGTCATCGACAACCAGATGGAGGCGAAGTTCGATACCGGCGTGCTCGATCACACCCTGCTCGCAGGCGTCGATTATACGAAATTGCGGTTCAAGTCCCTGGCGGGTACCGGCTTTACTCCGCCGCTCGACACCAACAATCCAACGCAGGGCCGCCCCACGGACCCCATCCCCTTCAGCGAGCGCGTCGTCCAGGACCAATGGCAGCTCGGCACCTACCTCCAGGACCAGATCCGCTATGACGCTTGGACGCTGACCGCCGGCGCCCGCTATGACTGGGTTTCGACCGACACGGACAATACCGATCTGACCACCGGTTTGACGGACCCGATCGCGCAGAAGGACAAGGCCTTTTCCGGCCGCATCGGCCTGACTTACGAGACCGATTTCGGCCTTGCGCCCTATTTCAGCTATTCCACCGCGTTCTCGCCCAATGCCGGCTTCAACAAGGAAACAAACCAGCCGTTCAAGCCGACCGAAAGCCAGCAGGAAGAGATCGGCATCAAATATCTGCTGCCAAGCAGCAATACGATGATCACGGCCGCCCTCTTCAATATCGACCAGAAGAACAGCCTCTATTACGAGGTCGTCGATCTGCCGACAGGCCCGGAAAACATTCAGGTCCAGCGTGGCAAGGTGCGGTCGCGCGGCTTCGAGCTGGAGGCCAATACCAGCCTCGACAACGGTCTCTCGCTGATCGCGTCCTATACCTATACCGACATCAAGATTACCGAGGGCCCCGCCGATACGGTCGGCAATTCCGTTTCCTCCGTGCCGCGTCACATGGCATCGCTCTGGGCAGACTATACGATGCCGGAGGATGGCCCGGTGGCTGGCCTCGGTTTTGGCGCCGGCGCCCGGTTCTTGGGCTCAAGCTACGGCAACGACCAGAACACGACGCGGAACGGCGCCCGCATCCTCTTCGATGCCGCAGCTCACTATGATTTTGCAGCCATCGACAAGAAATACGATGGCCTGCGGCTGCAGGTCAACGCCACCAACGTCTTCGACAAGCGCGACACCGTGTGCTCGGCCGGCTTCTGCTACCGCGACCAGGGCCGCGCCGTCATCGGCTCGCTGAAATACAGCTGGTGATCCGTTGAGCCTCTCCACCACCCACGACACGAACACCGCCTTCCGGCCATCCGGCCTGAAGGCGGTGTTTGCCGGTGAGCATGCCTGGTGCGGCGAAAAGATGATGCTGTCTTCGGAACTGGAAGACGGCATTCCGCTTTCGGAGTTCTTCGGCTCCGGCGGTTTTTCCGCAGCTCTTGATACCTACGCGCGCACCCATGGCGGCACCGACCGCCGCGCTGTCGCTTCCATGTGGTCGCTCTATTATTTCTCGATGCTGACCATCCCCTATATCGTTGCGCGAAGGGCTGATCATGTTTTGCCGGTTATTCCTGCAGAAATGACGATCGCTCTTGCCGAGGACGGGCTGCCCCGCGCCCTCGGCCTGGCCCGCGAGGGCGACTGGAGCGAAGGCGGACAGTCCGATTTGCTGTCTTTCGTCATGCCGCTTGTGAGCCAGCATCTCGCGGAAATCGTTGCGCAACTGAAGGCGCTCGGCGGCATCGCGCCAAAACTCGCCTGGAACAACGCGGCCGTCTATCTCGACTATGCCTTCAACGCGACCGAACGGGAGCGCCCTGCAGATGGCGATGCTTGGGCATCGCGCGCGCTGTTTTCGCAAAGCCATCTGCCGGATGGAAGCGCCAACCCTTTCCTCGGCTGCCTGCGCCACGACGTCGAAGGCGAAGAAATCGTCTGCCGCCGCAAGGTCTGTTGCCTGCGCTACCTCCTGCCGGGTATTCCCAGCTGCGGCGAACTCTGCGCCCTGCCCGCCCAAAGAAAGCAATGATCGTGAAACGCCTTCTTCTCTTGACCCTCTGTCTGTTTCTGGCCTGCACCTCTGCGTCGAACGCGCAGGAACGCTGGCCGCTGACGCTGACCGACGCGATCGGCCGGCAGGTGACGATCAAGGCAAAGCCGAAGGCCATCCTGCTTGGCAGCGGCTTCAACCTGGTGGCGCTATCGCTTATTCACCCCGATCCCGTCAGCCTGCTGGCCGGCTGGTCGGGAGACCTCAAGGGCGACAACCCGGAGATCTACAAGGATTTCGTCGGGAAGTTTCCAAAGCTTGCGGATGTGCCGATCATCGGCAATGGCACCGGCGACGGCCTGTCCTTCGAAACCATCCTGTCGCTGAAAGCCGATTTGGCCATCATGGCAAACTGGCAGGCCGATACTGATCTCGGCAAGCGCGCGATCGACTATCTCGAAAGCACCGGCGTTCCGGTCTTCGTCGTCGATTTCAACAGCGATCCCTTGAAGAACACGCCGGACAACATGCGCCTGCTCGGCAAGATTTTTGAGCGGGAAGAACAGGCAAACGCCTTTGCCGATTTCTATGTGGAACACCTCAAGCGCATCACCGATCGCGTCGCCGCCAATCCGCAGCCCGGCCCAACCGTGCTGATGGACGCGTTCCCCAATCCAGACCGCTGCTGCTTTGCCTATGGCACAGGCGGCCTTGGCGAATTCATCGGCATTACCGGCAGCCGCAATATTGCGGATAAGAACCTGCCGCGCCAGGGCGGCATCGTCAGCAGCGAATATCTGATCGAGGCCGATCCGCAGGTCTATATTGCCACCGCCTCGCCGGGCGGTACCTACAGCGTCTTTTCCATCGGGCCGGGCGTTCCCGCAGACGAGGCCCGCCGGACGTTGGGCGAAGCCGTTAAAAATCCGGTTCTCGCCAACCTGTCGGGCGTCCAGAAAGGGCGCGTGCACGGCGTCTGGAATTTCTTCAATGCCGTACCGCTGAATATTCTGGCAGCGGAAGCCTTTGCCCACTGGCTGCGGCCGGACATCTTTGCCGATATCGACCCGGATCAGTCTTTGAAGGAAATCAACGCGCGCTTTGCCGCCGTTCCATTCCGGGGCTCCTACTGGATCAGCCTGAAATAGAATTGGCCGGAGACATGGTCTCCGGCCAATGTGATCATGAAACAATGGTGTTAGGCGGCTTTTTTCATTGCCGAAGCATTGACCGAGGCCTCTGCCAGCGCTGTCAGCGCGTGGTCGGTAGCACCTTCCTGCTGCAGGGTCTCGTCGAGCAGCTTGACCGCATCGTTCAGGCCAAGCATGCCTGCCCAGGTCTTCAGTGTGCCGTAACGGGCCATTTCATAGTGTTCAACAGCCTGCGCCGTAGCCAGAAGGCCGGCATCAAGCGCTGGCGAACCCTTGAATTCTTCGAGGATCTCCTCGCCTTCCTCGACAATGCCGTCGATCGCCGGGCAGGTCTTGCCGACTGCGCGCTTGCCGAAGATTTCAAACACCTGCTGCAGGCGCTCGATCTGGCCTTCGGTTTCTTCGCGGTGCTTTTCGAATGCTGCCTTCAGCTGCGGGCTCTGCGCGCCCTTGGCCATTTTCGGCAAGGTTTTCAGGATCTTGCGCTCAGCATAATAGACGTCCTTGAGCATATCATAGAACAGGTCTTGCAGGGCTTTCTCGGCCATTGGTTTCTTCCTTTTCCGCAATTGGAACATGTCGGGGGTGACGAGCAGGTAACGGGTTGGTGATGTGTTTGTTCCGCAACCTCGGCCGGATCGTCCCCGGCGCGCTTCCATCCCGTCAACGCCCTGTCTATATAGGGGACTGGAGGACTTTGATGATTTGGATATTTCCTGCGATTGCAGGCCTGCTGATCGTATATTTCGCCATGCGCTCATCGCGCTTCCGGCGTTTTGCCGAACCGGTGCTGAGCATTCTCGTCGCTTTGGGGCTTGTTTCGGCCTTCGTGGTCTGGATGAAAGATGGCAGCGGCGACAGCAATGAGACCGACCCACCGCCGTTTACCCAGAGCCGTCCGGCCATCACACCGGAAGAGCTCGTCTTGGAAGGGCTGACATTCACCCGCAACCGCCCGGATACGAGCTACCGGGTCACCGGCACGATCGTCAACAGGAGCGCTGCCAATCTCACCAATTTCAACCTGACCGTCACGCTTCAGGATTGCCCCGGCAACGTCTGCACGACGGTCGGCGAAGACACGGCGCTGATCCTTGCCCGCGTTCCCGCCGGGCGGGAGCAGACGTTCGAAACCTTCTTCACCTTCCCCGCCCGCTTCGGTGTCGAACCCGCAGCGCCGAAATGGACGACGCAGATCTCCAATATCCGCGGCGTGGCAGCGCAGTAAACTGCGCCGCCGTTTTGTCAGGCCCGGCTAATCTCGTCGAGATACCAGTTGATATAGCGCAGCTCGTTCTGCTCCATCGGCGCGATGGGGCCGGGCACGAAATAGTGCGAGCGCACGCCGCGCGACGTATGCTCGATGATCGACTTGTCCTCGTCGGTGGTCACCGTCCAGAGCCATTTCAGCTTTTCGAGGTCGTAATCGATGCCCTCTTCCGCCGCGCCATTGACCAGCCAGATCAGCTCCATCTCGCAGGCTTCCGGCCCCTTCGGAATGAAGCGGTAGATCATTCCGTGGTCGGGATAGCAGACAAGGAATGATGTGCCGCCGAGATGGACGGAGGTGACGCCGCCATCGAATTCGGTGAACCGGCCCATCAATGGCGCAAGCGGCGAACCGTCCTGGCTGCCGGTCTTGACGCCGTCATACAGGGCGTAGCGGAAGGCATGAATGGTTTCCTTGCCGTTTTCCGAGGTCTGCCAGTGGTCGCCGGAACCGACCTGGATGCCGAGCGCGCAGGTCCGCTCCTCCATCGCCGCATTCAGCGCCTCGATCATGTGCAACGGCTGTTCCAGTGCATGGGTCTGCGAATATTCCGGATGCGCCGGGCCGCAATGATAGCACTCGACATAATTTTCGACCGCCAGTTTCCAGTTGGCATCGACCGGATAGCTCTGCCGGTGGGCGACCTTGGCCTGTCCCCAGCCATATTGGCCGCAGGTGGCATGCAGCAGGTTTTCGACCTCGGTGAAATCCAGCGGATTTTCCGCAAAGGAAATGAAGACGAGGCCTTCGACGACGCGCACATGCAGCTTCTTCAGTCCATGATCTTCCCGCTTGAAATCCTTCGGCATCAGCCGGGCCGCCTTGAGCGCCCCGTCATTGCCATAGGTCCAGGCATGATAGGGACAGACGAAGACACGGGCATTGCCCTTGTCCTTGGTACAGACCTCGGCGCCGCGATGGCGGCAGACATTGAGGATGGCATGAACCGTCCCATCCGCATGCCGCGTCAGGATCACCTGCTCGGACGCCATGCGAAACACCTCGAAATCGTTTGGTTTCGGGATGACGCTCTCATGCGCGACGCAATGCCAATGGCGGCGGAAGACACGCTCCAGATCCCGCTCATAGATATCCTCGTCGCGGTAGAACGGCCGGGCGAGACCATGGCCGGGCTTGTGGGCGGCGACGAGCTGGTCGATGCGGTCGGCGGGTGAGGTTGCCGTGATCTTGGTGTCAGGTGCGAGCATGGGACTTCCTCCAGGCTGAAGAGCGCGTGGCGCACCCCCCTCTGTCACTGCGTGACATCTCCCCCTTAAGGGGGGAGATCGGGCGATCGCGGATGTTTCTCTGTCCGACAAAAACGAACGGAACGGGTGTGGAACGAGGAAAAGTGGAGAGAGCCGCAGCGGCTGCGGCCAATCTCCCCCCTTGCGGGGGAGATGTCACGGAGTGACAGAGGGGGGTGCCTGCGGCGGAATTTGTGATGTCCTGCATCAAACCCTCACCCGCTCCGACTTCGGATCATACATCGGCGCAAGCGACACATCCGCCTTCACCCGCGTTCCGGCAATCTCGATCTCGTAGGCCGAACCCAGCACATCCGCCTCGCTCTCGCCCTTGCACGGCACGTAGCCGAGCCCGATCGCACCGCCGAGATGGTGGCCGTAATTGCCTGAGGTGATCGTGCCGACGATTTTGCCGTCGCGCGCCACCGCCTCGTTGTGGAACAGAAGCGGCTCCGGATCGGTCAGCCGGAACTGCACCAGCCGCCGCGACAACCCGTCATCCTGCTTTTTCAACACCGCGTCACGGCCGATGAAATCGCCCTTTGCCGGTTTTACCGCAAACCCAAGCCCGGCCTCCAGCACATGATCCTCGTCGGTAATATCATGGCCGAAATGGCGGAAGGCCTTTTCGATGCGGCAACTGTCGAGCGTATGGATGCCGCAAAGTTTCAGGCCGATATCCACCCCCGCCGCTTCGAGCGTCTCGAACACATGCGCCGTCTGATCGGTGGAGACATAAAGCTCCCAGCCAAGTTCGCCGACATAGGTGACGCGGTGCGCGCGTGCGAGCCCCATGCCGATCTCGATCTCCCGTGCCGACCCGAACGGATGCGCGGCATTGGAAAAATCGTTGGGGCTGACTTTTTGCATGAGATCACGCGCCTTCGGCCCCATGACGCAAAGCACCGATTCCGCTGCAGTCACGTCGGTAATGACAGCAAATTCATCGGCCAGGTGCTTGCGCAGCCAGGCAAGGTCGCGCTGCAGCGTGGCGCCGGGAACGACCAGCAGGAAAGCGGTTTCCGAAAGACGCGTGACCGTCAGGTCGCTCTCGATGCCGCCCCGGGCATTCAGCATCTGGGTATAGACGATGCGGTTTGCGGCGACATCCAGCTGGTTGGCGCAGAGTTTTTGCAGGAAGGCCAAAGCATCGCGGCCCTCCACACGGATCTTGCCGAACGAGGTCATGTCGATCAAACCGGCGCCATTACGGATCGCCAGATGTTCATCGCGCTGGTTTTCGAACCAGTTCTGCCGTTTCCAGCTATATTTATATTCCCGCTCCTGGCCGTCCCTGGCAAACCAGTTGGCCCGCTCCCAGCCCGCCACTTCGCCGAACACGGCACCGCGTGCCTTCAGATGTTCATGCAAGGGCGTGCGCCGCACACCGCGTGCCGTCGCCATCTGGCGATAGGGGAAATGGTCGGCATAAAGAAGGCCAAGCGTTTCGGTGACCCGTTCCTTGAGATAGGTGCGGTTCTTCTGGAATGGCTGCGCCCGGCGGATATCCACTTCCCAGAGATCGAACGGCGGCTCGCCGTCATTCATCCATTGCGCCAGCGCCATGCCGGCGCCGCCGGAGGAGACGATGCCGATCGAATTGTACCCGGCCGCGACCCAATATCCCTTCAGCTCCGGCGCTTCGCCCAGATAGTAGCGGTCGTCGGGCGTAAAGCTTTCCGGGCCGTTGAAGAACGTGTGGATCCCCGCCGTTTCCAGCATCGGCATGCGGCCGACCGCCTTTTCGAGGATCGGCGCGAAATGGTCGAAATCCTCCGGCAGCTGGTCGAAGCAGAAATCCTCGCTGATCCCATCCATGCCCCAGGGCTTGGCTTTCAGCTCGAAGGCACCGACCAGCATCTTGCCAGCATCCTCCTTGTAATAGGTGCACTCGTCCGGCACGCGCAGCACCGGCAGACGCTGCAGCCCGGCGACCGGCTCGGTGACGATATAGAAATGCTCGCAGGCATGCAGCGGCACGGTGACCCCCGACATGTTGGCAAGCTCCCTGCCCCACATGCCGGCGGCATTGACGACGTTCTCGGTCTCGATCGTAAACGTTTCGCCGTTTTGCTCGCAGGTGACGCCGGACACCCGGCCGTCCTTCTTGTGAACCGCCGTGACCTTGACGCCTTCCAGGATCGTCGCGCCGTTCTGGCGGGCACCCTTGGCAAGCGCCATGGCGATATTGGCGGGATCGCACTGTCCGTCGAGCGGCAGATGCACGGCGGCAACCACGTCCGAAACGTTCAGATGCGGATACATCGCCTTCACTTCATCGGGGGAAATTTCGCGCACATCGACATCGAAGGCGCGGGCAAGCGAGGCCTGCCGGTAGATTTCCTGCTTGCGCTCTTCGGTGAGTGCAACGGTGATCGAACCGCATTGGCGCATGCCTGTGCCGATGCCGGTTTCGGCCTCCAGCCTGGTGTAGAGATCGGCCGAATATTTGGCGAGACGCGTCATGTTCTGCGAGGCGCGCAACTGCCCGATCAGGCCGGCCGCATGCCAGGTCGTGCCCGATGTCAGCTGTTTGCGCTCCAGCAGCACCACGTCCGTCCAGCCAAGCTTCGCCAGATGATAGGCGACCGAACAGCCGGAGACGCCGCCGCCGATAATAACCGCGCGAGCCTTTTTGGGGATGGGCTTGCTCATGCGCGCAGTCTCTCATTCTTGGGATCAAACAGCGGCTCGTCCGCTTGCACCACCGCATTGAAGCGGTCGCCGTAAATCTCGACCTCGACTTCGGTTCCGGGCTCGGCCAGATCGGCACGCAGCATGCCGAGCGCCACCGATTTGCCGATCCGGTAACCCCAGTTGCCGGACGTCGTTTCGCCGACCACTTTTCCGCCATGCCAGAGCGTCGACATGTAGGGCGCGTCGCAATCTGCAGCGTCCACCACCAGCGTGACGAAGCGCTTCGTCACGCCCTGCTGCTTCTCGCGCTCCAGCGCCGCCTTGCCCTTGAAGTCGGGCTTTGCCCAATCGACGAAGCGCTCAAGGCCACCCTGCAAAATGGTGTAGTCGGTCGAAAGATCGCCCTTCCACGCGCGGTATCCTTTCTCGATACGCAGACTGTCCAGCGCCTCCATGCCGAAGGGCTTTAACCCATGCTTTTGACCGGCCGCCCAGACGGCATCGAAGATTGTAGCGGTATCCTCGATCTTGGTGTGGATTTCCCAGCCGAGTTCACCGGCAAAGGACACGCGCACCAGCTGGCACCACAGTCCGGCGATCTGGACCGGCTGATGCGTCAGCCAGCCTTTGGTAAGATCGGCGCCGGAAACCTCAGCCAGAATATCCCGCGACTTCGGACCGGACAGGATCTGGCAGGTGAAGCTTTCAGTGACATCATCCAGCGTAAACGCCGCGTCCTTCGGCAGATGCTTTTGCAGCCACTCGAAATCGTGCCATTGCGCGGTCGCCGCCGTGATCAGGAAGAAGACATCCTCCTCCAGCGCCATGACCGACATCTCGGTGACGATGCGGCCCTTGTCGTCGGAAAAATAGGCCAGACCGATGCGGCCGGGCTTTGGCACCTTGCCGGTGGTCAGACCCAGCAGCCAATCGCGCGCACCCTCGCCCTTCAGGCGGAAACGGGAAAATCCGGGCAGATCGAGAATGCCGGCGGCATCGCGCACCGCAAGGCATTCCTCCTCGATGCGCTTCTGCCACGGGCCCGCCCGGTTCCACGTCTGCGTTGCCGCCTCGGAAAGATCGTCGCCCGGCTTGGCGTACCAGTTGGCGCGCTCCCAGCCATTATAGGGCTTGAACTGCGCGCCCAGCGCTGCGATCCGGTCGTGGACCGGCGATAGCTTCTTGTTGCGTCCGGCAGGCCAGGCGTGCTTCGGAAAATGCATGGCATATTCATGGCCATAGATTTCCATGCCCTTGGCGATGCAGTAATCCTGATCGGTGTAGCTGGTAAAGCGGCGCGGATCGCAGGACCACATGTCCCATTCCGTCTGCCCCTCGGTCACCCATTCGGCCAACACTTTGCCCGCACCCCCCGCCTGGCAGATGCCGAAGGTGAAGACGCAGGCCTCGAATGCATTGGGAACGCCCGGCATCGGCCCGATCAGCGGATTGCCATCCGGCGCATAGGGGATCGGCCCGTTGATCATCCGCGACAGGCCGGCAGTGCCGAGGATGGGCACGCGCTCGACGGCGTCGTTCAGATACCATTCCAGCCGCTCGAGATCATCGGGGAACAGCTGGAACGAGAAATCCTCCGGCATGGGATCATCGGGCGTGATCCAGTGCGCCTTGCAGTTTTTCTCGTAAGGGCCGAGATTCATCCCGGACTTTTCCTGGCGCAGGTAATAGGAACTATCGACATCGCGCAGAAGCGGCAGCTTGTGCCCGGCTTCCTTCGACCAGGCCGCCAGCTCCGGAATTTCCTCAAACAGCATATATTGATGGCTCATCACCATCATCGGCACATCGCGTCCGAACCATTTGCCGACCTCGCGGGCATAATAACCGGCGGCATTGACGACATAATCGCACCGGATGTCGCCCTGCGGCGTCGAAATGATCCATTCGTCCTTGTCCCGGCGGGCGCCGGTGGCGGGACAGAAGCGGAAGATCCTGGCACCGAGATCGCGGGCACCCTTCGCAAGAGCCTGCGTCAGCTGCGCCGGATCGATATCGCCGTCATAGGGATCGTAGAGCGCGCCGGTCAGGTCGTGGGTTTCCAAAAACGGATATTTCGACTTGATCTGATCGGGCGACAGAATGTCGAGGTCCATGCCCTGATAGCGGCCCATGCCGACGACGCGCTTGAATTCCTGCAGCCGTTCCTTCGAATGGCCGAGCCGGATCGAGCCGGTGACATGGTAGTTCATCGGATAATCGACGAGATCGCCAAGCTCGCGGTAAAGCGACGCCGAATAGCGCTGCATGTTCATGATCGACCAGGACGAGGAGAATGTCGGCACATTGCCCGCCGCATGCCATGTCGATCCGGCCGTCAGCTCGTTCTTTTCCAGAAGCACGCAGTCGGTCCAGCCGGCCTTGGCCAGATGGTAGAGACAGGACGCGCCGACAGCACCTCCCCCGATGATCACGACGCGTGCATGAGACGGCAAATTCGACATGTCTGTTCCCTTGTTTTGGGACAAGTTTTCGCAACGAAGCAGGCCGGCATCAAGCGGTCAGAATTCGCTTTATTGATCGAAGAATTCGATTAGATTGGAGATGAAACAAGACCCCTCCCCAACCCTCCCCACAAGGGGGAGGGAGCGACCGTGCTTCACCTCACCCTTTGTGACTCCACTCAAAGGGCGAACGGCATACCCGGCAAACCCCCTCCCCCTTGTGGGGAGGGTTGGGGAGGGGTTTGAACCACAACGCACCGGACACCCCATGCAGATCGACCTCATCGAAACCTTCCTCGACCTGATGGAAACCCGCAGTTTCAACCGCACGGCCGAGCGGCTGAACATCACGCAATCGACTGTCTCCCACCGCGTCAAGGCATTGGAGGCGCAGTTCAACCGCAAGCTCTTTACCCGCAACAAGGGCGGCACGGCGCCGACGGCATCCGGCCTGCGGTTTCTCGACCATGCCAAGGCGCTACAGCACCAATGGCACGAGGCCACGCGGGCGGTCGAAAATGCCGGAACCTATGAGCGCTCCATGCGGCTCGGCATCCAGCATGATCTGGCCGAAGCCTTTGCCGGGAAATGGCTGTCCGCCGTCCGCACTGATCTGCCGACGACCTCAATTTATATGGAAGCCGATTATTCCAACCAGATGAACCGCGATCTGGCCGCCGGCGATCTCGATCTCGCCATCCTCTATACGCCGCACTACCTGCCCGACCTGCATTACGAGCGCATCGGCGACATGACCTATACGCTGGTCGCCACAACAGTGAAAACGGTCGCCGAATTGCAGCCGGAGACCTATATCCAGGCCGTCTATTCCCCGGCATTCGACCGTGCGCACCGCCTCGCCCTGCCGCAACTGTCCTCCGCACCGCTGGCGTCAGGACAGAATATCGCCATCACCGGCCTGTTGAAAACGCTTGCCGGCGCAGCCTATGTGACGCGCGCCACCGCAATGAAGCTTGCGGATGAAGGCACCGCCTTTCCGATCGAGGATGCACCCCTCATCCAGCAGGCGGTCTATGCGGCGACCAGCATCCGCACGCGCCACGCCCACCAGCACCGGCGCATCATCGCCGTCATGCAGGATCTGTTGGCAAAGCAGGAATAAGGACGGGAAACGCCGTCAGTGCTGGACGGCAAGGGCTTGCGGGTCATCTTCCGTCAGCCGGGCCAGCATGTCGGCGGCCGGGGCCGGATAGGCGATGGCATAGCCCTGCAGGATATCGCAGCCAAGCCGCGTCAACAGCTTGGCGTGCTCCTGTGTCTCCACCCCTTCGGCAATCACTTCGATATTCAGCGCCTTGGCAATATCGATGATCGAGCGCAGCAGCCGTTTCTGCTCGCGCGATGTGGTGATCGGCAAGACCAGCTGCCGGTCGATCTTCATCCGCCGCGGCTTCAGCTTGACCAGCCCGATGATCGACGCGTGGCCGGAGCCGAAATCATCGATCTCGATATCGATGCCCATGGCCTTCAGCCCGGCAACATTGGCAAACACATCATCCTCGCTATCGTCGAGAAAAATGGTTTCCAGCAATTCGAAGGACAGCATGTCCGGCTGAACGCCGAGACGCTTGAGTTCGTCAATCAACAATGGATCCGAGAGGCGGGCGGCCGACACATTGACGGAGATGCGCGGAACATCCACGCCCCGGCGCGTCCAGGCCTCGCGATCCTTAAGCGCCGCCTTCAGGATGGCGGCATCAAGATCGTCCAGCCGGCCAAGGCTCGCCGCAACCTTGATGAATTCCCCCGGCATGATCAATCCACGCTTGGGATGGCGCCAGCGCGCCAGAACTTCCATCCCGACGACGCGCCGGGTCCGTGCATCGACCTGCGCCTGATAGAAGGGAACGAACTCGCCTTTCTCCAGACCATGCGAGAACTGACGGCCGATGCGCTGCTCGGCGTTGAGCTGCGCTTTCAGCTGTGCGGAATAGACCTCGACGCGTCCCCTGCCGAGCTTTTTCGCCCGGTTGAGCGCAATGTCGGACTGCGCCAGAAGGCTCGCAATATTGCGTCCGCTGGCTGCGGCGACGCCGATCGAACCGCCGGTGTGCAGGACCTCGTCATTGTGCCAGACCGACTGCTTCAGCCCCTGCGTCAGCCGCTCGGCCCGGGCTTTGAGGTCTTCCAGGGAGACGAAGTTTGCGATCAGAACCGCAAATTCATCACCGCTGACGCGGGCGATGAACGAGTTTTTCGGAACGCCGGCCTCAATACGCCGCGCACACGACCGCAGGACATCATCGCCCGCCGCATGACCGGCCGCGTCGTTGATCTGTTTGAACCGGTCGAGACCAATATGCAGGATCGCCAGCTTCTCCGGGCCCTCCCCCTCGGCAAGCTCCGCCAGCCGCCGGTCGAAAAAGCGGCGGTTTGGAAGCCCTGTCAGGGAATCGTGCTCGGCGGCATGCTGGATCCGCTCGGAGCTCACTTCCAGCGCAACGGCGCGCGCTTCGGCAATCGCCTTCTGCCGCCGCAATTCGCGATTGAGCAACACATCCGCCGTCACATCCCACTCGGCACCGATGAAGGTGATATGGCCGTCTTCCTCGAAACAATAGGCACGCGAGCGCAGATGGCGGGTTTCGCCATCCGGCAGGATGATCCGGTATTCCGACGAATAAACGTCGCCTGTTGCAATCGCCAGATCGAAATCCGCCTGCGCTTGCACAAAATCATCGGGATGGATCGCATTCATCCACACTGCCGCCTTGACGCGCTTCTGCGTCTTGCCGGTTGCGTAGAGCCGATGCATTTGCAGATCCCAGACGACTTCGTCCTTCTGCGTATCGTGCTCCCACACCCCGATCTGAGAAGCGTCGAGCGCAATTCCCAAGCGGCGAAGAATATTCTGAAATTCCTGTTCGGACCTCGCCGCTTTCATGGTCTTCTCTGTGGGTGATGCTTCGCGTGTCAGCGCCGCCGCATTCTACACCAAGATTGCTAAAGAACTATTGTTCCGGTGAATAAGAAGAGTATCTTTCAATTCAAACAACCATTGAGTGTTTCTTGAAAAAACCGGGTTGCAACTTGAGCGCATACCAGGTTGTACTACATATCCAATTTAGACATTGCGGGGAAAAATCAAGAGCTGCAATACGTCATTGGAGGTCGCAGCGCCGAATTGACATGCATGATACGACGGCATAATCATTGCGGGATCAATTGGTTCCCTGGGGGCGAGGCGCTTTCGGGGAGTAAATGGGAACGTGACGGGTGGACCCATTCTGGGCACCTTCATCACGGCCGACCCCGCGACTGTAGAGCGGTCAGAGTTTGTCATGCCGGTTTGTTCAGCCGGTAAAAGCCACTAGGGCGACGGGTTTTTCAAGCCCTGCCCCGGGAAGGTGAGACAGGCTCCTTGGCGCGAAAGCGCCTGACGCCGCGAGCCAGGAAACCTGCCGGTTGATGAAGGGCATGGTGCCCATTTGAGTGGGATATATTCCACGCGCCATCACGGAGGTTGTCATGGCTACGACTACAGTTTCAAGCATTCCACTTTCTCTCAGCGATCGCATCACGACGGCCGTTCTTGCCCTGTTGATCGGTGGTTTCCTGGTCTTCGGTGCAGGCCTTGCCAATTCCGCAGTGCTGCACGACACCGCCCACGACGTCCGCCACTCCTACGGCTTCCCTTGCCATTGATGCGCGGTGGAAGGCTTTGCGCTTTCCACACCTGATCGATGAGAGGGATCGCCGATTTCCGACAGGACATCGCGCGGCCCTGGATTGCGCCCATGCTTTCGCATCGGGCGGTTTTTGCCGTGGGGAATTGAAACACAGCAAGCGTTGAGCACGACAGATCGATCAGCTCCGCTTGATTTTTGGGGGTATCACATGATTGTCAAAACACTTCTGGCCGCATTGGTGGCTGGATTGATCGCGGGCGTCTTCATGACGGCGGCGCAGGAATTGCGGGTTGTCCCGCTCATCCTTCATGCCGAGGAATTCGAAGTCAAGGAACCCGCAACCGAGCCGCCCGCCACGACCGAAGGTCAGCAGCAGCAACAGTCCTCGCTCAACCGGTCCTCGGTCATTGGCGAGATGTTGTCCGCACTCTCGCCGGTTACGCCCGCCTATGCCCATGAGGGCGAGCACGAGGAAGAGGGCGGCATCATGTTCGGCATGAGCCGTTTCTCCGGCACGCTGCTTGCCAATCTGGTGGCCGGTGCCGGTTTCGGCCTGCTGCTTGCCGGAGCAAGCCTGGTGTTCAACCAGCCGATTACGCTGCGCAACGGCGCGATCTGGGGCATTTGCGGCTGGCTTGCGGTGCATCTCCTGCCGGCCGTCGGCCTGCCGCCGGAACTTCCGGGCTTTCCTGCCGCCGATCTGCAGGACCGGAAAATCTGGTGGCTCGCGGCGATCGTTCTGTCTGTGGCCGGACTTTATCTCATCGTGCTGCGTGGCGAGATCGTCGCCAAGATCGCCGGTCTTGTCCTGATCGCTGCGCCGCATGCCTATGGCGCGCCACAGCCGTCGGATTTGTCGAGCCCGGTTCCTGCCGTGCTTGGCGCCGAATTCGCCGTTGCCGCCTTGGCCACGACGCTGGCCTTCTGGCTCGTGCTCGGCGTCATCTCGGGCTATTTGAACGAGCGGTTTTTGAAATCGGCCTGAGCCATAAAGTTGCCGCGCGGATTTCGTCCGTGCGGCAACGGTGATCAGAGGCCGCCGGTGCGCTCGACATGAGCGCGCAGGCGGCTTTTTTTTGTCTCGTCATCCAGGAGAACGCAGACATCGCAAAAATCACCGCCCTGCGTCCGGTAATAAAGACAGCAGCCGCTTCGCAAGCGGAATACGCGCTCAACGGCAACCCCATTGCAGACGGCGCTGATCCGCTGATAGCGCATCGCATCAAAAGACAGCGGCGAGCCGGCCCCGTTGATGACGGCAAGTGCCGCAGCCATCGCCCGCTCCGCCTCACCCAGGGCCAGACCGACCTCCAGAAACGCCCCCGCAATACCATCGGCCACCAGCCGCCATTGCGCAACGGGCGAAAGGCCGGTGCGGGCCTGCAGCGCATCGATCATGGGCGTAAAATTTTCGGCGAAACCATCATGCAACAACGCCGCCCAATCATGCCCGCGCGCAAAATTTTCGATGCGAAAATGAAAGCAGCAGGCATCGGATGGCTGGGGGGCATTGGCTGAACCGCAGTCGTTGGGAACGGCAGGTTCAAACCGGAATGCCAGGCGATCCATGCCGGGGACCAGTCCCGTGCGCAGATAGACTGCCGCCACCGCAACGCTGAGGTGATGGCTGTAGAGGGACACGAGATGACCGCCCCTGACGCGATCATCCATTCCGGAAGCAAAACGGTTCTGATAGGCGAGCAGGCGTTCGATCATCTCGCCGTCACGGCGCCACGCCCGATCGACGGAGACAAAGTCGCCACCTGGCAAACCTTGCGACATGGCGACCTGCGGAAAATGCTGCGCCTGCCAGGCGATGGCATCCGCCACCTGCCCTGCATCACCGTCTCGAAACCTGCCATGATCCCGGTTGTCGTCCAAGGGGCCGCCTAAAATGTTCTGACGGTCCATTTACCTCATGATGGAACCTGATGATAGGACCCCAAAAGCCCGATCCCTGATCTCAAAGCCAGCCGCCGGAAAAACCCGCCCGTCGCAGGCCGCGCCGGATCACAACCGTTTCGCGCAGCATGGACCAATAGAGCCCAGTGCGGTGGTTTTCGATCATCATGACCAGCAATCCCTGGTCAAGGCCGACGCTGCGATTGTTGAGCCACCCTTCCGCCGTCTTGCCCGGAACGCTCGGGTTGAAACTGCCGATAAACCGCCCATCCGCCATGACATCGGGATAGCTCGACAGGATATGGCGTGTGCCTGATATGGCGGCCTGCGGCTCGAATGGGAGGCATGCCAGGGGCGCCCAGGGCGCAAGCGTGCCGTCGTCGGGGCCATTCGGCGCGCCGCGCGCGGCATATCCGGCAAATTGCTGGCGCCGTCCATCCTGCAGGCGGCGCGGACGCTGCGGGCCATCGCATGAGGTCAGCCCCCATGTATCGGCACCATAGCCCGTGAAGCCACCCGGATTGGCCGTCGCATAATCGCGCTGAACGGCAATCGCGCGCCGGGTATTTTCGAAATAATCCGTATCATGGGCCGCCACGGCCTCATCGCGGATCCCGCGAAAATCGATCCAGGCGTGGGAGAACAGGTGGATGAACAAGGGACCGGCATACAGGAACGGCTTGCCCTTCACCGTCATCCAGTCGAATTTCGCGGCAAACGCATCGTAGCTGTCCTTGCCGATCGGATAGGAGGGCGAAGCGAGCGCCAGCGTGTAGAGGATGATCGCCTCGCTGTAGGATTCCCAATGATAGGGCAGAAAGCCGCTGCGCGGTTTCCACCCGAGCCACAGAGCGCCGTCGCCGTCCAGCGCCCAGGCCCAGTTTGCCCTTGCATAGAGCATATCGACGTGAGAGCGGATTTCCTTCTCGACCTCGTCATCCCGGTTGAAATACGCAGCTGACGTGATCATGCCGGCGATCAGAAGCGCGCTATCAATCAGGGACAATTCGCTGCGCCATGTTCTAAGCCCGGTCTTCATGTCCAGGAAATGATAATAGAGCCCCTTGTAACCGGTGGCATCCTTGCTGCGGCTTTGCGGGCTTTTGGCGAAGAACCGCAAGGTGGTCAGCGTGATCGCCGCAGCCTCCTCCCGGCTCATCCAGCCTCTCTCGACGCCGGTGGGATAGGCGGACAGGGCAAAGCCGGTCGCAGCGATGCTCGAAGGCGCGCCAGGGAGCGACGTGTCGGCAATCAAACCATTTTCCGGATTGACGAAATCGAGAAAGTAGCTGAACGCCGCTTGCTGCAAACGGTCGAGAATAACCGTGTCGGTTTCGTTTTTCAGAAGCATTACAGGCTAACTCCAGTCGATCGGTCGAAAAAGTGACCGCAGGTACAAATCACTGATTGTTGAAGCCGCCGGCTTCCCGGACGGTCGCCTAACCAACGATTTGTGTTACATTTTAGTTTCATACGATCCTGAGCGCCGATTGGATGACCTGATGTTTTCAGCACTTGCGATGTTTCTGACGATTGCAGCCACGCCAGTGGCGACGCCGGTGGCAGATGCCGTTCCGGTCGATGTGGCGCTGGTGCTCGCGGTCGATATGTCGGGCTCGATGGATATCGAAGAGGCGCAGGTTCAGCGCATGGGCTATGTCGAGGCGCTGCGTCACCCCGACTTCATCAACGCGGTGACTGCGGGTCTGAATGGCCGCATCGCCATCAGCTATTTCGAATGGGCGGGCAGCGTCAACGAAACCTCGGTCATCGGCTGGCAAGTGATTGACGACGCCCAGGACGCCGCTAGTCTTGCCGAACATCTCGCCTCACGGCCGGTCTTTACCCGCCGCGGCACCTCGATTTCCAATGCCATCACCTTTGCATCGAAACTGATGGCGGCAAGCCCCTATGATGCCATGCGCCGGGTGGTCGATATTTCCGGCGACGGGCCGAACAATCTGGGCCCTCCGGTCGACCCTGCCCGTGATGCCGCCATTGAAAGCGGCATCATCATCAACGGCCTTGCCATTCTCATCCGCCCCTCCGGCGGGCCGGTTTCGCTTGACCGCTACTATGCCGATTGCGTCATCGGCGGCCCCGGCTCTTTCGTGCTGCCGGTGCATCAGCCGGAAGATTTTGCCGTCGCCATCCGCCAGAAGCTGGTCCTGGAGGTCAGCCAGGCGCGACTGCCAGCCATTCCCGTTCAGATCAAACCGCCCACCGATTGCCTGATGGGCGAAAAACTTCGGCCGGGTTTTCTCGACCGGGTCTACCCGGAACTGGAAAGATAGGCCCGGACACGACTGCGGTTCCTTTGACGCAACATACTCCCGTCCCCCTGGCAAATGCCGAAGGACCGGACGGCGGCGGCCGCAATTTCCGCGAAAATCCGAAAATTCCTAAAAATTTCGTAGGGTCGCCACTCCCTCAACCTATTCCTATTTATGGAGAAATGTGATTATATTGAATGAACGTTCAGCAAGATATGGGGAAATTCATGAACGAAATGACCCGAAACATCAACGTTCCCAACGACTGGGACCGCAGCGGCCTGCCGGGCTGGTGCTATCACAGCGACGCGCTGCTGGAGCTTGAAAAACAGCATGTCTTCCGCGAGCACTGGCAGATCGCCTGCCATGTTTCCGATGTGCCGGAGCCCGGCAATTACATCACGATGGATGTCGTCGGCGAGCGCGCGCTGATCCTGCGCGACCAGGATGGCACCGTGCGCGGCTTCCACAATATCTGCCGCCACCGCGGCTCGCGCGTCGTGGCCGATGACAAGGGAACCTGCCGCAATGCGCTGGTCTGTCCGTTCCACGGCTGGGTCTATAATCTCGACGGAACATTGCGGGGCGCCGCCCGCCCCCGCTCCTTCCCGCCGCTCGACAAGCAGGAATTCGGGCTGATCGCACTGGATCTCGAAGTCTGGATGGGCTTCGTCTTCATCCGTTTTGCACCTGGGCCCCAGCCGTCCGTCGCCGAACTGATGCAGCCCTTCGCGGCCGAACTCAGCGAATACAAGACGCAGGACATGGTTCCCGCCGGCAATCTCTGGACGCAGACCTCGCCGGTCAACTGGAAATCCGTCCGTGATGTCGACAACGAGGGCTACCACGTGGCGATGGCCCATCCGGCGCTGCAGGACCTCTATGGCTCGACCTATTATGACGAACCCTTCGTCAACGGCCTCTGCCGCTCCTTTGCCACCTATAATCCGCATGCCGGCCGGCGCTGGAGCGTGCGCAATTATGTCAGAATCGCCCCGGAAGCCACCCACCTGCCGCAGCACCTGCGCAAGGCCTGGATCTACTACGGCATCTTCGCCAATGCGGTAATCGCCGTGACACCGGAAGCCGTGCAGTTCTACCAGGAATTTCCGCTTTCCACAGGCCAAACCATGCTGCGCGGCGGCGTCTACCGCCATCGCGACGAAAGCCGCCGGGAACGCGCCGCCCGCTACCTTGCCCAGCGCATCGACCGCGATACGCAGGCCGAGGACGTGCAACTGACCATCTGGTCCAACGAATCGATGACCTCCAAAGCCTTCAACGGGTTCTACCTGTCCGATCTCGAATATGGCGTGCGCACCCACCACGACCACCTTCGCGCCATCCTGCCGGTCATGACCCTGCCCGCCGCCCCGGACGAGCGGGAAATGGCCGGCATGAACAGCCGGCTGCGCTTTGCCGCAGTCTGACAAGCCATAAAGAAAGGGCCGGGAAAACCGGCCCTTTAAAAATGAGCATGGCGGGGAATGGAAGCCATGCCCAAGACAAAACTCAGCCGTGCCACAACCCTTCGCGCACCAGTTCATCCATCGTCCGGCGGATGCTGGTGCGCAGGATCGTGGTCATCTCGTCGATCTGCGGCAGGGTGATCGTCAGCGGTGGTGACATCACGCACATGTTGATCAACGGCCGCACCAGGAGACCGAGGTCCTGGCAATGCCTGTCGATGCGTTTGCCGACATCCAGATCAAGCGTCAGCGGATTGTTGTGCACACGGTCGGCGACGCATTCGACGCAGGCCATCAGTCCGGCCCCGCGCACTTCGCCGACCAGCGGCAGGTCTTCGAGCGTCTTCAGGCTCGCCTGGAAATGGCCGGAAATGGCGCGCGTATGTTCAAGCAGCCCCTCTTCCAGGATATCGAGATTTTTCAGCGCCACGGCGCAGCCGATCGGGTGGCTGGAATAGGTCAGCCCATGGGCAAACATCGCATCGGGGTGGTTGGAGCGGCGCAATTCCTCAAACAGGCGCGACGAAATCATCACCCCGCCAAGCGGAAAGTAGCCGGAGGTCACACCCTTGGCGAAAGTGATCATATCAGGCTCGATGCCGAAGACATCGCTGGAGGCAAAGACATGCCCCAGCCGCCCGAAAGCCGTCACCACCTCGTCGGCGATGAACAGGATGTCGTTGTCGGTGCACAGCTGCCGCATCCGGCTGAGATAACCGTCCGGCGGCACGATGACGCCGCCGGATGCCATCACCGGCTCGGCAATGAAGGCGCCGATGCGCTCGGCCCCCCGCGCCTCGATGACCGCGCGGAATTCCGCGACGAGCCCATCGCAGAACGCAGCCTCGCTCATCCCTTCCGGCCGCCGGAACGGATTGGGACAGGCGAGTTTCACCACCTGCTCGCCGGCGCTGTCCATCCAGTCGTGATCGCGCGGACGGCCGTTCAGCGAGGCCGACAGATAGGTCGAGCCGTGATAGCCGCCTTGCCGCGACACGATCAGCTTCTTGTCCGGACGCCCCTTCACATTGTTGGAAAACTGCATGAAGCGCAGTGCGGTCTCGACCGCAGAGGAGCCGCCGGTCGTGTAGAAGACATGATTGAGATCGCCCGGCGCATGATCGGCAAGCCGGGCGGACAGCGTCACCGACGGCGCGTTCATCGTGTACCAGGGCGAATTGTAGGAGAGGTCCATGGCCTGATCATAGAGCACGCCGGCGAGCTCCTTTCGCCGATGCCCGGCATTGACGCACCACATGCCGGCGGGACCGTCGATCAGCTTTCGCCCCTCGCCGTCGATCACATAGATACCGTCACCGCTGACGATACCGCCGCGCGCCTCGGCGCCGATCTCGCCCGCCGTCGGCCAGGGCTGGACGAGATGATCTCTGGCCAGGGCAACCATGCTGTCCGAAGCCTCCAAAGAGCTGATCACGTCTTCACGTTTGGCCGCCATTTTTTCGCCTCCACAGATAATTTATGGACAATATTTCCAATCAAATAACTGATATAAAACATCAATTACTTCTATTTTGAATGTCCGTTCAATCAATATTGGCAGAAAAAACACTTGCGTTCAATCCCGTTTTGCGCTCATTCTCTCTGCGGGAACCAAAGAATGGCGGAAAACCGCCCGGGACGGACGGCATGATACGATCCCTGCATTTTCACTGTTGTCACGGCACCGCGCCGCACGGGTGGCGCTGATGGTGGCGTTGCCGGGCGCAATCGGCGTGGAAAGCAAACCGCCCCTTGCCGGCAGCCGCCGCTGGGCGGCAAGCGACGAGGCTAAGGGCCTGACGCTAATCTCGCCGACCCTGCTTTACGCGCTGGCGCTGCTCTTCCTGCCCGTCCTCATCGTCATCGCCTATAGCTTCTGGTCCCAGGATTACCTGACCATCGACCGCAGCTTCACGCTTGAGAATTATCGCGTCGCCCTGACAGAACCGATCTACCGCGACCTGCTCTGGCGCTCGCTCACCATCTCGCTCGCCGTCAGCCTCATCACCGTCACTTTTTCCTATCCGGTCGCCTGGTTCATCTCCTTCCATGGCGGCGTTCACAAGAACCTCTGGCTGTTCCTGATCACCGTGCCCTGCTGGACCAGCTACCTCCTGCGCGTCATGTCCTGGAAGGTCATCCTCGGCTATCAGGGCGTGCTGAATACCGGCTTGATGTCCACCGGACTGATCGATCAGCCGGTGACCACATTGCTCTACAATTCCAACGCCGTGATCATCACGCTCGTCCATAGCTGGGCGGCCTTTGCCATCCTGCCGATCTATGTCTCCCTGGAAAAGATCGACCGGTCGCTGATCGAGGCGGCGCATGATCTCGGTGACAACAAGGTCTGGAGCTTTCTGCGCGTCACGCTGCCGCTGTCGCTGCCGGGCGTCATTTCCGCCTTCCTGATCGTGATGATCCCGACCGTCGGCGATTACGTCACGCCCAAGCTGGTTGGGGGCAAGGACGGCGTGATGATTGCCACCGCCATCCAGGCGCAGTTCGGCAAGGGGGCCAACTGGCCGCTTGGAGCAGCCCTTTCCGTCACCACGATGGTGATCGTTTCGGCCATGGCCGGCTGCATGGTGCTGGCGCTGAAGCTATTCGTGAGGCGGATCAAATGAGCGGCCGTCACGGCATTCGAAAATCCCGCTGGCTGCCGGTCTATGTGTCGGCTTACCTTGTCTTTCTCTATCTGCCGATCCTGCTTTTGCCGATCTTCTCGTTCAACAATGCAGCCTCCACCACCTTCCCGCTCGCCGGCTTCACCACCAAATGGTACGCCTCGCTCTGGGGCAATGCGGCGATGCTGGCCGCCGCGCGCAACAGTTTGATCGTCGGCATCTGCGTCTCACTCCTGTCCACCGGCCTTGCCATCTGCGCCGCCCGCGCCGTCACCCGCTACAAGTTCCGCGGCCAGCGCGCGGCAACCGGCCTGTTGATGGCGCCGCTGTTTCTGCCCGAGATCATCGTAGCCGTATCGCTGCTGATGATCGTGCTGCAGCTCGGCCTGGAACTGTCACTGGTCACGGTCATTCTCGGCCAGACGGTGTTTTGCCTGCCCTATGCGCTGTCGGTGCTGATTTCCGGCTTCGATGGCTTCGACCGTTCGCTGGAGGAAGCCTCGCTCGACCTTGGGGAAACCGCCATCGGCACCTTCCGCAGGGTGACGCTGCCGGTGGTGGCGCCGGCCATCATCTCCAGCCTGCTCGTCTCCTTCACCATTTCGCTCGACGAATTCATCCTCGCCTTCTTCCTGTCGGGCACGGAGCCGACGCTGCCGGTCTATATCTGGGGACAGCTGCGCTTTGCCGCCAAGCTGCCAAGCGTGCTGGCGCTCGGAAGCCTGATGATCGCCCTGTCGATCCTCCTGGTCGCCACCGCCGAAATCCTGCGCCGCCGCGCGGAAAACCGCCTCAAAGCTGGAGCCGCCGCCCATGGCTGATACACCCATGATCGAGATCGATGCCGTCAGCCGCTATTACGGCATCTATCGCGCGCTCGACAATGTCAGCCTCGACATTGCCGCCGGCGAATTCTTCTCGCTGCTTGGTCCGTCCGGCTGCGGCAAGACCACCCTTTTGCGCTCGATCGCCGGCTTCGACACGCCGACGTCCGGAGACATCCGCATCGACGGCCATTCGGCCATCGACCTGCCGCCCAACAAGCGGCCGACCAACATGGTCTTCCAGAACTATGCGATCTTCCCGCATCTGAATGTCGAGGACAATGTCGGCTACGGCCTCAAGCGCCTGAAGCTGAACGCAAGCGACGAACGCCAGCGTGTCGGCAACGCACTGGAACAGGTTCGGCTTTCGCATCTTGGCAAACGCAAGGCCCATGAACTATCCGGCGGCCAGCGTCAGCGCGTCGCGCTTGCACGGGCGCTGGTGATGCGGCCTAAGGTGCTCCTGCTCGACGAGCCGCTGTCGGCGCTCGACAAGAAGCTGCGCGAGGAAATGCAGGTGGAACTGCGCACCTTGCAAAAAGCCGTCGGCATTACCTTCGTTCTGGTCACCCATGATCAATACGAGGCGCTCGCCATGTCGGACCGGATCGCCGTGATGTTCGGCGGCAAGATTGCCCAGGTGGCGACGCCCAAGGAAATCTACCAGCGTCCCCTCACCCGGCAGGTCGCGGATTTTCTCGGCGGCATGAATTTCATGCGGGCAAAGATCACCGGCGAAAGCGCTCTCAATCTCTCCGTCGAGACCACCCGATTCGGCAATGTCACCATCGCCAAGCCCAAGGGCTTCACCGCTGAGAACGGCCAAATCACCATCGGCATCCGCCCGGAACGCCTGCGGGTCCTGTGGGACGATGCCAAGGCCGATTGCGAGGTGACCGGCCATGTGGTCGACCGGCATTATTTTGGCGAGATCACCCACCTGATCGTCGATGTGCCGGGCCTCGAAAAACCGCTGTCCGTGTCGGAAACCAATAATTTCGGCGCGGACGATATTCCGGTCGGCGCACCGATCCGGCTTGCCTATGATCCGGATGCGCTGGTGGCGATGGCCGATTGATGCGCTGCAATCACCCGCATGGCGGCTTCCCGTCCGGCAACGATGGCGCCCTCGATATAGGCGGGGAATGACGGGGATAGCTCCGACGAGGCAAAATGCACCGGCGGCGCACCGGCGCGCAGAATGTCTTCGGCATCATAGGCCTGGAGATCCGTGATCACATCGCTATAGCCACCGCCGCTCCAGGGATCGCCGACCCAGTCACGGATCAACAGCCCCGCCACCTCAGCGGCCTGCGGACCCAGCGCCGCCACCAGCCGGCGGCAGATTTCCGCCTCGATGAAGGCGTGTCCCTTCGCGCTCCATTCGACGGCAACCGGCCCACCGGCAAACATCACCAGCGCCGACGCCTGCCGGCTGCTGACATCGCAGGCGAAAAGCCCCAGCGTATCGCGCCACATCACCATGCCGCTCAGACCGCGATCACGCCAGAACGGCCGCTCAAAGCGGACCAGCGCCTTGATCACCGTGCCGCTTTTCCAAGCGCTCAGAGCGCCGTTCAGCGCATTGGGGAGATCGGGCACATGCGCGATGCGCGAAGCCATCACCGGCGGCACGGCAATGATCACCTGCCGCGCGGTCAAGACGCCGCCCGCGCCTGTTGTCACCGACACCGAACCCTCGCTGCGGTCCATGCGAACCACCGGCGCCTCAAGCCGCAGGCGCTTGCCCAGCGTTGCCGCCAGTGCTTCGGCCGCAGCATGGATCGTACCCTCGGCGAAATATTGCAGCTCGTTGCCGTTGCTGATCGTGCGCCGGTCATTGTCGATCAGATACCAGAGCGGGATTTCGCTCATCGAGCGGCACCAGAGGCCCTCGACCATCGCCTGATAGCTGGCTTTTGCGCCGGGCGGATCGCTCTGGCGCGCAAGCCATTCCCCCGCCGTCAGCCCCGAAATATTGGGATCGCGCGGATCGATCCGGTTGGCACGGGCGCGGATGCGGCCGGATTCCGCAAAGGACGACCCCGCCTCAAACGGTTGCGGCTCAATGAGAAAGGCGCCGTCCAGCGGCGTCTCCGCCAAAGGCAAGTTGAACCGCCGCGTCAAGGCCATGACATTCGGCATCTCGTCGCAGATAAACTGCCCGCCGGTATCCATCGCAACGCCATCGGCAAAAGCCGAGGCTTCCACTCGCCCGCCAACCCGGTCGCGCGCTTCCAGCACGATCACATCGAGACCGGCCGACACCAGGGCATCGGCCGCCGAAAGGCCGGCAAAACCGGCCCCGGCGACAATCACATCTGCATCATATCCGCTCAATAGCCCGCCTTGATCTTCTCGAATTCGGCAATCATCTTCTGGCGCAGCTCGATCGGCATCGGCGACTGGAACAGCGTCTTGTCGACGAACTTATCGACATCGGCATAGCCTTTCGCCACAAGGATCGCCGGGTCAACCGCAGCCATGCCCTTGGCATTGGCATGCCCGTAACCCCAGTCATTGACGAGGTACGTACTGATGGCCGGATCGCTGATCGAATTCAGGAAATCATATTGCTTGTCCGCGTCGCCCTCTGCACCCTTCAGGCGGACATAGCCGCAGACCCAGGTGGACAGCCCTTCCGTCGTATCCCGCTTGACGTCGGCCGGCACGCCATCTTTTTGCAGCGTCGTCACGGTCTCGTTCCAGGCCCAGGCGAGATCGACCTCGCCGCTCGCCATCGCCTGGGTGACTTCGGTATTGTCGGTCCAGTAGAGGCGGACATTCTTGTGCACCTCGCGCAGAAAAGCGGAAGCTTCCGAAAACTGCGCATCGGTCATCTTCGTCCAGTCCTTGAGGCCGATCGCAAGGCTTGCCAGCGCATAGGCATCATCGACATTATCGCCGATCGAGACGCGGTCCTTGAATTTCGGATCGGCAAACGCCTTCAGCGACTGGACCTCTTCCGGCTTCACCGTGTCGGTGCGATAGGTCAGAACCGTATTGCCCCACTCGAACGGCAGGAACCAGGCCGTGCCGTCATCGGAGGTCATCAGGCCCTTCATCGCCTTGATGCCGGGCAGAATATCGTCCCACCCGGTCAGCTTGGACGTATCGAGCGGCTCGAGCAGCCCTGCCTCGCGCCACTTGTTGACGCTCTGCGAACAGGGATGAGCAAGGTCGGCCTTGAAGCCGGAGCGCAACTTCTGGAACGCCTCTTCCTCATCGCCGAAGAAGCTGAAATCCGGTTCCGTGCCGTGCTTTGCGGTATAGGCCGGGTGGAAGGCCGGATCCTCGTAGCCGGACCAGTCGAAGACGGTGATATTGTCGGCGGCGCGCGCCGAAAACGCCGCGCTGGACAGCAGCGAGGCCAGCAACGCGGCCCTGCCCAAATCCCTGACCATTCCCATTATCCGCATGCCGGTCTCCTTTTCCGTTTTCAGCTGTTCCCTATTTCGGACCCTGATGGGTCATATGGCCCGGAAAGACCGAGACCAGATATTCGATTGCCGCCGCATGGGCCTTTTCGCGCGTCAGCCCATCGCCCATCATCAGCCGGAACCACAGGCCCTCCATCATGGCGCTGAGCGCCAGCGCGATGGTTTCGGCGTCATATGTGTAGGATTTTTCCGCTTTCATCTGCGCGCAGAGCGCCACGAACAGCTCCTGGTACTTGGTGTCGCGGGCGCCGCAGAGCGCCTGATAGGTCGGCCGCGATTTCGCCTCGCCCCAGAAGGCGCACCAGGCGGCCAGCTTGCGCTTGGTGCAGATCTTGCGGTCGAAATCGGCCGCCACCAAAGCCCAGAGTTGCGAGGATGCCGCCTCGCCCGCTTTATCGAGTGCCGCGCCCCAATGCGCCGCATATTCATCGGCCATGAATTGCAGCGTGGCAATCAAGAGCTTTTCCTTGCTCTCGAAATGAAAATTGACGATGCCGCGCGACAGGCCCGCGCCATCGGCAACATCGGCCAGCGTCGTTTCGGAATAGCCGCGCTTGGCAAGCGAATCGATCGTCGCCTCGACCAGCTGCTGGCGCCGTGTTTCCTTCGAAGCCTTGCGGCCACGCCTGTCGTTTTCGCCGGTTTCCGCCGCAGACACTGCCTTCATTCTCACCATAACCTTCTTGCCCTTCAGGCTGAGAACGACGCTCATGATGCGCTCCCGCCCGGTTTTTCACCGGGCAGATGAGCGCGACAATGCGGCCCGGTGTCAAGAACCTTTTGCTTGGCTTTGAAGCTACGGATGCCCGTTCCAGGATAGCCCGTGCGCGCCGTCTTCACGGTCACGGAACCGCGTGCCTGGCCGGCCGGAGATACTCGCGCGATCACCAAACCGGAGCCCGATGCACCTGCCTGGCCATATCCCGGTTCCCGCATTGAGGTTTCGATCATCCCGTCATTTCCACCGCATGGCCTTTGACACGAAATCCTATCGCATTATCAGAGGATTGCAACATACTTGCTGAATATTCATTCAATATAACTGGACAACATTCTGCTTTTCATGCCAGATTTTTCGCAATGAGGGAGACAGAGGCATGAAGAAATACGATGTGGTGATGATCGGAGGCGGCCATAACGGCCTGGTCGCGGCCTGCTATCTGCAGCGCGCCGGGCTTGATGTGCTGGTGCTCGAAAAGAACGATTGGGTGGGCGGTGCGGCCACCAGCCGCGAACTGACCCCCGGCTTCCTCTACTCCAACTGTTCCTATGTCTGCTCGCTGTTTCGCCCGGAAATCATGCGCGAGCTCGAGCTGCCGAAACACGGGCTGCAGGTCATCGCCTATGAAGGCGGCGCGGTCTTTACCCGCGACGGCGACTATATCGCCTCCTACCGCGACCATGACAGCCATCGCCGCGAATTCGCCCGCTATTCGAAGCGCGATGCCGAAGCCTATGACCGCTACGCCCGCGACGTCACCCGCCAATGCCGTTTCATCCAGCCGCTGTTGATGCGCACCGCACCGGACCCGTTTTCCTTCAAGCCGCGCGACATTTCCGAACTGCTCTATCTCGGCAAAAAATTCGGCGAATTCTCCGCCCATGACATGGCGCAGACATTGCGCTTCTGGACCATGTCGATCTCGGACTTCCTCGACGAATATTTCGAGACTGATGTCATCAAGGCCTATCTGGCGCTGTCAGGCATTATCGGCACGGCGCTTGGGCCGATGTCGCCCGGCACGGCTTACGTGCTTCTGCATCACTATATGGGCGAAGTCGATGGCTCCGTCGGCGCCTGGGGCTATGCGCGCGGCGGCATGGGCGCGGTGACCCAGGCGCTCGCCTCCTCCTTCAAGGCATCGGGCGGCACGATCCGCACCGGCGCCGATGTGGCCCGCATCATGACCCGCAGCGGCCGCGCCACCGGCGTCGTGCTGGCCGATGGCGAGGAGGTGCGCGGCAATCTCGTGGTCTCCAATGCCGACGTCAAGCGCACCTTCCTCAAGCTGGTCGAGGAGGATGCCCTGCCCGAAGCCTTCGTCCACCGCGTCAAGCACTTCAAGATGCGCGGCTCGTCTGGCAAGCTCAATATCGCACTCGACAGCCTGCCCGAATTTCCGGCGCTGCCGAAGAATTCCTCCTGCATTCGCGGCGATCTGCATTTCACCGATTCGATGGAGCGGATGGAACGCGCCTATGACGACTGGAAGGCTGGCCGCTATTCCGCCGATCCCTTCGTCGATATGGTGATCCCGACGACGCTCGATCCGACCATGGCGCCGCCGGGCAAGCATTTCATGAGCTGTTTCGTGCAATATTGCCCGCCGCAACTGGAAGGCCGCGACTGGACCGATGCCGACCGCGACGCCTTTGCCGAGACCGTCGTCAGCCAGATCGCCGATTATTCCCCCGGCTTCCGCGACCGCATCCTGCATATGGAAGTGCGCACGCCGCGCGAGATCGAGGCGGAGGTGGGCCTCACCGAAGGCAATATCTTCCAAGGGGAGTTGACCTTCGACCAGTTGCTGTTCAACCGCCCGGTGCCCGGTTACGCGCAATACCGCACGCCGGTGCCTAGCCTCTATCTCTGCGGCTCTTCCACCCATCCCGGCGGCGGCGTCATGGGCGCGCCCGGCCGCAATGCCGCCGCCGAAATCCTGCGTGACCTGAAACTGAAACCTTCAGAAATGAGCCCGGCCCATGACGTCATCTGATCTCGCCCGGACCACGAATTTCAACGCCGCAGACTTCGATGCCATCGTCATCGGCGGCGGCCATAACGGCCTGACGGCAGCCACGCTGCTGGCGCAGAACGGCCGCAGGGTCGTCGTTCTCGAAGCCGCCGACAGCACCGGCGGCGCAATGCGCGGCTTTGAATTCCACCCCGGCTACCGCTCCGCCGGCCTCGCCCATATCGTCAACCGGCTCGATCCGGAGGTCGAGGACCTCCTGAAGCTGAAAGCCGCCAAAACCTCCGGCGCGTCCCTGCCGACCGTGGCGCTCTCGCCGGATGGCAGGCACGCCGTCCTGCGTGGTGCCTATGGCGAGACAATCGACGGCGTCAGCCCGGCCGAGGCGAAGGCCTTTGCGGCCATGCGCAAGAAGCTGATGTTCCAGGCGGGCATTCTCAAACGCTTCCTCAAGCGCCGGCCGCCGGAGATCGGCAGAATCAAGCTGAACGACCTCGGAACCTTCGCCGGCGCAGGCCTCAGCCTCATTACCAAAGGCCGCGAGGAAGGCCGCGACTTCCTGCGCATGCTCCTGATGAATGTCGCCGATGTCGCCGACGAATATTTGACCGACGACCGCCTCAAGGGTCTCGTTGCCTTCGACGCCACGCTCGGCATCCATCTCGGGCCGCGATCACCGACCTCGCTTCTCGGCCTCTATTACCGCCTGACCGGCGAAACCGGCGGCAAGACGGGTGCACAATGCGTGCCGCAGGGCGGCATGAGCACCCTTGCCCCGGCGTTCGAAAAGGCAGCGACCGCCGCCGGCGCCGTCATCCGCACGGGCGCCCATGCCGCGCGCATCCTCGCCAATCGCGGCACCGCAACCGGCGTCGTGCTCGCCAACGGCGAACAGCTGAACGCACCCGTTATCGTCTGCGCCATCCATCCGCAGGCGACATTCCTGAACCTCTGCGACGCAGCCGAACTCGGCACAGGCTTGGTCCGCGCCGTCGGCAATATCCGCTCGAAAGGCAATGTCGCCAAGCTCGATCTGGCCCTCGACCGGCAGCCCGCCTTCACCGGCGTTTCGCCGGATGACCATCGCGGCCGGCTGGTCATCGCCCGCTCCATCGCCCATGTCGAAAATGCCTTCAATCCGGCCAAATACGGTGAATTCTCCCCCGATCCGGTGATGGAGATCACCCTGCCAAGCCTTGCCGATCCCGCACTCGCGCCCCCCGGCGGCGCGACGCTGTCCGCCCTGGTAGAATTTGCGCCCTATGATCTGAAGGGAGGCTGGGACAATGGCAAACCGGCCTTCGAAAAAATCATCCTCGACACGCTGGAGCGCTACGCGCCGGGCTTGAGCAAGAGCATCGTCGGACGCCAGCTGATGACACCGGCCGATATGGAAACCCAGTATCGTCTGCCCGGCGGCCACTGGCATCATGGCGAGCTGCAGGCCGATCAGCTGCTGGTCAACCGCCCGGTCAATGCGGCGGCCGGCTATACCACGCCGCTGTCCGGCCTCTACCTCGCCAGTGCCGGTTCGCATCCGGGCGGCGGCATTTCCGGCCTGCCGGGACTGCTCGCCGCGCGCCACATTCTTTCGGAGAGATCATGATGCTGGAGATCAACCCCCGCCGCGCCCTGCAGAGCCATATCGCCACGCCGCGCTTCGAGACCCCGTTTCATCCGCGCATCGCAGCCCTCAGCGAAACCAGCGACTGGTACACCTGGTCCGGCTACAAGGCGCCGCATTCGGTCTTCGACGAGGAACTGGAATATTTCGCCATCCGCTCGACATCGGCGCTGTTCGATATTTCGCCGATGGTGAAATATCGTATCGCCGGGCCGGAGGCAGAGCGCTATCTCAACCGGCTGACCGTGCGCGATGTCTCGAAGCTCGGCATCGACCGCGTCCACTACACCGCCTGGTGCGACGACCACGGTCATGTGCTCGATGATGGCACCCTGTTCCGGCTCGCGCCCGATACGTTCCGCCTCTGCTGCCAGGAGCGCCACCTGCCCTGGCTGCTCGACAGCGCCATCGGCTTTGATGTTACCGTCGCGGAAGAAACGGCTGAGATTGCCGGGCTTGCCCTGCAGGGCCCAACGTCATTCGCGGTCCTCTCCAAAGCCGGCTTCGACGGCATCGAACGGCTGAAACCCTTCCAGCTCGCCGATTTCCCGCATGAGGGCGGCACGGTCACCATCTCGCGCACTGGCTTTACCGGCGATCTCGGCTACGAACTGTTCGTCCCCGCCAATGCCGCGCTCAGCCTGTGGGACCGCCTCTGGACGGCAGGACAGCTTCACGGCATCCGCGCCATCGGCTATGCCGCGCTCAACCGCGCCCGCATCGAAGCCGGCTTTATCGTCGCCAATGCCGATTTCATGACGGCTGAGACGGCGCTGCGCGCCGACCGCGCCCGCATGCCCGACGAGATCGGGCTGGACTGGCTGGTCGATGCGCAAAAAGTCACCTTCAATGGACATCAAGCGATACTTGAAGCCAGGCGGAATCAATCTCTCAAACATGTGCTCGTCGGCCTTGAAATTGAAGGCAATATTCCGGCTGACGGTGCCATCCTCTATCACCGGAAAAAGCATGAGGCTGGCCTCGTCAGTGCCGCAATCTGGTCGCCGCTTGCCAAGCGCAACATCGCCATCGCCAGCCTGACCCGGCCCTATGGCACGCGCCTGACCGAAGATCTCTGGGTGGAAATCTACGCGTCGCGCGAACTGCAATATCAAAAGATGATGAAACGCGCCCGCATCGTGCCGCGCCCCTTCATCAAGCTCGACCGCCGTGCCGCTTCCCCGCCCGCTCAGTTCTGACGGTTGCGATATGGACGAGGAAACACGCCAGAACTGGGATTTGATCAAAACTCCGCCGGGCATCGCATGGTCCGGCCGCACCCGCTACGCCGCCGCCACCTTTCTCTATCATCGCGGCGAGATGAGTGCCGAGGTTCTGGAGGTCTATCGCATCTGTTCGCGGCTCGATGCGGAGGACCCGCTGGATGTGCTGACGCGATGGCAGATCGGGGCTGACTGGGTCGAGCGGATGCGCGCGATGCGCTGATCCCGTGGTTCATCGAAGACGCCTCAGCCATCGTTCAGAACATGCTTTCACAAGCAGATTCCAAAATGAATCCGTCGTTGGAACCTTCTTGAATCCCGCACGTTTGAGTGCTGCAATTTCAAGAAGCAGCATGAGGACGACGTTGAGTTACAAACGCTTTCCAACCCCCGTCAGAGTGGTCATCCAGCAGAGCCAGGAAAACATCATCGCGACCGCCTGGGACGCCGTAGAGTTCCTGCGCCGCTGGACCGGCAAGCGTGGTCTTGCCTATCGCCGCGCCCTGCAACATTGCCTCGACGCCCTCGACGGCATCCGCAGCCCGCAGAAAGCCTGGGCCTCGTTCATCGCCGCCATGAAGGAAGAAGGCCTGCTCGCCTGATTCCCGTTTCATCTTATAATGTCCCCGGTGCCCGGATCCCTGATCCGGGCATTTTCGTGTGTGCTCGCCTTCCCAGATTACGCCACTTGAAAAGTCCGCTTTTCCGGCGTTGAATGCTTCAACTGTTAGCTCCTGAAGAAGCAAAAGCGGCACGTCTTTTACCATCCGCGACACCGCACTTTCCGGCGAGAAATCCACATCGCGGGCTTGCCGTTCCCGAAAACGCGAATATACTCAGGAATAATTATTTCCACAGAGTGAAATAAATAAGGGAACAAATCATGGCACTTAGCTGGCGTTTCTCCGCCTTGGGCGATCGGCATCGGGCACTGGGGTCCAATCTTGAGGACTGGAGCGGCATGGGAACCGCCTGGACCTATGACAAGGATATTTCCGAAGAACACATCGCCGTGCGCACCAAGGCCGGCATCATGGATGTTTCAGGCCTGAAGAAGGTGCATCTGGTCGGCCCGCATGCGATTGCCATCCTGGAATATATCACCACCCGCGACATGACGAAGGTCTATCCCGGCAAGTCCGTCTATGCCTGCATGCTGAACGATCGCGGCCATTTCACCGACGATTGCATCGTCTACCGCACCGGCCCGAATTCCTGGATGCTGGTGCACGGCTCGGGCTCCGGTTTCGAGGAAATCGTCAAGCAGGCTCAGGGCCGCAATTGTGCCGTGCTGTTCGACGACGACCTGCATGACCTGTCACTGCAGGGACCGCTTGCCGTCGATTATCTCGAAAAATACGTGCCCGGCATCCGCGACCTCAAATATTTCCACCATATGCAGACGACCCTGTTCGGCGCCCCGGTGATGATCTCGCGCACCGGCTATACCGGCGAACGCGGCTACGAAATCTTCGTGCGCGGCCAGGATGCCGGCATGGTCTGGGACCGGATCGTCGATGAAGGCAAGGAGATGGGCATCATCCCCGTCTGCTTCAGCGTTCTCGACATGCTGCGGGTCGAAAGCTACCTGCTGTTCTACCCCTACGACAATTCGCAGATGTATCCGTTCGCTAACGAGCAGCCCGGCGACAGCCTGTGGGAACTCGGCCTCGATTTCACCGTCAGCCCCGGCAAGACCGGTTTTCGCGGCGCCGAGGAACATGCCCGCCTCAAAGGCAAGGAACGCTTCAAGATCTTCGGCCTGCTGATCGAGGCCGATGGACCGGCCGATCTCGGCGACGAAGTCTGGGATGGCGACAAAAAAGTCGGCGTCATCACCTGCCCGTCCTATTCCAAGCTCACCAACCGCTCGATGGCGATCATGCGCGTCGAGGTTCCCTATGCCGTCCAGGGCACCAAGCTCCAGGTAAAGGGCAAGACGGTCAACGCACCGGCGATCGCCCACACGATCACCTTCGATGATCCGAAAAAGACGAAACGGACGGCGCAAGGCTGACGGCATGCTCGTACAAGGGATCAAAAGTAGGCCGGAATATAAGGGGCTCGACATCGATCCCCACGCAAAGCGCCACCTCTTCGTCCTCGAGGGCGAAGGGGCGGCCGCCCTCACCGGCCAGGTGGACCTGAAGGGCAAGGATTTCCTGGCAAAATCGGAAATCCTCTTTCTGGCCGCAGGCGCCGCGCCGAATGCCTATGACGCGGTTCTTTCGGCTTTGTCGCCCGACATCTTCTGGCAGGCGCCGACACTTCAGCCGTTGCTGTTTCGCCTGCGCGCCTGTCTGGAGCAGGCCCGGATGGGAACGCGGCTCTACATCGCCGGCACAGAAGGCTTTATCGGCCAGATCATGCAGGTGGCGCTGGAATTCGGCATCGATTTCAACTCGATCCATACCGAACATCGCGGCTCGACGGCGCGCCGGGTGCAATGCGTGCACTGCAAGGGCATCACCGACAATGTGACGACGAGCCCCTTTGCCTGCAGCCATTGCGGCTTGCCGCTCCTGGTGCGCGACCACTATTCCAGACGTCTCGGCGCCTTCCAGGGCGTCAACATCGATGCAGAAGAACCGGGTACGGCGCCTGCCCCTGAGGAGATGTTCCCGTGAGCCTCAACACAGACATGCCCGTCCGGGTCGCCGATGTCACTGATGTGACCGAACTCGTCAAACGCTTCCGCTTCGAGCGGCTGGACGGCCATCCCATGCCGTTCTTTTCCGGCGGTGCCCATGTCGTCGTCTCGATGAACGACAATGGCCTTTTACGCCGCAATCCCTATTCGCTGATGTCCAATCCCGACGACAACAGCGCCTATGAAATCAGCGTGCTCAGGGTGCCCAATTCCCGCGGCGGCTCGGTCTTCATGCATGAACAGGTAAAGCCCGGCGATCAGCTGACCGTCAGCCAGCCGGTCAATCTCTTCGCGCCGGATCATCGCGGCCGCAAGCATATCCTGATTGCCGGTGGCATCGGCATCACCCCGTTCATCGCGATGATGGAGCAGTTCAGCCGCGACAACATCGCCTTCGAACTGCACTACGCCATCCGCTCGCGCTCGCATGGCGCCTATTGGCAGCACCTCATCGACCGCTACGGCCCGCGCCGCATCAAGGTCTATGTGGATGAGGAAAAGAGCTATATCCCCGTGGCCGCCATCACCGACAACCAGCCGCTGGGCACGCATCTCTATGTCTGCGGCCCGGCCGGCATGATCGACGGCGTGCTGATGACGGCGCTGAAAGCCGGATGGCCGAAGGAAAACCTGCATTCGGAACGCTTCCTGGCGCCACCCGCCGGCCTGCCGTTCCAGGTCTTCCTCGAGAAATCCAACATCCACATGACCGTTGGCGAACACCAGAGCATTCTGGAGGCGGCCGAAGCGCATGGTTGCGACGCCCCCTACATGTGCCGTGGCGGCGCCTGCGGCCAGTGCGAAACCGCGGTCTCGTCCTGCGACGGAACGCTGGAACACAATGATATCTACCTGTCGGACGAGGAAAAAGCGTCCGGCAGAAAGGTCATGATCTGCGTCTCGCGGTTCAAAGGCCAGCAACTCGTTCTTCAACTCTAGCAATCTTTTACAGATAGAAGGGGGACCGGACAGATGACCATCACGTTCAGGAACGAAACATTCCGCGACGACTTCACCTTCCGCAACAGCCTTACCAATATCAGGCGCTTTCCCTTCCCCTTCGACCGCGACGAATACATGTATTCCGTCAACATGGAGCCGCATATCCGCGGCAAGGCCGACAGCGTTTTTGAAAACCTCATCGACGTTGACGAGCACTATGTCGCCGAGATGCAGGACCGGGCGATGGTGCTGAAGGAAGACCCGCTGCGCTGCCAGGCCCTGCCGCATATGATGGCGGCGCAATGGGATGTGCTGGAACTCCTGATGGAGCATCAGGCGCAGGATTATCCCGAGCATTTCACGCTGACAAAGGACGGCGACCGCTGGCGCTGGATCAACCGCCCGCTGGGTATCGACGACACCTTCACCTTCGGCGATCCCTCCACGCTTCCCTATCCGCCGATGGAATATATCACCCGCCAGGCCCAGGGCGATTTCTGCATCGTGGACCAGCGCGACAACAATCTGTGGATGGATGCCGGCATGGTCACCACCCAGGCCGACTGGTCGCTCGATTTCGATATCGGCATGAATTTCATGGAATGGCACGGCCCGGTGCCGCTCGCCCACCAGATCGGCGTCTTCGACCGGGCGCTGAAATTCCTGCTCAACCTGCAGCAGGGCAAGCCGACCCGGCGCCTCAACTGGACCATGACCGTCAATCCGAGGCTCGATACCTCTCCGGAAAACTACCACAAATGGGGTCCCGACCGCCTGACCGTAACGCCGGAGAATGTCGGCGAAAAAATGCACCTGCGCGTGGAGTTGCAAAGCCTGTGGCGCCTGCCGCGTTCCAACGCCATCCTCTTCGTCATCCGCTGCTACCTGATCAGCCTCGACGAACTGGTGACCGTGCCCAAATGGGCCCGCCGCCTGCCGCGCGTGCTGAAAAGCCTGCCCCCTGAAATCATCGACTACAAGGGCCTGACCCGCAACCGCCCGATCATGATCGACTGGTTGGCGAAATATGACGACGGCGCGCCGACAAGCGCGGGGATCTATCCGGATTAGACTGAAAAAGCCCCTCATCCGGCCTGTCGGCCACCTTCTCCCCGTGCACGGGGAGAAGGGACAAGCGGCAACCTCTGTCGTCCCCTCTCCCCGCCTGCGGGGAGAGGGCTAGGGTGAGGGGCAAACGGCATAAAGACATTCGGCAACGACCGAATAAACTGACCATGACATAACAAAGGGAACAGACAGACATGACCAGAGTAGCCGTGATCGGCGCGGGGCCATCGGGCCTTGCCCAGTTGAGAGCCTTCCAGTCCGCCGCCCAGAAGGGTGCTGAAATCCCCGAAGTGGTCTGCTTCGAAAAACAGGCCGACTGGGGCGGCCTTTGGAACTATACCTGGCGCACCGGGCTCGACGAATATGGCGAACCCGTCCATGGCAGCATGTACCGCTATCTCTGGTCGAACGGCCCCAAGGAATGCCTGGAATTCGCCGATTATTCCTTCGAGGAGCATTTCGGCAAGCCGATCGGCTCCTATCCGCCCCGCGCGGTGCTGTGGGACTATATCAAGGGCCGCGTCGAAAAGGCCGACGTGCGCAAATGGGTGCGCTTCTCCACACCGGTGCGCATGGTGCGGTTCGACGAGGCAACGAAGAAGTTCACGGTGACGGCACATAATCGCGTCGAGGACCGGATGTATAACGAGGAGTTCGACTATGTCGTCGTCGCCTCCGGCCATTTCTCGACACCGAATGTCCCCTATTTCGAAGGCGTGAAAACCTTCGGCGGCCGCGTCCTGCACGCCCATGATTTCCGCGATGCACTGGAATTCAAGGACAAGGACGTGCTGATCGTCGGCCGCAGCTATTCCGCCGAGGATATCGGCTCGCAATGCTGGAAATACGGCGCGAAATCCGTAACCACCAGCTACCGCTCCAAGCCGATGGGCTTCAAATGGCCGGAACGCTTCGAGGAACGGCCGCTCCTGCAGAAGCTTGTCAACAAGACGGCGCATTTCGCCGACGGATCGACCAAGGAGGTCGATGCTCTGATCCTGTGCACCGGTTACCTCCACCATTTCCCGTTCCTGCCCGACGACCTGCGTCTGAAGACCGCCAACCGGCTTTGGTCCGACAGTCTCTACAAGGGCGTCGTCTACGAGGACAATCCGCAGTTGATGTATATCGGCATGCAGGACCAGTTCTACACCTTCAACATGTTCGACGCCCAGGCCTGGTTTGCCCGCGACGTCATCATGGACCGCATCAAGCTGCCCTCCAAGGAAGGGATGAAGGCACATTTCGACACCTGGCGCGCCCGCGAAGAAACGCTGGAAGACGCCGAACAGATGATCTGGTTCCAGGGCGATTACGTCATCGAACTGCTTGCAGACACCGACTATCCGAAGTTCGACGTCGAAGGCACCAACAAGACCTTCATGGAATGGGAACACCACAAGGGCGAAAACATCATGGGCTTCCGCGATAACGCCTATGCATCGCTGATGACCGGGACGATGGCACCCAAGCATCATACGCCGTGGCTGGAAGCGATGGACGATACGCTGGAAGTGTATCTGAAAAACTGATCGCGCTTTTGCGAGCGAGAGCCGAAGGCCTGTAAAACGGCTTTCGGCTTTTTTTGATCAAGCCGCCTCGACCGCTTGGTCGCGCCACCAGGCATCGGCGCGGATAGCGGTGCCGGTGCACCATGACACGGCCACCACGCCGCCTGCTCTTCCCCCTCCCCAAATTATGAGATCGCGTTGCGCATTACTCTATAAATTTAGTAGATAATTTCTCGTCTCCGTTTTTCCGGAAGGCTACGTCACCACACGGTGATCGAAGCGGAAAGCGCTCGATCTCGCCGCGATGTAAACAGCCATTCCAGTGTGGGAGCGATTGAGTGAGTGACGACAATAAGACCTTTGAACCGGATCCTTCACGGCGCCGGTTTCTGTCCTTGACTGCAACGGGCGGTTTGTCCGCAGTCGCCATCGGCAATACAGGCTATGCCCAGGCGCAGGAAATCAACTGTGCGCCAGTCAGCGGAAGCGTCGCCTGGAAGCAGTCTGGAAACAATGAGCATGTCCGTGCGCTGCAAGGCGGCGCCCTGAATGCCGGCAACAAGGAGCTTGTTGTCGATTATTTCGGGCACACGGCGTTCCGGCTGACCACCCCGGCGGGGCTCACTCTGTTGTTCGACCCTTGGCGCAATGATCCTTCCGGCGCCTGGGGATTGTGGTTCCCCCGGGATTTCCCGCGCATTGTCGTCGATATGGTTTTATCGACCCACGCCCATTTCGACCACGACGCGATCGACAAGGTCGATGCCACCAGCGTTCTGGACCGCGTGGTTGGAAAATTTGCGTTCGCCGATGCAGAGATCAGTGGCATCGCCGATAAGCATTCAACAGATCAGCCGGGATGGTACAAGTGGATCGAAGTCGTCAAGGAGTTCGGCGCCGACCCGTATCCACCCAACAATCCGGGCCATCTCGACATGGTGACCTATCTGGTTGAGACGGCGGGCATACGAACACTCATCTGGGGCGATAACAGGGCAAATCCGCCCGAAGAGGTCTGGAATGCCTGGGGCCGGGTCGATGTGCGACGCTTCCCGTCGATGGGTCGGAACATATTCTCAGCTTCAAGCAGGCAGACGAGATCGTCGAGCGTTTGAAGCCGAAGGTCGTCATACCGACGCACTACCTTCAAAAGGGGATTTCCTCCACGTTGACAACCTTGCAGGTGGCCGACGCCTGGGTGGATGGACAGCCACGAAAACGAAAACTCACAGAGCCCCGCCTGATCCTCACCGCAGACGGGATCAAGGACTACGACCGGGAGTTTTTCTATTTCGGCGACACAGCACATCGCGGCTAGCGCGGATAAACGCTCTCGCGGGGCTCGGTCGATAAAGGCTGCATCATCAGATGCTGGCGTGAGCCAGCATCTTGAATCGCATCAAAGCTGATGTGGAAATCTACAGCGATGCAGTGAACAAGAACACGATCTCGGTGACGTCAGGGAAGACAAATCGCGCAAAATCACAATAAGCGTTTTTGTGATTTATTCTTATTCATGATAGGATCAGCGCAAGGAGTTTCCACATGGCCACGATGACCATTTCACTGCCCGACCCTATGAAAGAATGGATCGAAGCCCAGATCAGCAAGGGCGAATATGCGAGCACAAGCGACTATGTGCGCGATCTCGTGCGCCGCGATCGATCCCGCCGCGACCAGGAATTGACGATCGAAGACTTGCGCCAGATCGTAACGGAATCCCGCTCAAGCGGCCCCGGCAAGCAAAGCCTCGACGAAATTTTCGAGAATGCCGAACGCCTCGCCAAGGCAAGGGGCGTCGTGCGTGACTAGAGCTTCGTACGATCAATGAGGCGCATTCTGTTGCCTCAAATCGGCCGATCCACCAGAAGGATGGCGCAGGGCGATGCCGCC
>NZ_LMFB01000016.1:8684-40676 GCF_001426685.1 Rhizobium sp. Root483D2 | reverse complement strand
TCAGGCAACCCGAAGGGCCGGATGCTTTTTTGTCAGGAAGAGGGCTTTTGTCTTGAACGTACCGGTCTGGTATGCCCTGCGACAAAAGCCCTCTTCCTGACAAAAAATCCTTCCGGCAGAATGCGTCTCATTGATCGTACGAGGCTCTAGCTACACGCTGACCGAGCGGGCAGAGGATGACCTGCTCGATCTCTTCCTCAACGGTATTGAAATGTTCGGCCTTCTCCAGGCCCGTCGCTGTAAGGACGAGCTGGAACATTGCTTCCAGCTGATTGCATCCCGTCCGCAGATTGGGCGGCTTGCCCCGTCGATTGGCCAGGGTGTGCGGCGGCATGAGCACCAAAGCCACATCATACTTTATGAGCAAGCCGCAGGCACGATCGTTATCCTTGCCGTCGTGCCAGCACGGAGCATCCGTCTGCTCAAACTCTAGAAAACGGTGCCACGGCTCGCCGGCAATGCGCCCTCACGACCGTGGCTTCAGCTTTTGCGGATCGTAATGCGCAAACGGCACGATCCGCCCCGGCAGCCGCTTCTGCTGGCCGTCGAGCTTGCCGATTTCCACCTCGGTGCCGACGTCCGAATGCAGCACATCCATCCGCGCCAGCGCGATCGTCTTCTTCAGCAGCGGCGAGCGTGTCGCGCTGGTGATCACGCCGACCTGTGCCCGGCCCATATGCACGGGGTCACCATGGCCGACGGCGTCATTGGCGTCGATATCGAGCCCGACCAGCTTGTAGCGCGGGTTTTCCTTGCGTTTGATCAGCGCGTCGCGGCCGATGAAATCCTCGGTCTTTGATTTCAGCGGCACGGTGAAGCCGATACCGGCCTCGAACGGGTCGGTCTGGTCGGAAAAGTCATAATGGGCAAAGACCAGTCCCGCCTCGATGCGCACCATGTCAAGCGCCTCCAGCCCCATCGGCTTCAGCCCATGCTTTTGCCCCGCCTCCCAGACGGCATCGAACACGGCAAGCGCGTCCTTCGGATGACAGAAGATTTCGTAGCCGAGTTCGCCGGTATAGCCGGTGCGCGAGACGACGACCGGCGCGCCCTCGAAATGACCGATACGGCCGACGGCAAAACGGAACCATTCAAGTTCCGCGATCGACGGTTGCGATGGTGCCGTCCAGATGATCTCCTTGATGATCTCGCGGCTATTGGGGCCCTGGACGGCGAGATTGTGCATCTGGTCGGTGGAGGAGCGGACCCAAGCCTTGTAGCCCATCTTTTCCGCCTGCTCGCGCAGCCAGATGCCGCTGACATCGTCGCCGCCGATCCAGCGGAAATTGTTCTCGCCCAGCCGGAACACCGTGCCGTCGTCGATCATGCCGCCATTCTCGTAGCACATCGCCGTATAGACCACCTGCCCCGGCGACAGCTTGCGGATATCGCGGGTACAGCAATATTGCAAAAGCGCCTCCGCGTCCGGGCCGGTCACCTCGAATTTGCGCAGCGGCGACAGGTCCATGACCACGGCCCTTTCCCGGCAGGCCCAATATTCCTCGATCGGCCCCTCATTGTTGAAGCGGTTCGGCAACCAGTAGCCGCGATATTCGGTATGATTGCGCGTCAGTGCCGACAGGCGCGGATGAAAGGCGGTTTCCTGGGTCATTTCGGGCTCTGCATCAGGGGTCATTCGGATGGCGACGGCGCGCGAGAATTTTTCCGTGTTCGAGTAGGTGCGGACATGAATGTCGGTCGGGTTCCAGGCATTGGCCGCATCGATATCGTCGGGGCAGGACGAGGAAACGCAGACAAGATCGGTCAGCGCCCGCATCAGCACATAGTCGCCCGGCCGCGACCAGGGCTCGTCGAGATAGAGCTGGTTGTGATGATCGACATTGGTATTGTAGAAATAATTGAGCGCCTCCCAGCCTTTGCGCGGCGCAATGCCATAGGGCGCCAGCGCATGGTTGAAATTATCGGTGCAATTGACGTGCCCCGGATAGCCCATGTCGTCGTAATAGCGCGAATTGCAGGCGGTGGCGAAGGCGTCGTGACGCCCGACCGTATCCTGGACGATCTCCACCAGCGGCTCAAAATCCCGGTCGAACGCCTTGGACGGCAGGCCGGGGGTCGGGTAGCTGCGTCCGAGAAGCGTGCGCGTCACCGTCGCATCGAGTGCCAGATCCAGTCCCTTATCGACCTTGCGGGCCGAAAAAGCCTGGAAATCGGTGCATTGCCGTCCTGACACATCGATGACCTGGATGAATTCGCCCGCCCGCACGAAATAGGCCGATGCCCGCGCCGCCTTGATGCGCAGATCCTGCACGGGATCAGCCATCGGTTCCGGCAGCAAGTCCTCATAGGTCCGCTCGATCTTCGAGCGGGTGACGCGCAGTTCGAGCGCTGTCGCCGTATTTTGCGTCTCCGCATCCATCGGCGGCGCCGGTGCCGCGACAACCAGCAAGCCGTCCAGCGCCATCATCAGATCGGCCGAGGAGCCCGGCGAGGACTTTTCCCCAAACAGGACCAGCGCCTGCGCATCCGCAGGATCGACGTTGCGCCGCCTCAAAGCCGACAGTGTGCGCCGCGCGCTCTCTTCGTCCCGCGCGAGGATTTCCTGCAGCCCGGACGCAGGACGCGAGAACCCGGTGCCAAGACCGGCCGCATTGAACCGCCCTTTTGCATCGATGAAGCTGACCTCGCAAAGCTGGCCACCCTCGATATCCTTGATCGTGATCCGGTCACCGGCCGTGACTTTAACCACAGTCGTTCCACGTCCCTTGACGCGGTAGCGCTCGACGCCTGCAGCAAGTGCTGGCATTCCAGGCCGTAGAATCGTGCTCGGGCGTGGTGGCATCAATGTGCCGGTAAATTGTCCGGAATCGCTCATCTCGGCTCCCGCCCGAAGGCATAGTCGGCTCAGGTGTCTATAAGCACCACTTTATGCACCGGCAATATGGCCAAACTATCCTATGGGAGGCCGTCGAAAGTAAAGAGAGACTTGACCGAGAAGAAAAAAAATTCACTATGAAGATAAGTTGCGGTCGCGAAATTCAAACGGGAACAGGTGGTGACACTGCGAAAACGCAGGCGCCATCCAGCACAGCCGCCGCAGCGAAAACCATCCTAAAGGGGACGCGCGGCATCGCGCTTCAAGACAAAACTGGTCGAGGAGACTGTTTATGGCATCTATCGTTGAGACCGACGGATCGGCCGCTGCGCCCGGCACCGGCCTGATCCGCGCGCTGGACTGGAAAGGGGCATTCTGGGTCGCTGCCGGCGTACCGCCGCTGGTGCTCTTCTCCATCGGCGGCATTGCCGGCACGACCGGCAAGCTCGCCTTCGTGGTCTGGATCATTTCCATGGTGATGGGTTTCCTGCAATCCTTCACTTACGCCGAAATCGCCGGCATGTTCGGCAACAAGTCCGGCGGCGCGTCGATCTATGGCGCCACCGCCTGGCTGCGCTATTCGAAATTCATCGCGCCGCTTTCGGTCTGGTGCAACTGGTTCGCCTGGTCGCCGGTCCTGTCGCTCGGCTGCGCCATTGCGGCAGGCTATATCCTCAACGCCCTCTTCCCCATTCCCGGCGCCAATAGCCCGGCCGTGATGGAATGGATCAACGCCAATATGGCGACGCTCACGGCGGACAGCCCGCGCGTGGCGGAATGGCTGGCCGCCAATGCCGGCAAGGCACCGCAGGACGCAATCTCCGCCCTCCTGTCCAGCGATGCGATCACGGCCTTGACGCCGGCGATCCGCAACTGGTCGCTGATCACCTTCGACATTCCTTTCCTCGCCAAGGCCAACCTCAATGCCACCTTCGTCATCGGCGGCATCCTGATGCTCATCATCTTCGCGATCCAGCATCGCGGCATCCAGGGAACGGCCAGCGTCCAGAAATGGCTCGCCATCATCGTCCTCCTGCCGCTCTTGATCATCGGCCTTTATCCGATCTTCTCCGGCCAGATCGACAGCGCCAATATCACCAATCTCGTTCCGCCCACCGCCGGCTATTCCGGCATTGACGGCGTCTGGAGCAATGGCGGCTGGACGCTGTTCCTCGGCGGCCTCTATATCGCCGCCTGGTCCACCTACGGCTTTGAAACGGCCGTCTGCTATACCCGCGAACTGAAGAACCCGAAGACCGATACGTTCAAGGCCATCTTCTATTCCGGCCTGCTCTGCTGCCTGTTCTTCTTCCTCATCCCCTTTACTTTCCAGGGCGTTCTCGGCCATGCCGGCATGCTCGCACCCGGCATCGTCGATGGAACGGGTGTCGCGGAAGCCTTGGCAAGCCTCGTTCATGGCGGCCGCATCGTCACCCAGATCCTCGTCATCCTGATGATCATGGCGCTGTTCCTGGCCATCATGACCGCCATGGCCGGTTCGTCGCGCACGCTCTACCAGGGCTCCAAGGATGGCTGGCTGCCGAAATATCTCGACCACGTCAACGAGCACGGCGCCCCCACCCGCGCCATGTGGACGGACTTCGCCTTCAACCTCATCCTCCTGGCCATCGCCTCGGATGTCGCCGGCTACTTCTTCGTGCTGGCCGTCTCCAATGTCGGCTATATCATCTTCAACTTTCTCAACCTCAATGCCGGCTGGATCCACCGCATGGATTCCAGCCACATCCAGCGTCCCTGGAAGGCACCGACCTGGCTGATCGGCCTCAACACGGTTCTTGCCTTCGTCAACGCGCTGTTCCTTGGCGCCGGCGCCAAGGTCTGGGGTTATTCCAACGCGCTCTGGGTCGGCTTCATCTTCGCCGCCCTCATCCTGCCGGTCTTTGCCTATCGCCACTATGTGCGCGACGGCGGAAAATTCCCGGCCGGTGCCATGGAAGATCTCGGCCTCGTCGGCCAGGATCTCGGCGTGAAGAAGGCCGGCATCCTGCCCTATGTGGCGCTCGCCGGCGGCCTTGCCGTCGTTCTCGCTGCCAACGCCTATTTCCAGCTGCCCGCCTGATCGGGTTCTGACACAACAACACAAGGCCCGCGCATTGAGGAATGCGCGGGCCTTGTCCGTTCGAAATGCCGATGCCTCACCGTAGTGCTTGACACATGGATCGATTGAAACTGTACTTCCGCTTCGCGATGCCGCCCCCCGGCAGAAAACAACCAGCGAGGTTCGATCATGACCGATGCAGGCCCGGAAACGAAACTGACGGCCTCCAAACGGCGCTGGGCCGAGCAAGGCAAATTCCTCACCGGCCGGATCACCCGTCCGCAAACCGACCGCCTGCCGCCTGGCCAGCATCTGGTCAAGAACTGGCCGGTGCTCGATCTCGGCCAGCAGCCGCTGATCCAGCCATCGGAATGGAGTTTACACATCGTCGGCGGCGTCGAAAATCCCGTCAAACTCGATTGGGACGCGTTCCACCGCCTGCCGCAGAGCAACAAACTGTCCGACATTCATTGCGTGACGACATGGTCGCGCTACGACAATCGCTGGCAGGGTGTCTCGACCCATGATCTGCTCGATCTCGTCATGCCGATGCGCGACGCCAATTTCATCCTGCTGACCAGCTATGACGGCTATACCACCAACCTGCCGCTTGCCGATTTTGCGTCCGAAGACGCCATTCTCGCCACCGCCTGGGAAGGCGAGCCGTTGACGCGCGATCACGGCGGCCCGATGCGCCTGATCGTTCCGCATCTCTATCTCTGGAAAAGCGCCAAATGGCTGCGCCGCATCGAATTCCTGGTGGGCGATCAGGCCGGGTTCTGGGAGAAGAACGGTTATCATATGCTCGGCGATCCCTGGCGCGAGCAGCGGTATTCGGAGGATTAGAGCCTCGTACGATCAATGAGGCTCTAACCGTCAGCTTGGCACCTTTGCCTGCGTCTCCAGACAATCCGCCTGCAAGGCGGGCCGGTCCCTTTCGCTGACAACTTCGAACAGCTGCAGCGCCGTCGCCCGGCCCTTGACCTGCGCCTCGCCGAGCGGGCGAAAGACGATCGCATCGTCGCACAAGGCGACCACGGCGCTGCTGGCCAGAATGGCCGTGCCATAGACCTTGTTCATGCCCTCAAGCCGCGATGCCACATTCACCGTGTCACCCATCGCCGTATATTGCAGCCGGTCGCGGGCGCCGACGCTTCCGACGACCGCCGTGCCGGTATGAATGCCAAACCGGGTGCGCAATTCCGGCAGCCCCCGCGACTTCAGCCCAGCATTGAAAACGTTCAGTTTTCTCTCCACTGCCAGCGCGCAACGGCAGGCATTTTCCGCATGGCGCTCATCGGCAACCGGCGCGTTCCACATGGCAAAAACGGAATCGCCGAGAAACTGGATGATCTCGCCGCCATGGGCGCTGACGGTCTCGTTGAAAATGTCGAAATAGCCCGACAGCAGCGCCACCACCTCTTCGGGCGTCCGCTGCTCGCTCAGCGTGGTGAAATCGTAGATATCGGTAAACCAGGCCGTCACCTCCTGGCGCCGTGCACTCCTGCCCGCAAACTGCCCGGATTCAATGCCCTTTCGCACCAGTTCCTTCGGCACATAGAGCGCGAAGGTGAAGATTGCGTCGCGCGCCCGGTTCATCGCCCGCCCCAGCGTCGATATCTCCGTCACATGCGAGGTGACCTGACTTGGCGCGGTAAAATCGAGATCCTGCAGCCGGTTGGCATTGGCGGTCAGCTGGCTCAGCGACTGTGTAATCAGCCGCGCCATGAACAGCGCCGCCAGCAGGCCGAAAATGACGATGGCGGCAGCAATGGCGAGCCCCTGGTAAAGGTTGCGATTGGCCGCCGCCGTCAACTCGTCCAGGGGTGCCGCCACCACCGTGCGGTGCCCGGCCAGCAACAGCACCGATTTCACCGACGTCGCCAGGATGATATAGGTGCGGCCGTCGATATCGGCGAACCCCACTCCGTTGCCAGCTGGAAGATTGGCCTTGATGCCGGTCAAAAGCGGATCGACCGGTTTTGAAACGTCGAGTTCCCCCTTGTCCTTTCCCGTTGCCATGCGGGCCATCAGCCCGCGATCGGAATGCATGATCGGCTTTCCCGCCGCATCCATCACGAAGGCGACGCTATCGGCGGTCAGGCGTTCGCGCGCCATGAAGTCGGTAATGGTGCCAAGGTCGATATCCGCACCGATGACGATACCGCCATTGCCGGTATGCGCCTGCGAAATGCTCATGCCGAGCGCGCCCGTCGTCACCATCGTATAGGGGCCGATCGCGGCCGGCATCGTGCCGTTGACCGCCGCCTGATACCAGGGCCGCTTCCTCGGATCAAAGCCCGTCGATAGAAGACGCCGCTCCAGGAGCTGGTTGCCGTCCTTGTCGAGGAAGATCAGCCGGTTGCTCCGGTCGCCTGTCTGCTCCGTTTGCATCGAGCGGACGGCAATCGCCGCTGCATCCGGCGCATTCAGCGCTTTGCGCCAGGCGTCTGCTCTCAGGTCCACCGCCTGGATGAATTCGCCATTGGGGTATCCTGCATAAATGCCATCCAGATTGGCGGATTGCGCGATGATCTCGCGCAGCAGCTTGATCTTGTCGTTCATCCGCTCCGGCGGCGGCACCAGGAAGGAATTGGCGATCGACGCGGTAAACCCCACCAGCGCCGTCGTCCGTCCCGAAAGAATGCCGAGCCGGTCGATCAGCCGCTCGGAAAAGGCGCGCATGTCCGCCTCGGCACGGATGAGCGCCGCCTCGCGCGCCCGCACATAACCAAGGCCGATCAGCGTGCCGGACACGGCAATCAGCAGCGCCGCCATGGCAAGCCCCAGAAGCGATCTCAGCGGCTTGGTCCAGACCGCAGGCTGGCCGTTTGCGCCAGGCCCTCCCTTTACATGCGACATGCTTTGCCTCTGACCCAGAATACGCCAATGAAATCCAAAACTTGGAGTTGAACGCAGACTACCAGCCGCAGGTAATTTCGTACAGGCTCCTGGCGCTTCGCTGCGCTACCGGCGCTCGGCAAGGCCGGCTGACGCGGCCGACACCTCGGCCGCAGCCTCACGGATCGTCTGCATCAGGATCGCCAGCGGCATCGAGGGAATGGCATTGGCCCGCATTGTCAGCCCGACCGGCCCCTTCGTCTCGCTGGTATCGATCGGCAAGGCCGCAAGCACCCCATCCTCGATATCGCCCGCCACCACCCCCGCCGAAATGATCCAGATGGCATCGCTTGCGCGCACGAAGGCACGGCCGAAGGAATCGGACACGGTTTCGATCTGGTTGGGCAGGCTGGCAATGCCGTTGGTGATCAGGAACCGTTCGACGAAGGGGCGGATGATCGAGGCGCGCGTCGGCATCAGCACCGGATAGACGCCGAGATTGTCAAACACCGGCTGCTGTGCCAGCAACAGCGGATGGCCGCTGCGCACAGCGAAAACGACCTGCTCGGAATAGAGATGTTCGAAGGAAAACCCTTTCATCTGTTCGGGCGCCGCGAGCCGCCCGACCACCAGATCGAGATCGCCGACCCGCAGCTGCTCCAGAAGCACGGCATTCTCGCCGGTGACGATCTTGATCCGGCTGCCGGTTTCCTCCTTGAGGAAATTCGCCATGGCCTGCGGTATGATCCGGGTCGATACCGTCGGGAGTGCACCGATCCGGACCGGCGGCCCGTCGCCGGAGCGCTCTTGCGACACCGAATCCAGCCCCTGTCTCAACGCTGTCAACGCCGCCCCCGCATGCCGCAGAAAAGCCTCGCCGTACCGGGTGATCTTGATGCCACGCCCATCCCGCTCGAAGACGGAGACGCCCAGCACCTCCTCCAGTTCGCGGATGGTCTTGGTCACCGCCGGTTGGCTGACATGCAAAAGATCGGCCGCCTTCATCACGCTCTTCTGGCGGGCGACCTCGACAAAGGTCTGCAAATGGCGGAATTTCACGCGGGCGTCGATCATAGGAACTCATAACTTGGGGGTTAATGATAGGCAATAAAATGTCATTTTACCGAACCAGATTAAAGTTCCAATCTGCAATCGAGGAGAATTTTCGTGCAATTTGCCCGCATCAACGACGTCACGCTTCACTATCAGGTCATCGGCGCTGCCAATGACAAGCCGGTGCTGGTTTTTGCCAATTCGCTCGGCACGGATTTTCGCATCTGGCGCGACGTGATCGTGCGGTTTGCAGGCGACTTTGCCATGGTTCTCTACGACAAGCGCGGCCACGGCCTCTCCGATGTCGGCGACATGCCCTATTCGATGGACCTGCACGTCGCCGATCTCGCCGGCCTGCTCGACCTCCTGGCCGTCAAGCAGGCGATCATCTGCGGCCTCTCGGTCGGCGGCCTGATCGCGCAGGGTCTTTATGCCGCCCGGCCGGACCTCGTGCGGGCGTTGATCCTTTGCGACACCGCCCACAAGATCGGCACGGCCGATCAGTGGAACGCCCGTATTGCCGCCGTCGATGAGGACGGCATCGCCGGCATGACCGGCAGTATCCTCGAACGCTGGTTCACACCTGCCTTCCGCCGCCCGGAAAACAACGCCCTGCATGGCTATCGCAACATGCTCGCCCGCCAGCCGGCTGCCGGTTATGCCGGCACCTGCGCGGCGATCCGCGATGCGGATTTCACCGAGGCAGCCAAGCATATAGCGGTTCCAACCCTCTGCATCGTCGGCGACCAGGACGGATCGACGCCGCCGGATCTGGTTCTTTCGACTGCCAAACTGATCCCCGGCGCCCGTTACGAAGTCATCAAGGATGCAGGCCACATCCCTTGCGTCGAGCAACCGGAGGCCCTGACTGCCGTGCTCCGCGCCTTTATCGATATCGTCCTGTCTGGAGAAAAAGCCCATGAGTGACGCCGCAGTTCCGACCGAACGTTACCGTCAGGGCCTGGCCACCCGCCGTGCCGTGCTCGGCGACCGTCACGTCGATCGGGCACAATCCGCCACCACCGATTTCGACCAGCCGTTTCAGGAATTGATCACCGAAGCCGCCTGGGGCAATCTCTGGTCGCGGCCGGCCTGGACGAAACGCGAGCGTTCGATCGTCACCATCGCCCTGCTGGCAGCGCTTGGCCATGACGAGGAGGTGGCGATGCATGTGCGCGCCACCGCCAATACCGGCGCCAGCCGCGAGGATATCGGCGAAGCCCTGTTGCATGTGGCGATCTATGCCGGCGTTCCCGCCGCCAACCGCGCGATCAAGATCGCCAAGCAGGTCTTCGAACAGATGGACGCCGAACAGGCGGCATGAGGCGTAACGACATGTCCGATCGTTCCAACACCAAGCCCGAGACCGGCGCTTTCTTCCAGCGCGACCGCGCCTGGCATGCCCCGGCGCTGACGCCGGGCTACAAGACCTCGGTGCTGCGCTCGCCACAAAAGGCGCTGCTGTCGCTGGACGGCACGATCTCCGAGATCACCGGCCCGGTCTTTGGCCATTCCCTGCTCGGCGAACTCGACAACGACCTCATCCACAATTTCGCCAAGCCCGGCGAAAGCGCCATCGGCGAACGCATCATCGTCCATGGCCGCGTGCTGGACGAGCGCGGCCATTCCGTTGCGGGAGCGCTGCTGGAATTCTGGCAGGCCAATGCCGGCGGCCGCTATCGCCATAAAAAGGAAAGCTATCTCGCCGCGCTCGACCCCAATTTTGGCGGGTGCGGCCGCACGATTACCGGTGAGGACGGCACCTACCGCTTCCGCACCGTCCGGCCCGGCGCCTATCCCTGGCCGAACGGCGTCAACGACTGGCGCCCGGCCCATATCCATTTCTCGATCTTCGGCCATGGCTTTGCCCAGCGGCTGATCACGCAGATGTATTTCGAGGGCGATCCGATGATCTGGAAGTGTCCGATCGTCACGACGATCCCGGACAAACGCGCCATCGAACAGCTGATCGCACCGCTCGACTGGGGCAATACCATCCCGATGGACGCGCGCGCCTATAAGTTCGACATCGTCCTGCGCGGCCGACGCTCGACGCTGTTTGAAAACCGGATGGAGGGCAACTGATGGTCCAGGATCTCGGCTACCTGAAGGAATCGCCGTCGCAGACCGCCGGTCCCTACGTCCATATCGGCTGCACGCCGAATTTCGCTGGAATTACCGGCGTCTACGCCACCGATCTCGGCAGTAGCATGGTCAACGGCCGCACGCTCGGCGAACGCATCACGGTGCGCGGGCAGGTGATCGATGGCGCAGGCGCACCGCTCAAAGACGCGCTGGTCGAAATCTGGCAGGCCGACGCTGCAGGGTTCTACAACAGCCCCTCGGAACTGCGCGGCACCGCCGATCCGAATTTTACCGGTTGGGGCCGCTGTCCGACCAGCCCCGACGACGGCATCTTCACCTTCGACACCATCAAGCCCGGCCGCGTCCCCTACAAGGACGGGCGCAAAATGGCGCCGCATATCACAGTCTGGATCGTCGCCCGGGGCATCAATATCGGCCTGCACACCCGCCTGTATTTTGGCGACGAACAGGAAGCCAACGCGGAAGATCCTCTGCTTGCCCGCATCGAACACCGCCAGCGCGCAGCAACTCTTGTCGCGCCGCGCGAAGGATCGGTTTATACATTCGACATCCATCTGCAGGGCGAGAAGGAAACCGTGTTCCTCGATATCTAGAGCCTTGCTCGATCAATGAGGTTTCAAGCAGCGGCCCCCACCCTTTGACCAAGGACAGACATGACCGCTTCGCCCTTCGACCATCCCTATCTCTCAGGCCTTCTCGGCGACACGGAAATCTCCGCGTTCTTCTCGGCGGAAGCGGATATCCGCGCGATGCTGTCCTTCGAGGCAGCGTTAGCGCAAGCGCAGGCGGATCACGCTGTCGTCTCAAAAGAAACGTCTCTTCGCATCGCCGAAGTCTGCGCCACATTTCAACCCGACGTCCTGGCGCTGCGCCACGCAGTGGCGACGGACGGCGTAGTCATCCCCGAACTGGTCCGGCAACTGCGCAAGGCAATCGGCGGTGAAGCGGCAGACAAGGTTCATTTCGGCGCCACCAGCCAGGATGTCATCGACACCAGCCTGATGCTGCGGCTGAAGGCCGCTTCGAATATACTGTCCAAGCGGCTGGCGAACCTTATCGGTTCGTTCGATCACCTGGTGGGCACTGAGGGCGCCAACCGCCTGATGGGCCACACCCGGATGCAGGCCGCCATCCCGATCACCGTCGCTGATCGCATTTGCTCCTGGTCTTCGCCGCTGACCAATTATCGCGACAGGCTGGATCAGCTGCAAAAAACCGCGTTCCCGATCCAATTCGGCGGAGCCGCCGGAACGCTTGAAAAACTGGACGGCAAGGCATCGGCCGTACGATCGGCACTCGCCGAAAGCCTCAAGCTCTCCAACCACCCGCAATGGCATTGTCAGCGCGCAACCATTGCCGACTTCGCCCATCTCCTGTCGCTGATCTCGGGCAGTCTTGGAAAATTCGGCCAGGATATCGCCCTGCTCGCTCAATCCGGCACCGAAATCGAACTTTCCGGTGGTGGCGGCTCCTCAGCCATGCCGCACAAGCAGAACCCGGTCGCGGCGGAAACGCTGGTCGCGCTCGCCCGCTTCAACGCCGTCCAGCTCTCCGGCATTCACCAGTCGATGGTGCATGAACAGGAACGCTCGGGCGCCGCCTGGACGCTCGAATGGATGATACTTCCGCATATGGTCATCGCCTGTGGCGCGAGTTTGCGTTTGGCTGGGGAGTTGACGGGCAAGATCGAGCGGCTTGGCAGCCGAAACAGTGGTCAAGGGTGAGCAGGACAGACATTTTCCAGCGCACGGCCTGCACCTCCACCGCCACCGCTATCCGGGAACAATGGCGGGCACCTTGTCCCGGTAAACGGGCGAAGGATATACGGCAAACTCCGTCATCCCCTCTCCCCGCAAGCGGGGAGAGGGTTAGGGTGAGGGGCAACCGTCCCCACGAAGATTGCGAAAACCCGCCTCAGTTCGTCTTGTTCTTGAACGGCTTGCGCTTGACGCCTTCCGTGCCGGGCTTGTCAAACTTCGGCTTGTCGAACTTCGGCTTGTCAAACTTGGGCTTGTCGAAAGCCGGCTTGCCGGCGGCCTTCTTCGTCCAGGGCTTGCTGTCGGTCTTCTCGGCCGGGCGGTTGTCGGCGGCGAAATCAGGCTTGCCCTCAAACTTGCGCTTCGGCTTGCCGTCGCCCTTGTAGTCCGGCTTGGCCGGATAAGGCTTCTTACCGGCAAAACCGCCGGAAAGGTTCGGCATGCCGTCAAGCTGCGTCACGGTAATGCCCTTTTCGAGCGCCCGCTTCGGGCCGATCGCCTCGACGAAACGGTCAACCCATTCGCGCGCGATCTCGACATAGGTTTCTTCGGTCTGCATCTTGATCGCACCGATTTCCTGCTTGGTGATCTTGCCGATGCGGCACAACATCGGGATCAGCCAGCGCGGCTCGACATTCTGCTTGCGGCCGGCCGAAAGCGAGAACCAGACGCTATCGCCGAAATCGCCACGCGGCGCCCTCGGTTCGCTGCGGTCCGGACGGTCGCCACGGTCGGGGCGGTCACCGGAGGGCGTGTAGGATGGCGTATCCATCAGGTCTTCCGGCGCGGAACGGCCGGCACGGGCCTGGCGCAGGAACGCGGCGGCAACCTGTTCGGCACCGTGCTTTTCCAGCAGTTCGCGGATGAAATCGGCCTCATCGGGCGTGATCGCTTCGGTCAGCGCCGGATCGGCCAGAACCCGCTCGTCATCGCGGCGGCTGACCTCGTCGGCCGAAGGCGGACGGCCCCAATCGGCATTGATATTGGCATCGCGCAGCAGGCGTTCGGCCTTGCGTCGCGCGCTGTTGGGCACGATCAGCGCGCTGACGCCCTTGCGTCCGGCGCGGCCGGTGCGGCCGCTGCGGTGCAGCAGCGTATCGGGATTGGTCGGCAGATCGGCATGGACAACCAGTTCGAGACCCGGCAGATCGATGCCGCGTGCGGCAACGTCGGTGGCGATGCAGACGCGGGCGCGTCCGTCGCGCATCGCCTGCAGCGCATGGGTGCGCTCGTTCTGGCTGAGTTCGCCGGACATCGCAACGACGGAGAAACCGCGGTTGTTGAAACGTGCGGTCAGATGGTTGACGGCAGCGCGCGTCGAGCAGAACACCAGGGCGTTCTTGGCTTCATAGAAGCGCAGAACATTGATGATCGCGTTCTCGCGGTCGGATGGCGCAACGGTCAGCGCCCGGTATTCGATGTCGAGATGCTGCTTCTGCTCGGCCTGCGTGGTGATGCGCACGGCGTCGCGCTGATAACTTTTCGCCAGGTTGGCGATCGAGCGCGGCACGGTTGCCGAAAACATCAGGGTACGGCGTTCGGCCGGCGCTGCCTCGAGGATGAATTCGAGATCTTCGCGGAAACCGAGATCGAGCATCTCGTCGGCCTCGTCGAGAACGACAGCCTTCAGCTTCGTCATATCCAGACCGCTGCGGCGGATATGGTCGCAAAGACGGCCGGGCGTGCCGACGACGATATGGGCGCCGCGATCGAGCGCGCGCCGTTCGCTGCGCATGTCCATGCCCCCAACGCAGGACGCGACAGTCGCGCCGGTCAGTTCATAGAGCCATTCCAGTTCGCGCTTCACCTGCAAGGCCAGTTCGCGGGTCGGTGCAACGGCAAGCGCCAGCGGCGCGCCGGCCTGGCCGAACCGGTCCTTGCCGTCGAGCAGCGTCGAGGCGAGCGCCAGGCCGAAGGCGACGGTCTTGCCCGAGCCGGTCTGTGCCGAGACCAGCGCATCCCTGCCTTCCAGTTCAGGACCCAACACGGCCTTCTGAACCGGCGTCAACTCGGAATAACCGCGCTTGCTCAATGCCTGGGCGATCGCCGGAGCGATGCCGTCTAACTCTACCATATGCTTATCTTTCGGAATTCGGATGTCATGCGCTTCTCGGTCGATGAGTGTAAGCGCAGTCTCCGCAGCCGGCACGTCGCCAGCCAATACATGCGCGCCCTCATACTGCGCTTAACGACAATTGTACAGAGCATCACGATACCGCAGTGCAAAAACGCGCGAAACCGCAAGTCTGTCTGGGCATGGACATGGCAAAACGGCATGCGTCCGTGTTGGACGCATGCCGCTCAGTCTGGAAACAAGAGCGTCAGAGGAAGGCTCGGCTCAACTGGTCAGCCGCGGCGTATGCACCACCTTGTTGAAGAGGATCTTCATCGCCCCCTCCAGGTTCTGCGACGGCGGCACTTCGAAATAGAAGCCGGGAGACGCACATTCCTGCATCTTCGTGCCGATCGTCGTCTGGAACGGCTTGATCCACTGGTTGTACCAGTCATTGTTCGGAAGCGGCAGATAGGTCGTGTAGAGAACCGCGATCTTGATCCCCCGCGCCTTCAAGGCCGTGCAGCTTTTCGTATCGATCGGCTCCTGGCAGCGGCTGCCGCTCAGTTTCGCCGTGCAACCCTTCGGCTTGTAGCTATCGCCGACGCCATCGGAAACGAAGAAGACGAACTTTTCCGGGCTGGTTGCCGTCAGACCAGTGCCGACGGCGGTAATTTCGTCGCCGATCTTCTTCAGCGCATTGTCGAAGTCGGTCTGCTGGTCGTTGTTATAGCCCTGCTTGGGAATGCTCATCAGCTTGATGCCCTCGGCAGTCTTCTTCACCTTGGAGAGATCGCCGGTCAAACCCTCCACCTTGAACAGCTTTGTATCCATCGCGGTCTCACCGAACGTGTAGGTGGCCATGCGGAACTGATCGGGATAGCTTTGCTGGGCCTCGGCTTCCTTGGTCAGTTCCACCACAGCCTTTGCCACCGCATCGATACGGATCGAGATGCCGTTCGCCTTGGCGACGGCATAATTGCTTCCGGTATCGACCACGCCTTTTTCCGAGACGATATGACAGGCGAATGCACAATTCCTTGAGCCGGAATCGGCAACATTCTTCGTCGCCTTGATCATCTTTTCGATATCGGCGGTCGTGGAGGCCACGCCCATCGACGGCGTATTGTCGAGCAGCAGGTAGAAATCCATGAAGGACTCGGATTGAAACACCGCATTGGCGCTGCCTGAAACGGTAATCGAATCCTTGCCGAGAACGCGCAGGAACGAGGTTTTCAAGGTCGCTTGGTAAGTCAGGTTGGCCTTGATGTCCTTGCCAGCCTTGGTGACCTTCACCTGGACAAGATCAAGCTTCACATCCTGGGAGAAGTTGTCCTCGCTGTCAGTCCCATGTTCCTTCGTGGATTTCTTTTTGGCTTCCATTTGGGCATCGAAGAAAAACTTGGCTTCCGCCTCGCTGATCGACACGCGGCCATCATTGGTCATGCCGACGGCCTGCGTGACACCGGCAGATTTTTCCGAAATCGCTGCAAGCACCGCGCCATCGGCCGCAATCTGCAGCCTGGATCTCAGCTCCATCGCACGGCTGAAATCGACAGCCATCCCGGCAGCGCCCAGAATGGGGACGATGGCAATGGCACCCAGGATACCGAAATTACCCGCGCGATCGGAAAAAAACGTCTTCAAAATGCCCACTGCCGTTCCCCTTGTCTGCACCAGAGCCCGCTGGCGTAGAGGTATTCCTCAGGAGTTAGACAGTATTGATGAATCTCTAAATGGAGGTAAAAAGCGGTAGTTAATCGAGTCGTAATGAATCAGAGCATTAGTTTAACGAAAAGCTGGAGAAAACAGCCAATGTTCAATCCGAACGCAAATCTAATGTGTTGCCGACCGTACCAAGACTCAACCAAGTAAAAAGAATACACAGTTCAACAATATACACTAATAGATATACATTAAAGCAATGACACAATCATAGATTTAGTCACTTCTCAATTAGAAGTAACCAAGATCTTTCACTACAATCTTTGAGTCCGTGAATCCAGGGAAACAGCGCGTCTATCCGCGCGCCTCTCGCCAAGCTGAAATTTCTGCCATGGCCCCCGTTGAGAACAGCCGCGACAGGGCATCGACAAGCTTCGCTTTGAACCCTGCATCGCCGCTGAGATCGCCGCCAAACACGTCCGTGAGGCTCAGCAACGCCGCGACGATCTCTTCGGGATCATACAGGCCTTGCGTCATTGCGGCGATGCGCCCGGCCAGAGGATCGCGAACGTCGATCGCCTGTCGCGCCTCATCAAGCCCGCGCGCGTAAACCATCCAGGCGGCAACCCCGAGCACCAGACGGTCATAGGACGCCCCTGCCCGCATGCGGTCGCGGATTGTTGCGAGCAGCCGTTGCGGCAGTTTTTGCGATCCGTCCATGGCGATCTGCCAGGTGCGATGGCGTAGCGACGGATTGTTGAAGCGGGCGATCAGCGCATCGCGATACGCAGGCAGATCAAACCCCGCAAGCGCCGGCAGGGTCGGCGAGACCTCGTCGCGCATCAGCCCTTCGATCAGCGGCTGCATGCCCGGTAGGGCCATGGCCTGCGCCACGGTTTCAGCACCGGCCAGATAGCCAAGATAGGCCAATGTCGAATGGCTGCCGTTGAGAAGCCGCAGCTTCATCGTCTCGAAAGCCGAAACCTCGGGCACGAACACCGCACCCGCCGCCTCCCATTGCGGCCGCCCCAGCGGAAAATCATCCTCGATCACCCATTGCCGGAACGGCTCGGTGACGACAGGCCAGGCGTCCTCGACGCCGAGTGCGACCGCAATCGCAGCGCGGTCACTCTCCGCCGTTGCCGGCACGATCCGGTCGATCATGGTGGATGGGCAGGCGACTCCGGCAACAAAGGCCGCCAGCCCCGGATCGCGCAGGTCCGCAAAGCGGCTGACAACACGTTTCAAGACATCGCCGTTGGAAGGAAGATTGTCGCAGGACAAAAGCGTGAAGGCTTCGATGCCCGCCGCCTGCCTGAGAGCCAGTGCCTCGACGATGAAGCCGATGGCCGATCTCGGTTTTCCCGGATTTTGCAGGTCGTGGAGAACGTCCGGATGGGTATCATCCAGCGCGCCCGTCGCCGGATTGTGGCAATAGCCCTTTTCAGTGACCGTCAAAGACACGATCCGGGTCGCCGGATCGGCCATCCGCACCAGAACAGCCTGTGGGTCCTCCGGCGCAACAAGGGTTTCGACAACGCTGCCGATGATCCGCAGCGTCTCGCCCAAGCCATCCTGAACCTTCAGCGTGTAAAGCCCGTCCTGCGGCTGAAGCGCATCGCGGGTATCGGCACTGCGCAGCGAAACGCCGCAAATCCCCCAGGAGGGATCGCGTGCCAAAACCTCGTCGGTAAACACCGCCTGATGCGCGCGGTGAAAGGCGCCGATGCCCAGATGCACGATCCCGACCGTCACCTCGCCCCGGTCATAGTCCGGTCTTGCGATCGTTTCCGGCAGATGCGGCAGGGTCCCGTTGGATAATCTGGTCATGATGCGGGCTGCTGTTTGGCGCGGGCGACAATCTGCGAGGGATTGACGAATTGCAGGGCAAGGACCAGCCAGAACAGCGTCGTCACCATGTAGATCACCGCCATGGCGTCGATCGACTGCCCGGCCCTGACGCCGGAGGCAAAGACGGCGTAATAGAGCGAAACCACCAGCGTCTGGCTTGTCGGTCCGGCGATGAGAAAGGTCAGCTCGAACATCGCGATCGTGCGCACCAGCACCAGAAGCAGTGCCGCCAGCATGCCGGGCAGCAAAAGCGGCAACAGGATGCGCAGAAACAGGCTGCCGGTCCCGGCCCCGAAGACGCGCGCCGCCGCCTCGATACGCGGATCGATCTGCTCGATGAAGGGAATCATCACCAGAACGACGAAGGGCAGCGAGGGCACGAGATTGATCAGCACGACGCCCCAGAAGGAGCCGCCAAGACCAAGCTGGTAAAGCACCGTCGCCAGCGGAATGCCGTAGGTCAGCGGCGGAATGAGCAAAGGCAGAAGGAACAGCAGCACGACGACGCGCTTGCCCGGAAAATCCCGCCGCGCCAGCGCATAGGCCGTGGTTACCCCAAGCACCCCGGAAATCAGCACCACCGTGAAGACGATCTGGAAGGTCACGAGCACGACGCTCGACAGCTGGAATTCCTTCCAGGCGCTGAAATACCATTTCGTCGTCAGGCCGATCGGCAGCCAGGTGCCGAGCCAGCGCGTGGCAAAGGAATTCACCACCACGGCGGCGATCACGCCGATGAGGTTTAGAATGAACAGGCCGGCAACCGCCCAGACGGCAAAACGCCAGATTTTCGATACGAGGCCCTGATCACGGATCATAGCGGCTTCTCCTGAAAGAATGAGGGATCGGGCGCAGGATGTGTCACGATCGTCATCCCTTCGTCCCCCCGGTCGGCCCGCGATAGAAAAACGAGCGCGCGCCCAAAACGATCAGCACCACGACCAGCTCCACCGCCCCCATGACCATCGCAATCGCCGTTCCCAGAGAATGGTCATATTGCTCGAAGGCTGCTTGATAGGCGGCAATCGAGATCACCCGCGTCGGGCCTGCCGGAGCACCGAGCAGCACGGCTGAGGGAAAGACCGCAAAGGCCTGCACGAAAGCCAGGCAGAAGGTGACGGCAAGTCCCGGCACCAGAAGCGGCAGGAAGACTTTCATGAACCGCTGGCGGGCATTGGCGCCGAGCGTTGCGGCAGCCTGTTCGATCGCCGGGTCGATACCGGTCACGTAGGACAGCGTCAAAAGGAAAGCGAAGGGAAAGCCGGTGATGACCAGCGAGGCAAACACACCCCAATAGTTGTTGGTCAGCTTCATCGGCGCATCCAGAAGACCGATCAGCACCAGCACGCGGTTGAACCAGCCCTGCGGCCCCAGAAACGTCAAAAGCCCGTCGGCCACGAACACCGTGCCGAGCGTGATCGGCAGTACCAGGATCGTGGTCAGCAGCCTTTGGCGCGTCATCAGCCGGACGCGAAAAGCGATCGGCACGGCAAAGGCGAGATTGACGATCGTGACCGGCAGCGCCAGCCAGAGCGTCGAGGCAATCGTGCGGTACTGGAAGGGGTCGCTGAAGAAGGTGACGTAGTTCGCATACCAGGGGCCTTCCTTCGGCATGACCGAATCGGCAAGTCCGTAGATAAATGGATAGATGAAGAGCCCGAGCATGACCGCAAGTCCCGGCAGGATCAGCAGCGTCGTGCCGTCAAAACCGCGCGCAGCAAGCCGGTAGCGAAGCGACGGCGTGCTCATGCGCCCGTTCCCTTGAACAGCAGCGCCCGGCCCGGCGCCGGCTGCAATGTCGCTTGCGCGCCGCGCGGCAAGGCCTGTTCGGCGCGGAAATAGAGATCGGACCCATCCGCCGACTTGGCGATCCCGAAAAAGGCCCGGCCGCGATATTCCATGTTGACGACGGTGGCGGGTACGCCGCTGCCATCCTCGACGGCGACCAGGTCTTCCGGCCGCACCGACAGCACTGCCGCATCGTCGATGGCAAGCGGCTCGCGCATCGTGCCTGTCAGTTGCGCTCCGGCCACTTCGATGCGGGCTTCCTCGCCAGACACAGCCGTCACCCGGCCCTTGATGCGCGTGCGAAAACCCATGAAATCGGCGACGTCGATATGATTGGGGCGCTGGTAGAGATCCTGCGGCGAGCCGATCTGCATGATCCGGCCCTGGTTCATCACCACGATCCGGTCGGCCAGCGACAGCGCCTCGTCCTGATCATGCGTCACGTAAATGGTCGTCGAGCCGATCTGGTCGTGGATGCCGCGGATTTCGGCGCGCATCTCAAGCCGCAGCTTGGCATCGAGATTGGACAGCGGCTCGTCCATCAAGACGACAGGCGGCCGGATGACGATGGCGCGGGCAATCGCCACGCGCTGCTGCTGTCCGCCCGACAGCTGCCCCGGCAGCTTGTCGATCTGGCTTTCCAGCCGCACGAGCGCCAGAGCCTGCTCGATGCGCCTGTCGGCCTCTGCACCGCCAATGCCCTGCATGGTCAGCCCGAAGCCGACATTGCGGCGCACGCTCATATGCGGAAACAGGGCATAGCTCTGGAACACCATGCCAAACCCGCGCTTTTCCGGCTCCAGCTGGTCAATGCGTTTGCCCCCCAGCCGGATTTCGCCGCCCGACAGGGCGAGAAGCCCCGCGACGCAATTCAGCGCCGTGGATTTGCCGCAACCGGACGGCCCCAGAAGCGCGATGAATTCGCCGGGCTCGATGGCAAGATCGATGCCGTCAAGCGCTGTATAGGCGCCAAACGAACGGCGCAGGCCATCAAGCTCGAGGCGGGCCGTCTGTTTGGGCGAAAGCACCGCCGCTGCGGTCTGAACCGGCAAATTCAAGGTCGTCTCCTTCAAGTCTCGTGCAACGGCAAGGGGCATGTATGGACGGGGCAAAGCTGGGTTTGCCACGCCACTGTCAGTCCGTGATATCTCCCCCTCAAAGGGGGAGATCATTTCGTTTGCGCATTTGCCCGGAGCGTCCAGGCATATTACCAAAGCGTTAGCGCTCAGCCCTTGGATGCGCCGATCTGCTCGTCCCAGATGCGGAACGCATCGACGATCCTTGCAGGGTCAAGCGGCACTTCCAGCGGATTGTTGGCGATCCAGTCGGCATATTCCGGACGGCCGAACTCCTTGATGGCGTCCTGGCTTTCCTGTGGCGCCATGTCGATCGTCACATCCTTCACCGCCGGGCCCGGATAGAAATAGCCCTGGTCATAGGCGATTGCCTGCTGCTGCGGCTGCAGCATGAAGTTGATGATATCGAGCAGGACGGCGACCTTCTCCTCGGAGACGCCCTTGGGAATGACAGCGTAATGGGCGTCCGTCACCCAGTGGAAACCGTCGAGCTTGCCGACCTTGGCTTCGGCTGGAACGATGCCGAGCGCACGCGGGTTGATATCCCAGCCGGTCGTCGAGACGACGATGTCGCGGGTGCCCTCGCCCAGTTCCTTCATCACCTGCGTCGTGCCGGTGCCGTAATATTCGATATTTTCACCTAAGGCCTTCAGATAGTCCCAGGTCTTTGCCCAGCCATTGACCGGATCGTGTGGATCGCTGTCGCCGAGAATATAGGGAAGCCCCATCAGGAAGGTGCGGCCGGGACCGGAATTGGCCGGACGGGCATACATGAACTTGTTCGGATTGGCCTTTGACCAGTCCAGCAGTTCCTGAGCCGTCTTTGGCGGTGTCGCCACCCGGTCCGGCATATATTCGATCAGCGGTCCCGATGGATAATAGGTGACGACGACGCCCTGGTCCTTGGCGAGCGCCTGCATCTTGAACGCCTGCGGCAACAGAATGCTTTCCAGATTGGGCAGATCGCCCTTATGGGCTGACAGATCGACCCAGAGCCCCTGGTCGAGACCGGCCGCAAGCACATCGGTTCCGGTCAGCACGAGGTCGATATCGACCTTGCCGGCAGCCTGCTGCGCCTTCAGCTTGGCGGGCAGTTCCGGTGCCGGGGCCTTGGTGAAGGCAAAGCTCGATACCCATTCCGGCTTGGCCGCCGCATAGGCCTCCAGCATGCCCTGTGTCAAAGCCAGATTGCCGGCAACATCGACCACGGTGATGGCGACCGGGCTTGCCGGCGCCTTGATCTGTGCAAACAGCCGGCCGGGCAAAAGGCCAAGCCCCGTCAAGCCGGCAACTCCGCCGACAAAAGTCCTGCGCGTAACGTTCATGTCGTTCTCCTCCCTTGTTGTGCAGCGGGCGCCTCCTGCGCCGCCCGTCTGCCAGATAGTCACAGTCGATAGGCTCTCTTTGCCAGCCCGTAGGCGAGTTCGTGCGCCAGACTGGATGCCTCTTCCTCGTCAAGGCGGTGGTCTGCCACGAGCCGGGCGAGATAGGCGCAGTCCACCCGCCGCGCCATGTCATGGCGGGCCGGGATCGACAGATAGGCGCGTGTGTCGTCGTTGAACCCCACCGTATTGTAGAACCCGGCGGTCTCCGTCGTTGTCTCGCGGTAGCGGCGCATGCCTTCCGGGCTGTCGAAAAACCACCAGGCGGGGCCAAGCTTGAGCGCTGGATAATGACCGGCAAGTGGCGCAAGCTCACGCGAATAGGCGGTTTCATCGAGCGTGAAGAGGATGACCGTCAGCTCCGGATCATTGCCGGCAACATCGAGCAGCGGCTTCAAAGCCTGCACATAGCTGGTCTCCGAAGGAATATCCGCCCCCTTGTCGGGACCGAAATTCGCAAAAAGCGACGGATTGTGGTTGCGGTAGGACCCAGGATGGATCTGCATCACCAGCCCATCATCCCGGCTCATCCGCGCCATTTCCGTCAGCATCTGCCCCCGGAAGGCATCGGCCTCTCCCGCATCCGCCCGGCCGGCCAGCACCGTGTCGAACAACCGCGCCGCCTCGCTTGGCGCAAGATTCTCGGTTCGGGCGGTGGCATGGCCGTGATCGGTGGCCGTGGCACCGCGCGCCTTGAAGAAGGCACGCCGCGCCCGGTGCGCATTCAGATAGCCGGCAAACGTCGCCTGCTCCCCGGTCATGCCCAGGAACCGTTCGAGGTTTCCGGCAAATCCTGATGCCTGCGGATCGACCACCGCATCCGGCCGATAGGTCGGCACCACGCGCCCATGCCACCCCGAATCGCGCACGGCATCGTGATGGCTGAGATCATCGAGCGCGCTGTCGGTGGTGGCGATCACTTCCATGTTGAAGCGGTCAAACAGCGCACGCGGCCGCATCTGCGGTGTCGGGATAGCCGCTTCGATCTGGTCGAACAGGGCATCGGCGGTTTCAAGTGACAGGCGCTCGGTAATCCCGAATACGGTCTCCATTGAATGCTCGAACCAGATGCGCGTCGGCGTTCCCGCAAACAGATGAAAATGCCGGGCAAACAACCGCCATATCGTGCGCGGGTCCGTCTCGACCGCCGCGCCGTCACGCCGCGCAACACCGAGATCCTCCAGCCGCACACCCTGCGAATAAAGCATGCGCGTCGCATAGTGATCGGGCGTGATGAACAGCGCCGCCGGGTCTGGAAACGGCTTGTCGTGCGCATACCAGGACGGGTCCGTATGGCCATGCGGCGATACGATCGGCAGGGACTGAACCGTCTGATAAAGCTGCCTTGCGATTGCCCGCGTACCGGGGTCGCCAGGAAACAGCCTGTCGGGGTGCAATGCCATTCCTTGTCGCTCCTCCCGCTTCACGTCTTGGCAACGTTGAGAAACTGATATACTAGTATTCACAACAGTGTCAACGCTTCGAGAGCTTTCATGTCATCAGCGCCCCTCAGCACCATCGCCGCGTCCCGCATCGCAGAGCCGTCCGCTGCAAAGCTTCGGCGCGTCACGGCGGGATCGGCGATCTATGACCGGCTGCATTCGGCCATCTCCTCTTTGCAGATGCCGCCCGGCATGCCGCTGCAGGAAAAGCGGATTGCCGAGGAGTTCGGCGTCAGCCGCACTCCGGTGCGTGAAGCGCTGCTGCGGCTGGCCGAAGCCGGGCTTGTCGATATCTTCCCGCAGTCGGGCACCTTCGTGTCGCTGGTTCCGGTCTCAGCCATTCCCGAGGCGGTGGTGATCCGCAAGTCGCTGGAGGGAACGACGGTGGAATCGGCGACAGCGATTGCCACGCAAACCGACATCGCCAAGCTGGACGCGATCATCGCCCGCCAGCGCCTGCACGCCGCCCATAACGAGACCTCGCTTTTCCACGAGCAGGACGAAGCCTTTCACGAGACGATCGCCGGGATCGCCGGCTATCCCGGCATCTGGGCCATCCTGAAAACAGTGAAGATCCAGATCGACCGCGCCCGGCGCCTGACCTTGCCGGCGCTTGGACGCATGGAAAGCGTGATCGAAGAGCATGTGACGATCCGCAATGCCATCGCCGCCCATGACGTTGATGGCGCCCGCGCGGCCATGATGCACCATCTGAGCGCCGTCATTCCCGATGTCGCGGAATTGCGGGTCATGCACCCCGATTATTTTTGCTGAACACCAGAAAACTGAATAGAACCGGAGGAAGAAGCAGGCATGCGTCAGGGATGGAGATGGTTCGGGCCGGATGCACCGGTGACGCTGGATGATGTGCGCCAGACCGGGGCGACCAATATCGTCTCGGCGCTGCACCAGGTGCCGATCGGCCGCGCCTGGACGCAGAGTGAGGTGCGCGAGCGCCAAAACCTCATCGAAACCACGCCCGCCGGGCGCTCGCCGCTCACCTGGTCGGTTGTCGAAAGCATCCCCATCCCCGATGCCGTCAAGCGCACGGGCCGCAAGGCCAAAGCCGAGATCGACGCTTGGATTGCCAGTCTTGAGGCGGTCGCCGCCTGCGGTATCAAGATCATCTGCTACAATTTCATGCCGGTGGTCGACTGGACGCGCACCGAACTGGATTTCGTCACCCCGACCGGTGCCACCGCCATGCGCTTCGACCACGAGCGCTTTGCCGCCTTCGACCTGTTCGTGCTGAAGCGGCAGGGCGCCGAAAACGACTATTCGGACGAAGACCGTGAACGCGCCAAAAGCGTGTTCGAGGCGATGCCGGAAGAAGAGATGGCGGAGATCACCCGCATCATCACCTCGGCCCTGCCCGGCTCCACCACCGAACCGATGACGGTTCCCGGATTTCGCGAACGGCTCGCCGCCTATAGCGGCGTCGATGCCAGCCGCTTCCGCCAGCATCTGGTCGAATTTCTTGAAGCCGTGACCCCCGCCGCAGAAGCGCTCGGCGTCAAGCTGACCCTGCATCCCGACGATCCGCCACGCCCGCTCTTCGGCCTGCCCCGCATCGCCTCGACCGCCGACGATTACGCCGCCCTGTTTGACGCCGTGCCCTCGCAAGCCAACGGCATGTGCTTTTGCACCGGCAGCCTTGGCGTGCGCGAAGACAACGACCTGCCGGCCATTGCCCGGCGCTTTGCCGGCCGCATCCATTTCGCCCATCTGCGCGCCACGGCACGGGAAAAAGACGGCCGCAGCTTCCACGAAAGCGCCCATTTGGAGGGCGATGTCGATATGGTCGCGGTGCTGAAGGAACTCGTCACCGAAGACCGCCGCCGCTCAGGCGAAAACACCATCGTCTTCCGCTCCGACCACGGCCACCGCATGCTCGACGACCTCGAAAAAACCGTCACCCCCGGCTACCCCCCCATCGGCCGCCTCCGCGGCCTGGCCGAACTGCGCGGGATCCTGCATGCGCTTGGTGCGAAGCCGGGGTGAGTTGGAGGGTCGGCAGGGGGTTTTGGTCGGACAAGCAGAAAATGGTGGGCCCGGAGGGCCGGGCCGAATGCAAACAAATCAATGGGCTACCGAAAGGGTTAGCCAGAAGATTTCACGTTATGTTCCTGAGCCCTGGCTAACCGAAATCCATTACGCGGAATGGCACCCGGTCGAGTATCCCGCCTTCTATCGACACTGCCATATTGCGGGAATTGCGAACGTCTGCCACCTTCTAGTTGAACGTGAGAAGCGTGAAAAAGGGTGGTTGGATGACGAACAGCAAATTGGATAAAGCGCTATCAGAAATTGAGGCCGCGAAGGTACGCGAATTGCCGGAGTGAATTCAAAACAATGTTTGGCGGAACTATCACGTCGAACTAGTATCCATTGCCACAACCATCGGACCTTTGAGCGCTCACTATCCACATTAGACTGCTGTGCGCAAATTACGAAAAGACTACTGGAATAGCTTGATGAGATTTGCGCGTGCCGCCGAAAAAATCATATTGACCCAATGCTCGCTCGCGGGGTCGGTCGCAACCTTGCCGGACGAAGACATCTTCGGATGGGACCTCTTTGTAGAGTTTCCAAAGGAGAAATTCGATGGCTCCCCGGAAGACCGGCCGCCGCGAAAAAAAGCATATGTAAAAGTAAAATCGACAATTACAAAATACGGAAAGTCAAAGATAAAGCTTTCCAATATCCAAGAGGCCGTCACTTCGCATGATCCATGGTTTATATTCATGGTAATGAAGGACAAGACGATCCGAGGCATACACGTATGGGGAGACTTGCTAACTTCCTGGCTGAAACTAATACGGAAGTCTGGCATCGACTCTAAAGAGCTTCACAAAGAGAAGCTTATTTTCACCTTCGACACCTCAACACAAATTCACCAGAACGTTTCGGAATGGATGCTGAACGAGATCGACACCGTGGGGATAAACTATGTGGATGCTAAGACGAAGGTGATCCAGACATCGGGATATGAATCGGGCGGCGCTACGGGCAAATTGTTGCTCGAAAACATCGACCAAGACAAGCTTGCCCGCGCATTTCTTGGACTTGAAAAACAAATCCCTGTTTCGCAGTTTTCGATCACAAGAACACGCTTTGGCCTCTCCGATCCCACTCCGTTCGTTGACACCGACAAAGGTCTTTTGACCTTCAACCCGAATCCCGTAGAGCAATGCGAACTTCGATTCAAAGGCCCACTAACGGAACCTTCAATCGCAATGTCGGGAGATATCTATGCCTACAAGCCAATTACAAACACTACGAAAAGGGGCTACATTCGCTTTTCGGCACCCCCACTGGAAATAGTAGCCGATTCCAATGGAAAGTACGATTTTAACTTCAATTTTGAGGAGGCTGGCCGTTTACCTTTTTCCAGGTGGTTAAGCTATGCGACGATTATTTCTTGGTCTAGTTTCGGACCGGTTGATGTGAAAATAACGTCACGTGATGAAATTTTCGTCGGGGCGAGGCTAGACCTTACTCCGTCAGAGATACACCACAACATCAAACGGCTTTGCGCCGTAGTAATGGCAATCAGAGATGCAGCACGGACGGCAAATTTCGCTGCCCCCGATTTTGAAATCGCGGATTTTGACAACAGCGCGGAACAAGCTGATGCATTCGCTGCCGCTCTTTCGAATGAGAACCTTTACGGCTTCTGGGCCCCTCTTGACGACGCCCCGGCAAAATTTACTTCCCTTGCCTATACGACAGTGGTCAGCTTTCCTCACCTATCGATTGGATGCGTGATTACACGAACCATTTTAACAGACGAGACTTTAGAAGGGACCCGAAAGGTTTCGGCGGGTCCGCCTGTCATCAGAGAAGCGATTTTCAGACCTCATTTTTCGAAGAATATGGCGAGTTCGTTAGAGGCTTTCTGTGATGGGCTGATATCGGCAATGGATGACGATGAAAGGGTTCTGAAAGTTGAAGACTTCCACGACGCAATAAGGCCGCGTGAAGCAAATCAGCTAACGCTCTAACGAATCGCTTCATCACTTCAATCAAATTCTTAAACACAGGGAGAGAAAAAGACTTGGCCAGTCGCGCAAATTTTGTTGCCAAATTGTTGCGAAAATTGGATCGCCAAAAATCGCTAATAGCTAAGCCATTGATATTATTGGTGGGCCCGGAGGGACTCGAACCCCCAACCAAGCGGTTATGAGCCGCCGGCTCTAACCATTGAGCTACAGGCCCTTCCGGAGGTGTCCGGGGTGCCGCGGGCCAATGGCAGGCCGCGGGTGGGACTGGCTCTAGCGGAAAACTGGTTTTCCCACAAGACGTTGCCGCAATCCCTACACAATCAATCCGCAATAAGGTGGCAGGGACGAAATACAACTGGAGAGAAACTGTCCATGACATCCACCTATTTGCCCCGCAGCCTCAAGATCGCCGTTCTGGCCGCCGCTTTTGCGGGGATTGCCGGGGCTTCGGCCTTTGCGCAGGATACCGCCACGCCGCGTGAAGCCGTGATCACCGTATCGGGCGAAGGCCGCGCCAGCGTTGCTCCGGATCTGGCGATCCTGTCGTTCAGCGTCGTCAAGGATGCCAAGACTGCGAAAGAGGCGCTCGACGCCAATAACAAGGCGATGGCCGATGTGCTGAACGCGCTGAAAACATCCGGCATTGCCGATCGCGACCTGCAGACCTCCGGTTTCGCCGTCAATCCGCAATACCAGTATCCGGACAATAGCGACGGCGGCAACCGCCAGCCGGTGCTGACGGGATACCAGGTGGCCAATTCGCTGACCATCAAGGTGCGCGACCTTGCCAAGCTCGGCGAGATCATCGACCAGTCGGTAACGCTCGGCGTCAACCAGGGCGGTTCGATCCAGTTTTCCAACGACAAGCCGGAAGCAACGATCACCGAAGCCCGCAAATCGGCGGTGACGGATGCCGTTGCCAAGGGCAAGGTCCTGTCGGAAGCCGCCGGCGTTTCGATCGGCCGTATTATTGAAATTTCAGAGAACTCATCCCGGCCCGAACCTATGCCGATGATGCGCACCATGGCAAAGGAATATGCCGCAGATGCCGTGCCGATCGCCACGGGAGAAAACAGCTATAACGTCACCGTCAACGTCACCTTCGCGATCAAGCAATAATAGCCCGCGGCCAACAACCGTGGACGATCAAATCCCGCTTCGGCGGGATTTTTTTTGTGCGCTGGATGGGAGTGGCGACACAGCCTGCGTTGCGGCCTATGCCCAAAACAAAGCACCCCCCGCAGTAAAACCGCGAGGGGCTAAACTTTCCGCCGGCCGGGGGAGACAAGACGGAAAGAATCGATGTCGCTGTGTCAGCGGCCGATGACTTTAACGGCCGATGACTGGGCAACCGCGGGCATTGGCGAATACCAGGGTGCGGTAATTGCCACGGCGCATGCCTTCGACGACGACGCGGCGGGGCGAGACGTCAACCACGCGGGCCCGGCGCATGCCGAAATCGCGGGCCTTTTCCTGGGCAAGCCAGGGATCACAACGGCCACGGCGCTCATGGCCCCAGCCCGGGCGATGACGGCGGTCGCGGTCCCAGTCGCGTTCGTCGCCATAACGATCGCGATCACGATCGCGGTACTGGACATCGACGATGCCGCCGGAACTCAGGCCGAGCGTGATCGTATCGGCTGCAGCCGGGGTCAGCGTGGCACCAAGGCCGGTCAAACCGATCATGCCGGCAAGGGCGAGCTTTGCAAAAATCTGTTTCATGACTGTTTCTCCTTCAAGAATCCAAACCCTAAAATGTTTGCCCACCTTGTTTTACGACCGCCTTGTTTTGGCGCCGCCTTGTTCTGGGCATTGAGAAAACCCTAATCCGGCCTGGCTGAACGAAACCCGAATCTGCCGTTCATCCGGCGTTCAGGCTGAAAAGAAGCGCGCCTGAGTGGCCAGAAAAAGGCAGAAGGAATCAGCGGGACAGCATCTCTTCGAAAACGCGGATATTGCGGTAATGGCTGAGCCGGGTCACCGCGCCGTTTTCGAACTCGAAGACGAAGACGCTGGGGATCGAATAGGACTGGCCGTTCGCCTCGGCAAAGCCCGGCATGCTCTCGCGGTAATGGCCGCGCGCCGTCAGATCGACGGCGACACGCTGGCCGAACGCATCGTGCATCAGCACCATATCGCTGAAGCTTTCGTCGAAATGACGGAAATAGCTCATGACCGCCATGCGCAGGGGACCGGCGCCGATGGTGCGCTGGCCGGTCAGCGTATCCAGCGCTACATCCTCGTCGAGGAATGTGGCGATCACATCGAAATCCCGCTCGTTCAGGGCCTGCATGAAGCGGCTGGCAATGGTCTGCGCGTCGGTCAATGTTGGTCCTCGTGTCTGTGTGGGCGGTGCGCGGCACCGTGAAACGGTAACAATTCGGGATGAAACCCCAGCGATATGCGGACGTTCAGCGGCGTTTAAACCTTGGATGGAGCCGCGCTTGCGTTGAAACTGTAACAACACCAAACATTTGTTTTTGTTCCCGTAATTTCAATCTTGCGGCCTCTTGAAAGCAGCAGTCTCCCTGCATCATCATCCACCCAGATGCAGCACAACCTCGCGGCGGTGCGGGCGGTCGCGGTGTTCAAACAGGTAAAGGCCCTGCCAGGTGCCGAGCATCAGGCCGCGCGCTCCGACGGGAATGCCGATCGATACCTGCGTCAGCGCCGCCTTGATATGGGCTGGCATGTCGTCAGGACCTTCGGCAGTGTGGATGATCCAGCCCATCGAAGGATCGTCAGACGGCGGCACCAGGCGCTTGAAGAAGGCGTCGAGATCGCGCCGGACGTCCGGATCGGCATTTTCCTGGATGAGCAGCGAGCAGGACGTGTGGCGCACGAAGACGGTCAAAAGCCCCTCCTCCAGACCGGCCCTGCGCACGAACGCTTGCGCCTCGCCGGTAAACTCGTAGAGACCGGCACCACGGGTCTGAAGGGTGATGATCGTCTGGGGCATGATATCCTTTCAAGCCGCCACCCGCTTGGCGCTCCAATTACAGGTCCAGAAAACTTTTGAAGCCGCCATAGATCATCCGCTTGCCATCGAACGGCATGGAAAAATTGTCCATGCTCAGGCGCGGATCGGCCATCACCTTTTTGTTGATCTCGTCACGCTCTTCGCGTGAGGGGTAGGTGATCCAGGAAAAGACCACGACCTCGTCATCGGTCGCCTGCACGGCGCGCGGGAACGAGGTGAGCTCGCCATAGGGCACATCGTCGCCGATGCATTCGACATAGGAGAGTGCGCCATATTCCTTCCAGACCTCGCCTGCCGTGCGCGCCAGATCCTTGTAGGCCTCGATATTGTCCTTCGGAACGGCGACGATAAATCCATCAACATAGGGCATGTCAGTCTCCTCAAAGAGATGCGCCTTTTTGAACATCTGAAGACTTGCTTTCCAGGGAAGCCTTCAGATCGTCGAGCAATGTCTGCATCTCGCCGGTCAAGGCGCTTACGGCGGCAGGTATTTTTACTTGCTCGTCCATATAGATGGAAACCGGCCACTGCTCGTCAAGGGCAAGCAGGCTGCGAACCGCTTCGGGCGGACGGACGCGGCCGAGATAATCCTCCCGGCACAGGATCCATTGAAGGACGAATGCACGGAACCAGGCGTCGTCCGAATTGGCAATGCAGAGAGGCAGCAGCGCATCGACATCTGTCAGGCCGCGAAACCAATGCGGGATTTCCCGCAGCGTCAGCGTGCCGGTGCATTCCTCCTCCCGGCCGCATTTGCGCAGCCGGCAGAAGGCGGGAACTCCCATTCTCGCGACAGCCGTGCGGCACAGCAACTCGAACAAATCGGGGTGAAGCGGCAATTTTTCAGGATCGCAGGCCGGCAGCATGTCTTTCTCCTTTTCCGGATGGATGCAGGCGATCAAAATGATGAATACGGTTTTCCATCACGCGGCGCGGTTTTGGCCCGTGGTTTGTCTCATCTGCAATGTCTGCCGGCTTTTGGCACGGCAGGGTCGGCCGGGGCACATCGGGTGCCTCAGTGTAATAAGTGTAGGTGACACGCGATGTGCCCCGTTTCGGTGTCTTTTGCCGCGCTTCTCAGGTTCTTCTGCGCCTCTCT
>NZ_LMFB01000016.1:0-8676 GCF_001426685.1 Rhizobium sp. Root483D2 | reverse complement strand
TCCAATGCCCCAGCCCGGCCGCTTATCCGCCAGGCTTTTCAATAAGGCGGGGTTTCGCCCTGGGCCGTCATAAGACGGCGTGACGAACCCGGCACGCCCGGTTCATTGGCGAACCGGAGGAGAACCACCTTTCACGCAGCCCCGGGGATTTTGCGCGCGTTCCGCAAAACCGTCCGGGCACCGGCCCCACCTCGCCGGCAACGCAAACCGGTGTATCCGTGATGGGACGAAGTGAGTATGGCACGGGTTTTTACGGCGGGGATTTTGGGGGATGATGTCAGGCCGGGGATGCGAAACGCGTCTCGCTTCGGCCAAGCGAAGTCCAGAAGTTTCAGCTGGTTAGCGGTAGCGTCCGGTTGGCGGGCGCTCCGGCACCATCCCCGCGTGATGCAAGTATTCATGGCCGTGTATAGATATCGGGCAGCGACATTCGCGAAAGCGGAACGTTAAGTCGATTTGCGGGAAAAGAGGGCAGGAAAAATTCAGTGCATGGTTTCCTCCTCCCAGATCAGATATTAACTTCATGCAGAATGGGAGGGTATTTGTTTGAAAAAAATAGATTTACACATCCACACAAAGACTAGCTCCCAGGATCGAGATTTTCTGTTTAGCAAGGACAATTTCAAGCGCTATGTGCGCGATGCTGAACTAGACTGTGTTGCGATAACCAACCATAATCTGTTCGACAGGGATCAATTCGAAAAAATCAGTTCATTTCTGGATATCCTTGTTCTTCCAGGGATAGAAGTTGATGTTGAAAAATTTCACATCTTGGTCTTGGCCGACGGAAGAAATTTAGCTGATTTTTCTAGTCGATGTGATTTGGTGGCACAGCAATGGCAGAAGACCGGATCTCCTCTCAGGCATGACGAATTTGTTTCTATATTCGGAGAACTCCGCCAATACATCCTCATTCCACACTATCTGAAGGACCCAAAGATCGGCCCTGAAAGTTTGGAGCGATTTGAGGGTCATATTCACTGCGGCGAAGTCAGCAGCCCTAAAAAATTCATGGCTTGTCTCAAGGACCGTGAGATGCTCGTGCCAGTATTTTTCAGCGACTGTCGAATTAGCGACACTCTTTCCGATCTTCCTACCAAACAAACATATGTCGATTGTGAAGAGCTGACGTTCGGCACTCTGCGGCAAGTGCTTAAGGACAGAGATAAGGTGTCTTTGTCGAGCACCGGTGGGAATAGCCACTTCCAGATATTTCCCGACGGTCAGAAGCTTTCAACTGGCCTGAATGTAGTGTTAGGCGATCGATCGTCTGGTAAGTCTTATACGCTGCAAAGAATTTACGATTGGTTCGGAGCCAAGGATACAAAATATATACGGCAGTTTGATCTTGTGGCTCGCAACGAATTAGAAGACGAAAAAAAATTCAAAGATTTTCTTAGTGAGAAAACCAGCCTTTTTTCCCGCGAGTATCTGGCAGATCTGCAAGAGGCGGTTGGGCATATGCTCGAAATCGACCTGCAATCGGATATAGACGACGTGGAGGAATATGTGTCCACGCTGCTAAATTATGCACGTGACACAAGTAGGCATGACGCATTCTCGAAAGCTACGATTTATAACGAGGAGCCGTTTCAGCAAAAAAACCTATTGGGCCTAGAGACACTAATATCTTCGACAAAACGCCTCGTCAGTAACGTTGAGTATAGAACAATAATCGATAAGCATATTCCGCAAGATGCGCTGAGGGCGCTATACGTTGAGTTGATGATGACTTACAGCTCTCAAAAAGAGGGGAACATAAAAAAAGACTGGGTGAACACTGCCATTCAAGACATTAAAGGGAGGCTACAGAGAAAGTCATCTGCGCCTAGTGTAACGGACGTTGATCTTCTGAAAGTCGCAACCAATAAAAGAGCTATAGTCAAATTCGAGGAGCTTGTAAAAGCGGCTCGCAAACCGAAAATTCCGCTTCGGAAGAAAAAAGGAAGCTTTGAGATTGTTGCTCAGGTCGGGCCATTTACCAGGGGTGGCGAACTAAAAGACCTTTCCAGATCGACCAAAGGCTTTAGCGCAGCCTTCGACAAATATGATCGCCCCTATGAATTTCTGCAAGAGCTTGGAAAGATCGGATCTCCAGTCGACGCTTCTGATTTCAGTAAATATCTTGTCAAGGTCGAATATAAAATTCTCAATAGGGATGGGCTCTCTGCATCTGGGGGAGAAAGGTCGGAATTTTTCTTGCTAGACAAGATAGAGGGAGCGAGCTCTGCAGATGTCCTCCTTATAGATGAACCAGAGTCGTCGTTCGACAACCATTTTCTGAAGGCCGAAGTTAATGAAATCATAAAAGAAATGTCCAGGAAGATGCCGGTGGTCGTGGTTACCCACAATAACACCGTAGGAGTTTCGATCCGCCCGGATTACATCCTATACACTCAGAAGGAAGTAGCGGGCACAGAGATCAAGTGGCGAATTTTCTCCGGGCTGCCAACAAGCAAGAGACTTGTCTCTGCGGACGGATTAGAACTGCCAACAAGGGACATACTTCTTGGAAACCTGGAGGCAGGAGTGAAAACCTACGAAGAACGGAGCGGGACTTATGAAGATCTTAAAGATTGAAGATGGATCCGGTTATTTTTGGTTGGTGGGTTCTGGTGAATGGCGCAAAATAGACGAGATTGACAAGGATGGACTGCTTTCGCTGCTCGACCTATATCTTGATGCCGATGCCCAAATGGATGCTCCTGACGACAACAATTTGCGGAACGACGTCCATAAGATCATTTACGTCCACATTTTCCAGAAGCTATCCTCGCTTTCGGAGAGTAAATCTTCCTTTAAGGATGACAGCGAGCGTCTATACTTCGACGAAATTAATAAGTATGCGTCAGCTTGATGCTTGACCAAAAGAAATTCCGCTGTAGCCAAGGATAGAATTTCGTTCCGCCAGCGAATTTTCGCAACTTCATAGTTGCGTGGGTCGCTAGAATTCATTGCAGAAGATTTGCTGTTCTAATCCTCAGCGGAACGCCACTTCAAGATTTTGCCGGTCCTGCGCGATCACCCGGCAGCGGGTCTCGAAGCCTTCGCCCTTGATCGACAGGAGGAATTCGGCGGGAATGCCGGCGGAATTGGAAACCGACAGGCCGGCGCTGTCGCTGCCGAGCGATCGGACGGTGCAGTCGATGGTCGAGCGCCGGTCGTTGAAGACGATCGAGCCCGCTTTCAGCACCCGCCGCCGTGTCCCCTCCGTCTGCTCCGCCTGCAGCGAACTCCAGGAGACGCAGCGGTTGCGGCCGGTATGCTTGGCCTTGTACATGGCGGCATCGGCCTGGGCGAGCAGGGTCTCGATATCCTTGCCAACGATCGACAGCGCCGAGATGCCGAAGCTCGCGGTGACCTTCAACGCCTGTTCGCCGACCTGATGTCCGGCAATCAGCGCCCGGACCTTTTCGGCGGCGGCCACCGCGCCCTCCCGGTCCACATGCGGCAGGAGGATGGCGAATTCCTCGCCGCCGAGACGCCCGAACAGATCCCCTGCCCGCAGCGCCGCCTTGCAGGTGGCAGCGACGCTTTTCAGGACCTCGTCGCCGGCGGCATGGCCGTGGGTGTCGTTGACACGTTTGAAATGATCGACATCGAGCACGATGCAGGACAGGTCGTGCTGGTGGCGAAGGGCGAGCGAAATCAGCTGGTCGGCCTCCTGCTTGAAGGCGCGCCGCGTCAGCGCCTCGGTCAGGCTGTCGGTGGCGGCCGACTGCATCAGCGAAATCCGGTCCATCGCGACGCCGGACAATTCCGTGAGAATAGTCAGGTCGCGGTTACCAAACGAGCGCGGCCGGCGGTCGATGGCGCAGACCGTTCCGATCGTGTGCCCCGCCTTGGTCTTCAAGGGAACACCGGCGTAGAAGCGGATATGGCCCTCGCCGGTGACAGCGGGATGCTGTGAAAACCGGATATCACGGGTGGCATCCTGAACGATGATGGGTTCTTCGCTGTCGACGACATAACGGCAGAACGTGTCCTGGCGCGGCATCTCATCGACGGGCATGCCCGCGCAGGACTTGTACCATTGCCGGTGGGCATCGATCAGCGAGACGATGCCGATCTCGACGGTGAAGATCTCCTTGATCAACCCGACCACCCGGTCGAGGCCCTCGTCATGCGGCGTGTCGAGCAGGTCGAAAGCGTCCAGCGCCGCCAGCCGGTCGATTTCCCGCTGATCGGCGGATGATTGTCCGAATGCCCGTACGACCGCCATGTCAACTTGTCTCCTTGCCCCGGTCTCGTTGCCAAAGGTCTCGTTGCACAGGCCGATCGGAACCGTTCCGGCCGAAGACCTGACTACATGGCTGATGGTACGGCTGCAATTCGTAAAAAGTTGCCCTTGAATCTCTTCGACCCCTCGCAGAGATCAGGATCAACGGCGAAAACGCGATCGCGGCCAGGGACATCCTGCCTGTCCGTGGCCGCTGCAGCGTTGGTTTCAAGGCGTCTCAGCCTTCGTTATGGTTCTCGTGGAAACCGGCGCTGCCTTTGCGCCAATAACCGGCCGCCTTGATCCAGGCGCGGTTATGGCCGCGCTCTTCGACGAAAAACCGGCGCAGGAGCTTTACCGTGTCGTTTTCGCCGGCAATCCAGATATAGCCGTCTCCGTCCGGCAGCGGCAGCGATCTTGCCGCCTCGATCAGGAAGGCGGGGTCACTGGCATTATCCAGCGGGCGGTGGATCCAGCGGGTTTCAAGCCGGGTCTGCGTTTCGAACACCTGCTCCTCCTCTGCGCCCGCGACGGTGGCGATGACGAATGCCGGAACACCGGCGCGAAGCTCCTCGAGCCTGCGGCCGATGGCGGGAAGTGCGGTTTCGTCGCCGATCAGAAGGTACCAGTCGAAATCATCGCTGACGACGAAGGACCCGCGCGGGCCGCCGACGCCGAGCCTGCTGCCGGGCCGGGCGGCTGAGGCCCATTGCGTGGCGGGGCCGGCCGCGTGGATGGCGAAATCGACCACCAGCTCGCGCTGTTCCGCATCGTGGCGGCGTGGCGTAAAATCGCGCATCGGCGACGCCACGATGCCGTCCGGTAAAGCGGGCGCATCGGGTCCAACCGGCCAGACGGGGCTGTCCTGCCCGTCAAGCGGCAGGCACAGCTTGACGTGATCGTCGTAACCGGCGCTGACGAAACCTTCGAGGTCATCGCCGGTCAGCGTGACGCGGACCATCTGCGGGGTGAGCCGCTCGGCCGTGTTGACGGTGAGAAGACGGCGGCGCAACTCATGGCGGACGCGCGCGACGGCGTGTCTTTCAGTCATGGAAAATCCTTCGAACTGTGCGGTTTCAGCCGCGATTGATCTCGTCCACGGCGCGCCGCAGGATATCCGCAAGCCGCGCCGCTTCTTCAGACGAACAGCCGCGCTTGTGAAACAGCGAGGCCTTGATCGCCTGGCGGGCGATTTCCAGCGCGTGATGGCCGTGCGCCTCCGGATCTTCGCCAGGCCCCCGGCCCTCGAAGACATCGCGCACGGCATCCATCTTGGCGCCGATGCGGCCAAGGCCTTCGATGATGCGATCGGCCGCCGCCCGGCCCTCTTCGAGCGCGGCACGTCCGGCATCGGTGATGCTGAAAAGCTTCTTGTTGCCATCGGCCTCGGCCACCGCATGGCCGATTTCATCGAGATAGGTCAAGGCCGGATAGATCATGCCGGGGCTCGGCACATAAAAGCCGCCGGAGATTTCCTCGATGGTGCGGATGAGCTCGTAGCCGTGGGCGGGCTGGCGGGCAAGGAGCGACAGGATCAGCAATTGCAGATCGATGGAGGACAACTTGCGCCCGGCGCGAAAACCGTCGCGCGAGGCAAAGCCGCCTTCGAACCGGCCGGGCCCGTGACGGCCATGGCCGCCGTGACCTCCATGGGCATGCCGCTCGCGGCAGGTTTCATCGTGATGGCGCGGCCCGTGACCGCGATGACGTCCAAACATAGGAAACTTCCTTCGTAAGATATAACACTAGATATATCTTACGATATAGTTTTCATTTGGCAAGCCCTTTTCTGCGCGCCGGTGACGCGCCGGTGGAAAGCGCTGGCGCAGGACGCGCCCTACCCTTCCAGGTCGTCCTTCAGGCGGCCGAGCAGAGTGACGGCCTGGGCGGCATAGGGCCCGATCCAGCGGTCGTGAATGTCCTTGATCGGCAGCGGGTTGAGATAGTTCCACCGTTCGCGGCCCTCGCGCTTGACGATAACGAGATCGGCGGCCTCCAGGACCTTGAGGTGCTGCATCACCGTGCAACGGTCGAGCGCGGGAAAGCGCGCGCAGAGCTCCCCCGTCGTCTGGGGGTGGTCTTTCAGCATATCGAGCATGGCGCGCCGGCTGGAAGCGGCCAAGGCCTTGAAGATTCTATCGTTTTTTTCATCAGTTGACATGTTATATTTTTATAACATAATGAGCCCGAGAACAAGCAAAAACAGGAGAAAAAGTCATGGAACTGAAATTCAGGGTCGCAGGCCGGATCGCCAGACCGGTATCGGAGGTTTTCGAGGCGGTGGTCGATCCGGAGCAATTGTCCCGCTATTTCACCACCGGCGGTGCCAAGGGAAGGCTCGAAACCGGCGCTACCGTCACCTGGGATTTTCACGATTTTCCCGGCGCCTTTCCGGTTGAGGTGATCGAGGTGGTGAAGGACGAAAAGATCGTCCTTCGATGGGCCGCCTATGAGGGACCGGGCTCGGACACGCCGAAATACGACACGACGGTGACAATGACCTTCGAGCCTGCCGATACGGGCCGCACGCTGGTGACCATCTCGGAAGAAGGCTGGCATCAGACAGAACGCGGGCTGAAAGGTTCCTACGGCAATTGCGAGGGCTGGACCGGCGCGCTCTGCGCCATGAAAGCCTGGCTGGAGCACGGCATCAACCTGCGCGAGGGGTTTTACAAGTAGGGGAGACGGAGGGGCTGCGGCTCAGTTTTTCGGAAACCGCCGCGCCTCCCACTGGCTTTTCGGCACCGGACTGCCGACCGCAAAACGGAAAGCGGTGATGCCATCGGTGCCGGCATTGACGGTGCATTGGAAATCGACATCGATCCAGCCTTGCGCGGTCTTGTAGGCCGCACCACCGGCCGTCATCACCTGCCCGGCGATGGGGGAGCCATTGCGCGGATCGAAGAACAACCCCTGCGGCACCGTATCCGGACGGGCGCGGCGAACCTGTTCCAGCGTCTCGATCATGCACATCTGCGCGATCCGCCGTTCCTTGGGCAGCTTGCCCAGCGCCTGACGCACGCGCGGATCGGACAAGGTATCGGCCGAATAAAGCTCACTCGCCTGCTTCAGATCCGATGGCGGGCGGCTGGGTCTGGCATCGGTGCCACCCGCCGATGCGGATGTTTGCGGATCAGACGTTGCCACATCCACCGGCTGCTCCTGCGGCTTGGCTTTCGGGACCGGAACCGTCTCGATCAGCGCTTCGCCTTCATTGAGCACAGGATTGGCACTGGATGATTGCGGCAGATCGACCTCCGGCAACTTGGCCGCAGCCGGAGTGTCCGCCTGCATATCCAGCGGCTTTCGCACCTGCGGATTGTCGTCGGGCACCTTGTCGTTTGCCAGCGGCGCCGCCCGCTCCGTGCGCGGCTCAGTCCCGGCCGTCTTCTGCTGCTCGGACGGGCGGTCGCCGCCCGCCTCCTTGCCGCCGTCTTTGGATGCGGATTCAAAGGCTTGCGGCTGCATCGGCTGCGCCGCAGGTTTCTGCGCTTCCGCCTTCGCGGCCTCAGCCTTCTCGGCCTCCGATGTCTGGGTTTCGGCCTTCTGGACTTCCGATTTCTGGGCTTCCGCCTTCTGAGGCTCGGCCTTCTCAGCCTCGGCCTTTTGGGCTTGCGCCTTTTCGGCTTCGGCCGTCTTCGCGTCCGCCTGCTCCTTGACGACCTGCTCGGCCTGCTGTTGCTGCTTGGCCTTTGGCGCCTGCTCGCCTCCGTCCTTGGTAACCCGCTTTTCGAGCGGCTTGACGTCTTCCTGCGGCTTCGGCTCTTTAATCGGCTCTGGCTTCTTCTCGGGCTCGGGCTTCTTCTCCGGATCAGGCACCATCTCGACCTTGACCGCCTCCGGTTCGTCCGGCTGCGGCGCCGGCAGATCGAAAATCAGGAAGCCTGCGGCAATCACATGCACGGCCACAGAGGCAACCAGCGCCGTCTTGAAAGTACCCCACCGTGTTTCCGAATTCTGCTGCATGGACTGTGGATAGAACCGGATACTGACCGGATCGTGACCGGCGGACGATGAACGGGAAAACGGCAGCCGGGCTGAACGGATGACGGCCGATGCCGAGTGTATAGCATGTTTGGAGCGGAATCGATCCAGAGTAAAATTCTGAAGCGAGGTGCTGTTGCTTCTTGCGACTGCAAAAGCCCCTCATCGGTGCCACAAAAGCCCCTCATCCGCCCTTCGCGCACCTTCTCCCCGTAAACGGGGCGAAGGGATATGCGGCACACTCCGGAACCCTCTTCTCCCCTGCGGGGACCGTTGCATAATCGTCGAATTGACTGATGTGGCCACAGGATAAGCGAGTTCTTTTGCCCTGGCTCAGTCTCCTGAGCAGGTTCTGGGCCGGTTGGGGGTGGTTTTTTCAGTTTTTAGGCGCGGTGCGGCCTTGGTCAGGTGGCCATTGTCACCCAGCGGCGCATGTTGAAGGCAATGGCGGCCATCAGCACCTGCGCTTCCGC
>NZ_LMFB01000015.1:185656-256486 GCF_001426685.1 Rhizobium sp. Root483D2 | reverse complement strand
ACGGCAAAAGTGTCAGGGATGTCTCCGAACACATGTCAACTATGTCTCAAGGCCATACACTTGACCCGAGGATCCATTCACAGAGCGCGACGTGCGCCGTCACGGGATCCTCGGGTCAAGCCCGAGGATGACGGAGTATGGGGAGGCACATCGCTTCAAAAGAGCCGCCTTCCCCCTCTTCATCCATAAAAAATCCGCAGCCCGTTTCCGGACTGCGGATGCATTCATCCCGATGGAGGGCTTGATCAGCCGCCGTCGATCTCGGCGCCGATGATGGCTATGGCCTGCTGGTAGACGCTGGCAGCGTTCCAGCCCTGGATCGCGCCAAAATTGGCCTGGCCTGGCTGATAACCACCACCGGCGCTCCAGCCGTGGCCGCGCAGAAAGTTGGCGGTCGAAAACAGCGCGTCCGCCTTGGAGCGGACCATGTCGACATGGCCGTTGCCGTCGCCATCGACGCCGTATTTCAGCACATTGGCCGGCAGGAACTGCGTCTGGCCGATTTCGCCGTGCGCTGCGCCGCGCGCGTCCGGGCTCAGGTCGCCGCGTTGGACGAGGGTCAGCGCCGCGTAGAGCTGGTTGGTGAAATAGTCGGACCGGCGGCAATCGAAGGCCAGCGTCGATACAGCCGACAACGTGTGTTCTTTGCCCATGAAGCCGCCGAAACCGGTTTCCATGCCCCAGATCGCGATGATCGGGCCAGCCGGAACGCCGTAGCGGTTTTCGATGGAATTGAAGAGAGCGGCGTTCTGCGCCTTCATCTTCTTGCCGCGCGAAATAATCGTCTGGCCGCCACGCTTCTGCATGAACTGGTTCAGCGATAGCTTGAAGCTCTTCTGCCCACGGTCGGCGCGGATCGTCGCCTTATTATAGGTGACGTTCGCGAAGGCCTTGTTCAGCACCGACGGGCTGATGCCGCGGCCGGCGGCTTCGCCCTTGAAATCCTCGACCCAGGCGTCGAAGCCTGCCGATGTGTTGCTGCATTGCGCAGCCTGTGCCACCGATGGCAGGATCGCTGCCGCAATCATCGCCGTGAAACCTGCCAGTACGCATTTTGCCTTGCGCATGAAATACCCCGTATTGCCCGAATCCAAAATTGTGACCGCAAAATGCCAGTCTTTGCGGTTTCTGTCACGACGTTGCTACAGTATCGGGAGGCCGTGTTTCACGTGAATCCTCCTTTTAACCGTGAAAAAACGTCACAGTTGCCTTTTTACAAAGAAGCCCCGCATTCCTTTTACGGATCATGCGAGGCTTTTTACCCAATCGCGACGATCAAACCGAAGGGTTGATAGCATCCCGATTGGGTATAATTGGTTAAAACTTCCTGATCAGGCAGCCTGTTTCTTCGCCTTGATGAGGCCGCGACTGACGAGGAGTTCGGCAATCTGAATGGCGTTGAGGGCGGCACCCTTGCGCAGGTTGTCGGAAACGACCCAGATGTTCAGGCCGTTCTCGACGGTGGCGTCCTCGCGGATGCGGGAAATATAGGTCGCGTCTTCGCCAGCGCTTTCGTAAGGCGTGATGTAGCCGCCGTTCTCATGCTTGTCGATGACAAGGCAGCCCGGCGCTTCGCGCAGGATGTCGCGGGCCTGATCGGCGGTGATCTCGTTTTCGAATTCGATATTGATCGCTTCCGAATGGCCGATGAAAACCGGGACGCGCACGGCCGTGCAGGTCAGCTTGATCTTCGGATCAAGGATCTTCTTGGTTTCGGCCATCACCTTCCACTCTTCCTTCGTGTAGCCGTCTTCCATGAACACATCGATGTGCGGGATGACGTTGAAGGCGATGCGCTTGGTGAACTTCTTGCTCTCCATCGGATCGGCAACGAAAACGGCGCGGGTCTGGTTGAACAGCTCGTCCATGCCATCCTTGCCTGCGCCGGAGACCGACTGGTAGGTGGCGACGACGACGCGCTTGATCTTGGCGAAATCATGCAGCGGCTTCAGCGCCACGACGAGCTGCGCGGTCGAGCAATTCGGGTTGGCGATGATGTTGCGCTTGGTAAACTGGGTAATGGCGTCGGGGTTCACTTCCGGAACCACCAGCGGTACGTCCTGATCGTAGCGCCAGGCCGAGGAATTGTCGATGACGACGCAGCCCTGCGCGCCGATCTTCGGCGACCACTTCAGCGATACGGCGCCCCCGGCCGACATCAGGCAAATATCGGTGTCGGAAAAATCGTAGTTTTCGAGGTTCTTGACCTTCAGCGTCTTGTCGCCGAAGGAGACTTCGGTGCCCTGGCTGCGGGCCGAGGCCAGTGCCACGACTTCATCTGCCGGAAAGCCGCGCTCTTCCAGGATGTTCAGCATTTCGCGGCCAACATTTCCGGTCGCGCCGGCAATAGCAATCTTGAAACCCATTGTCTTTTGCTCTCTTTCTGTCTCTCCGCGGGGCTTTTGGGGAAAACCCGCCGGCCAAAGGCGCGGGTTTCAGGTCCCCGGCCGTGCCGGGGAGAGAGCGGTGGCCAGAGACGTCAGACGGTTTTCGTCGTCGTTTTGGCCGTTGTTTTGGAAAATACCGAGAAAGAACGTACCCGCCCGGCAGCGAATGCCGGGGCGATCAGCGCAGCGATGGCGTAACCAAAACGGTGCATGGGTGGGGTCCTTTTCCGTTGCTGCTCTTACGCGCTTTTGGCGCAGAGTCAACAGAAAGCTTCGGATTGCTGCGCTAACTGGCGTTCCACCTGCCGCCGCCAAAACGTTACGGAACTGTCATGCCGCTGTCATCCGTGGTGACTATTGCGAGCCGTCAGCTCAAACCATTAGGGGGTTTTCCATGCGTATGCTTCTGTCGGCGCTCGCCGCCACGACATTCCTTGCTGGGGCCGCACAGGCCACCACAGTTTATCCGCTCGACCGCGCAACCATTCTTGCCGGCTCGCCCTTCGATTTCAAGGTCGAGTTCAAGTCGGTCGTGAAGCCCGAAGACGTCAAGATCACCGTTAACGGCCAGGATTACAAGACCGTGCTCGGCCAGGAAGCCGAATTCGTCGCTGAAGAAAAAGGCAAGGAAGACAAGGTCTTGGGCTCGGCGATGATCGCCCGCGGCCTCGTTCTGCCGGCCGAAGGCGCCTACACGATCGAAGTGACCGCCGGTTCTGAATCGAAGTCGGTCACCTGGGATGTCTACAATACCGGCGAAACCCAGAAGGCAAAGAACGTCATTTTCCTGATCGCTGACGGTTTCTCGGTCGCGCATCGCACCGCCGCCCGCATCATGTCCAAGGGCATTTCGGAAGGCAAGGCGAACGGCCGCCTGAATCTCGACGACGTGCCGCCGGCCGCCTTCATCGGCACCTCGGCAACCGACGCGGTTGCCACCGATTCCGCCAATACCATGTCCGCCTATATGACCGGCCACAAGACGGCCGTGAACGCCATCGGCGTCTATGCCGACCGTACCCCGGATTCGTTTGACGATCCGAAGGTTGAGACGCTCGCAGAAGCCATTCGCCGCCAGACCAAGAAGTCGATCGGCATCGTTTCGACCGCCGAACTGCAGGATGCGACACCGGCAGCGGTCGTTGCCCATACCCGCAAGCGCGGTGACAAGGCCGAGATCAACGGCATGCTGTTCGACGTGAAGCCGGATGTGCTGCTCGGTGGCGGCTCTGCCTACTTCCTGCCGCAGGCGACGCCAGGCTCGAAGCGCAAGGACGACAAGGACTATGTCAAGCTGTTCCAGGAAGCCGGTTACACGCTCGCAACCGACAAGACCGAACTGGCAATTGCGGCCGGCACCAATACCGGCAGGATCCTCGGCATCTTCCACACCGGCAACATGGACACCACGCTCGACCGCGAATTCCTCAAGAAGGGCACAGTCGGGAAGTTTCCAAACCAGCCGGGCCTCGTCGAGATGACCACGGTCGCGCTCGATAACCTGTCGAAAAATCCGGAAGGCTTCTTCCTGATGGTCGAAGCCGCAAATATCGACAAGATGTCCCACCCGCTCGATTGGGATCGTGCCGTCGTCGATACGATCGAGTTTGACAAGGCGATCGGTGTCGCCCGTGAATTTGCGGCCAAAAACCCCGACACGCTGATCGTCGTCACCGGCGACCACACGCATGGCGTCTCGATCATCGGCACCGTCGATGACGAAAAGCCGGGCACCGACATGCGCGAAAAGGTCGGCACTTACGCGAGTGCCGGTTTCCCGAACTATACCGACGAAAATAACGATGGTTATCCGGACAAGGTCGATGTCACACGCCGCCTGTTCCTGAACGCCAACAACGGCCCGGATCATTACGAAACCTTCCGCCCGAAGCTGGATGGCCCGTTCGTTCCGGCGATCCAGAATGAAAATAAGGAATATATCGCCAACGAAGCCTACAAGGATGTGCCCGGCGCAGTCTTCGTCGCCGGTAATATTCCAAAGGAAGGCGATTCGGGCGTCCACGCCGTCGATGACGTCGTGCTGCAGGCCATCGGCCCCGGCTCCGACGGCTTCAAAGGCTACATGGAGCAGAGCGACGTCTATCGCGTCCTCGTCGATACCATGGCACTCGGCGTGAAGCAGACCAACTGATCATTCAAGCGCCGTACCGGTGGGCTGTCCGCAGCCCGCCGTTACGACCCTTCATCGCTTGATGATTGATTTCCTTAGCTGGATTCTATTTTCCGGTGACACGTCAGACTAAAGGTGGCCATATGATCCGCTCTTTCACAGGAAACACGCGCCGCGACGCGTTACGCCTGCTGGCCGCCCTGCCCTTGGCCTTGGCCGCGCGACCGTCCGATGCCGCTCTTCCATCCTTGGCGTTTGGTGAACTCTACAGCAAGTTCGGCGTTCTCGGCCTGGAGTTCTCTGAAAAGGTCAAGTCGCTGGCTGGCCGGGAGATAACGATCAAAGGCTTCATGGCGCCGCCGTTGAAAGCCGAGGCCGCCTTTTTCGTGCTCACCGAAATTCCGATGTCGCTCTGCCCTTTCTGCTCGTCGGATGCCGACTGGCCGGATAATATCGTCGTCGTCTATCTCGGAGAAAAGCAGACATTCGTGCAGCCGTCGCAAGCGATCGAGGCGCGGGGTATTCTCGAATTCGGCTCCTGGACCGATCCGGAAACTGGTTTCGTCAGCCTGTTGCGGCTGCGCGATGCCGACTATGCGTCGGTCTGATTCATGCTGTCGCTCGATCTTTCCTCCGTCTCCGTGTCTTATAGCGGCCTGCCCACGCCTGTTCTCGATATCGCCTCGCTGTCCATCGAGGCCGGCAGCCGAGTTGCCATCACCGGTGCCTCGGGCTCTGGCAAGAGCACGCTGGTCAACGTGTTGACCGGACTTGAGCGGTGCGCTCCGGGCGGCTCCGTCCGCTGGGGTGGCGTTGATATCGCTGAAATGTCCGAGCGCAGCCGCGATCGCTGGCGTGGCGCGCATATCGGTCTCGTCATGCAGGATTTCCATCTTTTCCCCGGCTTGAGCGCGATCGACAACATCCTTTTGCCCGCCCGCCTGTCGCGCGCGGTCAAGCCCGGTGATCCCGACCGGGCGCTGATGCTACTCTATGCCGTCGGGCTGAGCCGCGCTGCCCAGAAGATCGAGACCATGTCACGTGGCGAAATGCAAAGAGTGGCAATTGCACGCGCACTGCTTCGCAAGCCTGGTGTTCTGATCGCCGACGAGCCGACGGCAAGCCTTGACAGCGAAAGCGGCGATGCCGTCGCCCGGTTGTTGATCGATCTGTCCGTGCGCAACGAAAGCACGCTGATTGTCGTCTCGCATGACCAACGGCTGAGCGGCCGGCTGGATCGCCGCATCACGCTGTCGGCCGGCCGTATCGCGTCGGATCGAGAGCACCGGGAGAAGGCGGCATGACCCGTTTCATCTTTTCGGATCTGCGCCGTCTCTGGCTGGGATCGCTGGTCGTCGTGCTTTTGATCGCCTTTGCCACGGCGCTCGGCGTGGCCGTCACCCTGCAGGAGCGGGCACTGAGGCTAGGCAGCGCCCGTGCCGCCGACCGTTTCGATCTCGTCGTCGGCGCTCCCGGCAGTGAAACGCAGTTGCTGCTGTCCTCCGTCTTCCTGCAACCCTCCCCCCTGCCCCTGATGTCGGGAGATGTGCTGGGCAAGCTCGCCAGCGATCCGCGCGTCTCCTGGGCGGCACCCGTCGGCTTCGGCGATTCCTTTTCCGGCTATCCCATCGTCGGCACGTCTATGGCACTCGTCAACAATCTATCGGCAATGCCGGAGGGGCGCGTGTTTTCAAAGGCGGGCGAGGCGGTCATCGGTGCCGCCGTGACCCTGCCGCTCGGCTACGAGGTAAAACCCACGCATGGGCTTGCGGCGCTGGGGGGCGAGACGCATACCGAACTCGCCTATCGCATCACCGGCCGGATGGCGCCCACCGGCACCTCCTGGGACCGGGCAATCCTGGTGCCGATCCAATCGGTCTGGAGCCTGCACGGTATGGGTGGCGACGGTCACTCTGCAGAAGCGGAGGGGACGGCAGAAGAGCCCGGACATGACGCTCATGCCGGTCACGCGCATGCTTCTGTCGATCCCGATGCGCCCATCGACGAGCATTGGACGGTACAAACACCCGGTCTTCCGGCCATCCTCGTCAAGCCCAAGACCATTGCCGACGCCTATAAGCTGCGGCAGGACTTTCGCGGCAATGGCACGCTTGCCGTGTTCCCGGGCGAGGTGCTGACCAATCTCTACGGGACGCTCGGCGATGCCAAGCGCGTCCTGTCCGCCGTCGCTGTTGGTGCACAGATTCTCGTTGCCGCGGCCGTGCTGATGGTCACCGTCATGCATATCGGCCAGCGCCGCCGCCAGATCGGGGCGCTGAGGGCGCTCGGTGCGCCGCAATCGGCCGTGCTGGTGATCGTCTGGTTGGAACTGTTCATCCTGATTGCACTTGGCATCATTCTTGGCTTTGCCTTCGGCTATGGTGCCGCAATCCTGCTGTCCAGGCTGTTTTCGGGCGAAAGCGGCATCGCCCTCCCGGTCGGCTTCATCCGCAGCGATCTGGCAAGCGTCGCCGCCATCGCGCTGTTTTCCGCCGTCCTGGCGCTGGCCCCGGCACTTCTCGCCTATCGCCAGTCCCCGGCTGCGGCCCTTCGGGCCTGAGCATATTCGACTAAAGTCATAATCCCAAAGCCGCTCTGCCGCCCCAGGGTGTTTTCTGCCATTTTGGTCTCATGGCGCATTCCGCTTGCGAATCAGGGAGGATTCGCAAGCAATTCAGGGTGCGCACAAAGCCGTTTTTGAGTGGAGGACAAACGAAATGGCAGATGTCGCAGTAGCGCCCGGTGCAAAGGCTGCACCGATGACCGGCGAGCAGAAGAAGGTGATTTTCGCCTCTTCGCTCGGCACGATCTTCGAGTGGTATGATTTCTATCTCTACGGTTCGCTGGCCGTCTATATCGGCGCAACCTTCTTTTCCCAATATCCCGAAACCACCCGCAACATCTTCGCCTTGCTTGCCTTTGCGGCAGGCTTTCTCGTGCGTCCGTTCGGCGCGCTGGTCTTTGGACGTCTGGGTGATCTCGTCGGGCGCAAATATACGTTCCTTGTCACCATCGTCATCATGGGCCTGTCGACATTCCTCGTCGGCATCCTGCCCGGTGCCGCCTCGATCGGCATCGCCGCTCCGATCCTTCTGATCGTGCTGCGCATGCTGCAGGGCCTAGCGCTCGGCGGCGAATACGGCGGTGCGGCAACCTATGTGGCCGAACATGCGCCACAGGGCCGGCGCGGCTATTTCACCTCCTGGATCCAGACGACGGCAACGCTCGGCCTGTTCCTGTCACTGGTCGTCATCGTTGCCGTGCAGATGATACTGGGCAAGGAAGCCTTTGCGGCCTGGGGCTGGCGCATTCCGTTCCTGCTGTCGTTCATCCTGCTTGGCGTTTCCGTCTGGATCCGCATGAAGATGAACGAATCTCCTGCCTTCAAGAAGATGAAGGAAGAAGGCAAGGGCTCAAAGGCGCCGCTGACGGAAGCCTTCGGCCAGTGGAGAAACGCCAAGATCGCGCTTCTCGCCCTGTTCGGCGCCGTCGTCGGCCAGGCCGTTGTCTGGTATACCGGTCAGTTCTACGCGCTGTTCTTCCTGCAGAACATTTTGAAGGTGGACGGCCAGTCGGCCAATATCATGGTCGCCATCTCGCTGCTCATCGGCACCGGCTTCTTCGTTCTGTTCGGCGCGCTGTCGGACAAGATCGGCCGCAAGCCAATCATCATGGCTGGACTGGTGCTGGCCATGCTCACCTATTTCCCGCTGTTTAAGGCGCTGACCTGGGCCGGCAATCCGGCGCTTGCGGAAGCCCAGGAAACCATCCGGGCAACCGTCACTGCCGCTCCGGATGACTGCAAGTTCCAGTTCAACCCGACCGGCACGGCCAAGTTCACGACCTCCTGCGATATCGCAACGTCGTTCCTGACCCGCAATTCGGTTCCCTATGATGTCGTCCCCGGCCCGGCCGGCTCGGCAGCAACGGTCAAGATCGGCGATGAGACGGTCACCGGCTATGACGCGATTGCCGCTGGCGACCAGGCCAAGGCTTCGGGTGCCGCCTTTGAAAAACAGATCAACATTGCGCTCCACGACGCCGGCTATCCGCTGGTTCGCGGTGCTGCAAAGGTTCCGGAAAGCAAGCTTGACAGCTTCGTGGCCGCCAATCGGGAACTGACGCTCGATGCCACTGCCGTTCGCGCAGGCAACAAGGCCAGCATGACCGGCGAAGAGCTGGTTGCCGCCAAACTCCTGACGGCGGAAGAGGCTGCAGGCGTGACCGAAATGCCGGTTTACACCATCGACAAGGGCGGCTCCTTCACCATGGTTGCCGATCCCGCCCGCGTCAGCTGGATTACCGTTATTGCCGTGCTCACCGTGCTCGTTATCTATGTGACGATGGTCTACGGCCCGATTGCAGCGCTTCTGGTCGAACTCTTCCCGACCCGCATCCGCTACACCGGCATGTCCCTGCCCTACCATATCGGTAACGGCTGGTTCGGTGGCCTGCTTCCGGCAACGGCGTTTGCGATGAGTGCCGCCCAGGGCGATATCTATTATGGCCTCTGGTACCCGATCGTGTTTGCCGGCATCACGCTCGTGATCGGTATTCTGTTCCTGCCGGAAACCAAGGATCGCGATATCCACGCCATGGATTGATCCTTACTGGATATGCATATGAACAGGCCCGGCGCAGCCCCTGCGCCGGGCCTTTTCAGTCTGCGTGCCTCAAGCCAGGGGTTTTGGCTGAAAACTGTTCTTCGGCCGCGGCCAGCCGGCCTCATCCAGGCGGAACAGCCAGTTTTTCCGGGCAAAGAAGAAGGCCGTCATCAAGGCCGTCCACAATCCGACCAGCAGGCCCGCCGCCACATCGCTGGGATAATGGGCGCCGACAATGACGCGGCTGATGCCGATGGCCAGCGCTCCGATCACAAAGACGATGCGCAGCCGTGGCGCCAGCATCGAAAAGGCGCCGAAGAACGAGCCGACAGCGGCGGAATGGCCGGAGGGAAAACTCTGGAACACCCAGTCATGGCCGGAAAAGAACGATAGGCTATGGGCGCCATATTCGGCAAAAAGCTCCGGCCGCGCCCGGCCGATGATCAGCTTGGCCAGATGCACCACGATGCTCGCACTGCCAATCGTCACCAGAAAATACAGAGCCAGCCGCCAGCCGGTCTTGCTTTTCGACGAAAACCCTTCGCTGCGCGACACCCGGTGGAGAATATAGGCGACGATGACGATCGAGCCGGAGCCGTAGATCATCCAGGCAAAAGTGCCGAAATCGGTGATCCGTTTGTTGAAAGCGACAACACCGCCCGGCAAAGCCTGCGCCGTTTGCGACAGAGTGCCGTCAAACGGCAGCAGCGCCACGACGAGGAGGGCAGCCGCCAGAAGCAGCCAGAGAGATGAGGAAAGCGGTCGGTTCATGAATGAAGGACTTTCTTGGCACGGCGCCCTTTCTTCCTCCGTCATCCTATCCTCGAATGTAACCCGAGGGCTTGTGGCGGGATCCAGTGGCGGTGCGTCTGCGCCGCAGAAGACTCCGTGACGCGACAGACGCCGTGTCGCTGGATTCCTGTGACATCCTCGGCTCCAGCCTGAGAACAGGAATGATGGGGGACAAAATGGCTATCCGACCAAACTTGTGAATCTGTGGAGCGGATTCAACCCCGCCCAAACAAAAATGGCATCCGGGCGATGACCCGGATGCCGCAATACACATTATTCCAGCGACATTTACGCAGAAAGCGCCTTGAACTCGGCCAGGATCGCATCGCCCATCTCGACGGTGCCGACCTTGCGGGCGCCGTCGGCCATGATGTCGCCGGTGCGGATACCCTTGTCGAGAACGTTGGCGATTGCCTTTTCCAGGGTGTCGGCTTCCGTCACGAGGTTGAAGGAGTAACGCAGGCACATGGCAAACGAGGCGATCATCGCGATCGGGTTGGCAATGCCCTTGCCGGCAATGTCCGGAGCTGAGCCGTGCACGGGTTCATAGAGCGCCTTGCGCTTGCCGCTCTTCGCATCGGGAGCGCCGAGCGAGGCCGATGGCAGCATGCCGAGCGAGCCGGTCAGCATGGCGGCAACATCCGACAGCATGTCGCCGAACAGGTTGTCGGTGACGATGACGTCGAACTGTTTTGGCGCACGAACAAGCTGCATGCCGCCGGCATCGGCCAGCATGTGATCAAGCGCCACGTCGGAATATTTCGCCTTGTGCGTGGCGGTCACCACCTGGTTCCACAACACGCCGGATTTCATCACGTTGCGCTTTTCCATCGAGCAGACGCGGTTGCCGCGGGTGCGGGCCAGCTCGAAGGCAACGCCTGCAATGCGCTCGATTTCGTAGGTGTCGTAAACCTGCGTATCGATGCCGCGCTTCTGGCCGTTGCCGAGATCGATGATCTCCTTGGGTTCGCCGAAATAGACGCCGCCGGTCAGTTCGCGCACGATCAGGATATCGAGGCCTTCGACAAGCTCGGGCTTCAGCGAAGACGCATCCGAGAGCGCCGGATAGCAGATCGCCGGACGCAGGTTGGCAAACAGCTCCATATCCTTGCGCAGGCGCAGAAGGCCCGCTTCCGGACGCACTTCATAGGGCACGTCATCCCATTTCGGACCGCCGACGGCACCAAACAGCACGGCATCGGCCGCCATCGCCTTTTCCATGTCAGCGTCGGAAATCGCCGCCCCATGCGCGTCGTAGGCGCAACCGCCAACAAGGCCTTCATCAGTCGTGAAGCCACCGGCCATCTCGGCATTCATGTAAGCGATGATTTTGCGGACTTCCGCCATGGCTTCCGGGCCGATGCCGTCGCCGGGCAGAAGGAAAAGATTGCGCTCTGTCATGGGGCATTCCTTATATCGAAGAGTGGGCGTGTCAGATGTTGGCGCGTTCTTAACGCAACTTCCGTTCAAGGAAAATGCAGTTTTGGAAAGAATTGTGCGCACGCCGTCAGTTCCCGCCGGAACGGGGTGGGCAGTCCAAAAGCCGGTAGCGTCCACTGGCCGGAGAAACCTGCCGGCTCAGACGATGGAACGGCACATGCACAATCTCATCCACTCGCTCACCGCCATCCTGCGGTCCACATTGGACATGCTCGTTTTTTCCAGCCGATCAAAACCGCGAAAATAGGCGTTTCTGTTCCATCCAGGACAGCGCCGATCTCCGGCTGGCAGGTGGAAATGGCGCATCTTAGCGGCGCAGCATATGCGCTCCCGCAGGAACCATAGAGTTTAAAATTCCACAGAACCCGCCAACATGCAGGGCTAGTATTCCACTTTCTCCTCGAATATTAGCAATCAAACGTTATCAATAGAATATAAAAACCATAGACTATGGCGGCAAAAGAGGATGTTGCCGCCATGAAAATTTTGGGTCTATCGGGAAATGTCAAACGGCCGTCGCGAACGGCGGTTCTAGTCGAGGCAATCGTGGCTGCGGCGGCGTCGCGGTTGGGCTTTGCGGGGCAAACGATAGAACTGGTGGAGGCTGCTCCCGTTCTCTTCAAGGCGCTTCGCTCCGATCAGCTCGATGCCGAGGGGCGGGCGATCGTTGACGCCGTCGAGGCGGCAGATGTGCTCGTCGTTGGCTCGCCGGTCTACCGGGCCTCGTATACCGGTGCGCTCAAGCATCTCTTCGATCTGGTCGATTACCGCGCCCTGACCGGAAAACGTGTCATTCTGGCCGCCACGGGCGGTACGCCGCTGCATGGCCTGATGACGGAACATCAGCTGCGGCCGCTGTTCGGTTTCTTCAACGCCTTGACGCTGCCGACGGCCATCTATGCCACCGAAACCGATTTTGCCGAGTATCAGATTACCAACCCTACCGTTCACGAGCGCATCGAGCGCGCCGTTTCAGAACTCGTGCAGGCGCTGCCTTTTGCCAGTCAGGCCGCCACCGCTCGCGTTCATGACCATCGTCCAGCACTCGTCGCCGCGTCGGCCTAGCCATTTTCAAGAGGGAGAATACCATGTCCTATGCCAGCAGAGAGCCGGTCAAATTTGCCTACTGGGTCCCCAATGTTTCAGGCGGCCTTGTCATTTCCAATATCGAGCAGCGGACGAGCTGGACGATCGACTACAATAGAAAGCTGGCGCAGATCGCCGAGGCGAGCGGCTTCGATTATGCGCTGAGCCAGATCCGCTTCACCGCCGGTTATGGCGCCGAATTTCAGCATGAATCGGTCGCCTTCAGTCATGCGCTGCTGGAATCCACCACCACGCTGAAGGTGATCGCCGCCATTTTGCCGGGGCCGTGGAACCCGACGCTTGCCGCCAAGCAGATCGCCACGATCAATCATCTCACCAATGGCCGGGTCGCGGTCAATGTGGTCAGCGGCTGGTTCCGTGGCGAGTTTCATGCGATCGGCGAACACTGGCTGGATCATGATGAGCGCTACCGCCGCTCAGAAGAATTCATTCGTGCGCTGCGCGGCATCTGGACCGAAGACAATTTCACCTTCCACGGCGACTTCTATCGCTTCAATAATTATTCGCTGAAGCCCAAGCCCATCGATCCGCAGCCGGAAATCTTCCAGGGCGGCTCCTCGCGCGCGGCGCGCGACATGGCATCGCGTGTCTCCGACTGGTATTTTACCAACGGCAATACGCCAGAGGAAATCGGCAAGCAGGTCGATGACATCCAGGGCAAGGCAAAGGCCAACGGTCATTCCGTGCGCGTCGGCGTCAATGCGTTTGCGATCGTCCGCGAGACCGAGGAAGAGGCAAGAGCCGTTCTGGCCGAGATCATCGAAAAGGCCAATCCGGACGCCGTCAACGCGTTTGGCCATGAGGTCAAGAATGCCGGAAAGTCGTCGCCGGAGGGCGAAGGCAATTGGGCAAAATCCTCCTTCGAGGATCTCGTTCAGTACAATGACGGTTTCCGCTCGAACCTGATCGGTACGCCCGAACAGGTGGCACGGCGCGTCGTTGATCTCAAACGGGCAGGCGCCGATCTCATCCTGCTCGGCTTTCTGCATTTCCAGGAAGAGGTCGAGTATTTCGGCAAGCATGTGATCCCGCTGGTGCGGGCGATCGAAGAGGCCGAAGCATCCAGCGCAATTGCTGCGGAATAGTCTGCATTGAGACCGGCGGCCGGTTTCCGGCCGCCACCGGAAATGACGCAACCGCAGGCGGCGACGCCTGCGGGGTGGATGCTGCGCGCCGGCTCACCGGCCGGGCGCAACGGATAATGGGGGTTAGCGCGCAATGACATTGGCTTTTGGAGCGCTGGGATCGGCGCCCTTCCCGCCGGAAATACAGGAGCATCTGGCCGGCCTTGACGGTCCGTTGCGCCACGGCAGCGAACGGCCGGCGGCCGGAAGTGACGCAATTCTGGAACTTGCCGGAGTGACGTTGTCGTTCGGCGGCGTTGTCGCCCTCACCGGCATTGATCTTGCGGTGAGACAGGGAGAAATCCTCGCAATTATCGGACCCAACGGTGCTGGCAAAAGCTCGATCATCAACGTGATCAGTGGCGTATACCGGCCCGAGCGCGGCCATGTCCGGCTTTCGGGGCGGCTGTACACGCAAGTTCCGACACAGAAACTCGCCCGTCTCGGCATTGCCCGCACATTCCAAAATCTCGCCCTGTTCAAGGGCTTGAGCGTTCTCGACAATGTCATCACCGGGCGGGCGCACAGGACCCGCTCCAGCTTCATCGAACAGATCGTGGGCCTTGGCCGTGCTGGCGCGGAACGGGCCGATGCCCGCAGTCGCGCCTTGGCCATCCTCGATTTCCTGCATCTTTCGCATGCTGCCGATCGTCTGGCCGGCACGCTGCCTTATGGCTTGCAGAAGCGGGTGGAGCTGGCACGTGCCCTGGTGGCGGAACCGGATATCCTTTTGCTCGACGAGCCGATGGCCGGGATGACGGCGACGGAAAAGAACGAGATGGCCGATTTCGTGCGCGCCGCGCGCGACCGGTTTGGCACGACGGTGGTTTTGATCGAACATGATATCGGCGTGGTCATGGGATTGTCCGACCGTGTCGCTGTGCTCGACTACGGCCGCAAGATTGCCGATGGAACGCCCGCCGAGGTCCAGCGCGACCAGCGGGTGATCGATGCCTATCTCGGAACCGCTCCCGAAAATGAAAATGGGGAGGGTATCTGATGGCCGATTTCGACTGGCTGTTTTTCACCGAGGTTCTGGTTGGCGGTCTTCTTTCCGGCGTCATGTATTCGCTGGTCGCCATCGGTTTCGTGCTGATCTACAAGACCTCGGGCGTGCTCAATTTCGCGCAAGGGGCAATGCTTCTGTTTGCAGCGCTGACTTTCGTCAGTCTGACGGAGCGCGGCATTTCCTTTCCGCTCGCCTTCGCCATCACGTTTGCGATCATGGTGGTGATCGGCATTGCCATCGAGCGCACGGTGTTGAGGCCGCTGACCAACAAGCCGCCGATCACCTTGTTCATGGCGACGCTCGGCCTGTCCTATATTATCGAGGGAGCGGCGCAGCTGATCTGGGGCACGCAGGTGCACGGGCTTGATCTTGGTATCGAGGATGTGCCGTTCGATGTCGGTGGGGTCTATATCAGTCAGTTCGATATTTTCGCAGCCGTGGTTGCCGCCTCCATGGTGCTGCTGCTCTCCCTGTTTTTCCGCTACACCCGCATCGGGCTCGGTTTTCGCGCCGTCGCCGACGATCAGTTTGCTGCGTTGGCCGTCGGCCTGAGGCTCCCTTGGATCTGGGCCACGGTCTGGGCGGCGGCCGGTCTTGTCGCGCTTGTTGCCGGTCTTTTGTGGGGTGCCCGCGTCGGGGTGCAGTTCTCCCTGTCGCTCATCGTCCTCAAGGCGTTGCCGGTTCTCGTGCTTGGCGGGTTCGATTCGATCCTTGGGGCAATCGTTGGCGGTTTGTTGATCGGTGCATCGGAGAAGCTGGCCGAGGTTTATATCGGCGAATATTTCGGCGGGGGTATCGAGGGCTGGTTTGCCTATGTCATCGCGCTCGCCTTTCTCCTCGTGCGCCCGTCTGGCCTGTTTGGCCAGAAGCTTGTGGAAAGGGTCTGAGCGATGTCCACGATCACCTACGATCTTGCGGCGCATCGATTGCCTATCCGCTGGGCACAGCCACTGGCCTGGCTTGCCATTGCCTATGTCGCGGTGCCGCTTGCCGGTTCCAATTACCTGTTTGAAGCGATCCTTTTGCCCTTCCTGGCGCTCAGCCTCGCCGGTCTCGGGTTGAATATTCTGACGGGTTATGCCGGGCAGGTCTCGCTCGGCAGTGCCGCCTTCATGGCGGCTGGAGCCTTCGCCGCATTCAATTTCAATCTTCGGGTCGATGGCTTGCCCTTGATCGTCAGTATGGTACTGGCCGGTTTCTCGGCGGCGGCCATCGGTTTGGTGTTCGGCCTTCCGAGCCTGCGCCTCAAGGGCTTTTATCTGGCAGTGTCCACCCTTGCAGCGCAATTTTTCGTGCAGTGGGCATTGACCAAATTCAGCTGGTTTTCCAACGATTCCGCCTCCGGCGTGATCGATGCGCCGCAGCTTTCTGTCGCCGGTTTCGTCTTCGATGGACCGGTGGGGCGCTATTATTTTTCGCTGACCGTGGTCGCCGTCCTCACGCTTCTTGCCTATCGCCTGGTGAATTCGCAGACCGGCCGTAATTTCATCGCGGTGCGTGACAATGAGACGGCGGCGCGGATCATCGGCGTGCCGGTCTTGAAGACCAAGCTCCTGGCCTTTGGTATCTCCTCGTTCATCATCGGCATTGCCGGGGTTCTGTGGACGTTTGCCTATCTGCGCACCGTCGAGCCTGCCGGCTTCAATCTCGACCGGTCGTTCCAGATTCTTTTCATCGTCATCATCGGGGGGCTGGCCTCGATCCGCGGTGCCTTTTTCGGCGCGGCGCTGATCGTGGTGTTCCCGCTGGTCCTGTCGCGGCTCGGCTCGTTCCTGCTCGGCGATATCTTCAATTCGGGCGTGCTCGACATGAGCCAGCGCATCGTGCTTGGCGCGCTCATCATCCTGTTTCTGATCCTCGAACCCGATGGGCTGGCCGCTCTTTGGGACCGGGTCCGAAAACGTATCGGCGCCGCCATCGCGCGGTCCTGATCGATCGGGAGCCCGCAAGGCTCCAAAACGCAGTCAGCCTTATCAGATCAACCCGGACCGGCGCCTTTGCCCCGGTCGATACCCGGAGTGTGTCCAGACATGACGATCCTCAGCAAATTCAAGATCGCGGCGCTTGCCGCCGGCATCGCCTTCACGGTGGCATTGCCGATGGCGCATGCCGACGAACAATATTTCCCGCTCCAGAGCTACCGCGTCGGTCCCTATGCGGCCGGCGGCACCGGCTTCTTCGGCGGTTTCATTGATTATCTCAACCTGATCAATACCCGCGATGGCGGCGTCAACGGCGTCAAGCTGACATGGTTGGAGGCCGAGACCCAATATGAAGTCGAGCGCGGCGTCGAAGCCTATGAGCGGCTCAAGAGCAATCCGAACGTGGCTGCGTGGAACCCGCTTTCCGTCGGCATCGCCTATGCGATGATCGACCGGATTACCCAGGACAAGGTACCGCTGATCACCATCAACCACGGCCGCACCGATTCCACCGATGGCCGCGTCTTCCCTTACGTCTTTCCGCTGCTGCTCAATCCCTATAGCGAAACTTCCGGCATCGTGAACTATATCGCCTCCAAGGAAGGCGGGCTTGAAAGCCTGAAGGGCAAGAAGATCGCCGTGCTTTACCATGGCTCGCCCTATGGCAAGGAAACCATCCCGATCTACGAACTCTTGGCTGAGAAATACGGCTTCGAACTGCAGCAGATCGAAGTGCCGCATCCTGGCAACGAACAGCAGTCCCAATGGCTGGCAATCCGCCGCGCCAAGCCCGATTACGTCGTCCTGCGCGGCTGGGGCGTGATGAACCCGGTTGCGCTGAAGACTGCCGCCAAGACTGGCTTCCCGGTCGATCATATCATCGGCAATGTCTGGTCGAATTCGGAAGAGGATGCCATCCCCGCCGGCGACGCGGCCAAGGGTTATACGGCAATCACCACCCAGGCATCCGGGGCTGAATATCCGGTCGTTCAGGAGATCGTCAAGACGATCTACGATGCCGGCAAGGGCAATCTTGAAGACAAGAAGCGTATCGGCTCAGTGTACCACAATCTCGGCATCGTCAACGGCATTCTCAATGTCGAGGCGATCCGCATCGCGCAGGAGAAATTCGGCAAGCGGACGCTGACCGGAGACGAAGTCCGCTGGGGCTTTGAACATCTGCAACTCGATCCCGCCCGCGTCGAGGCGCTGGGCGCCAAGGGCCTGTTCCACTCGATCAACGTCACCTGGGATAATCACGAAGGCAATGGCTACGTGACCTTCCAGCAGTGGGATGGCGCGAAGTGGAATGTCGTCTCCGATTGGATCGCGCCGGACTGGGCGCTGCTGCGCCCGATCATCGAAAAGTCGTCGGAAGCCTATGCCGCTGAAAAGGGCATCAAGCTTCGCACGGCCGAAGATGCGGGAACGGCGACCAACTGACCCTTCGATGCTTGCGCCCGGCGGCGGGCGCAGCATCGAGGAACAGGCGCGGGGGCGGTTGTTTTCCCTCTCAACCCGCCCCGCGCCTCTTCGCAACCCCCGCCCTTCAAGGCAACAGGAACAGGATTATGGCTCTGGAAAATGCGCTGCTTGCCGTCGATGATCTCAAAGCGACGTACAATCACGCCATCACCGCGATCGACAACGTCAGCTTCAATCTGGCGCGCGGTGAAATCCTGGCGCTGCTTGGCGCCAATGGTGCGGGCAAAACGACGGTGCTGAAGGCACTGTCCAATCTGCTTGCGGCCGAACGTGGACAGATCGTGTCCGGCAGCATCCGGTTCGACGGGCTGGATGTGGTAAAAACAAGCCCCGCCGCTCTGGTGCGCGCCGGCCTCGTGCAGGTGCTTGAGGGCCGCCATTGCTTCCGCAGCCTGACGGTCGAGGAAAACCTCGTCTCGGGTGGCCTTGGCCGCAGCAGCACGCGTGCTGAGATCGCTGCAGATATCGAACGGGTCTATACGCATTTTCCAAGACTGAAGGAAAAGCGCCGTGCGCTCAGTGGCCTCACCTCCGGCGGCGAGCAGCAGATGACGGCGATCGGCCGGGCGCTGATGTCGCGGCCGCGCCTTCTGGTGCTCGACGAGCCATCCATGGGTTTGGCCCCGATCATCGTCCAGGACATTTTCCGGACGCTGCGTCAGCTCAATCGCGACGAGGGTCTTTCCATCCTGGTAGCGGAGCAGAATTCCGCTGTCGCACTAACCTATGCCCATCGCGCCATCATCCTGGAAAACGGCGTCAGCGTGCTTTCCGGCGATGCGCAGGCGCTGCGCGCGCGTGACGATATCAAGACTTTCTATCTCGGCCTGAGGGCCACGGCGCCATCCATCCCGGCCAATGCCGTTTAACCCAATCGAAAAGGAGACAGACCCATGACCCTTTCCCCCGTCAATACGGACAATGCAGCAGCGGCGGTGCCGCCGGTTCCGCGCCCGGCAGAACCAGCCCATATCATCAGGACCGATGCCGAGGCGATTGCCATTGCCAAGACGCTTGCGGCCGAATTTGTCCGGGAATCGGCATTGCGCGACCGCGACCGCATCTGGCCGGTCAAGGAGCTGGATGCCTTTTCGCAGAGCGGGCTCTGGTCGATCAATGTGCCGAAGGCATTCGGCGGCCCCGAAGTCTCCTATGCAACGCTGGCCAAGGTGATCGAGATCATCTCGGCGGCCGATTCCTCCATCGGGCAGATCGCGCAGAACCATCTGGGTGTCGTTGCCGCCATCCGCACTGTATCGGACGCAGAGCAACAGACGCTGCTCTTTGCCGAAGTTCTGAAAGGCACACGTTTCGGCAACGCCTTCTCCGAATTCGGCTCCAAGCGTGCGGTCGATTTCGAGACCGGGTTCGTCGATGCCGGCGATCATGTGGTGGTCAACGGCCAGAAGTTCTATTCGTCGGGTGCGCTGCTTGCGCATCTCGTGCCGATCGTTGCGCTCGATGGCGAGGGCCGGGCCTGGTATGCGATTGCGCAGCGTGATGCACCCGGCTTGACCGTCATCGATGACTGGTCCTCCTTCGGCCAGCGCACGACATTGTCGGGAACCGTGCTGCTCAACAATGTGAAAGTGCCAAAGACGCATCTGGTCCCGGGCTACAAGGGATACGAGGTGCCGACGGCGGATGGGGCGATCTTCCAGATCATCCAGGTTGCCGTCGATACCGGTATCGCACAGGCTGCGATCGACGAAACCGTCGATTTCGTGCGCACCAAGAGCCGCGCCTGGGTGGATTCCGGCGTTGATAACGCCTGGGACGATCCCTATACGATCCAGGCCATCGGCGACCTGACACTCCGGCTGCATGCGGCACAGGCGCTTCTGGAAAAGGCCGGCTACGCCATCGACCGGGCTATTCTCGACCCCAACGCCGAAACCGTCGCCGAAGCGCAGATCGTCACGGCGGAGGCAAAGATCCTCTCCACCGAGATCGCGATTGCCGCAACCAACAAGCTCTTCGAACTGGCGGGCACGCGCTCGACCCTTGCCGAACACGGGCTTGACCGTCATTGGCGCAACGCTCGCACCCATACCTTGCACGATCCGGTCCGCTGGAAATATTCAATCCTTGGAAAGTATTTCCTGAACGGCGAGAAACCGCCGCTGCACGCCTGGAGCTGACGATGCCAGCTTGCGGAGCGGCATAGCCGCCGCTTCGCAAGCCAGCCCATGCTGCCGTCACGCCGATCCGCCTCGCATTCCTGCCACGCGACCCCTCGCTGATATCCACCATGTGGTCAGAACATCCCGTTTCGTGTTGCCGTTCGCACCGTTCCGGGAGACCTCCAGGTGAGTTTTATCTGGGAGGACAACATGAACGCAATCGATCTTCACAATCGTGTCGCCGTGGTGACGGGGGGTGCAAAGGGGCTGGGGCAGGCGGTGGTCCAGCGTGTACTGGGCAGCGGTGCAAAGGTTGCGGTGTGGGACGTCGATCCGGCCAGTCTTGAAACCGCTATCGCTGCCTTCGGTTCCGAGGCGGCCGGCTTTGTCTGCGATGTTTCCGATCTGGGTTCGGTCAGCACTGCGGCGGCGCAGACGCTGGAGCGCTTCGGCAAGATCGATATCCTCGTCAACAATGCCGGTATTTCCGGGCCGAATGTTAATGGCTGGGAATACCCGGTGGAGGCGTGGCGCCAGGTGATCGAAGTCGATCTGTTCGGCGTCTATTATTGCTGCCGGACGGTGATCCCGCACATGATCCGCGCAGGTTATGGCCGGATCGTCAATGTCGCGTCAATTTCCGGCAAGGAAGGCAACCCGACGGCCACCCCTTACGCGTCGGCCAAGGCAGGCGTCATGGCGATGACGAAGGCTTTGGGCAAGGAGCTGGTGAAAACGGGCGTCATCGTCAATGCCGTGGCACCGGCCGCCTTCGAGACCGATATTTTCAAGCAGAATAGCCAGGAATTCATCGATTACATGCTCTCGAAAATCCCCATGGGCCGGTTCGGCAAGCCGGAGGAATTCGGCGCGTTGGTTGCCTGGCTTGCCAGTGAGGAATGCTCGTTTTCCACCGGCGCCGTCTACGATATTTCCGGCGGGCGGGCGACTTACTAGGTGTTTTTGCTCATGGGAATGGAGCTGGCTACGGCGTCATCAGGCCGTCCGCGGTCAGCTTCTGCCGCAGCTTGGTTGCCATTGCCTCGCATTCGCTGGACACGGCACCGATAATCTCGTTGACGCGGCTTTCGGTCATGCGCTTGGCCATGCCCGAAACCGTAACGGCCCCCATGACGGGATCGCCAGGCCTGCCGACGGTTACGGCAATTGCCTTGGTGCCGGGGATCACGCCCTTCTGGCGATAGGCAAAGCCGCGCGCACGAGTCTCGCGGACGAAATTCAGTACATCCGGCACCGTATATTGAAATTTCGCCAGCCGGGCCTCGTCATTGGCTACGATGCCCGCCGCCTCCGCGTCGGAAAGCCGGCTGAGCATGGCAACCCCCGCCGTGATCGCGCCCAGCGGCCGGCGGTCGCCAACATCGATCGACAGGACCTGGATCGGAAAATTGCCGATCATCCGCGCGATGGTCACCACGTCGCGGCCACTGCGGATGGAAAAGAACACGGTGTCGTCGACGATGCGGCTGATCTCCTGAAGATGGGTTTCCGCAAGCTGGAGAATGGGAAGCTTGCGTTCCCTCGACAAAGCCAGAAGGCTGATCTGTTCGCCGATCATGTAGCGCCCCGATTTCTCGACGCGCTGGGCAAAGCCGCGCTCGATCAGCGTGGTCAAAATCCGGTGCGTCGTCGGGCGCGTGATGCCGAGAAACTTCGATATGTCGCCGATCTTCAGGCCGCGATTGGGATTGGAGCCCATGGCCAGCAGGTCGAGCACATCCAGCGCTCTGGAAATGGCTTGGGTGCCACTCTTCCGGTTGTCGGCGCCGTTGTGAGCAATGTCTAACATCCGCTACCCGCGAAAAGCCCACATGGTGGACATATTTGACCGATTTGCCTGTTTCTTTTTGTTGGAGAGCCTAAACATATCGTCAACGGGAGGCAAGAAGATACTGGAATGAACAATCGCCAATCAGTGATTTGAATGACGTAATTATAATATACTACTTTAGAATTGCGTAATTTCTCTTAGAATTCCGGCTTCATGGCGAATTTTACATTTCATATTTTCTTCTCGACGTGGGATTTGGGAGCGTTGAGGCATGAAAAACCAGGATCTGGCCACAGTTGCCAGTAGCCGCCATGGTATTGAACAGGCGGCGCGCGATATATACGATGCTTATACTACAAAGCAGACCTGTGCATCGGTCCGCCGGCATTTGGCGCCGCGCGATCTGGCTGGAGCCTATAGTGTCCAGGAAGCCAATACGGTGCGCTGGCTGGCAGAAGGGCGGCGGCTGTCGGGCCGCAAGATCGGTCTGACGGCGAAAATCGTCCAGAAAAACGCCAATATCGACCAGCCGGATTATGGCATGCTGTTCTCCGATATGGAGATCGCCGATGGCGATACGATACCGGCAGGCACGCTCTTCCAGCCAAAGGCCGAAGGCGAGATCGCTTTCGTGCTGGAGCGCGATCTGACGCAGGAAAACCCGTCTCTGGCCGAAGTGGTGCGCGCCACGGCCTATGCCCTGCCGGCGCTGGAAATCATCGATACCCGCATTACCGACTGGGACCTCGATATCGTCGATACGATCGCCGACAATGCGTCGTCGGGGCTTTATGTGCTGGGTGCGAGCCCCCGCAAGATCGATCAGATCGATTTGCTTCTGTGCGGCATGGTCATCGAGAGGAATGGCGACCCCGTGTCGTTCGGGGCGGGCATTGCCTGCCTTGGTCATCCGCTTAACGCGCTGCGCTGGCTGGCGCGCACCATGGTGCGGCTTGGCCGCCCTTTGCATGCGGGCGATGTGGTGATGTCCGGTGCGCTCGGGCCGATGGTCCGCTCCCATGATGGCGAATATCTGGAGGCCCGTATCAACGGCCTTGGTTCCGTCGGGGTTCAGTTCGGGCCGAGGAAAGCGCAATGACTGATTTCAATGCCATTGCCGCAAGGCTTCATAATGCCGCCATGTCGGCCGAAGCGGTGGCCCAGCTCGATGTCGAACTCTCCACGGGTGAGGCCTACGAGGTGCAGCGGCTCTCCATAGAGCGCCGGATCGCAGGCGGCGACCGCCGGATCGGCATCAAGATGGGGCTGACCAGCAAGGCCAAGATTGCGCAAGTCGGCGTCGACCAGATGAGCTGGGGCCGCCTCACCGATGGCATGCTGATCGACGATGCCGGAACGTTGGCGCGCAGCCGTTACATTCATCCGCGCGCCGAGCCGGAGATCGCGTTCCGGCTGAAGCGGCCGCTTGAAGGCAGGGTCACGGCGCTTGAAGCCTATGCGGCGATTGAAAGTGTCGCCGGCGCCATCGAGATCATCGACAGCCGCTACAAGGATTTCAAATTCCGGTTTTCGGATTCCGTTGCCGACAATGCGTCGTCCGCAGCCTTGGTGATCGGCGCCTGGCACAGTGCGTCGGTCGATTTCGGCAATCTCGGCATCAGCCTGGAGGTGGATGGAGACCCGGTGGAAATCGGTTCCAGCGCGGCGATCATGGGTCATCCCATCCGCTCGCTGGTGGCGGCGGCCCGGCTGATGGCGGAGCGTGGCGACAGTCTAGAGGCCGGAGATATCGTTCTGTCGGGCAGCGCCACTGCCGCAAGGCCGCTTGTGGCAGGGACCTATGTCCGGGCGCGCTTCGAGGCGCTCGGTCAAGCAACATTCATGGTGGGGGAATAGGACAATGCCGCAATATATCGTCATCTGCCGCATGCAGGATCCGCTGGATCCGGAGCTGCAGCGCAAGCGTGCGGAACTCCGCCCGGCGCATATCGAGGGTGCCAGCAAGCTGCAGGCCGAGGGCAAGCTGCTTCTCGGCGGCATGGTTCAGGACGAGGCGGGCAATCCCGCCGGTTCGGGCTGCATCTGCAATTTCGACAACGAGGCCGCTCTTTGGGAATGGCTGGACAATGATCCCTGGATGCTCGGCGGCGTCTGGCATTCCGTCGAGGTCATCCCGTTCAAGGTCGCAGAACACTATCTGAAACACTAGGTCCCGGGGCGCTCGACGCTCAGGTTACGAGGTTTGCATGCGCTACATTTTTCGGCTTCTCGAAGACATTGTCCCGGTCAATGCCGACATCTCCTTTCTGCCCAATGCCGTCCGGGTCCTCTATGTCCGCAACGGCGGGCTGACCGTGGAGACCGCGTCATCCAACCAGTTTCATTCGGCAGGCTCCGCCTGGGTTGGCCAGGATGAGGTGAGCTATGTCGTGGGGCCGGAGGGCGCGGAGGTGCTGCGCTGGGAACTTGTACCGGAAACCGAGACGCATGACGGCCGGCTGCGCTCGTCGCCAAAATCGGAGTCGCGGGTTTTGAACAGCTTCGACATCGCGCTTGATCCGGCCAACAGCTGGCTGCTGCGGTGCGACCAGGTCACGTTTCCACCGGGTACGGTCGCACCATTGCATATGCATCAGGGGCCGGGAATTCGCTGGGTGGCGCGCGGCGAGATCGATGCCATTGGCCCGGGCGGCGTGCCCAAGCTGCATCTGCCGGGCGACAGCTTCATCGAAAACGGCATCGACGAGCCGGTCTCGGCGCGCATGCACAAGGAAGAAGACACGGCATTTTTGCGCGGGCTCATCCTGCCCCGCGCCGTCAAGAGCCGCTCATCGACGCGGTTCGTCAACAGGGAAGATTGGGATCGTCCCAAACGGCAGGTCTATCACGTCCATGCCGAACGCTTTTTTGATCTGCCGTAGGAAGGAGGCTGCCTTGCGGGCAGCCTGCGGCATATCGTTTTCATCGAGGTCCAGGGAGGAAATCATGTTTAGACTGGTGGGAATGCTGGCAGGCCTGTCGCTGATGGCGGCGGCCCTATCGCCGGCTCAGGCGCAGGAAAGTTTTGTCGTGCAGGGCGGCTCTCCGGTGCCGAACCCGGCCTATCTCAACACCTATGTGGCGCAAAAGGCCGGCTTCTTTGCCGAAGAAGGCCTGGAGGTCGAAATCCGCTATACCCAGGGTGCAGCGCTGGCTACGCAGCTTGCGGCCAGCAACAGCGCCGATATCGCCGACGTCACGTTCGAGCCTTATCTGCTCGGGTATTCCAAAGGCCTTCGCGGCAAATTCATCTATTCGCGTTACGACCAGCTGATCTATTGGCTTGCTGTTCCCGTGGATAGCGATATCAAGTCCGCAGGGGATCTGGCGGGCAAGAAGATCGGCGTCGCGAGCATGGCGTCATCGTCAATGACGGTTGCCAAGTCGCTGCTTCGCTCGGCCGGTATTGATCCCACCAACGATATGTTCCTGCCCGTCGGTACCGGTGACCAGGCGATGGCGGCGCTTGCCGGCGGCCAGGTGCAGGCGCTCTCGCTGTGGGATGCTGTTTATGGCAGCCTGGAGCGGGCCGGGCACAAATTCCGCTACATCTATCACCCTGAGGTCGGCGATGTCAGCAATGGCGGGTTTTTCGCCTCCGACCAGGAGCTGAGCGAGAAAGCCGACGCACTGCAGCGGTTTTTGCGCGCGCAGGTCAAGGCACGCATCTTCATCAAGGAAAACCCCGAGGCCGCGCTTCAAATTTACTGGGAGGTCAATCCCGCCGCCAAACCACAGGGTACGCAGGAGCAGGCCGTCGCCACGGGCCTGGCTGAAATCGCCTTCAAGTCCGCTCTGTTCAACGACGATCCGGTTGAGAAATTCGGTCAATACGATCTGTCCAAGGTGCAGTCCTACATGGATGTCCTCAAAGCCGAGGGCGTTTTCACGGAGGATCTGAAATCGAGCGATCTCGTCACCAATGATCTGATTGCGGCCGCAAGCCGGGTCGATCCGGTTCCGATCCGCGAAAAGGCAAGGAACTGGGGCAAATGAAGCCTGAACGAGTTCCGCAAATTCAAACCATGCTGGCAAGCGAACGGCTGATACAGTTGCAACAGGTGGCCAAGGTCTATAGCGCCGCCGACGGCCGTCCTGTCCGGGCCGTGGATTCGGTCACGGCCGATATTGCCCGCGGCGAATTCATCGCCATTCTCGGACCATCGGGCTGCGGCAAGAGCACGCTGATGATGATGCTGGCTGGCCTGCTGCGCCCCAGCGAAGGTACCATCCGTTTCAAGGACGTGGTCGTTACCGGCCCGCAGGAGGATTTCGGCATCGTCTTTCAGGATGCCGTCCTTTTTCCCTGGCGTACGGTGATCGAGAATGTCGAACTGCCTGGCGAGATTAATGGCCTTGCCAGATCCGAACGCCGCCGCCGTGCCCAGGATATGATCGACCTGGTGGGGCTGTCGGGGTTTGAAAACAAATATCCCAATGAACTGTCGGGCGGCATGCAGCAGCGTGTCGCCATCGCCCGGGCGTTGTCGCTCGATCCGTCGCTGCTCTTGATGGATGAACCTTTTGGCGCGCTCGATGCGATGACCCGCGAGCAGATGAACCTCGAACTGCAGCGCATCAGTCTCCAATCGGGCGCAACGGTCGTCTTTGTCACGCATTCGATCGCCGAAGCCGCATTCCTGGCCGATCGCGTCTTCGTCATGAGCGGCCGGCCCTCGACGGTGCGCGAAATCATCCCGATCGAAATCCCGCGTCCGCGTTCGATCGATTTGATGGCATCCGACCATTTCGGAACCTATGTGGCGCGCCTGCGCCATCTGCTGGACGTGCGGGGAGACGCATCATGAGCAACCAGGACCTCAGCATCGCCTCCACCGCGTCAGCTCCCACCTCCCCAAGGGCTGCAAAACCCTCCGGCGAAATGCCGCAATGGCTCGTCGTTTCGCTGACAACGGCGGTGCTGCTTTTCCTGTGGGAGGCAAGCGTGCGGCTTCTCGATGTGCCGCAATTCATCGTGCCGACTCCCAGTGATGTCATCCGGCGCATCTGGGACGATCTGGCGACAGGGGTCATTCTGCCGCATCTCTGGATCACCTTTGTCGAGGTCATCGTCGGTTTTGCCGCTGCGGCCGTGCTCGGGATTGCGCTTGGAACCGGCATCGCGCTGGTCCGGTTTCTCGACCGGACGGTCTATCCCTTCGCACTGGCGCTCCAGACCATTCCCAAGGTCGCGGTCGCGCCACTGCTGATCATCTGGTTCGGATATGGGATACAGTCGAAGATCGTCACGGCCGCGCTGCTCGCCTTTTTCCCGATCCTCGTCAATGTGGTGGCAGGCTTGAGGACCGGCGATCCCCGGCGGCTTCTGTTGATGCGCGCCCTTCGGGCAGGGCCGGTGAAGACCTATGTGAAGGTCCGCCTTCCGGCAATGCTGCCCTATCTGTTTGCAGGGCTCGAAGTCGGCGCGGTGCTTGCGGTCATCGGCGCTGTCGTCGGCGAGTTCATCGGCGCATCCCAGGGGCTCGGCAGCGTCATCATCCAACGTCAGGCGTCGGTCGATGTCACCGGCGTGTTTTCGGTGCTGTTCTATCTCTCGGCCATGGGCATCCTGATGAGCGTTGCACTGCGTATCGTCGCCCGCCGCTATGCCTTCTGGTCGGATACGTCGTCGCAGGCCGCCAACTAAGCTTCAACTCCAGGGACAAGATCATGAAATTGCTTCGTTTTGGGGACGCCGGTCATGAGCGTCCCGGCCTGCTGGACGCGACGGGAGTCATCCGCGATCTCTCCGGCGTGGTTGCGGATATTACCGGGCTGACGATCAACGATGCGAGCCTTGCCCGCGTCGCCTCGATCGATCCGCAAAGCCTGCCAACTGTCGATGCCGCCGTCCGCATCGGCCCTTGTGTCGGTGCGGTGTCCAAGTTCATCTGCGTCGGGCTGAACTATGCCGATCATGCCGCCGAGAGCAACTTGCCGATTCCGCAAGAGCCGATCCTGTTTCAAAAGGCCGTCTCGGCAATCTGCGGCCCGAATGACGACGTCATCCGGCCAAAGACCGCAACTAAGATGGACTGGGAGGTCGAGCTCGGCATCGTGATCGGCAAGCGTGCGCGCAATATCACGGAAGACCAGGCAGAGGCCCATATTGCCGGATATTGCGTCGTCAACGATGTCAGCGAGCGCGCCTATCAGGCCGAACGCGGCGGCCAATGGACCAAGGGCAAGAGCGCGGATACGTTCGGCCCGATAGGCCCGTGGCTGGTTACGAGAGACGAGATCGCCGATATCCAGTCGCTGGCGCTGTTCCTTGACGTCGATGGCATCCGGCGCCAGACGGGCAATACCGCGACGATGATCTTCTCCGTCTATCATCTCGTCGCCTATATCAGCGAATTCATGACGCTGGAGCCCGGCGATATCATCGCCACCGGCACGCCCCCCGGCGTTGGCATGGGCATGAAGCCGCCGGTCTATCTGGAGGCCGGCCAGACAATGCATCTGGGCATTGCCGGGCTTGGCGAACAGCGCCAGACTGTCGTGGCCTATCGATGACGGCGCCGTTCCTCTTCCATTTCCCCGGCCGCCTGATCGTCGCCGATGGAGCGTCTGCACGTCTTGGCGAAACGCTGCCGGCAGCGGTTGAAAACATTTTGTTCATCACCGATGCCGGGCTGACGCGACTTGGCCTTTACGATACGGCCCTGCTGTCGCTGCGGCAGGCAGGCAAGCGCGTCATCATCTTCGACGCCGTCGAGCCGGATCCGTCCTTGACGACGCTTGAGGCCGCCATCGATCTGGCGCGGCTTGAGAAGATCGATGCGGTCATCGGTTTTGGCGGTGGTTCCTCGCTGGATGTCGCCAAGCTCACGGCGCTGGTTGCCGGGTCCGGCGAGCTCCTGTCCGGCTGCTGGGGGGTCAATCAGGCAAAGGGGCGGCGCCTGCCGCTGATCCTGGTGCCGACCACGGCTGGCACCGGTTCGGAGGTCACGCCTGTCGCCATCATCACCGTGTCGGACGATGAAAAACGTGGCGTATCCTCGCCGCTCATCTTACCCGATAGCGCCGTCCTCGATGCGCAATTGACGCTCGGCCTGCCCGCGTCCATTACCGCGGCCACCGGCATCGACGCCATGGTGCATGCGATCGAAGCCTATGCCTCGGTCAATCCCAACAACAATCCCGTGTCGCGCCTTTTGGCGCGTGAAGCCTTGCGGCTGCTTGGCGCAAACATTGCCATCGCCGTCAAAACACCCGGCGACATCGCGGCAAGGCGCGCCATGCTCTATGGCTCGATGCTGGCCGGCATGGCCTTTGCCAATTCGCCGGTCGCCGCCGTCCATGCGCTCGCCTACCCCATCGGCAGCCTGTTCCACGTGCCGCACGGGCTTTCCAACGCGCTGGTCCTTGCGCATGTGCTCACCTTCAACAGCGCCTCCGCAGCCCATGTCTATTCCGAGATCGCCGCCGATGCGTTTCCTGAACTCGGCGCGATACCCGATCCAGACGAGCGCTGCGCACATTTCATCACACAGCTGGTGGCGCTGATGGTCACGCTCGGCATGCCGGTCCATTTGCGCGATGTCGGCGTGACAGAGGCCAATCTCCCCGCCATGGCCACCGCCGCCATGAAACAGACCCGCCTCCTGATCAACAATCCCCGCTCTGTCAGCGAAGAGGACGCGCTGGCGATTTATCGGGCCGCGTGGTGATTGCGTGGCGTAACGGCTAACGCTGCACGCTTCTCATCCGCCCTGTCGGGACCTTCTGCCTGTAAATGGGGAGAAGGACCGAGCGGCAAACTCTATCATTCCCTCTCCCCGCAAGCGGGGAGAGGGTTAGGGTGAGGGGCCTGGTTAAGGGTTGAGTGGTGAAGTAACTCCCTTTGCTCATCCCTACCCTTTCGAAGAAAGTCAGCGTATGGAGTTGGGTCAGCTCCAGTCATTCTCGCCCCGGCGCCATTTGTGCAGATCGTACCAGGCGACCAGAAGAAAAGCGCCCGCGAGCCCGAGATGCTCGAAGAAGATGTTCATTGCCATGAAGCGCTCAGGGCCCGGCGGCATGTCCCAGAAGCGCAGGGCAATCATTGTCGCGAGCACTGTAAACAGGGACAGAGACAGCGCGCCGATCCAGCGCAGGAAGCCGCTGATGACCATGACCGATGCGCTCAGCTGGAAAAGGATGACCACAGCGGCAATCGGCCTTGCCGGCAAAAGGCCATAGCGTTCCATTTCGGCGACGGCGGCGCTGAAATCGAGGAGCTTGGTCACGCCGCTCAGGATGAAGATCGAACACAATGCCATAAGCCCCAGCCAGCGGACCGGATGGCTGGTGAAAACCGGCGTGCAGACGCCGGCAAGTTTCGCTTCCATTCTCAAAAGCATGCTTTTCCCCTCGGCTGACATCAATGTTCAAACGGGATGCTACAGGCCTGGATATTGAAAACAAATCGTTTTGCGGAATTGGTAAAAGCGCGCTTGGCGGAGTTTCGCGGGGCCGGCCTCTTGGACGGCTGATGCATGCCGTCAGCCCTTGAAGGCGGTGACTTCGATCTCGATCAGCATTTCCGGCCGGATCAGGTCGCAGACTACCATGGTGGCCGAAGGGCGGATATCGCCGAAGGCCTCACCAAGGATCGGGAAGACGGCATCGGCAAAGGCGGCATCTGTCACGTAATAGTGATTTCGCACCGCGTCTTTCAGCGAGAAACCGGCGTCTGTAAGGGCCGCTTCGATCGTTTTCAGGCAATTGCGGGTCTGCGCTTCCACCGTCTTAGGCATGGTCATCGTCTGGTAGTCGTAGCCGGTCGTGCCGGAAACGAAGCACCACTCGCCCTGCACGATAGCCCGCGAATACCCCGCCGTCTTTTCAAACGGCGAGCCGGAAGAGATCAGTTTTCGCGGGCTTGGCATTGCGGGTCAGGCCCAGGGATGCGAAGCGGCATTGGCCTTTTCGAACGTGTCGATGGAGGCTGCCTTTTCCAGCGTCAGGCCGATATCATCAAGGCCGTTCAGCATGCAGTGGCGGCGGAAAGCGTCGAGTTCGAAGCTGATCTTGCCACCGTCCGGGCCGGTGATTTCCTGGTTTTCCAGATCGACGGTCAGGATGGCATTGGAGCCGCGCGAGGCGTCATCCATCAACTTTTCCAGGTCTTCCGGGGAGACCACGACCGGCAGGATGCCGTTCTTGAAACAGTTATTGTAGAAGATGTCGGCAAACGAGGTCGAGATGACGCATCGAATGCCGAAATCGAGCAGCGCCCATGGGGCATGCTCGCGCGACGAGCCGCAGCCGAAATTGTCGCCGGCAACCAGGATCTTGGCATTCTGGTAGGCGGGCTTGTTGAGCACGAAATCCTCGTTGACCGAGCCGTCCTCATGATAGCGGGCTTCGGCGAAAAGGCCGGTACCGAGACCGGTGCGCTTGATCGTCTTCAGGTAATCCTTCGGAATGATCATATCCGTGTCGATGTTGACGACGGGGAGCGGCGCGGCAACGCCGGTGAGCTTGACGAACTTGTCCATGGCAATGGCCTTCGATTTCAACGGGGCGGAAGAATGTCCGCCCAGCGTTTAGAGCAATTTCATGCCGAAATGAAGGAGAATCTTGCTCAGCGTTGCGGGAAAGCCCGCAACCCGGCCTTACATGTCGATGATCGTGCCGCGGCCATCGTTCCAGACACGCGGCTCGCGCTGCTGGCGGTTGCGGTTGACGGTGGCGCGAACCGGCTTGGGCGCAAGCCGCGCTGCAATCGTCATGCCGATCATCACGACCGAGGCGATACCGATCAGGGCAAGACCGAGCGATGCGGTAAAGACGAAGGCCATCAGCGTGAACGCGATGCCCGCGATAGTCAGGAAGAGAGAGCGTATGCTTTGCATTGTCGTCACCTTTCGTTGCCTGAAATGTGGGTTCGCCCGCTCCGCGTTGCAAGACCTACTTCCGTCTTCCATGTCTGCCTTGCGAAAATGGCGAAAGCCGGGCACAAAAGCCGCATGAGTTTGCCCCATGATCGTCACCCTGCCCGCCTGCGCCGCTCGGTTCTGTGCGTGCCCGCCGACAATGCCCGCGCCCTTGCCAAGGTCGCGACCCTTGCCTGCGACGCGGTGATCTACGATCTGGAAGATGCTGTTCCTGACGGAAACAAGGGCGGCGCCCGCCGGACGCTTGCCGCTCATCTTCAGCGGGAGCGCCGCAGCGATCTCGAGGTGATTGTCCGCATCAATCATTTGAACACGCCGTTCGGTGAGGAGGACCTCGCCTTCGCCCTGACGCTTTCGCCCGATGCCATCCTGTTGCCCAAGGTCGAAAGCCCGCAGGATATTCAGACGGTTGTTGATTTTCTTGGCGAAAACGATGCGCCAGACAGCGTTCGCCTCTGGGCGATGATCGAAACCCCGCGTGGCGTGCTCAATGCGGCGGCGATTGCTGAAACCGGCCGCACCCGTGGCGGCAGGCTCGATTGTTTCGTGCCGGGGCTGAACGACCTGCGCAAGGAAACCGGCGTGCCCGCTTTGCCTGGCCGTACCTATCTCATCGCCTGGCTGATGCAGATTCTGCTGGCGGCCCGTAGCTGCGGCCTCGATATCATCGATGCGGTCTTTAATGATGTCCGGGATGTTTCTGGTTTCGAGGCGGAATGTGCTCAAGGGCGCGACATGGGCTTTGACGGCAAGATGCTGATCCACCCGGCCCAGATCGATCCCGCCAACGGCGCCTTCGGCGTCGCCGATGCCGCCCTTGCGGATGCCCGCTCGATCATCGCCGCCTTTGCGCTGCCTGATAATGCGGATAAAGCCGTCATCAATCTCAACGGCCTGATGGTCGAGCGTCTTCACCTCGATCAGGCCCTGCGGCTTTCGGCCAAGGCCGATGCCATCGCCAACAAAGGAAAAACCCCTTGAAACTTTACCGCCTCTTGACCGCCATCGACGATGCCACCTTCTGCCACAAGGTCACGGCCGCTCTCAACAAAGGCTGGGAACTCTATGGATCGCCGACCTATGCCTGGAACCAGGAAACCCGGGCGATGATGTGCGGCCAGGCCGTGGTCAAGGATGTCGAAGGCAAGGAATATACCCCCGACACTAAGCTTTCCGAACATTGATGCCTTGGCTGGCTGGGTCGGTTAACCCGCCTCAGCCGCCAACATGCTCGACGCTTTCCTCAATCCGCTCCATGTCGTCATCCGACAGGCCGAAATGATGGCCGATTTCGTGGATCAGGACATGGGTGATGATGTCGCCCAGCGTCTCCTCGTTCTCGGCCCAATAGTCGAGGATCGGCCGGCGGTAGAGAATAATCCGGTTCGGCATCTCGCCGGTTTCCATGGTAAAGCGCTCGCCGATGCCGCGCCCCTCGAACAGTCCGAGCAGGTCGAACGGCGTTTCCAGCGCCATGTCCTCGAACACGTCCTCGTCTGGAAAATCGTTGATCTCGATGGTCAGATCGGTCGCCAGCGCCCGGAATTCCTCCGGCAGGTGGCTGTAAGCCTCCAGCGCCAGGGATTCAAATGTGCTGATTGTCGGCGCGTGGCGTTCCCGCCAATCGTCGCTCTGGTCTATGCGGGCCATGGGCACTCCTTGCTTGCCCCCTGATATAGCCATTTCCCCAGCGTTTTTCGAGGGTTGAATTTGGGCAGCTGCTTCCAAGGAATAAATTCTTAGAGAATCCCGTTGACTCTTCCGGGAAGCTCTGGAATCTATAGGAACATAACAGGAACAACTTGAATTGGAGTGACGTCATGGAGCAGACGCCCATGACGCGCGAGCGTCTTTTTGCGCTGCGCGAAACCATTGCGCGGCTGGAAAACGAAAACGTGCCAGGTCTTTTGAAGGCTGCCAGAAAGGGCGCTCCAGAAGGCTTTGAACCCGCAGGCAGCAGGGACGTTTCCAGGCATGTTCTCCCCCTCGGCATCGCCGCGCTCGACGATGTCCTGCATGGCGGCCTGCCGCTGGCCGGGCTCACTGAAATCCGCGCGGCAGAAACCCGCGACGCCGGGGCGGCCATGGGTTTTGTGCTGGCGCTGGCCGCCCTTTGCCAGAGGGTTCAAAGCGCTGACGCCGTGTCACCCATTCTGTGGATCGGCCAGGGAATGACGGGCGCGGAGGCGGGGGCTCCTTATGGCCGCGGGCTGCAGGCCTATGGGCTGGATATTGGCTGCTGCCTTTTCAGCAGTCCCCGCACTATCGCTGATGCGCTCTGGATTGCCGAAGCGGCGCTCTCGGTCCCGATCTTCAGGGCCATCATTCTGGAGGTCCGGGGAAACCCGGCCCAGTTCGGCCTCAACGAAAGCCGCCGCCTGCATATGCGGGCGCGGACCGGTCATGTGCCGATTTTCCTCCTGCGGCAGGCGGGCGGCGAAGAGGCGAGCAGTGCGCTCTTCCGGTTCCTTATTGCCCCCAGCCCCGCCACGGGGCGGCCGCTTCCGGACGGATCGGTGCTGGCCGGCAGCATCGGCAATCCGGTCTTCCGGGTCACTGTCGAGAAAAGCAGGGCCTTTGCACCTCTTGAACTTTTGATGGAATGGAGTTCCCATGCCCGCCGTTTCCGACATCCCGTCCCAGAGACAGCCGCGTCTCCTGCAAAATTCCAGCCAGCGTATTCTGTCGCTGAACTTTCCGCATCTGCCGGCGGACCGGGTGGCGCGGACGAAATGGGGCGTATCGTGGCTTTCCAGAAAGCGTCCTGACCATCCGCCGCTGGTCTTTGTCGATCGTATCCAGAATGCCATGCGCATTACAGCTCTCGATATCTGCGGGGAAAAGGCCGGCTTGAAACGCGGGCAAGGTCTGGCGGAGGCGCGTGCGATGCTGCCCGGCATCGAGATCATTGCGGCCGATCCTGCTGCCGACAAGGGCCTTTTGACCTCGCTTGCCGATTGGTGCGACCGCTATACGCCGCTTGTGGCGATGGACGGGACGAACGGGCTCTATCTGGATATTACCGGCTGTGTCCATCTGCATGGCAGCGAGCAATCGCTTCTGGCCGACATCCTCTTCAGGCTTTTCCGTCTGGGCATCGAGGTGCGGGGGGCCATCTCATCTTCGGCCGGGCTCTCCTGGGCCATGGCACGCTACCGGCCGGGGCACATCGCCGGCCCGCAGGATGGTGAAGAGGTTCTGTCTCCCCTGCCCCTTGCGGCACTGAGGCTTCCCCTGGACACGATCGAGACCCTGGCCCGCGTCGGCCTGAAAACCGCCGGTGATCTCATTCCCCTGCCCCGCGCACCGTTGGCCCGCCGGTTCGGCCCGTCGGTGCTCCTGCGCCTCGATCAGGCGCTGGGTTTCGAGGACGAGCCGCTTTCGCCGCGCCTTCCGGTGGCCAGCCTGTCGGCGGAGCGCCGCCTTGCCTCTCCGATTCAGGATGAGGACGATATTTTGCAGCTGACATTGCAGCTTGCCAAAAGCCTGCGCCAAAGCTTGGAGGAGCGCGAGGAAGGTGGCCGCCTGTTTGAACTCGTGCTGTTCCGGGTGGATGGTAAAGTCTTTCGTATCCGGGCCGCCATGTCGGCCGCCTCCAAGGATCCGGAGCGCATCGCCGCGCTGTACCGCGAGCGTCTTCAGGCCATTCATGATGATCTCGATGCAGGTTTCGGTTTTGAAATCCTGCGCCTCTGCGTGCTGAAGACGGAACGCTACCTTGCTACGCAGGAAGATTTTTCCGGGCGGTCGGACCAGACCCGCCCCCTGTCGGCCTTTGCCGATCGGGTCATGGCCCGCTTCGGGCCGGATAGCCTCTTCGCGCTGGTGCTGCAGGAAAGCCATGTGCCGGAAAGGGCGACTTCTTTTTCACCCGTTTTAGATATTGCCGGGCTTGCTGTGCAACAGGGGCTTGATCGGCCCAAAGCCGCTGATCTCCCCTCCGTTCGCCCCTTGCGGCTTTTCCGCCATCCGGAACGGGTGGATGCGATCGCGGCCGAATTGCCGGAAGGGGCGCCGGCAAGTTTCAAATGGCGCAAGATCATTTACCAGGTGACCAAGGCCGAAGGTCCCGAGCGGATCGCCGGCGAATGGTGGATCGACGGAGAAGATGCGCTGACGCGGGATTATTTCCGGATCGAGGATGTGGAGGGCCGGCGTTTCTGGCTGTTTCGCGATGGTCTCTACGGCCAGACGGTCGCGCCGCCGCAATGGTTCCTGCATGGAATTTTCGCATGAGTGCTGCACCGGTCTTTTATGAGCTTGGCGCCAGAACCAACTATTCCTTCCTGGAGGGATCGGCGCCGGCCGAGATCATGGTGGTCACCGCCCAGAAGATCGGGCTTGCGGGTCTCGGCATTGCCGATCGCAACACGGTCGCCGGCGTGGTCCGTGCTCATGCCAAGGCAAAGCTTGAGAATTATGCGTTTCAACCCGGCGCGCGGCTGATCTTTGCCGATGATACGCCGGATATTCTTGCCTATCCGCGCGACCGGCGGGGCTGGGCGCATCTGTGCCGCATGCTGAGTGCGGGAAACCTGCGCTCAAAGAAGGGGACCTGCACGTTGTTCCTTTCGGATTTGCTCGAATGGCAGGACGAGCTTCAACTGATTGTTCTGGAAGGTGCGGGGCGTCCAAATGCGCAGGCGCTATCAAGCCTTTTGTCCAAGCTCGGCGAGTATGCCGGGCACCGGCTCCATCTTGGGATGACACCGCATTATGACGGTTTCGATCGGCATGATTTCGCGTGCCTGGCCGCCATTGCCGTGAAGACGGGAACCCGTCTGATTGCCACCAATGATGCGCTTTATCATGCGCCGGAGCATCGGCCGGTGGCGGATGTCGTCACTGCCATCCGGGAACATGTCACGATCGCACAGGCCGGCCTTCGCCTTCAGGCCAATGCCGAGCGGCATTTGAAAAATCCGGCGGAGATGACCAGGATCTTCAAGGATTATCCAGAGGCCATTGCCAACACCGCCAAATTCTTTCGCCGGCTATCCTTCAATCTCGATGAATTGAAGCACAATTATCCAACGGAGAGCGCTGACGGAGAAACTCCGGCGGAAAGATTGCAGCGGTTTGTCCGTGAAGGTGCAATGGTTCGCTATCCCGGCGGCGTTTCCGAAAAGGTCGAACGTCAGCTGGCTTATGAACTCGAGCTCATTCAAGCCAAAGAATATGAGCCCTATTTCCTGACCGTCCACAAACTGGTGAATTTTGCCCGCAGCAAAGGCATTCTCTGCCAGGGGCGGGGATCGGCGGCCAATTCGTCGGTTTGTTTCTGCCTGGGCGTCACCGAAGTCGATCCGCAGGAATTCACTCTCTTGTTCGATCGCTTCCTGTCGCAGGATCGCGACGAGCCGCCGGATATCGATATCGATTTCGAGCATGCCCGCCGTGAAGAGGTGATCCAATATATCTACAGCGAATATGGCAAGGAGCATGCCGGCCTTGCCGCTGCTGTCATCAGCTACCGTGCCCGCTCGGCCGGGCGTGAGGTGGCCAAGGTCTTCGGTCTTTCCGAGGATGTGCAATCAGCACTTTCGAGCTCGATCTGGGGCTGGTGGACCACCTCTTTTTCGCAGGAACAGGCAAAGGCCGCCGGTCTCGATATGGCGGATCCGACCACGTTGCGCGTGTTGAATTATGCCGGGCTGCTGATGGAATATCCGCGTCATCTCTCGCAGCATGTCGGTGGTTTCGTCATCACCAAGGACCGCCTCGATGAGGTCGTGCCGATCATGAACACGGCCATGCCCGATCGTTACATGGTGGAATGGGACAAGGACGATCTGGACAACCTGAAAATTCTGAAGATCGACGTGCTGGCCCTCGGCATGCTCACCTGTCTCGCCAAGGCCTTCAAGCTGTTGGAAAATCATTACAATGAACCCAAAAGACTGTCGCAGATCTATGAAGACATTCAGCCGGCCGTCTACGATATGATCTGCCGCGCCGATACGATCGGCGTTTTCCAGATAGAGAGCCGGGCGCAGATGAGCATGCTGCCGCGCCTGCAGCCACGGGAGTTCTATGATCTCGTCATCGAAGTCGCGATCGTCCGGCCGGGCCCGATCCAGGGAAATATGGTGCACCCCTATCTGAAACGCAGGGAGGATCGGCGGCACGGCCGGCCGGTCGACTATCCCAGCGAAGAATTGAAAGAGGTTCTGGGGCGAACATTGGGTGTGCCGCTGTTTCAAGAGCAGGCGATGCAGATTGCCATTACGGCCGCCGGGTTTTCACCAACGGAAGCCGATAAATTGCGCCGGGCGATGGCAACGTTCAGGCGGACCGGACAGGTGTCCCACTTCAAGCATCGCATGATCGAAGGCATGGTCAATAATCCCCGGCACAAATATGAGCGCGAATTCGCCGAACGGTGTTTCAGCCAGATCGAAGGTTTCGGGGAATATGGTTTTCCGGAAAGCCACGCGGCTTCCTTTGCCTTGCTGGTCTATGCGTCCTGCTGGTTCAAGACCTATTATCCCGACATCTTTTGCGCTGCCCTGCTTAATTCCCAGCCCATGGGTTTTTATCCACCGGCCCAGCTGGTGCGGGATGCGCGCGAGCATGGGGTCAAGGTGCTTCCGGTCGATATCAATATATCCAGCTGGGATGCCGCTCTTGAGGGGGACGCGATGTTTGATCCGCGTGATATCGAGCCGCGGCACAGGGAGATGCGGGGTGTCATCAAGACCAGCAAGGCAATCCGGCTCGGTTTTTCCCTCGTCAAGGGCCTGCGGCAGCAGGATATGGAGGATAAACTCGTTGCCCATCGCGGTGCCGGTTATTCCTCGGTGCGGGATCTGTGGCTGCGGTCCGGCCTGACACGCGCGGCCATCGAGCGTCTTGCGGATGCGGATGCGTTCCGATCGATCGGGCTTGATCGTCGCGCGGCTCTCTGGGCGGTCAAATCGCTCGACGAAAAGTCCGCAGCCGAAAGATTACCGCTGTTCGAACAGGCGGGTCATGACGAGCTTCAGCATGAACCTGAGGTCCTCCTGCCGCAGATGCAGCAGGGCGAGCATGTGATCAATGACTACCGCTATCTCAGCCTGTCACTGAAAGCGCACCCGGTTTCCTTTCTGCGGGAGGATTTTTCAAGCCAGGGTATCGTTACCAATCGCAGCCTGGATGCGGTTCGAAACGGCGGCACGGTGACGATCGCGGGTCTCGTGCTGGTGCGCCAGCGGCCGGGAACGGCAAAGGGGGTGATTTTCATGACACTTGAAGACGAAACCGGCGTTGCCAATGCCATCATCTGGAAAAATGTGTTCGAGACCTATCGTTCGGTCGTCATGGGCGCGCGCCTGGTCAAGATCAGGGGACGCCTGCAAAGTGCCAGCGGCGTCATCCATGTCGTGGCAAGCCATCTGGAAGACATGACGCCGGCGCTCGGCATTCTCCAGAAAGAGGCGAAAGGTTTTGGCGCCAATGCCAGATCCGATGAAGTGCTAAGGCCGACCGGCGATCACCGGCAAAAACACCGGTCTCGAAAAGACGCCTCACCTCATGACGAGGCAGGGAATCGCCAAGACCTCCTCGAAACTGTGAACGTTATGCCGAAGGGGAGAAACTTCCATTGACGATGCAGATTTCCGGGACGCCGGGAAAAAACCGGACGTCTGTAACAAAAATTGTTTGCATTTTTGCCACTCAAGAAAACTTGAATTCTGTGGAAAATCCGGCAGCGCCTTGCATTCAACCTAATTAAGTTAATGAAAACACGATGTTTTCATCAAGTTTAGAATTGCTCTAATTTCGAGCGATGACGTCGCGGCTATATTCCGGTGCCCTTTTTTGTTGACAGTAAATATCCGCTTTTGCTTTATGAAGAGAATTCAGTGCGTTGCGTATCACGGGCAGACGAAATGCTGGTTTGTAGCTGCAATTTTATCACCGATAAGGACATTGAGAACACGATCATCGAGATGCTCGATGAGGACTGTTGGCAGCTCATCGTGCCTGCAAAAGTCTATCATGCGATGGAAAAGCGCGGCCGTTGCTGCGGCTGTTTTCCCAATGTCGTGGACATCATCATCCGCACCACCGAGCAATATCATGCCTGCCGCCCCTCGACGGGCGAGCAGATATTTGATTTCATGACCCGCCTCAAACAATTCCATGAAGAAAACAGGAGAGCGGATCTTGAAAGGCGACAAAAAAGTCATCGAGCAGCTTAACGAAGCGCTGTATCTCGAGCTCGGTGCCGTCAACCAGTATTGGGTCCATTATCGTCTTCTCGACGATTGGGGCTATACGCTTCTTGCCAAGAAGGAGCGGGCCGAATCCATCGAGGAAATGCACCATGCCGACAAACTGGTGTCGCGCATCATCTTCCTTGAAGGCCATCCCAACCTCCAGACGCTCGCGCCGCTTCGCATCGGCCAGTCGGTCAAGGAAGTGCTGGAAGCCGATCTCGCCGGCGAATATGATGCCCGCAAGGCCTATAAGAAGTCCCGCGACATCTGTCATGACGCGGGCGACTATGTGTCCATGAAGCTGTTCGAAGAGCTTTTGATGGATGAGGAAAGCCATATCGACTTCCTCGAAACCCAGCTCGATCTCTTCAACAAGATCGGTGCCGAGAAATACGGCCAGCTCAACGCGGCCCCGGCCAACGAAGCCGAATAAAGCTTCATCACTTAAAAAAATGCCCGCCTGGTTTTCCCGGCGGGCATTTTTGTATGGAGAACCGTTTGCTCCAATGGAGCACTGAGACGCCGCCCGAAGGCGGCACCATCTCTTTATGGGCGTGGCGCCGCGTTATCCGCCAGATGCGCGAACGCCCCCACGACAACTTCATAAACGCCGCGTTTGAACGTCACGATCAGATCGGGCAGCGCGTGCATCGGCTTCCAGGCCCATTCGTCGAATTCCGGCTCGTGGCCGCCGGGTGGCGGGTTGATAGCGATTTCGGATTCGTCGCCCTCGAAACGGAAGGCGAACCAGCGCTGGGTCTGACCGCGATATTTGCCTTTGAGGCCGATGCCCATCAGGTGGGGCGGCAGATCATAGTTGATCCAGTCCGGGGCTTCCGCAAGCAGCGACACGGTCGTCATGCCGGTTTCTTCATAAAGCTCGCGGTACGCCGCCTTTAGCGGGTCCTCGCCTTTGTCGATGCCGCCCTGTGGCATCTGCCAGAGCTGAGCCGAGCCATCATATTCGGAATTGCCAACCGGAATGCGCCGCCCGGCCCAGACAAGACCCTCCCGGTTCAGCACCATGATGCCGACGCAGGGACGGTATGGCAGATCCTCAGCCTTGACTGGTTTCGATTTGTCCTTGCTCATGCGCCTGCCCCTTGCCTGCCTGTATGACTGCGTGCTGGAAGAATTACGTTTGGTCTTAAACTATTGCTGTTGCGGATCCTTGACGAGCGCCGAGACGCCGACAAATTCGATGCCCCGCGTCCCCGCCTCGTCCATCCATTGGGAAATGGCGGCCACGCTTTCATCGAAGGCGGACGCGACGCCGATCGCGCCGCCATTGCGTCTGGCGATACGCTCGAGTTCATCGAGTTTTTTCAGGATGGCTGTCCGGTCAATCTGGTCATCGACGACCATATCGGCAAATCCATGTGGCACGCCGATCGTTCCGGCCAGCGTCCCCGTCAGCGTCTGCGCGGATGTCGCGTCGTCAAGAAACAGCAGCCCGCGCCTGCCGATATCGCGCATCACCGGCTCCAGCGCGCCGGCGTCGGAGAGAAAACGGCCGCCGAGGAAATTCATGATGCCGGTATAATTGGTGATCTGCGCCAGGGAATAATGCAGTTCCGACAGGTTCTTCTTCGCATCCAGCGCGACGCGCAGCGTATGGGGGCCGGGATTGTTGTCCGGATAGTCGAAGGGCTCAAACGGCACCTGCAACAGGATTTCATGGCCGCTGCGGCGCGCCTCCTGCATCCAGCGCTGCAGGCTGTTGCCGGTCGCGGCAAAGGCCATCGTCACATCGGGGGACAGTTGCCGCAGCGCATTCTGCGTGCCGGTCTGGCTGAGGCCAAGGCCGCCGACCACTAGCGCGATGCGGATACCGCGGGCGCCGGACCAGGGCCGCGCATATTGATCCATCGGCCGCAGTCCGTCCGGTCCTGTGACCGGCAGCCGCCCCTGCGGGCTGTCTTCCAGCAGTTCATCATTCGGGAAAGTCGCCAGACGCGGATCCTGACCCTTGGTGCGGCCGACTTCAATGAAGGCAGGCCCCTCCCCGTCGCGCTGCTTGGGCGAGAATTTGGTGACGATCGAACCGTCGTCGGTCAGCGTTTCCTCGACATGGGCGCCGGACAGCGCACCGCTTGTCTTCTGTTGCTTGAGCGTGCTGGGGGTAGTTACAGGGTCTGGCACTGCCTTTTCGCCTGGCTGGGCTGCATCCGCCACGATTTTCGTGTCCGGCGGGGCAATCAGGCCGGTCGGCTTCACCACGCTCCAGACGGAAATTCCGGCGAGTGCAAGGGCGCAGACGCCCAGCGACAGACGGCCGAAGGTCAGGCCTGATTTTTGCGATTTGGAGGAACGCGTCTTGCGGTTCTGACCAAGAGGAGCGTTGAGATCTGTTCCCAAAAGGGCCTCTACCGATCTGAGTTGCGACAGTGGAAGCCCTTGTTTCGGCCTTCCCTTAAGAATCGAAACCGCCGCCCGGCCGGAGCCAGGCGGCGAAAAGTATCAGCAATCCGCATCTGTTGCGAATGTTACGGCTTAAGTTCGGCTTTTTCCGGATTGGCGGGGAAGGCCGGGTCCGATTTCTTGCCGCGCAGGAGGTCAAGCGCGTAGTTCAGCTGCAGATCGTCCTTGGTTTCCGGCGGGACGTAGGCAACGGAGCCGGAGCCCTCGTCATTTTCGTTCTGGCCCTTGATATGGCCGCGCAGGCTGGATTCGCTCGTCGTTTCGACCTTGCCGAGCAGTTCCGCTGGCAGCGGCTGTTCGACCTTGATATCCGGCGAAATGCCGGTGCCCTGGATCGATTTGCCCGATGGCGTGTAATAGAGCGCGGTGGTCAGACGCAGCGCACCGGCTTCGCCGAGCGGGATGATGGTCTGCACCGAGCCCTTGCCGAACGAACGCGTGCCGAGAACCGTGGCGCGCTTCAGGTCCTGCAGGGCGCCGGCAACGATTTCCGATGCCGAAGCCGAACCGCCATTGACGAGCACGATCACCGGCTTACCGTCGGTCAGATCGCCGGGTGTCGCGTTGAAACGGCGGGTCTCGTCGGGATTGCGGCCACGGGTCGAAACCACTTCACCACGTTCCAGAAACGCGTCGGAGACGTTGATCGCCTGGTCGAGCAGACCGCCCGGGTTGAGGCGAAGGTCCAGCACATAGCCCTTCAGCTTGTCGGCCGGAACCTGCGCCTTGATCTTTTCGATCGCGTTTTTCAGGTCGTCATAGGTCTTTTCGGTAAACGAGATGACGCGGACATAACCGACATCGTCTTCCGTGCGGAACTTGACGGCGCGAACGGCGATGATGTCGCGAACGATCGTCAGTTCGATCGGCTTTTCAGCACCCTTCCGCAGGATGGTCAGCTTGATGGCCTGGCCGACTGCGCCGCGCATCTTGTCGACGGCTTCCTCAAGCTTCAGGCCGCGCACGTCGGCACCGTCGATCTTGGAAATGAAGTCACCGGCGAGAACGCCAGCCTTGGCGGCCGGTGTATCATCGATCGGGCTGGTCACTTTTACGAGATCGTCTTCCATGGTGACTTCGATGCCAAGACCGCCGAACTCACCCTTGGTCTGGGTGCGCATGTCTTCGGCATCGGTCGAGTTCATGTAGCTCGAATGGGGATCCAGCGACGACAGCATGCCGTTGATGGCATTTTCGATCAGCTTGTCGTCCTGCGGCGGCGTCACATATTGCGCCCGCACGCGCTCGAAAACATCGCCGAAAACCGACAGTTCGCGATAGGTCGACGGATTGGCCGCGACGGCCGGGACGATGGAGGAATATACAACGCCCGTGGCCGCTGCACCCATGAGTGCCCCGACCAGAACAAGTGACGTTCTATGAATCATTGCGTGCCTTTCCGGTGTCTGCTGCGGTCCACCATGGTCGGGAATCAACCGGTTTTCCGTCTTTCCTGAATTCAATGTAAAGCGTCGGACGTTCGGTTTCCAGCGCCAATGCAGTGGCGCTGGCCACTCTTTTGTTACCCATGGTCCCAAGCGGTTCACCGGCAACGACGAACTGGCCTTGCTGCACTGTCACGTCTTCCAAACCGGACAGAACGACGTGATAGCCGTCGCCGGGATTGAGAATGATCATCTGGCCGTAGCTGCGGAACGTGCCGGCAAAAACGATCCAGCCATCCGACGGCGCCGTCACCAAAGCCCCCGCATTGGTCTCAAGCATCATGCCCTGAAGGGAGTGCCCCGTGCCGTCGGCGTCGCCGAACGTGCGCAGGACAGATCCGGCAACCGGAAGTGCGAGTTTTTTCTGCAGGTCCGAAAACGCATATGCAGGCGCAATACGGTTTTTGTCGGGCGTCGTGCTGTTGGCCAGCGCGCGGGCCTCGTTGCGCTGGGCCTCCGACATCAGCCGGCGGTTTTCCTCTTCGGCCTTGGCGGCTGCGGCCGCATCGCGGGCAGATGTAATCTCGCTTTCGATCGAGCCGATCAGCCCTTCAAGGCTGGTTGCCTGCGCGGCAAGCTGCTCGGCCTTGCGGCGTTCTGAGGCAAGTTCGGTGGCGCTGCGCTGCTTCAGCTTCTGTTTTTCAACGATCAGCATGTTCATGCGCCGCTCTTCCTCGAGCCGCGCCGTCATATCGTCGCCGAGAGCCTGCTTCTGGGTGACGATTTCCTTGCGGACGCCTGCAAGAGCTTTCAGATCGGCCGCAAGGTTTTCCGTTTCGTGGCGGATGCCGGGAACGACCGCGCCAAGAAGGATGGCGCTTCGCACCGAGCCCAGCGCGTCTTCCGGGGTCACCAGAAGAGCCGGCGGCGGGTTGCGGCCCATGCGCTGCAGCGCTGCCAGCACTTCGGCCAGCACCCCGCGCCGGGCGCGCAGGGAAGCGTGAACGGCGTCTTCCTTTGTCCGCAACGTGTTCAGCTTATCTTCGCCGTCGATGATCTGCTGTTCCAATGCCTTGCGCTTATCAGCCGATGCGACCAGCGCCGTGCGCAGCGATTCACTGGTTTTCTCAAGCTCAGCGATCCCGGCCTGCAATTGCGCGGCGCGGTCATTGGAAAGCGTGATGGTCTTCGACAGGGCTTCCAGTTCGCTGCGGGTGCTGTCGCGTTTCAAGGCGAGGTTTGCAGCGGGATCGGCTTGCGCCGGAAACTGTCCAGCGGTTTCCGGTGGGGTTTGACCGGGGTTTTCCGGAGTTTGCGCTGGGGCACCAGTGGCGGCAAGCAGGAGAACGGTCATGAGCCCCACGCGAAAGCCAAGCCTTCCGGTCGATCCCGGCTGCTTTTCCCGTGCCTGCTTTGCCGCACCTGTCGTCATTCCGCCATTCGCTGTCAGCCGTGTCTTTCAGCTGAAAACCCTACGCTGATTTGGGGATTTCAGCCAACAGCCATTCGTGGCAATTGCGGCATCCGGATGGCGGTGTAACGGCGATCGCTCAAACGCGATGATAGGGATGGCCCGAGAGGATGGTGACGGCCCGGTAAAGCTGTTCTGCGATGAGAATTCGCACCAATTGATGCGGCCACGTCATTTTACCAAGGCAGATGACGGCATCGGCCCTGGCGTGAAGGGCGGGATCGAGGCCGTCGGCGCCGCCGATCGCGATCGTCAGCTCGCGTTTGCCGCTGTCGCGGAAGGTGCCAATCAGGGTGGCGAACCCTTCCGAATCGAGCGCCTTGCCGCGTTCGTCGAGAAGAATGAGAAGACTGGCGTCCGGCAGGGATTTTTCAAGCAGGGCCGCTTCTTCGCGCTTGCGCGTGTCCGAACTTGAGCTGCGGCTTTCGGGCACTTCGGCAATTCGCGAGAGTTCAAGGCCGATCGCTGGGCCAGCCTTGGCAAAACGGTCGAGATAACGGGCCGCTAGATCTTTTTCCGGGCCAGCCTTGAGACGCCCGACGGCAAAGAGGCCAACCCGCATGTCAATTCCTTCATGTGTAGAGAGCTGGTCGCGTTTCCTTCACGAGACCAGCCAAGGCGTCTGAGCGTAGACAGCAAGCAAGCACATTCTTTTCCTGCCCAGCGGAGCGCTGGTGGCAAAACTCAAACTGCGAATGGCCGCAATCAACCAACGTGACCTGCAGGCCATGCAGGATCCAAATGTATCACTCGCGCTCAAGCGCCCGGAAAGGGTGCTTAAAGGCTCAGTGCAAAGTGCCGTCTTCCATGTCCGGCGCGGCCCACATCTTTTCGATGTTGTAGAACTCGCGAATTTCCGGGCGGAAGACGTGAACGATAATGTCGCCGCCGTCGATCAGCACCCAGTCGCCGGTCTCCAGACCTTCAACGCGGGCATTGCCCTGGCCACCGTCCTTAAGATCAGTGATCAGGTGATCGGCAATCGCCATGACATGCCTGCTCGAGCGCCCTGAGACCACGACCATGTAGTCTCCCAGCGCGGATTTGCCGGCAATGTTGATGGTGACAATATCTTCTGCCTTCGAGTCCTCGAGACTGCCGAGAACCAGCTGAAGAGCACGGGCAGCGGCTTCGTCGCTACGCTCCGGGCTTTGCGGGAAAATGCGAGTGACATTTCCCTTCGCGTGTACTGTTGTCAGAGGTTTTCCTTTCCAGGTGAACAGAACAGGCATGTTGCGATTCGAATGTCGGTCGAGCCGCACTCTAAATGTAGGCACCAATACCCCAAGGTTTCAAGACACGAGAAATAAATGACGGTTAATCATTGCTTATATACACTCAAGATTTCGCCCGCAGCGCCGTGGAGCTGAGTGGTGAGCGTGGTCCGTGGATAAACGTCCAGGCGGGCGCCTTGCGCCAGGCAAGGCTTGCGGCATGGGCTTCGTCCACGCGGGCGTAATCAAAGGTTTTCGCCATCTTCGAGGACAGATAGGACAGCGTGTCGCCGGGGCGGTCGATGACGGCGATGGGAAAGGTGCAGGCGATCTTCTGCCAGTCCTGCCAGTGGTGAAAATTCTTCAGATTGTCGGCGCCCATGATCCAGACGAAATGGATGCCGCGATTTCGCTCCCGGATCTTTTCCAGCGTGCGGGCGGTGTAGCTCTGGCCGAGCGATTGCTCGAAGGCCGTCACCTTGATGCGCGGATCATGGGCGATCTTCTCGCTGAGTGCGATCCGTTCTGAAAGTGGCGCCAGATGATTGCGGCTCTTCAGCGGATTGCCTGGAGTGACCATCCACCAGAGCTGCTGAAGACCAAGCCGGCGCAGCGCGATATCGGCAACCAGCACATGGCCGTCATGCGGCGGATTGAACGAACCGCCGAACAATCCAACGGTCATGCCGGTCTCGACATGGGGCATTTTCAGGTAAAACGGATCGACATCGCCCGGCTTCACCTTACGGCCGGACCTGACCGGTGCCGCGCACCCTGTATTTGAACGAGGTCAATTGTTCGACGCCGACCGGTCCGCGCGCATGCATCTTGCCGGTGGCGATGCCAATCTCGCCGCCCATGCCGAATTCGCCGCCATCGGCAAACTGGGTCGAGGCATTGTGCAAGAGGATGGCCGAATCGACCTCTGCAAAGAAGCGTTCGACGACGGCTGGATCTTCGGCAATGACGGCTTCCGTATGGGCCGATGACCAGGACGAGATATGATCGATCGCGCCTTCGATACCATCGACCAGCGTCACCGAAATGATCGCATCGAGATATTCCGTTGCCCAGTCTTCCTCGGTCGCTGCAATCAGTCCCGGCACAATCTCGCGGATTTCTTCGCTGGCGCGCACCTCGCAGCCGGCATCGCGAAGGGCTGCAATCAGCGGGACGACGAATTTATCTTTGGCCTTACTGTCGATCAGCAGCGTTTCGGCCGAGCCGCAAATGCCGGTACGGCGCATCTTGGCGTTGACGACGATCTTTTTCGCCATCTCCAGATCAGCGGAAGCATCGACATAGACGTGGCAAAGGCCTTCCAGATGGGCAAAAACCGGGACGCGGGCTTCGTTCTGGACACGGGCGACAAGGCTTTTGCCGCCACGCGGAACGATGACGTCGATCGAGCCGCCAAGACCGGTCAGCATGGCGCCGACCGCCGAACGATCGGAAACCGGCACCATCTGGATCGCATGCACTGGAAGTCCGGCATCCTTCAAGCCCTGCACCATGCAGGCATGGATAGCCTGCGATGAATGCAAACTGTCGGAGCCGCCGCGCAGGATCACGGTATTACCGGCCTTGAGGCACAGAGCGCCGGCGTCAGCTGTAACGTTCGGGCGGCTTTCATAGATGACGCCGATAACGCCGAGCGGCGTGCGCACGCGCTCGATATGCAGGCCGTTCGGACGATCCCACTCGGCAAGGATATCGCCGACGGGATCGGGCAGTTCGGCGATTGCCCGGATGGCATTGGCCATATCGAGGACGCGGGTTTCCGACAGGGTCAGCCGGTCGAGAAAGGATGCGGCGACGCCGGTTTCGCGGGCGTTTTCCAGGTCAAGCGCATTGGCGGCGAGAATGTCGTCCTTATGGGCGACGATATGGCTGGCCATGCTGATAAGGGCTGCGTGTTTTCGCTCGGCCGACGCCGTGGCAAGCGGCCGGCTGGCGGCACGGGCCTGACGGCCGATCACGGCCATCAATTCCTGGACTTCTTTCTTTCGCGCATCGTCAAGCATGAGCGTCGCTCCTCACTGCATCCGTCTCCCGCTTCGCAGATACGGTCATCACCATATCGTCGCGATGGACCATCGCGGCGCGTCCCGCATACCCCAGGATAACGGCAATTTCCGCTGATTTCTTGCCCGCGATCTGGCGGGCTTCATCGGCATCGTAACCGGCCAGTCCCCTGGCAATCTCGCGGCCTTCCGCCCCGATAATCGCGATCGTATCGCCACGGCTGAACGAGCCCGTCACCTGGCGGACACCGGCCGGAAGCAGGCTTTTGCCGGAACGGAGCGCCGTTTCAGCGCCGGCGTCGATGGCAAGGCTGCCTGCCGGCAGCAACTGTCCGGCAATCCAGGTCTTGCGTGCCGTCACCGGCGAACCCGATGGTGCAAACCAGGATGAGCGGGCGCCCTCGCCGATCGCCGACAGCGGATGATCAACCTTGCCGGACGCAATGATCATGGCGCAGCCGGCACCCGTGGCGATCTTGCCGGCATCGATCTTGGTGCGCATGCCGCCGCGCGATAGCTCGGAGGCGGCCCCGCCTGCCATTGCTTCGATATCGGGCGTGATTTCCGCGATGGTCTCAAGAAACTGCGCATCGGGATCAAGATGCGGCGGGGCGGTGTAGAGCCCATCGATATCGGAGAGAAGCACCAGCAGATCGGCGCCGGCCATGGTGGCGACGCGGGCGGCCAGGCGATCATTGTCGCCGTAGCGGATTTCGGTCGTGGCGACCGTATCGTTCTCGTTGATGATCGGCACGGCCCGCATCTTCAAGAGCTGGCTGATCGTGGCGCGGGCGTTGAGATAACGCCGCCGCTCCTCGGTATCGCCCAGCGTCAAGAGAATCTGGCCGGCAACGATCTCGTCCGCCGACAGGCTTTCGGACCAGGCGCGGGCAAGCGCAATCTGGCCGACGGCCGCCGCCGCCTGGCTTTCCTCAAGTTTTAGCGCGCCGGGGGCGAGATCGAGCACCGAACGCCCCAGCGCAATGGCGCCGGAGGAGACGACGAGGACCTCGACGCCCTTGGACCTCAAGGCCGCAATATCGGCGCACATGGCATTCAGCCATTGCTTCTTCAGTCCCGTCTTGCGATCCACAAGCAGGGCCGAGCCGATCTTGATCACAATCCGGCGGTATTTTTCCAGCGGTTTGCGTTGCGGCGTCATGTCAGTCTTCGTCCACCTGGGTCTGCGCCGCGACAATGATATCGCGCAGCGCGCGCAATGTTTCGGTCATGCCGGTGCCGACCACGGCCGACAGCAGCAGCGGTGTCTGGCCGCTGGCCTTTGCCAGCGCCTTCTGCTTCTTCTTCAGTTCGGTTGGGTCCAGCACGTCGATCTGCGACAGAGCAACGATTTCCGGCTTGTCGAGCAGCTCGCCGCCATAGGCTTCGAGCTCGAATTTGACTGTCTTGTACGCCTTGGCAACATCTTCTTCCTGCGCGGACACCAGATGCAGCAGCACGCGGGTGCGCTCGACATGGCCGAGGAACCGGTCGCCGAGGCCAACGCCGTCATGGGCGCCTTCGATCAGGCCGGGAATATCGGCCAGAATGAATTCGCGGCCGTCGATCGTTGCCACGCCGAGGTTCGGATGCAGCGTCGTGAAGGGATAATTGGCAATCTTCGGGCGGGCACGCGTCGTCGTTGCCAGGAAGGTCGATTTACCGGCATTCGGCAATCCGACCAGACCGGCATCGGCAATCAGCTTCAGCCGCAGCCAGATGGTCTTTTCCTCGCCCTCAAGCCCCGGATTGGCCCAGTTCGGGGCCTGATTGGTGGAGGATTTGAAATGCGTGTTGCCAAAACCGCCATTGCCGCCGGCCGCCAGGCGAAAGCGCTGACCCTCGGCAATCATATCGACGATCATTGTCTCGGAATCTTCCTCGAAGATCTGCGTGCCGACCGGAACCTTCAGCGTCACATCGCCGCCGCCGGCGCCCGTGCGGTTGCGGCCCATGCCGTGAATGCCCGTGCCGGCCTTGAAATGCTGCTGAAAGCGGAAATCAATCAGCGTGTTCAAGCCATTGACGGCCTCCACCCAGACGTCGCCGCCACGGCCGCCATCGCCGCCATCCGGACCGCCGAACTCGATGAATTTCTCGCGCCGGAACGACACAGCGCCAGCTCCGCCGTCGCCGGACCGGATATAGACTTTTGTTTCGTCAAGAAATTTCATCGCACTGCCATCTGTTTGGTGTATTTGCCGCCACAATTGTCGCCATCGATATAGGCGCGTGCTCCGGAGGTCAAAGAATATCGTGAAGTTTTTGAGCTATAACATCCAGTACGGCGTCGGTCTGGACGGCCGTTTCGATCCCGAACGCATTGCTGCAAGTCTTGAAGGCGCCGACGTGATTGCGCTGCAGGAAGTGACGCGGAATTTTCATCGCAACGGCCAGGCGGATCTTCCCGCCATTTTCCGCGATCTGATGCCGCAATACTTTTCCACCTTCTGGCCGGCCTGCGAGATCGATGCCGGTTCGGCCATCGAAAATGGCAGGGCCATCGATCGCCGCTTCCAATTCGGCAACATGATCCTGTCGCGTTTCCCGATCGCCGCCACGCGCCTTATCCCGCTTCCGCGCACCCGCACGATCTCGCCGATGAACCTGCAGCGCGGCGCGACCGAAGCGCTTGTTATCACCCCTTCCGGCCCGCTGCGGGTCTATTCGGTGCATCTGGATCATGCCAATCCCGATGAGCGCATCGCGCAGATCGCCTATCTGAAGGAAAAGGCGCTGTCTTATCCGCGCGAGGGCGGCGCGATGACCGGCGGCGGCGATTTCGGCTTGACCGAGCTGCCGCATCCGGAAGATTTCGTGTTGATGGGCGATTTCAACATGGAGCCGGAAGGCGTCGAATATCGCACGATGACCGGCACGCGGGACGCCTATTACGGCCGCTCGCTGCGGCTTGAAAACCCGGTGGACACATTGGCGCATCTCGGCCGGCTGACGCCCGAAAGCTACAGCTGGATCAATCCCAGCGACCATCAAAAGCGCATGCATCTCGATTATTGTTTCCTCAGTGCCGGTCTGGTGCCGCGATTGCGGCATGCCTGGATCGATCTGGACGCCGCCGGCTCCGACCACCTGCCGGTCGGCTTCGAACTGGACTAATGCAACCAAAAAGGCCCGCAGCGATAAGCTGCGGGCCTTTGTTCGTTAAGGCGCGCGCAGGGCGCCTGCCGTGATCATGGTCTCGATATGGCTGACCATGCCGTTGCGGGCCAGTGCATAGATCTGGCTGCAGCCGGTAATCTCGAAGCCGAGCTTCTTCTGCAGCTTCAGCGATCCCGCATTGTCGGCGAAGACGCCGGAATGCAGGGTGGTTGACGGCATGCGGCGGAAGAACCGCTCTATCGCGGCATGCACCGCTTCGCTGGCATAACCACGGTTCCAGTAGTAGCGGTTCAGCCAGTAGCCGAGATGCCACTGGCCATGCCGCAACTCGATGCCGACGCTGCCGATATGGACGTCGTCGCCGGTGGTGATCGCCAGCGTCCAGCCGGCAATCAGCCCCGAACCCTGGCTGACCAGCCAATCGAGCGCATCCTGCCGGTGGTAGGGGACCGGAACCCGCGCCAGCATGCGCGAGACCTGGTAATCGGCAAGCGATTGTGCCACCGCATCGGCATCGGACAGTTTGTGCGGACGCAAAACCAGCCTGGCTGTTTCGATGATGGGGCACGCACCGGGATCGGGACGCATGGCGGTTTTTGGCCGTTCCTTCAGATGAGCGGTCATCGCAGACCTCCCCAGCTGCGCAACGACATCCAGGTCTTGCGGTCGAGCCTGTACCATTCGACCGACATCATGCCGCCGAGCGCCTGGCTGTCGACCATGCCGCTTCCCTGGAACTGGAAGCCGCATTTCTGGATGACCCGCCGCGAGGCGACGTTCATGACCCGGCAGCGCGCATCGATCTGGTCGATATCGCGGGTGCGGAAAGCCATGTCTGTCAGCGCCTGTGCCGCCTCCGTGGCATAGCCCTTGTTCCAGTGCGGTTCGCCCAGCCAATAGCCGAGCTCCGCCGTCTTGCCGTCGGGATGCGGCTCGATACCGCAGCAACCGAGAAATGCGCCATTATCCGCTTTGGTAATCGCATAGACGCACTTGCCAATCGTGCCCGTCTTCGTACGGCGTACGAAATCCGCAGCATCGGCCACCGTGTATGGGTGCGGCATGCGCGAAACCATGGTGGCGATATTGGCGTTGTTGGCAAGATGGGCAAGGGCGTCGATATCGTCTTCGTGGGGGGCGCGCAAAACGAGCCTGGGCGATAACAATATCGGGCAATCGGTCCTTGACCGTTGGGGCCGCAGCCGCTCCTGAGAAGATTCCAGGGAATCTTCCCGGGGAGACCGGGATTGGCTCTCCCTCAACAATTCGCTTTGCATGTTCAGTCCTCCAAGACGTGAAAAAGGGGAGATCGGGCATTGCCCCATCTCCCCTTTTGATCTTGGCCTGAACGGTAAGCGTCAGCCGGGTCGATGAGACGCCGGCTGTTTTAAGAGCGCTACCGGCTTATTCCGCTGCTTCGGCTTTCGGCATGACAGACACGTACACGCGGCCATTGGCCTTCGTACGGTAGTTTACGTTACCGGCCGTCAGTGCAAAAATGGTGTGGTCCTTGCCGAGGCCGACATTGGCGCCCGGATGCCACTGGGTTCCGCGCTGGCGCAGAATGATGTTGCCCGGAATGACGACTTCGCCACCGAACTTCTTCACGCCGAGGCGCTTGGACTGTGAATCGCGACCGTTGCGCGAGGAACCGCCAGCTTTTTTATGTGCCATGGGTGTTCTCCTTTAAACCTTGGATCCGTGTCTCAGTTTGCGGCTTCAGCGGCAGCGTCGTCGGACTTCTTGGAAGCCTTCTTCGCCTTCGCGCCGGCAGCACCAGCGATGTCCAGAATGCGGACAGTCGTGTTGTGCTGGCGGTGACCGCGGGTACGCTTCGAGTTCTGGCGGCGGCGCTTCTTGAAGGCGATGACCTTCTTGGCGCGGCCGTGTTCCACAACTTCGGCGCTGACAACGGCACCTTCAACAAACGGAGCACCGATGGTTGCATCGGCGCCGACGCCGACCATCAGGATCTCGGTGAATTCAATCTTGTCGCCTGCGGCGCCTTCCAATTTTTCAATCGTCAGAACGTCGTTGGCTGCCACGCGGTACTGTTTACCGCCGGTCTTGATGACTGCGAACATTTTATATCCTTTCATGTTCGTTCCGGCTCTCCGCCAAAGCGGGGCCGTCTTTTTCTTCAGTCGGACGATGACAAAGCCTTGTCGGCATTGCCGGTGAAACGGGCAAATAGAAACCCGGCGCGGTGAGGGCATGCCACACCACTTCGAGTTCGCGAATTACGTGAAGCCGGCAAAACTGTCAAGGTGAAAGACGCCGATAAGCTTGATTTTCCTTGATCCGCCCTCTTGTCATTGCCGAAAACTGCCGCTATGAACCGCCTCGCGCTGATGGCGCCGACCAGCATATCCGGAGAGGTGGCAGAGTGGTCGAACGCACCGCACTCGAAATGCGGCATACCTGCAAGGGTATCGTGGGTTCAAATCCCACCCTCTCCGCCATTCTGCCTGGGTTTATGCGTTAAGGCGCATTTGCAGCGAGACTGTGAAGCACTTTATTGCAGGCTGATAATTTTTGCAGCAGAGAATGACTTTACGTCCTTTATGCCAGTAACCAAGCCAGCTCGATATTTCGGCGATCCTACAACGCCCTTGAGCCAGCATTCCTTTTTCCGTTTGATATAAGTGAAAGCAACGCAGCGCCCCTGATCGATGCATGCAAGCCGACATTGTTGAGCATTGCCACCGATCTGTGCCGGTCGAGACGTAAGATCGCCTCCTGGTAGATCGACGTCCTTGAACAGCGATGCCGTGGGGTCGATCGTGCTGATTGTGAAATTTTGAGGATCCGGTTCTACACTGCTCAGAAACCTGCCGGAGATTGCAACCGAATTCCCATCGGCACGTCCCTCTTTTGATTTCAGAAAGCAGTTCGGGCCCTTGGTAATCTTCGAGCTCGTGTTGAAGGTGAACGCTTTGCATACACCATTCATCGACAGGCAAGTCTTAGCACATTCTGCTGCATCGATCGTGCGTTCTGCTTGGATGTCATCACCAAACAAATCCAGGCCGGTGTATAGCGCCATTCGAGTCGGACGTCGCGTATAGTCTTCAATCGCGGACAGATTGGCGAGCGCCTCATCGTTGGATACTGCATCGTGGCTCGTCTTGGTCGCTGTTGCCAGCGGCGTAACCGGGCTGGGCGTTACGGTCGTGGCGTTTGCGCTGCGTTCGGCTGTAGCCAATGTCTGCGACGGTGTCGGCGCAAGCCCCTGTCGTTTGCGATTGATCTTGTAGCTCTCGATTTCGTCTGCAGTGAATACGTGCATATCGTTCGGCGGAGTCTTAAACATCCAAGTCATAACTTCGATCGGCGTGCCGAAACGATTAAGAACATCGAGTATATCCGAAATTGAGAGCTGAGCGCTGACCAAATCCCCGGAGTCCGATGAAATTTGATGAACGCCAAGTGTTCCGTCGGTTTGGCGCTCAACGCCTGCTAGGAAAATAAGAGCACACGCAGAAAGGCAGCCGCTTTCCTTTGTGATGTATGTTGACATGCCACGCTCATGAACGTCGTCAGCGATGAGCAACGCCATTTGCACGGTGCCACCTGGGCTGTTCAATGTCAGAAGCTTCGCATTGGGCGCAGCTTGAAGGGCACGTCGAAAGTTAAGAGCTGAACCGATATCGATCTCGCCATTTAGTACAATGACGTTCGGAGCCGCATCTGCAACCGAGAAGGGCCCAAATACCTTTTCCGCCGACAAGCTAGGCGACGCACAGAGAAAAAGCAGTAGTATGGCGGTCAACAACAAACGCAGCACACATATCAATCTCACAGCGATGCCCCCACTCCGCCTCTGAAGGTATCATCAAGCAGCAAACAGGCAATGGTTGCAAGTTGACTCACGCCTCTCGCCCTGTGAAATGTCAATGCAGTTAATGAGCGAAGGTAATTGCCGTGCATTGACCGGCGTTTAACGGCTGCGCAACCTCCTGCTGGGAATATCAATCGTGAAAAGAACAAAAATCTACCTCCCAAGTTCAGGCCCAGCAGCTTGGCAGCAGTTTCTTGCAGAGCCGGAAAAACAATGGCGCACAGGCTACTCGGCAAAAACGCTCGCCTATAGCTGGGAGATGAGCGCCGGCCTGCCGCCGGAGGTTGCGGCGCTGTTTCCTGAAGGCTGCGAGCTCCTTCTCGCGATACCCGAGCACAAAGTTCCTCTTCCTGGAGGGATACGAGACAGCCAGAATGATGTCTTCGCGTTGCTGCGATACGGCGGCCTCACGTGTGCAGCGACGATCGAGGGGAAAGTAAACGAGCCGTTCGGACCAAGCGTGGGGGAGTGGATGCGCGAGCCGTCGCCCGGCAAGGTCATTCGCATGAACTACCTGTGCGCGCTTCTTGGCCTCGGCGAGCTGCCGCATCCCCAGATCAGATATCAACTTCTTCACCGTACGGCATCTGCAATCATTGAGGCCCGGCGTTTCAAAACCGACGAGGCGGCGATGATTGTCCACTCATTCTCGCCATCGAAAATGTGGTTTGACGACTTTTCAGCCTTTATGTCTTTGTTTGCTTGTTCTGCTGCCTCCGATCAGCCTGCTGAGGTGCGGCTCGCGGATGGTATGAAACTGCGCTTGGGCTGGGCAACTGGCGACCCTTCATTCTTGGCGGTCTGAGGCGCCGGAATAATCCCTGGGCCTCATCTCCAAAGCATTCCCAAGCGTTGATTGACGGCATCAACGTGAACATCCTGACGACCTGAAAGCTGCCGCAATGCCCATTCCACGGTGCATCCGACGGCAAAGGCATATTCCCCTGGGCTGCCGCCACCTTTGGAAGCGCCGCAACCCCACCCACTGCGCAAATTCCCCTTCCCACGCTCTATTTTTCTCTCAAGCTTGCCACATATGGCAGTTTATACCCCGACGAATGCGGGCGGGCGTGGGAGAAATCGGGAAGCGTTTCAAGGGAGAATTATCGTGCGTCTGAAAACAACATTGATCGGGACGGCCCTGGCCGTGCTCGTTTCCACGGCTTTTGCCAATGCGCAGGTCGTCGTATCCTCGAAGATCGATACCGAGGGCGGCGTGCTTGGCAATATCATCCTGGCGGTTTTGAAGGCCAACAATATCGAAACGACGGACCGGGTGCAGCTTGGGGCGACGCCCGTCGTGCGCAAGGCCATCACCGCAGGCGAGATCGATATCTATCCGGAATATACCGGCAATGCCGCCTTCTTCTTCGAAAAGGCTGATGATCCGCTCTGGAAAGACGCCGCAAAGGCCTATGCCGAGGCCAAGACGCTGGATTATGATGCCAACAAGATCGTCTGGCTGACGCCTTCGCCTGCCAACAACACCTGGGCTGTTGCGGTGCGCAAGGATCTGGCCGATGGCAGCAAGATCAAGACCTTCAGTGATTTCGGCAAATATGTAGCGGGCGGCGGTACGGTCGTTTTGGCGGCGTCTTCCGAGTTCGTCAATTCGGCAGCGGCACTTCCGGCATTTCAGACGACCTATGGGTTCACGCTGAAATCCGATCAGCTGATCACGCTGTCGGGTGGTGATACCGCCGCAACCATCGCGGCCGCAGCCAACCAGACCAACGGCGCCAATGCCGCCATGGTCTATGGCACCGATGGCGGCATTGCGCCGTCCGGCCTCGTTGTGCTCGAAGACGACAAGGGCGTGCAGCCCGTCTACCAGCCGGCGCCAATCATCCGTGAAGCTGTTTTGAAGGAGCATCCGGACATCGAAACCCTGTTGAAGCCTGTGTTCGAGAAGCTCGATCTGGTGACCCTTCAGGATCTCAACGGCCGTGTTCAGGTCGGTGGCGAGCCTGCCAAGGCGGTTGCCGAGGATTTCCTGAAGAAGAACGGCTTTGTGAAATAAGCTGGTCTTAAAAGGCTACCGTGAAACGGCCGGCTTGCAGGATGAAGCCGGCCTGGAGGGGATGGGGATGGCAGTGTGAGCATTCGCTTCGACAAGCTCGGTGTGGTCGTTGCGCTCCTGATCGCTTATGGAGCATTCGCCGCGCCGTTTGCGACGTTTCGCGCCAATCGCATCGTGCCGGGCGACGGGAAAGGCATTCTCGATGCCCTGCCGGCTGGTGCGGGAATTCTGCTTTTCGCGTTGATGGTCTGCGCGGCGCTGATTGTTCTCTTCAAGACGCAGACGCGCCTCCGGCTGTTGACTGCGGCTGCGGGTCTTGCTGCGATCGCCGTTTTCGTCGGGATGGCGGCAACGTTTCTGACGCCGGCAGGCAATAGCTATGCGCGGGTTTCGCCGGCGTCCGGCTTCTGGATCCTGCTGTTTTCCTTCGCCCTTCTGGCTGCCGATTCGATTACCAGGCTGCGGCCCTTGCCGCTGGTCAGGGTGCTGCTTCTGGCTGTCACGCTAGGCGGGGCAGCAGCAATCCTGATGTCGGGATTGTGGGATGGCCTGTCGATCCTCAAGGAATATTCGGGCCGGGCCGATGTGTTCTGGCTGGAGGCCGGGAAGCATGTGACGCTGGCTTTGGGGTCGCTGGTAGCGTCGGTCGTGGTCGGGCTGCCGCTTGGCATTCTCTGCCACCGGGTCGCGCCATTGCGGGCCGGCGTGCTCAACACGCTCAACCTGATCCAGACGATACCGTCGATCGCGCTCTTCGGCATTCTGATCGCGCCGCTTGGCTGGATCGCCGTCAACGTGCCGGGAGCCGCCGCCATCGGCATTCGCGGTATCGGCGCTGCGCCCGCGTTCGTCGCGCTGTTTCTCTATTCGCTGCTGCCGGTCGTCGCCAATACCGTGGTCGGTCTTGCCGGCGTGCCGCGCGAGGCAAACGAGGCCGCGCGCGGTATCGGCATGACGGATCGCCAGAGACTGTTCGGCATCGAGTTTCCGCTGGCAATGCCCGTCATTCTCACGGGCATTCGCATCGTGCTGGTGCAAAATATCGGCCTTGCCACCATCGCCGCGCTCATCGGCGGCGGCGGTTTCGGCGTGTTCGTCTTCCAGGGCATTGGCCAGACGGCGATGGATCTTGTGCTGCTGGGTGCCGTGCCGACCGTGGTTTTGGCCTTTGCCGCCGCGATCGTGCTCGATGCGCTGATTGAAATGAATGCTCCTCAGCAAGAACGAGGAAGGGCTGCATGATCGAAATCGACGGGATCACCAAAAGCTACGACGGTAATGTCGTCGTCAACGATGTGTCGATGACGATCGAGCCACGCACGGTAACGGTCATTGTCGGAACCTCCGGATCGGGCAAGACGACGCTTCTGCGAATGATCAACCGGCTGGTCGAGCCGACGGCCGGAACGATCCGCCTGGACGGCGAGGACAATCGCTCGATGCCGGGTTTCGAGCTGCGGCGCCGGATCGGCTATGCGATCCAGGGCCACGGGCTGTTTCCGCATCGTACTGTCGCGCAGAACATTGCGACGGTGCCGGTTCTGCTTGGCTGGGACAAGGCGCGGATCGATGCGAAGGTCGCGGAGTTGCTGACGCTGTTTCAGCTCGATCCGGCCGCCTTCGCATCCCGGTTTCCGCATGAGCTTTCCGGCGGCCAGCAGCAACGCGTCGGCGTGGCGCGGGCGCTCGCGGCAGAGCCGAACGTGCTGTTGATGGATGAGCCTTTCGGCGCCCTCGACCCGATCATCCGGGCAAAGGCGCAGGCCAATCTGCTCGCCATTCAGCGCGTGCTGGGCACGACGATCGTGCTGGTGACGCATGACATGGATGAGGCGTTTCACCTCGCCCACAAGATCGCCGTGATGGATAAGGGCGCGCTCGTTCAATATGGCAAGCCCGCCGAACTGGTGAAGGATCCTGCAACCGAATTCGTCCAGACGCTGATCGGCACCAGCGAGCGGCCATTCCGGCTGCTGTCGATCGACACCGCAGCCAATGCGGTCGAGCCGGGAGCGGCGGATGGGCAGCCGGTAATGGAAACGGTGAGCCAGCGCGATGCGCTTTCCGAACTGCTGTGGAGCGGACGGGCGGCCTTGCCGGTTGCCGCTGCCGATGGCAGGATTCTGGGCCGGGTAACCTTGGAAGGGCTGACCAGGCGTGCAGCAAAGCCGCAATGAAGGCCTTTATCCCGCATCTCCTGCGCGCCGCGCTATTGGCTGTGCTGATCGCCTTTCTCCTGGCGCCCGGCTGGTTTGATCCGCTGTTGAAGCCGTTGGTGCAGGAGAATGCGCCGGCGATCTACAATCAGGGCAGCCTGCTGACGCTGACGCTCCTGCATCTGCGCACCGTCGCCATTGCCACGACCGGTGCCATCATCGTCGCCGTCACGCTGGCCATTCTGGTCACGCGGTCTTTCGGGGCGGAATTCCTGCCTTTATCGCGCAGCCTGGTCAATGTCGGGCAGACATTTCCGCCGGTCGCCGTGCTGGCGCTTGCGGTGCCGATCCTCGGTTTCGGCGAAAAACCGACGCTGGTGGCGCTGTTTCTCTACGGGCTTTTGCCGATCTTTGAAAACACGCTGACGGGGTTGACGACCTTGCCGGCCTCGGTGATGGAGGCCGCCCGTGGTTCCGGCATGACGGACCGCCAGCGCCTCTTCAAGGTGGAACTGCCGCTGGCCATGCCGGTGATCCTGGCCGGCATCCGGCTGTCGGTGGTGATCAGCCTGGCAACGGCGACGATCGGCTCGACGGTGGCGGCAAAGACGCTGGGCGAGGTGATCATTGCCGGTTTGCAATCCAACAATATCGCCTTCGTTTTGCAGGGCGGACTGATCGTCGGGGCACTTGCCGTACTCATTTATGACGGCTTTTCGGCAATCGAGCGCGTCCTTGCGCGGCGCGCAGGCCTGTCGGCGCGGGCCTGACCCCGCGCCTTCGCTGTCTCTATGTCAGTTGATCGACGGCGGCGATGACGCCGCGCAATTCGGCAAGGCCCTTAAGGCGGCCGATGCAGGAATAGCCGGGATTGACCTTCTTTTTCTGGTCATCAATCAACAGATGTCCATGATCGGGGCGCATCGGGATGATGCTGTCGCTGCGGCCCTCCCGTTCGCGCCGCCGCTCTTCGGCGCGTAGAATCGAGATCAGCGAGACCATCTTGACATCGCCGGCCAGATGCTCGGATTCGATGAAGGATCCGTCCGGTTCCTTGCTGACATTGCGCAAATGGGCGAAATGGATGCGGGCGGCAAAGCGCTCCGCCATTCCGGTGACATCGTTGCCGGTGCGTGAGCCGTAGGAACCGGCGCAAAGGGTGATACCATTTGCCTGCTCATCGACCGCATCGAGGATGGTCTGGATGTCATCGGCAGTGGAGACGACGCGAGGCAGGCCGAACAGCGAGAACGGCGGATCGTCGGGGTGGATGGCAAGCCGGACGCCGTTTTCGGCGGCGACAGGCACCACTTCCTTCAGGAACTCGATGAGGTTGGCGCGCATGTCGGAGGAGGAGACATCGTCGAAACTGGCAATCTCGGCGCGGATTTTTTCGCGCGTGTGGCTGTCTTCGCCGCCGGGCAGACCGGCGATGATGTTTCGTTCGAGCGTCAGGATTTCATCGTCGCTTTTTTGCGCCAGCCTTTGCCGTGCGGCCTCGATGACATCGGGCGCGTAGCTGTCTTCAGCGGCACGGCGTTTCAGCACGAAAACATCATAGGCGACGAAATCGATCATGTCGAAGCGCAGCGCAAAGCCGCCGGCCTCGGTTGGGTACAACAGATTGGTGCGGGTCCAATCGACCACCGGCATGAAATTGTAGCAAACTACAGGCACGCCGCCCTTGCCCAGATTGGCAAGGCTCTGTTTCCAGGCATCCAGAGTGCGCCGCCAGTCGCCGTCACGCCGCTTGATCGCCGAGTTGACAGGAATGGATTCGCAGACGGCCCATGTCATCCCGGCCTTCCTGACCAGCGCCATGCGCTCAGCGATGTCGCCGGGCGTCCAGATGCGGCCGTCATAGATATGGTGGAGGGCCGTGACGACGCCGTGGGCACCAGCCTGGCGCGCGTCAGACAAGGTGACCGGATCGTCCGGTCCAAACCAGCGCCAGCTTTCCAGCATATTCATCTCCTCCGTTATAATGTTGGACAATTAATGCAGATATTTGGATAAAATCAATATCGACGAGTTGATTTCGCTATTATGTCGGACATAAACTGCCATGCAACAGGACAGGAGACTGGGATATGGAAGACGGTGCGCGCGCTTCCGCCGTTGATGGAATGGTGGATCACATTCGCGGCCTCATCCGCGAACGCGGCCTGACGGTCGGTGATGTTTTGCCCAGCGAAGCCGAGCTTGCCGTCATGTTCGATGCCAGCCGCAACACCGTGCGCGAAGCTTTCCGGACGTTGAAGGCCTATGGCGTCGCTGAATCCCGGCAAAAAGTCGGGGCTGTCCTGACCGGCCAGCATCAATCGGCAATGCGCGACCTGTTTTCCTTCGCCATGGATATTTCCGTCGATGCTTTCCGCGATATTCAGGGATACCGGCGGCTAACGGAGATGAGCCTGTTTGATCTGCTCTCGACGCGGATCACCGAGGAAACGCTGGCCGGGATGGAGGTGCTCAATGCGCGCATCCTGCAGGCGGGCACGCCGGAAGAGGCATCGGAGCTGGACTATCAGTTTCACAAGCTGATGGTGGATGCGGCGGGAAACCGGACGCTGTCGGAAACCTACGGCATGTTGAAGCCGGTGATCGGGCGGCTGATGCTGGCGGGAAAATCGCAGCGGCTGGTGCTGGAGAGCGTCGCCAGCGAACATGCCGATATCGTCAGGGCGCTGCGCGAACGCGACCGGATCGGATTTGCCTATCATATGGACCGGCATCTCGATGCGGGCCTGGAATTCATTCCGGCGGCGGATGGCCCGCGCGGCGGGCAGGGGGCGGCATTGAAAAGAGTGAAGGGACGGGAGAAGCGCGATGCGTGAATTCGAGGGGAAGGTCGCCGTCGTCACCGGAACGACCGGTATCGGCCGGGCTGTTGCGCTGCATCTCGCCCGCCAGGGCGCTTCCGTGGCGTCGCTGGGGATCGATCTCGAGGCCAATGCAGCACTGGAAACGATGGCTGCTGCCGAAAGCCTCCTGCTCACCGTTTTTCATGCGGATGTTTCCGTGCCTGCCGATGTGAGCCGCACCATAGCGTCGGCTATCGCGGCGTTCGGCGGGATCGACATCATCGTCAATTCGGCCGCAGTACATCCCTATGGCACGGCAGAGACCACGCCGTTCGAGGCCTTCATGCGCTGCATGGCCGTCAATGTCGGTTCGATCCATCTGACGGCAGAGTTCGGCGTGCCGGAGATGCGCAAGCGCGGCGGCGGCGTGATTGTCAATCTGTCGAGCGTGCAGGGGCATGCCTGCCAGAGCGGTGTCTCGGCCTATGTTGCCTCCAAGGGCGCGATCCATGCGCTGACGCGAGCGATGGCGCTCGATTTTGCCGCCGATCGCATTCGGGTCGTGTCGATCAGTCCGGGCTCTGTGCGCACGCCGATCCTGGAACTGGCGGCGCGGACATTCGAGGGCGAGGATGCCGATATCGATGCCGTGTTTCAGCGTTTTGGCGCGGCGCATCCGCTGGGGCGGATCGGTGAACCGGAGGAAGTGGCGGTGCTTGCCGCTTTCCTGGCCTCGGATAAAGCAGGCTTCATCACAGGGTCGGACCACCGGATCGATGGCGGTCTGACAGCCGGTATCGGCGTTCGCTGAAGGAGAGGCCATGAGCATTCCGATGAAACGCAGCGCCATCAACGCCATCATGCGCGAGAGCGAGGCCTTCATGCGCTCGTTCGGCTTCATCCTGCCGCCATTTTCGCGGTGGTCGCCGGACGAGATGCGGGCGCGCAAGGGGGAAATCGACGGCATTACCGGCGCATCGCTGGGCTGGGATATCACCGATTTCGGGCTTGGTGATTTTGACCGGACAGGGCTCTTCCTGTTCACCGTGCGCAACGGCCGCTTTGCCGATCTGCAGCGCGGACGCGGCATGCTCTATGCCGAAAAAGCGATGATCGCCCGCAAGGATCAGGTGACGCCGATGCACCGGCATCTTCTGAAGGCCGAAGACATCATCAATCGCGGTGGCGGCACGCTGGTGATCGAGCTGTTTGGCGATACAGGCGGCCAGTGCGACCGGTCCAGGGGCACACGGGTGGCGACCGACGGCATCTGGCGCGATCTGGCGCCGGGGCATAAGCTGAGATTGTCGCCCGGCGAAAGCGTGACCCTGATGCCGGGTGACTGGCACGCCTTCTGGGGCGAGGGCGCCGATGTCTTCGTCGCCGAAGTTTCCACCGTCAACGACGACAATACCGACAATATTTTCGAGGACCCGGCAGTAACGCGGTTTTCCGGCATCGAGGAGGACGAGGCGCCGCTGCATCTGCTGGTGCCGGATTATGCGCAGTGGTTGCGGTAGGCGAGGGGATTGAGCGGGCGATTGTTGAAAGTTACGCTTCCCGTTACGGCGGACTGTGGTGCGGGCTTCAACATCGACGGAGAGGGTGGCCTGATGACAAACGATCTCGGATTTGGGAAACCAACCAAGCGAGGTTTATCCAGCTTTTCTTCTCGCCAGGAGGACCTATACAATGAAAGAACAGGACCCAGTCGATCGGTCCGGCTTCCATGGTGCGAGGCTTTAACTTTCCGGTGGCCATTGCTGCGCGCCATGCAAGACACGAATCAACTCGACATCAGCGGAAACCACATAGACCACGATAAAGGGCGTTCCCGACACAATTAGTTCCCGTGTGTTCAGCAGCCGTCCGGCGCGGCCTGACTGCGGGAAATCGCGCAACCGTTCGACTTGCCGCTCAATTTCATCCCAGATGTCGAGCGCTGCCGCAGGATTGTCCAAGGCAATGTGGTCAACAATCCTGTCGAGATCGCTGGCATATGAGGCGCGTCTGACGATCCGCATGCATCTAGCGGCCTTGTGCACCGATACGGCGCTGTAGATCTGCCCGCTTCAACTGCGCCTTTTCCGTCCACTCGTCCTCAAAAATGACGCGGTTTGAGCCATCCGCAATGCCATCTATCGCTTTTTGCACCTGACCTCGAAACCACGCGTCCTGTTCGCCCGCCTCATGCAGTTTGCGCTGACGTTCTGCTGTGTCGGGCCGCTTCCGTTCCGCAGCGGCCGGGTCATGCTCGCTCATGTCGATTTCGAACCGTTCAAGTCCGAGCTCATTGCGAACATAAGCGGCCGCCGTATTCAAATTCCGCCAGATGCGCATCCGGCGGGAGCGCTGAGCGGCCACCGCTCTCTCATTCGCTCCATATTTCACGAGAACAGCAAACCCGCCGGGCTGACCAAGGACGACCGCGCCATTGAGTGCATGCGCGATAACCAAGTTTTTGACGGTTTTGCCATCGATTGTCTCGGGCTGCATGCGATCCCTGCTGATAAAGAAGATGCGTTTATCTAATATTCGCACACCATCGCAGGTCTGGCAACGCTTTCGCCGCCGTCAAAAGGAACACGGAACCTTGGTTAGAGGCGACTGTTTCGGAGAAAAGGGTGAGCAGGATTGAGACGCAGGTTCGGCAAGGAATTCCGCCATTTTGGCGTCAGCCCGGCGCAATTTCGCATGATGGAGAAGTTGTCGCGCGTTGCCACCCATGGCGGGGGCGAGAGCTCGCTCAGATCAGCCTATCGCGATCAATAAAAGAGATGCCAGGGGGTGAGAAAAGCGCGGCTCAGTTCCTGATCGCGCTCCTGTTCGAATTCCGTCTGTTCTTCGCGGCTCTGGCGCACGGGCATTTCGACGCGAACGGCTTTTTCCTTTTTTGCCGGAGGCGTGAGGTAACCGAGGGTCATTCCACCGTGATAAAACATGCAGTTCTCCGCTATTGGATGCGATCGGTTAACGGGCGTTAACACAATCCTGACACAATTGGCCATCCTGTCAATAGTCTATGAAATTGATATCTTATTGCGACTTTCAGCCTTTCGGCAGGATATCACTGTCGCAGAAAGAGTGGCCCTTCGGAAAATAATATAATCTATAAATTTTATGATCATTGAAAAATCGATCCAGCTTCGGCGGGCAGTGCGGGCGATATTTTCTTGAGGCGGGAGCGTCTTTCGTGCGTAAATCACGGACATGAACGAGACGGCTAAAGAGTGGACCAGCATGAACCTCGCTTTGAGAAATTCGCTCGACAGGATCGCTCCGCAGCAGGAGCAGCCTTTTCCGCATGTGGCGGATGAGGATGCGCTGAAATCGGCCATGCGGCGGATGTCGGGCGGCGTTTCCGTCATCACGGCTGGGGTCGCTGATGAGCGAACCGGTGCAACCGTGACGTCGGCCACGGCTTTATCGGTCGATCCGCCAACGATGATCGTCAATATCAATCGCAGTTCATCGAGCTGGCCGGTCATTCGCCGCTACGGGCATTTCTGCGTCAATATCCTAACCGCCGACCAGCAGGATGTCGCTGACCGGTTTGCCGGCAAGGGTGGCCTCAAAGGCATCGAGCGCTATGACGGGGCCGAATGGTTTACATTGGCGAGCGGCGCTTCGGTGTTGCGTGGCGCGCTGGCCGGGATCGATTGCGAAGTCGATGAAATTATCGAACGCCATAGCCATGCGATCATTCTTGGCCGCGTCGTCTCCATCGTCGCAGGCGATGGACATTCGCTGGTCTATAGCAACGGCCGCTATGGCCGGGTCTCCCTCTGAGACGACAAACGCCCGCCCGGGGCCGGGCAGGGCATCTGACTGCATAATTGCCGATCGGTGCTGACGATATCAGTGTGGCAGCGAAATCTTCGTGTGATAGCCGAGTTCCGGCTCCTTGCCGGTCAGATTGGCTTTGGCGATTTCCCAGCCGAATTTCAGCGTGCTGTTGGTTGAAGCCCAGATCGCAACATCGTCGAGCTTCAGTTGCAGCATGGTCAATGCCGGATCTTCCTTGCCGCCCTCGAACCAGGCCGCCACCGGCGCCGACCAGTATTTTTCAATATGTTCGCGGGATTTGACCTCGTCGATGGCACCGGCAAGGCACGCATGATAATCATGATCCTTGCTGATGACGCAGAAATGCGCCCTGTCGCGAGTTTGTACGGCCTTCACCAGATCGCTGTCTGTGCGGGTGTAAAACCAGATCGAGTTGCTTTCCTTTTCGACAAAGGGCGCCATCGGCTGCATATGCTGACCGGATTCTTCGACGCCCAACATACCGGCATGCACATCGTCCAGCACATCCCACAATTGCTGCAGCGGATCGGTTTTCGTCTTTGAAATATCAGCCATTCTTTTTCCTTTCGATCGCTCCAGGCGTCATTAGGCGGCGCGGCGCTCGTGGCGGCCTTCTTCGACTTCCTCGACGATCTTCTTGACGAAAGCGTCGAGATCGCCGGGATTGCGCGATGTGATGATGCCCTTGTCGGTGACGACAGGCTCATCCGACCAGATGGCGCCGGCATTCTTCATGTCGGTCTTGATCGAGGCATAGGACGTCATCTTGCGGCCGCGCACGGCATCGGCTTCGATCAGGAGCCACGGCGCATGGCAGATGGCAGCGACGACCTTGCCGGATGCGATGAATTCCTTGACGATGCGCATAGCATCTTCATCATGGCGCAGAATGTCCGGGTTCATTTGACCGCCGGGCAAGACCAGCGCGTCGAAATCATCGATCTTCACGTCCTTGGCCAGAAGATCAACATTGACGGTATCGCCCCAATCCTTCTTGTCCCAGCTTTTGATCGGGTCCTTCTCGACGGAAGCAACCTTGATATCGGCGCCGCGCTTTTTCAATTCATCCAGCGGCACGCGCAGTTCGGAGCGCTCGTAGCCATGGGTCGCGAGGATGAGTATTTTCGATGTGTTGATGGAAGGCATTGCGCCATCTCCTTATGCAAGCTTGGGGAGGGTTCGGGCTTACAACGAGTGCCTGCAGCAATCGTTCCGATATTTTGGGTTTTTCTCGCATTGACCAAAGAGCGATAAGAACGTATCATGAACAACCATGAAGAAATCGCTGAACGAACGATTGGCCATCCTGTCCGATGCTGCCAAATACGATGCTTCCTGCGCTTCGAGCGGCACGGTGAAGAGGGATTCCTCCAAATCGGGCGGTCTGGGATCGACGGAAGGGTCCGGCATCTGTCATGCCTATGCGCCGGATGGCCGCTGCATTTCGCTGTTGAAAATCCTGATGACGAATTTCTGCATTTATGACTGTGCCTATTGCATCAACCGGTCATCCAGCAATGTCGAGCGCGCGCGGTTCAGCGTCGAGGAGGTCGTCTGGCTGACGCTGGAATTCTACCGGCGCAATTATATCGAAGGCCTTTTTCTCTCTTCGGGGATCATTCGCTCGTCGGATTATACGATGGAGGAAATGGTGCGCATCGCCCGGGAATTGCGCGTTACCCATAATTTCGGCGGTTATATCCATTTGAAGTCCATTCCCGAAGCCTCGCCGCTGCTGATCGAGCAGGCGGGTCTTTATGCCGACCGCCTGTCGATCAATATCGAACTGCCGACCGACACGGGGCTGACGCGGCTGGCGCCGGAAAAGCGGCCGGCCAATATCCGCAAGTCGATGGGCGAGCTCAGGCTGAAGATCGAGGCCGCCAATGATCCGACGCTGCAAACCAAGCGGCGCAAACGCTTCGTGCCGGCAGGCCAGAGCACGCAGATGATCGTCGGCGCCGATCAAGCCAATGACAAGGTGATCCTCGGGACCAGCGCCCGGCTTTACGGCAGCTACGGGCTGCGCCGGGTCTATTATTCCGCCTTCAGCCCCATTCCCGATGCGTCAAAGAACCTGCCTTTGATCAAGCCACCGCTGATGCGCGAGCACCGGCTTTACCAGGCGGATTGGCTCTACCGGTTTTATGGCTTTGGCATTGAGGAGATTACCGAGAACCAGCCCGATGGCATGCTGGACCTGAAGCTCGACCCGAAACTTGCCTGGGCTTTGGTCAACCGGCATCGCTTTCCGGTGGATGTGAACACGGCGGAACGCGAGATGCTGCTGCGGGTGCCGGGATTGGGAACGAAGGCCGTCAACGGTATCCTGTCGGCGCGGCGCCATCGGCGTTTGCGGCTGGAGGACTTGGCGCGGCTCCATGTTTCGGTGAAGAAGGTGCAGTCCTTCGTTGTGACGGAGGGTTGGACACCGCACCGGCTGATCGATCGCTCCGATCTGCGGGCCATGTTCGAGCCCAAGCCCGAACAGCTGGCGCTCTTGTAATGGCGACGGTTCTTCTGGAGGGCCGGGGCGATCTGACCGAGTGGCGGGAGGCTGCGCGGCCGTTGCTGCTGGCCGGCACGCCACCGCGCGGGATCGACTGGCGGTGCAGGAGCGATGCGGCGGGCGACCTGTTCGGGGCGGATGCCGGCGTGGCTGATCTATCCTCGCCCGGCAGGGCAATCGTTACTTCAGGGGCCTCCTTGACCGTGCCAAAGGCCTTCCTGTCCTTGGCGCAGGCGGTGATCTGCCATAGCGATCCCTTGCGTTTCCAGCTTCTCTACCGGGTTCTCTTCCGGCTGCAGGGGGAGCGCGCGCTTCTGGAAGTGGTCTCCGATGCGGATGTGGCGCAGTTGCGGGCGATGGAAAAATCCGTGCGGCGCGATTGCCACAAGATGACGGCGTTCGTCCGGTTCAAGGAGTTCGACATCGGGGAAGGGCATGCGCGGCGGCGATTTCTGGCCTGGTTCGAACCGGATCATCATATCGTTTCGCGTGTGGCGCCGTTCTTTCAGCGCCGGTTTACCGATATGGACTGGATCATCGCCACGCCGAGGGGAACGGCGGCCTGGGATGGCGAGAGCCTGTCGGTTTCAACCGAACCTGCGGAAAATCCGATGCTGACGGATAGCACCGATATGCTCTGGCGCACCTATTTTTCCAGCATCTTCAATCCGGCCCGTCTCAAGGTGAAGATGATGATGACGGAGATGCCAAAGAAATACTGGAAGAACCTGCCGGAAGCCGGGCTCATTCCGGGGCTGATTGCCGGGGCAGAGGCGAGCGTCATTGCGATGGCCGAGCGCGCGGCCAGCGAGGCGCCATTGTTTCACCAGCGGCTGCAGGCGGTCGCGCAAGCCGAACCCGAAATTGCCCAGCCACCGGCCGGAACGTTGGAGGAGCTTCGCGAGGAAGCGCGTCACTGCACGCGCTGCGCCCTGCATTGCCGGGCAACGCAGACCGTATTCGGCGAGGGGCCGCAGGATGCCGCGGTCATGATCGTCGGCGAGCAGCCGGGCGATCAGGAGGATCTGGCCGGCCGGCCCTTCGTCGGCCCGGCAGGTGCGGTGTTCAACAAGGTTGCCCAGGATGTGGGGCTGGACCGCAAGGACACCTATGTCACCAATGCGGTCAAGCATTTCAAATACGAGCCACGCGGTAAGCGCCGAATCCATCAAAAGCCGAATGTCGGCGAGGTGCAGCATTGCAAATGGTGGCTGACGCGGGAACTGGCTTTGGTCAAGCCAAAGCTTGTCGTGGCGATGGGATCAACCGCGCTGATGGCGCTGACCGACAGCCGCCAGCGGCTGGCAGATCTGCGCGGCGAGATGCTGCAAATCGATGCCGGGCAGTCGTTGCTGGTGACCGTGCACCCGGCCTATCTGCTGCGCATCCCGGACGAGGGCCGCAGGATGGAGGAAATGGCGCGGTTTCGCTCGGATATTGCGCGTGCCGCCGAATTCGGGCGAAAGATAAGTCCGGCGGGCGGGCGGAGCAGCGCAATGGATGATATCAGGCCGTGAATCGGAGCGGGTTGAACCGTGCGGGGTCAAGCCCCATCGTGCCGAACCCTTCCGGATGCGGCTCGCTGGTCAAAAGGCTAGCCGCCAGGGCGCCAAGGGCGGGCGAGGTCAGGATACCGTAGCCGCCTTGTCCCGCCAGCCAGAAGAAGTCCGGCTGTCCGGCCGCAAAGCCGATGACGGGCAGCTTGTCGGGCGAAAAGCTGCGCATGCCAGCCCAGCTCTTGGCCACGCGGCGGACCGGGATCGTGGTCGCCTCCTCGACATAGTGCGCGGCCCAGGCGACATCGAGTTCCTCGGGCTGGACATCACCGGGCTCGCACGGGGTGGCATCGGCGGGGCTCGCGAACAGGCGGCCGGCGTCGGGCTTCATGTAGAACTCCTCGTCGATCTCATTGATCTCCGGCATGGCCGAAATATCGATCCCCTCGGGAAGGTCGATGGTGATGGCGGTGCGCCGGTGCGGGACGATGCCGAGCGGCTTGACGCCGAAGAGCTCTGCGGTCTGATCGGCCCAGCCGCCTGCGGCATTAACCACCG
>NZ_LMFB01000015.1:183400-185649 GCF_001426685.1 Rhizobium sp. Root483D2 | reverse complement strand
CCCGCCGATGTCTCGATGGTCCACGTCTGGCCGTCATGGCTGGCGGAGATGACCGCGTGGCGCTCGCGGATCTCAGTGCCGTTGCGGCGCGCGGCCTTCACATAGCCTTGCAGCAGGCTTTCGACCTCGATATCCCAGAAATTGGGATCATAAAATGCTGCTGCCGCATAGCCTGGTTTCAGGATCGGCAACCGGGCAAGCATGTCTTCTTCATCAAGCAGCTCGAGTTCAGGCGTGAAAGCAAGCTCGGCGCGGAACATCTCGTCAAGGCGCGTGGCTTTTTCAGCGCTGGCGATCATCACGCCGCCGCGTTGCTTCAGAAGCGGGATGTCCGAAAATCCCTCCGGCGGCGTGTCGAAGAAAGTCTTGGCGAGGGTGGCGAGGCCGCAGATCTCGGGCGCATTGTAACGCAGCACGAATTCGGCGGCGGAGCGGCCGGTGCTGTGATAGCCGAGCGCCGTTTCCCGTTCGAGAACCATGACGGAGCGATGCGGGCTGAGGAAATGAGCAAGTGACAGGCCGGCAATGCCGCCGCCAATGATCGCCACGTCGAATGTCTGCATGTCCGCCTGCCCTTTTGCCCCCGCGATCTCCCATCGCGCAGCCGGACCCTAGACGCAGGATTTCCAATGTTCAAATTTATAGTCTCGAAGCGGACTATCAGGCAGATTGATGCTGACGGCTGTGGTCCAGCGGCTCGGTCTCTGCCACATGGCGCAGGAAAGCGTTTTCCGCAGGATTGAGAATGGCATTGGGGTTGGTGATGCGAAACACATCCGTGGTCGGCAGGAGTTCATACGGCGGCAATTGCCAGAGATCGCCCGCCGCAAGGCCCGGTGCCGCCAGGTGGTCGGGCACCATGCCGATGCCGGTATTGGCCGCGATCAGGCGCAGCACTTCCTCGACATTGCAGGAGACGGCCCGGACCTGCTGGCCGAAGGAACCCATGGCGCGCACGGCAGTAATGGCATTCATGTGCTGGCCGCCGAGAACATCGGCGATGAAAGCAATATAGGGGTCGCCGCGCAGTGCGTTCAGCGCCGCCCCCTTAACGCCGAACAGCCGGTGACCCCGGCCGCAATAGAGCCCGTATTGCTCGCGGATATGAAAAGTCTTGCCGAGCGCGTCGGGAATATTGCCGTCGCAGAGGCCGATGGTGGCGATGTTGCGCTCGACCGCGCTGATGACGCTGACGGTGGTTTCCACGGTGATGCTGAGTGTCACCTTTGGATAGAGCCGGAAGAAGCTTTCAAGCTTGTGGTCCCAGGCCGGATTATGCGCGTGGCTGACGGAATGGATGCTGACATGGCCGGTAATATCGTCGCCTGCGGTTTCCAGCGCATTCGGCAGACGCACCACTGCGGCAAAGATGTCGCGGCATTGGCGGTGCAGCTTTTCGCCCGCCTCCGTCAGATCGAAGCGGCCCGGGCGGCGGTCGATCAATTTCTGGCCGACGGTCTGTTCCAGCCGTTTCAGCGCCATGCTGACGGCGGGCTGCTGCAACAAAAGCCGGTTGGCCGCTGCCGTGATGCTGCCTTCCTCGACCACGACAACGAAGGTGCGCAACAGGTTCCAGTCGAGATTATGGGCGAAACGTTCGAGGCGATTGTCAGGCATGGCAACCCACGATCAGAGGGAGACGAGGCCGGACGGTAGCCGGTTCATGATCTCGTGGCCATCCGCAGTGATCAGCAGCTGATTCTCGATGATCATGCCGCCGGCACCATCGACATACCATGGAGTCTCGAAAGCCAGCACCATGCCCGGCTCAATGATCACATCCGATTGCCGCGACAGGAACGGCCATTCCTCGCTGCCAAGACCGGCGCCCAGCCCATGGCCGAAATGACCGCGCGTGTAGCCAGGAAAGCCCGCCTTGCCCATCGCTTCGGTCGTCACCCGGTGCACCTCGCTCATGGCGATGCCAGGTTTTAACAGCGGCAAGCCGGCGTCATAGGCGGTTTGCAGAGCTGCAAACAGGCTGGCCTGAAGCGTGGAGGGTGTGCCGCATACAAAAGTGCGGCCGGTATCGGATGTATAGCCTGACATCAAACAGCCGACATCGACCTTGATCAGATCGCCGTGCGCGATGATGCCGCCCTTCGTCCACGGATTCTCGCCGACGGAGATATATTCCCAGACCCCGGTGAGGTTCTGAACGTTGCGCAATGCCGCCTCCGCGCGGGCGCCTTTCTCCCAGGTGCTTGCCAGTTCGTCGCGGCTGATGCCGACAGCGATGGTTTCGCGCA
>NZ_LMFB01000015.1:164629-183383 GCF_001426685.1 Rhizobium sp. Root483D2 | reverse complement strand
TTTTATCATTTTCAATCGCCGGACAAGATCGGATGCATCGACGAGTTCGGCGAGTGGCAGAGCGGCGGACAAGAGCTTGAAATCGGTGACGGAAAGGCCGTCGAACTCGATGCCGATGCGGCCGTTGGCAAGATGCCTTCCGGCAAGAAGCTCTGAAGCCAGCTGGAAACCCATGCTTGCGTCAAAGGTCTCGGGGCGCTGGAAGCCTGCAGGCCTTGCCTGTCTTTCCCAGGCGGCCTTGATCAGCTCTTCCGGCGGCCGCACGTCCAAGCCCCTTATATCACCGGTTTCCACCCAGATCGGATTGATGCGGATATCGGCGATCGCGCTGGAAGCGCGGAAGGCCGCTTCGAACAGGTCTGTGACGACGGCTGCTTCCTTGAATGCAGGATCGGCGGGGATGATGGCGGCTACGGCACCGGCGCGCCGCCACATGGTTGCGACACCGGCCGGTGCGCCTGTCGCATAGGTAAAACTTTCCGGAGAAAGCAGCAGCAGCGCATCGATCCCGGCTGCCTGCATCAGCTGCGATGCGCGGGTTCTGTCGAGGTGAGCCATGCCGTTTCCTTGTCCTGTCTCTGCCATGCGCGTCATGCCGCCATTCCCGCAGCGCATGAGGCAGTGCCGCATTTTCGTTTGTATCGCTCTGCCCGGCTTGCCATAACGGATAGGAGAAGGAAAGTGACGGGAGGACGCCATGGCTGCAAGACAGGAATTCCAGTGGGACGATGCATTGCTGCTGGAGGATCAACTCTCCGAAGACGAGCGGATGATCCGCGACACGGCCCGTGCCTATGCGCAGGACAAGCTGCAGCCGCGCGTCATCGATGCCTATCGCAACGAGACCACCGACACCTCGATTTTCCGTGAAATGGGCGAACTGGGGCTGCTTGGCGTAACGGTGCCGGATACCTATGGCGGCGTCGGCGCATCCTATGTGGCCTATGGCCTTGTTGCCCGCGAGGTCGAGCGGGTCGATAGCGGCTACCGCTCGATGATGAGCGTGCAATCCTCTCTCGTGATCTACCCCATCCATGCCTATGGCTCGGAAGAGCAGCGCCAGAAATATCTGCCAAAGCTGATCAGCGGCGAATGGATCGGCTGTTTCGGCCTGACCGAGCCAGATGCGGGATCCGATCCCGGCGGCATGAAGACGCGGGCGGTGAAGACCGATGGCGGCTACCGGCTCACGGGCTCGAAAATGTGGATTTCCAATGCGCCGATCGCCGATGTCTTCGTCGTCTGGGCGAAATCCGAGGCGCATGGCAATGCCATTCGCGGCTTCGTCCTGGAAAAGGGAATGCAGGGCCTCTCGGCGCCGAAGATCGGCGGCAAGCTGTCGCTGCGCGCCTCGATCACCGGTGAAATCGTGCTCGACAATGTCGAGGTCGGCGAGGATGCGCTGCTTCCCAATGTCGAGGGTCTCAAGGGGCCATTCGGCTGCCTCAACCGCGCCCGATATGGTATTTCCTGGGGCGTGCTCGGTTCGGCGGAGTTCTGCTGGCATGCGGCCCGCCAATATGGTCTCGACCGCAAGCAGTTCGGCAAGCCCCTGGCGCAGACGCAGCTGTTCCAGAAGAAGCTCGCAGATATGCAGACGGAAATCACGCTGGGCCTGCAGGCATCGTTGCGCGTCGGCCAGCTGATGGATGCGGGGCGCATGGCGCCGGAGATGATCTCGATCGTCAAGCGCAACAATTGCGGCAAGGCGCTGGATATCGCCCGCGCTGCCCGCGATATGCATGGCGGCAACGGCATTTCCGAGGATTACCAAGTAATGCGGCATATGGTGAACCTGGAAACGGTAAACACCTATGAAGGCACCCATGACGTGCACGCCCTGATCCTCGGCCGCGCCCAAACCGGGCTGCAGGCTTTCTTCTGAGCGCCGGCATGGAAACGCCGCTGAAGGGTCTGAAAGTTCTTGAGCTTGCCCGCATCCTGGCAGGACCCTGGATCGGCCAGACGCTGGCCGATCTCGGCGCTGATGTCATCAAGGTGGAAAGCCCGGCCGGCGACGATACCCGCACCTGGGGGCCTCCTTTCATCGAAAGCGAGACCGGCGGCCATCTGGATGCCGCTTATTTCCACGCCTGCAACCGCGGAAAGCGCTCCGTCGTGCTCGATTTCACCACCGAAGAGGGGCAGGAAGCGGTGCGGCGGCTGGCGGCGCAGTCGGATGTGCTGCTTGAAAATTTCAAGGTCGGAGGACTGGCCAAATACGGGCTGGACTATGAGAGCCTGAAGGTGATCAATCCACGGCTGATCTATTGCTCGGTCACCGGCTTCGGCCAGCACGGCCCCTATGCGCATCGCGCCGGCTATGATTACATCATCCAGGGCATGAGCGGCATCATGGACCTGACGGGCGATCCAGACGGCGAACCGCAGAAGATCGGCGTCGCCTTTGCCGATATCTTCACCGGGCTCTACGGCGTCATCGCCATCCAGGCGGCCCTGCATATGCGCGAACGCACCGGCGCCGGTCAGCAGGTCGATATGGCTTTGTTCGATAGCATGACTGGGGTTCTCGCCAATCAGGCGCTGAACTTCCTCGTCTCCGGGCAATCGCCGCGCCGTCTTGGCAATGCGCATCCCAATATTGCGCCCTACCAGGTGTTTCCGGTCTCTGATGGCCATCTGATCGTCGCCGTCGGCAATGACCGGCAGTTTGTCAAGTTCTGCACATTGCTGGGGCTCGATACTCTGGCGACCGATCCGCGCTATCTGAGCAACGCAAGCCGGGTCAAGCACCGGGATACGCTGACGCCGGAGCTGACGGCACGGACTGTGAATTTCGACCGCGATACGCTGCTCTCCATGCTGGAAGCGGCCGGCGTACCTGGCGGGCCGATCAATAGCGTGGCGGATGTGTTCGCAGACCCGCAGATCATTCACCGTGAAATGCGGGTGGATACGCCGCATACGGGCTCGGCCTCCGGTACTGCGCCGGGCGTTCGCTCGCCGCTCATGTTTTCGGACGCGGAACTGGCGCTTGAGCGCGGTGCGCCAAGGCTGGGGGAGCACACGCATGAGGTGCTGGAAGAGATTGGAATGAAGCCGTAGGCATTCAAACAATCATCGTTTCATGCTAGAGCTTCGTCTCCCCCTCATGGAGACAGATTCATGCGCGTGACTGTCGTTTTGGATGACGAAATGTTGGCGAGCGCCCAGTTTTATACGGGCCTGATGACGAAATCAGCTGTCATCCGACACGCTTTGCAAGCGCTCATACAGCGGGAAGCCGGAAGACGGCTGGCAGAGCTTGGGGGCAGCCAGCCTGATTTGCAGAATGTTCCCCGACGGCGCCCGTGGAATGATGACGATTCCGACTAGCCAAGCCGCTGTCAAATATTCCCCATGCAGAGATATTTCATCTCCAGATAATCCTCGGCGCCGTGGCGGGAGCCTTCGCGGCCGATGCCGGATTGTTTGAGGCCGCCGAAGGGGGCTGCTTCCGATGACATGCGGCCGGTATTGATGCCGATCATGCCGTATTCCAGTGCTTCGGCGACGCGCCAGACTTTCTTCAGCTCGGTCGCGTAAAAATAGGCGGCGAGGCCGTAGATCGTGTCATTGGCCTGGAGGATGACATCTTCCATGGTCTCAAAGCGGATGATCGGGGCGACCGGGCCGAACGTTTCGTCGCAGGCGACCAGCATGCCTTTGCCGACATTTGACAAGACAGTCGGCTCGAAGAAAGCGCCGGAGACGCGCTTGCCGCCACAGAGCAGTTTTGCGCCCTTGCCGATTGCGTCGTTGACATGGGTCTCGACCTTCTCGATCGCCCGGCTATCGATCAGCGGGCCGATGGTGACGCCCTTGGAGAAGCCGTCGCCGACTTTGAGCTTTGCCACTTCGGCGGCCAGTTTGCCGGCGAATTCGTCGTGCACCCGGCTTTGCACATAGATGCGGTTGGCCGAGGTGCAGGTCTGGCCGGCATTGCGGAATTTGGCCTGGATGGCGCCATCGACGGCCGCGTCGATATCGGCGTCGTCAAAGACGATAAAGGGTGCGCTGCCGCCGAGTTCGAGGCTGACTTTCTTGATCTGGTCGGAACATTGGCGCATCAGGATGCGGCCGACTTCGGTCGAGCCGGTAAAGCTGATCTTGCGCACCCGCGAATTGGTGCAGAGTTCGCGGCCGATCGCGTCGCCTTCCGAAGCCAGAACGAGGTTGAAGACGCCCTTCGGGAAGCCTGCGCGGATGGCCAGCGCATGCATGGCCAAAGCCACCAGCGGCGTCTGTTCGGCGGGTTTGAGGATGATGGTGCAGCCGACCGCCAGCGCCGGGGCGATTTTTCGCGCAACCATCGAGGCTGGGAAGTTCCAGGGGGTGATCGTGCCGACCACGCCGACCGGCTGCTTGATCACCATCATGCGGCGATCCGTCGAGGGGGCGGGGATGGTCTCCCCGTAGACGCGCTTGGCTTCTTCCGCATACCATTCGATATAGGCGGCGGCATGCTGCACTTCGGAACGGGCTTCGCTGAGCGGCTTTCCCATTTCCGCCGTCAGGATCGCGGCGAGATCGTCGATATGGGCGATGACCAGATCGTGCCAGCGGCGCAGGATCGTGCTGCGATCGCCGGCCGGGCGCTCGGCCCAGGGAAATTGCGCCGCATAGGCGTCATCGATCGCCGCGCGGGTTTCCGTAATCCCCATGTCCGGCAGCGTGGCGAGGAGGGCGCCGTTCGAGGGGTTTTGGACGTCGAAGGTCTTTGCCGAGGGCGCGGCGTTGACCAGGCCGAGCAGATGCGGATCCCTGACATGGGCGATCAAGGTCTCGGTAAAGATCATCGGAGATCCTTTCTGGCGATCCGCACGCGGCGGACATGCGGCATATTGCGTCGCGGGGACAATGCCGATAGCCGATAACAGCAGCCGCGTCCATCGGGCGGCAAGCGTGGCCGCCCGATCGGTTATGTCATGCCAGAGCTGCCTGAAATCAGGCGCGGGCCTGCAGGATCGAGGCTTCCAGAATGTCCATCGCCTCGGAAAAGACGTTGTCCTGGATGGTGATCGGGGCAAGGAAGCGGATGACGTTGCCATGCACGCCGCAGGTCAACAGAATCAGGCCCTTTTCGAGCGCGATCAGGCGGACGCGGTTGGCGAAATCGGCGCTTGGCAGATTGGTCTTCACGTCGTTGAACTCGACCGCATTCATAAAGCCCGGGCCACGGATATCGACGATTTCCGGCACTTGCTCCGCAATGGCGGCGAGGCGCTGCTTGAGGCGGCCGCCGAGCTGTTCGGCGCGTTCGCAGAGCTTCTCATCCTCGATAATGTCGAGGACGGCATGCGCTGCGGCAACGCCCATCGGATTGCCGGCATAGGTGCCGCCGAGACCGCCGGGGCCGGGCGCGTCCATGACCTCGGCGCGGCCGGTAACGGCGGCGATCGGGAAGCCGCCGCCAAGACCCTTGGCCATCGTCACGAGGTCGGCGGCAACGCCATGATGTTCCATGGCAAAAAGCTTGCCGGTACGGGCAAAGCCGGTCTGCACTTCGTCGGCGATCAGAAGGATGCCGTGCTGGTCGCAGATATCGCGGATCGCCTTGATGAAGGAGGTCGGCACCGGATAGAAGCCGCCTTCGCCCTGCACCGGCTCGATGATGATGGCGGCGACCCGGTTCGGATCGACATCGGCGGCAAAGAGGCGCTTCAGGGCCGCCAGCGACTGGTCGGCGGAAACGCCCTGCAGTTCGACCGGGAAGGGCACGTGGAAGACATCGGCCGGCATGGCGCCGAAGCCGACCTTATAGGGCACGACCTTGCCGGTGAGCGCCATGCCCATGAAGGTGCGGCCATGAAAGCCCCCGCCGAAGGCGACAACCGCCTGGCGGCCGGTTGCTGCGCGGGCGATCTTGACGGCATTCTCGACGGCTTCCGCACCCGTGGTGACGAAAATCGTCTTCTTGGCGAAGTCGCCGGGCAGAATGGCATTCAGCCGCTCGGCCAGTTCGACATAGTTTTCGTATGGCACGACCTGATGGCAGGTATGAGTAAAACGGTCGAGCTGCTTCTTGACGGCTTCGATGACGCGCGGATGGCGGTGGCCGGTGTTGACGACGGCGATACCGGCGGCAAAATCGATATAGCGATTGCCTTCCTTGTCCCAGATTTCCGAATTTTCGGCGCGATCCGCATAGATCTGCGTGGTCATGCCCACACCGCGGGAAATGGCTGCGTTCTTGCGATCGGTCAAACTGGTCACGGGTCTCATCCTGATGTTGCTGGGTGTTTTCGGTTGCAGATTTGACGGAAATCCTATATTTTTTCTGTAGGTTTGCAAATCAAATTTTGTGATTTGAGAAGCAGCGCCGGGAATGGATTTCCTGCCGTTAAGACGGCAACGTAGGGTGCCCATCATCGATGCTTGGTATATGAGTGATGCCATGAAGATACGCTACAAGGTCGCTGAAGCCGCACGGCTTGCCGGTGTCTCCGCATCCACCTTACGCCTTTGGGAGACGCAAGGCCTTGTTGTGCCGGACCGGTCCGTTACCGGGCACCGGCAATATAGCGAGGGCGATGTCGCCCAGCTGAAGCGGATCTCGTGGTTTCGCGCCGAGCGCGGGCTCAATCCGGCTGCCATCCGTGAGGCGCTGGAACTGGAAGCGGGCGACCTTGACGACAATGGTCCGGCCTCCGCCGGTGACGTGGTCCCGCAATCGCAGGTCGGGCGCAAGCTGAGAAGTCTGCGCCATGCGGCCGGCAAGACGCTGGAGCAGGTGGCCGGCGATGTCGGTATCGCAGCCTCTGTCCTTTCGACGCTGGAGCGGACCTCGCAAGGGGTTTCGGTCGCCGTGCTGCATCATCTCGCCGAATATTTCGCGACGACCGTTTCCAGCCTTTCCGGGCAGGACGAGCCCGAGGTGCGGGCTCTGGTACGTTCGGGCGAATGGCGGGCCTGGCCGCGCACGACACCGGGTGTGACCGTGCAGCTTTTGGCTGAAGGCCGCAACCAGATGGATTGCCACCGCTTTGTGCTGGAGCCGGGAGCCTCCAGCGAGGGCGCCTACACGCATGAGGGCGAGGAGTTCGTCTATGTGCTGTCGGGGCGGGTGGAGTTCGTGCTTGATTCCGATCAGTTTCATGATCTGAACCCCGGCGATTCCCTTTATTTCAGCAGCCGCCGCCATCATGCCTGGTCGAACCGCCACGATGGCGAGACCGTGCTTTTGTGGATCAACACGCCGCCGACTTTCTAGCGCTTCTGTCCTCGGCGTCCCCAGTGACAATCAAGCGCGTTTATACCGGCTATTGTCTCTATCTATTTCGTTTATAGGCATTTCGGGCTTAGAGTTTGCCTCAAGCACCGGCAAACGGTGCGTCAAAGGGGAACTGACCGTATGAAAAAACAGATGATCGCACTGGCTCTTGCCTGTGCCGCAGCCTTTTCCGTGATGCCAGCCCATGCCGCCGAAAAGCTCAGGATTGGCACGGAGGGCGCTTATCCTCCCTTCAATTTCGTCGATACCGCCGGTAAGATCGGCGGCTTCGATGTGGATATCGGCCTGGCGCTGTGCGCCAAAATGCAGGTCGACTGCGAGGTGGTGGCGCAGGATTGGGATGGTATCATTCCAGGGCTGGTCGCCAAGAAATACGACATGATCATCGCCTCCATGTTCATCACCGACGAGCGCCGCAAACAGGTCGCCTTCAGCGATCCCTATTATCTGGCGGCCATGACGCATGTCGCGGCGAAGGGTGCCGGTATCACCGCATTCACCAATGAGGCGCTGAAAGGCAAGGTCATCGGCGCACAGGCAGGCACGACCCAGGCCGAATATATCGCCGCTGTCTATCCGGATGCGGATATCAAGCTCTACCCGACCCAGGACGAAGCCAATCTCGACATGGCCAATGGCCGCCTCGACATGGAAGTCGGCGACATGCTGCCAATGCTCGACTGGGTCAACAAGAACGATGACGGCAAATGCTGCGAATTGATCGGTGAGCCCATTACCGATCGCAAATTCGTCGGCGACGGCGTCGGCATTGCGCTTCGCCAGGACGACAAGGACCTGCGTGAAAAGCTGAACAAGGCGCTGGCCGAAATTCGCGCCGATGGCACCTACAAGACCATCAACGACAAGTATTTCACCATCGACGTCTATACGATGAAATAGGACCGGCTGAGCCGGAGGCCATTCGCATGATCGCGTTGCGCCATGTGGCGGAACGCGATCATCGGACTTGCCTATTTCGTGACGTCGATGACCACGCGGCCGCGGATTTTTCCGGCAAGGATGTCTTCAGCCAGTTGTGGCAGGTTCGATAGTGGTTCCACCGTGGTCATCGCGGCCAGCCGTTTGCGGTCGAGGCTTTCGGCCAGGATGGCCCAGGCCCGGTCGCGTTCGGCATGCGGGGCGGTGACCGAATTGATGCCGATTAGGGCGACGCCGCGCAGGATATGCGGCATGACGGTTGCCGGAAGGTCGGCGCCACCGGCAAGGCCGCAGGCAGCGACCGCACCGCTCTGGACGGTCTGCGCTAGAACATTGGCAAGCGTGGTGGAACCGACGGAATCGATGGCGCCCGCCCAGCGTTCCCGTTGAAGCGCCGTCCCCTTTGCGGCGAGTTCGGCCCGGTCGACGAAGCCGGTCGCGCCGAGGTCCGACAGATAGTCATGGGTTTCCGGCCGTCCTGTCGATGCGGTGACCTTATAGCCGCGCTCGGCCAAAAGCGTGATGGCCACCGAACCGACGCCGCCGGCAGCGCCGGTCACGAGGATCTCGCGCCTGTCCGTCCGGATCCTGCCCCAAGCTTCAAGAGCATCGATCGCAAGCGCGGCGGTATAGCCGGCGGTGCCGATCGCCATGCTTTCCTCCAGCGTGAAGGCGTCCGGCAGGCGCGTCAACCATTCGGCTTTCACCCGCTGGAAGCGGGTGTAGCCGCCCCATTCGGTTTCCGACATGCCCCAGCCGTTGACGATAATCTTGTCGCCCGGCTTCCAGTCCGGATTGCGGGATTCCACGACAATGCCGGACAGATCGACCCCGGCCACCATCGGCAGGCGGCGGGCGATGCGGCCCTTGCCGGAAACGGCAAGCCCATCCTTGTAATTGAGCGTCGAGAACCGGACCTCGACCAGCACGTCCTGATCGGGAAGATCGGCAAGCGCCAGATCGCGGAAACCGGCCGCTGGTTTGCCGTCGCGCTCGTCGATCACGAGTGCCCTGAAATGTTCCGTCATGGTTTTCTCCCGTCCGTTTTGCCGCAGCATGGCATGGGAAAAAATCAAAAGCCATTTCGACGAAAGGCGCGAGGGGATCGCTGCCATCCACTGAGGGCGGGTGAAACCGGTTTTTGTCTTGCTGCAAAAGACGCCGGGAAATCTGTCGATGGCCCATTTTCCAAGAGGCAAGCAAATCATTGATTCGGCAGGCAATTAGCGGCAAAATCATAATTCAGTATCGCGCGGATTTACTTATCACATGATGTATTTCTCATGGAAGAATCCGGGATATAGATGCCATGCTTGCCGCGCAGGGCAGATTTGCTGTTCGCCCTCTGGCGAAATACATGGGGAAGTGCTATCTCACGCTCGCAACAACCCTATGGAGCTTATCATGTTTTCGCAGCGCAAGCTGTCGAGCCCGTCTGATCGCGGTTTTGTCCAGATGATCTGGAACGCGATCCTTCTCGTTCAGACCCGTGAAACGACCTCTCTGATGACAGGCCGCAACCGCTATTAGGCGGATATGCTGGCCGGACCGGCTGATACGGCCGGAAATGTCACGGAGGCTTTCAGCCCCTTGCCATCCGGCCCTTCGCCTAAGGTGAGATGTCCGCCGAACAGTCCGGCGATTTCTTCGACGATCGGAAGTCCCAATCCCATCCCCGGTGCTTGCCCGCGTCCGCCGCGCGCAAAGCGCTGGCGCACGACCTGCCGGCTGTCCGACGGGATGCCCGGGCCATTGTCTTCCACGTCGAGCCGGACGCCCTCGGGCGCCGTTTCGACCCGGACCGTGACTTCGGCGCCCTTGCCGGCATAGGCGATGGCGTTTTCGATGAGATTGCGCAGGAGTTCGCCAATCAAAAGCGGCTCCGCCCGGATCAGTGCCTTGCCGTCACCCTCAAAGCCGAGATCGATACCGGCCTCGCCAGCACCAGGCACCCGGTCGCCGGTGATGTCCTGTGCCAGCGTCGTCAGATCCATGATCTCAAGCGGCTGCGGCTCGTTCGAGCCGGCGGCGTCGATCTTTGCCATCAGCAGCAATTGCGCCAGAATGCGTTCGGCATGGGCGACGGCTTCGTCGCCTTTCCGCGCTGCAGCCTGCGCCTCTTCCAAGGTCGTTGCGCGGGCAGACAGTGCCAGCTGGGTGCGAATGATTGCCAGCGGCGTGCGCAGCTGGTGGCTGGCATTGCCGGAAAAGTGACGCAGCGCATCCAGCGCCGATTGCAGCCGCACCATGAACGAATTGACCGTTTCGACCAGCCCCTCGACTTCGCTCGGCACCGATTGATCGATCGGATGCAGATCGTCGGGACTACGCTCGGCAATGGCGTCGCCGAGGCGGTAGAGCGGCCGCAGCGAAAAGGTAACGGCGATCCAGACGATGCCGGCTGCCCCAAGGATCATCACCAGCAGCCGGAAGGCCGAACGCAAAAGGATGGCCTGCGTCAGCTGGCGGCGGGCAATCGTGGTTTCCGCGACGGTGACGACGAAGGGCACGGAATTGATGCCCGTCGATGCGGATCGCTCCAGCGCTGCGACCCGGATCGGCTCGCCGCGAAACTGCGCATCGGTATAGACGGCCGACTGGCCTTTGAGATCGGCGATCGAGGGCAGGTTCTGATAGCCGGTGATGAACTGGCCGGGCGGCCCATCGACCCGGTAGAAGACGCGGTCCTGTGCAGCCGACGTCAGCATTTCCAGCGCCACATAGGGGATATCGACCTCAAGCGAGCCGTCTTCGGCCACCACGACCCTTTCGGCAATGGCCAGCGCCGAGCCGGCGAGAACCCGGTCGGAGACGGTATTTGCCGTCTTTACCGCTTCGCGATAGGTGTCGATAAGCGCCAGCGCTCCGATGACGGCGGTGGAGATCAACAGCCAGGCGAGCAGGCCCCGGCGCAGGGAATAGGGACGGCGTGCCATCAGGCTTCCGCCATCTTTTCGAGATAATAGCCGATGCCGCGTGCGGTGCGTACCGTCAGGCCGTGCGGGGCAAGACGCTTGCGCAACCGGCTGACATATTGCTCGATGGCATTGGCGCTGAGATCGTCATCAAAGGCCGTCAGCGACTGGATGATCGCTTCCTTGGCCACCACCTTGCCGGCACGCATGAACAGGATTTCCAGCAGGCCCAGCTCCCGCGCCGGAATATCCACCGTGATGCCATCGGCGGAGAAGGTGCGCGAATTGAGATCGAGCGAGATCTTGCCATAGCTGACCAGCGACGAGCGCAGCCCCGCCTGGCGGCGCAGGAGAACGCGCACGCGGGCTTCGAATTCGCTGATATCGAAGGGCTTGATCATGTAGTCGTCGGCGCCAAGATCGAGCCCCCTGATCTTTTCTTCTTGCGTGCCGCGCGCCGTCAGGATCAGCACCGCCGCCTTGTTCTGGCGCGCCCGCATCGAGCGCAGCACGTCGAGGCCGTCCATCTCCGGCAGGTTGAGATCGAGGATGACGAGATCGAAGGTTTCCGTGGCGGTGACGGCATTGGCGGAGGCGCCGTCGTGCACGACATCGACGGCATAGCCGCTGCCGCGCAGGATCGCGACAAGTCCCTCCGAAAGCGCCGTATTGTCCTCGACCAGTAGTATCCGCAAATGCCCGTTCTCCTGGAAAGGACAGTATTTCATGATCGGTGAAAGGTGAACGGGGTTAAGAGAAGAAAGAGATGCAGAGGGCGGTGGTTTTCGTGCCGGTATTGAGCTTTTTTATTTCACAGGCTGCCCCTCACCCTTGCCCTCTCCCCGCTTGCGGGGGAGAGGGGACGACGGAGTTTGCGGCCTGGTCCTTCTCCCCGTTTACGGGGAGAAGGTGCCCGATAGGGCGGATGAGGGGCGCTGCTTCAGCATCACTTTGCTGTTTCACCCGTACAGCTCCCGTTTGCAATCACGCATTTGCTTGTGAAGGTCCCGTCACTGCGGCAATATCGGTTTATGCGCTTCCTTCCCGTCCTTTGTCTTCTCTGTGGATTTTCAACGCCGGCGGCGGCCCAGCTGACGCTGTTTCCGGCGCGGTCGGGCGATGTGGAGGCTCCGGCCGTTATTGTCTATTCCTCGCTCGACGAACCGCTGGCGCGGCCGATGATCCTCGGCTTCCAGGCAGCCAACCCGGATGTGGCGGTGCGTTACGAGGACATGCTGACCGGCGAGATCTATGACCGGATCGTGCGGGAAACCGATGCCGGAGAAAAGACGGCGGATTTTGCTTTCTCCTCGGCGATGGACCTGCAGGTGAAGCTCAGCAATGACGGCTATGCCCAGCGCAGCGACATGCCGATGAGCGGCCGCTGGCCGGCCTGGGCCAACTGGCGCAACACGGCCTATGCGCTGACCTTCGAGCCGGCCGTCTTCGTCTATCACAAGCCGAGCTTCACCACGGAAAAGCCGCCTTCGACGCGGGCAGAGTTCGTCGATTACCTGAAACGCCAGGGCAGCGCCGTGTTCGGCAAGATCGGCACCTATGACATCGAGCGCTCCGGCGTCGGCTTCCTGTTCATGGCGCGCGATCAGGAGCAGTTCGGCGATATCTGGTCGGTGATCCAGGCCATGGGGGCGGCCGGGGTAAAGCTCTATTCCACGAGCTCGGCCATTCTCGAGCGCGTCTCCGACGGCCGTTTCGTGCTCGGGTATAATATTCTCGGCTCCTATGCGGCCGACTGGGCCTCGCGGCATCCGGATGTTGGCATCGTGCTGCCGCGTGATTATACCGTCGTCATGTCGCGCATCGGGCTGGTGCCGCAGGCGGCGGCAACGCCGGATCTCGGGCGGCGCTACCTGGAATTCTTCATGTCGCAGGAAGGCCAGACGATCATGGCGCGCGAATTGCAGATCCCCGCCGTCAGCCCGGACGTGGCAGGAGCCAATACCGCCAATACGATGCGCGAAATGCTGGGCGGCCAGTTGAAGCCGGTTCCCGTCAGCCTCGGCCTGATGGTCTATCTTGATCAGGTGAAGCGGGCGCGGCTGATCGCCCATTGGAACGAAGTTTTGCGGCTGCAGTAGACGAAGACCAAAAATTAAGGGACATTAATGCGGCAAGTCCCGCCCGATGTCAGGTAAATGTCAGCTTCATATGGTGGCTTGCGGTTCTTCATTATCCGTGGAGGCGGATGATCGAGGCGTATGGGAGGAGTTTCACCAGACCCGGCGTTAAGGCGAGCCTCAATGGCAGCCGTAGCTGATTCGACGTGAGCCATTCCCCGTCCGCAAAGATGAACAATGTGCGCGCCCAACACGCGAGTGCGCTTGACGGAGGACTACCCTTTGAAACAGTTTTTTCTGGCTTCCATTCTCGCTGGCGCTCTCGCCCTGCCGGCTGTTGCCGCTGACTACACCATCATCGCACCGGCCAATCCGGGCGGCGGCTGGGACCAGACGGCCCGCTCGATCCAGTCGGTGATGCAACAGGAAGGCATTTCCGGCAACGTTCAGGTCCAGAACGTACCGGGCGCCGGCGGCACGATCGGCCTTGCACAGTTCGCCAGCCAGTCGGCCGGCAATGCCAATGCCCTGATCGTCGGCGGTTACGTCATGGTCGGCGCGATCCTCACCAACAAGTCGCCGGTCTCGCTCAACGACGTGACGCCGATCGCGCGCCTCACCGGCGAATATGAAGCCATCGTCGTTCCGGCGGATTCGCCGCTGAAGTCGATGGGTGATCTCGTCGAAGCGCTGAAGAAAGATCCGGGCGCGGTATCCTGGGGCGGCGGTTCGGCTGGCGGTACCGACCATATCGCTGTCGGCCTGATTGCCAAGGCGGCCGGTGTTGACCCGACCAAGATCAACTACATCGCGTTTTCCGGCGGCGGCGAAGCGCTTGCCGCCATTCTCGGCAGCCAGGTCACGGCCGGCATTTCCGGTTACGGCGAGTTCGAATCGCAGATCAAGGCCGGCACGCTTCGCCTGCTCGCCATGTCGAGCCCGGAGCGTCTGCCCGGCATCGACGCCCCGACCATCAAGGAAGGCGGCCTCGACGTCGTGGTAGAAAACTGGCGCATGGTTGCGGCCGCTCCTGGCCTGACCGATGAGCAGAAGGCTGCGGTTTCCGCCGATATCGAAAAGCTCGCCAAGTCGGCCGGCTGGCAGGAAACCTTGAAGACCAAGGGCTGGACCGATACCTATCTGGCCGGTGACGCGTTCAAGGCACAGCTCGCCAAGGACGTCTCTGCAACCGAAACTGTCCTCAAGGACATTGGTCTGGTTCAATGAGCAAGGGTAACACCCCTTCGACGCAGACACGCCGCCCTGACAGGGCGGCGCTTGTCATCGCCGTCTTTCTGGCCGCGCTTGCGGGGCTGATCTTCTGGGATACGTCCCGGCTTGCCAAGATCACCAGCTATTCCGGGATCGGGCCTGCCACCATCCCCTTCGTGATTGCCAGCGTGCTGCTGCTCCTGGCTGCATGGACGGTATTCGAGGCCCTGCGCGGTGAATTTCCGGCACGCGAGCGCCAGGAATTCGGCCCCGTGATCTGGATCGTCGGCGGTCTCGCCGCACAGATGCTGACGCTGAAGCCCTTGGGTTTCTCCATCGCGACCGGCCTCCTGTTTGCTGCGACAGCGGCCGGTTTCGGCAAGCGGACGCTCTGGTTCACGATCCCGATCGGCATCGTGCTCTGTCTCGGCGTCTGGCTGGTCTTTGCCGGGTTGCTGCAGCTTTCGTTGCCCGCCGGTCCGCTCGAACACCTGTTTTGGTAAGGCGCTGACATGACCACATTCGATTTTCTCATGCAGGGCATGCTTGTCGCCGCCCAGCCGATGAATCTGTTCTATGCTCTGATCGGCGTGACGCTCGGCACAGCCGTCGGCGTTTTGCCGGGCATCGGCCCGGCGCTGACCGTGGCACTGCTGTTGCCGGTAACCTACCGGCTGGACCCGGGCGGTTCGCTGATCATGTTTGCCGGCATCTATTATGGCGGCATGTATGGCGGCTCGACGACCTCGATCCTGCTCAACACACCCGGCGAAAGCGCCTCGATCGTGACGGCGCTCGAAGGCAACAAGATGGCCCGCAAGGGACGCGGCGGTCCGGCGCTGGCAACGGCTGCTATCGGCTCATTCGTCGCCGGCCTCATCGCGACGCTCGGGCTGGCCTTCATCGCGCCTTTCGTCGTCAAGCTGGCGCTGGTCTTTGGCCCGCGCGAATATTTCGCGCTGATGGTGCTCGCCTTCGTCACCGTGTCGTCCGCTTTCGGCGATTCGACGCTGCGCGGGCTCACCTCGCTGTTCATCGGCTTTGCGCTTGCCATTATCGGCATCGATCAGCTGACCGGCCAGGCCCGCATGAGCTTCGGTATTCCCGATCTTCTTGACGGGATTGAAGTGACGACACTGGCGGTCGCGATGTTTGCCATTGGTGAATCGCTCTATATCGCTGCCCAGGGTTCGCAGGGTCCGGACAAGATCGAGGCGGTCAAGGGTTCCGTCTGGATGACCGGGCAGGACTGGGCGCGCTCGTGGAAAGCCTGGCTGCGCGGAACCGCCATCGGTTTCCCGATCGGCGCCATGCCGGCCGGCGGTGCCGAAATCGGCACGTTCCTCTCCTATGCGGCCGAAAAGCGGCTGTCGAAGCATCCGGAAGAATTCGGCCACGGCGCCATCGAAGGCGTCGCCGGTCCGGAAGCGGCCAACAACGCTTCGGCTGCGGGAACGCTGGTGCCTTTGCTGACGCTCGGCCTGCCGACCACCGCGACGGCGGCGATCATGCTGGCCGGCTTCCAGCAATACGGCCTGCAACCGGGTCCGCTGCTGTTTGCCACCAATCCGCAGCTCGTCTGGGGCCTGATCGCCTCGCTGCTCATTGCCAACTTCATGCTTCTGGTTTTGAACCTGCCGCTGGTTGGCCTGTGGGTGAAGCTTTTGACGATCCCGAAGCCCTGGCTCTATGCGGGTATCCTGTTGTTTGCCACGCTCGGCACGATCGGCGCCAATCCGTCGGTCTTCGAACTCGGCATGCTTCTGGCGTTCGGTGTGCTCGGCTATGGCATGCGCATCTTCGGTTACCCGATCGCGCCTGTCGTCGTCGGCCTGATCCTCGGCCCCTTGGCCGAGCAGCAGCTGCGCCGTGCGCTTGCGATCAGCCAGGGTGATGTGACGGTGCTGTTCACCTCCCCGGTCGCGGCCGTGCTGCTCGTCATTGCCGCCGCTGCCCTGATCGTGCCGCTGATCCTACGGGCGCGCGGGCGTGGCCAAGTGCTCTCGCAGCTTGCCGCAAACGAAGATTAACGGTTCCTCCCAAGACCGTTGCAGGAGAAGGCCCGGTTGACCGATGTTAACCGGGCCTTCTCTATTTGCATGGCTGGGGTGAATTCCTGTGCATTGTAAACAAGGGTTGCAGACCGCATATTCATCTCGTCAACAAGACACAACAACTTAGGAAAGTGAGTTAAAGAGATGAGTGCCCCTAAATCTGCCCGAGGCTTTTTCGGTAATGCCATGGCCATCTTTGGCGCGGCCACGGCCGCTGCCGCAGCAGTAGAGGGCAACCGCCGTCCGCTGGACCGCGACCTCTATACACTCGGCATCAACCCGGCGAACTTCCATTCCGTCAAGCGCGGCTAATGTAATCGCTGCCATGCAATGAGAAAAGCCCGCCAGGAAACTGGTGGGCTTTTTGCGTTTTAGGCCGTCCTTCGCGCATGCCGATCTGCCGGAGGCAGGCCAAATCAAAGTCAGGCTGATGTCTGGATATGAAAAATGCCGCCCGCTTTTGACGGACGGCATTTCTTCTTGTGCAGGGTGGCCGGTTTGGTTAGTGCGCGCTGGCCAACTGTTCGCGGCGGTTGTGCTTGATCGACGACCAGAGCGAGATGCCGATGAGCGTTGCACCGCCAAGACCGGTGATGACTTCCGGAATATGGAAGAGCGTCTGGACATACATGATCACCGACAGGATCAGGATCGCGTAGAAAGCGCCGTGTTCCAGGTAGCGGTATTCGGCAAGCGTGCCTTTTTCCACCAGCATGATCGTCATCGAGCGCACATACATGGCGCCGATGCCAAGGCCGATGGCGATGATGAAGAGGTTCTGCGTCATGGCGAAGGCACCGATAACACCGTCGAAGGAGAAGCTCGCATCCAGCACTTCAAGATAGATGAAGGCACCGAGACCGCCCTTTGCCGCTGCATTCATTGTCTGCTGCGATGCATCGAGCAAGCCGCCGATGACTTCCACTGCCAGGAAGGTCAACAGGCCGTAGATGGCGCAATAGATGAACGTGGTGGCCTCTTCGCCTTCCAGCAGCGAGGAGAAGCACAGGATCACGGTCAGCACGAAGGCGATTTCGACGCCCTTGATCGAGGCGAACCGCGACATGTTGCGTTCCAGGACCTGGATCCAGTGCACATCCTTCTCATGGTCGAAGAAGAATTTCAGGCCGACCATCATCAGGAAGGTACCGCCGAAAGCGGCGATCGGCAGATGCGCCTCGTTCATGATGCGGGCATATTCTTCCGGGCGTGCGGCGGCCAGCACCAGCGCCTCGATCGGCCCGATCTGGGCAGCGATGACGACGATCAGCAGCGGGAAGACGATCCGCATGCCGAAAACGGCAATGAGGATACCCCAGGTGAGGAACCGCTGTTGCCAGACCGGTGTCATTTCCTTGAGCTTGTTGGCATTGACGATGGCGTTATCGAAGGAAAGCGAGATTTCCAGCACGGCAAGCACCGTACAAATGAAGAAGACCGTGGCCATGCCGCCGATCGTGCCCGTGGTCGTCCAGCCGAGCCAGGCGCCGAGCGCAAGACCAACGGCGGTAACGATGAAGGACCATTTGAAATAGCCGAGAGTGGATGTCTGGGGAGCGGTTGTCATGGCCGCACCTCCGCACCGATGAGGCTGAACGCTGAATAGCGGGAGACATCCCGCATGCCCTGAATGGCATGCGAGGAACGCATGAGAAGGAGTGTCATTTGCTTACAATCCGCCGGCTTATTTGCGGGGTAATACCGACATCACGAGAGCGCCGTAAATTCTCGCCAGAGGGGCCCGGTATCAGGTTTGCTCAGCAGGCGTGTTGTAATGCCCTGCACTGCTGAGTCCATGGTTACATAGCAACCCTTTTGGCAACGTCAAGGGAGGAGGCGGCAAAGTGCCTCACCTTTTACGGTAAGTTCGAGATATGTTCGCTGTGTGCGCGCATCGCGTCGGGTGATTGCGAGGGGCGCATCGGGCCCGGTGAGCTGGTTGATTTCGCGCAGGACCAGGGCGTGGGCGATGCCGAACAGTTTTGCGAACGTGCGGCTATCGGCAGCGATCTCTTGATAGACTGCAGCGACGATACCCGCCGCCAGCGGCGAAAGTGCCGGGTCGAGTGTCCGTAGAGCATCGGCATAGGCGAGGAAGCCAGCCTCGGAAAAATCCTCCGGCATCACGCGGCTTCTGCTGATGTATCCCTTGTGCGGAAGGATACGAGGACAGATTTCGATGTCGGCGTATCGCTTTCATCTCCGGCACTCGAAAGCGGTACCAGGACGTTCAGTTCCGGATAATAGCCAGCAACGCAGCCGCGCGGAATGTCATAAGGCACCAGGCGGAAATCGCTGGCGGTGCGCAAGATACCGTCATCA
>NZ_LMFB01000015.1:0-164623 GCF_001426685.1 Rhizobium sp. Root483D2 | reverse complement strand
ACATCGACGCGGCTGCCCGCCTCGGCACCGAGTTCAGCGAGGTCGGCGGGGTTGATGAAGACGACGCTGCGTTCGCCATAGACGCCACGATAGCGGTCGTCCATGCCGTAGATCGTCGTATTGTACTGGTCGTGCGAGCGGAAGGTCTGCAGCACGAAGACGCCGTCCTGGCCACGAGCGACCTGATGTTCGATCGCGGCGGGAAGCGTGCCGCTCCAGAAGGTGGCGCGGCTGGCCGGGGTTTCCCATTCCCGGTTTGCGGCGGCATTGCGCAGGTGGAAGCCGCGCGGCTTGCGGACGCGTTCGTTGTAATTTTCGAAACCGGGGATGACATTGGCGATGTGATTGCGGATCAGATCGTAATCATCGGCAAGCGCTGCCCAGTCTACCTTGACTGAACCGACAGTCGCCGCCGCGATACCGGCGATGATGGCGACTTCGGAGCGCAGTTCCGGCGAAGCCGGTTTGTTGATGCCGCCGGAGCCATGCACCATGCTCATGGAGTCCTCGACAGTGACGATCTGGCTGACACCCTTTGAGTTCCGGTCGATCTCTGTGCGGCCGAGGCAGGGCAGGATGAAGCTGACTTCGCCCGGCATCAGGTGCGAGTGATTGAGCTTGGTGGCGATATTGACCGTCAGCTTCTGCCGCGAAAGCGCCTTGGCGATGATCGGGCTATCGGGGGTGGCGCGGGCGAAATTGCCGCCAAGGCCGATAAAGGCTTTGGCCGAGCCATCCAGCATGGCGCCGATGGCGGCCAGCACGTTATGGCCTTCCTTGCGCGGCGCCTGGAAATCGAATTCCCGTTGCAGCGCGTCGAGAAAGGCGGCAGGCGCCTTCTCGTTGATGCCCACGGTGCGGTCGCCCTGCACGTTGGAATGTCCGCGCACGGGGCAGAGGCCAGCGCCCGGCTTGCCGATATTGCCGCGCAGCATCATGAAATTGGCGATTTCGCGGATGGTGATCACCGAATGCCGGTGCTGCGTCACGCCCATGGCCCAGGTGCAGATCACGCGTTCGGCGCCCAGATAGGTTTCGGCCGCGCGTTCCAGCTCCAGCCGCGTCAGGCCCGACTGATCCTCGATCTCGGCCCAGCCGGTCGCATCGACAGCGACCCGGTAGGCTTTAAAACCGGCGGTGTGCTGCGTCAGGAAATCAAGATCGAGAACGGAAGGTTCTCCCGCCGCAAGGGCCGCATCATCGGCGGCAAAGACGGCCTTGGCTATGCCGCGCACGGCGGCCATGTCGCCACCGAGGCGTGGCTGGAAATAGTCGCTGGCAATCTCGGTCGAGCCGCCGCGCAGCATTTCCAGCTTGTCTTGCGGATCGGCAAACCGTTCCAGCCCGCGCTCGCGCACCGGATTGAACACTGCGATTTTTGCGCCGCGCTGGGCGGCACGGCGCAGATCGCCGAGCATGCGCGGATGATTGGTTCCGGGATTCTGGCCGATGACGAAGATGGCGTCGGCCTTTTCAAAATCCTCCAGAAGCACGGTGCCCTTGCCGACGCCGACGGCCTGTTTCATGGCAATGCCGCTTGCCTCTTGGCACATGTTGGAGCAATCGGGAAAATTGTTGGTGCCGTAGAGCCGCACGAACAGCTGGTAGAGGAAGGCGGCTTCGTTGGAGGCGCGGCCGGAGGTGTAGAATTCCGCCCGGTCCGGCGTGTCGAAACTGTTGAGGATGGCGCCGATTTCGGTAAAGGCAGCGTCCCAGCTGACGCGCGTATAGGTGTCGGTGGCGCTGTCATAGCGCATCGGATGGGTGAGGCGGCCCTGCTGTTCCAGCTCGTAGTCGCTCCAGGATTGCAGCGCCGTGACGGTGTTTGCCGCAAAGAAATCCGGCGGCGTGCGCTTGTCCGTCGCCTCCCAGGCTACGGCCTTGACGCCGTTTTCGCAGAATTCGAACGAGGATCCATGTTCGGGATCACCCCAGGCGCAGCCGGGGCAATCGAAGCCATCCGGCTGGTTTGCCTTCAACAGCGCACGCGCGCCCGAAATCGGCGAGCCGCTTTCCAGAAGCCGCTTGCCGCAGCTTTTCAATGCACCCCAGCCGCCTGCAGCCTTGGAGGCCTTGCCGATGAAAACAGTCTTGCCCATGAACGCAGTGATCCCTGACGTGCAGCCGATAGAAGAAACGTGACCAAAAAAGAGGTTTAGAGAGGCTTTTGATGGAATTTCGCAGTTCATTCAAGGGTCCGCATCGCATGCGCCGATAGGAATTATCTATCAATCGGTCCAGTCCTAAGCAGGAGCAAGCTTGAACAGCATTCCAATTGTTCATGGACCTATGCTTTTTCGCGACTGGATCGCCCGGCCGGAATGTGCGACTGGCACGCATTGCCGCCGGAATCCATGCCATGACCACTGAGACCCTTGCCCCTTCATCAAATGCCGCCCGCAACGGCGTGTTGATCATGCTCTTGGGCATGCTGATGTTCTCGCTCAACGACGTCATGGGGAAATGGCTGGTCTCGACCTATTCTGTTCCCCAGCTGATGACGATCCGCAGCATCGCCGCGCTGATCGTGCTGACGCCGTTTTTCATCAAGCGCGGCTGGCGCAGCCTCATCCAGGTCGACCGGCCGTGGCTGCATGCGCTGCGTTCGCTGCTGTTTGCCGTCGATGCATCGGCCTTCTATTTTGCGGTCGCCTATATGCCGCTGGCCGATGCGATGACCTATTGGCTGGCAGCACCGATCTATGTCGCGGCCGCGTCGCCGTTCCTGCTTGGCGAAAAAGTCGGCTGGCGGCGGTGGACGGCGATCCTGATCGGCTTTGCCGGGGTCATCATCGCGCTGGAACCATCCGCCAAGAGCTTTTCGCTGCCGGCGCTGATCGCGCTGGTCGGTAGTGCCGCCTTCGCTTTTGCGCTGCTTTTGGGGCGGACCCTGCGGTCAACGCCGGATACGACGCTGATCTTCTGGCAGCTGAGCGGCGCGCTGATCTTTTCTCTGGTCGGCGTCGGGGCCAATACGGCCGGCTGGGCGCCCTTGGATATGCAGGCGCTGTTTGCGCTCAGCCTTCTCGGCATCGTCGCGATGATGGCGCATCTTCTGGTCAGCCGCTCGCTGAAGCTTGCGGATGCGGCCACCGTCGTGCCTTTGCAATATACGCTTCTGTTTTGGGCTGTGGTCTTCGGCTGGATGTTCTTCGGCGATACGCCGCGATGGACCGTGCTCGTCGGCGCGGCGCTGATCATCGCGTCCGGCCTGTTCATCTTCTTCCGCGAACAGCAGTTGAAGCGCCAGGGCGCGATCAACAACTAGCCGGGATCATTAGGGCCTCGTACGAGGCTCTAAGGCCGCTGGGCGCCGGTTGCGGTCACATAGATCGAATAGACGGATTGCGTCGCGGTGATGAATAGCCGGTTGCGGCGGGGGCCGCCGAAGGTAAGGTTGGAAACGCCCTGCGGGATGCGGATCTTGCCGAGCAGGGTTCCGTCCGGGGCAAAACAATGCACCGCATGGCCGCCGCTGGCCCAAAGATTGCCGTTAGTATCGAGGCGGAACCCGTCCGGGCGGCCTTCGTCGAGATGGCAGAAGACCGAGGAATTGGTGAGCCGCGTGCCTTCCACATCATAGACCCGGATATGGGCCGGGGCCGTATCGTCCGGGTTGGTGCCGCTATCGGCGACATAGAGCCTGGTTTCGCTGGGCGAGAAGGCAAGTCCGTTCGGCTGGAGGAAATCGCTGGCCACCGCCGTCAATTCACCTGTGCCCGGATCAAGCCGGTACACACTGCGCTTGTCCTGTTCCGGGGCTGATTTATAGCCCTCATAGTCCGACAGGATGCCGTAGGTCGGATCGCTGAACCAGATGCTGCCGTCGGAACGCACGACGACGTCATTGGGAGAATTCAGCCGCTTGCCCTCGAAACTGGCGGCCAGCACCGTGATCGAACCGTCGGTATCGGTGCGGGTGACGCGGCGGGTGCCGTGTTCGCACGAGATCAGCCGCCCCTGCCGGTCGCGGGTATGGCCATTGGCGAAATTCGAGGGATACCGGTAGACCGATACGCCGCCGTCCGGCACCCAGCGCAGGATGCGCTGATTGGGAATGTCGCTCCATAACAGCTGCTGGGCGTCATCGAACCAGACAGGGCCTTCGGCCCAGCGGCAACCGGAATGCAGTTCCTCGAGAGCGGCGCTGCCGACGATCAGTGACTGGAAGCGCTGGTCGTGGATTTCGTAGAGTGATGGGCTGGTCACGATCGTGCTCCGTTTGCCCGGCGCTGTGCGTCCGGCTTGCGGGCAATCTAGCGCATAAATTTTCGGACTGTAATTGGCGGATGGAAATAAGCGCAGGGCGGGGAGTTCAGTGTGAGTGGTTTTCGCCCCCCTCTGCCGGCTGTACCGGCATCTCCCCCGCAAGGGGGGAGAGCATTCTTTTCCGGCGCAGGGGGTTCCGTCGAACCGTTATGCCGTGAAGGCGGCGCTCATCAGGGTCTGGGTGTAGGTTTCGCGCGGGGCCTGGAAGATCGCGTCGGTATCGCCTTCCTCGACGATCCTGCCGTTCTTCATCACGACCACATAGTCCGACATGGCCTTGATCACCGAGAGATCGTGGCTGATGAAGATGTAGGACAGCCCGTGTGCTTTCTGCAGATCGCGCAGGAGATCGATGACCTGGCCCTGGACGGAGCGATCGAGCGCCGAGGTCGGTTCATCCAGAATGACGACCTTCGGCTTCAGGATGATGGCGCGGGCGATGGCGATGCGCTGGCGCTGGCCGCCGGAGAACTCGTGCGGATAGCGGTTGCGGGCGGCCGGATCGAGGCGGACCTCCTTGAGCGCTTCGATGGCCCGCTTGTCACGCTCGGCGCGGCTCAGCTGCGGTTCGTGGACATAAAGGCCTTCGGTGATGATCTCGCCGACCGTCTGGCGTGGCGATAGCGAGCCGTAGGGGTCCTGGAAGACCAGCTGCAATTGCCGGCGCAGCGGCCGCATGGCCGAGCGGCCGAAATCGGAAATATTGGCCGTTCCGAACTGATAACGGCCGGAACTCGGCACCAGCCGCAGAAGAGCGCGGCCGAGTGTCGACTTGCCGGAACCGGATTCGCCGACAATGCCGATCGTCTGGCCTTCCTTCAGCCGGATGTTGACGCCATCGACGGCGCGGAAGACACCGGCCGAGCGGCCGAACAGGCCGCCGCCGGTGGCATAATCGACAGAGACATTCCTGCCTTCGAGAATGACCGGTGCTGTCTGTGGGGGCGAAGCCTTGCGGCCGTGCGGTTCGGCGGCAAGGAGCATCTTCGTATAGTCGGCCTGCGGACGCTCGAAGATATCGGCCGTCGTTCCGGTCTCCACCACCTCGCCGCGGCGCATGACGGCAACCCTGTTGGCGAAGTGTTTGACGATGCCGAGATCGTGGGTGATCAGCACCACCGCCATGCCGAATTTCGCCTGCAGCGAATTGAGCAGATCGAGGATCTGCGCCTGGATGGTGACGTCGAGCGCGGTCGTCGGTTCGTCGGCAATCAGGATGTCGGGATCGTTGGCAAGCGCCATGGCAATCATGACGCGCTGGCGCTGGCCGCCGGACATTTCATGCGGATAGCTGTCGATGCGGCGCTTGGCATCGGGAATGCCGACCAGTTCCAGCAGTTCGAGCACGCGGGCGCGGGCCTGCTTGAATGTGCCGCCGCGATGGTGCACGATCGGTTCGGCGATCTGGCGGCCGATCGTATAGAGCGGGTCGAGCGAGGTCATCGGCTCCTGGAAGATCATGGTGATCTTGGCGCCGCGCACGGTGTTCAGCGCCTTCAGCGGCAGCCCGACCAGTTCCTGGCCGCGATATTTCGCCGAGCCGGTGACCCGGCCGTTGCCGGCCAGAAGGCCCATGATGCCCATCATTGTCTGGCTCTTGCCGGAGCCGCTCTCGCCCACCACGGCCAGCGTCTCGCCGGCCTTGATGTCGAGATCGATGCCCTTGACCGCCTGCACGTCGCCATCCGGCGTCGTGAAGGTGACCCTGAGGTCGCGCACGGCGAGGATTGTTTCCTGTTTATCGGTCATATCAACGGTCCTTCGGGTCGAGCGCATCGCGCAGGCCGTCACCGGCGAAATTGAGCGAGAACAGGGTGAGGACGAAGAAGATCGCCGGGAAGATCAGGAGCCAGGGTGCCGACTGGATATTGTTGGCACCTTCGGCAATCAGCGCACCCCAGCTTGTGAGCGGCGCCTGAACGCCAAGGCCGAGGAAGGACAAAAAGCTTTCCAGCAGAATAACTTTCGGCACGACCACGGTGACGAAAACCACCACCGGGCCGATCGTGTTCGGGATGATGTGGCGGCGGATGATCTGCCAGTCGGTCAGTCCCAGCGCCTGTGCTGCACCGATGAATTCCCGCCGTTTGAGGGCGAGCGTCTGGCCGCGCACGATGCGGGCCATGTCCAGCCATTCCACTGCGCCGATGACGAGGAAGATCAGGATGAACGAGCGTCCGAAGAAGACGACCAGCACGACGACCAGGAACACGAAGGGCAGCGAATAGAGGATTTCGACGAACCGCATCATGACATTATCGACGCGGCCGCCAATATAGCCGGAGGTCGCGCCATAGAGAACGCCGATGCTCAGCGAAACCAGGCTGGCGAGCAGCCCGACGGCGATCGAGATCTGGCCGCCAAGCATGACGCGGGCCATCAGGTCGCGGCCGTTGGAATCCGTGCCGAACAGGAAATATTCGCGCGAAACGCTGCCGGTGAGTTTCAGCGTCTTGCCATCGTCTTCGGTAGCGGCGATCTGCGTGCTGTCGAATTCGTTGGCGCGGTCGAAATAGCGCGTGGTGCGCGGATCGATCGGCGTGGCTGACGTCACGGTGGCGGTGAACGTCTGGCCTTCGACGGCAAATTCCTTCAGATCGACGCGCGCCCGTGACGCTACGCCTTCCATCACCGCCTGCAGGCTCGATGCGTCCGGCCGGGGCTCGACGCTTGGCGGGATCGAGACGTAGGACGGGAACACCTGGTCATAGCTATGGCTGATGAAATAGGGGCCGAGGAAGGAAAACAGGGTGATCAGCAGCAGCGTCACGCAGCCGGCCATGGCGGCGCGGTTGCGGCGAAAACGCATGGTGGCGAGCTGAAACAGGCTTCTGCTGGCCGTTTCCGGCGGCAGTTGCGTGGTGACGATATCAGTCATGGCGAACCCTCGGATCAAGAAGGCCGTAGAGAATGTCGACCAGAAGATTGAAAACGATGACGAAGATGGCAATCAGCACCACGGTGCCCATCACCAGCGTATAGTCGCGGTTGATCGCCCCCAGCACGAAATAGCGGCCAACGCCGGGAATGGTGAAGATCGTCTCGACAACAGCCGAGCCGGTGAGCAGGGCCGCAGCCGCCGGCGCCAGATAGGACACGACCGGCAGCATGGCAGCGCGCATCGCATGGGTGATGACCACAGTGCGCGAGGGCAGGCCATAGGCGCGCGCGGTGCGGATATGATCGGTATGCAACGCCTCGATCATCGAGCCGCGCGTCAGCCGGGCAAAGACCGCAAGCTGCGGCAAAGCAAGCGCGATCATCGGCAGGATCAGGAAGCGCAGCGAACCATCGCCCCAGCTGCCGGCGGGAAGCCAGGACAGCGTGATGGCAAAGATCAGCGTCAGCACGGGGCCGACGACGAAGTTCGGTATGGTGACACCCATGGTCGAGACCGACATGATGAGAAAGTCGAGGGCGCTGTTTTGCCTGAGGGCGGCGATCGTGCCGGCGAGAACGCCGCCAAACAATGCAAGCACCAGGGCGTAGAAACCGAGTTCCATCGAATAGGGCAGGCCCTTGCCGATCAGTTCGGCAACGGTGTTGTCCTTGTAGATGTAGCTCGGTCCGAAATCGCCGGTCACGGCATTGCCGATATAGGCGAGGTACTGGTTCCAGAGCGGCTGGTCCAGGTGATAGGTCGCCATCAGGTTCGCCATCGTCTGCGGCGGCAGCGGGCGTTCGAGATTGAAGGGGCCGCCGGGGGCGAACCGCATCAGGAAGAAGGAAATCGTGACGACGATGAACAGCGTCGGCACGGCGCTCGCAAGGCGGCGCAGGACAAAGGAGATCATGGGGCTTTACTCTCTGACCATGACGCGCGGCAACAGGCCGTTGCCGCGCGTCAAAGTTCCATTATTCGGCGATGCTGAGGAACTTGCTCAGATGCTCGTTGGCAGCATTATCCTGCCAGCCCTTGATCCTGTTCGATACCAGCCAGAGTTCCGCCTGGGCCAGCAACGGCGCGACAGGCTGTTCCTTCATCAAAAGGGTTTCGGCGTCGTAAAGAAGCTTGGAGCGGACAGTCGGATCCTGCTCCGTGTAGGACGACTTCATCAGGGCGTCGAAATCCTTGTTCTCGAAGTGACCGTAGTTGAAGGTCTTGTTCGCCGAGACGCTCAGTGCCAGGAAGTTTTCGGCATCCGCATAGTCGGCCACCCAGCCCGCACGGGCAACGTTGAACTTGCCGCCTTCCTGCAGGTAGGCATAGTGCGAGGAGACGTCGAGATTGACCATCGACACCTTGGCGCCGAACGTGTTCTTCCACATGTCGGCAACGGCCGTGGCGACACGTTCGTGGTTCGGGTTGGTGTTGTAGCGGATTTCGATGTCGAGCGGCTTGCCGCCTTCGCCGTACCCGGCTTCCTTCATCAGCTTGAGGGCTTCATCCTCGCGGTCCAGCTGCGACTTGTCGGCAAAATCGGCCTTTGAAGGCTCGCCGTAATTCTCCATGCCCGGAGGAACCATCGAATAGGATGGCAGCTGGGAGCCGCTGTAGATTTCCTTTGCAAGGAAGTCGCGATCGACGGCCATCGACAGGGCGCGGCGGACGCGGACATCGCTATAGGGCTCCTGGCGCGTATCGAAGGCGTAATAGTAGGTCGCCAATGCCGGAGAGACATGCACCTGGTCTCCGAGCGAGCCGCGCAGGCGTTCCAGCTGGTCAGCCGAGAAATTATAGGCGAGGTCCATTTCCTTGGCCTCGAAGCGGCGCACGGAGGCGGCCTGATCGTCGATAGGGTAGAAGATCACCTTGTCGATCTTGACGTTGTTGACGTCCCAGTAGGATGGGTTCTTCTCGACCGTGAGCGTGTCGTTCGGCACATGGGCTGTCAGCTTGTAGGCCCCGTTTGAGACCATGACGCCTGGCTTGACGAAATCGGCACCGCTCTTTTCGAAGCTGGCCTTGGAGATCGGCAGGGCGGTCTGGTGCGCGAGAAGTTCAAGGAAGAATGGCGTCGGACGCTCCAGTGTGATTTCCAGCGTCTTGTCGTCGATGGCCTTTACGCCGAGCTGGTCGACCGGCACTTCGCCCTTGTTGACCTTTTCGGCGTTCTTGACCGGGAAAAGAATGTTGGCGTAGCCGGCGGCAGTCTTCGGATCTTCGACGCGCTGAAGAGAGAACACGAAATCTCCGGCGGTGACCGGAGAGCCATCCGACCACTTTGCGTCGGCGCGCAGCTTGAAAGTATAGACGAGACCATCGTCCGACAGATCCCAGGTTTCGGCTGCACCCGGGACGATCTTGCCGGCGGCGTCGTAGATCGTCAGGCCTTCGAAAAGGTCCTTCAGGATGAAGGCTTCGATATTGATCGAGGTGTGGGCCTGATCGAGCGTCTGCGGCTCGCCGGCATTGCCGCGGTGCAGGACGGTTTCGGCGAGCGCCGGGCTCGCGCCAATCAGAATTGATCCCAGCAGCATTGCCGTACGGAGGTTGATTTTTGCCAATGTCATTTTGTTCTCCTTCCCCTCTTTTAGGTTGTGAAGCGGCGATAGAATGCCAATTCTTTTCCAGTGGCAAGGCTCTAAATGTCGCCTCCGGCACTGAAATGTCGCTCGCGGACAGGTCAGTATAGCGCCGTGGTTGCATTTCAATCGCAGGGTTTACGGGCGGAATTCGACGGCGTGAGCCCGCTCCTCGAAGGGTGTTTTGCGGCATCTGCGCAAGCTTGGCCATTATTTGCGGCTGTTGACGTAATATGCGTGCGCGCAAAGGCGGATTGCGACGGTGATCGTGCGCAACGCCACTTTCGTGGTTTCGCGGACCCGCCTGACGAAGCGCGTGCATGAACGGCGCGTGACGGTTCGATAACAATCAAAAGCTGTCCTTGCGGTGTCGACAAAAAAATACAGGATAATTTGCCTCTCGGGCTCGACCTGTAACGTTTCCGTACGCTGGCCACTCGCATTTCGCTTTGCGCGGCGGTTGCCAAACCCGGATCATCAATTATGGTGCCAGGCAAATCCGCCCCGCAATTCGCCAGGAGGCCTGGTCGCGATACCAGTTGGCTTTTGTGGGGAGTGCTTCTGCTCAGGCGGAGAATAACATATGCGTCATCATGATCAGGACGGATGGCGCTGAGACAATGGGAGACTTTCGACGATGGCATTGATCACCTTGCGGCAGCTTTTGGACCACGCCGCTGAAAACAACTACGCGCTGCCCGCGTTCAACGTGAACAATCTGGAATATATTCAGGCCGTGATGCGCGCCGCCGATGCCACGGATTCTCCGGTCATCCTGCAGGCCAGCCGCGGTGCCCGCGCCTATGCCGGTGATGCTTTCCTGCGTCACCTGATCCTGGGTGCCACCGAAGAATATCCGCATATCCCGGTCTGCCTGCATCTCGATCATGGCGACCAGCCGTCGACCTGCATTTCGGCGATCACCAACGGCTTTACCTCCGTCATGATGGACGGCTCGCTTCTGGCCGACGGCAAGTCGATCGCCTCCTATGAGTATAATGTCGATGTCACCGCCGAAGTGGTGAAGATCGCCCATGCCGCCGGCGTATCGGTCGAAGGCGAGCTTGGTTGTCTCGGCAACCTGGAAACGGGCGCCGGCGAAAAGGAAGACGGCCATGGCTTCGAAGGCAAGCTGTCGCGCGAGGAATTGCTGACCGATCCGGAGCAGGCTTTCGATTTCGTCGAAAAGACCGGCGTGGATGCGCTCGCCGTCGCCATCGGCACCAGCCACGGCGCCTACAAGTTCACCCGCGCACCGGATGGCGAAATCCTGTCGATCGACACGATTGCCAAGATTCACAAGCGCCTGCCGAACACGCATATGGTCATGCACGGTTCGTCCACGGTGCCGCAGGACCTGCAGGACCTGTTCAACGAGTTTGGCGGCCAGATGAAGCAGACCTGGGGCGTTCCGCTGGCCGAGATCCAGAAGGCCATTCCGCTGGGGGTCCGCAAGGTCAATATCGACACCGACCTGCGCCTCGCCTTCACCGGCGAAATCCGCAAGCATCACCTGCAAAACCCGGACAATTTCGATCCGCGCAACTACCTGAAGCCGGCGACGGCCCGCATGGTCGAGGTCTGCAAGGAGCGCTTCATTGCCTTCAATGCGGCGGGACAGGCATCGAAAATCCGCGTCAAGCGTCTGCCCGACATGGCAAAGGCCTATTCAAAGGCGGTCTGAAGACGCATGGTGGCGGAAGGTGCTTCCGCCACATCCCGCTTTAAGGGCAAACTGATGAGCTTTCCGCTGTTTGATCTGGCCGGCCGGCGCGCGCTGATCACCGGTTCCAGCCAGGGTATCGGGTTTGCGCTGGCGGAGGGGCTTGCGGCGCATGGCGCCGAGATCGTCGTTAACGGCCGGGATGCCGAAAAGGTCGCCGCCGCCGTTACCGCTCTCCGGGACAACGGCCATGTTGCCAATGCCGCCGCCTTCGATGTCACCAGCCGCGATGCTGCGGCTGAGGCTGTCGGCATTATCGAAAGCGAAATCGGCGCGATCGATATCCTGATCAACAATGCCGGCATGCAGTTCCGCTCGCCGCTCGAAGACTTTCCCGCCGACAAATGGGAACAGCTGCTGGCAACGAATATTTCCAGCGTCTTTTATGTGAGCCAGGCCGTTGCCCGTTTCATGATCGGGAGGGGCCGGGGCAAGATCGTCAATATCGCCTCGGTGCAGAGCGAACTTGCCCGGCCCGGCATCGCGCCCTACACCGCGACCAAAGGTGCGGTCAGGAACCTGACGCGCGGAATGTGCGCCGACTGGGCCCGGCACGGATTGCAGATCAACGCGATCGCGCCCGGCTATTTCCGGACGCCGCTCAATCAGGCGCTGGTGGACAATCCGGAGTTTTCAGACTGGCTGGAAAAGCGTACACCCGCAGCGCGCTGGGGAAATGTCGAAGAGCTTGTCGGCTCGGCAGTCTTTCTCGTCAGCAACGCGTCTTCCTTCGTGAACGGACACACGCTCTATGTCGATGGCGGTATCACAACCTCTCTCTGAAACGCCGAGCCTGCCGGTCATCGTCATGGGCGTCAGCGGCTGCGGCAAGACCTCGGTCGGCGAGCGGCTGGCGAATGCATTGAACTGCCGGTTCATCGAGGGTGACAGCCTGCATCCGCCCGCCAATATCGCCAAAATGTCGGCGGGTATCCCGCTTTCCGACGAGGATCGCTGGCCGTGGCTCGATCTCATCGGCGGCCTGATTGGTGAGAGTGTCGCGCGCGGCGAGCGGGTGATCGTCTCCTGTTCGGCGCTGAAGAAAATCTATCGCGACCGGTTGCGGGCTGCGGCCGGCGGGCGTCTGGCCTTCGTTTACCTGGAGGGATCGCGGGCGGTTTTCGACCAGCGGATGAAGGCCCGCGCCGGGCATTTCATGCCGGCATCGCTGCTCGACAGCCAGTTTGCCACGCTTGAGCCCCCGACGGGCGAACCCGGCGTCGTGACCGTCGATGTCGATCTGCCGCTGGCCGGTATCGTTGAGAAGGCTCTCGCCGGATTGCAAGATTTGCCGGCGCGCTGAGGCCGCGCCTGGGGCGAAAGCGCTTTACAACGCTGCCCGCCTTTGATTTGTCAGGCGGCAGGATTGTCTGGATTTCAAGGGAAGAGAAGAAATGAAACTTTTGCGCTACGGGCCGGCCGGCTCCGAAAAACCGGGTATTCTCGACACGGATGGCCAGATCCGGGATCTCAGCGGCGTTATCGCCGATGTCGGCGGCGATGCGATCAGCGACATGGGCTGGGCTGATGGCCTGGATATTGGCAGCCTGCCCCTGGTTGGCGGCAGCCCGCGCATTGGCGCTTGCGTCGCCGGTACCGGCAAATTCATCTGCATCGGCCTGAACTATGCCGACCATGCCGCCGAGACGGGGGCCACGGTGCCGCCGGAGCCGGTGATCTTCATGAAGGCGACGTCTGCCATCGCCGGCCCGAACGATAATGTTCTCATCCCGCGCGGATCGGTAGCGACGGACTGGGAAGTCGAGCTGGGCGTGATCATCGGCAAAAAGGTGAAATACGTATCGGAAGCGGATGCGATGGAGCATGTCGCCGGCTATTGCGTCATCAACGACGTCTCCGAGCGCGATTTCCAGACCAAGCGTTCCGGCCAGTGGACGAAGGGCAAGTCCTGCGACACCTTTGGCCCGACCGGCCCATGGCTGGTGACCAAAGACGAGGTTGCCGATCCGCAGAACCTGAAGATGTGGCTGACCGTCAATGGCGTCAGCAAGCAGAACGGGTCGTCGAAGACCATGGTCTACGGCGTCGCGCATGTCGTCAGCTATCTCAGCCAGTTCATGACCCTGCATCCCGGCGATATCATCTCGACGGGAACGCCGCCCGGCGTGGGCATGGGTTTCAAGCCGCCGCAGTATCTCAAAGACGGCGATGTCGTCGAACTCGGGATCGAAGGCCTCGGCACGCAGAAGCAGACTTTCGTCGCCGACGTTTGACGGCAGTTCCATAGGGGCTTGGCGCCGCGCCCTCAGATTGCTGCGAGACCAAAATTCGGCTATTTGTTGAGAGCGGTATTCACAGTCTCCGTCATCCCTGCCCTTGTGGCGGGGATCCAGCGACCCGACGTCTGTCGGGTCAAAAGACTCTTTCAGCTCAAGGACTTGAGCTGACTGGATTCCTGTGACGAGCACAGGAATGATGGAAATATTTGGCAATCGCATAATTTCCCAAATGACCTGCAACATTCCTGGAAAACTGACTTTGTCAGCCCTTTTTCATCTCTCAGGTTTCGATCTTCAGCTTGACGCGGTCGGCGGCGAAGCGGGTGCGGGAGAACTGCACGGGCACACCGCCGGGATCGGCATTGATGGCCGTCGCCTCGATGACAATGGCGCCGGGCGACAGGCGAAGCAGCGCCAGTTCTGACGCATCGGCATGGCGGGCGACAAGCTCGGTCGAGACCCGCACATAGTCCGCCAGGCCCTGTGCCGCAAAGGCCTTGGTGATCGAATGCAGCTGTTCGAATTGTTCGGCCATGGCCGGAAACCGGCTTTGCGGGAAAAAGCTGGTGGAACAGGAGACCGGCCGCCCGTCGGCGCTGCTGACCAGATCGAGCTGGATACAGAGCGCGCCGGGATCAACCTTCAGTCCTTTCGCGACGTCGCCTGCGGCCGGTAGAGTTGCCTTGTTCAATAGTTTCGCCTCGGTCTCGCGGGCCTGATCGCCAAGCCCTTGCGAAAAGCGGGTGCGCCGCGAAATCGGGAAACTCAGCCGCTCCTTGCGCTGGATCATCGTGCCCCGGCCCTGGATGGCCTGGACCAGGCCCTCATCCCCCAATGCTGCCAGGGCGCTGCGCACCGTGTGGCGGTTGACGCCGAATTGCACGGCAAGCACCGTTTCCGGCGGCACCATGCCGGTTTGATCATAATCACCATTGCTGATCGATAGCCGGATGAGATCGGCGATCTGGCGCCAGAGGGCGACGCCGGTTTGGCGCTCGACCGCTTTTTTCGCATTCATGTCACAAGCCCGTCATATGGGGGTTCTAAAAGCAGGATATCAGATGTATAGTTGTCTACATTAATAGACATTTCGGACGGAAGCAATGGACGCGATCAAAGAAAATACCGGCATGGCGACGAACGCCCGCAAGCGGGCAATGGAGCTGCTCGCGCGCGCTTCGGTGGCCGAATTGCAAGCGGGCTGGCAGGCGATCGAGCCGCAGCCGGAGGTGCATCCCGTGCGCGGTCCTGAAACCGGGCTGGTCATGGTGCGCGGCCGCGTCGGCGGCGGTGGCGATCCGTTCAATCTTGGAGAAGCGACGGTCAGCCGGGCCACCGTTCGCCTTGCCTCCGGAGAGATCGGCCATGGGCAGTTGCTCGGCAACGACCGGGAGAAAGCGCGCCTCGCCGCGATCTTCGATGCGCTGAACCAGCGGCCCGAATATCGCGCTGCGGTCGAACGCCTGATCGGCGCGGTGGAAAGCCGCATCGATGCCGAAGACCGCAAACATGCCGAACAGACAGCGGCCACACGGGTCGATTTCTTCACCATGGTCCGGGGAGACAACTGATGGGCGCTCACGCAGACATCCATGCCAGCACCTATGCCGGCGCATTCACCGATCCGGTCTTCCAGTCGCAATCGGTGTTTCGCGCGCTGATGGACGCGATGGCGCGGCCGGGCACGGTCCTGCCGCTCGGCGCCGGTGCCACCCCGCCATCGCCGCTTGGTGGCGGTGCCGGGGCGATCGCGCTGACGCTGTGCGATGACGGCACGCCGGTATGGCTGACGCCTGCGCTGAAACAATCCGCCGTCCCCGCCTGGCTGTCCTTCCATACCAGCGCACCGGTGACGGATATCAAGCCGGACGCCCGGTTCGTCTTCATCGAGGCTGGTGGCATCGTTCCCGGTTTCGACCAGTTTGCGCAGGGCACGCAGGACTATCCCGATCGCTCCTCCACATTGGTGATCGAGATCGCCGCGCTGACCGGCGGAGACGAATTTACCGCTGCGGGTCCCGGCATCAAGGATGAAACCGTCATAGCCCCCAAGGGCCTGCCGGACATCTTCCTGACGCTCTGGACTGAAAACCGGGGCCTGTTTCCCCGGGGCGTCGATCTGATCCTCGTTGCCGGCACGGATGTCCTGTGCCTGCCGCGCACCACGAAACTTCGCCGCCGGGAGGTCTGATCCATGTATGTTGCTGTCAAGGGCGGCGAAGCCGCCATCGCCAATGCACACCAGCTTCTCGCAGACCGCCGCCGCGGCGACCGGTCTTTGCCTTCCATCTCGATCGACCAGATCGTCGCCCAGCTCGGGCTTGCCGTCGATCGGGTCATGGCGGAAGCCTCGCTCTATGATCGTGAACTCGCCGCTCTCGCCGTGCGCCAGGCGCGCGGCGACATGATCGAGGCCATTTTCATCCTGCGTGCCTACCGCACCACGCTGCCGCGTTTCGGCATGTCGGTGCCGGTCGATACGGCGAACATGAAGATCGAGCGCCGGATTTCGGCGACCTACAAGGATCTGCCCGGCGGCCAGCTGCTTGGCCCCACATTCGACTATACCCACCGCCTGCTGGACCCGTCGCTTCTCACCGACGCGCCGGTTGACGAGCCGTTGCGCCGGACGGCAGACGAGGGCTCGATGATGCGGGTCTCCGACATCCTCGCTGGCGAAGGCCTGATCGAGGGTGACGGCCAGATGCCGGAAGATCATGTGCCGGGCGACCTTACCCGCGAGCCGCTGGAATTTCCGCTGAACCGCGACCTGCGCCTGCAGGCGCTGGCGCGCGGCGACGAGGGTTTCCTGCTTGCGCTCGCCTATTCCACCCAGCGCGGCTATGCCCGCACCCATCCCTTCGTCGGCGAAGTGCGTATCGGCGAGGTGGACGTCGAGCTCGATATTCCCGAGCTTGGTTTTGCCGTGTCGCTCGGGCCCATCCAGGTCACAGAATGCCAGATGGTCAACCAGTTCCAGGGCTCGGCCAAGAACCCGCCGCAGTTCACCCGTGGTTATGGCCTGGTCTTCGGCCAGAGCGAGCGCAAGGCGATGGCCATGTCGCTGGTCGACCGGGCGCTGCGTGCCGAAGAGTTCGGCGAGGATATCGTCGCCCCGGCGCAGGACGAGGAATTCGTCATTTCGCATTCCGACAATGTCCAGGCGACCGGCTTCGTCGAGCATCTGAAACTGCCGCACTATGTCGATTTCCAGGCCGAACTCGATCTCGTCCGCCGCATGCGCGCCGAATATGACGCGCGAAACGGCGTGGAGAAAAACGAGCCAATCCGGGATGCGGCCGAATGATCGAGGACCTCTCCCACATCACCTTCGTCGTCAGCGATCTCGAGCGGATGACCGACATCCTGCAGACCGTCTTTGGCGCCAAGCAGGTCTATGCCAGCGATGAGATGCAGTTTTCGCTGTCAGCGGAAAAATTCTTCACGATCGGTGATCTGTGGATCGCCATCATGCAGGGCGAGAGCCTGAGTGAACGCACGTACAACCACGTCGCCTTCAAGATCCGCGACGAGGATGTCGATGTCTATCTGGAACGCATCCGCTCGCTCGATCTCGACGTCATGCCGCCGCGTCCGCGCGTCGAAGGCGAGGGCCGCTCGATCTATTTCCACGATGCCGACAACCATCTGTTCGAGCTTCATACCGGCACACTTGCCGGGCGGCTTGAAACCTATTCCCGTTTGAAGGAGGCAGCCGAATGACGGACCTTGCCACATACAATTTTGCTTATCTCGACGAGCAGACCAAGCGGATGATCCGCCGGGCGATCCTGAAGGCCATTGCGATACCCGGCTACCAGGTTCCCTTCGCATCGCGCGAAATGCCGATGCCCTATGGCTGGGGCACCGGCGGCGTTCAGGTGACGGCGGCGATTCTGGGGCCGCAGGATGTTCTCAAGGTCATCGACCAGGGGGCCGACGACACCACCAACGCGGTGTCCATCCGCGCCTTCTTCCAGAAGGTCGCCAATGTCGCGGTGACCACCAGGACCCGCGAGGCGACGATCATCCAGACGCGCCACCGCATTCCCGAGGAAGCGCTGACGGCCGGCCAGACGCTGGTCTATCAGGTGCCGATCCCCGAACCCCTGCGCTTTCTCGAGCCGCGCGAGACCGAAACCCGCAAGATGCATGCGCTGGAAGAATATGGCCTCATGCATGTGAAGCTCTACGAGGACATCGCCCGCAACGGCCATATCGCCACGACCTATGCCTATCCGGTCAAGGTCGAAGGCCGCTACGTGATGGACCCTTCGCCGACGCCGAAGTTCGACAATCCGAAAATGCACATGTCGGAAGCCTTGCAGCTGTTCGGCGCCGGCCGCGAAAAACGCATCTATGCGGTTCCCCCTTATACCGACGTCGTCAGCCTCGATTTCGAGGATCATCCCTTCGAAATCCAGCATTTCGACAAGCCCTGTGCGCTGTGCGGCGCCGAGCACGTCTATCTCGATGAAGTCGTTCTCGACGACAAGGGCGGCCGCATGTTCGTCTGCTCGGACACCGACCACTGCGAGGATCGCCGCGAACACGGGCATGCGGGCGAAATGCTGGCCCGCCAGGAGGCCGCGGAATGAGGGGGGTGGAATACTGTGCCTGGAGCCTGCCGCAGCCTCCCTCTTCTCCCCAGCGGGGAGAAGGTGGCGCGAAGCGCCGGATGAGGGGTGCCGAAGGCCACCTCTCTCTGGCTCCGGCTTTGCCGAACCACCCCCTCATCGCCTCGCTACGCTCGGCACTTCTCCCCGCTGGGGAGAAGAGGGAGCACGCGGTGTCCATCCGCCCGCAACAGCAGTTCTCGCTCAACATGGAAACCGCCCCATGACCCCCGTCCCCCTTCTCAAAGTCAACGATGTCTCGAAATTCTACGGCAGCCGGATTGGATGCCGCAATGTGTCCTTCGAGCTATGGCCCGGTGAAGTCCTTGCCATCGTTGGCGAATCCGGGTCTGGCAAGACGACGTTGCTCTCCTGTCTCTCCACGCGGCTGATGCCGAGTTCGGGCGTGGTCGAATATCATATGCGCGACGGTCAGTACCGCGATCTGGCCCGCATGGGCGAGGCCGAGAGGCGGTTTTTGATGCGCACCGACTGGGGCTTCGTGCATCAGAACCCGGCGGACGGGCTGCGCATGACCGTGTCGGCCGGCGCCAATGTCGGCGAAAGGCTGATGGCGGTCGGAGACCGGCATTACGGCAATATCCGCGCCACGGCGGCCGACTGGCTGCGCCGCGTCGAGATCGAGGAAGACCGGATCGACGACCAGCCGCGAGCCTTTTCCGGCGGCATGCGCCAGCGCCTGCAGATCGCCCGCAATCTCGTCACGTCCCCGCGTCTCGTCTTCATGGACGAGCCGACCGGCGGCCTGGATGTCTCGGTGCAGGCGCGCCTGCTCGATCTGGTGCGCGGCCTTGTCCATGACCTCGGTCTGTCGGCCATCATCGTCACCCATGACCTCGCCGTTGCCAGGCTTCTGTCGCACCGGATGATGGTGATGAAGGACGGTCTGGTGATCGAGCAGGGGCTGACCGACCGGGTGCTCGACGATCCGCGCGAGCCCTACACCCAGCTTCTCGTTTCCTCCATTCTGCAGGTCTGAGCATGGGTGCGAAAAGCGGGAACCGGTTCTCGGACCAAACCATACTCCAAAAGGAGAAATAGTCATGCCGACACCCCTCGTTGTCTCCGAAGTCGCCAAGAGCTTCACCATGCACCTTCGGGACGGTATCCGCCTGCCGGTCGTCAATGGTGTGTCCTTCTCGGTGAAGAAGGGCGAATGCGTCGTGCTCGGCGGCCAGTCCGGGGTCGGCAAGAGTTCGATCCTGAAGATGCTCTATGGCAATTACGCCGTCGATGCCGGCCAGATCCTGATCGAACATCAGGGCCATATGGTCGATCTGGCGACGGCGGCCCCCCGTGCGGTGCTCGAAGTCCGGCGTGATACGCTGGGTTATGTCAGCCAGTTCCTGCGTGTTGTCCCGCGCGTGTCGGCCCTCGATGTCGTTGCCGAGCCGCTGCTGGCGCGCGGCTTCGATCAGGCTATTGCGCGGGAGAGGGCTTCCGAACTGCTGGCCAAGCTCAACCTGCCGCGCGAACTCTGGCAGTTGCCGCCGGCCACCTTTTCGGGCGGCGAGCAGCAGCGCGTCAATATCGCCCGTGGCTTCATCACCGGCCATGCCATCCTTTTGCTCGACGAGCCGACGGCATCGCTGGATGCGACGAACCGCCGGGTGGTGGTCGAAATGATCGCGGCCAAGAAGGCCGAGGGCGTTGCCCTGCTCGGGATCTTCCATGACGAGGAAGTGCGCGATGCCGTCGCCGACCGCATTCTCGATGTTTCCGCCTTTTCGCCGCGAAAGGCCGCCGCATGAGCCAGAAACTGAGTGTGGAGCCGACGATCCATCCGACCGCCACTGTCAATCAATCGACCCTTGGGCGCTATACGGAAGTGGGCGAGCGTTGCCGCATCGACGAGGTCGAGTTCGGCGACTACTCCTATATCGAGCGCGACGGCATGATCTGGTGTGCGACGATCGGGAAATTTGCCAATCTTGCGGCATCGGTGCGTATCAATGCCACCAATCATCCGACCTGGCGGGCGACGCTGCACCATTTCACCTATCGCGCCTCCAACTACTGGCCGGATGCCGACATGGAGCAGGATTTCTTTGCCTGGCGGCGTGAAAACCGTGTCGTTATCGGCCACGATGTCTGGATCGGCCATGGGGCCACCGTTTTGCCCGGCGTCACGATCGGCAATGGTGCGGTCGTCGGTTCCGGCGCCGTCGTCTCCAAGAACGTGGCGCCCTACACCATCGTCGGCGGCGTTCCGGCAAAGCTGATCCGCGAGCGCTTCGGCCAGGAGATCGCCGGCCGTTTCGAGAAGCTCGCCTGGTGGGATTGGGATCACGCCAAGCTGCGCGATGCACTCGATGACTTCAGAATGCTCGACGCCGACGCATTCCTTGCCCGTCACAATGCCTGATATTTGCGGCGCCAATCCCCGCCTTTGCGGGGATTGTGGACTGTAACAAAAACAACATCGAACTGACATTCCCCCTTCATCAACCGCCATTATGGCAAGGGCATACCGGTGACCGGTGCCACTGCCAGAGGACGACTGCTCATGTTTCAGCTGAAGAATGTAACCCGTCAATTCGGCAGGAAGATTGCCGTGGAAGCGGTTACTTTCGATATTCCGCAGGGCCAGATGGTCGGCATTATCGGCCGTTCCGGTGCCGGCAAGTCGACGCTGCTGCGCATGATCAACCGTCTCAACGACGTCTCGTCCGGCTCCATTCATTTCGGCGATCTCGAAGTGTCGTCGCTGCGGGGCGCCGCCTTGCGCAACTGGCAGCGCGATTGCGCCATGATCTTCCAGCAGTTCAACCTGGTGCCGCGCCTTGATGTTTTGACCAATGTCATGCTGGGCCGGCTCAATCACCGCTCGACGCTGTCATCGCTTTTCGGCTTGTTCACGCAGGACGAGCGCCTTGCTGCACTGGCAGCCCTGGAACGCTTGGGCATCGAGCAGACGGCAATGCAGCCGGCCGGAACGCTGTCCGGCGGCCAGCAGCAGCGCGTGGCCATCGCGCGCGCTCTGATGCAGCAGCCGAAGATGCTGCTCGCCGACGAGCCGATCGCATCGCTCGATCCGCTCAACGCCAAGATCGTGATGGATGCGCTGCGCGATATCAACGAGCGCGAGGGCATCACCGTCGTCACCAACCTTCATACGCTGGACACCGCCCGTTCCTATTGCGAGCGCATCATCGGCATGGCGCATGGGCGCGTCGTGTTCGATGGACCGCCGCGCGAACTGACGGCGGAGGCTGTCGCCGAAATCTACGGCAGCGGCGCGGAAATCGAGGAATCGATGACATCGACCAGCATCAATCTTCCGCCGTCGCAAGACAATCGGAAGGCAACCCATCCTTCACCGGTGGCACTTGCGGGCCTTTGAGGGTCCGCCCGGGGATCGTTGGCCCGCGTCAAGGGCAAAGTATTTCAGAAGCGAACTCCGGCCAGGCCGGAAACCAGGAGACTATCTCATGTTGAAGAAAGCCCTTCTTGCTGCCGTGGCGCTGAGCGTCATCGCAGGGTCCGCAATGGCCCAGGACGTCAAGGTCCTGCGCATCGGCCTCGACGGTTCGGAAAACGAAGCCGACCAGATCCGCAACACGCAGTGCGTCGCGGATGGCCTCAAAGCTGCTACCGGCGTTCCGGAAGTCCAGATCTTCCCGTCGCCCGACTATAACGGCGTCATCCAGGGCCTGCTCGGCGGCACGATCGACATCGCTACGATGGGTGCATCCTCCTACGCCGCCATCGAACTGCAGAAGCCCGATGCGGTCGATCCGATCCTCACCTATACGGGTTCGGACGGCTCCAGCGGCTACTATTCGCTCATGGTTGCCCGCAAGGATTCCGGCATCAAGACGCTCGCAGACCTGAAGGGCAAGAAGCTCGGCTTCGCCGATCCGGATTCGACTTCGGGCTACCTGGTTCCGAACGTCTCGCTGCCGGCTGATATCGGCGCTCCGGTGAAGGAATACTTCTCCGAAACCGGCTTCGGCGGCGGCCATGAAAACCTCGTTCTCGCCGTTCTCGACGGCAAGTTCGATGCCGGCACGACCTTCGGTTCGGGCGTCGGCAAGTGGGAAGAGGGCTATACCGGCGGCAACCTCCATCAGATGGTCAACAAGGGCAATCTGGACATGGACGATATCGTCGAAATCTGGCGCTCGCCGCTGATCCCGAACGGCCCGCTGATGGTCAACAACGCCGTCCCGGCCGACATGAAGGCCAAGGTCAAGGCCTTTTTCCTGGACCTGCCGAAGAAGGACCTCGCTTGCTTCCAGGCCTACACGCAGGGCCAGAACAAGGACTATATCGAAGTCAACAAGGCCTTCTACCAGACGATCATCGACGCCCGTAAGTCGGTCATCGGCGGCTGATCCTCTCTTGACCTCATTTCGCGGCGGCGCCTTTTAGGCGCCGCCATTCTGCAGCGAGAACAGGCACATGACGGCGATCAGCAAACAGAACAATGGCGGGCTCGGTCCGGCCGCATCCCTGGTGATGCAGCATTATCAGCAGCAGTTGCGCACCCGCCGCATCTATACGATCATCTCGGCCGTGGTGTTTTTCATCGTGCTGTGCGCATCGCTGAAATTCGCCAATGACGCGAATGCCGGCAAGTTTTTCGATCGCCTGCCGTATTTCTTCGATTTCATCCTGAATTTCGTGCCGAACAGCCCGCTGGAAATTATCCGCGCGATGTTCGATCTGCCGTCGCCCTATGCCGACGGATCGCTGAAATACAATTATACGATCGACCGGGTCTATCTGACCGACGGCTTCTATATTCCTCATTTCTTCTATCAGCTGGCGATCACCATCAATATCGCGCTGGTTTCGACCATTGTCGGTGCAGCGCTGGCATTCCTTCTGTGTTTCTTCGCCTCGACGAACCTCATCGGCTCGCGCGTAACGCGGTGGGTCGTTCGGCGCATCATGGAAGTTATGCGCGCCTTTCCTGAAATCGTGATTGCCGGATTGCTGACCGCCATTCTCTCGATCGGGCCGATCGCCGCCATCATCGCGATCACAGTCCATACGATCGGCGCGCTCGGCAAGCTGTTCTTCGAAGTGGTCGAGAATGCCGACATGAAGCCGGAAGAGGGGCTGCGTGCCACCGGCGCCAACTGGTTCGAGCGGGTGCGTTTTGCCATCGTGCCGCAGGTTATGCCCAATTTCGTGTCCTATGCGCTGTTGCGCGCCGAAATCAACGTGCGCGCCTCGACCATCATCGGCGCTGTCGGCGGCGGTGGCATTGGCGAGGTCTTCCGGCTGGCGATCGGCCGTGATCATGCGGCTCAGACCTATGCGATCATCATTCTTCTCTTGATCAGCATCATCATCATCGACCAGTTTTCGGGTTGGCTGCGCCACCGGCTGACCGGTCACCAGTCTTTTGAATTCGGCAGAGGAGCGGCCTGATGTCCTCGGTTCCGTCGATCAATCCGTCCGAACGCGCGCGCCTGCTCGCCACCTATCCGCAGGCCTTCCACCGCAGCTTCATGCAGCGCTACGGTTTGGCGCTCATCGCCGGCGGTATCCTTGTCTATCTCGTCGCCTGCTTCTTTGCCTTTCAGATCGGCCCTGCCTTTGCCAATGGCCGCTGGGATCGCGCCTCGCTGTACCTGCAGGACTGGTATTCCTGGCGTGCCCAGCCGCGCTTGCGTTTCGAGGACGGCGGCACGGTGCGTCCGCAATGGTCGAGCCGCGGCCAATACCCGGCCGGCGCCAATATCGACTGGCTGCAGCCTGCAGCTAACGGCGGCTACACCGTTACCTATGGCAGCCGCGACGACCGCCTTGAGATCACGCCTTCGAAGGTCGATGTCTATCTTGGCGGCACGGTCTATCCCGTCACCATCGCCGCAGATGCCGTTACCGCGCCAGCCGATGCACCGGCCGCCATCCAGCAGGACGGGACAAAAGTCATTGTCAGCTACGGCTTCGAGGGCCAAGCGGAAATCCGCACCGGCCAGGTGTTTGTTCAGCGCCGTTTCCTCGGCTGGTCCAACTTCTTCTTCGACACAAAGTCGCAGTTTTGGGGCAGGAGCTGGGGTGACCTTGCTTACCTCGCGACCTTCGGCGATCGCCTCGATTCGGCCCGGTCCAACCTGTTCCACATGCGTGACGACTTTCTTGGCAACGGCGTCTGGCAGCATGCGGATATCCTGTCCAAACTGATGCAGACGCTGGTCATGGCCTTTGTGGGCACGCTGCTCGGCACCATCTTCGCCTTTCCGCTGGCCTTCATCGCGGCGCGCAACATCACGCGCAATCGCGCTGCCAACTGGGGCATGAAGCGGATATTCGATTTCCTGCGTTCGATCGACATGCTGATCTGGGCGCTGTTTTTCACCCGGTCCTTTGGCCCCGGCCCGATCCCCGGCATCGCCGCCATTTTCTTCACCGATGCCGGAGCGCTCGGCAAGGTCTATGCGGAGGCTTTGGAGAACGTTGACGACAAGCAGCGTGAAGGGGTGAAATCCGTTGGCGCCAGCCCGATCGCGGTCAATCGCTTTGGCGTCGTACCGCAGGTCCTGCCGGTGTTCATTTCGCAGTCGCTCTATTTCTGGGAATCCAACACCCGTTCAGCCACAGTCATCGGTGCTGTCGGCGCCGGCGGCATCGGGTTGAAGCTTCTGGAAGCCATGGGCACCAATGCGGATTGGGACAAGGTTGCCTATATGGTGCTGTTGATCCTCATCGTGGTCTTCCTGTTCGACAATCTCTCGACCTTCCTTCGTCAGCGGCTGATCGGAGAAAGGGCGCATTGATTTTTGTGACCGGGAGAGGGGATTTCACGGTATGGTCACGATGAATCGCTAAGCCTTGCGTCTCTCCCGTTTTTTACTGCCCTCATGGAATGAACATGCGTTACGCCTTCTATTTCACCCCTCCCGCAGATGACCCGCTGACGGACGCTGCGGCGCGCTGGCTGGGCCGGGATGCCTTTACCGGCACGGCGCTGGTGCCGGACGGCCAAAGACCGGATGGGTGGGAGAGCCTCGTCGCCGAGCCGGCGCGCTACGGGTTTCATGCGACACTGAAGGCACCCTTTCATCTTGCCGGTGGCCAAACGGAAACGGACCTTCTCAGCGCGCTCGACGTTTTTGCCGCCGGAACGCCGGCCTTTACCATTCCGCGTCTGAAGATCGGCCGGCTTGGATCGTTTTTCGCTCTCGTTCCCGATGGGAATGCTGATGCGCTGGATCGCTTGGCTGCCGATGTCGTGCGCGCCTTCGAGCCATTCCGCGCGCCGCTTTCGGCTGCGGATATCGCCCGGCGCAAGCCCGAAACGCTGCCCGAGCCGGAACGGACCTATCTCCACGACTGGGGATACTCTTATGTCTTCGATGCCTTCCGCTTCCACATGACGCTGACCGGGCCCGTGCCGGCCGAGCGGCAGGACGAGGTCGCTGACCATCTGGAAACACGTTTTTCATCGCTGATCGGCGGCCCGCTGCCGGTGCGTGGCCTTGCGCTGTGCATCGAGCCCGAGCGCGGCGCGCCGTTCAGAGTTCTCACCCTTGCGGCGCTCAGTGCCGCCCACCGAAAGATGGCCTGACATGACCGTAGAAACCGTTCTCTCCAACGCCCGCATCGTCCTTGAGAACCAGATTCTCAACGGTTCGGTCCTGATCCGCGACGGCAAGATCGCCGATATCTCGGAAGGCACCAGCCGCACCGGCGAGGATTTCGAAGGCGATTACCTGATCCCCGGCCTGGTCGAATTGCATACCGACCATCTGGAAGCGCATTACTCGCCGCGCCCCGGCGTCCGCTGGCTGAAGATGGCGGCGATCCAGGCGCATGACGCGCAGATCGTCACCTCCGGTATCACCACCGTCTTTGATTGCCTACGCATGGGATCGGACGAGGATGGCGGCTTCGAGCAGGGCGAGATGCGCGACATGGCAAACGCCTTGGCGCAGGCCGCCAGGGAAAATCGGCTCCGCGCCGATCATCGCATCCATCTGCGCTGCGAAGTCTCGACCGACAACGTGCTGGATCATTTCGTGGAATTTGAAAACGATCCGCAGGTCGGCCTCGTTTCGCTGATGGACCATGCGCCGGGTCAGAGACAATTCCAGACGATGGAGCAGTATACGCTCTACTACAAGACCAAGCGGGGCCTGTCCGACGAGGCTTTCGCACAGTTCTGCGACCGCCAGCAGGCTCTGTCGGCCAAATATGCCGGGCCGCATCGCACCCAGATCGCCAAGGCCTGCGCCGAGCGCGGCATCGCCATTGCGAGCCACGACGACGCGACCCTGGCGCATGTCGAGGAATCCGTTGGTTTCGGTATTCGCCTTGCGGAATTCCCCACCAGCTTCGAAGCGGCCGAAGCCTCGCATGCGGCCGGGCTGAGCGTGCTCATGGGTGCGCCGAACATCGTGCGCGGCAAGTCGCATTCCGGCAATATCGCCGCAAAGGACCTTGCAGAGCGCGGCGTGCTTGATGTGCTGTCATCCGATTATGTCCCTTTCAGCCTGATCCACGCGCCGTTCGTGTTGTCCGACGAACTGGAAAGCGTCAGCCTGCCGCAGGCGCTCGCCATGGTCACGGCGACGCCTGCCCGCACCGTCGGGCTTGACGACCGGGGCCGTATTGCCACTGGCCTGCGTGCCGATATCGTCCGGGTCCAGCGGTTGGAAGGCATTCCGGTCGTCCGTTCGGTCTGGCGCGAAGGCAAGCGGGTCGCCTGATGCACGGGCAAGGTCAGACAGGCGCGATCGTCGTTGTGGTCGGCCCGAGCGGCGCCGGCAAGGACAGCGTCATCGGTTTTGTCGCGCAGCATTTTGCCGATCGCAAGGACATCGATTTCGTCCGCCGCATCATCACCCGCCCTTCGGACGCGGGCGGCGAGGATCACGAGAGCATTTCCGGTGAAGATTTCGATAGCCGGCTATCGGCTGGCGATTTCGCCGTCGCCTGGCAGGCGCATGGATTGAAATACGGAATTCCGCAGGATGCGCTGGAAAAGGTGCGGGCGGGCAGGATCCTGATCGCCAATGGCAGCCGGGCCGTTCTCGGGCAGTTCCGCCAGACCTTTCCAAGGGTTGCGATCGTCAACATCACCGCCTCGCCGCAGGTCCTGGCAAGCCGCCTTGTCGCCCGCGGGCGCGAGAGCGAGCAGGATATCCTCAACCGGCTGAAGCGCCAGGTGCCGGATATTTTCGACGAGCCCGATGTGACGACGATCGACAATAGCGGGCCGCTTGAGATTGCGGGCTCGCGCTTTGCCGCGCTGGTCACGCAGTTGCACGGATCCGCAGGCTGACGTCATATCTTGGTATCAGAGCGCGTTGTCGAGAAAGTACCATTGGTCGAGATGGGCGCGGATGACCGGCTCGATGACCCCGTTGAGCACGAGGACGTCGTCGAGCAGGCGCTCGCCGGGTTTGTTTTCCGGGGGGAGGGTGATCGGTGGTTGTGCATGAAAGCTGAACTGCGCTCCATCTTCGCGCAGTGTATAGACCGGGCAGATCCGTGCGCCGGTCAGGCGGGCAAGCCTTGCGACCAGCGCCAGGTTGCCATCGGCATGCGGTTTGCGCCCCAGAAACGGCCCGCGAATTTTTCCGCGCAATCCCTCGTCGCAGAAGATGATGACGGTGCCGCCTTTCTTCAGGCGCTGCAGGGCCGGGCGGACGGCGCTCTTGCCCGGTGGTAGCAGCGAAATGCCGGCCCGCCGCCGCACGCGTCTGGCAATCCAGTGCCGCGCTGTGCTGTTCGGCGGCGCGTAGTTGAGGGCCGCATCAAGCCCCAGCCTGCGCACGATCGGCCAGATGAGCTCCCAGTTGCCGGTGTGCACTCCCATCAGGATCAATGGGCCCTGCCTTGAGGCATCGACAAGATTTTCAGCGCCATGCACGGTCACGCGGTTTCGGTCCGCCGCCATCCGGTTGACGACTGAGAACTCCGTCATCAGCCGGCCCTGATTTTGCCAATTGCGTAACATCAGGGCATCGCGTTCCGCCTCGTTCAGGTCCGGAAGCAGGCGCGCCAGGTTGCTGCGGGTCTTACGGATGGCGCCCTTGTGCCAGCGGGGAAAGGAAAAGGTACCCAGTTTCGCCCCGAGTGCCGAGCAGACATCCGCCGGCAGCAGTTTCATCGCGTAAAACATCGCGAGATCAAAGGCATTCTGCAGAGGCGTCACCACCCAATAGTTCAGACATGCTTTCCGGATTGCCGCGTTCTTCCAGAAGCCGGCAAGCGGCGGCGCCTGGCGCTCAGCATAAATCCAGACCTTTCGCGCTGGGTCGCGGTTCGGCCGCATCGTCACCGCCGGTGCAAGGTTACGGGCAGACCGCCGCGTGGGCGCAGTGTCAGCCGGCATTGCGGCTCGACCTTGGTGTTATCCGCGACCCGCACCCTGAAGCGCTGGGCAAGGATGGCCAGGCACAGGATCGCTTCCTGCAGGCCGAATTGTAATCCGGGGCAGACGCGTGGACCGCTGGCAAAGGGAATGTAGCTGTAGGGTATCGCCTTGCTGCCGTTCATGAAGCGCTCGGGCTTGAAAAGATGGGCGTCCTTGAAGAAGGCTTCGGTCCGGTGCAAAAGCCATGGCACGATCAGGATCAGCGATGCGGGCTTGACGTCGATATCGCCGATCCGGTCAGCCTCTTTTGCCTGGCGAGCGAGGATCGGCACCGGCGGATAGAGGCGCAGCGTTTCCTCGATGATGGCACGGCACCAGTCCAGCTGCGGGATATCGTCGAGCGTCGGGGTGCGGTTGCCGCAGACGCGGGCGATTTCCTCATGCAGCGATTTTTCGACCCATTGTGCGCGTGACATCAGATACCAGGCCCAGGTGAGCGTGGCGGCTGTCGTCTCGTGACCAGCCATGAAGATGGTTGCGGCTTCGTTGCGCAGCGCCACCACGTCGAGCTTCAGTTCCGGATTTCGCTTCTGGCGGCGCACCAGAAGCTCCACCATCGAATTGTCGTCGCCGCGCCCGGCCAGATGGTCTTCGACCACCTTGTCGATGATCTGGTGGATGCGCGAGACGGACCGGCGCAGCTTGGGTGTGCGCAGCACGGGCAGGCCCTCGTCGAGCCCAAGGAAATAGCCGATATTCACCGAATCGATCAGCGACTGATAGCTCTCGAACCCCTCGCTGACGGCCTTGGCGCCCTCTTCGCCGAGATCGTTGCCGAAGACGGCGCGGGAAATGATCTCCGCTGTCAGCCCGGCCATTTCGAACAGCGCGTTGACAGGCGCGCCGTCGGGAAGCGATTCCCAGCGCTGCACCAGTTCGCTCGTGGTGTTTTCCATGATCTTGCCGAAAGCCGGCACGCGGTTTTTGTGAACGATATCGGCGACCAGCGGGCGCCGCTGTTTCCAGGTTTCACCGTCGGAAATGAACAGCCCGTCGCCCAACAGAAATTCCAGTGCGCGCCGCATCTGCGGCGTCTTGCGCTCGAAATTGTCGTGGCGCTTGGCCACCACATAGCGGATCGCGTCCGGGGAATTGACCACGACGATCTGACGTCCGAAAATTTTCGTGACGCTGACCCGATCGGTGTAATCGGCTCTGCGCCAGACCGAGAGAAAGTCATGGCGCGCCTTGAGGATAAGATTGAGCGGGCGGCCGGGCTTGCCCTGGTAATAGTCGGAATGGGCGGGCTCGAACGAATTCTTCCGGAGCGTTTCAATGATATCGGTCGATGGCCGTAAACGGGAGAACATTGCTCCGGCTGCCCCTGTCTGTGGCCGGTGACGGCTCTGTGAATTCTGTCGGCGACCCCTACCGGATAGCAGCAAACTCCGGCAGCGCAAAATTCTTTCCGCAGACAAAACCCTGCCATCGGGGACGGCAGGGCCGGTGGTTTCCCAGCAATTGCGTGCGGTGATTACTTCGGCAGCAACACCTTGTTGACGACCTGGATCACACCATTCGACTGGTTGACGTCGGCGACGGTGATCTTCGAGGCGCCGCCGCTTTCGTCGATGATGTAGATGCCCTTGCCGCGCATGACGGCCGTCAGATGATCGCCGCTCACCGCAGTCATGTTATATTTGCCGCCATTCGCCTTGATACGCTTCATCAGGGTGGCGGTGGAGAGCTTGCCGGAGACGACATGCTCCGTCAGAACCTTGGTCAGCTGCGTCTTGTTTTCAGGCTTCAGCAACGTATCGACGGTGCCGGCCGGCAGTTTGTCGAAAGCGGAATTGACCGGTGCAAAGACTGTGAAGGGACCTGGACCCGCCAGCGTATCGACAAGGCCCGCAGCCTTGACCGCAGCCACCAGCGTGGTGTGATCCTTGGAATTGACGGCATTCTCGACGATGTTCTTGTTTTCATACATCGGAGCGCCACCCACCATCGGGTTGGCGAAAACGCTACCGGCGATGCCGGCGGCCAGCACTGTCAGTGATGCTGTTTTGGCGAATGAAGACCACATGAAATTCTCTCCCGGTTCTGGTTCATCTGTCTCTGCAGATAAGCAAGCAACGGGGGCGTTTCCGGATAAGTTTCGCCGGTTTCATTCTAATTTAGAAAATTGGAAAGAAGCCCGCCAAAGGCCGGCGGGCTCGATGTCTTCAGCTCAAGGCCCCACAGGCCTTGGCAATCCGTTGAAGGGCTTCGCGCAGTTCTGCCTCGGAGGTGGCATAGGAGATGCGGAAGAACGGCGACAGGCCGAAAGCCGAACCCGGCACGACGGCGACATGGGCGTCATCGAGCAGGTAGGCGCAGAAATCCGTATCCGTCTCGATACGCTTGCCTGCGGGCGTGGTCTTGCCGAGCATGCCTGAACAGCCGGAGAAGGTGTAGAACGCGCCTTCGGGTGTGCGGCAATCGAGACCCTCGATGGCGTTGAGCGCCGAGACGACCAGATCGCGGCGGTGCTGGAAGCTTGCGGTGCGTTCCTCCAAGAAATCCTGTGGCCCGTTCAGCGCGGCGACAGAGGCGGCCTGGCTGATCGAGGACGGGCAGGAGGTCGCCTGGCTCTGTACCACGGCCATCGCCTTGATGAGGTCGCGCGGGCCGCCGGCATAGCCAATGCGCCAGCCGGTCATGGCATAGGCCTTGGAAACGCCGTTGACGGTCAGCGTCCGGCTCTTCAGCGCGGGCTCAAGGGCTGCCGGCGTGACGAACTTGAAGCCGTCATAGACGATGTGCTCGTACATATCATCGACCAGAAGCCAGACATGCGGATGTTTCAAGAGCACATCGAGCAGCGGACGGTAATCATCCGCACTGTAGGCGGCGCCCGATGGATTGGAAGGCGAATTCAGCATCACCCAGCGCGTCTTCGGCGTGATGGCTGCTTCGAGCTGTTCGGCTTTCAGCCGGAAACCGGCTGCAGCATCGCAGGCGATCAGGACCGGCTTTCCCTCGGCGATCTCGACGATGTCGGAATAGGAGGTCCAGTAGGGCGTCGGAATGATGACTTCGTCGCCGGGGTTCAGCGTCGCCATCATGGCGTTGAAGAGGATCTGCTTGGCGCCGGTCGCAACGGTGATCTCGTCGGGTTCGTAGGACACGCCGTTTTCGCGTAAGAACTTGTCCCGGATCGCCTGCTTCAGCTCCGGGGTACCGTCGAGTGCGGTATATTTGGTCTTGCCGCTCTGGATGGCCTCGCAGGCCGCCTGCTTGACATGATCGGGCGTGTCGAAATCCGGCTCTCCGGCGCCCAGAATGATCACCGGCTTGCCATCGCGCTTCATAGCCTGCGCCCGGGCGCCGATCTTCAGGATCGGCGAAACGCCGATCGTTGAGATCCGCGAGGCGGGCGCAAAGCCCGCCTCCTCAACCTTGGTATTGATAGTCATGACCGATCCTGTCGATTATTCGATGTCGCCAATCTTATTCGATGTCGCCAATCTTATTCGATGTCGAAAGAGACGCCCTGAGCCAGCGGCAGGGCTTTCGAATAGTTGATCGTATTGGTGGCACGGCGCATATAGGCGCGCCAGGCGTCCGAGCCGGATTCGCGGCCGCCGCCGGTTTCCTTTTCGCCGCCGAACGCGCCGCCGATTTCAGCACCGGATGTGCCGATATTGACGTTGGCGATGCCGCAGTCGGAGCCATCGGGCGACAGGAAGCGCTCGGCTTCCTGCAGGTCGAGCGTGAAGATCGACGAGGAAAGGCCGGCACCCACCGCGTTGTGATCGGCAACGGCAGCGTCGAAGTCGCTGTATTTCATGACGTATAGGATCGGCGCGAAGGTTTCTTCGGTGACCGGACCGTCCTGCTTGGGCATTTCGACCAGCGCCGGTTTCACGTAGTAGCTGTTAGCATGGCCGAGATCGACGCGTTCGCCGCCGGTGATCGAGCCGCCATGTGCCTTGGCTTCGGTGAGCGCCTTCTGCATGTTGTCGTAAGCCGGCTTGTCGACCAGCGGGCCGACAAGGGCGGTGGATTCCAGCGGGTTGCCGACCGACACGCTCGAATAGGCCTTCTTCAGGCGCGGAACGAGCCGGTCGTAGACGCTCTCATGGACGAACAGGCGGCGCAGCGTCGTGCAGCGCTGACCGGCCGTGCCCATCGCACCGAAGGCAATGGCGCGCAGCGCCATGTCGAGATCGGCGGACGGGCAGACGATGCCGCCATTGTTGCCGCCGAGTTCGAGAATGGCGCGGGCAAAGCGCTTGGCAAGGCGCGGACCGACATCGCGGCCCATGCGTGTGGAGCCGGTCGCCGAAACCAGCGGAACCTTGGGGTGATCGACCATGACTTCGCCAATGGTGCGGTCGCCGATCAGAACCTGCGTCAGTCCATCAGGCGCATCGCCGAAGCGGGCGATGGCGCGGTCGAGGATGGCTTGGCTGGCAAGCGCAGTCAGCGGGGTCTTTTCCGACGGCTTCCAGACGACGGCATTGCCGCAGACGAGAGCGAGCGCCGAGTTCCAGGCCCAGACGGCGACGGGGAAGTTGAAGGCGGAGATGACGCCGATGACACCCAGCGGATGCCAGGTTTCCATCATGCGGTGACCGGGGCGCTCGGTGGCAATCGTCAGACCGTAGAGCTGGCGGGAGAGACCGACGGCGAAATCGCAGATGTCGATCATTTCCTGGACTTCGCCAAGCCCTTCGGAGGTGATCTTGCCGGCTTCGATCGAGACCAGACGGCCAAGATCGGCCTTGCTGGCGCGCAGTTCTTCGCCGAGCAGGCGGATCAGTTCGCCGCGCTTGGGCGCCGGCACCAGACGCCAGGCGCGAAAGGCCGCATCGGCCTTTTCGATCTTGGCAGCGGCTTCAGCAGCGGAAACCGTCTTCAGGCTCGCAATCTGCTCGCCGGTGACCGGCGAGAAGGAGGCCATGTCGCCACCGGTGTAGAGATCCTTGGAGACGCCGAGCTTCTCCAGAAGGGCGGCCGTTTCCTGAACGACATTCACCGTCTTTGTTGCAATGTTCATGATGAGCAAACTCCCGTTTCTTCAAAAGGACTATCCGAAGCGCACCGCGCCGAGCTCTCCCGGCGAGGTGATGGCCTTGAGGCCCTGGGCCATGTCCTTGATCTTCTGTTGCGTATAAAGGTCGTAATAGGCCTGGTTCTTGCGGCCGATGGCATGTTCGGCACTGAAGCTGCCGTTGAAATCCTGAACCGCGACGGCAAACACCCAGTCGCGCAGCCGCCGCTCGAAATCCGTGTCCGATGCCGAAGCACTGTCCTTCGGCACGACGAGATTGAAATGCACGCCGCCATCGCCGATATGGCCGAAATCGCAGATCGTCACGTCCGGAAAGGCCTGCGGCATATCGGCCTTCATGCGGTCGCAGAACGCCATGATATCACCTCTGCGGAAGGAAAGATCAAAGGCGATCAGTTTTCCCGAATGCTTCACGCCTTCCGACAGGGCATGGCGCAGCGACCACATTTCATGGGCCGGACCGACAAAGGCATCGGCGAGCGGCGCCTCCTCCGTTTCCCAGATTTCGGCAAGCACCGCTTCCAGGACCGCATCGAGCGATTGTTCACCTTCGCGCGGTTCCCAGGTGCGGGAGATTTCGGCGAGGATCACGTATTCGGGCACGTTGCCGCCCTGAAACGGGTTTTTCAACGACGGGACATGATCGAGCGCCGCCGTGATAGAATTCTTCGAAATACCCTCGAAGGCGGAGAGATAGGCGCCGAGCCGGTCTTCCATGGCGCGCAGCAGCGGCATGACATGGGCGCCGCTGGAAGGAACCAGATAGGCAGTCGCCACCTGCTTCGGCAGGGGTTCGATATTCAAGACGCATTCGGTGATTACGCCGAAGGAACCGGACGTGCCGATGAAGACCTGCTTCCAGTCGATGCCGGTATTGTTCTTGCGCAGCTCGCAGGTCAGGTCGAGGACCGTGCCGTCTTCGTCGGCCAGCACGACCTTGATGCCCAGCGTGTTGCGGCGCACGTCGCCATATTTGAGGAAGCGCGAACCGCCGGTATTGGTGGCCAGCATGCCGCCGAGACGCGGATCGGCGCCAAGATCGATCGGGAAGAACAGGCCGTGTTTTTCGAGCTTCTGGTTGACATCCGACAACCGGAAACCGGCATCGGCGCGCAGCGAGCGGTTGTCGAGGTCGAGATCAAAACGTGTTGTCATCCGGTCGAGGCTGAGGACTGCCTGGGCGCCGGTCATATCCGGGGTCGAGCCGGACACGAGACCAGTATTGCCCGATTGCGGAATGAGAACGATGCCGTTCTTCACGCAATAGGAGACAGCCGCAGACACCTCTTCGGTGGTCTGCGGGCGCAGGACAATCGATGCGCGGCCCTGATCGTAGCGCGCGCCGGTCTGGTAGGCGGCCACATCACTGCCTTCGGTGACAATGCCCTTGTCACTAAGGAGTGCGGTCAATGCGGCTGTATGTTTCTGATCGATCATCGCTTGCGTTTTACTCCGCCGCTTGCGCCGACGAAAGCATCTCTCTGATATCGGTGATCGAAGTCTGTTCGATACCGGCATAGTGATCGAACTCGTTCAGCACTTTAGCGCCGAGGTCGAGTTCGAAGCGCTGCTGGTTCGGGCTTGCGGCAAATTCCTGCGCCGCGTCATCCCCGAGATTGGACTGGAAGATACCGGCGGCGCTGACGGGCAGAAAGTCCTCATAGACAATCGGGTCGAATTGCACGAGGCCGTCAGCAATCAGGCTGTCGAGGCTCAAAGACGCGTCGGCGCTGGCCTTGCGGCCCTTGGCGGTCAGCGAATAGGCGAAATAGCCGAGACCCTCTGCGCGAATTCCAGCCCATGTATCCGGGAACGGGATGAAGGCATCCGAAAGCGCCTTTTCGTATTCCGCCGCATTCGAGCCGTCTGCGGCCGGGCGCACGATCTTTCGCGACGCGTTGAGCAGGTCGTCGTAGAGCGCACGGCCTTTCGGGGTGAGTGCAATGCCACGCTGTTCGATCTCGCCGAAGCGGGCGGTGTGCGAGCCCTCATGCCAGCTGCCGTCTTCGGCCTGGAACGAAACCGGCTCTTCCAGCGCCTTGAACGAGGTCTGGCGCAAAAGGATAGCGCATTTGCGGGTCGGCGGACCCTCGATCGTCGCCTTGGGGGCGATCTCGTAATCGGGCATGCGCGCCTGCACCGCATCGATATCCAGCGTGCGGGGCGTCAGGTGATTGATATGCGGGCCCTTGAACGAAACGACGTCGGCGATCAGGCGGTGGGCCTCATGCAGGCGGTGGTACATGCCGGGGCTGACATTGGCCCTGTCGTGCCAGCGGAAGGTTTCCAGCGCCTCGGCCACGAACTGCTCGGCGTCAGCCTTGTCGAGGCCGCCCTGCCGTTCCGCTTTTTCCGTCAGCGCGATGGCGCCATCGGTAAAAATCTGGCGCTTGGACAGGATCTCTGCCGCTTCATTGCGCAAGGCTTCGTCGGCAATCAAGTCGAGACGCAAAAGCGAGGTAAAGACGCGGAAAGGATTTTTCTTCAAGGCGGCATCGCCGACCGGTCGGAAGGCCGTCGAATGAACGGGAACGCCGGCAGTCGAGAGGTCGTAATAGCCGACCGGCAGCATGCCCATGACGGCAAAGACGCGGCGCATCATCGACAGCTCTGCAGGCGTGCCGAGCCGGATCGCCCCGTGGCGTTCCTGCGAAATACGATCCAGCGAATCCGTGTCCTGAAGACGGGCCTGCAGATCCGGATCAGCAGCCAGCGTTTCGGCGTTCACCTTGCCCACCAGTTCCATCAGCGTGCCATAGGCCGGCACCTCGGTGCGGTACATGGCCGACATCGCCGCCGAGAAGGCAGAGCGGATATGGTCGGCGGATACGAAACTATTCTCTTTCACGGCAACGCGCCTCGCAGTATGGAAGGGATATGGGCGATCATTCTCATTTCGTATCATATATGGGATGAATGGGCATTGATTGCGACAGTTATGACTATGATCATGCGAGGCTGGAATGAAGTTGAGCAGAAGACTGGTCCCCGACGTCACCACGCTGCAGGCATTCGAATGTGCCGCGCGTCATGGCAGCTTCACGCAGGCGGCCGCCGAACTGAACCTGACCCAGAGCGCCGTCAGCCGCCAGATCAAGGATCTCGAAAGCCAGATCGGCGTTCTCCTGTTCGAACGCATCCGCCAGCGCGTCATTTTATCCGATGCTGGCCAAAAGTTCCTGCCTGAGGTGCGCCGGCTTTTGACCCAGTCGGAAGAGCTGATGGTGCGTGCCATGGCGTCCGCCCGCTCGGAATCCACCCTTTCGGTCGCATCGCTGCCGACCTTCGGCAGCCGCTGGCTGACGCCGCGCCTGCCAGACTTTCTGAGCCAGCATCCGGGAACGGTGATCAACATCGCCTCGCGGTCGCAGCCTTTCGATTTTGAAGAGCAGAACTTCGATCTCGCCATTCATTACGGCCAGCCCGTCTGGGCGCATGCGACCTGCAGCTATCTGTGCAGCGAGATCATCGTGCCCGTCGCAAGCCCCGCACTCCTGGCGCTCAATCCGATGCAGGAGCCGGGCGAGCTGGAGCACAAGCCGCTGCTGCATCTTGCCACCCGGCCGAAGATGTGGGCGCAATGGTTTGAGAGCAATGGCGGCGAGATGAAATCCGCCTATAGGGGCAACCGGTTCGATCAGTTTTCCATGGTGATCGAAGCTGCGGTCGTGGGTCTCGGCTTCGCGCTTCTGCCGCGATACCTGATCGAGCAGGAGATTGCTGCCGACCGGTTGCGCGTCGTTTTCGACCGGCCGATGCAGACGGAAAACAGCTATTATCTCGTCGTGCCGGAGGGCAAGCTGGAAAATCCGGTGAGCCAGGCCTTCCGGGCGTGGATCGTCCGCCAGGTTGGTTGATGGTGGCGAAGAACCATTTTGCAATGCGGTATAAACGGCGGAACATTTTTGATCCCACCGCGTTGCGGTCTGGATGAACATCCTCAAAGATACAGTTGCGAACCATTTCCCGGGATTGATTGCGTTGAAAAAAGTGTATGCTGCGCTTTCTTTGGCGTGGCACGCTCTATTTCGCCCCGAACCTTGGCCGCGCTTCTTGCAACATATTCGCACTGCGGCTAAAAAATGCCCATTTCTTGCACCACGCAGCCTTGATAGCGAAGCGACTGTCGTTTTCACACCTTCCAACGCCCGTCCGGGCAGTGCCAAACTTTTCGGTTTCCCGCATGCGCGAGACCTGATGGTTTCCGGCAGAGCGGACAGCTAGGGACCGTGGGAACGCAGAGCGAAAAATCAGGGCAGCAGCCCATCCGGCACGACCACCGGACCCTTCAACACCGCTTGGATCCAGAACCCGTACCCATGCCCCTTCATAACACGCCGTCCACGCCTGCGCCCGAAGCCGAGATCAAGCCGATCGATTACAACGATTCGATCCGCTCGACCTATTTCACCATCGATGAGCTTCGTGAATGCGGTGCAGCGCTCGCCAGGGACGGCGTTTCGTCTCTCCCAGGGTTCTTCCCCTTCGAGTTCCGGCCGCGCCACCGGGAAAATGAAGACGAGATTTTCCGCGTCTACAAGGTGACGGCGACCGATGTCGAAGCGGGTGCCTCGATCACGCCGGCCGCCGAATGGCTGCTCGACAATCACTATCTGGTCGAGGAATCGATCCAGGAAGTGCGGCGCGATTTTCCACGCAAGTTCTATCGCCAGCTGCCCACCCTCTCGGTTGCCGGCACGACGATCCCGCGCTCCATGGCGCTTGCCTGGCTCTATATCGCCCATACACACAGCACGGTGTCGCGCGAAAGCCTGACGGCCATGGTTGCGGGTTTCCAGGAGCACGAGACCTTCAAGATCGGCGAATTGTGGGCGCTGCCGTCCATCGTCCGGTTCGTGCTGATCGAAAATCTGCGGCGCATCGCCATCCGGGTCGACCGGTCGCGCAACATGCGCAACAAGGCAAATGACGTCGCCGACCAGATCGTCCGTCTGGGCACGCCCGACAAGTTCAAACCGGTGCTGGCGGAAGCCGAGCAGCTCTGTGCTGACAATACCTTCGTCGCCCAGTTGCTTTACCGCCTGCGCGACGGTTCGCAGACCTCCGGCTTCGTCATCACCTGGCTGGAAGAACAGCTCGAAAAACGCGGCAGCGATGTCGAGGAAGCTTTGGTCGCCGAGCAGAACCGGCTGTCGTCGGGCAATGCGACAATGAGCAACATCATCCGCAGCCTGCGCGAAATTGATGACAATGACTGGGCTGTCTGGTTCGAAAGCGTCAGCAAGCTTGACGAAGCCTTGCGTGAAGGTTCCGATTACTCCGCTCTCGATTTCGGCTCGCGCAACAAATACCGCAACACGATCGAACGGCTGGCCCGCCGCTCCGGCAGTTCCGAACTTGAAGTCACCAATATCGCGCTCGATATGGTCAAGGCCGATGCGAGCAATCTCGATCTGCCGCATGAGCCGAATGTCGGCGGTTTTCTCGTCGGCAAGCAGCGCCGCCTTTTGGAGGAAAAGATCGGCTACCGGCCGTCCATTCTCCAGAGCATCATCCGGCTTGGCCGCAAGCTGGATTGGCTGGCCATCGCCGGTCCGAATATCGTTCTCACCATCCTTGCGATGATCGCCGTCTACGTTTTCGTCAGCCCGATGGAAATTCCGACAGGTGCCAAGCTGATCATGCTCCTGCTGTTCGCGCTTCCGGCGTCGGAGGGTGCGGCCGGTCTCTTCAACACGCTGGTGACGCTCTTCGTCACGCCGTCGCGGCTGGTCGGATATGAGTTTCTAGAGGGGATTCCGCAGGACGCGCGAACCCTCGTCGTCGTCCCCTGTCTGATCTCCAAGCGCGATCATGTCGATGAACTCGTGCGCAATCTGGAAGTCCATTATCTCGCCAATCCGAAGGGCGAAATCTATTTCGCGCTGGTCAGCGACTGGGCCGACAGTGCGGAGGAGGAGACCGCAACCGATCTCGATGTGCTGGAATATGCCAAGACCGAGATCGATACGCTCAGCGCCCGCTACGCCCATGATGGCCGCACCCGCTTTTACCTGTTGCATCGCCGCCGCCTATACAATGAAGCGGAAGGTGCGTGGATGGGCTGGGAGCGCAAGCGCGGTAAGCTGCATGAGCTGAACCTGCTCCTGCGCGGCGACAGCGATACCAGCTTCCTGGCCGGCGCCAATACCGTGCCGGACAATGTCCAATATGTCATGACGCTCGATTCCGACACGCGCCTGATGCGCGATGCGGTGACCAAGCTGGTCGGCAAGCTCTATCACCCCATCAACCGCCCGGTTGTCGATCCCGTCACGCAGAAGGTCACGGCCGGTTACGGCATCCTTCAGCCGCGCGTCACCCCGTCTTTGACCACCGGCAGCGATGCCTCCGCCTTCCAGCGCATCTTCTCGATCAACCGCGGTATCGACCCTTATGTCTTCACCGTGTCCGACGTTTATCAGGACATTGCCGGCGAAGGCACGTTTACCGGCAAGGGTCTCTATCACGTCGATGCCTTCGAGGCTGCCCTGAAGGGCAAGATCGAGGAAAACGCGGTTCTCAGCCACGATCTGCTCGAAGGCTCGCTGGCGCATTGCGCGCTGGTCAGCGATGTCGAGCTGGTCGAGGATTTCCCGATCCGCTACGAGGTCGAGATGTCGCGCCAGCATCGCTGGGCGCGCGGGGACTGGCAGCTTCTGCCCTATATGTTCAATCTCTCCAACGGCGTCAGCATGCTCGGCCGCTGGAAGATGTACGATAACCTGCGCCGTTCGTTGATCCCTTGCGCCTGGCTGATCGCCTCGGTCATGGGCTGGTATTATATGGAGCCGACGCAGGCCCTGGTCTGGCAGTTCGTGCTGATCTTCAGCCTGTTCGTCGCGCCCACGCTTTCGCTGATCTCCGGCATCATGCCGCGCCGCAACGATATCGTCGCCCGCGCGCATCTCCATGCCGTTCTCTCAGAAATCCAGGCTGCCAATGCGCAGGTCGCATTGCGCATCGTCTTCATCGCCCATTCGGCCGCGATGATGATGGATGCCATCGTGCGGTCGCTCTATCGGACTTTCGTCAGCGGCAAGCTGATGCTGGAATGGCGCACGGCCGCGCAGGTTCAAAGCGCGTCGGGCGGCACCATCCTCGATTATTACCGTTCGATGTGGATCGCCCCCGTCCTGTCGGTCATCTCGCTGCTGCTCGCTGCTATCTCCAATACCGGCCTTCCCTTCATCGGCATCCCGTTTGCGTTGCTCTGGGCGTTGTCACCGGCGATTGCCTGGTTCGTCAGCCAGTCGGCTGAGACCGAAGATCAGCTGGTGGTTCCGGACGATGTCGTCGAGGAACTGCGCAAGATCGCGCGCCGCACCTGGCTCTATTTCGAGCAGTTCGTCACTGCCGAGCAGCATTTCCTGCCGCCGGACAATTTTCAGGAAATCCCGCATCCGATCCTTGCCGAGCGCACGTCGCCGACGAATATCGGCGTCTATCTGCTCTCGGTCATGTCCGCCCGTGATTTCGGCTGGATCGGCTTTGAGGAAACCATCCGCCGGCTGGAGGAAACGGTCGCCACTGTCGATCGCATGCCGAAATTCCGCGGACATCTGTTCAACTGGTACAAGACCGACACACTGGAAACGATGGAGCCGAAATATGTCTCCGCCGTCGATAGCGGCAATCTCGCCGGCCATCTGATCGCAGTTTCGTCCATGTGCCGCGACTGGGCCGAAGCGCCATCTGCGCATGTTCAGGGCAATCTGGACGGCATCGGCGACGTCGCCTCCATCCTGTCGGAGGTTCTGGGGGATCTGCCCGACGACCGCAAAACCGTCCGGCCGCTGCGCCGTTTGATGGAAGAGCGGATTACCGGTTTTCAGAACGCGCTGGCCGCCGTCAAGCGCGAGCGTGAATTCGCCTCCATCCGGGTGATCAACCTGGCCGTTCTGGCGCGCGATATCCACAAGCTCACGGTCAACCTCGACCATGAAGTCCGTAGCGCCCAGAGCGGCGAAGTGACGAAATGGGCAACGCTGCTCGTCAATACCTGCGAAGCGCATATTGCCGACGGCGTGTTTGATCTCGGCGCCATCGAGGCACTGCGTCAGCGCCTGATCGTCATCCGCGACCGGGCCCGCGATATCGCGTTTACGATGGATTTCAGCTTCCTGTTCCGTCCGGAGCGGCGTCTGCTGTCGATCGGCTACCGCGTCAATTCCAACGAACTCGACGAGGCCTGCTACGACCTTCTGGCGTCCGAAGCCCGCCTCACCAGTCTGTTTGCCATCGCCAAGGGCGATCTGCCGACGGAACACTGGTACAAGCTCGGCCGTCCGATCGTGCCGATTGGTGCGCGCGGCGCGCTGATCTCCTGGTCTGGCTCGATGTTCGAATATCTGATGCCACCGCTGGTCATGCAGGAGCGCCAGGGCGGCATTCTCAACCAGACCAACAACCTGATCGTTCAGGAACAGATGAACCATGGCCGCCGTCTCGGCACCCCATGGGGCATTTCGGAAGCGGCCTTCAATGCCCGCGACCATGAACTGACCTATCAGTATACCAATTTCGGCGTGCCGACATTGGGCCTGAAGCGCGGTCTTGGCCAGAATGCCGTCATTGCTCCCTACGCATCGATCCTTGCCAGCATGTACGATCCGAAGGCGGCTATTGCCAATCTGGAGCGTCTGCGCGGTCTTGGTGCGCTTGGCGTCTACGGCTTCCATGATGCGGTTGATTTCACGCCGACCCGCGTGCCGGAAGGCAAGACCTGTGCTGTGGTGCGCAACTACTATGCCCACCATCACGGCATGTCGATTGCAGCCGTCGCCAACGTCGTTTTCAACGGCCGCCTGCGCGAGTGGTTCCACGCCGATCCAGTCATCGAAGCCGCCGAGCTGCTTTTGCAGGAAAAGGCGCCGCGCGATATTCCGATCATCAACACCAAGAAGGAACCGGAATCGCTGGGCAAGGGGCAGGAAGACCTGCTGCGTCCCGAAGTCCGCGTCATCACCAATCCACTGGCCAAGGATCGCGAGACGGTGTTCCTGTCGAACGGTCATTACGCCGTGATGCTGACGGCGACCGGTTCGGGCTATTCCCGCTGGAACGGCCAGACCGTTGCCCGCTGGAAAGCCGATCCGACCGAGGACCGTTCCGGCACGTTCATCTTCCTGCGCGACACGACCACCGGAGACTGGTGGTCGGCAACGGCGGAACCGCGCCGCGCCGAAGGTGAAAAGACCACTGCCCGCTTCGGCGACGACAAGGCCGAGTTCATCAAGACGGTCGGCGATCTCACCAGTGAAGTCGAATGTATTGTTGCCACCGAGCACGATGCCGAAGGCCGCCGGGTGATCCTGCTCAATACCGGTACCGAGGACCGCTTCATCGAGGTGACGTCCTATGCCGAGCCGGTCCTGACCACGGACGATACCGACAGCGCCCATCCTCTGTTTGCCAAGATGTTCCTGAAGACGGAAGTCGATCCGAAGGGTGACGTTATCCGCGTCACGCGCAACAAGCGCAGCCCGAGCGAGCCGGATATGCAGGTTGCGCATCTGATCGTCGACAATGCCGCCAGCACCCGCCACACCGAGGCTGAAACCGACCGGCGCCGCTTCATCGGTGCTGGACGCACGCTTGCCGAAGCGCAGGCTTTCGACACGGATGCCAAGCTTTCCGGCTCGGATGGCTATACGCTCGATCCGATCGTTTCGCTGCGCCGCGTCGTGCGCGTGCCGGCAGGCAAAAAGGTCAGCGTGATCTTCTGGACCATCGCTGCGCCTAACCGCCAGGATATCGACAAGGCGGTCGATCGCTATCGTCACCCCGACAGCTTTAACCATGAGCTTATCCACGCCTGGACCCGTTCGCAGGTACAGATGCGTCATGTCGGCGTCACCTCTCAGGAAGCCGCAAGCTTCCAGATGCTTGGCCGCTACCTGGTCTATCCCGACCTGCAGCTGCGTGCGGATACTGCCACCGTGCAGGCCGGTCTCGCGCCGCAATCGGCACTTTGGCCGCTGTCGATCTCCGGCGATTTCCCGATCTTTGCCGTCCGCATCAATGACGATATTGATCTGGGGATCGCGCGCGAAGCCTTGAAGGCGCAGGAATATCTGCGCTCGCGCGGCGTCACCGCCGATCTGGTGATCATCAACGAGCGTGCATCGTCCTATGCACAGGACATGCAGCACACGCTCGATGCGATGGCTGAAAACCTGCGCCTGCGCGGCCTGTCCGACGGTCCGCGCCAGCATATCTTTGCGGTTCGCCGTGATATCATGGAGCCGCAGACCTGGTCGGCGCTGCTCTCTGCCTCGCGTGCCGTGTTCCATGCCCGCAACGGCAAGATCTCGGACCAGATTTCGCGCGCCGAAAATCTGCTGGCCAAGCCTCTGCCCAAGGAAGACGTGCCCGCAGCACCGCTGCTGGCCATTATTCCGGAGAGTGGCGGCGCTGGACCCGTCGAGATCAACGGCGATGGGCTGGATTTCTGGAACGGCTATGGTGGTTTCTCCGCCGACGGCCGGGAATATGTGACGCGGCTGCGTGGCGGCGAAGCGACGCCGCAGCCATGGATCAACGTGATTTCCAACGAATCGTTCGGTTTCCACGTTGCCGCCGAAGGCGCAGCGTTCACCTGGAGCCGCAATTCGCGCGACTATCAGCTGACGCCCTGGACCAACGATCCGGTCATCAACCGTCCGGGCGAAGCGATCTTCATCCGCGACATGGAGAGCGGTGCCGTCCTGTCGCCTTTTGCTGCGCTGTCGCGCCGCAAGTCGGTTCAGTTCGAAACGCGGCATGGCCTTGGCTATTCGGTTTTCCAGAGCACACAGGATGGGTTGGAGATCGAGGTCGGGCAGACGGTGCATCGCACGGCGCCCGTCAAGTATCTGCGGCTGCGCGTCACCAATACCACGGGTGGCGCACGCCGCCTCAAGGTCTATGGCTATGCGGAATGGGTGCTCGGCAACAACCGGACAAAGACCGCGCCCTTCATCCTGTCGCATCAGGACGAAGTAAGCGGTGCCGTTCTGGCAACCAATCCTTACAGCATCGACTATTCCGGCCGTACCGCCTTCATCGCGGCCAGCGAATTGCCGTCCGGGTTCACATCCAGCCGCCGCGAATTCCTCGGTCAGGGGGGCAGCATCTATGCTCCGCAGGCTGTGGTCGATGGGGGTGCCCTATCGGGTGCGGTCGAGGCCGATGGCGATCCCTGTGCCGCGATCTCGGTCGATCTGACGCTGGAGGTGGGTGCTGCCCGTGAATTGACCTTCTATATCGGCGATTCCGGCAATGCCGTGCAGGCACTGGAGCATCTGGCCGAAGCGCGCAAGAGCACGTTCGACGCGGTTCTCGAAACGTCCAACAGCTACTGGCAGGACTTTACCAGCGTGCTGCAGATCGAAACGCCCGACAAGGCGTTCGACAACATGGTCAATGCCTGGCTCCCCTATCAGAGCCTTGGATGCCGCATCCTTGCGCGCTCCGCGTTCTATCAGGCCAGCGGCGCCTTCGGCTTCCGTGATCAGTTGCAGGATACGCTCGCGTTTATCGTTCACCGTCCGGAGCTTGCCCGGTCGCAGATCCTCAACGCCGCTGCACGGCAGTTTGCCGAGGGTGACGTGCTGCATTGGTGGCTGCCGAATACCGGTGCCGGCGTGCGCACGCTGATCTCCGACGATGTCGTCTGGCTCGGCCATGCCGTGCAGCACTATTGCTCCGTCACCGGCAACAAGGACATTCTCGACGAGCAGATTGCCTTCATCGAAGGGGCAGCTCTTGAACCCGGCCAGCACGACAGCTTCTATCAGCCGGTGGTGTCAGATCGGCGTGCCAGCCTCTACGAGCATTGCGCCATCGCGCTTGACCTTGCCATTGCCCGCAAGGGCGAGAACGGCCTGCCGCTGATCCTTGGCGGCGACTGGAATGACGGCATGAACCGTGTCGGCATCGAAGGCCGCGGAACCAGCGTCTGGCTCGGCTGGTTCCTCGCCTCCACGCTGCGCTCCTTCCTGATCATCGCGCGCGAGCGTGGCGATACCAAGCGGGTTTCCGCCTGGGAGGCACATCTGGAAAGCCTCAAGAAGGCTCTGGAGACGGCCGGCTGGGACGGCAATCACTATCGCCGCGGCTACTATGACGACGGCACGCCGCTTGGGTCTGCCGAAAGCAGCGAGTGCCGGATCGATTCCATCGCCCAGTCCTGGAGCGTGCTGTCCGGCGAAGGGGATGCGGCCCGCTCGGCGCAGGCCATGGATGCCGTGCTGGCGGAACTGGCCGACGGCGATCATCAGATCATCCGCCTGTTCACCCCGCCGCTCTCGGGAACCGAGCAGGACCCCGGCTATATCAAGGCCTATCCGCCCGGCGTTCGCGAAAACGGCGGCCAGTATACCCATGCCGCAACCTGGGTGGTGCTGGCGCTGGCGGCACAAAACCGGACCGAAGACGCCTGGCGTGCCTTCGAGATGCTCAATCCGGTCAATCATTCCAAGGATCGCGACAGTGCGGATCATTATAGGGTCGAGCCCTATGTGGTTGCGGCCGACATCTATGGCGACGGCACCCTGACAGGGCGTGGCGGCTGGACCTGGTATACGGGGTCGGCGGCCTGGCTCTACCGTGCCGCAGTCGAAGGCATTCTCGGCATCCGCCGTCAGGGAGACAAGCTGATCGTCCAGCCCGTCCTGCCGAACGACTGGAATGGTTTCACCGCGACCCTGACCATCGACGGCAAGCCGCATGTGATTTCCGTGACGAAAAATGCGGAAAACGGTGAACCAGTCGTCAGCGTCAATAATACTGTCACAAAAAACGCGCATGAAGGCGTTTTGTTGTAGCTGCCGGTCGAAGATGAGAATTGAAACCGGCTTTGCTCCAGACGGCGCAAAGCCGGTTTTGTTTTGATCACCTGCATCAAAGTTGCGTCAATGGGGGCAGGGGCACTGAACTCGGACGAGACCATTCTGAATGCTTCAAAAACTGCAATTCGAGCCGCCTGCCGGTCATGGCCAGGTGGGCGAAACCCAGACCGTACCCGCACAGCGCGATACCCGCCTCGATGTCTTCCGGGCGCTCTGCCTGCTGACCATCTTTATCAATCATGTGCCGGGGCAATATCTCGAATATCTGACCACCAAGAATTTCGGCTTCTCGGATTCGGCGGAGGCCTTCGTGCTGATCTCCGGCCTTTCGGCGGGGCTTGCCTACGGGCGAAAATTCACGATCGGCAACCGGCTTGCGCTCAGCCTGAAAATTTGGCGGCGCGCCTTTACGCTCTATATCGCGCATATCATGACCAGCATCATCACGCTGGCGATCTTTGCCGGCGGTGCGCTCTATTTCGGCCGTCAGGACCTGATCAGCGAGATCAATATTCGCCCGCTCGTCGATCACACCGAGCAGGGTTTTGTCGCCATGGTGCTGCTCGGGCATCAACTCGGCTATAACAATATCCTGTCCATGTATGCCGTTGTCTTCCTGCTTCTGCCGGGCATGCTGTGGGTCTATGGGCGCAGTCCGTTCCTGCTGTTCATGGCATCGGCTGGCCTGTGGCTTGCGGCTGGGATCTTCACGATCGTGCCGATCAATTTTCTCGATGAAGGCTACTGGTTCCTCAATCCCTGGTCCTGGCAGTTCCTGTTCACCATCGGGATGATTTGCATGATGCGCGCGCGCGCCGGAAAGCCGATCGTGCGCAATCCGGTTCTGGTGGCGATATCAGCCAGCTATGTGACGCTGTCCTTCTTCTGGGTGCTGCTGTCCTGGTGGAATATCGATTTTTCCTATGGCCTGCCGGCGGTGCTGACAGGGTTCGACAAGACGTTCCTGTCGCTGACGCGGCTATTGCATGTTCTGGCGCTCGGCTATCTGGTGGCAGTGTTTCCGGTGTTCAGCCGCATGACGCGGCTGCGGATCGATCATCCGCTTGTTCTGATCGGCCGGCATTCGCTACCGGTCTTCATCTTCGGGACCATCCTTGCCATGGTTGGTCAGGTACTGCTGTTTGTGACGGGACGTGACCCGCTCTGGGGCTCGCTGTTCGTGCTGGCCGGTATCGGGCTGCACTTCGCCTATGCCCGCTATCTCGACTGGCTCGGTGGCCTGTCGCGCCCTGCGGCGGCCAAGGCATGAAAAAGGCCCCGGTGCGGGGCCTTCTCACTGTTTGGATACTTGACCTGATGATCAGGCGGCGGCGTGGCTCTTGCGGACGTCGTCGTCCGTCAGGATGCCGCTTGCCCGCAGCAGGGATGCAAACCGGCCATTGCTCTGGCTCAGTTCGTGGAAGCCACCCATCTCGACGATCCGGCCGTGATCCATGAAGATCACCAGATCGGCTTCGCGCACCGTCGACAGGCGATGGGCGATGATGAAGGTGGTGCGATCCTTGCGCAGGTTGTCGATCGCAGCCTTGACCCGGTTCTCGGTTTCGACGTCAAGCGCACTAGTCGCTTCGTCGAGCACGAGGATCGGTGCATTCTTCAGGATCGCCCGGGCAATGGCGATACGCTGGCGTTCGCCACCGGACAACCGGTTACCACGTTCGCCGACGCGGGTTTCGTAGCCATCCTGACGGCCCTCGATGAAGTCGTCAGCGGCGGCAGCTTGCGCAGCGGCCATGACGTCGTCCAGCGAGGCATCTTCCCGGCCGAGGCGAATGTTTTCGCTGATCGAACGGTTGAGCAGGCCGGCATCCTGGAACACCGTGGCGATCGAGCGGCGCAGCGACTTGCGGGTGACCGTCGAGATATCGACGCCATCGACAAGGATCTGGCCACCGGCCGGCTCATGCACACGCTGCAGGAGATTGACCAGCGTCGTCTTGCCGGCACCGGTCGGGCCGACGATGGCGATCGTCTGACCGGCCTTTGCCGTGAACGACACATTGCGCATGCCTTCGGTCGAATTGGCGAAGTTGAAGGAAATGTCGCGGAATTCGACTTCGCCACGGACATTGTTCAACTCGCCGGCATCGGCAGGCTCTTCACGTTCACGCACCGAGTCTTCCAGCACGAAGAAGTCTTCCAGCTTGGCACGGGCTTCGAAAATCTGCGTCACGAAGGCTTTCATCTGGTCGAGGCGGCCGATGAGCAGGCCGGCAAAGCCGATGAAGGCAATGACGTCACCGATGCCGAGCTCACCCTTCTGCACCAGGAAGGTGCCGATGACGAGGATGGCCATCATCGAAATGGTCGAGGCCATGCGGTTCAGCGCGCTGGCCAGCGCCCACCAGTCGAGGACCGGCAACTGGGCGGAGATCAGCTTCTGGGTGAAATTCTTCAATTCGCGGGTTTCAGCCTCGATCCGGTTGTAGCTATGGACAACCGATACGTTGCTGATCGAATCGGAGACATGCGAGAAGACCGTGTGATAATGGTCCTCGACCGAAGCCTGACCTTCCTTGGTGCGGGTCATGACGAACTTGCCGACGACCACATAGAGCACGCCGAGGACGACGAGCACGAGCGACAGGCGAACGTCCATGGCAAAGGCCGTGGGAACCAGAAGCGTCAGCGCAACCGCAGTCGCCAGATGCTGGCGCATGAACTCGAGCCAGAGGCCAAACAGCGTTTCGCAGGCGCGCAGCAGGGTATGCAGCGCATTGGATGTGCCGCGCTGGGTGTGCCAGGAGAGGGGCATCGAGATGATGCGGCCGAAAGCCTCGGTGATCAGCGTCGAGCGGCGGGTATGCGCCAGCCGGTCTGCCTCACGGGCGACCAGGACGAAGGCGATCGTGTTGAAAACGCCAAGCGCTGCCCACATCAACAGCATGGGCGTGACCGTCTGTTTGGAGGTGATCGCGTCGATGATGCGGCCGAATAGAATGGGCTCGGCAATCGTGATGACCGCCAGAACGATATTGGCGACAACGATGGCCGATACACGGAGTTTGTGGACGGCAAGATACTGAAGCGCTCTTGCATAGACCTGGAACAATGACACTGTCTTATCCCTCTTGGGCAGTTGGTTTGCGGTGCAATGAAAAAGCAACTGAGCAATTGCATCGCGGGAAATAGTTTCCGGGAAGAAAAGGCCGTTTCTCGGAAGTATTCATTCTCTCATCTTGGGCAGATGGAACGAAAATTCCAAAACTGAACGCCGTCTTCCTTCCGTCGTCATTCTCTTCAACCAACCGTACCGGAAATCATCTTTTCACTTCGCCGCGCAAACTTGATTATGATAAACCGGTGCCGCAACTGAAAATTACAGACACATGGAGTTGATCATTCATAGCTTGCTATTTTTTGCGCCTTGAAGTTCGTTGATGATGCAGTGTTAGGTGGTCTCTTGACTGATGCAGGGATTATCGCGTTTGCAACATGAATGGGTGCTGAACGGCATATTCATGTTGCGGCGCAGCGGATCGGTCGGAGATTGAAAAATCTTTTGGAAGGGCATTTATGAATATCACCTTGCTGGTGCAATTTTTGGCACTGATAGACGAGATGAAAAGCAGGGACGAAATTGTTCAGGAGTTCGAGCGGCTTCTGGATCACTATGGTTTTGACTTCTACGGCATTGTCCGCCAGCCCAAGCCTGATGAAAATCCGTTGAGCCTGCTGCTCGCCGGCCGCTGGCCGGAGGGCTGGCCGCAGATCTATATCAAGAAGAAATACGTCATCATCGATCCGACCATCCGCTATCTCGGCCACGCGCAGCGCGGCTTCCGCTGGCGCGATACGCTGGTGGCCTTTCGCTCCGATCCGCACCGCAAGCGCATGGAGCGCATGATGGTGGATGCGCGCGGCCATGGCCTTCATGACGGCTATATCTTTCCGGTGCACGGACGCCGGGGCCTGCTCGGCAATATGACATTGGGTGGCCGGGTGGTCGATCTCAGCCCGGTCGAAATGAGCCTGTTCGACGCCATCGCCAAGAAGATATTCTGGCGCCTCCTGGAGCTTACCGACCCTTCGGTCCTTGCCGCCATGGTCTCCAATGTCGATGTGCAGATGACCCGCCGCGAGATGGAAGCGCTGCACTATCTGGCCGATGGCATGACCTCCAACGAGATCAGCAAGATCCTCGACATTTCCACCCACACGGTCGATTGGTACATGAACGGTATCCAGGACAAGCTGAAGGCGAAAAACCGCCATCACGCCGTGGCCCTTTCGTTCCGGCTGGGGTTGATTTCCTGACCGAAAATGAATCGGTCTGCACCGCCAATCTGAAATTGAACTTCACCTCACGAAACGCTAATAATTCTTTTCGCGGTGCAGCATTACCGTGTTTCAAGTCTTGAGGAGTCCGACTTGCCCATCTCGAAAATCCTTGTCGCCAACCGTTCTGAAATTGCCATTCGCGTCTTTCGCGCTGCAAACGAACTGGGAATAAAAACGGTTGCGATATGGGCGGAGGAGGACAAGCTGGCGCTCCATCGGTTCAAGGCGGACGAGAGCTATCAGGTTGGACGCGGGCCGCATCTGGCCCGCGATCTCGGGCCGATCGAAAGCTACCTGTCGATCGAGGAAATCATCCGGGTCGCCAAATTGTCAGGCGCCGACGCCATTCATCCGGGTTACGGGCTTTTGTCCGAAAGCCCGGAATTCGTCGATGCCTGCAAGGCGGCCGGCATCATCTTCATCGGCCCGACCGGCGACACGATGCGCCGTCTCGGCAATAAGGTGGCCGCCCGCAATCTCGCCATCGAAATCGGCGTACCGGTCGTTCCGGCAACGGAGCCCTTGCCGGATGATGCGGCCGAAGTCGCCAAGATGGCCGAGGAGATCGGCTATCCCGTCATGCTCAAAGCCTCATGGGGCGGCGGCGGCCGCGGCATGCGGGCGATCCGCGATCCGAAGGATCTGGCGCGCGAGGTGACGGAAGCCAAGCGCGAGGCGATGGCCGCCTTCGGCAAGGACGAGGTTTACCTCGAAAAACTGGTCGAGCGTGCCCGCCACGTCGAAAGCCAGGTTCTCGGCGATACCCATGGCAATGTCGTACACCTGTTCGAGCGCGACTGTTCAGTCCAGCGCCGCAACCAGAAGGTCGTCGAGCGCGCGCCGGCACCGTACCTTACCGAAGAGCAACGCCAGGAGCTTGCCAGCTATTCGACCAGCATCGCCAAGGCGACCAACTATGTCGGCGCCGGCACCGTCGAATATCTGATGGATATGGATACGGGCAAATTCTACTTCATCGAAGTCAATCCGCGCATCCAGGTCGAGCACACCGTCACCGAGGTCGTCACCGGCATCGATATCGTCAAGGCGCAGATCCATATCCTTGAGGGCTTTGCCATCGGCACGCCGGAATCTGGCGTTCCGAAGCAAGAGGATATCCGCCTCAACGGCCACGCGCTGCAGTGCCGCATCACCACGGAAGATCCGGAACAGAACTTCATCCCCGACTATGGCCGCATCACCGGCTACCGTTCGGCCTCGGGTTTCGGCATCCGCCTCGATGGCGGCACGGCCTATCCGGGCGCCGTCATCACCCGCTATTACGATCCGCTGCTGGTGAAGGTCACGGCCTGGTCGCCAAGCCCGCAGGAAACGATCGCCCGCATGGACCGCGCGCTGCGCGAATTCCGTATCCGCGGCGTCGCCACCAACCTGACCTTCCTCGAAGCGATCATCACGCATCCGAAGTTCAAGGATAATACCTATACGACCCGGTTCATCGACACGACACCGGAACTGTTCCAGCAGGTCAAGCGCCAGGACCGCGCCACCAAGCTGCTCACCTATCTCGCCGACGTCACCGTCAACGGACATCCGGAAGCCAAGGGCCGGCCGAAGCCGAGCGCCGATGCTGCAAAGCCGGTCATTCCGCGGCTCCAGGGCGAGATTGCTGATGGCACCAAGCAGAAGCTCGATGCGCTTGGACCGAAGAAATTCGCCGAATGGGTGCGCAATGAAAAGCGCGTGCTTTTGACCGACACGACCATGCGCGACGGCCACCAGTCGCTGCTTGCCACCCGCGTGCGCACCTACGATATCGCCCGCATCGCCGGCACCTATGCCCGCGCCCTGCCAAACCTGTTTTCGCTGGAATGCTGGGGCGGCGCGACATTCGACGTGTCCATGCGCTTCCTGACGGAAGACCCTTGGGAGCGTCTCGCCAAGGTACGGGAAGACGCGCCGAACCTGCTTCTGCAGATGTTGCTGCGCGGCGCCAATGGCGTCGGCTACAAGAACTATCCCGACAATGTCGTCAAATATTTCGTCCGCCAGGCGGCCAAGGGCGGCATCGACGTTTTCCGCGTGTTCGACTGCCTGAACTGGGTCGACAACATGCGCGTCTCGATGGACGCGGTGGCCGAAGAGAACAAGATCTGCGAGGCGGCAATCTGCTATACCGGCGACATCCTCAATTCCGCCCGGCCGAAATACGATCTGAAATATTACACGGCGCTTGCCGCCGAACTCGAGCGGGCCGGCGCGCATATGATCGCGCTGAAGGACATGGCAGGTCTGTTGAAGCCGGCCGCAGCCACGGTGCTGTTCAAGGCGCTGCGCGAAGCAACTGATCTGCCGATCCATTTCCACACGCATGATACGTCGGGCATCTCGGCTGCGACCGTTCTGGCGGCGGTGGATGCCGGTGTCGATGTGGTCGATGCGGCCATGGATGCCTTTTCCGGCAATACGTCGCAGCCGTGCCTCGGTTCGATCGTCGAGGCCTTGCGCGGCTCAGAGCGCGATCCCGGCCTCGATCCCGAATGGATCCGCCGCATCTCGTTCTATTGGGAGGCCGTGCGCAATCAGTATGCCGCCTTCGAGAGCGACCTCAAGGGTCCGGCGTCGGAAGTCTACCTGCATGAAATGCCGGGCGGCCAGTTCACCAACCTTAAGGAACAGGCCCGTTCACTCGGTCTTGAAACCCGCTGGCACCAGGTGGCGCAGGCCTATGCCGATGCCAACCAGATGTTTGGCGATATCGTCAAGGTGACGCCATCCTCCAAGGTGGTCGGCGACATGGCGCTGATGATGGTCAGCCAGGACCTGACGGTGACCGACGTGAAAAACCCGGCCAAGGATGTGTCCTTCCCGGACTCGGTCATCTCCATGCTGAAGGGCGATCTCGGCCAGCCTCCGGGCGGATGGCCGAAGGACATTCAGGACAAGGCGCTGAAGGGTGAGAAAGCCTATACGGAACGTCCAGGCTCGCTGCTTGCCGATGCCGATCTTGATGCCGAGCGCAAGGTGATCGAGGAAAAGCTGGAGCGTGCGGTCAGCGATTACGAGTTTGCCTCCTACCTGATGTACCCGAAAGTCTTCACCGACTATGCACTGGCCGCCGACACCTACGGCCCGGTCAGCGTGTTGCCGACACCAGCCTATTTCTACGGCCTGACCGCCGGCGAAGAACTGCTGCCGGAGCTTGAAAAAGGCGTCTCGCTGGTTGTCCAGCATCAGGCGATGAGCGAGCCCGACGAGCAGGCGATGGTCAAAGTGTTCTTCGAGATCAACGGCCAGCCGCGCCTGATCAAGGTTCCCGACCGCAACCGCGCAGCCTCCAGCACCGCCCGCCGCAAAGCGGATCTCGGCAACGCAGCCCATCTCGGCGCCCCGATGCCCGGCGTCATCTCGACAGTCTCGGTATCCGCCGGCCAGACGGTCAAATCCGGTGACGTGCTGCTCTCCATCGAAGCGATGAAGATGGAAACGGCCCTGCACGCGGAAAAAGACGGCACCATCGCCGAAGTCCTGGTCAAGACCGGCGACCAGATCGACACCAAGGACCTGCTGATCGTTTATGGGGTTTGAGGGCCTGTTCTTTGAATGAAAATGGCCGGGCAAAACCCGGCCATTTTCATTTTCCTAGATATCGTAGCTATGGCTCGCGCTCAGCGAGGAGATGAACTTTTTCGTGCGCTCGCGTTCCGGGGTTTGGAAAATATTCCTGGGCGCGCCGCTTTCGACGATCAGGCCGCCGTCGAGGAAGAGGACCTGGTCGGCGACTTTGGAGGCGAGGCGCAGGTCGTGGGTGGCCATGATCATGGTCGTGCCTTCGGCGGCAAGACGGTTGAGGACCTCGACGACTTCTTCGGCAAGTTCGGGATCGAGCGCCGAGGTCGGTTCGTCGCAGAGCAGGACGCGGGGCGACGGGGCAAGGGCACGGGCAATCGCCACGCGTTGCTGCTGGCCGCCGGACAGGGTTGCCGGCCAGGCGTCGGCCTTGTGTGACATGCCGACCTTTTCGAGCAGTTCCTGAGCCCGCGCTTTTGCCTTTTCCTTTGGCCATTTCAGGACCGTGACCAGCCCCTCCATGACGTTTTCGATGGCTGTCTGGTGCGGGAAGAGCTGGAAATTCTGGAAGACCATGCCGGTCTGGCGGCGCAGGCGCTGGATGGCGTCCCAGCCGGTCTTCCTGCCGGGCTCAAACGTGATCTGTTCTTCGCCGAGCTTGATCGTGCCCGATGTCGGAATCTCCAGCAGGTTGACGCAGCGCAAAAGCGTGCTCTTGCCGCCGCCGGATGGACCGACGAGCGCCGTCACCGTGCCTTCGGCGATCCGCACGCTGATATCCTTCAGGACGACATTGTCGCCGAAACGTTTTTCGATATGGGTAAGCTCGATCATGTGCGCGCCTCCAGGAAGCCGCCATAGCGGGCGAAGCGTTTTTCCAGCCGCACCTGTAGCGAGGAGAGAACAGAGCTCAGCGCAAGGTAGAGCAATGCCGCCTCGATATAGAGGATCAGCGGCTCATAGGTGGTGGCGACGATGCGTTGTGCCGTCTGAAAAAGCTCCGGCACGGTGATGGCGGCGGCAAGCGACGTGTCTTTCACCAGCGAGATGAACGTGTTCGACAAGGGCGGTACGGCGACACGTGCTGCCTGCGGCAGGATGGTGCGGCGCATGGCCTGGCTCCAGCTCATGCCGATCGAATAGGCGGCCTCCCACTGGCCGCGCGGCACCGAGGAGATGACGGCCCGGATGATCTCGGAAGTATAGGCGCCGATATTGAGCGTGAAGCCGATGAGGGCGGCCGGGAAGGCGTCGAGCAGGATACCGAGGCTCGGCAGGCCGTAGAAGATGACGAAAAGCTGGACCAGCAAGGGCGTGCCGCGAATCACCCAGACGTAGAACCGCGCGATGGCGACCAGCGGCTTTGGTGCGAACAGCCGTGTGACGGCGGTCAAAAGCCCCAGCGCCAGGCCGAGCGTGAAAGAAAGCAGCGTCAGCGGGATTGTGAAGATCAGCCCGGCGCGGATGAGCGGCCAGAGCGAATCGAGCATGAGTTGAAGCCAAGGGGGCACGGCTATTCTTTCGTGGGCTTTATGACGTGAGCAGAATACACGTCCTTTCAGACAGAGATACCCCTCGCATAAGGGCAGGGCCGTCGTCTATGACCTGTGGGAGGATGGGAATGATGTCCGCGTTTTGCCCGCCTCAAGAGATGTGCCGGGCGGCTTCGAGGGGGCTTTGGTCAAGCTGGGGCCGGACATATGGGGCGTGTGGCCCCCTCATCCGGCGCGGTGCGCCACCTTCTCCCCGCTGGGGAGAAGAGGGAGGACGCGGTTGGTCCTGTGCGTGTCCCCTCTTTTTCGGGGAGGGGACTTTGCCTGTTACCTGTAATTACTTCGAAACGTCGGCGCCGAAATATTTCTGCGAGATGGTCTCATAGGTGCCGTCGGCCTTGATCTCGGTCAGCGCCTTGTTGATGGCGTCGAGAAGTTCCGGCTCGCCCTTGCGCACGATGATGCCGGAATAGTCGGCATTGGCCTGTTCGGCGGCGATCTTGACCGGTGCGTCCGGCTTCTTCTTTTTGAAGTCGAGGAAGGACAGGCTGTCATTGATGGTGGCATCGGCGCGGCCGGTCAGGACCAGCTGGATCGACTGGTCGAAGCCGTCGGTGCCGATCAGTTCAGCGCCGGACGCCTGCGCCAGCTTGCCGAAATTGCTGGTGAGCGACTGGGCGGAATTCTTGCCCTTCAGATCCGGGAAATCCTTGATCTCGGCATTGTCGGACTTGACGATCAAAACGGCCTTCGAAGCGATGTAGGGCTCGGAGAAGTCATACTTCTTCTTGCGCTCTTCTGTAATGCCGACCTGGTTGATGACGGCGTCGTAGCGGTTGGCATCGAGACCGGCGATCAGGCCATCCCATTTGCCTTCGAGGAACTCGGCCTTCACGCCAAGCTTCTGAGCAACGGCCTCGCCGATTTCGACGTCAAAGCCGACGAGCTTGCCGCTTTCGTCGTGATAGGTGAACGGGGCATAGGTGCCTTCCGTGCCGATCTTCAGCGCGCCGGCCGATTTGACGGCTTCCAGGTTTTCACCGGCAAAAGCAGAGCCGGAAGCCAGCTGGGCAAAGGCGGCAGCGGCGAGAAGTGTGGGAACCCATTTCATTTTATTTTTCCATCTTTTGGTCCGGCTCGTCTGCCGGTGTGGGGGGACAATCGCATGCCGCTTGATCCATGACAGCGCACAAAACTTCATTGTTCCCTGCAGGAGCGAAAGGTTTTTCTCATATTCACAAGGTTTCCACGCAAAATTGGCGCCGTGCGCTTAAAATCAAGGCTGGGAGCTGATTTTTGCGGCAGGGCTTTCAGAGGCTCATCTAAAAACCTCAATAAATCGATTGAAATTCCGGCACTCTACGTTTATGCACGTTTATGCCGATTTACACTCGTTTATCCGTGGTTTGAGTTTTCATGCAGACAGAGCTGCTTTTGCGACAGAGACAGAGCCTCATTCAGGACCGGTTGCGGTTGTCCGGCCGCGTGCTGGCGGTTGATCTGGCGCAGGAGTTCAACGTTTCTGAGGATACGATCCGCAGGGACCTGCGCGAACTGGCGGCAGCCGGGCTTTGCGAGCGGGTCTATGGCGGTGCGCTGCCGGTCGCGCCGGGCGGCACGACGCTGGTCCAGCGCGTTGGCGAGGCTTTGGGGCGCAAAGCAGCGCTTGCTTCAGCCGCCGTGCCCTTCCTCACATCAGGCATGACTGTGTTTTTCGATGCGAGCTCGACCAATCTTGCGATCGCCCAGGCGCTTCCAAACGGGCTGGAGCTGACGGCGGTGACCAATACGCCGCTGATTGCAGCCGAACTGATGAAAAATCCCGCTGCCGATATCATTCTTATCGGCGGCAAGATCGTCCGGCAGGTTGGGGCCGCAGTCGGTGCCAAGGCGCAGCGCGACGTGTCCGTGCTGCGGCCGGATCTGTGCATCCTTGGGGTTTGTGGCGTTGATCTTGCGGCCGGATTGACGGCTTTCGAATATGAGGATGCGGAATTCAAGCGGCTCGTGGCCCGCAACAGCGCTGCCGTGATCGCGGCCGTCACCAATGACAAGCTCAGCACATCGGCGCCGCATTCGGTCATTGCGGCGCAGGAATGCCAGACGCTGATCGTCGAGCATGACGCCGCCAAAGACAAAGCCGAACTCTACGAAACCCAAGGCATTACAGTTGTTTATGCAGGAGAAGCAAGATCATGAGGATTGCCCATGTCGCACTCTGGACCACAGACCTCGATCGTCTCTGCCGTTTCTGGGCCGATATCTTTGGCGCCACCGTGGGTGATCTATACGAAAGCGCGCGGCGTCCCGGCTTTTCCTCGCGGTTTCTATATCTGAAGGACGGTCCCTCGGTCGAGGTCATGCAAGGCCCCTGGATCAGCGCAGAGAATGCGCAGGCCGAGCGCCAGGGCTATGCGCATTTGGCGCTGTCTCTCGGCAGCCGCGAGGCCGTCGACGAACTGGCGGCGAAGGCTGCGGCATCGGGCATCCTGTTATCGCCGGCGCGCATGACCGGCGACGGCTTCTACGAGGCTGTGCTGAGCGATCCCGACGGCAACCCCATCGAAATCACGGCCTGACGCCGTCACCACGTTCTACAGGAAAAGACCATGGACCAGCATCGTATCAACCCGCCGCAAGCCGCCGTCCGGCAACCCTATATGCCAAAAACGCGGCTTGCCGTTTCGCTGCTGTTCCTGATGAACGGCTTCGTTACCGGGAGCTGGGCGCCCAAAATCCCGGAATTCAAGGACAGGCTCGGCATTAGCGAAAGCGTGCTCGGCTTGCTGATCCTTGCTTTCGGTCTGGGGTCGCTGGTGCTGATGCCGATTGCTGGCGGGTTTATCGCAAGGCTCGGGTCGCAAAAGGTGGTGAAGGTAACGGCGATCCTGCTGTCGCCGATGCTGCTATTGCTCACGCTCCTTCCCAATGTCTGGACGGCGGTGATCGGCATGACCCTGCTTGGCGGTTTCGTCGGCGCGATGGACGTGGCGATGAATGCCAACGCGGTGGAGGTCGAAAAATCGATGCGGCGGGCGATCATGTCGTCCTGCCATGCCTATTGGAGCCTTGGCGGTCTGATCGGCGCTGCGAGCGGCGGCCTCATCATGGCGCATTTCGGCGTCTATGCGCATGCCATCCTCGTCACGCTGGTCTGCCTTTCGGTGCTCACGATTGCCTGGCCGATGATCCTTGCCGACCAGCCGCATCCGGATACGGCCAAGCAAAAATTGCGGCTGCCGTCCAATCCGCTGCCCTGGCTGATCGGCCTGGTCGCCTTGTTCTCCATGGTGCCGGAAGGCACGGTGCTGGATTGGGGCGCGCTCTACCTGCGCAACGAACTCGGCGCTTCCGTTGCCATGTCCGGTTTCGGCTTTGCCGCCTTCTCGGCCACGATGGCGATCATGCGTTTTGCCGGTGACCATGTCCGCGACCGGTTCGGGGGCGTGAGAACCCTGCGCGCCTGCACGCTGACGGCGCTGGTTGGCCTCGTGCTGGCCGGTTTGGCGCCCAATGCGCCGCTCGCCATCCTCGGCTTTGCGCTCGCCGGTGTCGGCATTTCCAACATGGTGCCCATCGCCTTTTCGGCCGCCGGCAACATGCCGGGCCTGGCGCCGGGTATCGGCCTGTCGGTCGCCACGTTCATGGGCTATTCCGGCATGCTGTTTGCGCCGTCGCTGATCGGTTTCGTTGCGGAACATACCGGCTTCTCGATCATCTTTACCTGCGTGCCGATCCTGTTCATCGTCGTTCTGGCGCTGTCGCATCACGCCGTGCATGCCGATCCGAAGGAGCGTGGGTGAATGATGATTGACTTTTGCAACGGCCCCTCGTGATCTCCCTCTTCTCCCCAGCGGGGAGAAGTGCCGAGCGAATGCGAGGCGATGAGGGGGCTTCGGCGAAGCCGGAGCCAGATAAAGTGGCCTTCGGCCCCCTCATCCGCCCTTCGGGCACCTTCTCCCCGCCGGGGAGAAGAGGGAGTGCGCCGAAAGCCCTTGGTAGAAAGCACTGACAGGATGAGCCGATTGGCGCGGCAGACATCAATTCGCCGTCAATCCATGAATGTTGCCGTTGACAAGGCGGCTTTCCTCATCCACCTCAGGGAAAGTCGCCGCAACAGCACGTGCAAGGGGCTTTCATGTCTTCCGCCTTCGATTACGAACCGCAACCCCGCAGGGCCTCCGTTGCCGTCGATGTTGGCGGGGTGATCGTCGGAGGATCGGCGCCCGTGGTCGTCCAGTCGATGACCAATACCGATACGGCCGATGTCGATGCGACCGTCGCCCAGGTGGCTGCCCTGCACCGGGCAGGCTCGGAGCTGGTGCGCATCACGGTTGACCGCGACGAGAGTGCGGCTGCGGTGCCGAAGATACGCGAGCGTCTGGAACGGCTTGGCCTCGATGTGCCGCTGATCGGCGATTTTCATTATATCGGCCACAAGCTTCTTGCCGATCATCCGGCCTGCGCCGAGGCGCTGGCGAAATATCGCATCAATCCGGGCAATGTCGGCTTCAAGGCGAAGAAGGACAAGCAGTTCGTCGAAATCATCGAACGCGCCATCCAGTTCGACAAGCCGGTGCGTATCGGCGTCAACTGGGGCTCGCTCGACCAGGAGCTTCTGACCCGCCTGATGGATGACAACCAGGCCAAAGGCTTTCCGCTGACGGCGCAGCAGGTGATGCGCGAAACCATCGTGCAATCGGCGCTGATTTCGGCCGAGCTTGCCGAAGAGGCAGGCCTTGCCCGCAACCGCATCATCCTGTCGGCCAAGGTCTCCAACGTCCAGGATCTGATCGCCTGCTACGCGATGCTGTCGTCACGCTCCAATCATGCGCTGCATCTGGGGCTGACGGAAGCCGGCATGGGCTCGAAAGGCATCGTTTCCTCGGCGGCCTCGCTCGGCATCCTGATGCAGCAGGGTATCGGCGATACCATTCGCATTTCATTGACGCCGGAGCCCGGCGGCGACCGCACCCGCGAGGTGCGGGTGGCGCAGGAGCTTCTGCAGGTCATGGGCTTTCGCCAATTTATCCCGGTCGTTGCCGCCTGTCCTGGGTGCGGGCGCACCACATCCACGGTGTTCCAGGAGCTGGCCCAGAAAATCGAGGGCGATATCCGCCGCAACATGCCGGTCTGGCGCGAGAAATATCCGGGCGTCGAGGGCCTGAAGGTCGCGGTCATGGGCTGCATCGTCAACGGACCCGGCGAAAGCAAGCATGCCGATATCGGCATTTCGCTGCCGGGTACGGGCGAGCTTCCGGCAGCCCCTGTCTATATCGATGGCAAGAAGGCGCTGACGATCCGCGGCACCAATATTGCCGGCGATTTCGAGACGCTTGTCGGCGAATATATCGAACGGCGCTTTGGCCAGGGCCAGGCGGCCGCCGAATAGGCTATAGTTTCACGGTCAACAGCTTGAGGCCGGCAAAGGCGAAAAACCCAGCCATGGCGCCTTCGATCCAGCGGCGGGACTTTTTGTAGCCGCGGTGTACCGGCTCGATCGAAAACAGCAGCGCAAAGCCCATGAAGATGATGATGCCGAGCACCATGCAGCCGCCGATCAGGACGGGCATGACTTGCGGCGCATCCTGCGGCGTGCCGAGCGATACCAGCGTCAGCCAGGAAAAGATTGCCTTCGGATTGGTCAGGTGGATGCCGAGCCCCTTGAAGTAGAGACGGCGCAACGAGGGTGGCTGTTTCTCGAGCGGCAGAGTGGCCTCTGTCTCCTTCCGCATCGCCGATTTCAGTGCCTTGAACGCCAGCCAGAGCAGATAGAGACCGCCGGCAATCTTGAGGATGAACAAGGCGTTGCCATAGGTGCTGATCAGCGCCGAAAGCCCAGCGGCTGCCAGCATCGCCCAGGTATAGGACCCTGTCAGAACACCAAAGGCCAGCGCCAGTCCGGCATTGCGGCCCCGGCTGATGGCCGTCGAGATGATGGCGACGACGGCCGGGCCCGGCGATGCGGTGGCGATGACATAGGCGCCCCAGGCGACCATCAGTTGCGGCAGGTAGGGCAAAATGGTGGACATGCAGCAATCTCCGGGCAGCGCTTTCAAGCGCGGCAGGGCGCCATCATGCAGACCGCGCCAATAAAGAAAACGCGCATTCTTGTTGCGGTGACAATTTTGCCGGCTTGCTCAAGCCGACAGATGTTCGATCAGGATGGAGATCCCCAGGCCCACCAGAACCACGCCCGCCAGCGCCTCGGCGATCCGGCCAAAACGCTCGCCGATCAGGCGCCCGACCAGCATGCCGCCCGAGGACATCAGGAAGGTCGCAACGCCGATGGCGGCTGCAATGACGAAAATGTTGACGTCGAGAAAGGCCAGCGAAACGCCGACAGCCATCGCGTCGAGGCTGGTGCCGATCGCCGTCGCCATCAACAGCGGAAGAGACAATTGCGCGGATGGTGCCGCTTCGCTCTTCTGTGTCGATGCGTAGAGCATGTGGATGCCGACGGTTCCCAGCAGCGCGAACGCGATCCAGTGATCGACCGCCTGGACGAACTGGCTGGCGGCAACGCCTGCGGCCCAGCCGATGATCGGGGTGATGGCTTCGATGATGCCGAAGACGAGACCGGTGCGCATGGTTTCGCGAAATTTTGGCCGGCCGATGGCAGCACCCCGGCCGACGGCAACAGCAAAAGCATCGACGGACATGCTGATTGCCAGCATGGCAATGGTAAACGGTGACATGGATGAGCCTTCAAAAACGGACGTGGGAACCCGGGCGTTGATTGCCTGTCCGGCAGGGCATCGTCGCCACGGTCTTGCCGGGCCGAGCGTCTCGGCCGATCGCACCATGCGCATGGGCGCAAGCATGTTGATACGATCCTGCAGGGATATGCAGTGGCTACTCCCCGATGCCGTTGGAGATATTTCAAACACACAGACGTGTCAATAAGGCAAAGTTAAAATGCCTTTTATTACAGGCGCTTGAAATATGCATCCATGCATAAATCCAAGACTGTGCAGGCAAAATCAGATACAACTATCCCCCTTAGCGGACAAGCCGTTGCAGTGCGTTCTTGCGTTGAGAGTGAGACGAAAATGCCGTGAAAAACCGGGCGCCGTCCGCCGATATCAGTGGCTGCGATTAGCGATAAAACGCGCGGTCTGGTTCAGAATATCGGCACGGTTGCCGAATGGCTGAAGCAGGGTGGCCGCCTCAGCCACGAGGGCTGCCAGCCGGGTTTCCGCCCAGGCCTGGCCATGCAGCGAGACCAGCGTGCCCTTGCTACGGGCGGCGTCCTTGCCAGTCGCCTTGCCCATCGTCTTTGCGTCCGCCGTGAGGTCGAGCAGGTCGTCGGCCAGCTGGAAGGCAAGGCCGATCGTCTCGCCGTAGCTGCGCATCAGCCGGCGGTCGCCGGCGCTGCCCCCGGCGATGATGGCGCCGGCTTCGCAAGCAAAGCGGATCAGCGCGCCGGTCTTCATCGCCTGCAGCGTCACAATCGCGGCTTCGTCCGGGGCCGATGTCTCGGCAGCCAGATCCAGCGCCTGCCCGCCTGCCATGCCGCCAATGCCGGAGGCACGCGCCAAGGCCAGCACCAGTTCGGTCTTCTGCCGGTCGGACAAGTTTGTTTGCGGGGCTGCAATGATATCGAAGGCAAGGGTCAGCAGACTGTCGCCGGCAAGGATCGCATTGGCCTCGCCATAGGCGATATGCACCGTCGGTTGGCCGCGGCGAAGATCGTCGTCATCCATGGCCGGCAGGTCGTCGTGAACCAGCGAATAGCTGTGAACGCATTCGAGCGCTGCGCCGATGCGTAAGGCCGCTTGCCTGTCGCCGCCGAGAAAGGCGGTGCTTTCCATCACCAGAAAGGGCCGCAGCCGCTTGCCGCCATTCAGCACACCGTGGCGCATGGCGGCAAGGAGCGGTGCGGGCCTGGCGATTTCGTCCGGCTGCGGCTCTTCACTGAGAATGCCGGTCAGGCACGCCTCGACCTCTGCGGCGCAGGACTTCAGGCGGATTTCGAAGGATGTCTCGCTCATGCGGCGCTGTTTGGCATGACTGCGCGCCCGCTGGCAACGGGATTTTACCATATCGGCGCTCCCATCGGCGCTCGCGGGCGTGTCTTGCTGTGCGTTACCGAGAAAACCGTTCAATTTTATCCGCGCTTGTTCTATGAAAATTGGATGGATCATCAGGCGGGCGTTTCAGGGGTGGACATTGTACCGGAATCTCGGGAGGAAAAGGACGTGCCGACGAGCCGTGCGCGGGGATGGGGCGAGGCCTTGCGCCGGCGCTGGCGCCAGATTCTTCTGATCGCGGTCGCGATCGCCATCCTGCCCTATCTGTTGATCGTCATTTATGCACCGGGCTTCATCCATCCGATTTCGACGCTGATGCTGCGCGATCTCGTTCTGTTGCGCGGCTATGACCGCCAATGGGTCGCTTTCGAAGACATCTCGCCCAATCTGGTGCGCTCGGTGATGATGTCGGAGGATGGGCAGTTCTGCATCCACGACGGTGTCGATTGGGTGCAGATGCGCGGCGTCGTCAACGATGCGCTGGAAGGCGAATCCACCCGGGGCGCCTCGACGATCCCGATGCAGACAGCCAAGAACCTTTTTCTCTGGAACGGCCGCTCCTTCATTCGCAAGGGAATGGAGCTGCCTTTGGCGCTGGCATCCGATTTCGTTTGGAGCAAGCAGCGGATGATGGAACTCTATCTCAATGTCGCCGAATGGGGTCCCGGCATCTATGGCGCCGAGGCGGCGGCACAACACCATTTCGGCGTTCCCGCCGCAAAGCTGACACGGCGGCAGGCGGCACTTCTTGCCGTGTCCCTGCCCAATCCGATCGAACGCAATGCCGGCAAGCCCGGCCGTGGCCTGCGCAGCCTCGCCGCAATGATCGAGCGCCGCGCCAGCCGTTCGGGTGACTATATCAAATGCCTTTATGGGTGAGATCAGGTCTTTTGATTGGCTGTGATGCTCATGTGTCCTCTATAGCAGGATCTCGTTTGGCACGGACCGGAGAAGATCGATGACCCAACTGACACTCTATGTCGGGAATAAAAACTATTCCTCCTGGTCGTTGCGGCCCTGGCTTGCGCTGGAGGCCTGCGGCATTCCGTTTCAGGATGTGGTCATCCCCTTCGATTTTCCGGCGGGGAACCCGAAGTTCAAGGATATTTCGCCGACAGGACAGGTTCCGGTTCTGCATCATGGCGATGTGCGGGTCTGGCAATCGCTGGCGATCATCGAATATGCCGCCGAACTTTTCCCCGATGCCGGGCTTTGGCCGAAGGATCCGGCTGAGCGGGCGGTGGCGCGGGCCTATTCGATGGAGATGCTCTCCGGTTTCCGGGCATTGCGCGGTGCCTGCCCGATGAACATCCGCCGCGAGAAGCGGGCGATCGCGCTGCCCGACGGTGTCACGGAGGATGTCGAGCGGATCGAGACGATCTGGCGCGAGGCGGTGGCGCGCTCCGGCGGTCCGTTCCTGTTCGGCAGCTTTACGGCGGCCGATGCAATGTTTGCGCCGGTGGTCAATCGTTTCGAGATCTACGACCTTACCCGCAATCCCGGCTCTCTGGCATATATGGATGCGGTCAAGACGCATCCGGCCTTCCGCAAGTGGCAGGAGGCGGCCCTGCAGGAAACCTGGATCGTGCCGGAGGACGAGGCCTGAGGATTTTCCTCGGCGGGCATCGCGAAAAAATGCCTGCAGGGACTGGTCAAATGCCTGTGGGGCATGTATAAGCCCGGCAAATTCCGAGATTGACATCTGTTTTTCCAGGCCAACAGACTGGCTGCGAAACAGAGTTTTGCCCGATAAGTGGAGTATGAAATGGCTGTACCTAAAAGAAAAACAAGCCCGTCCAAGCGTGGCATGCGCCGCTCCGCCGATGCGCTGAAGACACCGACCTATATCGAAGACAAGAACTCCGGCGAACTGCGCCGCCCGCACCACATCGACCTGAAGACAGGCATGTATCGCGGCCGTCAGGTTCTGACCCCGAAGGCTTCCGCTTAATCAGCGGGCCGTCAGGCTGTCATTGAAAGGGCTGGCTTTTGCCGGCCCTTTTTGCGTTGTTCGCCGGGATGCTTACGTGCATGCCGGCTATGCCGCGCCGCCTTAGTTTTCCCAAATCTCTGCCCTATCTGCCAGCCGCAGCCGTTTTCTTGACGCCTGCCGCGCTGTGATGCACATATCGACAAACGTCCGGCCCGGAGAGGCGGGGCGAGAAATTGGGAGCCGTTGCTGATGATTGCCGCCATTCCGTTGCTGATCGTGCCGTTCATTCTCTACAATCTTGGAATGATGGGCATCCTGGGAAGCGGCGGTGTCGCGGTCTTTGAAGACACGGTGTTCTCGATGACGATGTTGTCGGGCGCGATCTGGACGATGAGCATGGGCGATCTGACGATCGTGATTGCGCTGGTGCTGCTTTTCGTCGAAATCCTCAAGGCAACCCGCATCAGCTCCAAGGCGCTGATGGATCATTTGCTCTCGATGGTTCTGTTCATCGTCTTCCTGGTGGAATTCCTTTTGGTCGCCAATGCCGCGACCCATGTCTTCTTCATCCTGATGACGATCTGCTTCATCGACGTCATCGCCGGTTTTTCCGTGTCGATGCGCACGGCCGGGCGGGATGTGTCCATCGGGCTGTAACTGCGCCCTGAAAGGTGCCGCGCGCCGTTTTGGACGGCAGCGCGGCACGAAAGCGTGTCAGCCGAGATTTTCCAGCTTCGTTTGCAGGGCGCGCAGCTGCTCCTTCAGCTCATCGATATCCTTGGCCTCGGCCTTGCGCGGCTCCTTGGTGGCCGGTGTTGCCGCCATGAAGGGCGAGAACATCTGCATGGCCTGATGGAAGAGATCGGTGTTGCGCTTGACCTGTTCTTCTACCAATTGCAGTGGAACAGTCAGGTTCTTGCCAAGCGGCGTATCGCCGAAGGCCTTGTTGATCTGTTCGCGCATCGTCACCTGCTGGTCGGTGAACGCCTGCATCGAATGTTCGAGATAGCTCGGCACCACCATCTGCATCTGGTCGCCGTAAAAGGAGATCAGCTGACGCAGGAAGGAAATCGGCAGAAGCGTGTTGCCGGTCTTGGATTCCTGCTCGAAAATGATCTGTGTCAGCACCGAATGGGTGATGTCGTCGCCTGATTTCGCGTCCTGAACGGTGAATTCCTCTCCCTTTTTCACCATCACAGCGAGATCGTCGAGCGTCACATAGGTGCTCGTCCCGGTATTGTAGAGCCTCCGGTTGGCATATTTTTTAATGACAATCTGACCGTCGTGTTTGGCCATCTGGGTCTCCTCCCATGCTCCCGTCTTTATTATGTTTTTCAGAGTACCCGCAAAAAACCGGTTCTGACAATCTCTTTGTGCGTTGCGTGGACGCAGGTGCAAAATTTTGCCTCCTGACGAGCTTGTGATCGGATTGTGGAGCGAAACGCGCCGCACTGCATCAAGGCGTTTGACTTGCGCCACGTCCTTTGCCAGTCTTTGGCAATCGCGAGAAAAGAACGAGGAAATATCTCATGAGCACGCCCTCCATTGTCATTGCCAGCGCCGGCCGGACCGCAGTTGGCTCGTTCAACGGCGCCTTTGCCAATACGCCTGCCCATGAGCTGGGCGCCGCTGTCATCAAGGGTGTGCTGGAGCGCGCCGGTGTCGAGGCCGCCGAAGTTGATGAAGTCATTCTCGGTCAGGTTCTGTCGGCCGGCGAAGGCCAGAACCCGGCGCGCCAAGCGGCAATGAAAGCCGGTATTCCGCAGGAAGCGACGGCCTGGGGCATGAACCAGCTCTGTGGCTCGGGACTGCGCGCCGTGGCGCTCGGCATGCAGCAGATCGCCACCGGCGATGCCAAGATCATCGTGGCCGGCGGCATGGAATCCATGTCGATGGCGCCGCATTGCGCGCATTTGCGCGGCGGCGTCAAGATGGGCGATTTCAAGATGATCGACACCATGATCAAGGATGGCCTGACCGACGCCTTCTACGGCTATCACATGGGCACGACAGCGGAAAACGTTGCCAAGAAGTGGCAGCTGTCGCGTGAAGACCAGGACGTGTTTGCGCTGGGATCGCAGAACAAGGCCGAAGCCGCGCAAAAGGCGGGGCGTTTTGCCGATGAGATCATTCCCTTCATCGTCAAGGGCCGCAAAGGCGACGTGACCGTCGATCAGGACGAATATATCCGCCACGGCGCAACGCTGGAATCGATGGCGAAACTGCGCCCGGCCTTTGACAAGGAAGGCACGGTCACTGCTGCCAACGCTTCGGGCCTGAACGACGGGGCGGCTGCCACGCTGCTGATGAGCGAGGCGGAAGCCGGCCGCCGCGGCATCCAGCCGCTCGCCCGTATCGTTTCCTGGGCCACGGCCGGCGTCGATCCGCAGATCATGGGCACAGGGCCGATCCCGGCTTCGCGCAAGGCCCTCGAAAAGGCCGGCTGGTCTGTCGCCGATGTGGAACTTGTCGAAGCCAACGAGGCGTTTGCCGCGCAGGCCTGCGCCGTCAACAAGGATCTCGGCTGGGATACCTCCATCGTCAACGTCAATGGCGGTGCCATCGCCATCGGACATCCGATCGGCGCATCCGGCGCACGCGTTCTGAACACGCTTCTGTTTGAAATGAAGCGCCGTGGCGTTTCCAAGGGTCTCGCCACGCTTTGCATCGGCGGCGGCATGGGTGTTGCCATGTGCGTCGAGCGGCTGTGACACTCTGACTGTCGTTGATCGCCCCGGCGCCAAGGCCGGGGCGAACTTCACGGCAAAAGCCGGAAGAGCTGTCCGGCGCCCTTCAGCGCCAGCGTCAAAACAAAAAGATTCAACAGGGGAGAAGTCGGATGAGCAGGGTAGCATTGGTCACAGGCGGATCGCGCGGCATCGGCGCGGCCATATCCATCGCGTTGAAGGGGGCCGGATACAAGGTGGCCGCGACCTATGCCGGCAATGACGAAAAGGCGAAGGCCTTCAGCGATGTCACCGGCATTCCGACGTATAAATGGGACGTCTCCGACTATAAGGAATGCACCAAAGGAATCGCGCATGTGGTCGATGATCTCGGCCCAATCGAAATCCTCGTCAACAATGCCGGCATCACCCGCGACGCAATGTTTCACAAGATGACGCCGGAGCAATGGGGTGACGTGGTCGGTACCAACCTCACCGGCCTTTTCAACATGACGCATCCGGTCTGGACCGGGATGCGCGACCGCAATTTCGGCCGGGTGATCAACATATCCTCGATCAACGGCCAGAAGGGCCAGATGGGTCAGGCGAACTATTCGGCCGCAAAGGCCGGCGATCTCGGCTTCACCAAGGCGCTGGCCCAGGAAGGCGCCGCCAAGGGGATTACCGTCAACGCCGTCTGCCCCGGCTATATTGGTACCGAGATGGTCCGTGCCATCCCGGAAAAGGTACTGAACGAACGGATCATCCCGCAAATACCCGTCGGCCGTCTGGGCGAGCCCGACGAGATTGCCCGGATCGTCGTGTTCCTGGCCTCCGACGATGCCGGTTTCATCACCGGCTCGACGATTTCGGCCAATGGCGGTCAATTTTTCGTCTGATTGAGCCCTGCTTGGGTTGCTGACGGCGCCTTCGGGTGCCGTCTTGCGTTTTCAACACACATGAATGTGCCGGTCTCTTTCGATCATAAGGATTGCTGGCTCGATTCATGCCCAATTCGCTCCCAATTTCGGGAGGATATGAATTCGGCGAAGAAAACTTTGAAGCATCACGCTTTGTTCTACCATATCGTGTGGGTGCTGGCTGGGTGAAAGCCCCTGGATCACTCTTTGTATGCTTTTTGTTCTGGGTGCTATTTTAAAATACCCTAATATTTAAGGGTATTTTCTCCAACGGACCGGCTGGGAAAATTTTCCGGGAAATTCAGCTATTTGGATTCTGAATCTCAGATTCGTGCTTCATTGCGCACGCCGTGCAATCTTCATTTTTCGGTGAAACGGACGCTCAAAATAGCGATTCAGCATCTGGTGCGAATCCGGCTTCGAAAGCCCAGATGTAGCGGTGAACAAACCCTGAATCCGCTGGAGTCTGCGTTTCGTCGCTGATTCGTTCCACCGCTGTTCCGAATTCGGCAGGCAGGGGGTGGAAATGACAGCCAAAGGCCCCATTTGAACGTTTCATGATCCCATGCCCCTTGCGTTTGTGCTTTTGCGTGGGCATGTGTTCTGCGCCGGTTGAAACGGCTTTGAAACGCCGTGAATGGCCTTCGCAGATTGAAAGTGCGCAGGATCGATATAGTGCCTGACCAACCGATGATCTTGAGTGGCCGCGGCGTGATCGCGGTGCTCGGCCCCACCAATACCGGCAAGACGCATTACGCGATCGAGCGCATGGTTGCGCATGAGAGCGGCGTCATCGGCCTGCCGCTGCGCCTGCTGGCGCGCGAGGTCTATACGCGTGTCGTCGAAAAGGTGGGTGCCCACAATGTCGCGCTGATCACCGGCGAGGAAAAGATCACGCCGCATATGGCGCGCTTTTCCGTCTGCACGGTCGAGGCCATGCCGCGCGAGACCAAGGCTGCCTTCGTTGCCATCGACGAGGTGCAGCTTGCCGGCGACCTGGAGCGCGGTCATATCTTCACCGACCGGCTGATGCATCTGCGCGGCCGGGTGGAGACACTGCTCCTCGGTGCCTCCACCATGCGGCCGATCCTGGAACATCTGCTGCCGGGGATCACCGTCGTCGAGCGCCCGCGCCTGTCCCAGCTTCTCTATGCGGGTTCCAAGAAAATCACGCGCCTGCCGCAGCGCACCGCCATCGTCGCCTTCTCCGCCGAGGAGGTCTATGCGATCGCCGAGCTGATCCGCCGCCAGCGCGGCGGTGCCGCCGTCGTGCTGGGCGCTCTGTCGCCGCGCACGCGCAATGCGCAGGTGGCGCTCTATCAGGCCGGCGATGTCGAATATCTGGTGGCGACGGATGCCATCGGCATGGGGCTCAATCTCGATGTCGATCATGTCGCCTTCGCCCAGGGCCGCAAATATGACGGCTACCAGTTCCGCGATCTCAATCCCGGCGAGCTGGCGCAGATCGCCGGACGCGCCGGGCGTCACCTGCGTGACGGGACATTCGGGGTCACCTCGCGGGTCGAGCCGTTCGACAACGAGCTGGTGCACCGGATCGAATCACATCAGTTCGATCCCGTCCGCGTTCTCCAATGGCGCTCCAAATCGATGAATTATGCCTCGATCGCGGCTCTGAAGAAGAGTTTGGATGCCGCGCCTGCCGTCCATGGCCTCACCAGGGCCCTGCCGGCGGTCGATCAGCAGGCTTTGGACTATCTTTCGCGCTATCCGGAGGTTACCAGTGTCGCGACGACACCGGAGCGTGTAGAGAAACTGTGGGAAGCCTGTGCGCTTCCCGACTACCGGCGGATAACGCCGGCGCAGCATGCGGATCTGATTTCGACGATCTATGCCGATCTCGTCCGGCGTGGCACAGTGAATGAAGATTTCATGGCCGAACAGGTCCGCCGCGCGGACCATACGGATGGTGAAATCGACACATTGTCCGCGAGAATTGCACAAATCAGGACATGGACCTATGTGTCCAACCGTCCGGGATGGCTTGCCGATCCGACACACTGGCAAGAAAAGACGCGGGAAATCGAGGATCGATTGTCTGACGCGTTACATGAAAGGTTGACGAAACGCTTTGTTGATCGCAGGACATCTGTGCTCATGAAGCGCCTGAGAGAGAATGCGATGTTGGAAGCTGAAATCAGTGTAAATGGCGATGTCTTCGTTGAAGGTCATCATGTGGGACAATTGGCCGGGTTCCGTTTCACGCTGGCGACAGTGAGCGATGGTCTCGACGCGCGTGCAGCGCAAGGAGCTGCGCAAAAGGCGCTGGCTCTCGAGTTCGAAGCGCGTGCGGCACGGTTGCATGCGGCCGGCAATGCCGATCTGGCGCTGTCGTCGGATGGTCTCGTGCGCTGGCTCGGCGATCCCGTGGCGCGGCTGACGGCCAGCGACCATGTCATGCGTCCGCGCGTGCTCTTGCTTGCCGACGAGCAGCTGCAGGGCAATGCCCGCGAGCATGTGCTGGCCCGCATCGAACGCTTCGTCAATCATCACATCTCGACGGTTCTAAAGCCGCTTGACGATCTCTCGCGCGCCGAGGATCTCGAAGGTCTTGCCAAGGGCCTGGCTTTCCAGCTGGTCGAAAATCTCGGCGTCATGTTCCGCCGCGATGTCGCCGATGACGTCAAGTCGCTGGATCAGGAGGCGCGCGCTTCCATCCGCCGCCATGGCATCCGTTTCGGCGCCTATCACATTTTCATGCCGGCGCTGTTGAAGCCTGCTCCGGCCGAACTCATCACGCTGCTCTGGGCGTTGAAGAATGACGGTCTCGACAAGCCGGGCTATGGTGATCTGATCCCGGTTCTGGCCGCTGGCCGCACGTCGGTGGTCACCGATCCGTCGTTCGAGCGCACGTTCTACAAGCTGGCCGGCTTCCGCTTCCTCGGAAAACGTGCCGTCCGCATCGACATCCTTGAGCGCCTGGCTGACCTCATCCGTCCGCTGTTGCAGTGGAAGCCGGGCACGACGCCGCGTCCGGACGGCGCCTATGATGGCCGCCGCTTCACCGCAACGACGGCAATGCTGTCCATTCTGGGGGCGACGCCTGACGATATGGAAGAGATCCTCAAGGGTCTCGGCTACCGGGCAGATTCCGTCAAGGTCGAGGACGCCGCTGCGTTCCTGGCCGCCCAGTCCGGATCGGCCGCACCGGCAACGGATGCTACAGCGTCCGATGCGCCGGCTGAAACCGCCGATCATGACGACGCCGACGCTGATCCTGCAGGGGAAGAGGTGCAGGCTTCCGAACCGGCAGCTTCCGAACCGGCAACTGCCGAACAGGCTGTAGAGACTGTTCCGGCCGCCGCTGAAGCCAAAGCGTCCGATCAGGCCGTTATTGCAGAGCAGGCAGGCGAACTGGCTGAGCCGGTTGAGGCCAAGCCGGTTCTTCTGTGGCGCCCGGGCAGCCGCAATGACAACCAGCGTTCCGGTGGACGCCCGCAGGGCGATCGCCGTGGCGCGGGCAACCGTGCACCGCAGGGTGAAGCCCGCCGCGAGGGTGGCGAGCCGCGCCGTGAGGGCGAAGGCCGCCGCGAAGGCCGCGACGACAATCGCAAACCGGGTGGTGGCGGCAAGCCGGATCGCAACCGTGGCCGTGACGGTGGCAAGCCCCAGGGTGGCCAGCGGCATGAAAAGGGCGACCGTCAGGATCGTCCCGATCGCAACGACCGCGGCGGAAAGCCGCAGGCCGCCAAGTTCGAGGCCCGTCCGCCGCGCAAGGAAAAGCCGATGGATCCGGATTCGCCTTTTGCCAAGCTCGCTGCTCTCAAGGAGCAGATGAAGAAATAAGGCTGAAGGTCAGCGTATGGGTGAAAAGCAGCCTCAGTCCCTGCCGGTTCTGCGCCAGCGTCTCGACAAATGGCTGTTCTTCACGCGCCTGCAAAAATCCCGCTCGATCGCCCAGAAGGCGATCGAGTCCGGTGATATCCGGGTCAATGATGCCAGGATCACCCAGCCTTCCCATGCTTTGAAAGCTGGTGATATCGTCGCCGTTTCGCTGGACCGGCGCGACACGATCGTGCGCGTTCTCCTCCCCGGTGTGCGGCGCGGCCCCTATGAAGAAGCCCGCCTGCTCTACGAGGATCTGACGCCCGCAGCCGTTCCCGGCGAAAAGCCGAACGCCTTTGAGCAGGCAACCCGCGAGCGTGGCAGCGGCCGGCCGACCAAGAAGGAACGCCGCGACGTCGATAGGCTCAAGCAGGGTTGGGACGAGGAATAGAAAACTGTCCCGCCAGGGGGCCGTTTGGCGCATGGATTATTCTTGCAAAGCCCCCGCAAAGCCTTTACCTCACGGGGTAAATGAGCAGCCATGTTGCGCCGCGAGAGGCGTTGGCGGGCTGGTATCCCCGAACCGATGCGGACAAGCGGGCCTCTTCTCAGGTTCCTGTCTGCCGTCAACGTGAGAAATCGCTGGAGTACCTCATGACGTATGTCGTGACCGACAATTGCATACGCTGCAAATATACCGATTGCGTTGAAGTGTGCCCGGTGGACTGCTTCTACGAGGGCGAAAATTTTCTGGTCATTCATCCCGACGAGTGCATCGACTGTGGTGTCTGCGAGCCAGAATGTCCGGCAGGCGCCATCAAGCCAGATACCGAACCGGGCCTCGACATGTGGCTGAAGGTCAATGCCGACTTCGCCACACAATGGCCGAATATCACCGTCAAGCGTGATGAGATGCCGGAAGCCAAGGAAATGGACGGCGAAGAAGGCAAGTACGAGAAATACTTTTCGCCGAAGCCCGGCACGGGCGACTGACGCGCGCGAGTGTCTGCCAGCCGGTCGATTCCCGGCTGTAAAAGATGGCGAAATTTGGGGAATCATGGCTTAACCATGTCCGTGCAGGGCTGGTTGGCCTTGATGGCCGTTGTAAAGCAAATTATTGATTTCCGCAGTTTTTTATGATAGGGTCTAAAAACTGATCCACATCGTGGCACTTGCGTGTGCCCGAAAAACCATCACGAAAGCAAAACAATCCCACTGCGCGGCTGACCCCAAATACGCAACGGCAGTTGCTTGTGTGTGATCGCTCCGCAGAAGATCGATTTGATGACCGTTGGAACGGATCAGCATGGAGTCACCCGACGGTGCCCCCGTCCATCCCGGGCCTGACTGACCCGGCCCCGGCTCGCAGCCGGGAGCGTAACAGGGAGTTTTTGAAACGAATGACGACCCAGCAGAAAAAATCTTCAACACGCCATGGATTCAAGACCGGTGAATCGATCGTTTACCCGGCTCATGGCGTTGGACAAATCGTTGCTATCGAAGACCAGGTGGTTGCGGGCATGTCGCTCGAACTGTTTGTGATCGATTTCGAAAAGGACAAGATGCGTCTCAAGGTACCGGTCGCAAAAGCCGTTTCCATTGGCATGCGCAAGCTCTCCGAGACCGATTTCGTCGAACGTGCATTGAAGGTCGTCCAGGGCAGGGCACGCGTCAAGCGGACCATGTGGTCGCGCCGCGCGCAGGAATATGATGCCAAGATCAATTCCGGTGACCTGATCTCGATCGCCGAAGTCGTTCGCGACCTCTATCGTGCTGAAAACCAGCCGGAGCAGTCCTATTCCGAACGTCAGCTCTATGAAGCTGCGCTTGACCGCATGGCGCGCGAAATCGCAGCCGTAAACAAGATGTCGGAAACCGAAGCTGTCCGTCTCGTTGAAACGAACCTGAACAAGGGTCCGAAGCGCGGCAAGGCCATCGAAGAAGACGAAGCGCAGGAAGAAGCTGCGTAAGCCTTTCGTCAAGCACTACTTTCATCTCAAAAGCCCTGTCAGCAATGACGGGGCTTTTTTGTATCTTGCGGCAGGGTCTGTCATCGTTCCCGGCAGGGCGTGCCAGGAGACTCTTTTTAACATCGTGATATGCTGATGGAAACGCCTTGCCGCGATCTGCCGGCACGGGAGGCGGGATTGTTTAAACCGGCATGGGAGGAAGACATGCCTGCTACCGTTTCTCTGCATCCCCTGCTCGACCAAGGCGTGCCCAGGGCCGCAACCGGCTTCTCCGGCGGCGTTCTGGTCTGCGCCTGCGCTGACAAGCCTGTACGCGTTAAAATCGAAGGGGACGTCGCCCATAACCATGCCTGCGGCTGCACCAAATGCTGGAAGCCGGCCGGGGCAACATTTTCGGTTGTTGCAGTCGTTCCGCATGACAAGATCACGGTGCTTGAAAACGGCGACAAGCTTGAAGTCGTCGATACGTCGGCACTGATCCAGCGGCATGCCTGCAGGGGCTGCGGCGTGCACATGTATGGTCCGGTGGAGCGCGAGCATCCTTTCCAGGGGCTGGACTTCATTCACCCGGAACGTTTCGATACCGACGGCTGGTCGCCGCCCGGCTTTGCCGCTTTCGTCTCGTCCATCATCGAAGCCGGTACCGATCCCGATGATATGCCCGCCATCCGGGCCCGCTTGAGCGAACTCGGCCTGACGCCATCCGATTGCCTGAACAATGCGCTGATGGACTATATCGCCACCTGGACCGCGAAGAAGAGCGGTGTGTTGAAATCCTGATCTACCCATAGACAATGTGGCTCGAACGAAAAAGGGCGCAGCGATCGATATCGCTGCGCCCTTTTTCATTGTTTTAAACGGTCTGCTTATGCAGCGCCGCGCGACTTTTCGAAACGCTTGCGGTCGTTACTGTCGAGGTACATCTTGCGCAGGCGGATGTTCTTCGGCGTCACTTCGACCAATTCGTCGTCCTGGATCCAGGAGAGTGCACGGTCGAGCGTCATGCGGATCGGCGGGGTCAGCTTGACGGCTTCGTCCTTGCCAGAGGCGCGCATGTTGGTGAGCTTCTTGCCCTTCAGCACGTTGACTTCCAGATCGTTGTCACGCGTGTGGATGCCGATGATCATGCCGGCATAGACCTTCTCGCCGACATCGATGATCATCGGGCCGCGGTCTTCCAGGTTGAACATGGCGTAGGCAACGGATTCGCCAGCGTCGTTGGAGAGCAGAACGCCCTGAACGCGGCCGCCGATATCGCCCTTGTAAGGCTGATATTCGTGGAACAGACGGTTCATGATCGCCGTGCCGCGCGTGTCGGTCATCAGTTCCGACTGGTAGCCGATCAGGCCACGGGTCGGAGCAAAGAACTTCAGGCGAACGCGGTTGCCACCGGACGGACGAAGCTCGGCCATTTCAGCCTTGCGCTCGGACATCTTCTGGACGACGACGCCGGAATATTCCTCATCGACGTCGATGACGACTTCTTCGACCGGCTCCAGCATCTGGCCAGTGGCTTCGTCCTTGTGCATGACGACGCGCGGACGCGATACGGCAAGCTCGAAACCTTCGCGGCGCATGGTCTCGATGAGAACGGCCAGTTGCAATTCGCCACGGCCGGACACGTAGAACGAATCCTTGCCTTCGGCTTCTTCGATCTTCAGCGCGACGTTGCCTTCGGCTTCCTTGAACAGGCGGTCACGGATGACGCGGCTTGTTACCTTGTCGCCTTCGGTGCCGGCAAGCGGGCTGTCATTGACGATGAAGGACATGGTGACGGTCGGCGGGTCGATCGGCTGGGCATGCAGCGCTTCCGTGACCGAGGGGTCGCAGAACGTGTCGGCGACCGTGCCTTTGGACAGGCCAGCGATGGCGACGATGTCGCCCGCATGCGCTTCGTCGATCGGCGTACGCTCGATGCCGCGGAACGCGAGGATCTTGGAGATACGGCCGTTTTCAATCAGCTTGCCGTCCTGGCCGAGAACCTTGACGGCCTGGTTCGGCTTGATCGAGCCGGAATGGATACGGCCGGTGATGATGCGGCCGAGGAAGGGGTTGGCTTCCAGGATCGTGCCGATCATGCGGAACGCGCCGTCTTCCTCGCCGACGCTCGGCTCGGGAACGTGCTTGAGAACGAGGTCGAGAAGCGGGGCGAGGCCCTCTTCCTTCGGACCTTCCGGATTGACGTTCATCCAGCCGTTACGGCCCGAACCGTAGAGGATCGGGAAGTCGAGCTGTTCGTCGGTCGCATCCAGGTTTGCAAAGAGGTCGAAGACCTCGTTGATGACTTCTTCATGGCGGCCGTCCGGACGGTCGATCTTGTTGATCGCGACGATCGGGCGAAGGCCGACCTTCAGGGCCTTGGAGACCACGAACTTGGTCTGCGGCATCGGGCCTTCCGAGCTATCGACCAGAACGATCGCGCCATCGACCATCGACAGGATACGCTCGACTTCACCACCGAAGTCGGCGTGGCCGGGGGTGTCGACGATGTTGATGCGCACGCCCTTCCACTCGATCGAGGTGGCCTTGGCCAGAATGGTGATTCCGCGCTCTTTTTCGAGGTCGTTCGAATCCATCATGCGCTCGGTCGTGCGCTGGTTGTCGCGGAACGAACCCGACTGCTTCAAAAGTTCGTCGACGAGCGTGGTTTTCCCATGGTCAACGTGTGCGATGATCGCGATGTTGCGCATTTTCATGTGTGAATACTCGGAGGTTTCGGGGCGTATGTGATGAACGCCGCATCTTCAATTGCGCGGCTCATACAGGTTTTTTTGCATTTGCGAAAGGGGGGAAGGCGGCAAAGTCTTGAGAGAGAGTGAATCCGGCCGATGTTTCATACGGAATTCCCGGCAGGATCGAGGGTGATCTGCCACAACTCGTGATCGTCCCGATCCATCAGCCGGACCGTCATCTGTTCCGTCTGGCCGTTAATATCGACAAGGCCGAAGAATTGCAGGCCGGCAGACGGCGGCAGATTCTGGTCGATGCCGCTGCCGGCGGCCTTTATGAAGCGCACCTGCGGACCAAAGGTCATGTCCAGTTCCTTGGGCCCATAGGTGCCCGAGTGCAGTGGACCGGAGACGAATTCCCAGAATGGCAGGAAGTCCTTGAAGGCGGCACGGGAGGGGTCGTAGTGATGGGCGGCGGTATAATGCACATCCGCCGTCAGCCAGACGGTATTCTGGATGGCATTGTCACGGATGAAGGTGAGAATATCGGCAAATTCCTTTTCGCGGCCTGTTGGCAGACCGTTGTCGCCATTGGCGATCGCATCGGAGCCCTGCCTGTTGGCAAAATCGTCCCAGACGACGAGGCCGATCGGCATATCGCAGGCGATCACCTTCCAGGTGGCTTTCGAGGCTGCCAGCTCCCGCTTCAGCCAATCCGCCTGCTGCCAGCCGAACAATTCATCGCCGCCGCCCTGATTGGCTTCGCGATAGGAGCGCAGATCAACGAAGAAGACATCGAGCAGCCGGCCATAGGGGATCTTGCGGAAGATGCGGCCGGGCTGGGCCGGAAAGGCGCGGATCGGCGTCATCTCCTGGAAAGCCTGCATTGCGCGGGCCGCATAGACGGAGACGTCCTTGTCCGGATAGCGGGGATCGTCGCGCAGATGGGTCGACGGCGACCAGTTGTTCAAGACCTCATGATCGTCCCATTGGTAAAAAGTCGGGCATGTGGCGTTCAGTGCGCGGACGTGATCGTCGAGAAGATTGTATTTCCACTGGCCACGATATTCCTCAAGCGTGCGGGCCACCTCGCGCTTTTCCGGGGTGACGATCCGGTTTTTCCAGATGGTGCCGTCGCGGAGCGGAATTTCATCGGGGATCGGGTTGTCGGCATAGATCGTATCGCCGGAATGGATGAAGAAATCCGGCTCGTGCAGCTGCATGGTCGAATAGGTCTTCATGCCTATGTCGTCGATGCCCCAGCCCTGGCCTGCTGTATCGCCCGACCAGACGAAACGCACCGAGCGGCGGCGCAGCGGTGCGGTGCGGAACCGGCCGATAACCGGTTCGGAAACGCTGTTGCTGTCATAGAGATCCGTCGCGGTGAAGCGGTAAAAGATGTCCTGATCGGGCAAGAGATGATCAAGCGCGCATTTCACCGTGTAGTCACTTTTGGGCAGCGCATCGATCGAGGGAAGGCGGACGGGGGAAGAGAAACTCTCGGTGGTCGAATATTCGACCGCTATGCGCGAGGGCCGGTCGGCCCGTGTCCAGATCATCCCGGATTTCGTATCGACATCGCCGGACTGGACACCATGCGTGAAGGACGGCCTACCGTAACCTCGTGAATAAAATGGCGTTGCAAGAACCGATGTGGCGGCAAACCCGGCAGCCCCGGCAGACACAAGGAAGGAGCGGCGGGTCAGCGTATCCTGAATATCGACCAAATCGGCCTCTGGTACCGTCACGGGAATCACGCGAAACCCGAGGCGGACCTTTGGCGAAAGCGATGTCAGTTCGTTTACAGTTGGATGAATCTATTCCAACGGTTTGGCGACAGTTCCGTGACGCGAGGTAGCTGTTTTACAGATATGGCTTACCTGTTGCGGATTCCATGACACTCGCAAGCTGCACTGCGAGCATCGTTTCCATCAACGCTTCCATTTTAGAAAGGTCGTACACGTCCGAGTTGGAGTCTTGATCAGCCTGTTCCAGAGCTTCAAAATAAGGACGTCTGTTATCGACTATTTGATCCGGTATTGTATTTCTGCCTGGCAACATAAGGCCCAGCTTCACGCATAAGACGACATACGAAATCATCCGGGACGTTCGTCCATTGCCATCGCTGAACGGATGTATCCAATTGAGGCGCCACATCGCGTAAGACGCCAGATGTATTGCCGTCTTTTCATTCCAATGCGCATTGATGTAGTCGCAAAGCTCTTCGATCAACTCAGGAACGAGATGGGCTTCGACCGGCTTGTGCTTGCTTCCCTGTATTTCTACGGATGCAGGACGGTAATTTCCAGCGTGATGGCTAATCCCCTGCAGGGCTTCCCTGTGGAGGCTCAACAGAGCTGAAGGGCGAAGCTTCCACTGCGCGCCTTTTTCAATGGCATCAAAAATGATCTTGCAGGCGGTGTCATATTGCAACAGTCCGTTGCGTGCTTCAGCTTCAGCGCGCTCTTGTGCGTCAGTGATGATGTACGCTTCTGTTGCAATACTATGCCGCCGGATCGTGTCCGTCATTTCTGCTTCTTTGCTGCCATCTGCTCCGCGATTTTATCCACCATTTCGCGCGTAATAAGTTCGTTTTCGAAATGTGTATTTCCATAGGCGAAGCTACGCCTTTGCAACTCCAAATCCCTTTCCGTCTGAGGGATCTTTCTAGCGGCTTCCAGAAGATTTTTAAGCGGTTCGTTCATAACGAAAAATCCTTTCAAGCGTTCAGGAAGCTTTTATCAGTTTCTCAAGTCGAAACTCATCCTGAACATAATAACATGGAATTGCGCAAGTCTTGTGGCCACTCACGCCGCCAGCCCCTTCTTCGCCAGCATCGCATCCGGGCTCGGCAGTTTGCCACGAAAGGCCTTGTAGGCATCTTCCGGGTCGATCGAGCCGCCGACGGAATAGATGTGGTCCTTCAGCTTTTTGGCCATGGCCGTGTCAAAGGCATCGCCGGTTTCCTCGAAGGCGGCAAAGGCGTCGGCATCGAGCACTTCCGACCACATGTAGGAATAATAGCCGGCCGAATAGCCGCCGGCGAAGATGTGCTGGAAGTGTGGCGCGGCGTGGCGCATGACCAGTGATTTCGGGATGCCGAGTTCGCTGAGGATCTCCGCTTGAACCGCCATCGGGTCGTCGACCGGACCCCGGGTGTGGAATTCCATATCGACGATCGCCGACGAGGTGAATTCCACCGTGTTGAACCCGGCATTGAAGGTTCGGGCGGCCAGAACCTTGTCGAGCAGCGCCTGCGGCATAGGTTCGCCGGTCTCGACATGCACGGCATATTGCCTGAGGATCGCCGGTACCGTCAGCCAGTGTTCGTAGAGCTGCGAGGGCAACTCGACGAAATCGCGCGACACCGAGGTGCCGGAGACGGATGGGTAGGTCACGTCCGAGAGCATGCCATGCAGGGCATGGCCGAACTCGTGAAAGAGCGTGCGGGCATCGTCGAGCGACAGCAGCGCCGGCTTTCCCTCCGCCGGTTTGGCAAAGTTGCAGACATTGTAGATGATCGGCAGTTCGCCGGTCTTCCCGTTTTTCAGCGGCAGCTTGTGCTGCGACTGGAACGCGCTCATCCAGGCGCCGGAGCGCTTCGAGGAACGGGCAAAATAATCACCGAGGAAGAGAGCGACAAGCTTGTCCTGAGCGTCGCGGATTTCAAAGACGCGCACATCCGGGTGATAGGCGGGGATGCCCTTCTTTTCGATCGCGCGGATGCCGAACAGCCGGCTGGCCACATCAAAGCAGGCCTCGATGATCTTTTCGAGCTGCAGATAGGGCTTCAGCTCTGCTTCAGAAAAGTTGAATTTTTGCGCGCGGATGCGTTCTGAATAAAAGCGCCAGTCCCAGGGCATGACGTCGTGGTTCTTGCCGTCTTCTGCGATCAGGCCGGCAATATCGGCCTCTTCCTCACGGGCCCGCGTTACGGCCTTTGCCCAGACCGCGCGCAGGAGACCGTTTACTGCGGCCGGGGTCTTGGCCATGGTGTTGTCGAGCTTCATTTCGGCGAAATTACCATAGCCCAGCAGTTTGGCGACGTCGCTGCGCAGTGCCAGCGTTTCCCGGATGACACCGCGATTGTCGGTCTCGCCGGGATTTTCGCCGCGCGCAACCCATGCCTTGAAGGCCTGTTCGCGGAGATCACGGCGTTCAGAGAAAGTCAGGAAGGGCTCGATGATCGAGCGCGACAGGGTCACGGCATATTTGCCGTCCTCGCCGCGTTCGCGGGCCGCCGAAGCCATGGCGTCCTTGAGGAAATCCGGAAGGCCGTCAAGTTCCGGACCGTCGGACAGAATAAGCGACCACCGCTTCTCGTCGGCCAGAACGTTCTGTCCGAACCGGGTGCTGAGGCCTGCGAGCTTTTCGTTGATCCCCGCCAGTTGTTCCTGTTCCGGCTTCGGCAGCTTGGCGCCGGATTTGACAAAACCCTTCCAGTGGCGCTCCAGCACCCGTGTCTGCTCAAGATCAAGCCCAAGCGTTTCGCGCATCTCCCAGAGCGTGTCGATGCGCTGAAACAGCGCGGCATTCATGCCGATCTTGGAATAATGCCGCGACATCTTCGGCGAAATATCCCGTTCCAGCGCCTGGATCGTATCGTTGGTATGGGCGCCGGCGCGGTTCCAGAATAGCGAGGAAACCCGCGACAGCGCTTCGCCTGCGGTCTCAAGGGCGACGATGGTGTTTTCAAACGTGGCAGGCTGCGGATTGTTGGCGATGGTATCGATTTCGGTTTCGTGGCCGGAAAGGGCCGCCTCGAAGGACGCTGCAAAATCGCTGTCGCCGACCGCCTCGAAGCGCGGCAGCCCATCCGGGCCGTTCCAGTCGGTGATGGCGGGGTTCAGCGCGGGGCTCGACGTCATAAGGCAGTCCTTTCGCAGTCCGGTCTATCCCGCAGGTGGCGGGTGCCGCCCACATTTGCTGGCAGCGATTTTGGAAATATTCAGAGTGTCAGGTGGGCGTTTGCGAGCCGCCGGTCAAGGCTTGCGCAGGCCTAAAAGTCCGGGTGCTGCATGCCAGATGGCCTGCACGGCAAAGCCCATGAACAGGACACCGGAGAGCCGCACGATTGCCAGTTCATGGCGGCGGTAGAAACGCCGCACCACCGATGCGCCGATGATGCCGATCAGAATGATATCGGCAACCAGAAACCCAAGGAAGGAAACGGCTAGCAGCGCCGGCAGCGCATGAAAATCCAGCGCATTGGAAGAACCGGCAAGCAGCGCCGTAAAGGTCGCCAGCGCCACCGGATAGCCCTTCGGGTTCGTCAGGCCGAAAATCAGGCCGCGCCGGTAGGGCCGCTCGACGCTGATCAGCGGCTGGTTTTCGCCGCGCGGTTTGGCCCGCAGCGCGTTCCAGCCGATCCAGGCGAGATAGAAGCCGCAGAAAAGGCCGAGAATGTCGAACACCGTGCTGCCGATCGTCTTGGCGCCGACAATCGCGACGAGCGCCAGGGCCGACCAGAGCAGGTCACCGGCCAGATGTCCGCCCATGAACATCGCACCCGCCTTGCGGCCCTGTCCGGCACCGATGCCAAGCAGCGCGAGAAAGGCCGGACCGGGAATGAGGACATAAAGGAGGGCGGCCAGGAAGGCGCCGAAAAGCAGGGTCTGCGTCATGGAATCTCCTCGCGCGTGAAAGCACATTCGACCCTGCGCAGATGATTCCGTCAAGATGCCCGGGGAAAGGTGCGGGGCAGGGCCAGGCAAGGCTCTGCCCCGCGCGAAAAGCGGCGATCTACTTGGCTTCGGTTGCCTTCATGGCATTGTCGAGATGCATGGAGCAGTCGCTCGTCTTGCCATCCTTCATCGCCATCTTGGCGCTGTCGACTTCCTTCATGGCCATCATCATCTGATCCTTCTTCATCGGATCGGTCATGCCCTTGGCCATTTCCTCTGTCTTCATGATCGAGGCGTCGTCGCAGGCCATCATGCCGGCGGCAAAGGCCGGGGCCGACAGGCTGGCAACCAGCGCGGCGGCTGCAAAAATCATCTTGAACATAGTCTCTCTCCCAGTGAATGCGGGGAGCATCATTGCTCCCGCAGCGAACTCTGCGCCTGCGCTGCGAACACGTTCAATTCACGCATGCGCGATGCACGCGGTTGTCATAACCCGTGCTTTTAGTTGATATTTTCGTGATCGATTTATTACGTAATTTGCATATTTAAGCGGTGTTTTCCGGGCCTTGCCGGACTATCTCGCGCTTGATAAGTAATGCTTACGATATCCTAAAAGGCGAGTTCCCATGCCGGTCAGATTGGAAACCGATACGATCGGCATGTTGCTCACCGATGTGTCCCGGCTTTTGCGTGGTGCTTTCGATCGCTGCATCACGGCATCGGCCCTGGGCGTGACGCCGGGCGAGGCCAGGGCGCTGATCCAGGTGGCGGCGACCGAAGGCATCAAGCAGGCCGACATTGCGGTGCGGATGGGCATCGAACCGATGACGCTCTCCACCTATCTCGATCGTCTGGAAGCGCTCGGGCTGGTGGAGCGGGTGCCGGATCCCGGTGATCGCCGGGCAAAGAATGTCGTCGTCACCGATGCGGCGGATCCCTTGCTTCTCGCTCTTCGCAGCGAGGTCCGCACCCTGATGGACCAGGTCACGTCGGGGCTCGATGCGCAGGGCCGCGAAGCGCTGCGCGCGAGCCTCAAGGGCCTGCGCGAAAATCTGCACCAGCTCGACCGCTGCGTCTCCTCCGACAAGAAAAGTATCGGCGAATGAACCTGCGGATGAGCGAACGGCGTACCAGCATTCTCGGTGCCTTGCTGGCGACCCTTGGGCCGATCTCGATGTCGATCTACACACCGGCCATGCCCGAACTGGTAAAGGCCTTCGCCACCACCGAATCGATGATCAAGCTGACGCTATCGGTCTATTTCGGTGGCTTCTCGGTGGCGCAACTGATTGCCGGACCGATGTCGGATGCGTTTGGCCGCAAGCGGGCGACGGTCGCGTTCGTCGGCATCAATCTTATGGGCAGCCTCATCTGCGCGTTTGCGCCCACCGTCGATTGGCTGCTGGCCGGGCGGCTGATCCAGGGGATTGGCGCGTCCGTGGGGATCACCGTTGCACGCGCCATCGTGCGCGATCAATTTACCGGTGCCGAGGCGTCGCGGATCATGAACCTGATCGGCATCATGCTGGCCATCGGCCCGGCCATGGCGCCGACCATCGGCGGGTTGGCACTGGCGGCCTTCGGCTGGCAGGCTATTTTCTTCCTGCTGGTTGGTTTCGGTCTGATCGCCATCGCCGCCGTCCTCGTCTTCATGCGCGAGACCACCACGCCGGATCCGCGCCGCGCGCGGCCATGGCCGCTTCTGTCGGCCTATGGCGACCTCATCCGCGATTCCCGCTTCGTCGCCGCTGCCATCGTGCTCGGCGGTTCGGTCGGCGCGCTCTATGCGCAGTCAACGATGCTGTCCTTCATCCTGATCGACAAAGTCGGCATGACGCCAACGGCTTTCGGGATAGGCATGCTGATGCAGAGCGGCTGCTATTTTTCAGGCTCGGTCTGTCTGAGGCTGACGGCCGCAAAACTTGGCGGCGAAGGATCGGTTCGCGCAGGTCTGGCCCTGTGTGCCACCGGCGGACTGCTGATCATATTGTCCGTGCTTTTCGTCGCGCCGAGCTATCTGTCGGTCATGCTGCCGGTTGCGTTTTCCAGCTTCGGCATCGCTTTTTTGACACCGCATATGACCACGGCGGCTCTGCATTCCTTCCCGCATATTGCCGGTTCCGCATCGGCGATGATGGGGTTCATCCAGATGGCCGGCGGCTTTCTCGGCGGCCTCGCGGCCGCCCTCCTCGGCACCCCCTTCACAGCCTTCGGCGTGATCATCCCGGTGATGCTGTTCACGTCGATTGCCAGCTATGCCTGGTTTCAACATGCGACGCGGCGGCAGGTTCTGGATGCGGACAGAACGCAGGACAAGTAAGGAAGCCGGCGTTTTCTAAAGGATGCCCCTCTCGGGTCATCCTCGGGCTTGACCCGAGGATCCACGCTCCGGCGTCGGGCATGGCGGCTGGATGCTCGGGTCAGGCCCAAGCATGACGGAGTGTGGGTACCAACGAAAAAGCCCGCCTTCTTGCGGAGGCGGGCTTTCGAAACACGGATTAGCCCGGCTGTTACTTGTCGCGGTTGCGGGCGGCCAGTGTGCGCAGGCGCAGTGCGTTGAGCTTGATGAAGCCGGCGGCGTCCTTCTGGTCGTAGGCGCCTTGGTCGTCCTCGAAGGTGACCAGCTTGTCGGAATAGAGCGACTTGTTGCTTTCGCGGCCGGTGACCATGACATTGCCCTTGTAGAGCTTCAGCGTCACTTCGCCCTCGACATGATCCTGGCTCTTGTCGATCAGTGCCTGCAGCATTTCGCGTTCCGGCGAGAACCAGAAGCCGTAATAGATCAGCTCGGCATAACGCGGCATGATGTCGTCCTTGAGGTGGGCTGCACCCCGGTCGAGCGTGATCGATTCGATGGCGCGGTGGGCCGTGAGCAGGATCGTGCCGCCGGGGGTCTCGTAGACGCCGCGCGACTTCATGCCGACGAAGCGGTTTTCGACGAGATCGAGGCGGCCGATGCCGTTGTCGCGGCCGAGCGCGTTGAGCGCGGTCAGGATCGAGGCCGGGCTCATCTCCTTGCCATCGATCGAAACGGCATCACCCTTGCGGAAGCCGATCTTCACGGTTGTCGCCACATCCGGCGCTTCTTCCGGCGAAATCGTGCGCATGTAGACGTAGTTCGGCGCTTCGACGGCCGGGTCCTCGAGAACCTTGCCTTCGGAGGAGGAGTGCAACAGGTTGGCATCGACAGAGAACGGCGCCTCACCCATCTTGTCCTTGGCAACCGGGATCTGGTGCTGTTCGGCAAAAGCGAGCAGGTCGGTGCGGCTCTTGAACGACCAGTCGCGCCAAGGGGCGATGATCTTGATGTCGGGGTTCAGCGCATAGGCCGAAAGCTCGAAACGGACCTGGTCATTGCCCTTGCCGGTCGCACCATGCGCAATCGCATCGGCGCCGGTTTCCCGGGCGATGTCGATCAGGTGCTTGGAAATCAGCGGACGGGCGATCGAAGTGCCGAGCAGATAGACGCCTTCATAGACGGCATTGGCGCGGAACATCGGGAAGACGAAATCCTTGACGAATTCCTCGCGCACATCGCGGATGTAGATATCCTTGATGCCCATCATCTCAGCCTTCTTGCGGGCCGGCTCCAGCTCTTCGCCCTGGCCAAGGTCGGCGGTGAAGGTGACGACTTCAGCGCCGAGTTCGGTCTGCAGCCATTTCAGGATGATCGAGGTGTCGAGACCGCCGGAATAGGCGAGAACGACCTTTTTCACTTGCTTTGCCATGTTTGTCTGTCCGTCTTGTCCGAAAAGACGCGGGATCGCGCCCAAGAAAATTCTGCTGCACTTTTAGCGAGATTGCCGGTGCGTGCAAGCCTTTCGCGGCCAGAATTGCGCGGGCGGCACCTCGATGAGGGCTCGCGCCTCGGCATTCTGCATCTACCAAGGATTTGAAAAACGGAAAGCCCGCCGTCCCTGAGGGGCAGCGGGCTTGATCGAACAATTATTGTCCGCAGTGTGGCTATCGCCGCTCCTCGCAAACTGTTACCTGCACTGACGGCGCGGGCCGTAATTCGGCTGGTAGGTATTGTCGTAAGCGCGGTACGATCGGTAGCGCGCGTAGCAGGACTGGGTGTGCGAATTGCCATTCGAATAGCGCGGCTGCGATGCGATGGCACCGCCGATGATGGCACCAGCGGCAAGGCCACCGATGATCGCACCGGCATTGTTATTCCGGTGGCGGCGATAATCGTTGCGGTAATAGCCGTGACGATTGTTGTGGCGGCGGTCCCAGCGGTTGCTATGACGGTTACGGTCCCAGCCGTGGCGGCGGTGATTGTTGCGGATGATCCGGCGCTCACGATGATCGCGCACCTGCACGATATCTGTCTGAGCCGTCGCGGCCTTTACCGGCGCAGACGGAAATGCCTGTGCAGGCGCAAAGCTGGTCAAAGCTGTGACGGCGGAGATGAAGAGTACTGCAAGTTTTCTCATGAATGTTTCCTCGTTTCACCACATGAACGGATAGGCCGAAATTTCGTTCCGCCGCCGTCTTCACCATTTGGTGATCGGATTGGTTGTCTGACAGCGTTATGGGCGCGGAAAAGCAGAATTGCTTTCAGGTATCATTTCAGTCATTCAATGTTTGCTGATCCACCGAATGCGTGAACCTTCCATAGGATTGAAAGATGGATTTCCTGCCGAGCCTGCCGACACTTCTGGCTTTCACCGCAGCGACGCTGCTGCTCGCGGCGACGCCGGGTCCGGATATGACGCTGTCGATCAGCCGGGCGCTGAGCCAGGGCAAGGCCGCCGCCTTTTTCGTTGTCGTCGGAACCAGCCTTGGCTGCGTCGTACACACGCTCCTGGTCGCCTTCGGGATCTCGGCGCTGATCACGGCTTCGCCGACAGCCTTCATGATCCTGAAGACAGGCGGTGCCGCCTATCTGTTCTGGCTGGCGGTGCAGGCGATCCGCTATGGATCGACGCTAACGGTCAAGAAGGTGGATGACACCGGTGCCTCGGCGCTGGCCAATATATCCACCGGGCTCTGGGTCAACCTGCTCAACCCGAAAGTCATCATCTTTTTCATGACCTTCCTGCCGCAGTTCGTCACCGCCCATGATCCGGCCGTAACGCAGAAGCTGCTGTTCCTCGGCTTCTTCTTCATCGTCGCGGCGATGCCGGTCAATGTGCTGGTCATCCTGACGGCCGATGGCCTGTCCGGCTGGCTGCAGCGCCGCAAAAGCGTCATGCGCGGCATCGACTATACGTTTGCCGGTGTGTTCTCGATCTTTGCGGTAAAAATCCTGTTCACGCAGACGCGCTGAACAGGGTCAGCCGATCAGAAGCGCATCGTCATCCAGCGTCTGGCCGCGAATCTTGCGGAACATGGCGATGAGGTCTTCGACCTGCAGCGTCTTGCGGCTGTCGCCGGAGACGTCGAGCACCACTTCGCCCGCATGCAGCATGATGGTGCGGTGACCGAAATCGAGCGCCTGGCGCATCGAGTGGGTCACCATCAGCGCCGTCAGCTTGCGCTCGGAGACGATCTTCTGGGTGAGGTTCATGATGAACTCGGCCATGCCGGGATCGAGCGCTGCGGTATGTTCGTCGAGCAGCAGGACTTCGGAACCGGCAAGGGTCGCCATGACCAGCGAAACCGCCTGCCGCTGGCCGCCGGAGAGCAGGTCCATCCGGTCGCGCATGCGGTTTTCAAGGCCAAGGTTGAGCTCGGCGATGCGGTCGCGGAAATGTTCGCGGCGCTTGGGGCCAAGGGCCGGTGTCAGCCCCCGGCTTTCGCCGCGCCGTGCGGCCAGCGCCAGGTTTTCCTCGATCGACAGGGCGCCGCAGCTTCCCGCCAGCGGATCCTGAAAGACACGGGCAACGAGCCCGGCGCGGGCGGCCGTGCCCTTGCGGGTCACGTCTGTATTGCCAATGGTCACCTGTCCCGCCGCGGGGATAACGTCGCCGGCGAGAACCCCGAGCACGGTGGATTTGCCCGCACCATTGGAGCCGATGACGGTCACGAATGTGCCTTCCTCGATGGTCAGGCTGACGCCGTTCAGCGCCTGCTTCTGCAGCGGCGTTCCCTTGCCGAAGATCACCTGGATATTGTCGAGCTTGATCATGCGGCACCTCCGCGGCGCAGGCGGGGAAGGACGAGGGCGACCGTGACGAGCGCTGCGGTGACCAGATTGAGGTCGGAGGCCTGCAGGCCCAGGATATCGGTGGAGAGCGCCAGCTGGATGGCGATGCGATAGAGGATCGAGCCGAGCACACAGCCGATCAGCGCGATCAGGATGCCGCGCGCTCCGAGCAGCGTTTCGCCGATGATGACGGCCGCAAGGCCGACGACGATGGTGCCGACACCCGAGGTGACATCGGCAAAGCCGTTGGTCTGGGCAAACAGCGCGCCGCCAAGCGCAACCAGCGCGTTGGAGAGCGCCATGCCGAGATAGATCTGGCGGCTGGTATCGACCCCTTGCGCCCGCGCCATGCGCGCATTGGCGCCGGTTGCCCGCATGGCAAGACCGGCATCGCTTTCAAGGAAGCGCCAGACGGCAATGACGGCGACGATGACGAGAAGGCCAATGAACAGAGGCCGCACGTAGAAGTCCCGCAGGCCGAGGCCGAAAAACGGCGACAGCATCGTGTCGGCATTGATCAGCGCGACATTCGGCTTGCCCATGACCCGTAGATTGACGGAGAACAGCGCGATCATCGTCAGGATCGATGCGAGCAGATTGAGAATGCGGAAGCGGACGTTGAGGATGGCGGTGACGATGCCTGCAGCCGCGCCAGCGATCATGGCAACGCCCGAGGCGAGCCAGGGATTGACGCCGGCGATGATCAGGACGGCTGCAACGGCGGCGCCGAGCGGAAAGGAGCCGTCCACGGTCAGATCGGGAAAATCGAGCACGCGGAAGGCAAGGAATACACCGATGGCGACGAAGGCATAGACGAGCCCAAGCTCGACTGCTCCCCAGAAGGCAATTTGGCTCACCGCTGTCGGTCCTCTTCTTTTTACGTCTTCAAACCCGCTGCGGCACTCAGGGCTTTGCAAGGTGCGCCGCCTAACCCAGGTCTTTTTTACAAATGAACCGCCCCCGTATGGAAGGAGGGCGGCTCAAAATCAATCGGATTGTGCAAATTTCGGGTGGTTTGGCGTTATTCGACAACGCGGGTGGCGCGGTCAAGAACGCTTTGCGGGAAGGTCACGCCCATCTTGGCGGCCGAACCCTTGTTGATGACCAGGTCGGTGCCGGCGGCAACCTTGACGGCGATATCGCCGGGGTTTTCACCCTTCAGGATGCGAACGACGATATCGCCGGTCTGCTTGCCGACATCGTGATAGTTGAAGCCGAGGGCGGCCACGGCCCCGCGCGATACGGAATCGGTATCGGCGGTAAACAGCGGCAGCTTGGCTTCGACAGCCACGGCCACAGCACCTTCGAGCGCCGAAATGATCGTATTGTCGGTGGGGATGTAAATGACGTCGGCACGGCCGACCAGTGCGCGGGCAGCACCCTGGACTTCAGCCGACTTGGTCGCAGCCGATTCAACCACCGTCAGGCCGGCCTTTTCGGCTTCGGTCTTCAAAACGGCGAGCAGCGATACGGAGTTTGCCTCGCCGGAATTGTAGAGATAGCCGATCGACTTCACGTTCGGCAGGATTTCCTTGATCAGCGCCACATGTTCGGCAACCGGCGACAGATCGGACAGGCCGGTGACGTTGCCGCCGGGCTTGTCCATGTCCTTGATCAGCTGGGCGCCGAGCGGGTCGGAGACGGCGGTAAAGACGACCGGGATATCGCGCGTCGAGGAAACGACGGCCTGCGCCGACGGGGTCGAGATCGGAACGATCACATTCGGTGCCTCCCCGGCAAACTGGCGGGCGATCTGGGCTGCGGTTGCCGGGTTGCCCTGCGCGGATTCGTAGAGGAACTTGAGGTTCTCGCCTTCCTTGTAGCCGGCAGCGGCGAGGGTTTCCTTGACGCCGTCACGCACGGCATCGAGCGCCGGATGTTCGACGATCGCGGTGACCGCAACCGTGACATCTTCCGCACGGGCGGGCAGGGTGAGGGCGGCAGTAGCCGCCAGGGCGATGAGAAGCGAACGCATGGGTGTCCTCCAAGACTGATTTTTAGGCAGTCTTAGGAAGGCTCGAGGTTTAAATCAATCGAATTGCGGACCAGCATCCATCAAATTTGCTGATCAATCCTCACCGTGATTGGCAATCATCATCGCCTCGAACGCCATGCGATCGACCTTGCGCATGCGCTCGGAATCGGATTTCAGCTGGCCGCAGGCGGCGAGAATGTCGCGGCCGCGCGGTGTGCGGATCGGCGATGCATAGCCGGCCGCATTGATGAAATCGGCAAATTTCTCGATCTGCTCCCATTTCGAACACTGGTAGTTCGTGCCCGGCCAGGGATTGAACGGGATCAGGTTGATCTTGGCCGGAATGCCCTTCAACATGCGCACCAGTTCTTTGGCATCTTCCAGCGTGTCATTGACGCCTTCAAGCATGACATATTCGAACGTGATGCGGCGGGCATTCGACAGGCCCGGATATTTCCGGCAGGCGTCGAGCAGGTCCTTCAGCGGGTACTTCTTGTTGATCGGCACCAGCATATCGCGCAGGTCGTCCTTCACCGCATGCAGCGAGATCGCCAGCATGACGCCGATTTCCTCGCCGGTGCGAAAGATTTCCGGAACGATGCCAGAGGTCGACAGCGTGACGCGGCGCTTCGACAGCGACAGGCCGTCGCCATCGGTCGCGATCAGCAGTGCGGTCTTGACGTTTTCGAAATTGTAAAGCGGCTCGCCCATGCCCATCATCACCATATTGGTGACCTTGCGGCCCTCATTGGGGACAACGGTGCCGACCGGCGTGTCGCGGTCCGGGAAATCGCCGAGCCGGTCGCGGGCAAGCAGCAGCTGCGAAAGGATTTCCTCGGCCGTCAGATTGCGCACCAGCTTCTGGGTGCCGGTATGACAGAAGGAACAGGTCAGCGTGCAACCGACCTGGCTGGAAACGCACAGCGTGCCGCGGCCTTCCTCGGGGATATAGACCGTTTCAATCTCGACAGGACGGCCGGCACCGCGCGGCGGAAAGCGTAGGAGCCATTTGCGGGTGCCGTCGGTGGAGATCTGCTCTTCGACGATTTCAGGCCGGGCGATGGTGAAATGCTTCTTCAGAAGCTCGCGCATGTCCTTCGACACATTGGTCATGTGGTCGAAATCGGAAACGCCGCGCACATAGAGCCAGTTCCAGAGCTGGCTGGAGCGCATCTTGACCTGCTTTGCGGGAACGCCGACATCGGCGAGCGCCTTGCCCATGTCTTCGCGCGAAAGACCGATCAGCGTCGGCTTTTCGGCTGCGATTGCCGTGCGGACAGCTGCCTTGACGGGACGGTCCAGATCGAGTGCTTCAGTCGCGGCCATTCTCGCCATTTCCCATGTTTGCGATACGCAAGGCCCGTTCAAGCGCTTTTGCCTGTAGCCGGTTGCGTCAATGCTGAGATCAGAATTCGTTTGCCGCGCATCGGGATCGCCAGCGATCCCTGGGTCGTCAACGATCCACGCAGCTATCGTCAAGCGGGCCTTTAGCACGGTTTTCGCCCGGCGTCACCCTCCGGCGCCTCAGGGCAGATCTGCAAAAAGACGACGGCGTTAACGCCAAAAGGCCGGATGAACCGGCCTTTTGCGATAATGATGATGTCCGGCTGCGCTTACTTGCAGTTTTCGATCTGCTTCAGCGCAGCCGAAATGCCCGAAAGCGAATAGGAATAGGCCGTCGGCGTGCCCTTGCGGGACTTTGCGGCAATCGACATCGCCTTGCCGGTCTTCATGGCGGCAACCAAAGCCGGTTCTTCCGCAGCGTTCTCCACCCAAGCGGAGTTGCCCTTGGTAAACATCGTGAAGTTCTTCGCGTCGATGGTGACGGTAACCTTCGAATTTTCCTGGAGCGGATAGCCCATCATCGCCTGCGGTTCGTAGGAAATGTTCTGGCCGGGACGCTGCGACACCAGGAAGAAGATATCGCCGTGATCGACATTGGCCGGGCTCTTTTCCTTCGGAACCGACAGCACATAGCAGACCTTGCCGGCGCCGGCCTGATAGGAATAGGCGCCCCAGGCATTGAACTGCTGAATGCGGGTCGGCGACTGGGCCGAAGCAACGCCGGCAAATGCCAGCACGAGTGCGAGTGCGAGGTTGAGCTTTCTTACAAACATCTTGTCCTGCCGGTTTCTTGAGCGCCCAAAGCCCGATCAGCATCAGCCGGGCAACGCTTGGTCACGATTTGATTTATTTTGACTTAATTCAGGTTACTAAACCGTCAACATTCCCTGAACTTACTGCGCTATCCGCTTTAATATGGAACAAAGTACGGCGCAAACCCTGCTCCGGTTTCAGGGCTTCGATAAAGCGCCTGAACTCTGCGAGCCTGCCTTGATCCACGGTGTACGAAAACCCCAGAGAACGGGTGCTTCGGAAAAATTCCCGAATTCCGTCCGCCAAGCACGTTTCGCTTGCCGGGCAGCTGCCCGATCAGCCGACGCGTGCCCGGCGTTCGTTTTATGTCACAAAGAATCAGGCAAGAGTTTGACCTTTGGCAAAAGCGCTGTACCTCTGGTGCAATACTGCAAAAAACAGGGCGGGAGGCCATCAAAAGCGGAATGAATGTTGAAGTGAGACAGCATTTTACCGCCCTTGCCGTGGCCGTCGCACGCGATCGTGATCAGACCGCCTTTTCGGAGCTCTTCGACTTTTTCGCGCCACGGCTGAAATCCTTCCTGATGCGGCAGAATGCCGGCGTCACGGAAGCGGAAGAGGTTGTGCAGGAAGTGATGGTTATCCTGTGGCAAAAGGCGCATCTCTACGATCCGGAAAAGTCCTCGCTTTCGACCTGGCTGTTCCGCATCGCCCGCAACCGGCGCATTGACGTTGCCCGCCGCCAGCGTAACGGCGCGCTGGATGCGCACGAACCGCTGCTCCTGCCCACCGCACCGCCCGCGCCGGATCAGCTGATCGAAAGCGAAGATCGCGAACAGATCGTCCGCACGGCGCTGGCCAAGCTGCCCGTCGAGCAGGTGACCCTGATCAGGATGGCGTTTTTCTTTGGCCAGTCGCATTCGGAGATCTCGGCAGCCACCGGCCTGCCGCTGGGAACCGTCAAGTCACGCATCCGCCTTGCGTTCGGCAAGTTGCGGGCCATGCTCGAAGAGGGCGGGGTCGATAGCGCCTATTGAACTCGGTGGTCAGCCCGGAAGCTTTTCCTTCAGCGTCTCGTCGGCCTCGATATAGTGCTTTTTCTTGATCTGGCCGCTGATCGCGGCAAAGGCCGCCGTCAAAACGGCGATATCGTCGGAAAAGCCGACAACGGCCAGGACGTCGGGAATGAAATCGAACGGCATAACGAAATAGGCCAGGGCGCCCAACAGGATGCCGCGTGTGCGCAGCGGCGTCGCCGGATCCATTGCGCAATAGTAGGCGGCAACCACATCGCGGCTGAACGGGATCTGCCGCATTGCCCGTTTCAGGGTCGGCCAGAAACGCCGCTTCACCTTGCGGGCTTTCGCTTCCTGCTCACTTTCCTCGCCAGGCAGCAAAATCTCGCCGATCTTGATGTCATCCATCTTGCTTGTCCCATCCGTCATGGAAAATCATATGGTGAGCAGGCCCGCGATTTCAAATGGTGTGATGTCACATCCGCTATTTCAGATGCCCTATTTCATATGCTCGGGCATGCGGCCCGCCGCCGCCTTGTCCATCTTCGCGGCAAGCTTGAAGTCCAAATCGGTCAGCCCTTTTGAATCATGGGTGGTGAGCGTCACATCGACTTTGTTGTAGACATTGAACCATTCCGGGTGATGGTTGAGTTTTTCCGCATTGATCGCACTTTCGGTCATGAAACCGAACGCTTCAATGAAACTCTTGAAACGGAAGGCTTTCCAGATCGACGCGCCGTCCTCGGCCAGCACCCAGCCGTCCATGGAAGACAGGTTTTCGGCAACGGCCTCCTTGGTGAGCTTTTCCTGTTTCATGGGGCTTCCCCTTCCAGATTTTTTTGATGGCGGTAACCGGTTCCAGTTTCACAACGCAGCGGCCGCAGATAGGTTCAACCTTTTCCAGAGCCGCTTGGCCAGAGCCGCTGGATAGTCATGAAGACTGTCAGAATTCTCTTCGTCTGTCTCGGCAATATCTGCCGCTCACCCCTTGCTGAGGGTATTCTTAGGCATGTGGCAGGGGATATTCCGGTGGATGTCGATTCGGCCGGGACGGGCGGGTGGCATATCGGCAATCCGCCGGATCGCCGCTCGATCGCCGTCGCGCTGAAGCATGGGATCGATATCGCGTCAGAGCGGTGCCGCAAAGTTCATCCGGGCGATTTCGACGCCTTCGATCTGATCTTTGCGATGGACCGCAGCAATCTTGCCGATCTGCGCGCGATGGCTCCACTGTCGGCGGGCCACAAGCTGCACCTGTTTCTCGCCTATACGAAGGGGACCGCAACCGATGTGCCCGACCCCTATTATGAGGGGCCGGAAGGGTTCGAGACCGTCTACAGCATGCTCTTTGAGGGGTGCAGCTCGCTGGCCGGCACGCTCAGGGAGCGCTCGTAGAGCGGAAAGACTTCCTCGGTGACATAGGGGCCGCCGCCGACTGAATCGCGTGATGACAACAGCACGAAGCGAGAGACGGTGAACGGATTGGTGTAGAAGCCGCCTCGTCCGGAGAGATAGTTGACCACATCCTCCACCCGCGACGACCGCAGCCGGCCAAGCGTCACATGCGGGGTGAATTTGCGGGGATCGGCGGGCAGGCCGAGCCTCTGGCAGATGCGTTCGATTTCCGCCTGAAGCGCATAGAGTTCCGGCGGGTTGCTGACGCCCGCCCAAACGGAATGCGGCTTCTTCGATCCGAAGGCGCCGGTTCCCGTCAGTTGCAGCTGGAATTCCGGGCGCTCGATCCGATCCAGCCGGTCAACGATCTCGTCGGCGGTGCGGTTGTCGACGTCCCCGATGAAGCGAAGAGTGATGTGGTAATTCTCCACATCGATCCAACGGGCACCGGGAAGACCACCACGCAACAATGAAAGGCTCATTGCGGCATTCCGTGGTATCTCGAGGGCGGTGAAAAGTCTCGGCATGACGAGCTCCCCGAATCTCTTGAAGATAACCCAGCGAATCATGCTTGCCTGCGAGAAGCAAATACAATTTCGCACCTGCAATATTTATCCAACGCGATTAACAGGCGCTGAACAGCGGTATATTTCTTCCCGCCTAGCCTCCGGTCGCGAGTGACTGAAGGAACCGTTCGGCCGAAGGAAGGAAGCGTTCGACCATGACGCCGACGCCATCGCCATTCGGGTGCATGCCGTCCTCGATCTTCAGCTTGGCATCCTCGACCACACCATCGAGGAAGAACGGATAGAGTTCGAGACCGTAAGTCTTGGCAAGCTCCGGATAGACCGGATTGAACCGGGCTGCATAGTCTGCGCCCATGTTCGGTGGCGCCATCATGCCGACCAGAAGCACGGCGATGCCGCGCGATTTCAGTTTCTCGATCATGGCGATAAGGTTTTTGCGGCTTTCCTCGGGCGCGATACCGCGCAGGGCATCATTGGCGCCGAGTTCGAGAATGACGCCCTTGGTACCGTCCGGAACCGACCAGTCGATCCGCGCGAGACCCCCCGATGTGGTGTCGCCGGAGACGCCGGCATTGGCGATCGTCACGTCGTGACCCTTCTCGCGCAGGGCTTTTTCCAGCCGGGCGGGGAAGGCGTCTGCCGATGGTAATTGGTAGCCGGCCATCAGGCTATCGCCGAAACCGACGAGGCTGAGCGGCTCGGCACGGCTGATCACGGGCATCATCACAATCGCCGTGATCGCCAACAAAAATGTACAGAAACCTTTTATTCGCATGAACGCGCCCTTAAATCGGTAAAAGTCAGCCGTTCCGGCAACCTTCATAATGTACATATAGGACAGTTTCCCTTGGCAAAAACCATGATCGACCTGAAAAATGCGGATCTGACCCTCGGCCAGGCCGCTGCGTCCGTTCATGTGCTCAAGGGAATGCAGCTTACGATCGATGCCGGCGAATCCGTCGGGATCGTCGGTCCGTCCGGATCGGGCAAATCGACGCTGCTGATGGTTCTGGCAGGGCTGGAGCGCCTGGATAGCGGTGAGATCATCATTGACGGCACGCCGCTGCATAATTTGAGCGAAGACCGGGTGGCGGAATTTCGCGGCCGCAATATCGGCATCGTCTTCCAGTCCTTCCATCTGATCCCCAACATGACGGCGCTGGAAAATGTCGCCGTGCCGCTCGAACTCGCCAATGTCCGCGATGCTTTCGAGATCGCGCGGCAGGAGTTGATCTCCGTCGGTCTTGGCGAGCGGCTGTCGCATTATCCCGGCCAGCTGTCGGGCGGCGAGCAGCAGCGCGTTGCCATCGCCCGGGCACTGGCGCCGTCGCCCAAGCTTCTGATCGCCGACGAACCGACCGGCAATCTCGATGGCGAAACCGGCAAGCAGGTTGCCGACCTGATCTTTTCCAAGCAAGTCGAGCGCGACATGACATTGGTTCTGGTGACCCATGACGCGTCGCTCGCCGCCCGCTGCTCGCGCCAGGTGCGCGTCCGCTCCGGCGAGATCGTCTCCGGGTCAGGGCATGAACAGCCCGCTGCCACGCCGCTGTCCAAGGCCGTGTCCGCATGAGGGCCGCTATATCCGGCCGTTTCCGTCTTGGTCTGGCCCTCCGTCTGGCGCTGCGCGAAATGCGCGGCGGCCTTCGGGGTTTTTACATTTTCCTCGCTTGCGTGGCGCTGGGAACGGCCGCCATTGCCGGGGTCAATTCCCTCTCGCAGTCGATCACCGGTTCGATCGCCAGCCAGGGCCGCGAGCTTCTGGCCGGCGATATCCGCTTCGAGCTCAACAACCGTGTCGCCACCGACGAGGAAAAAACGTTTATCGACAGCCTCGGTACGGTCGCCGTCTCATCCGGCCTACGCTCGATGGCCCGGCTGCCGGATGGCTCCAACCAGGCTTTAGTGGAGCTGAAAGCGGTCGATGCTGCCTATCCGCTTTATGGATCCTTGGAAAGCGAACCGGCGGTGCCGCTGGCCCAGGCGCTCGCTGAAAACAATGGTGTCTACGACGCGCTGGCCGCGCCGCTTTTGCTGGAGCGGCTTGGGCTTAAGGCCGGCGATGAAATTCTGCTCGGAACCGCCCGCATTCGCGTTGCCGGCACGATCGTGCGCGAGCCCGATGCGCTGTCCGACGGCTTTGGTTTTGCGCCGCGCCTGATGATCTCGAAGCAGGCGCTCGACGCGTCGGGACTGGTGCAGACGGGAAGCCTGGTGGAGCATACCTACAAGGTCAAGGTCGCAGATAGCACCAGCGTGCCCGCCTTGCGCAGGCAGGCGGAGGAAAAGTTTCCGCAGGCCGGATGGTCCATTCGCACCAGCCAGAATGCCGCTCCGGCGCTGACGGCCAACATCACCCGCTTTTCGCAGTTCCTCACACTGGTCGGCCTGACGGCGCTGATCGTCGGCGGTGTGGGCGTCGCCAATGCGGTGCGCGCCTATCTCGATTCCAAGCGCGGCGTCATTGCCACCTTCAAGTGCGTCGGCGCACCTGCCTCGATGGTCACCACGATCTATCTCATCCAGATCCTGTTGATCGCCTTCATCGGCATCGGCATCGGCCTTGTGCTCGGCGCGCTCATTCCGTTCATCGCGGCACAATTTCTGGCAGGCGTCCTGCCGGTTTCGACGGCGTTCCAGCTCTATCCGGGTGCGCTTGGCCTTGCTGCGGTGTTCGGCCTGTTGACGTCGCTTGCCTTCGCCATCCTGCCGCTCGGCCATGCCCGCGAAGTGCCGGCAACCGCGCTGTTTCGCGAGCAGGGGTTCGAGCGGGCCCGGCTGCCGTCCTGGCCCTATCTCGTGGCGGCGGCGATCTGCCTTGGCGCTCTTGCCGGTCTTGCGATCTTCACCGCCTATGACCGGACGATTTCGCTGATCTTCCTTGGCGCCATCGCCTTTTCCTTCGTCGTATTGCGCGGTGTCGCCATTCTGGTGGCGGCGCTTGCTCGCCGCGCGCCGCGCGTCAATTCGCCGGCGCTTCGGCTAGCCATCGGCAATATCCATCGGCCCGGCGCGCTCACCCCCTCGGTCGTCCTGTCGCTCGGCCTTGGCCTGGCGCTTCTGGTCACCTTGGCGCTGATCGACGGCAACCTGCGCCGCGAGCTGACCGGCAACCTGCCGGAACGGGCGCCGAATTTCTTCTTCGTCGATATCCAGGGCGCCGAGGTCGAGGGGTTCCGTAATCTTCTGCAGACAAGCCTGCCGGAGGGCAAGGTCATCGAAGTGCCGATGCTGCGCGGCCGTATCCTCGCCTTTAACGGTGAGGACGCCACCAAGATGAATGTGCCGCCTGCCGGTCAATGGGTGCTGCGCGGCGACCGCGGCATCACCTATGCCAAGAACCGGCCGGAAAATTCGACTTTGACCGAAGGCGACTGGTGGGCACCGGATTATACCGGCGAACCGCTGGTGTCGTTTTCGTCCGAAGAGGCTGGCGAACTTGGCCTGAAGATCGGCGATACCGTGACCGTCAGCGTGCTCGGCCGCAGCCTGACAGCGAAGATCGCCAATTTCCGCAAGGTCGAGTGGGAATCCCTGTCGATCAATTTCGTCATGGTGTTCTCGCCCAATACCTTTGCCGGCGCGCCGCATGCCTGGCTTGCCACGGTGATCGATCCGGGTGCGACGGCTGCAGAGGAGGCGGCGACGCTGAAGGCCGTCACCAATACCTATCCGACCATCACCAGTGTCCGGGTCAAGGATGCGCTCGATATCATCAATGTGCTGGTCGGCCAGCTGGCGACAGCCATCCGTGCCGCTGCCGCCGTGGCGCTGGTTGCCTCCATCCTGGTGCTGGCCGGAGCGCTTGCGGCGGGCAACCGGGCCCGTACCCATGATGCCGTGGTCTTGAAGACGCTGGGCGCTACACGCTCGACGCTGATCCGCGCCTTCTGCTACGAATACGCCATGCTTGGACTGTCGACGGCGATTTTCGCGCTGTTTGCCGGCGGGGTCGCGGCCTGGTTCGTGGTCAGTAACATCATGAAGCTTCCGTCCTCCTTCCTGCCCGATGTGGCGCTTGTCACCATGGCCGTCGCGCTGATCGTCACGGTCGGTTTCGGTCTGGCCGGCACCTGGCGGGTGCTTGGGCAGAAGGCTGCACCCGTCCTGCGCGAGCTGTGAAGGGCAGTTAACCGTTAACGCTACCCCTCGAAAGCCCGCAGAATCCGCATTTTGGCGGATTCTGCGGGCTGCCGGTCTTGTGCAAGTCGTATTTCGACATCATATTCCCTTTAGGCATGCTGGAGCCCCGCAGCGGCGCCTGGGTCAAGTGGCTGGCACCTTTAAAAAAGGGATGCGCCCTTACCGCCCGACACCGTAAACTTAACCGGGGCTTTTAAAGAGGAAACAATGGCTGATCTTAGAAACTACCAAACCCGAATGTCGCCTGCCGGCGCACAGGCGGGGGCCGTAATCGACGAAGGTCTGCGCACCTATATGCTCAAGGTGTACAACCTGATGGCCCTCGGTCTGGCGATCACCGGTATCGCGGCCTTCGCTGCGTTCCAGTTCGCTTTTGCAGACGGACAGCTGACAGCTTTCGGTCAGGCGATCTATGTGAGCCCGCTGAAGTGGGTTATCATGCTCGCGCCGCTGGCTCTGGTGTTCTACATGAGCTTCCGCATCAACTCGATGAGCGTATCCGCCGCGCAGACGACCTTCTGGGTCTATGCCGGTCTGATGGGTCTCTCGCTGTCGTCGATCTTCCTGATCTACACCGGCCAGAGCATCACCCAGACGTTCTTCGTCACGGCCGCTTCGTTCGGCGCCCTGTCGCTGTACGGCTACACCACCAAGCGTAGCCTGTCGGGCATGGGCTCGTTCCTGATGATGGGCCTGTTCGGCCTGATCATCGCCTCGATCGTCAACATCTTCCTCGCCTCCTCGGCGCTTGATTTTGCGATCTCGGCCATCGGTGTTCTGATCTTCGCAGGCCTCACCGCCTACGATACCCAGAAGATCAAGGAAATGTATTTTGAAGAAGACGGCGCCGAAGCCACTGGCCGCAAGGCTATCATGGGCGCGCTGACCCTCTATCTCGACTTCATCAACCTGTTCCTGTTCATGCTGCGTTTCCTCGGAAACAAAGAATAGTCCGGAACGGACATAGATCTGAAAAGGCGGCCTCGGCCGCCTTTTTTGTTGCCCAGTTTCTGCAAGCTGCACACTTGAATGCCTGAATGCGATATGGCAAACGGGATTATTCTTCCAGACAGGTTTGCCCATGTCCTTCACCCTGCGCGACGCGACCGCATCCGACATCCCGGCCATAACTGCAATCTACCGCGAATCGGTGCTGAACGGGGTGGCATCCTACGAAATGACGCCGCCGGACGAAGCCGAAATGGCCGCGCGCTTTTCTCTCATCACCGGCAATGGCTATCCTTATATCGCTGCTGTCGATGCGGGTGGTCTGCTGCTGGGCTATGCCTATGCTTCGGCATTCCGCACCCGCACCGCCTACCGTTTCCTGGTCGAGGATTCGATCTATCTGGCGCCGGAGGCGCGCGGGCAGGGTGTGGGCAAGGCGCTGCTTGCAGAACTCATCCAGCGCTGCACGCAACTCGGTTTCCGCCAGATGGTCGCCGTTATCGGCGCAGCGCATCCGGCCTCCGTCGCGGTTCACCGTGCTGCGGGATTCGAGCATGGCGGGCTGATGAGGGGCACGGGCTTCAAGCATGGCCGCTGGCTTGATACGATCATCATGCAATTGCCGCTCGGCGAAGGCCTGAAGAGCGATCCGGAGCCCGGCCTTTATCCCGATACGCTCTATCGCAGCTGATCAGCTCTTGATGACCTTGAGCATCTTGTCGAAGACTTTGAGAACCTGCTGCAGGTCATGGCCGCGTTTCAGAATCATGCCATGCGTGTTGACGACGCTGAAGGCGCCCTGTTTGGCTGACAGTTTCGGGTTCTTCTCAATCCTGAACAGCGGCATTTCCCCCGACCGCTTGAAAACCGAGAACACGGCCTTGTCGCGCAGATGGTCCATGGCATAATCGCGCCATTCGCCTTCGCCCACCATGCGGCCGTAGACCCTGAGGATCATATCGAGTTCGCGGCGGTGGAAGGTGATGGGGAGCTGGTCCTGATTGCTGCTGCGATATTCCTGCAGGTTAACAACCACATCGGATGATTTCTGCCTTTCGGAACGGGTCTCGCCTTGCGGCAAATCCGGCTGATCAGTCATCGGTACTCCGGCCTTTTTTTGTGACAGGACGGTTACAGTTTGCCTGACCTTGGGCGAAAAGCAAGCCGCAACGCCGCCCGCAATTGTGGGAGACTTTTTTCAGCGTGCCGCATTTCAAACAAATCGTCGCCCCAATTGACACGGAAACTCGCGCTCGTTGGTACTGGGAAGTCCTTCCCTGTGTCCGGCCTGCATGTCTGTTTGAGGATTTTTCTGCCTTGAGCGGTGCAGCAATGGAGCGGCAAGCGTCCTTCGGTCGCGGCTACTCCAGACGCCGTGTGGCTCGGGTGCTGCTTGCATCTGCAAAACATGGCCGGTTCGGTCCGGCATCTTCGAACCCTCAGCCCCAGCCCCTCGATGCTGCCGGGCCGAACCATATTGGCGTCAAAATCGCCCTGACCGTCAGTTGGCGGTCGTCTCTGCCATCACTGTCGTCGCTCCGACGATGGCGCCGGGCGTCTCGCTGTCCTTCATCTTCTGCAACAGCACGGCGCAGCCGCCATTTTCGCCTTCATTAAGGACAGAGGCCGGCAGAACAAAGTTGGCGGGCTTGCCATCCCACATGCCGATCGTCTGGATGTCGCGCACCGAGTGCCAGTAGGAAATCTTCTTGCCGCTGTTTTCGCCCTTCTGGACATCGACCAGCTTCTCGCGATTGAAATAGACGACGACGACATTGGCCTTGCCGGTACCGGCGCCGATCTTGATCGTCATCTCATCCTTGTTGACGCTGGCCGAGATCGGGACGGCAAGGCCTTTTCCGGCGGCATCCATCGATGAAAGCCGGTTGTTGATTCCGTCCAGATCCGCGCCATTGATATGATCGCGGCCATTGAGCACGGCCTGTGGCGTATAGACGCCGCTGCGGCCAAACATTCTGGCATAGGCATATTGCCGGGCGGTGTTGTCCTTGGAAGCCAGCGTATCGGCCCAGCCGAGATAGTTCCAGTAATCGACGTGATAGGACAGCGCCACGACCTTGCCATCGTCGATCAGCGTCTTCAAGGCAGCATCGGCGGGCGGGCACGACGAGCAGCCCTGGCTGGTGAACAGTTCAACGACGCCTGCCGGCTTGCCCGCGTCCTGCGCCACCGCCGGCATCGCCAGGAGGCCAAGGCCACAGGCGAGCATGATACGGCAAACGGTACTTGATGCGGACATCGGCACTTCCATGGCAAGGGCTTTCGGCATTGAACGGTCTGTATTTCACGGTGTTGTACAGGCGTACAGTCTCTGTCGGCCTCCTTCATACGCCGCTCCTCTTTCAACGGAAAATCACGTTGGAGTGAGGCCTGAGCAGCCGCGATCACAAAAAAGCCGGGGCTCGTGAAAGCCCCGGCTTCGTTCATATCAGCATCAAGGATGCATCAGGCCGCGAGATCACGCAGAACCGTCTGCAGAATGCCGCCATTGTTCATGTAGGTGACCTCATCGAGCGTATCGATGCGGCAGATCAGCGGAACATCCTTCACCGTACCGTCAGCATAGGTGATCTTGGCAACGCGCTTTTCGCGCGGCTGGACGTTGGACAGGCCATCGATCGTGACGCTCTCGTCGCCCTTCAGGCCAAGCGATTCCCAGGTCGTGCCTTCCTCGAAGACGAAGGGCACAATGCCCATGCCAACGAGGTTGGAGCGGTGGATACGCTCGAACGACTGGGCGATCACGGCCTTGACGCCAAGCAGGTTGGTGCCCTTGGCAGCCCAGTCACGCGACGAGCCGTTGCCATATTCGACACCGGCGAAGATGACCAGCGGAACGCCTTCGGCCTTGTACTGCATGGCCGCGTCATAGATCGACATCTCTTCCTTCGAAGGATAGTGGATCGTGTAGCCGCCTTCCTTGCCGTTCGGACCCATCATGTGGTTGCGGATGCGGATATTGGCGAATGTACCGCGCATCATCACTTCATGGTTGCCACGGCGCGTGCCGTACTGGTTGAAGTCGGCAACGCCGACGCCATGGCCGATCAGATAGGCACCGGCAGGCGATGCTGCCTTGATCGAACCGGCAGGCGAAATGTGGTCGGTGGTGATCTTGTCGCCGAACAGGCCAAGGACGCGGGCGCCCTTGATGTCGGAGATGCCAGAGCCGGTCTTGCCCATGCCGACGAAGTAGGGCGGGTTCTGGACATAGGTCGAGTTGTCGTCCCAGGCATAGGTCTGGCCGGCCGGAACCTGAACCGCCTGCCAGTTGGCATCGCCCTTGAACACGTCGGCATATTTCGATGCGTAGAGTGCACGGGTGACGTATTTCAGGATATATTCCTGGATCTCCTGCGAGGTCGGCCAGACGTCCTTGAGGAACACGGGCTGTCCATCGCTGCCGATGCCGAGCGGCTCGGTGGTCAGGTCCTTCTGCACCGTACCGGCGAGCGCATAAGCCACGACCAGCGGCGGCGAAGCCAGGTAGTTGGCCTGAACGTCCGGAGAGATGCGGCCCTCGAAGTTGCGGTTGCCCGAGAGAACGCCGGACATGATCAGGCCCTTCTCGTTGATCGTCTTGGAGATCGGCGCCGGCAGCGGGCCGGAATTGCCGATGCAGGTCGTGCAGCCGAAGCCGACGAGGTTGAAGCCCAGGGCATCCAGCGAATCCTGCAGGCCGGATTTCGACAGGTATTCGCCGACAACCTGGCTTCCCGGTGCAAGCGATGTCTTGACCCAAGGCGCGGTCTTCAGGCCCTTGGCGACGGCGTTGCGGGCGAGAAGGCCGGCAGCGATCAGAACGCTAGGGTTGGACGTATTGGTGCAGGAGGTGATGGCGGCAATCGCCACGTCGCCGTGACCGATGTCGTAATCCGCGCCTTCGACAGCATAGCGCATGTCGAGCTGGCCCGGCTTCTTGTATTCGCCTTCGAGCGAACCGGCAAAACCGGATGCGATGTTTTCGAGCGGGATGCGGCCTTCCGGACGCTTCGGGCCGGCCATGGCAGGCACAACCTGGCCGAGGTCGAGTTCGAGCGTGTCGGTGAAGACCAGATCGGCGCCGTCATTGTCGCGCCACATGCCTTGCGCCTTGGAATAGGCTTCGACCAGCGCGATGCGCTGTTCTTCGCGGCCGGACATGGTGAGGTAGTTGATGGTTTCGGAATCGACCGGGAAGAAGCCGCAGGTCGCGCCATATTCCGGGCCCATATTGCCGATCGTCGCGCGGTCGGCCAGCGTCATGTTGTCGAGGCCGGAACCGAAGAATTCGACGAACTTGGAAACCACGCCCTTCTTGCGCAGCATCTGCACGACCATCAGCACGAGGTCGGTCGCGGTGACGCCTTCCTTCAGCTTGCCGGTCAGCTTGAAGCCGATGACTTCAGGCAGAAGCATGGACACGGGCTGGCCAAGCATGGCCGCTTCGGCCTCGATGCCGCCGACGCCCCAGCCGAGAACGCCGAGACCATTGATCATGGTCGTGTGGCTGTCGGTGCCGACGCAGGTATCGGGATAGGCGGTGATTTCACCGTCTTCTTCCTTGGTCCAGACCGTCTGGCCGAGATATTCAAGATTGACCTGGTGACAGATACCGGTGCCGGGCGGGACCACGCGGAAATTCTTGAACGCCTGCTGGCCCCATTTCAGAAAGCGGTAGCGCTCGCCGTTGCGCTCGTATTCGAGCTCGACATTGCGGGCAAAGGCGGTCGGCGTACCGAATTCATCAACGATGACCGAATGGTCGATGACGAGATCGACCGGAACCAGCGGGTTGATCTTTTCCGGGTCGCCGCCGAGCGAGACCATCGCGTCGCGCATCGCAGCCAGATCGACGACGGCGGGAACGCCGGTGAAGTCCTGCATCAGCACGCGGGCCGGGCGATAGGCGATTTCGTTTTCTTCGCGGCCCTTGTTGTTGAGCCATTCGGCGACGGCCAGGATATTTTCCTTGGTGACCGAGCGGCCGTCTTCGAAGCGCAGGAGGTTCTCAAGCAGAACCTTCATCGAATAGGGCAGCTTTGAAACGCCGGCGAGGCCGTTTTCTTCTGCCTTCGGCAGGCTGTAATAGACATAGTCTACGCCATTGACCGAGAGCGTCGACCGACAATTGAAACTGTCTAGGGATTTGGACACTGGAATACCCCGTTCCGTTAGATCGCCAAAACGTGACGCACGAACGCCCGAACGCATTTAAAGCGCGATATGGGATGCGGGTACGGCCATTTCCGCTGTCCGTACGTGGAAATCATTCCATGTTCGGCGCTAGGATGAAATTCACGCCGACCGCTGGCGTGTTGGGGCGGTTATAGATAATTTCTCCGGAACGTGCCAGACCATCCGTCCTCAATTTGAGACAATTTTTTTGCACTGCGACGAACGTCGTAAAAGGAATGTGAATGCCGATCCGCCTGCGTGTCGAAGGCCTCAGTGCGAAACGGGGCGAGGACCTGATTTTCCACGATATTTCGTTCGTTCTTGAAGCGGGGGAAGCCTTGATCGTCACCGGTCCGAACGGGTCCGGCAAATCGACTTTACTGCGCGTGCTGGCGGGACTTTTGACGCCGGAATCCGGCAGCGTCCGGCTGGACGATACATCCGCCGACATTGGCCATCCGCGCGAGCTCTGCCATTATCTCGGCCACCGCAATGCGATGAAGCGCGAGCTGACCGTTGCCGAAAATCTCTCCTTCTGGAAATCCTTCATGGGTGATTCGCCCAGTGGGTCCGGCATCGGCATCGAAGAGGCAACGGAAGCCCTCGGTCTCGGTGGAATTTCGCATCTGCCTTTCGGCTATCTCTCGGCCGGACAGCAGCGCCGCATCGCCATGGCCAAGCTCCTGGTCGCCCACCGGCCGGTCTGGATCCTCGACGAACCGACGGCAGCGCTGGATGCGGCGGCGGACCGGATGTTTGCCGGACTGGTGGAGCGGCATTTGAGCGCTGGCGGTATCGCGGTCGCGGCGACGCATCAGCCATTGGGGGTGGATGCGCGGGAATTGCGGATGACGGGGTTTGCGGGCGTATTTGAGGAGGTATCGTCCTGATGCCGTGGACATTCTTCCGTGTGGTTCCCCCTCATCCGGCCCTCCGGGCCACCTTCTCCCCGCTGGGGAGAAGAGGGAGCGCGCTGCGGCTGCGTCGATCCCAGCCAACTATCGAGACTAGAGTGTTTCATGTGGCGAGGTGTTCGCCACAAGCTACCTCTTCTCCCCAACGGGGAGAAGGTGGCCCGAAGGGTCGGATGAGGGGGTTTTCACCAAGCATTCGGGGAGTCCCGCTATGATCTCCCTCTTCCTGCGCGATCTCAAACTCTCCGTCAGGGCCGGTGGCGGCGCGTTGATCGGTGTGTTGTTTTTCATGACCGTCGTTGCCGTCGTGCCGTTTGCCGTGGGTCCGGATCTCAATCTTCTGTCCCGCATCGGGCCGGCGATCCTCTGGATCGGGGCGCTGCTTGCCTCGCTGCTGGGTCTCGACCGGCTGTTTCAGGCGGAGCGGGAAGATGGGTCGCTGGATTTGATGCTGATGCAGGAAGCGCCGCTGGTGTTGACGGTGCTGGTCAAATGCCTGGCGCACTGGACGGCGACCGGGTTGCCGCTGGTGATTGCCGCGCCTCTGCTCGGGTTGTTCATGAATATGAGCGAAGTGGCCATCGGTGCGACGATGCTGACGCTGCTGGTGGGCACGCCGGCCATCACCTTTATCGGCGCTGCCGGGGCTGCGGTTGCGGTAACGCTGCCGCGCGGTGGATTGCTGGTGTCGATCCTGGTCCTGCCGCTGGCCATCCCGGTGCTGATCTTCGGCGTCAGCGCCGCCTATGCCGCAGTCCAGGACCCGGCGCCGTTTTTGCCGCCGCTGATGATCCTGTTGGCCATCACGCTGTTCTTTGCCGTCATCGGTCCGCTGGCGGCGGCGTTGGCGCTCCGCGCGGCATCGGATTAGAAGGGTGCCAGGGTGGTCTTCGCGTGCCATTTCAACGCGTGACGCTCTGACGCAAATGTGATTGTAGCCCCTTCATTGAAGAGAAGCCGTTTCAGCGTTAAAGAACCATCATGAGCGAAAACAGTTTGGCCATCCGAAAATTCAGCGATCTTGCCAATCCGACCCGGTTTCTGGCCTTGGCGGCCCGCGTCTTGCCGTGGTTTGCCGGGGTGACGGTGCTGTTGTTCGCTGCCGGGCTCTATCTGTCCTTCACCACCGAGGGCGATTACCAGCAGGGCGAGACAGTGCGCATCATGTATGTGCATGTGCCGTCCGCCTGGCTGTCGATGATGTGCTACACGGTCATGGCGGTCTCGGCGCTCGGCACGCTGGTCTGGCGCCATCCGCTGGCCGATGTCGCTGCCCGTGCCGCTGCCCCGATCGGCGCGTCCTTCACGTTCCTGGCCCTGGTGACCGGTTCGCTCTGGGGCAAGCCGATGTGGGGCACATGGTGGGTCTGGGATGCGCGGCTGACCTCGGTCTTCGTGCTGTTCCTCATGTATCTCGGGCTAATCGCGCTCAACCGCGCCATGGACGAGCCCGGCAAGGCAGCCAAGGTGTCCGCCATTCTGATCCTCGTCGGCTTCGTCAATATTCCGATCATCAAGTTCTCCGTCGAATGGTGGAACACGCTGCATCAGCCGGCCAGCGTGCTGAGGCTCGGCGGCTCGGCGATCGATCCGGAATTTTTGCGGCCGCTGCTCGTCATGGCGGTTGCCTTCACCATGCTGTTCTTCACCCTGCATATTGCCGCCATGCGCAACGAGATCTGGCGCCGCCGGGTGACCTCGATGCGCCGCCAGGCCGCGCGCAGCACCGGCCGGGAGGTCTGAGCCGATGATGACCCACACAGCCTATGTTCTTGCCAGCTACGGCGTTGCAGCGGTCACCGTGCTTGCCCTCGTACTCTGGGTCTGGAGCGACGGGCGGGCGCGGCGCCGAGAGTTGCAGGCGCTCGACGCCGTCGGTATCCGCCGCCGCTCGGCGCAGGCCGGAGACGCGCCGTGAGCATCGAGACCCCCGCCACTGCGGACAGCAACCGGCCGGGCAAGGTGCGTATCGTCCTTGCGCTCTTGCCGCTTTTGATCTTTGCCGGGCTCGCCGTGATCTTCTGGTCCCAGCTGGATTCCGGCCGCAGTATCAGCGAAATCCCCTCGGCATTGATCGGCACCAAGGCGCCCTCCCTGGACATGCCGCCGCTTGAGGGCGCGACGTTCAAGGGCGCCGACATGCCGGCGCTGACCGATGCCGCGATCAAGGGCAAGCTGACGCTGGTCAATGTCTGGGCATCCTGGTGCGTGCCCTGCCGCGAGGAAAACCCGATCATCCTGGAGCTGGCGAAGGATCCGCGGCTGACCGTGGTCGGGATCAATTACAAGGACCAGACCGGAAATGCGCTGCGGTTCCTCGGTGAACTCGGCAATCCCTTCTCCGCCGTCGGCGTCGATTCGCGCGGCAAGGCGGCGATCGACTGGGGCGTTTACGGCATCCCGGAATCCTACCTCGTCGATGCCTCCGGCACAATCGTCTACAAACGGGTCGGGCCGTTCGATGATCGCAGCCTGAAGGAAGGTCTCTATCCGGCGATCGAAAAGGCAGTGGCTGGAAAGTAGGCGACCGGGCGGCGTCACGCCGTCAATTTCGTGTGTCGGATAGCCTTGTTTTTCCGTCATCCCACGGCAGGCATGGAATAGAGGATTGCCTACACCCCAGGCACGTCGAACACCTCGCCGGCCCGCAGCGCCCGGAATCGTTCCGGCGCGATGCCCTGATCCTTCAACGCCACTTCCAGCGCTTCTACCGGCGCCTCGATCCCCTCATTGGTCAGCTGCACCGTGCCGAAATGGTGGCCGGCCGCGTAGGCGGCGTTGCAGAGCTGCATTCCGTTGACGGCTTCCTGCGGGTTCTGGTGCTGGGCTTTCATGAACCAGCGCGGCTCATAGGCGCCGATCGGCAGGTTGGCGAGGCGGAACGCGCCGTGTTTTTCTGCCGCCGCCCGGTAGTTGATGCCGTCGTGAAAGCCGGTATCGCCGATATGGTAGATCTTTCCCGATGGCGTCGAGATCACGAAGGCGGCCCAGAGCGCCATGCGGCGGTCGCGGGCGGTGCGTGCCGACCAGTGATGGCAGGGTTCGCAGTCGATGGTGACGCCGTCCCAGAAGGAGATTTGCTCGCCCCAGTCCATGTCGGAAATCTTGGCGCCGGGAATGGCGCGGTGGATGATCGTGTCGTTGCCGAGCGGGGTGATGATGTGGGGGCTGTGCGCCTCCTGCAGGCGCTTGAGGGTAGCAAGGTCGAGATGGTCGTAGTGATTGTGGGTGACGAGAACGATATCGATGGGCGGCAGGTCATCAAAGGCAATGCCCGGCGCGACCACGCGCTGTGGACCCGCAAAGGAAAACGGGCTGGTGCGTTTCGACCAGACCGGATCGGTCAGGATGTTGAGCCCGGTGACCTGGATCAAGAGTGTCGCATGTCCAACCATCGTCACGCGCAAGGACTGGCCGCCGGCGCGATCATCGGGCTTTGCCTGCGGGAACGGGCTTTTGATCGTCTTTGGCCAGGCCATGCGGCCACCGCCGAACTGCCAGCGCAGCAGTTCGCGAAAGCCAAGCGGCGCCTCGCCCTGCGGGTTGAAGAAATGGGTGCCGTCGAAATGACCGGAGACGGGGCCGGTATAGTAAGGATTTCTGGTCTGGCTCACTGCGGCTCTTTCATCGCACCTGGTTCGCGCATTAAGGTGGGGACCAGCGGCGGCATGTTCAATCCATTTCAAATAGTCTCGATCCTGTTGAGACTATTTTGTGCGCGAAGATACCATGCGAAATGCATAAGGCTCTCAAGCTCACGACGTTGACCACTCAAGGTAGCGAGATGAGTAGGAAACGCGCGGACACCCTCTGCCGCAAAGTCGTAGTCGGAGAGCAGCGCTGAAAACTGATCCAAAGCGATCGATGCGGATAAAACAACTTTTTCCTGCCACGATGATGGCTTGGACAGGGCTGCAGATGTATCTACCTCAATCCAATAGCATTCACATATGCCCCCATCCGGCAGCCAGAATTGTAATTGCCCGCCAATGTTGACTAGATCCGCTTTTTGGGCGGCATCGATAACATGCGGGATGTCATGAACGCGCCAAGCGTATTCATTCCCTCTTTTGGTCGATAACCGAAGCGTTTCTTTCGGGAGATGGAGTTCGGCATCCAGCATCATGGTTCCTTCGCGCTTTCGGGAAGCAAGTCGAAATTGCCGCCTCGCCTTGACTTTCCCGGCCAGATCGTGTTTACCGCCCGCAATCTGCGACAAGAACAAGACTTGTAGCCACCGACCCGGACCCCTTGCGGAGATCCCGGAGGTCAACACCCGACAGCGCGTTGCGCCCTCGGGTGCTTTTTGGCTTTGCGTCTTGTTTTCGTCAAGGAAAAGCACAACGTTTCGGGCATCCGCGTAAAACCAGACGCCATGAAACGACAAGGATGAAGCGATGTTTGAAAGTCTCCAGGACCGCCTTGGATCAATCCTGAATGGATTGACCGGCCGTGGCGCGCTATCGGAAGCCGATGTCTCGGCGGCCCTGCGCGAGGTTCGCCGTGCGCTCCTGGAAGCCGACGTCGCGCTGGAAGTCGTTCGTTCCTTCACCGACAAGGTGCGCGAAAAGGCCGTCGGCGCCGAAATCCTGAAGTCGATCAAGCCCGGCCAGATGGTCGTCAAGATCGTCCATGACGAGCTGATCAACATGCTCGGCTCCGAAGGCGTGCCGATCGATCTGAATGCCGCTGCCCCCGTCGTGATCATGATGGTCGGTCTGCAGGGCTCGGGCAAGACGACGACGACAGGCAAGATCGCGCTTCGTTTGAAGACACGGGACAAGAAGAAGGTCCTGATGGCGTCGCTCGACACGCGCCGTCCGGCCGCGCAGGAGCAGCTGCGCCAGCTCGGCGTCCAGACCGGCGTCGATACGCTGGCGATCATTGCCGGCCAGTCGCCGACCGATATTGCCGCGCGCGCCGTGCAGGCTGCCAAGCTCGGCGGCCATGACATCGTCATCCTCGACACCGCCGGCCGTACCCATATCGACGAGCCGCTGATGCTCGAGATGGCCGAGATCAAGCGCCGCTCCAATCCGCACGAAATCCTGCTCGTCGCCGATGCGCTGACCGGCCAGGACGCCGTCAATCTCGCCCGCAATTTCGACGAGCGCGTCGGCATTACCGGCCTTGTGCTCACCCGCATGGACGGCGACGGCCGTGGCGGTGCGGCGCTTTCGATGCGTGCCGTCACCGGCAAGCCGATCAAGCTGATCGGTGTCGGCGAAAAGATGGCGGAGCTTGAAGAGTTTCACCCGCGCCGCGTTGCCGACCGTATCCTCGGCATGGGCGATATCGTCTCGCTCGTCGAGAAGGCTGCCGAAAACATCGATGCCGAGAAGGCGGCGGCCATGGCCGCCAAGATGAAGACCGGCAAGTTCGATCTGAACGATCTCGCCGATCAGCTCGGCCAGATGCAGAAGATGGGCGGCATGGGCGGCATCATGGGCATGATGCCCGGCATGGCCGGCATGAAGGACAAGATGGCCTCTGCCGGTCTCGACGACCGCATGTTCGGCCGCCAGCTCGCCATCATCTCCTCGATGACCAAGGCCGAGCGCGCCAATCCGGATATTTTGAAGCATTCCCGCAAGAAGCGCATCGCGGCCGGTTCCGGTACCGATGCGGCCGAAATCAACAAGCTTTTGAAAATGCACCGCCAGATGGCCGACATGATGAAAATGATGGGCGGCAAGGGCAAGGGCGGCATGATGAAGCAGATGATGGGCGGTCTTGCCGGCAAGATGGGTCTTGGAGGCATGGGCGGCCTTGGGGGCGGAATGGGCGGCATGCCTGATCTGTCGAAGATGGACCCCAAGCAGCTCGAAGCCCTGCAGAAGCAGGCGGAGGCCGCTGGCCTCGGCAAGGGCGGCATGCCTGGGATGGGCGGTGGCGGTCTGCCCGGTTTGGGCGGCGGCATGAAGCTGCCCGGTCTTGGTGGCGGGTTCCCGGGGCTTCCCGGCCTGCCGAAGAAAAAGTGAGGACTGGAGCCTAATGATTGATCCAGCAGTCAAACAGGAACTCTCGGGCTATCGCCAGTCGATCGACAATATCGACGCGGCGCTCGTCCACATGCTGGCCGAACGCTTCCGCTGCACCAAGGCAGTGGGCGTGTTGAAGGCCAAATACAATTTGCCGCCGGCAGACCCGGCGCGCGAGGAATACCAGATCGAACGCCTGCGCCATCTGGCGCGGGATGCCAATCTGGATCCGGATTTCGCGGAGAAGTTCCTGAACTTCATTATCCACGAAGTCATCCGGCATCATGAAGCCATCGCTGCCGATCTCAAGGATTGATCAGCTTTAACGCATACACAAAAAACACCGTCCCAGACGGTTTGATATCTCAAGGAGTACATGACATGGCACTGAAAATTCGTCTCGCCCGCGGTGGTTCCAAGAAGCGCCCGTTCTACCAGATCGTTATCGCTGACGTGCGTTCGCCGCGCGACGGCCGTTTCCTGGAAAAGGTCGGCTCGTGGAACCCGATGCTCAAGAAGGACGACGCAAAGCGCGTTGAACTGAACGTCGAGCGCATCCAGTATTGGATCTCGAACGGCGCGCTGCCGACCGACCGCGTCCTGCGCTTCCTCAACGAAGCCGGCATCGCAACCCGCGAAGCACGCGTCAACCCAACCAAGGGCCTGCCGGGCAAGAAGGCTGTCGAGCGCATCGCCGAAGCCAAGCAGAAGGCTGAAGACGCAGCCGCCGCCGCTGCCGAATAAGCCTGGCGATAGCCAATTTCTGAAGCGGGCGGCGTTTTCATGCCGCCCGTTTTCGTTTATGCGAAGGGCATGATCTGGAGAACGACCCGGCAATGAGCAAACTCAAAAATCCTGTCCATATGGGAACGATCGGCGGCGCTCAGGGTCTGCGCGGCGAAGTGCGCGTCAAGTCGTTTGCAGAAGAGCCGACGGCAATCGGTGATTATGGTCATCTGCATGCTGAAGACGGGCGTACGTTCGAGGTCTTGGAAGTGCGCGAGGCGAAGAATGTCGTCGTCGTGCGGTTTCGCGGCGTCAACGACCGCAATGCCGCCGAAGCGCTGAACGGGCTCGAGCTTTATGTCGAGCGCGACAACCTGCCGGATGACGATCTGGACGAGGACGAATTCTTCTATGCCGATCTGGAGGGCCTGGAGGCGCTCGATGCCGACGGCAAGAGCTATGGCACTGTGACCGGCGTATTCGACTTTGGCGCTGGCGATCTCCTGGAGCTGAAAGGGCCCGGCAAGCGGCCGGTGCTCATTCCGTTTACCGAATGGTCGGTGCTGGAAATCGATCTGGAAGCCGGCACGATGCTGGTCGATCCGCTTGCCGCCGGCCTGACCGAAGACAAGGACGAGGATCCGACCAAGCAGTTCAAGCCGAAGGCGAAGTAAGAATTGCCCTTCCACGCCACCATCCTGACGCTCTATCCGGACATGTTCCCGGGGCATCTCGGCCAGTCGCTGTCCGGCAAGGCGCTCGAGCGTGGTCAATGGGCGATCGATACGCTGCAGATCCGCGATTTTGCCGCAGACAAGCACCGCACCGTCGATGATACGCCGGCCGGTGGCGGCGCGGGCATGGTGCTTCGGGCCGATATTCTGGCAAAAGCGATCGATCACGCGTCGGATGGCGATAACCGTCCCCGGCTGCTGATGAGCCCGCGCGGCAAACCGCTGACGCAGGAACGCGTTCGCGAACTGGCGGCCGGTCCCGGCGCCATCATCGTCTGCGGGCGGTTCGAAGGTGTGGATCAGCGGGTCATCGACGGGCGGGAACTCGAAGAGGTTTCGATCGGCGACTATATTCTCTCCGGCGGCGAACCGGCGGCGCTGATCCTGCTCGACGCCATCGTGCGAATTTTACCGGGTGTCATGGGCAACGATCTCTCCGGCGTGCACGAGAGTTTCGAGGGCGGATTGCTGGAGCATCCGCATTATACCCGGCCGCAGGTCTTCGAAGGTGAGGAGATCCCGGCGGTGCTCACCTCCGGCCATCATGGCGACATCGCCAAATGGCGCGAGGGGGAAGCACGACGGTTGACGGCGCAGCGCCGGCCGGACCTCCTGCGCAAATAGCGTCCGGCTGTCCCTTTCCCGGTCACAATGGGCGCTGCCTGCGGATTTGGATTTTTGCCCGGAATAAGCTTTATGTAACGTCTTGATGGTATCAGTCGTCAATTCGATTAGGACGGCAAAAAACGAGATGACTTCAGCCTGGCAGGTATTGGTCGGCAATCTGGCTTCGGTGGCGTTGCTGATCTCTCTCTGGATGCACTTATATTACCGGTTTTACCGTTTCTCCCTGACGCAGCTGAAGCTGGGTTTCGGGGCGATGATGGGGCTTGGCGTCGTCATTTCGATGCTTTTGTCGGTCGAGCTTGAAAAAGGCATCTATTTCGACCTCCGAAACTCGCTATTGGCGATATCCGCCATGTTCGGTGGGCCGTTGGCGATCGCGATTACGGCCCCCATGGCGGTGTTGTTCCGCCTGGCCATGGGCGGCGCCGGCGCCATGATCGGGATCATCTCCATCGCCACCGTATCGGCTCTCTGCCTGATCGCGCATCTCGCCTTGGGAAAACACGCATCGGGTTTTCGCGGCATCGTGGCGGCCGTGCTTCTGCTGCCGGTGTCGTCGTTCGCATTGATCTTCATATTTACAAACCCGGACACGGCGCCGGCCGTCTATCAGATGAGCCTGATCACCGCCTCCTTGAACATGATGGCTGCGGCCATTGCCGGCTCGGTCATGGCCCATGTGCACAAGTCAACGCTGGAGCGCGATATCCTGCGGGCGGCGCTGACGCAGGCGCCGGACTTTCACTACGTCAAGAACCTCGACAGCCAGTTCGTCATCACCAACCTCAACGTCGCCGTCCATAGCGGCCGTCAGGAATCATCGGAAATGGTTGGCCTGACCGATTTTGACCTCGTGCCTGCCCGCGCGCAGGCGCTGTTCGATGCCGAGCAGCGCATCATGCGATCGGGCGAGCCGCTGATTGATTTCGAAGAGGCGCTTGAGGATGAAAACGGCGCCTCACGCTGGTTTTCGACCACGAAAGTGGTGTTAAGAAACAGGCATGGCGATACGGTGGGGCTGGCGGGCGTCACGCGTGACATTACCCGGCGCAAACAGCTCGAGCAGGAGTTGACGGACAGCCGCAACCTCTTGTCGCAGGCGATGACCGAAATGTCGGACGGGCTGGCGATGTTCGACCGGCACGGATACCTCCTGTTCTGCAATGAGCGGTACCGCAGCGCATTTCCGCTCTCGGCCTATGCGCGCCAGCCCGGCGCACATATTGCCGACATCATGCGCGCCTCTGCCCGCAACGGCGAGCGTAAGGATATTGCGGTGGATGTCTCCGAAGAATGGATACAGGAAACCGTCAAGCATCTGCACGTCACCCGCGATACGGAAATTCCGCTCTGCGACAATCGCTGGCTTAGCCTGCGCACCCGTCTGACGGAAGATGGCTCGGCCCTGGTGGTGGTTTCCGATATCACGGCGATGAAGCATGCCGAATTGTCCCTGCGGCAGCTTGCAGAGCAGATGCGGGATCTGGCCGAGACCGATGGGTTGACCGGGCTTGCCAATCGCCGCGTCTTCGATGAAACCCTGGCCTCGGAATGTGCCAATGCATTGCGCCTTTCGGCCCCGCTCAGCCTGCTGATGATCGATGTCGATCGCTTCAAGTCCTACAACGACACCTATGGCCATCCCGCTGGCGACGCCTGCCTGAAGGAGGTCAGCGAGTGCCTGAGCGCGATCAGCATGCGGCCCGGCGATCTCGTTGCACGGTACGGCGGAGAGGAGTTTGCCATCGTGCTTCCGGGAACGGACCTGACGGCGGCAGTGCATCTCGCCGAAATCTTCCGGATGGCGCTGCAGCACCGTGCCCTTGCCCATGCGGGCAGCCGGTTCCAGGTCGTCACGGCCAGCATCGGCGTCTCGACATTTGCGGCGGGAACCCATGTCCTGTCGCCACAGGATCTGGTGGCAAGCGCGGATGCAGCCCTGTACCGCGCCAAGCAGATGGGCCGCAACCGGGTGGAGACATTCCGCGCCGAGGCAAAGGCGAGACGCCGTTAGCCGGTAAACCATGGCGCACTTGAGGGCGCGCCATGGTCTTTCCTATCTTATTCGGCAGCCTGCGGCAGCGCGCAGCCCGTGGTTTCCGGCCTGCCGCCGGAAAGCGTCTTCTGGCCCAGCGCGATGGTGACGACCACTGCAGCGCCGGCGGCCACCGAAAGCCAGAAGCCATTCTCAGCACCGAAAGTATCGACCACCCAACCGGCCAGAAAGGCGCCGAGCGCCATGCCGATGCCAATGCCGGTCGTGACCCAGGTGACACCTTCGGTCAGCATCGATTCCGGCACCCGGCGCTCGATCAGGCCAAAGGCCGTGATGAACGTGGGCGAGATGGCGATGCCGCTGACGAAGACGGCAAGAGCAAGAAACGGAACCGTATCGGCGATCAGCAGCGGCAGCGCGGTCACCGCCAGCGTGCTGACGGCGATCAGCAATTGCTTGTGCAGTGGCGTGCGCAGGTTCAGCGCGCCAAGGACAAGGCCGAGGACGAAAGAACCGATCGCATAGACCCCGATGACGAAGCTGGCCGCGCCGGGTTGGCCGAGTTCCTTGGTCATGGCCACAGTGGTGACCTCGGCGGTCGCAAACATTGAGCCGACGAAGATCAGCGCCAGCGTGATGATCTGCACTGGGCGCAGGCGGATGGCCGATGTCCGGACCGCTCCGGCGATAGCCGGCCGCACGGCCGGTTCGGTTGATTTCTGCAGGGCGAAAGCGGCGGTGCCGACGGCGAGGAAAATCGTCGAGATCAGCATGCCGGCTTCCGGAAAGAGCGAGACCGCCAGCCCGACAGAGAGCGAAGCGCCGGCAATATAGACCAGTTCGTCGGCTGCGGATTCGAACGCAAAGGCAGTGTTCAACTCCGGCCGGTCGCGAAAGAGCTCGGTCCAGCGCGCCCGCAGCATGGCCGGCATGCTGGGCATGGCGGCGGCAAGGAGGGCTGCGGCAAACAGCGTCCATTCCGGCCAGTTCTGGTTGGCCGAAAGGATGAGTAGGGCGAAGGCGATGACCGACACGCATGTTGCGGGTACGATGATGGCGGTTTGCCCGAAACGGTCCACCAGGCGCGATATCTGCGGCGCAATCAGTGCGTTGGTCAGCGCGAAAATGGCCGAAACCGCGCCGGCAATCCAATATTCGTCGCGCGTCTGCGACAGCATGGCAACGATGCCGATCGGCGCCATGGCAATCGGCAAGCGGGCGAAAAAGCCGGCTGCGGAAAAGCTCTTTGCGCCGGGAACGCTGAATATTTCCTTGTAGGGGTTGGACATTGGAAAGGCTCCTGAAATCGTCCGGTGAACCACTTACATACGTGGCGTATGTCTTAACGTGGTTGCATACCTCGCGTATGTCAACTAAAATACGCGCCGTATGTAAAAATAAATACGCCGCGTATGTAACCAGGAGTTTTTGTGGTCAAGAAGCCCCGCCCGGAAATGATCGCAGAAACGCGCGCCAAGCTCGTGGCGGCAGCGCGCCACGCCTTTGGCACAATCGGCTATGCGCAATCCTCGATGGATGATTTCACCGCAGAGGCGGGCCTGACGCGCGGTGCGCTCTACCACCATTTCGGCGACAAAAAGGGATTGCTGCAGGCGGTGATCGGGGAAATCGATGCGGAAATGACGGAGCGCCTGCATCAGGTCTCCTCTGTATCCGCGACACGCTGGCAGGGGTTTGTCGATGAGTGCTCGACCTATATCGAGATGGCGCTGGAGCCGGAAATCCAGCGCATCATGTTCCGCGACGGCCCGGCCGTGCTCGGCGATATCTCGCAATGGCCGACCACCAACGGCTGTATCGCCGCTCTCAAGCAAAGTCTGCGCGAACTTAAGCAGGATGGCGTCATCATCGATGTCGATGAGGAAGTGACGGCGCGCCTGATCAATGGCGCCAGCAGCCATGCCGCGCTGTGGATCGCCAATTCCGACGACCCGCAGCAAACCTCTCAGCGTGCGGTGGCGGGGTTTCGCACCCTGCTGGATGCTCTGCGGTTAAAGTAGACGCGGATGCCGGGAGCCTACCCCGTGATGAAATAATAGACCGCCAGCAACAGTCCGACAGCGACCACCAATCCCCGGATCAGCGCCTGCGGCACGCGGCGGGCCAGCCAGACGCCGGCATAACCGCCAAGTGCACCACCTGGGATCATCACGGCGGCCTGCAGCCAGCCGACGACATTGCCGCCGGCAAAGACGACGATCGCGACACCGGCGATCACCATGGCGAGGAAATTCTTCAGCGCGTTCAGCCGGTGATAATCGCCGCCCTTGGACAGGCCAAGCACGGCCAGCATCATGATGCCCATGCCGGCGCCGAAGAAGCCGCCATAGATGGCGGTGGCAAACTGGCCGAAAAGGCCGAGCGGACCGGCCGGGGCGCCGTCTGCCGCCGTTTTCGGCCGCAGCAGCGGACCTGCGGCGAAGATCACCGTCGCGGCGATCAGGAGCCAGGGGACCAGCGCCCGGAAGGACGGATTGGACAGCGACAGAAGGATCAGCGCCCCAGCAAGGCCGCCGATCAGCGATAGCACGCCCAGAATGGCGGCCTCGCGCCGGTCCGCCCAGATTTCTTTTGAATAGGCGAGTGCGGATGTAACATAGCCTGGAAACTGGACTATGGAGGAGGTGGCATTGGCAACGATCGGCGGCAGTCCGGCCAGCGTCATGGCGCCGAATGTCAGAAAGGTGCCGCCGCCGGCCACCGCATTGACGGCGCTCGACAGGAAGCCTGCCATGAAGAGCAGGATGGCAGTGGATATGGACATGGCGCTCCTCCAGCGGTAGAATCCGGCATAGCGCGCAGGTTTACCGGCGGCAAGACGCTGAAATCATCCTTCGCCGGCTTGCGGCAGGGAGAATTTTTACCGTGCGGGGATGACAAACGCTACGCTTTGGTGTATTCGCCCGACCGGTTCGGGAAAAATCCCGTCAGCCGAAAACAAAGAATGGTGAATTCGCTCCTGTTTCTCTTCGGTGAGAAGCAAAACCCTGAGGCACCTCTTGCGAGGTCTGGTCCAACGGGTCGATCGAGCGCTCTGGCTGTTGCAGAAGAACTTGAGAAGGTTAGACCCATGAACATCATCCAGCAGCTGGAAGCCGAACAGGCCGCCAAGATTGCCGCCAAGCGCACGCTTCCGGAATTTTCGGCAGGCGACACCGTCCGCGTCAACGTTCGCGTCACGGAAGGCACCCGTACCCGTATCCAGGCCTATGAAGGCGTTTGCATTGCCCGCTCCGGCGGCGGCATCAACGAAAGCTTCACGGTCCGCAAGATTTCCTATGGCGAAGGCGTCGAGCGCGTTTTCCCGGTTTACTCCCCGATGGTCGAAGGCGTCGAAATCGTTCGCCGTGGTAAGGTCCGTCGCGCCAAGCTGTACTACCTGCGCGATCGCCGCGGCAAGTCGGCTCGTATCGTTGAAGATACCGGCGTTCGCGCCCGCAAGCTGAACGACGCCGAACGCGCCGCCGTTCAGGAAGAAAAGGCACGCCTGGAAGCTGAAAAGGTCGCAGCAGCACAGGCTCTGGCCGCCGAAAAGGCAGCCGCCGAAGCCGCAGCTGCAGAAGCCAAGGCTGCTGAAGCCAAGGCAGCCGAAGAAGCAGCTGCTGCCACCGCCGCCGAGCCGGCAGCAGAATAAGCTTCAATCCATTGGGATTGTCAGACATTTTTGAAAGGCGGTCTTCGGGCCGCCTTTTTCTTTGGGGGAACGGGAATGGACGATTATCTCAAGACAAACCTTTTGAACTGGGACGACCGGGCGTCACTGCATGCCACCGATACGACCGGCAGCTACCGCATTGACCGGGTGCTTTCAGGCGGCTCGTCGTTGCATGCGCTGGAAGCCGGCGAGATCGGTGATATCGCGGGCAAGGACATCATCCACCTGCAATGCCATATCGGGCTCGATACGCTGAGCCTCAAGCATCTGGGCGCACGCTCCGTCACCGGGCTCGATTTTTCCCCGGTCGCAATTGCCGCCGCGCGGGATTTTGCGCAGAGGGCAGGGACCGAGGCAACCTTCGTCGAGGCCTCGGTCTATGACGCTCCGCAGGCGCTGGAACACCGGACCTACGATATCGTCTTCGTCACCTGGGGCGCCATCCACTGGCTGCCGGATATTTTCAGATGGGCTGGTGTCGTTTCCACCCTGCTGCGGCCGGGCGGCCGGCTCTACCTGCTCGACGGTCATCCAAGGATGTATCAGTACGAAGGCGCCGAGAACGGCCGCCTGTCGCTTGCCTATGGCTGGCGCACGCCCGCCGATCAGCCGCTATTGTTTGAGGAAACCCATACCTATACCGGCGACGAGAGACCGCTCACCCATCAACGCATGTATGAATGGCTGCATCCGGTCAGCGATACCGTCAATGCGCTCCTGAAAGCCGGAATGACGCTCGATTTCCTCAACGAACACGAAATCCTCACCTGGCGGCATTATCCGGCCATGATCGAGACCGGCGAAGACCAATTCGAACAGGCACCGGGCCTGCCGCGTATCCCACTGTCGTTTTCGATCTGGGCGACGAAGGTGCGGTGATCGATCGGCTGGCCATCTTGATAAATGTACGGCATTACCGTACATTTATCACTGATGAAAATCCGTTCCGTCCGACACAAGGGATTAAAGCGCTACATCGAGGACGATGATGCGAAGGGTATCCGGCCGGACCTGATCAACCGTGTGCGCAATATTCTGGCCATGCTGATTTCAGCTGTAGATATTGACGGCATAAACGGTCCGCCCGGCTGGCGCATCCATCGCCTGACCGGGGACCGCGCGGGAACTTGGAGTATCTCAGCCTCTGGAAACTGGCGGATCACGTTCGAGCTTGAAGATGGCGAAATAGGAAGTCTGGACTTGGAGGACTATCACTGATGACTGAAATCGTTGAAAAAATCGGTATGACGCCACCGCATGTGGGCGCGTTCATTCGCGAGGAAATCCTGGACGAACTCGGTCTATCGGTTCTCAGAGCGGCAGAAGTGCTTGGCGTGCGCCGCGCGACCCTTTCGGATCTCGTAAACGAGAAAGCCTCGCTATCGCCTGAAATGGCATTGCGGATCGAAAAAGCATTCGGCGTGAGCATGGATACGCTATTGAAAATGCAAGCCTGGTACGACACCGTAACCATGCGTCAGCACGCCGATGAAATTCGGGTGGAGCGTTACAGCCCGAGATATTGAACGGGACCGCGAATAGTCTTGCCAGCCCGCTGGCATCTGTGACAGGTTCCGGTCGCCACAATTCTGGAGCCGCCCATGTTTTTCCTCCGCACCCTTCTCGCCGGCCTGACCGCCCTTGTTCTTTCTCCCTTGAGCACTGTGGCCGCCGGTCTGCCGGATCTTGGCGGGCGCACTGTCACCGTGGTCACCGAGAATGCCTATCCGCCGCTGCAATTCGTCGATCCGAAGAGTGGCAAGGCGATCGGCTGGGAATATGATGCGATGGAAGAGATCGCCAAGCGGCTGAATTTCAAGCTGGAAATCCAGAACACGTCCTGGGATGCGATGATCCAATCGGTATCCGACGGTCAATACGATATCGGCATGACCGGCATCACCATCAAAGACGAGCGCAAGGCGAAGGTGGATTTCTCCGATCCCTACATGCGCTCGCAGCAGTTCATGCTGGTGCGCGGCGACGAGACCCGCTTCACCGATGCCAAGACATTTGGTGCGTTCACAGACGGCCTGGTCGGCGCCCAGCCCGGCACCTCGCCGTTCTACACCGCTGTTTACGAGATGCTTGATGGCAACGAGCAAAACCCGCGCGTCAAACTGTTCGAGACATTCGGCGCGACGGTGCAGGCCCTGAAGGCCGGTGATGTCGATGTCGTGCTGACTGACAGCGTTGCCGCCAAGGGGTATGTCGATTCCTCCGCCGGTGGCCTGAAGGTGGTCGGCGGGCCGCTCGGCACCGAGGATTTCGGCTTCATCTTCAAGAAAGGCTCGGATCTGGTCGCGCCGGTCAATGCCGCGATTGCGGCACTGAAGGCGGATGGCACGCTCGACCGGCTGAACCAGAAATGGTTCGTCGATTACAAGATGGGCGAATGATCGCCCGCCGATGACGCCTGCGCACGACACATCTCAAAAGGGCGACTATCCCTGGTGGCTGGTCGCCCTTGCCGTGATCGCCGTGGCACTGGCCGTGGTGATCATGTCCAGTGGTGTGTACCGCCAGGTCTTCGCCATTGTTTCCACCGGTATCGGCATCACCATTTTCGTCACTTTGTGCGGCTTTTTCTTCGCCACGGCGCTTGGGCTCGCCATCGCGCTGATGGCGCTGTCGGACCGGGCAACGCTGCGCCAGATCGCCCGTTTCTACACCGAGGTGATCCGCGGCATCCCGATCCTGGTTCTGCTGTTCTACATCGCCTTTGCCGGCGCCCCCGCCTTGGTCGCCGCCATCAATTTTTTCCTCTCGCCGCTGATTTCCGCCGGTGCGATGGAGCCCATGGTGGTGCGCGACCTCTCCTTGATGTGGCGGGCGATCATCGCGCTGTCGATCGGCTATTCCGCCTTCATTGCCGAAGTGTTCCGCGCCGGCATCCTGTCGGTCGACAAGGGGCAGATCGAGGCGGCCAAGGCGCTCGGCCTGTCGCGCTATCAACGCTTCCGGCTGGTCGTCTTCCCCCAGGCCATCCGCATCATCCTGCCGCCGCTCGGCAATGATTTCGTGGCAATGGTCAAGGATAGCTCCCTGGTCTCCGTCCTCGGCGTCGCCGATATCACCCAGGCAGGCAAGATCTACGCATCCGGCTCGTTCCGCTTCTTCGAAACCTATTCGATCGTGGCGTATATTTATCTGATCCTGACGGTCGGCCTGTCGCTCGGTTTGCGCCGGCTGGAGCAAAGGTTACGGAAAGGGCAGAGAGCATAGGTTGACCGCTGCAACCCTCTTCTCCCCGGCGGGGAGAAGGTGCCCGAAGGGCGGATGAGGGGGCGGCACGCTCCGATTTCGTGGGAGGACCCCCTCATCGCCTCACTGTGTTCGGCACGTCTCCCCGCTGGGGAGAAGGGGGAGATGGCGCGGCATGACCCCGTTCATCTGTCCAATTGCCGAACCGTCAAAATATTGCTATATCCCGCTTATGGAATCCAAATTCGGATGTTACGAGCAGAAAATCGTCGTGCTGCAGGACCACAAGCGTCTGCCGGCACGGTTTTTTGCGTGCGTTTCCGGCGCGTTGAGCAGCCGGCTGATCTGACCGCCGGGGCTTGACCCGGCCGGGTGACCGGCGCCTTCGCCGGAATTTTCCTTTTTCACAATGCCCGAACTTCTTCACAATGCCCAAACTTCACAATGGATGCACAGCCATGAGCGCACCGCGTACCCTCTACGACAAGATCTGGGACGACCATCTGGTCGATCAGCAGGATGACGGAACCTGTCTTCTCTATATCGATCGCCATCTCGTCCACGAAGTGACGAGCCCGCAGGCGTTCGAAGGCCTTCGCTTGACGAACCGTCAGGTCCGGGCTCCGCAGAAGACGCTTGCCGTCGTCGATCACAATGTGCCGACCTCGCCGGATCGCCATCTCGGCATCAAGAACGAGGAAAGCCGCATCCAAGTCGAGGCGCTCGCCCAGAATGCGGCCGATTTCGGCGTCGAATATTATTCGGCCAGCGATATCCGCCAGGGCATCGTCCACATTGTCGGGCCGGAACAGGGCTTTACGCTGCCGGGCATGACCATCGTCTGCGGCGATAGCCATACGTCCACGCACGGCGCTTTCGGCGCGCTGGCGCATGGTATCGGCACGTCCGAGGTCGAGCACGTGCTCGCCACCCAGACGCTGATCCAGAAGAAGGCCAAGAACATGCTGGTGCGTGTCGATGGCGTTCTGCCGGAACATGTCACCGCCAAGGATATCATTCTTGCGATCATCGGCGAGATCGGCACGGCCGGCGGCACCGGCAGCGTCATCGAATTTGCCGGCGAAGCCATCCGCGCGCTGTCGATGGAAGGCCGCATGACGGTCTGCAACATGACGATCGAAGGCGGCGCCCGTGCCGGCCTGATCGCGCCGGACGAAAAGACTTTTGAATATATCAAGGGAAAACCGCGCGCGCCGAAGGGCGAGGATCTCGAAAAGGCCATCGCCTACTGGAAGACGCTGCAGACCGACGAAGGCGCGCATTATGACCGCGTCGTCGTTTTGAATGCCGCCGACCTGCCGCCGATCGTGTCCTGGGGGTCCTCGCCGGAAGACGTCATTTCCGTTCAGGGCATCGTGCCGAACCCGGACGAAATCGCCGACGAAAACAAGCGCACCTCCAAGTGGCGCGCGCTCGATTATATGGGCCTGAAGCCGGGCACGAAGATCACCGATATCTCGATCGACCGCGTCTTCATCGGCTCCTGCACCAATGGCCGCATCGAGGACCTGCGCGAAGTCGCCAAGGTCGTCGAAGGCAGGACCGTTGCCTCGACGGTTTCGGCGATGATCGTTCCCGGCTCCGGCCTCGTCAAGGAACAGGCGGAGGCCGAAGGTCTCGACGTGATCTTCAAGGCAGCCGGTTTCGACTGGCGCGAGCCCGGGTGCTCCATGTGTCTCGCCATGAACGACGACCGCCTGAAGCCCGGCGAACGCTGCGCCTCCACCTCCAACCGCAACTTCGAAGGCCGCCAGGGCTTCAAGGGCCGTACACACCTCGTCTCGCCGGCGATGGCTGCTGCGGCGGCGGTCTCGGGCCATTTCGTCGATATCCGCGACTGGAAATGAGCGTATGGCCCTGCCGTTTATGGCAGGGCCATCGCATATGCGAAATAGAAACGCGAACAAATAGAATCGCAGCAGGAGCGAATGCTCCCCGACGATCTTTGTTCCGGATATACAATGCCGCGCCTTTGTGGGGGGCGGGTTAGAGAAGGGCTTCGTTTCGGAGAAACGAGTTCCAATCTTCCCCGCAAGAGAGAGGGCCGGCCTCACTCACTCAACCACTTTTTGCGGCAGCCGCACCGCCTTCAGGCTGATCGCCGCAATCAGCGCGATCAGCGCGATGCCGCCTGCCGTCAAGAACAGCGGCAGGAAGGCGGCCGTATAGCTCTCAGCCACCAGCTGGCGCGTTGCCTCCGGCAGCGTCGAAAGCACCAGCGGCGTCAGCTTCTCGATGTCTTCGATCCCTGGTATCGCGGTCGTTCCCCGCGCCAGGCCCGCTGCAATGATGGCGCCGTAGATCGAGATGGCTATCGAGGCGCCGCCCATGCGCGACAGGGTGACGGCGCCGGTGGCCGCCCCGACATCGCCACGCGCGGCAATATTCTGCACCGCGACGATCGGCACCTGCTGGCCAAAACCGATGCCGATGCCATGCAGCGCCATGATCGCGCAGATGATGTAGAGCGGCGTGCCCGGCTGGATCTGCGTGAAGATCAGGAGCGACATGACGGTCAGGCTGGCGCTGAGGATGGCAAACGGCTTGTAACGGCCCGAGCGCGAAATCAGCCGTCCCGCCGTCAGCGAGCCGCAGACGATACCGCCAGTCAGCATGATGAACAGCATGCCGGCGATTGACGGCGTCAATCCGGTCGTCGTCTGCAGGTACAGCGCGAAATAATTGACCATGCCGATACCGACGGCGCCGCTCGCCAGCGAAATCACCAGCATGAGACTGAAGGTCGGGTTGCGAAACAGCGTCAGCGGAACGATCGGCTCCGGCGCGCGGCGCTCGACGAACACCCAGGTTGCCGCGCACACCGCGCCCAGCACAACAATCGCCAGGCTGCCCAATGAAAACAGCGATCCGAACAGCTCGGCGCCATCGCCGAGAAGCACGACGCAGGTAACGGCGGCGGCCAGAAGCAGCGCTCCGGCATAATCGATTGTCGGACGGCGCGTCGGGCGGCGGTAGGGCAAGAAGAAGAACAGGCCGATCAGCACCGCAATGCCGATCGGAATATTGATGAGAAAGATCGAACGCCAGCCGAACAGGTCGCTCATCGTGCCGCCAAGCACCGGGCCGACGGCGCCCGACGCCATCAGTACCAGGCTGGAATAGCTCTGGTAGCGCGCCCGCTCGCGCGGCTCGAACAGGTCGGCATTGATCGAGAAGATCGACACCATGATGCCGCCGCCACCAAGCCCCTGCAGCACGCGCGCCGCAATCAGCGTGTTCATCGACACCGCAAGCCCGCAGGCGATCGAGCCCAGCGTGAAGATCGTCACCGCAGCCAGCATCACATATTTGCGGCCAAAGAGGTCGCCGAGCTTGCCATAGAGCGGCATGACGGCGCAGGTGGCCAGAAGATAGGCCGAGCCGATCCAGCCGAACCGCTCCATCTGCCCGAACTCGCCGACAATGGTCGGCAGCGCCGTCGCCACGATCTGGTTGTCCAGCGTCGCCATGAACAAAGCCGTCATCAGGAAGAAGAAAAGCGTCAGGCGAAGGGCCGGGTTCGAGACCAGCGGCGCCGGGGTGACATGCATGTCCATGAGGGATATCCGGTTGCGTTGGGCAATTTATGTGCTGTTAGCATATAATTGTCAACAGCACATTTGTGCCATCAGCATATTCATGCTTTATGAAGCACGCGTGTTTTGCTAGGATGAGCCATGGATCACGGACATTTACCCTTGGAATGCACCACTGAGACCGGAGACCCGGAGACCAGCCGCCTCCGCATCAGCCAATCGATGGGGCGCTGGCGCACCATGATTGGACGGCGGGTGCTTGCGCGCCTTGCCATCAGCAATGTCGCCCCGAGCCTTGAAATCACCCATCTCGACGTCCTCGACAGCATCCGGCGGGCCGAGCCGGAGGGCGAGGTCACCGTCGGGATCATCGCCGAGATGATGCGCATCGACCCCTCGCGCGCCAGCCGCATCGTCGGCGAAATGGTCACCCGTGGCGCGCTCCGCCGCGAAGCCTCGCAGGCCGACGCCCGCCGGATCATCGTCGTCATGACCGACACGGGACAGCAGCTGATGGCCGAAATCCAGTCCGTCAAACGCAGCGTCATCGACAGCGTGCTCGCAGACTGGCCCGAAGACGACGTCGCCACCTTCTCCCACCTCTTCGACCGCTTCGTCACCTCCTTCGAACAGGTCTGCACCACCCGCGAAAAGAATACGGATTAACCTGCCCACTCGCCGCACACTCCCCCTTCTCCCCCCGGGGAGAAGTGCCGAGCAAAGCGAGGCGATGAGGGGGCCGCCCGGCACGTTCAGAGCCGGCGCCCCCTCATCCAACGCCTCGCACCACCGTCTCCCCGCAGGAAGAGGGGAACCATCGCCACCAAATCCACGCCCGCCCCTTCCCCTCCTCCCCCTGTTTACGCTATGGCCTTGCGCCATGAGCAAACAGGCTTTCGTAATCTTGATGGGCGGCCCGCTGACGCCGACGGGCAGGCTGGCAGCGCAGCTATCCGGCGCCCGCGTGATTGCGGCGGATGGCGGCATGCGCCATGCGAGCGCGCTTGGCCTGGCGCCCGAACTCTGGGTCGGCGATTTCGATTCCACGCCGCAATCCCTGATCGACGCATGGCCGGAGGTTGCCCGCGAGCCCTATCCCGCCGCCAAGAACGAGACCGACGGTGAAATCGCCGTCGCCACCGCCCTGGAACGCGGCGCGCAAAAACTCGTGCTGGCCGGTGCGCTCGGCGGTGAGCGCAGCGACCATGCCTTCATGCACCTGCTTTATGCGGCGAGACTTGCCGAAGACGGCATCGAGGTGCTGCTGACGTCGGGCGAGGAGGAAGCCTATCCGCTCTTGCCTGGCAGCGTCGAGATCGGCCTGCCGAAGGGCAGCCTGTTTTCCATCCTCGGGCTCGATACGCTGACCGGCCTCTCCATTACCGGTGCCCGTTATCCGCTCAGCGATTTCCATTTGCCGTTCGGCTCCTCGCGCACCGTTTCCAACGTCGCCGAAGGCACCGTCCGCTTCACCCTTTCCTCCGGCCGGGCGCTGATCCTTGCCCGTCCCCAAGACTTTTCGGGAGCCTGACCATGGCACCACCCATTTTGAAACTCGACAATATTTTCCTGTCCTTCGGCGGCACGCCGCTGCTTGCCGGCGCCAATCTGCAGGTGGAGCCGGGCGACCGCATCTGCCTGGTCGGCCGCAACGGCTCGGGCAAATCGACCCTGATGAAGATGGCGGCCGGCCTTGCCGAGCCCCAGTCCGGCGATATCTTCCGCCATCCCTCCACCACCATCCGCTATCTGCACCAGGCGCCCGATTTCGACGGTTTCGACAGCGTGCGCGCCTATGCCGAGGCCGGCCTTGGCCCCAGCGACGATCCCTACCGCGTCGCCTATCTCCTGGAACATCTCGGCCTCACCGGCGACGAGGACCCATCGCAGCTGTCGGGCGGCGAATCCCGCCGTGCGGCGCTTGCCCGCGTCATGGCGCCCGAGCCCGATATCCTGCTTCTCGATGAGCCGACCAACCATCTCGATCTGCCCACCATCGAATGGCTGGAAGGCGAGCTCATTAAGAGCCGCTCGGCGCTTGTGGTCATCTCGCATGACCGGCGCTTCCTCGAAAAGGTCTCCAATTCCACCGTCTGGCTCGATCGCGGCCAGTCGCGCCGCCTCAACCAGGGCTTTGCCTTCTTCGAGGCCTGGCGCGACAAGGTGCTGGAGGAAGAAGAGATCGAACAGCACAAGCTCGGCAAGGAGATCGAGCGCGAGGAACATTGGCTGCGCTATGGCGTGACCGCACGGCGCAAGCGCAACATGCGCCGCCTCGGCGCGCTGCAGGACCTGCGCGCCAAGCATCGCGGCCATAACGGCCCTCAAGGCTCGGTCCAGGCGACCGTGTCGGACGCCCGCGAATCCGGCAAGCTGGTGATCGAGGCCGATCAGATCACCAAGACCTATGGCGAGCGCACCATCGTCGCCCCCTTCTCGATCCGCGTCCATCGCAGCGATTGCATCGGCCTCGTCGGCCCGAACGGTGCCGGCAAGACCACGCTCTTGAAGATGCTCACCGGCCAGATCAAGCCCGACAGCGGCTGGGTCAAGCTCGGAACCAACCTCGAGATCGCCACGCTCGACCAGCGCCGCGAGGACCTGAACCTTGAGGACACGCTGGCGCATTACCTCACCGACGGGCGCGGCGACAACCTGCTCGTCAACAGCGAGCAGCGCCATGTCACCGGTTATATGAAGGAATTCCTGTTCCAGCCCGAACAGGCGCGCACCCCGATCAAGAATCTCTCCGGCGGCGAGCGCGCCCGCCTGATGCTCGCCCGCATCCTGTCGCGCCCGACCAACCTCCTGATCCTTGACGAACCGACCAACGACCTCGATATCGAAACGCTCGACCTGCTCCAGGAAATCGTCGCGGGTTTTCCCGGCACCGTCATCCTGGTCTCCCACGACCGCGACTTCCTCGACCGTACCGTCACCTCGACCATCGCACCCGCCAATCCCGACGCCCCCGACGGCCGCTGGATCGAATATGCCGGCGGCTATTCCGACATGATGGCGCAGCGCAAGGGTGCCGCCGACGAAAAGAAGCGCGCGGACAAAGCCGAAAAAGCCAGATCCGCACCCGAGAACGGCACGTCCTCCGCGCCCAGAACCGGCAAGGGCAAACTCTCCTTCAAACAGAAATTCGCCCTCGAAAACCTGCCGAAGGAGATGAAAAAAGCCGAAGCCCAGATCGGCAAACACGAACAGGAAATGGCCGACCCGAACCTGTTTGCAAAAAACCCGTCCCGGTTTTCCGCGCTCGCCTCCGAGCTGGAGAAACTGCGGGCGTCGATAGCAAAGATGGAAGAGGAATGGCTGGAACTAGAGATGCTGCGGGAGGAGATTGAGGGGTAGGAAGAATTGGACAAGGGAAATTAGGTCATTGAAAAAGTTCTTTTTAAAGAATTAAAAGAACCGAATTCAAAACATAGGTAGTAAATTATAAGTATAAGAATTTGGGTCCTGTTGAAAAAATCTACACAATACCCCTAGCTGACCTATCAGCTGCAACTGCAGCGGTTAGGGAAGCAAGATAGTCTGGTACTAGACTATGCGCGCCATCTGGGTATTCAATACAGCTAATGTTATATGACTGTTTAAAGGCTCCCACTATAGATCTGTGATTTTGTTTCGGCAAAAGGGAGTAATGGCTATGCGAACTTTCTGAGGCCGCATGTATATTTTCCAAAATTATTTGCATGTCAGGATCACCCAATGAATAACCCAAAAATAATACCGTATTTACTGTAAATAATGATGCCATAACATCAAAAAACCTCTATTGTTTTGTCTTGCCTTAAAATAGGAGGATCTGTCTAGCACAATCTTCCCAGGCTCAGTAATGCACCCGTGCGCCTTTACCACGAGGCGGCTCGGCGAACGTAAATGCTCGAGTAAATCAACCGACGCATAGCGACAGACACTATATGCAGCATTTCCTCCACTGTAATATTCGAAATTTTTTTCCATAAATTCATCATAGTTTGTGGTCACGATAGTTTTTAAGTCTAGATCTAAGATATACTTATATATACTGTGATGAGGGGTCGCGTTTGGTTGAAAAACCTCTCTGAGTCTAGCGTTTATATCGGCGCGACCGACCCCGTCAGAAATAATCTGCGCAGCATCAAGCAAGCCATTCTGCTTAATTAGCTGGGTTACTAACTTTTGATCCGCCTTCTTCTCAAGTTTCCTTGATAAACTGCTTAGCAACTGCCCCCATGTCGGAGTTGTGGGAGATGCCGCCTTCGATATTCCAGCACCTATAAAAAGCAATACACGTCGATCAGCTAATTCCCTTACCAAAGCCTCGGGCCAATGAACCATATCAAAAGACCTTTGCAGCTATAGCCTGAGCCAAATTGCCAATAATGCCCTTGTACGTTTCAGCCTGGCTAAATTGACTTCCTACCAACCCGTCTTTTGCTCTGAGCCCAATTATTGGAGAGTTTACAGTCTGCGCGAGAGGGATGAGGCTATACAAATTCGGAACATCACCCAAGTATAGCCTCTTTTTCTCAGTCGCAAACTCCGATAGATAAGTAGTTAATTCTTGCGGAATATCCGTCAGAATGCGCTCGTATGCTTTTGTTGGGCGACGTATCCCCTCTTTGGACTTTGCGATATACTGCTGCAATGTATAACCAACAAAGCCTTCTCTAATTGGTATTGTCTTTGGCACCTCAAATTTCTCTAAAGCCCCAGGATTTAGTCTTTCTGCCTGCTCTAGCGCCACCTCATAATAATCAATCCAACCATTTATCCAGCGGGAAATGTTTCGTACACCAAGGAGACTAAACGCATCTGCACCAAGAGGCGTTACAAAATTATCGCAGGATAGAAGGACGGAACGGTTGAGCGCGCCAAGCGATGGACTAACGTCTACAAAGGCAACGTCGTAATTCTTTTCATATGAGACCAGGTACGATCTGAGCCAATTACTAACTCGAAAACCGCCAACTTTTCCGCTCGGAATGTCTGTCCACGCCTGGGATAGTTGATCTTCGAACAGAGAAATCCTTGGATTTCCAGGAAGCAAATCGACGCCGAATCTATTTGATCTCGCCAAAATTGGCCTTACATTCCTATTAATAGATGCGTCACCATCAACCATTGGCTGTATGACATCCATTATTGTCTTTATTTTAGTATCGTCTTTCGTTTTCCCAGTAGGCCAATATAAATCAATCGTTTTGTCGTCTCCAAGAATGTATTGAGTGATATTACACTGCGGGTCGCAATCTATTATAAGAACGCGCTTTCCCATCTCAGCCGCGAAATAGGCTGCAATGTTTCCAGTCAGTGTAGTTTTACCCACGCCGCCTTTATTATTAAAGAACGATATTACTTTCATCCCCAGCAACACCCCGATCCCAACATGCAGTTTTTTCCATTGGCAAAATCGCTAGCATAATTACGTCGTGTGTTGAAGACCGATCCTTGACAATCGCGGGTAGCTAATCCGACTTCGAAATTCACTTTGAAGATTAACTGTGGCTTCAGAGGAAGCCGCCCGGCCGACCCTGCCGTGCCAAAAGCCGGCAGACATTGCAGATGACACAAGCCACGGGCGACAACTGCGCCGCGTGAAGGCCGCGCCATGGCCGCAATCAGAGCTGCCACCCGAATATACGGGAGATGAAATCTTAGGAGACGCCAGCTATAGTGCCGCACAAAAGGGGAACGGGATGGCCAAAGCCATACATCGGTTTCAAAGCGGGACGGATGTGCTCGCGCTGCAGATGGACGCGCTTTACAAGGCCGCACCGGCATCGGTGCTGACCATCTTCGGCGGCTTGATCGCGATATCAGCCTATTGGTCGCCGCAGGCGAAAACAGGGCTGTTGATCTGGTTTTTCTGCATCTGCGCCCCGGCTGCCGCCTATGCCATCGGCGCCATGGCCCGTCGAAGCGGCCGTCCCAAAGGCTGGGGGCCGGTCGCATGGTCTCATATCAGCAAGGCTATTTTCCTCATCTCCGGTCTGGCCTGGGGCATCGGCGGCGCCTGGATGCTCAGCATCGGCGACCACAGCCAGACGCTGGTGATCTGCTGCGTGGTCATGGGCGCGATCACCTGCACCTTTCCCAATGTCGTCTATGAGCCGGCTCACTTTCTTTTTCAGGTGCCGATCCTGGCGATTTTCACCATCACGCTTGCCGCCAGCGATGTCGAATTTGGCGGCCTGCTCGCGATCGCCGCAGCCCTTCTGTGCCTTGCCCTGGTGGTGATGGCGCGGGCCGTTGGATCGCAGCTGACGCTCGCCCTGCATCTATCGCTGGAAAACAAGCAGCTCGCGGAGGATCTGGCCGAACGCGGCATAGCATTGGAGCGGGCCAACCGGCAGCTCTCCGTCGAAGCGCTGACCGATCCGCTGACGGGCATGGCCAACCGCCGCCAGCTGATGAATTTCATGCGCACCAATGCCGGCCGCACGGCACTTTTGATCGCCGATATCGACCATTTCAAATCCTATAATGACAGCTTCGGCCATGTCGATGGCGATATCTGCCTGGTGCTGGTGGCGGGCGCCCTGCAAAACGCCATCCGGCCCGGAAAGGACCTTGCCGCCCGCCTCGGCGGCGAGGAATTCGCCGTCATCCTCAGCGATCTCTCGTTGGACGAAGCGATCGCCGTGGCCGAGCGGATCCGCGGCGATGTCCAGACGCTCATCGATGCACATCCGCGCCAGATCCGCCGCCCGGTGACGATCAGCATCGGCCTTGCCTATCGCAGCAGCGAGCGGGACAAAACCCATGCGAACCTGATGGAGGAGGCCGATTCCGCCCTCTACGAGGCCAAGAATTCCGGCCGCAACCGCGTCTCCGCCCATTCTTCGCCATCAGGCGATCTGCCCGGTGCAGCCCCGGCCCGCGCATGATTTCCCGGAAAGGAACGAATTGGCAAAGCTCCACCATGCGGCAAAGGGTGAGACGGCCCTCCCAGCCACGCCTAGGACCGCCCCACCCGCCGCTTGCGGCAATTGCCTCCACCCGTTTCGGATGAAGGACGCCGCGCGACCTTTTCAGCCCCGGCCCTGGCTCAAGGCCGAAACGCGGCCGTGCCAGAAGACCAGGCAGGGCACGACCACAAGCTCCATGCCGAGCCCCAGAAGATGCCCCGCCGAAGGCACGCCATCGGCGACCAGCGATACGAGCCTCGCCAGCCCGCCGGCAAAGGTCAGGATCGCCAGAAGCCGGATCCGCGCCGCTTTCGTTTCGATTGCGGGAATGCAGCTGTACCAGGCAATTCCAAAGGCGAGGAAAAGCCCGGAGAGGAACCGCACATGGCTGCTCAGATCCACAGGCGGCGTCTTTTCCCCGAGAAATGCCGGTCCCATCACCACGCCGCCCAGTCCTGCAAAAACCGGCAGCATCGCAAGTATGGCGATGGTCGCCTGCAACAGGCGCCGCTGGCGGAAATCGGCCGGGCTGATCTGATAGGCAAGACTGGGCATCGCGCATCCTCCTGTAATCATGAGGGTTACGTATGAAGGAGCGGCCAAGTTTCAAAAAAGCAGGACACAACAGCGTGAAAAAGCGCACGGCGCACCTGCCGCAGAAGCACTGCATATTGATTCGCAGCCGCACAGGCGCTATCTAGGAAGCTCGTGGTGATTTGGCCGGCCGGCTTGCAGCCACGTTAAATAAGTTGCTAAAGGGCCGTGCGAGCGCAAGCAAGCGGGCCCGGTAGCGATTCTGTCGTTGCCGGTTTTTTTATGCCGGCCCCGCGAGTTCGTAGATCCGAGTGTTGTCCATGCCGATCAAGATTCCCGATACGCTGCCCGCCTATGAGACCCTCGTCAAAGAGGGGGTGCGGGTGATGACCGAAACTGCGGCGATCCGTCAGGATATCCGGCCGCTGCAGATCGGCCTGCTCAATCTCATGCCCAACAAGATCAAGACCGAAGTGCAGATGGCGCGCCTTGTCGGCGCCTCGCCGCTGCAGGTCGAGTTCTCGCTGATCAGGCTCGGCGGCCACAAGCCCAAGAACACGCCGGAAGAACATCTGCTTGCCTTTTACCAGACCTGGGACGAGGTGAGGCACCGCAAGTTCGATGGCCTGATCATCACCGGCGCCCCGGTCGAGACGCTGGATTATGAGGACGTCACCTATTGGAACGAGATGAGTGACATCCTCGACTGGACCCATACCAATGTCCACTCGACGCTCAACATCTGCTGGGGCGCGATGGCGGCGATCTACCATTTCCATGGCGTGCCGAAATATACGCTGAAGGAAAAGGCTTTCGGCGTCTATCGCCACCACAATCTCAACCCGTCCTCGCCCTATCTCAGTGGCTTCTCGGATGATTTCCAGATCCCCGTCTCGCGCTGGACCGAGGTGCGCCGCGCCGATATCGAGAAAAATCCGGCGCTGGAAATCCTGATGGAATCGGAGGAAATGGGCGTCTGCTTCGTACACGAAAAGGCTGGCAACCGACTCTATGTCTTCAACCATGTCGAATATGATTCGACCTCGCTCTCGGACGAATATTTCCGCGACGTCGATGCCGGCGTGCCGATCAAGATGCCGCACAACCATTTTCCCCATAATGATCCGACACTGACGCCGCAGAACCGCTGGCGCAGCCACGCCCACCTGTTGTTCGGCAACTGGATCAACGATATCTATCAGACCACATCCTTTGATCTCGCCGATATCGGGAAGGACAGACGCTGACCGCAGATCTCATCATCCGGCCCATCGAGACCGGCGACGAACAGGATTGGCGCCGCCTGTGGAAGGCCTATCTCGCCTTTTACGAAACCACCCTGCCGGAGGAGATCTACGCTCTCACCTTTTCACGGCTGCTGACGGGTGCGGCCCATGAATATGCGGGATTTCTGGCCGTTCTCGATGGCAAGCCGGTCGGCCTTGCGCATTATCTCTTTCACAGATCCTGCTGGCACGAGAATTCCATCTGCTACCTGCAGGACCTGTTTGCCGATCCCGATGTGCGCGGACAGGGGATCGGCCGGGCGCTGATCGAGGCTGTCTATGCGAAAGCCAACGCGCAAAAAGCGGATGAAGTCTACTGGATGACCCAGGATTTCAATGCCAATGCCCGCAAGCTCTACGACCGGATCGCCGAAAAGACGCCCTTCATCATCTATCAGAAGACGTTTTGAAACAAATCTGCTGTCGTCACGGCCACGCAACCGCTGGAACGGAAAAGGCCGGCGGATCGGCGTAAATTGTATGACTTTTCGGTTGCCGACATCGGCGAAATGACGCAGTTTGCGGCCGGATGAGTGGAGGAAGAAAAGCCGTGCAGACAGAGACTGAAGTGTTCGGCCATATGCCATCCGGCGAGCCCGTGCATCGCATCGTGATCAAGGGCGGTGGACTGACCGCGCATATCCTCACCTGGGGCGCAGTTATCCAGGACCTGCGCCTGAACGGCCACGCCGCGCCTTTGGTACTTGGCTTTGAGAATTTTTCCGATTATCTCGCCCATTCTCCCTATTTTGGCGCGACACCCGGCCGCAATGCCAACCGCATCGGCGGTGGACGCTTTGACATCGACGGCGTTCCCTATCAGCTGGAATGCAATGAAAAAGGCGTGACACACCTGCACGGCGGCAGCGACGGTATTGCCAAGCGCCTGTGGAGACTGGTCGAGACGGCGCAGGACCGCGTCGTGCTTGAGATCACCGATCCTGATGGCCGCGCCGGCTACCCCGGCAACTGCACCATCACCTGCACCTACACGGTCAGCGATGGCGGCGTCCTCAATGTTCTCTACGAGAGCACGACCGACCGGGCAACGATCTGCAATGTTTGCCAGCACAGCTATTTCAATCTCGACGGCACCGCCGATGCGCTCAGTCATGACGCGATGATTGCCGCCAACAGCTATCTTCCGACCAACGATCTGCAGGTGCCGACCGGCGAAATCCGCGCCGTTGAAAACACCGCTTTCGACCTGCGCGCCATGACCCCGCTGCGCCGCCAGCTGGACGGCGAAAAAATCGGCTACGACCATAATTTCTGCCTGGCCGAGAGACGCGGTCGGAAACAGCCGGTCGCTCTGGTCCGCAGCATCAATTCCGGCATTTCGCTGGAAGTCCGCACCACCGAGCCCGGCGTGCAATTCTACACCGGCTTCAAGATGAACATTCCCGTACCCGGCCTCGAAGGCCGCCAGTACGGCCCCTTCGCCGGTTTCTGCCTGGAAACCCAGATCTGGCCGGATGCGGTCAATCACGCCAATTTTCCAGAAGCCATCCTGCGGCCAGGCGAAACATTGCGGCAGGAAACCGATTACGTCTTTACCCGGACCTGATTGGCTCTCCCGGCCCCCTTCGTCCAGGCTTGCACAACACGTCGCAGCATCACGCCGCGATATGCAAATACCAGCCCACTATGCTTTTGCGGCAAAACCGGTTTTGATGTCCCTGCCGATGATGCGGCAGGAGAAGGACGTGGCCATGGCTGAAGCGAGTGTATCCAAGATTGCCCTGGTCACGGGTGGCGGCACCGGGATCGGCCGCGCCATTGCTCTCGCGCTGCTGAAAAACGCCTATACGGTCGTCATTTCCGGACGCCGCCTTGATGTTCTGCAAAGGGCGGCAAACGAACTGTCCGCTGAGACAGGCGGCACGGCACACGCCTTTGCCGCCGATGTCGGCGATCCGCAGGCGGTCTCCGCATTGTTTTCCACCATCCGCCGGGATTTCGGCCGTCTCGACCTGCTCGTCAACAATGCCGGCATGGGTCTTCCCGCCGTGCCGATGGAGGACATCACCTTCGAACAGTGGAACGCCATCGTCAGCGCCAACCTGACCGGCGCCTTCCTCTGCACCCAGCAGGCGATGAAGCTGATGAAGGCGCAGACACCGCGCGGCGGCCGGATCATCAACAATGGCTCGATTTCCGCCTCCACACCCCGCCCGATGTCGGCGCCCTACACGGCCACCAAACATGCGATCGCCGGCCTCACCAAATCCACCGCTCTCGACGGCCGCCTGTTTGACATCGCCTGCGGCCAGATCGATATCGGCAATGCCTCGACGGACATGACGGCAAAGATGAGCGGCGGCGTCCTGCAAGCCAACGGCGAAACCGCCCCCGAACCCACCATCCCGGCCAACCTGGTGGCCGACGCGGTCATCTATATGGCGGGACTGCCGCTCGACGCAAACGTGCTGACGATGACCGTAATGGCGACGCAGATGCCGTATGTGGGGAGGGGTTGAAGGCGCAAGAATATCGCCTCACTTCCGCCTTATGAAGCCGCAAGGATTTTGATATCCACAAACGGGAGATACAGCGCAATGCCCACCCGGCGACATTTCCTGATCGGCTTCGCTGCCGCCCCGATTGCGCTGCCGGGACTAGCTCAGGCAAGCGATGCGCCGGCACAATTATCGCTGACACCAACGTGCAGTGACGATGACGATCTGACGCAAAGGCAAACGGAGGGCCCGTATTTTTCCATGGAAAGCCCCGAAAAACAGGACTTCGCGAACGACGCACCCGACGGTGAAAGGATGACACTCGCCGGGTACGTGTTGACCCAGAACTGCCGCCCCGTTTCAAAAGCGCTGATCGAGCTATGGCATGCCGACGAAACCGGGCGCTACGACAACAGCGGCTACAAACTCCGCGGACATCAATTCACCGATGCTGAAGGGAAATGGTGGTTCGAGACGATCGTTCCAGGCCTATATCCTGGCCGCACCCGGCATTACCACCTGAAAGTCCAGCGGCCCGGCGGGAGCGTGCTGACGACGCAACTCTACTTTCCGGGCGAGCCGCTCAACGAGCGCGACCGGATATTCAACGAAACTCTGTTGCTCGATGTCAGCCCGACTGACGACGGCAAATTCGGCCGCTACGACTTCATCGTCGCGTAATGCAAAGTTCTGCTGATCTTAGAAGAAAATGGAGCGGGTGAAGCGATTCGAACGCTCGACCCCAACCTTGGCAAGGTTGTGCTCTACCCCTGAGCTACACCCGCTCATCAGCCTCGGTCCGGGGGTAGTCGGTGGACCGTGGCGCCGCTGCGTTGTTGTTTGCTGCGACGACGGCTATATGGCCCAGACGATTTTTAAATGCAACAGGGAAATGACGGCCGATCCAAAAAAAATTCATGCGCATGTCGCAAGCCCCTGAAAACAAGACGTTTTACGGCCTGCTTTCTGTGGAAGATTGCGATTTTTTGCCCTTCAGCGTAAGCAGGACCGCCATTTTCAAGCCAGAAGGATGCCGTCATGAGTGAAATGCAGCCGAAAACGCCGGACGAATTATTCCAGTTTCTCGACAGCCTCGGCATCGCGCATCAGACCCTGCGGCACGCGCCGGTTTTCACCGTCGCCGAATCGGTGGCGCTGCGTGACGCCATTGCTGGCGGCCACACCAAAAACCTGTTCGTGAAGGACAAGAAGGACAATTATTTCCTGCTCACCGTCGAGGAAAACGCCACCGTGGACTTAAAGACGGTGCACACGATCATCGGTGGCGCCAGCAAGGTTTCGTTCGGGCGGCCGGAAAAGCTGATGGAATATCTGGGCGTCATTCCCGGCGCCGTCACCGCCTTCGGTGTGATCAATGATACCGGCCGGAACGTGAAGATCATCATCGACGAAGAGCTGATGAAGGACGAGATCGTCAACTGCCATCCGCTTTCCAACGATGCGACGACATCGATCGAGTCAAAGGACCTCCTGCGCTTTATCGAGGCGACGGGACATGAAGCCCTTGTCTTGAAAGTGACGTCCTGACATACGATCTCTGACGGGAAGACAGTCAGACGGACGAGGATGTCCGCGAGGAGACATGATGAGCGGCAACGACAATCCCTATGCAGCATCCTACGGCAACCAGATGACGGCAACGGCGAGCTATGGCGGCGCCCCGGCACAGACGCCCGTGACGGCGCCAGCGGCCGCAGCCGCACCGGCCGGCGAGCTAATCAAGGAGACGACGACCGCCAACTTCACCCGCGACGTGCTGGAAGCCTCCCGTGAGCAGCCGGTGCTCGTCGATTTCTGGGCGCCCTGGTGCGGCCCGTGCAAGCAGCTGACCCCGGTGATCGAAAAGGTGGTGACCGAAGCCCAGGGCCGCGTCCGGCTGGTCAAGATGAATATCGACGATCATCCCTCGGTTGCGGGCCAGCTCGGCATCCAGTCGATCCCGGCCGTTATCGCCTTTGTCGGCGGCCGGCCGGTCGATGGTTTCATGGGTGCCGTTCCCGAAAGCCAGATCCGCGAATTCATCGACAAGGTTGCCGGCCCGATGATCGATGACCAGCAGGCGGGGATCGATGCGGCGCTCGCAGACGCCAAAGCCTTTGCCGAACAGGGCGACCTTGAGAATGCCGCTGGCCTCTTTGGCGCCGTGCTGCAGGCCGATCCCGAAAATGCCGTGGCGCTTGCGGGGCTTGCCAATTGCCTTGTTACCGCTGGCGAAGTGGAACAGGCGCGCGAGGTTCTGTCTGATCTCAGCGACGAGCTTGCCAAGGATGCCGGCATCGCCGCTGTCGTGAAAAAGCTCGACCAGATCGAGGAAGCGCGCAAGCTCGGCGATCCGGATGCACTGGAACAGATCCTCGCTGCCGATCCCGACGATCACGGCGCGCGCATCAAGCTTGCCAAGATCCGCAATGTCGAAGGCCACCGCGAGGCGGCGGCAGACCACTTGCTCAAGGTGATGAAGCGCGACCGCACGTTCGAAGATGATGGCGCGCGGCGCGAGCTGTTGCAGTTCTTCGACGTCTGGGGGCCGATGGATCCTGCAACCCTTTCGGCACGCCGCAAACTGTCCTCGATCCTGTTTTCATAATCACTTTTCAAGGGAAGTCTTTATCGTTACGGCTTGGTGACGATCTCCCTTGAGATTTGAGTTTGGCGCCCCATTTCTTGTCTTTAAGCGGCACGGCCCCCCTGGCCATCACAAAGTGGGCCGTCATAAGAGCGCTGACAGCGACGGGGTGAATTGAGACATGCAAGTTGGTAACGCACGTTATCTGAGGCCTCAGGACCTACCGGAGATGCTTCCGGTATTCCCGCTGACGGGCGTGCTCCTGCTTCCCGGCTCGCAGCTGCCGCTCAATATCTTCGAACCGCGCTATCTTGCCATGTTTGACGATGCACTGGCCGGAAACCGCCTGATCGGCATGATCCAGCCCTCCTTCGGTGAAATTCGCGACGAGGCGGGCCAAGCGCATGTTCAGGCGCTCTGCCAGGTCGGCTGCGTCGGCCGGATCACGTCCTTTGCCGAGATGGAAGACGGCCGTTATATTGCCTCGCTTACCGGCATCTGCCGGTTCCGGCTGTTCGACGAGGTGCCCCTGTCGAAAAAAGGCTATCGTTCCTTCAAAATCGTCCCCTTTGCCACAGACCTCACCGAACCCGATGACGAGGCGCAGGTCGATCGCGATGCGCTGCTGGCCGCCTTCAAGGCCTATCTCGATGCCAACAAGCTGGAAGCCGACTGGGAGAGCGTCGAGCGCGCCAGCAACGTGACGCTCGTCAATTCCATGGCGATGATGTCGCCCTATGGCCCGGCCGAAAAGCAGGCACTGCTGGAAGCACCGGATCTCAAGACCCGCGCCGAAACGCTGATTGCCATCACCGAGATCGTGCTCGCCCGCACCTTCGGCGACATCGAAACCATGCTGCAATAGGCGGATCAGATGGAAGACAGGACCAGCCGGGTCGATCCCAAACTGCTTGAACTTCTGGTCTGCCCGCTGACCAAAGGCCGCCTCAGCTACCACGCTGCTGACAACGAGCTGATTTCGGAAAAGGCAAGACTTGCCTACCCGATCCGCGATGGCATCCCGATCATGCTGATTTCCGAGGCGCGCAAGATCGAGGATTGAGGCGACCTCCTCACTTCCGCTTAGGCTGGTGAGATTGGCGAAACACCCCCCTCTGTCGGCTACGCCGACATCTCCCCCTCAAGGGGGGAGATCACCATTGGCTTCGGGCACAAGGAAAAAGAATGATCTCCCCCCTTGAGGGGGAGATGTCACGATAGTGACAGAGGGGGTAAGGTTCCACACGTGCTGACAATGCGACGATGACCGGCACCCCGTTCAAATCGCCTGACCGCCCAGCATCTTCGGTTCGGTCTGCCCACCAAGCCCCGACGCCTGGCGGATGAAGAACGATTTGACCGATGGCATGCGATCGACGAGCCCCAGTCCAAAATCGCGCAGGGCGCGCACCGGTGTGACATCGTTGGAAAACAGCCGGTTCAGCACGTCGGTGGTGACCCCCATGCGGAATGTGTCGAAGCGGCGCCAGCTCTGGTAGCGTTCGAGCACGGCGAGCGAACCGATATCGAGACCGAGGCGGTCAGCATCGACGATGGTTTCGGCAAGGGCTGCCACGTCCTTGAAGCCGAGATTGAGGCCCTGGCCCGAAATCGGGTGAATGCCATGGGCGGCATCGCCGGCAAGGGCAAAGCGCGGCGCGATGAAATCGCGTGCCAGCGTCAGCCCCAGCGGAAAGGCGCGGCGTCCGCCGACGACCTTCAGCGTGCCGAGTTTATGGCCGAAGCGGCGCTCCAGCTCTTCCTCGAACACCAGATCGTCGCTGGCGATCAGCCGGTCGGCATCGCGCGTCCGCTCGGTCCAGACCAGCGAGGAACGGTTGTTCTTGAGCGGCAGCGTTGCAAAGGGGCCGGCGGGCAGGAAATGCTCTTCCGCCGTGCCCTCATGCGGCCGCTCGTGCTCGACTGTCGTGACGATACCGGACTGGCCATAATCGAAATCGACGGTCTTGATGCCGGCGGCATCGCGCAGTTTCGAGCGCACGCCATCGCAGGCCACCAGCAGCCGCGCTTCGATCGCCCCGCCCTTCGCAAGGTCGATGGAAACCGAGTGATCGCCGCTCTTGAAACCTGCAGCCGCCGTCGATTGCAGGATCTCGACGCCGAGCTCCAGGGCAGCCCTGCGCAATGCGCCGACCAGGGCGACATTCGGCACCATATGGGCAAAAGGCCGGCCCTCGACCTTTTCGTCCTCGAAGGTCAGGAAGACCGGGCGGACCGGATCGGCGGTCTTTGAATCGGTAATGACCATGCGCCGGATCGGTTCGGCCTCCGGCTCGATTTCGCTCCAGACGCCGAGCACGTCGAGCATCTGCGAAGCCGCCGCGATGATCGCCGAGGCGCGCTCGTCCTTTTTCCAGGCGGTTTCCGGCGCGCCGTCGATCAGGCTCACGGACAGATGCGGGGCGGCCTTCTTGACGGATACGGCCAGCGACAACCCGACATAACCGCCGCCCGCAATCAGCACATCGATCATCTCTCATTCTCCCGTCGCTCTTGAGCATTGCTTATGGCCTATATAGATCATTGATGCGCTCGTTCCTACCGCTTGGGCGCTCGACCCGAGGAGATTGCCGAAATGCCGCGCCCTGCCGAAAACCCCGCCCCGATGGACGTCCTGTTGCAGACGCTGGATCTGGAGAAGCTGGAGGAGAACCTGTTTCGCGGCCGCTCGCCGCAGGTCGGCTGGCAGCGCGTGTTCGGCGGGCAGGTCATCGGTCAGGCGCTGGTGGCAGCCCAGCGCACCGTCAGCGAAGGCCGCTACGTGCATTCGCTGCACGCCTATTTCATGCGACCGGGCGATCCCGCCGTGCCGATCATATACGATGTCGACCGCATCCGCGACGGATCGAGCTTTGCCACCCGCCGCGTCGTTGCCATCCAGCATGGCAAGGCGATCTTCTCGCTCTCGGCCTCCTTCCAGTTCGACGAGGAGGGCTTCGACCACCAGATCACCATGCCGGATCTCGCGCCGCCGGAAACGCTGATGGGCGAACAGGATATTAAGGAAAAATATCTCGCCAATGCGCCGGAAGCCGTCCGCCGGTACTGGGAGCGGCCAAGACCGATCGAGATCCGCCCGGTTTCGCTGAAGCACTATTTTTCGCGCGACAAACTGGAGCCGTCGCAGGACGTCTGGGTGAAAGCCGTCGGCACCGTTCCGGACGAGCGCCATATCCAGGCGGCGGTGCTTGCCTATATCTCCGACATGACCCTGCTGGACACCGCACTTTACGCGCACGGCACCTCGGTGTTTGACCGCGACTTGCAGGTGGCGAGCCTCGACCATGCCATGTGGTTCCATCGCCCCTGCCGCATGGACGACTGGCTGCTCTACACGCAAGACAGCCCCAGCGCTTTCGGTGCACGTGGCATGACGCGTGGCAGCCTTTTTGATCGCTCCGGGATGCTCATCGCTTCCGTTGCCCAGGAAGGCCTGATCCGGAAAAAGGCATCTGAATAAAAAAACGCCAATTTTTCGATTCAGCCTATTTTTTCATCGTTTAATTTGACAAATTTTTGATATTCCGCCGGAAGTCCCCGGCGGAATGTGGCATTTCCATGTCTTTTCATGGACTTACCCATCCACTCCCAAACTGGCACGCCCCTTGAATAGCTAAGAGCAGTCGTTGGGGAAATGTGCTCGGCGGCAAGGAGAGACGGCCCCGAGCCGAAAGTGGAACAAGGATGGGAAACCAGATGAAAATTGTGATGGCCATTATCAAGCCGTTCAAGCTCGATGAGGTTCGCGAAGCCCTCACTGCCGTTGGCATCCAAGGCCTGACCGTGACCGAAGTGAAGGGTTACGGACGTCAGAAGGGACATACGGAAATTTACCGCGGCACCGAATACGCCGTGAGCTTCCTGCCAAAACTGAAGATCGAAATCGCCGTTGCCACCGAAATCGTCGACAAGGCCGTGGAAGCGATCGCCACGTCAGCCAAGACCGGCCAGATCGGCGACGGCAAGATCTTCGTCTACTCGATTGACCATGCCGTGCGCATTCGTACCGGCGAAACCGACACAGAAGCGCTGTAAGTCACGGCCGTTCAGGGAGCTACATGTCAATGTCTTCATTTAAACTTTCTACCTCTCTTGGACGCGTGGGCGCTGCAGCCGCAGCTCTTCTCGCTCCGGCCGTCGCCTTTGCGCAGGAAGCCGCCCCGGCAGCAGCCGAAGCAGTCGCCGCCGCACCGGTTCCGGACAAGGGCGATACCGCCTTCATGTTCGTCTGCACCATCCTCGTCCTGTTCATGCTCATCCCGGGCCTTGGCCTGTTCTACGGCGGCCTCGTACGCGCCAAGAACATGCTCTCGGTCCTGATGCAGTGCACCGTTGCCGGCTCCGCCGTCATGCTGATCTGGGTCATCTACGGCTATTCCTTCGCCTTCGGCGGCTCGACATCGCCCTATTGGGGCGGCACGGCCAAGATGTTCCTCTCGGGCGTCACCATGGATTCCACCGCCGCTACGTTCTCTGATGGCGTCGTCATTCCGGAAATGATCTTCATCATGTTCCAGATGACCTTCGCGGCCATCACGCCCGCCCTGATCGTCGGCGCCTTTGCCGAACGCATCAAGTTCTCGGCTGCGGTCCTGTTTTGCGTCCTGTGGGCAACCTTCGTCTACTTCCCGATCGCCCACATGGTCTGGGACGCAAACGGCCTGATCTTCGGCTGGGGTGCACTCGACTTCGCTGGCGGCACGGTCGTTCACATCAACGCCGGCGTTGCCGGTCTGATCGGCGCGATCATGGTCGGCAAGCGCACAGGCTTCGGCAAGGACATGATGGCTCCGCATTCCATGACACTGACACTCGTCGGTGCTGCCATGCTCTGGGTCGGCTGGTTCGGCTTCAATGCCGGTTCCAACCTCGAAGCCTCGGGCGGCGCAATGCTGGCCACCGTCAACACCTTCATCGCAACGGCCGCTGCCATCATCTCCTGGTCGCTGGTTGAAACCTTCACCCGCGGCAAGGCGTCCATGCTCGGCGCCGCGTCCGGCATGATCGCCGGCCTCGTCGCCGTCACCCCCGCCGCCGGCATTGTCGGCCCGATGGGTGCGATCGTCATGGGTCTGATCGTTTCGCCGCTGTGCTACTTCTTCGTCTCCGTGGTGAAGAACAAGTTCGGCTATGACGACACGGCAGACGTGTTCGGCGTCCATGGCATCGGCGGTCTGTTCGGCGCTCTTGCCACCGGCATCTTCGCCTCGTCCTCGCTCGGCGGCATCGGTTATGCCGACGGCGTCACCATGGGCGGCCAGTTCATGACGCAGGTCTATGCCGTTCTCGTCACCATCGCCTGGTGCGGCATCGGCTCGGCGATCCTCTACAAGATCGTCGATGTGGTCGTCGGCCTGCGTGTTCCGGTCGAAGCCGAACGCGAAGGTCTCGACCTCTCCTCGCACGGCGAAGCCGCCTACCACTCGTAAGCAACCTGCGGAGCCGGCAAACCGGCTCCGCAACCAGTCCCGTCGCGGTTTCGCCTCGTGCGCGACCGCTTTTGACCCGGTCCTCCCGTCCGGGTCTTTTTTTGCTCTCAGACGTTCTTCGCCCGCCGCAAAACCGGTTCCAGTGGTGAAAACTCGCCCATCAGCCCTCTTTCACGTAAACGAAGCGTCAAGGTTAATAGGGCTTTAACCCTCGTCTGCTTACCTTGGAAACATGCGCGCATGGCGTTTTTCCGGAATAACAGGCAGCAGGTCATCATGAGCAGAAGCAATCAGGCGGTATACGACAACCGTTCCAACCGGTTTGTGCTTTCCACATTCGTCTGGAAGCAGATCGCCGCCCTGGCGGGGTTTGCGATCTTCGCCGCGCTCGGCTTCGCGATCGCCGCTCTATCGACCTGGAATGTCGCTGACCCCAGCTTCTCCTATGCGACCGCCGATGCCCCGACCAATCTGCTCGGCTATACCGGTGCTGCCTTTGCCGATATCTTCATGCAGTTCTTCGGTATTGCGAGCGTCGTGTCGCTGCTCCCCGTGGTTGCCTGGGGTTTGGTGCTGATCATGGCCAAGCCCTTCGATCATATCGTCAAGCGCGCCGGTGCCTGGTTCTTGGGCTCGGTCTTGGCGTCCGCAGCGCTCAGCTGCATTCCGGCCCCGGTCACCTGGCCGCTGCCAAACGGCCTTGGCGGCGTCTTCGGCGACATGATCCTGCGCTTTCCGGCCCTTTTCACCGGCACCTACCCGAGCGGAACGTTCGGCACGGTTCTCGCTGTTCTCTTCACGCTTCCCGCCGCCTATTTCCTGATCTACAGCGCCGGCCTCATCGGCGTATCCGATCCTCAGGACGAGATCGACGTTAAGGCACCGGCGCCCAGCAAAGCCCGCACCGTCAGCGACGAATCCGAAGACGACGAATCCGAAGGCATCATCATGGTGATGGCCGGCGCACTCACCCATATGCGCTTTACCGCCCAGGCCCGCATCCGCCGCCTGTTCGGCCTGACCGGCCGCCGCAAGCCGGCAACGCGCGACTATGACGAACCCTATGATTTCAACGGTGATGAATTCGGCACGCTGAACGAGCCGTCGCGTCCAAAACCCATTGCCCGCTCCGAGCGGGTCGAGCCGTCTCTCGACCGCTCCGAGCGCCGCACCGTGGACGCCCCTCCCATGTCGATGGACGATGAGGACGACGATTTCCCCGTTCTTGACAACCGCCGCGCCTCCACCGACATCATGCCCGACGACGATGATGACATCGATCCCGCCGCCGACTGGGCGCCGGTTCCGGCACCGCGCAAGCCGGCGATGCCGCAGGCCACCGCCCGCGTCGTTCCGGCCGCCCCGCGTCCCAAGACCGGCCAGCGCATCGAGCGCGAGGCGCAGGCCTCGCTGGTTTCCGATGATGACGATTTTACTTTGCCGCCGCTGCATTTCCTCGCCGAGCCGAAAAACGTTGCCCGCGACGCAACGCTCTCTGCCGATGCGCTGGAACAGAATGCCCGCATGCTGGAAGGCGTGCTGGAGGATTTTGGCGTCAAGGGCGAGATCATCCATGTCCGCCCGGGGCCCGTGGTCACCATGTACGAGCTTGAACCTGCACCGGGAATCAAGTCGTCCCGCGTCATCGGCCTGGCCGACGATATCGCCCGCTCGATGTCGGCGATCGCCGCCCGCGTCGCCGTGGTTCCCGGCCGCAACGCCATCGGCATCGAACTGCCGAACCAGCGCCGCGAGACCGTTTACCTGCGCGAGTTGATCGGCTCGCGCGATTTCGAGACCAGCAAGACCCGTCTTGCCATGGCGCTCGGCAAGACGATCGGCGGCGAACCCGTGATCGTCGATATCGCCAAGATGCCGCATCTGCTCGTTGCCGGTACAACCGGATCGGGTAAATCGGTTGCCATCAACACCATGATCCTGTCGATCCTCTACCGGCTGAAGCCGGAACAGTGCCGGTTGATCATGATCGATCCGAAGATGCTCGAACTCTCCGTCTATGACGGCATTCCGCATCTGCTCTCGCCTGTCGTTACCGATCCGAAGAAGGCCGTCGTCGCGCTGAAATGGACCGTGCGCGAGATGGAAGAGCGCTACAAGAAGATGTCGAAGATCGGCGTGCGCAACATCGACGGCTTCAATTCGCGTGTCGAGCAGGCCATGGCCAAGGGCGAGCAGATCAGCCGCACCGTCCAGACCGGCTTTGACCGCCAGACCGGCGAGGCCGTCTACGAGACGGAAGAATTCGACCTGCAGCCGATGCCCTATATCGTCGTCATCATCGACGAAATGGCCGACCTGATGATGGTGGCCGGCAAGGATATCGAAGGCGCCGTCCAGCGTCTGGCGCAGATGGCGCGCGCCGCCGGTATCCACGTGATCATGGCAACGCAGCGTCCGTCGGTCGATGTCATCACCGGCACGATCAAGGCCAACTTCCCGACCCGCATCTCCTTCCAGGTCACGTCGAAGATCGACAGCCGCACCATTCTCGGCGAACAGGGCGCCGAACAGCTGCTCGGCATGGGTGACATGCTCTATATGGCCGGTGGCGGCCGCATCCAGCGTGTGCACGGCCCGTTCGTTTCCGACACCGAGGTCGAGGACGTCGTCAAATATCTGAAGACGCAGGGCTCGCCGCAATATCTCGACGCCATCACCGAGGATGACGACGATGACGGCGAAGGCGGCAGTGGCCCGGCCGGCACCGCTAACCTTGCCGAATCCGACGACCCCTATGACCAGGCGGTCGCCATCGTTCTGCGCGACGGCAAGGCGTCCACATCCTATGTCCAGCGCCGTCTCGGCATCGGTTATAACCGGGCGGCCTCGCTGATCGAGCGCATGGAGCAGGAAGGCATCATCGGTGCCGCCAACCATGCGGGCAAGCGCGAAATCCTGGTGCCGACCGAAAGCGACATCACCGGCCGATAAATCTTGAAGCAAGCCGTTGACGGCAAAGCGGCATTCCCGGCGAAGCCCTGCCGGGAATGGTCTCACGGCGAAATGACGATGCGCGCGGCAAAGGCCTTGAAGGTGCCGTACTTGCGCTCCACATGAGACTGGAAATGAAGGAGATTGCGATGACAGACACCGGAACCGGCCATTTTGAACAGGATACGAAACGTCTGTCCCTGTCACGCCGCAGCTTCGTCGGCGGTCTCGCCGTTGTCGCTGCCCTGGCCTTCATCGGCATGCCCATAGAACCCGCGCAGGCGCAGCAGTCAGTTGTCGCGCAAAAGATCGCCAACCATTTCGCCTCGGTCAAAACCATGAGCGGCGAATTTGTACAGTTTGGCCCGCGCGGCGAACAGACCGGCGGCAAGTTCTTCATCAGCCGCCCGGGAAAAATCCGCTTCAACTATGATGCCCCCTCGCCAATGCGGGTGATTTCCGACGGCCGGACCGTGGTCATCGGCAACCAGAAAATGAAGACCTGGGACGTCTATCCGCTGTCAAAGACCCCGCTGAAGCTGCTTCTGTCGGACGAGATCGACCTGAGCGGCAAGATGGTCCGCGACGTCAAGGAAGAGCCGGACCTCATCACCATCGTGCTCGGTGACCGCACCATCTTCGGCGATGCGACGATCACCCTGATGTTTGACCCGAAGACCTACGACCTGCGCCAGTGGACGATCACCGACGCGCAGAAGAAGGACACCTCGGTGATGATCTTCAACGTCAAGAACGGTGTGCCGATGGACGACAAGGTCTTCCAGATTCCCAAACAGTGATTTTACAGACCCTGTCCGTTCAGGGGTCTTGAGGCTCAAAGCCACCCGTCCGGTGCGCCGCCTTTGTGCGGCGCACCGTCATGACGTCATCGACATCCCTGCCTTCGAGCAGAATGCTGCTCCGAACATACGGACGGTCCGGGCAAACCCCTCGCGGTGATAAAACCGCAAGGCCACCGGGTTTTAGGCGCTGTGCAAAGCTGCATCCTGAAGCGGGATCGCGGCAATTGAAAAGCTGAGCGGCAACAGATATCACCGTTAGCGGCGATCAAAACGGGCTTGAGCGCAGATGAACGCCTCCAAGACCTCTTAGGCGAATGCGCAAGGCGGCGTTCGTTTTCACGCAGCATTTTCACGGAAAGAACCCCCTGCATGGCATTGTCGATCGCGACCTGGAACATCAATTCGGTGCGCCTGCGCATGCCGCTGGTCGAGCATCTCCTGAAGACGGCAGCCCCGGATATTCTCTGCCTGCAGGAAACCAAGGTCACCAACGACCTCTTCCCCTTCGCGCCGCTCAGGGCGCTGGGTTACGAGCACATCGCCATCCATGGCCAGAAGGGCTATCACGGCGTCGCCACCATTTCCCGCCTGCCGTTGCATGAGCTGACCGACCGGCGCGACTATTGCGGCGTCGGCGATGCCCGGCATATCTCGGTGGTGTTTGAAAAATCCGGCAAGAGAATCCGCCTGCACAATTTCTATGTGCCGGCCGGAGGCGACGAGCCGGACCGGACGATCAACCAGAAATTCGGCCACAAGCTCGATTTCATCGACGAGATGAAGCTGCTGCATGCCGAAAGCGAGGCGGGAATATCCTCCATCCTCGTCGGCGATCTCAACATCGCACCGCTGGAGCACGATGTCTGGTCGCACAAGCAACTCTTAAAGATCGTCAGCCATACGCCGATCGAGACCGAAGGCCTGACGGCGGTACTCACCGGTGGTGGCTGGGTGGATCTGATGCGCCAGCATACGCCATCGCCGGAAAAGCTCTATACCTGGTGGAGCTACCGCGCCAAGGACTGGGAAGCGGCCAATAAGGGCCGCCGCCTCGACCATGTCTGGTCATCCGCCGACCTTTCCCCGCACCTGACCCGCGTCGATATCCTGAAGGAAGCGCGCGGTTGGGAACGGCCTTCCGACCACGTCCCGGTCATCGCCCATTTCGATCTTTAGAGCCTCGTACGGAGGCTGAATCGGGCGCGGCTTTCCTGATGGATAAGGCCGCGCCTGATCAATGCCGGTAGCAGATCCTATCGCCAGCCCAGCGCCGGGGCGATATGCTTCAAGACCGCCTCGATGACATGGGCGTTGTAATCCACGCCCAGCTGGTTTGGGACGGTGAGGAGCAGGGTATCAGCCTCCGCAATTGCCTCATCCTCAGCCAGCTGCCGGATGAGCGCTTCGGGTTCTGCGGCATAGGAGCGGCCGAAGATCGCCCGTGTCTGGTCATCGATATAACCGATCGTATCGCTTTCCTTGCTGGCGCCACCGAAATAGGCGCGGTCGCGGTCATCGACCAGCGGGAAGATGCTGCGGCTGACCGACACGCGCGGCGTGCGCGCATGGCCTGCCTCCTGGAAGGCCTGGCGGTAGGCGCGGATCTGCGCGGCCTGCTGGACGTGGAAGGGCTCACCGGTTTCGTCGTTCTTCAACGTCGAGCTCTGCAGGTTCATGCCGAGCTTGGCAGCCCAGATCGCCGTGGCATTCGAGCTCGCACCCCACCAGATGCGCTCGCGCAAGCCTTCCGAATGCGGCTCAAGCCGCAGCAGGCCCGGCGGATTGGGAAACATCGGACGCGGGTTGGGTTCGGCAAAGCCCTGGCCTTTCAAAACCTCCAGAAACGCTTGCGTATGCGCGCGGGCCATGTCGGCATCGCTTGCGCCGTCCTGCGGCGCGAATCCGAAATAGCGCCAGCCGTCGATCACCTGCTCGGGCGAACCGCGGCTGATGCCGAGCTGCAGGCGGCCGTTCGATATCAGGTCGGCGCTGCCGGCATCCTCAGCCATATAGAGCGGATTTTCATAGCGCATGTCGATCACGGCCGTGCCGATCTCGATCGACTTCGTGCGGGCACCGATGGCCGCCAGAAGCGGAAAGGGCGCGGCAAGCTGCCGGGCAAAATGGTGGACGCGGACATAGGCGCCGTCTGCGCCCAGCTCTTCGGCGGCAACAGCCAGATCGATTGACTGCAACAGCGCGTCACCAGCCGAGCGCGTGCCCGATTGCGGCGAGGGCGACCAGTGCCCGAATGAAAGGAATCCGATTTTCTTCATGATTGTCTATCCCGCTAATGGCGATGTGTTGTCCGATAGATGGGGAAGAACTACCGCGCGCGAAAGAGCATGTCGCGGCTGCGGACGCGCGACAATCGAAACACACTGTCTCCTCAAAGGAAACGCTCTTGCAAGGAAACGCCTATCCGAATTTTGGCGCGAGTTTCTGCATGGCGCTGATCATCGCCTGCAGGTTTGCCTTGATCCGGCCCTCGACGACGACGGCGACCTCGGGGTATTCCTCCAGCATGCGGCGAAACAGCGGCCGGTTGATGCGGATGACTTCGCTGTCTTCCTCGGCGGTCGCCGTGAACTTGCGCTCGACAAAGGAGATCATCGCCAACTCGGACAACAACGTGCCGCGCCCAACGGTGTCGACCACCTCGACACGGCCATCGACAAGATGACGCGTCAGCGTGACGGAGCCGCTGGCAATGGCATAGGCGCAATCGGCCGGCGCACCCTCGCGAAACAGCTGCTGGCCCCTGTTGAGACGCCGGCGCTCGGCACCGAAGGCGATCAGCCGCAGCTTGTCGTCATCGATATTCGCAAACAGCGGCACGAGGGACAAAAGGGCGATATCGTCGTTCAGCGACAAAGGGATACCTCGAAGCGAGGCATGACACCGGATGGGATCAAGCCTCAGGCGTTAGGGAACTATCTTGTAGCCGCCATTCTCTGTCACCAAAATCTCCGCATTGGAAGGGTCGCGTTCGATTTTCTGGCGCAGCCGGTAGACATGGGTCTCCAGCGTATGGGTGGTAACGCCGGAATTATAGCCCCAGACCTCTTCCAGGAGCACATCGCGGGTCACGACCTTCTGCTCGGCGCGATAGAGATAGCGGATGATCGCCGCTTCCTTTTCGGTGAGCCGGATTTTCTGGCCGTTTTCCAGTGTCAGGAGCTTCTGGCCGGGTTTGAACGTGTAGGGGCCGACAGTGAAGGTGGCGTCTTCGCTCTGCTCGTGCTGGCGCAGCTGCGCCCGGATGCGGGCGAGAAGCACGGCAAAACGGAAGGGCTTGGTGACATAGTCATTGGCGCCGGCTTCCAGGCCGAGGATCGTGTCGCTGTCGGTATCGTGGCCAGTCAGCATGATGATCGGCGGCTTGAACCCGCCCTTGCGCAGAAGCTTGACCGCCTCGCGGCCATCCATATCCGGCAGGCCGACATCCATCACCAGAAGTGCGATCTGCTGGTTGCGGGCGGTATTGATGCCCTTGGCCGCCGTCGATTCCTGCAGAATGGTGAATTCCTCGTAGAGGGCAAGCTGCTCCACCAGTGTTTCGCGCAGGTCGTTGTCGTCATCGACGAGAAGAATGGTGCGGGCCGACATGGGTCTTTCTCCTTGCTTCCGGTTGAAACTAACCCAATCGGTGCTTTTGACAAGCAGCGGAAGCTTTCACCCGGTTGTTACATATTGTGTAGTGCTATTGTTATGTTTCAGATCACGCACAACGCAAAAAACTGTGAGCAAAATGCGATTGAAACCCCGAAAGGTTGCGAGTTCCACCCGCACCATCACCGTCAGGACCAAGCCCGGAAATCCAACGCGCGCGCTCGTGACCTTTGCCGGGCGCACCGAGGAGGCCGCCATCGGCCGCAGCGGCACGACGGCGCGCAAGCGCGAAGGCGACGGCGCCACCCCGATCGCGCCCATGCGCCTGATCGGCGGCTATGTCCGCCACGACCGGATCACCCGCCTGCAAACCGCCCTGCCGCTGCGCTTCACGCCAAAGGACTTGCTTTGGTGCGACGAGCCCCGCCACGCGCTTTATAACCGTCCCGTCAGCGTGCCATTCACGCCAAGCCACGAAAAGATGTGCCGGGATGACGGGCTCTATGATGTCTGCCTGGTGATGGACTGGAACCTGCGCAGCCGCAAACGCCATGGCGGCTCGGCGATCTTCTTCCACCTTGCCAAACCAGGCTATCCGCCGACAGAAGGCTGCGTGGCGGTCAGCCTGCCGGCCATGAAGCGGCTCTTGCGGTTCATGCGGCGGGGCACGGTGGTCAAAGTCCTGTAGCGCGAGCGCGGTCAGCCCAGAAAACGCGGCGTCACGAACCGCTCGAGATACCCGGTCCCTGCTGCAACCGCATCCCATCCGCCGATCTCGAAATCGATCACCGCAAGACCGGCCGTCGGGAATTTTTCGCGTATCCTGGCGACAGCACCGGCATCGCCATCTTTCATAAGCAACGACGCAAGGTCCTCCAGGCCCGGATTATGCCCGATAAGCAGCAGGTTGCGGATATTTTGTTCGGTAGCCTGGATCACCGCAAGAATATTGTCTGCAGGAACCTCGTAAAGACCTGCAGCCGGACGCTCCGCTACGCCGTCCGGCAAAGCCTCATGGACAAGCTGCCAAGTCTCCCGTGCGCGGCGGGCCGGTGATACGAGGGCGAGATCGGGGATCAGTTTTTCACGCGCCATATAGGCGCCGATGACGGGGGCTGCCTTGCGTCCGCGATCAGACAGCGGGCGCTCCTCGTCGATGACACCGTCGGGCCAGGCGGATTTGGCGTGGCGGAGGAGGATGAGACGGCAGTTGTTGGAATTCCGGGTCATTGTCGTCTTTCCGCCTCCCCCTTGAGGGCAGGGATATTTGTTTATGAGTAAGAGGGGCCTGACCGTGGCCGTGCCACCGCCTGCACGCCATATCACAAAGCGCATTTTTGTGCCCCCTTGCCAAGCATTTCACGCAGGGCTAAACCTCCTCCTGCTCTAACGGGGTGCCGGCCGTTCTTTATGAGAACGTTTGGCTGAGAGGCTTTTTCAAAGCCAACCCGAAGAACCTGATCCGGTTTGTACCGGCGGAGGGATTAGGCGGCACATTCCAGCGCCCTATTCCCAATTTTTGGATTTAAAGGAGGCGCGGATGCGCAAGGCGATCATTTCATTCATCGGGGCTTTGGCTGTGTTTGCTGCGCCGTTTCCGGCGCTTTCGCAAGACAAGGTGCTGACGGTCTATACCTATGAGAGCTTCACCAGCGAATGGGGCCCCGGCGCCAAGGTGGCGGAAGCGTTCGAGGAGACCTGCGGCTGCAAGCTTTCCTATGTCAGCGTTGCCGATGGCGTCGAGCTTCTAACCCGGCTGAAGCTCGAGGGCGCCTCTTCCAAGGCGGATATCGTGCTCGGGCTCGATACCAATCTGGTCTCCGAGGCCAAGGCGACCGGCTTCTTTGCGCCGCATGGCATCGATACCTCCGCCGTCAAGGTGCCCGGCGGGTTTTCCGACGATACGTTCGTGCCCTATGACTACGGCCATTTCGCCGTGATCTACGACACGCAGGTGATGAAACAGCCGCCCAAGAGCCTGAAGGAGCTGGTTGAGGGCGATCCGGACCAGAAGATTGTCATCGAGGACCCGCGCACTTCGACGCCGGGCCTTGGCCTGCTGCTGTGGGTCAAGTCGGTCTATGGCGCGGACGCGCCTGCCGCCTGGGCGAAACTCAAGAATCGCGTGCTGACCGTCACCCCCGGCTGGTCGGAAGCCTACGGCCTGTTTACCAAGGGCGAGGCGCCGATGGTCCTGTCCTATACGACGTCGCCGGCCTATCACATGGTGGCCGAAAACACCGACCGTTATCAGGCGGCCGCGTTTTCCGAGGGGCATTACATCCAGATCGAAGTGGCTGGCATCACCAAGGCTGCCAAGGATCCGGCGCTCGCCAAACAGTTCCTCTCCTTTGTTACAGGGCCAGAGTTCCAGTCGATCATCCCGACGACCAACTGGATGATGCCGGTTGCCGCCACCAAGGAGCCGTTGCCGGAGGCTTTCGGCAAGCTGGTGACGCCGGAAAAGACGTTTTTGATGTCTTCGGACGCGGTGGCGGCCAATCGCAAGGCCTGGATCGATGAATGGCTGGCGGCGATGAGCCGGAATTAAGGCGGTTACGGATTCTTGAGGTTGCCGCACCACCCCCCTCTGTCGGCGACGCCGACATCTCCCCCGCAAGGGGGGAGATTGGCCGCCAGCTCTGCCGCCATGAGGGAAAAGAATGATCTCCCCCCCTTGAGGGGGAGATGTCACGGACGTGACAGAGGGGGGTGGGTTTCGGCATGCTCCGAATTTAACGCAAACATGACAAGGCCATGATGATCGGCCGTATTGAACGTCGATGGACATTGACCGCCGGGGCGCTCTGCCTTGGGGGCATCGTGCTGTTCGTTTGCCTGGCGGGAGCTGCGCTTCTGGCGTTCGACGAGCCGGGGTCTGCCCGTGATGGGGCGCTGTTTGATGCCTATGTCTGGCGTGTGGCCCGGTTCACGCTGTTGCAGGCGACGCTGTCCACGATGCTCTCCATTGCCTTTGCCATTCCCGTGGCGCTTGCGCTGGCGCGGCAGGTGGATTTTCCCGGCCGCGTCTGGATCATCCGGCTGATGGCGCTGCCGCTTGGGTTGCCGGCGCTGGTGGCGGCGCTCGGGTTGATCGGGATCTGGGGGCGGCAGGGCGTTTTGAACACGGGGCTGGTGGCTTTGGGGCTTGATCAGCCTGTCAGCGTCTATGGCCTGTCGGGCATTCTCGTTGCGCATGTCTTCTTCAACATGCCTTTGGCCGCGCGACTGATGCTGGGCGGGCTGGAGCGTATTCCCGGCGAATATTGGCTTGCCGGGGCCAATCTCGGTATGCGGCCGCTGTCGATTTTCCGCTTTATCGAATGGCCGGCGATCCGGGGACTGTTGCCGGGGATCGCCGGGCTGATCTTCATGCTCTGCGCCACCAGCTTTACCCTGGTGCTGACGCTTGGCGGCGGGCCTGCGGCCAGCACGATCGAGGTGGCGATCTACCAGGCGCTGCGGTTCGATTTCGATCCGCCGCGCGCCATCGGCCTGTCGCTGCTGCAGATTTCGGTGACCGCAACGCTTCTGGTTGTAATCCGGCTGATGACGCCGGCTGTTGACGATGGCCATGGCGGCGGGCGCCGGGTGCGCCGGTTCGATGGGCGCCGCGGGTTTGGGCGGGTGGCCGACGGACTGGTGGTCGCGCTGGCTGTCCTGTTCCTCGTCCTGCCGCTTGGGTCCGTTGTCGCCTCGGGTCTGCGCTCCGACCTTGTCCGGCTTGCCAGCGATCCGATGGTGCAGCGGGCCTTGCTTACCAGCGTCGTCATCGCGCTCACCTCCGGCCTGCTCTGCGTCCTGTCGGCTGCGGTGATGATCCGGGCGCGGCAGGTAGCGCTGTCGCCACGGCGGCCTATTATGGTTCAACGCGGGCTGGCGGCCGGTATATCTGCCAGTTCGTCGCTAGTGCTTCTGGTGCCGCCCGTGGTTCTGGGGGCCGGCTGGTTCCTGCTGTTGCGGCCGCTCGGCGATGTCGCCCGGTTTGCGCCGCTGCTGGTTATCCTGATCAATGCGCTGATGGCGCTGCCTTTCGTCTACCGCGTGCTGGAGCCGGCCATGGCGACCCATGCGGCGCGCACCGGCAGGCTTGCCGTCAGCCTCGGTCTTGGCGGCTGGCACCGTCTGCGGCTGATCGACTGGCCGGGCTTGCGCAGGCCGCTGATGATGGCCCTGTCCTTTGCCTGCGCCCTGTCGCTGGGCGATCTTGGCGCGGTGGCGCTGTTTGGCTCGCAGGATATGGTGACCTTGCCCTGGCTGCTCTATAGCCGTATGGCCGGATACCGCTCGACCGATGCGGCCGGGCTGGCGCTGTTTCTCGGCCTCGTCTGCCTGGTGCTGACGATCGCCGGGACGCCGCGCGCCGATGCTGACAGGAGAAAAAATGCCGCCGCCTGACACGACTATTGCGGTTCGCCTCAGCGATGTGCGGGTGCGGTTCGGGGCAACGCAATTGCAGTTCGATTGCGCTATCGGCAAGGGTGAGATCGTTGCCGTGACCGGCGCATCCGGGTCCGGCAAATCGACGCTGCTCAATGTGATCGCCGGGTTCGAGACGCCGGATGCGGGCAGGGTTGATATTCTCGGAGAAGATGTGGCCGGGCGCGATCCGGCGGAGCGGCCGGTCTCGGTGATCTTTCAGGAGCATAACCTGTTTGCCCATCTCGACGTCGCCACCAATATCGGGCTCGGCATCGATCCGGCGCTGAAGCTTGGCCTCAAGGAAAAGGCAAAGATCGCCAGCGCGCTCATCCGCGTTGGGCTCGACGGTTTCGGCAAGCGTTTGCCGCCGACATTATCGGGGGGCGAACGCCAGCGCGTGGCGCTTGCGCGCGCTCTGGTGCGCCGCAAGCCGGTGCTTCTGCTCGACGAGCCGTTTGCGGCGCTTGATCCCGGCTTGCGCGCCGGGATGATCGATCTGCTTCTCGATCTGCACCGGCAGGAAGGCCATACGATCCTGGTCATCACCCATCATCCCGACGATGTCCGGATGATGGCCGACAGCGTGCTCTTTCTCGACAAGGGCCGCATCATTCTGCACGAGACCAAGGCGCAGTTTCTGGCGCATTCCGGCCTTGCGGCTGTCGATCGCTTTCTCGGACGGTGAGCATCGCCTGCGATGCTCTTGCCACAATTTGAACGATAGCCTGTGCGACGGCGATTTCGATGTCCCGCGCCACCCTGTTATGGGCGGCGTGGCCGGGATATCACGGGGAAACTATTTCTGTGCTGGTAAGCTAGGCATATATGGCGCGAAAGGCTACAGCAGGTCATTGCCGTAGCGGCCGCCGGACCTATTTATACGGCTGTAATGAATACTGAATTTGCACGCGTGCGAGGGCCTGAACGGTTTGCACGGCTGGCTTGAAGACTGGAAATGAGCTGAGGCGATGAGCACAACGACAGGCACGCAAAGGCGGGTAACGCGCGCAGGCGCCGGCGTGCCCTCACGCGCCGCCGCAGCGCTCCTGGGTTGCATGCTGCTGTCGTCCTGCCAGTCGGTGATCGAGCAGACCTACGAGCCCAAGGTTTCGCCATCCTCCAATCCGCAGATCGTCGAGGAAGTGCAGAAGAACGACCCGCGTGCGCAGGTCGGCGCGCGCGAACATCCACGCATCGTCGCAAGCTATGGCGGCGAATATCAGGATGAAAAGACCGAGCGCCTGGTTGCCCGCATCACCGGCGCGCTGACGGCGGTTTCGGAAAATCCGAACCAGTCCTACCGGATCACCATCCTCAATTCTCCCGCCATCAACGCCTTTGCGCTGCCGGGCGGCTATCTCTACGTGACGCGCGGTCTTCTGGCGCTCGCCAACGATGCCTCGGAAGTGGCTGCCGTGCTCTCCCATGAAATGGCGCATGTGACCGCCAACCACGGCATCGAGCGCCAGCAGCGCGAAGAGGCGGAGGTGATTGCCAGCCGCGTCGTGTCCGAGGTGCTGTCGAGCGATCTCGCCGGCAAGCAGGCCTTGGCGCGCGGCAAACTGCGGCTGGCGGCATTCTCGCGCAATCAGGAATTGCAGGCTGACGTGATCGGCGTGCGCATGCTGGGCGAAGCCGGCTACGACCCCTATGCGGCGGCGCGCTTCCTGGATTCGATGGCCGCCTATAGCCGTTTCTCCTCGGTCGATCCCGACAGCGACCAGAGCCTGGACTTCCTGTCGAGCCATCCGAGCGCGCCGCAGCGCGTCGATCTCGCTCGCCGCCATGCCCGCGCCTTTGGGGCGGAAGGGGCCGTGGGTGACCGGGGCCGTGACTATTATCTCGCCGGTATCGACGGTCTGCTCTATGGCGATAGCCCGCAGGAAGGCTATGTGCGCGGCCAGACGTTCCTGCACGGCAAGCTCGGCATCCGTTTCGACGTGCCCGCCGGCTTCCAGATCGACAACAAGGCGGAAGCGGTGCTGGCGACCGGGCCGGATGAGACGGCGGTCCGGTTTGACGGCGTGGCCGATGGCCAGAAGCGCAGCCTGACGGATTATATTGCCAGCGGCTGGGTAACCGGCCTGCAGCCGGACACGATCCGCGCCGTGGAGATCAACGGGCTGGAGGCGGCAACGGCGCGGGCATCGGCCGAGCGCTGGGATTTCGACGTGACCGTGATCCGCATCGACACGCAGATCTACCGTTTCCTCACCGCCGTGCCGAAGGGCGCACCGAGCCTGGAGCCAACCGCCAATGTGCTGCGAACCTCCTTCCGCCGCATGACGCCACAGGAAGCGGCGGCTTTGAAGCCGCTGCGCATCCGCGTGGTCACGGCCCGGCCGGGCGATACGCTGGCAACGCTGTCGGCCCGGATGATGGGCACCGACCGCAAGCTCGACCTCTTCCGCCTGATCAATGCCATGCAGGTGACCTCGACGGTGAAGCCCGGCGACAGGGTGAAGATCATTTCGGAATGAGGGCTCAGCCCCAGGTCAGCGGGTCGAGCCGGAGATAGAAGCCGAGGCGGCCGTCGTCCTCCGTCAGGCCGTTGATGCCGAACAGGATCTGCCGGGCGCTTTCGGCCTGCGCCCCGGTCTCCCAGCTTTCCCGCGCATTGGCCAGCATCAGCGCAAAGTCGGCATGGCGATCGGCAAGGCCGAGACGGCCGAGATCGATGAGGCCGGTGCATCGCAGGGTCTCAGGATCGACCATGAAATTCGGCATGCAGGCGTCGCCGTGGCAGATCACCAGACCAGCCTTTTCCTGCTCAAGCCGCTGCGGCGCCTCCGTCTCGATCTCGGCGAGAAGTTCTGCAGGCGGTCGGCCTTTGTCTTGCGGGGAGAGGAACTCCGGATTGACGGCATCGCGGTTAACGACATCGCGCGCGATCACTACCATATCGGCAAGGCGGCGGGAAAAGGGGCAGGACGCCACCGGCAGGCTGTGCAGGGCTGTCAACGTTTCGGCCATCGATGGCCAGGCTTTCAACAGGTCTGCCGCCGGAAGCGCGCTTGCGGGAATGCCGGGAACCGCCGAGAGGATAAGGGCTGCGCCGTCGTCGCTCTCGATCCAGTCCATCACGCGCGGCGCGCCAATGTCCGTCTTTGACAGCCATTCGACCCGCCGCCGATCTTGCGCCAGCACTTTCCGGCGGGCGGGGCCGGCAACCTTCGCATAACGGCTTGCATCACCGCTGCGAAAAACGGCATCGCCGGATTCACCATGGCTGACGGGCTGCCAGCCGGCGCTTTGAGGCAGGAAAGACGGGAGATGAAGCGGCATGGCGGGAATGTCCTGAGCGAAGGATTCCGGGGGTAAGGTCGTTGATTTAGGAATGCTTCGTTTGCGGATCAATGCCGTGCGTGCAAAGCCGTGCGACAGCTGCGGGCGAGTGGGGGAATGCTGTTAGTTGCATTTGAAGCTCAGACCCGGAGCTTTGGTCTTTGTTAACGTTTGCTTTCCAGATGCCGGCGTTTTGCGCTTATGAGGTCCGGCGTGCGATGCGGCTGCCGCTTGCGCTCAAGGTGCCCCTGGCAGCGTAAAAGGCCCGCTTGTGCTCGTACATCAACGTGTCGGCGCGCTGGACGAGGGATTCCATGGATTCGCCCTGTTCGCTGGTGGCGACGCCGAAGGACATGGTGAGCGGCGCGCTCGAGTAGAACTGGTTGTTGATCTTCAGGAGCTCGTTGATCGTATCCATGATCGCGGCCGCTGCCTTGTTGTCAGCGCCCGGCAAGAGGACGGCGAATTCGTCGCCGCCGATGCGGGCTGCATGGTTGGGCTGCGACACCGCGCCATTGAGGATTTCGCCGAACCGGCGCAACAGGGCATCGCCGGCATCGTGGCCGAGCTGATCGTTGGCTTCCTTCAGTCCGTTGAGATCGATGATAATGGCCGAAATCGGGCGCAGCGACTTGCGTTCCAGCCGGTTGATCTCCTCGGCATAGAAGGCGCGGTTGTAGAGCTTGGTGAGCACATCGTGCTTGCCGAGATATTCGAGATAGGCCTCGGCCTTCTTGCGCGCGGTGATATCGGTGAGCGCGACCTGGACGCGGGCCCAGTCGTGTTCGCGGCCGGGAAAGACCGAAAAATGCAGCAGAATGTGCCGCTCCGACCCATCCAGCGCATAGTTGATGACTTCGCGGTGGTGGAACAGGTTTCCGTTCCAGAGTTCGATCAGCTGCTCGCGGAACGGCTTTTCCATGTCGCCGCGGAAGATGTCGCTGAGCCGCTGCAGCAGCGTCATGCGGTCTGACGCGCAGAACAGGTCGAGCGTGGCCTGGTTGACGTCGATGACGCGGATTTCGCTCATGCACTGTGTGACGAATTCCGGGTGGACATCCATGAAGGTGCGAAAATCAACGATGCCGCGGGCGCGGATATCCTCGATCAGCGTCTTGATGCGGCTGAAATCCTCGATCCACAGCGAGACCGGCGAATGCTCGAAAATGCCTTCGGCATAGAGCCTCTGCGTGATCTCAGCCCGGCGCGCGTCTTCGCGCGCGGTAATGTCCTCGGTGGTCAGCAATATCTTGGCAAGCGAGCCCTCATGGCCCGGCATGACGGCGCCACGAAGCTGGATATCGAGGCGGCGGCCTGAAAGCGTGTAGTTGACGGTGGTGCTGGAAAACGCCAGCTTTCCGTCGAAGAGGTCGGCCAGTTCATTGATATGGGTTTCGAGCATGTCGTCGCGGAAGATCTGCGCCACACCGAAGCGAAGATGATCGACGTCATCGGCCTCAAAGAGCTCAAGCGTCTTCCGGTTGACATCGATAACGCGGATCAGTGTGGAGCATTGCGCGATACGCGAAACGTCTTCGCGCAGGAAGGTGCGGATATCTGTGATCCCCTGCGATCGCCAGATATCGAACAGCGCTTTGACCTCGCTGAAGTCCTCGATCCACATGGCAATCGGCGCAAGATTGAAGACGCTGGACTCGAATGTGTCTTGCATTGTGCCACCTGAAAGCGAGCCGGCGAAAGAGGTGCAACCGGCGGAGATATGCGTATCCACAGTCTTACCCGCGAAAGGTAAACCGCGTCTTGATTGCTGCATCACAACATTTGAGGGTGGGATGTCGTTTCGGCCGAATTTGGCGCTTACAGCTCGGGTTGAATAGCTTTACCCGGCAGAGGAGGGGTTGAGATTACCGAAAGGCTATTTCCAATTGTCCTGCAGATCATGTTGGAAATGGAACGGGTTGCTGAATTCCTTCTTCCTTCCCCCTTTGGCTTAAGGAAATTGATTTTAACTAGACTCAAGACAGTCAAGTCATTGATCTGAAATAGTCTTTTGACCCGACGGACGTCGGGTCACTGGATCCCCGCCACAGATGTAAAGCCCGGAGACATCCCTGACAGGTGTTCGGAGACATGCTTTACACATTTGGCTGGG
>NZ_LMFB01000014.1 GCF_001426685.1 Rhizobium sp. Root483D2 | reverse complement strand
AGCATGTCTCCGAACACCTGTCAGGGATGTCTCCGGGCTTTACACTTGTGGCGGGGATCCAGTCAGCTCAAGTCATTGAGCTGAAAGAGTCTTTTGACCCGACAGACGTCGGGTCACTGGATCCCCGCCACAAGGGCGAGGATGAGGGAGAGTGGGGTATCGCCCTCGCAAAACAATCCTAGTTCAGACTTGGTCAGCAGCCTGCTAGAGTCTCGCCGCCGCATTTGGCTTCTGCGGCTCCAGGGTTTTGGTAAGACATTCTTTTCATATCTGGGCGCACACTTTCACCAGCGGCCTTCTTGGAAGGCCTGCCGGTCGCCGGGGGGATGAACCTTGACGGATTTCACGGGCGCAGATGCGTTGATGCTGTTGGAGGCCGTGCCCGTGGCGTCGCTGTGCGTCAATGCAGGCGGCATCATCGTTTTTGCCAATGGCATGGTGACGGCTATGGTCGGTGGCGGGCCGGGCCTTGTGCGAACGCCGGTCTCGCGGCTCCTGCCGGAATGGCACATTGTCTCCAGCGTATCCGCCCTATCCTTTCGCCGCGAAACGCTGCTTTTGCGCTGTGATGGCAGCATCATTCCCGTGGAGCTTTCGGTCGTGCGGTTCAGCGAAGTCCTGACGGGCATCGTCATCCGCGATCTCATCGATGAACGGTCGATGGAAACGATGCGGCTGGAGCTTGAGCGGCAAAACGAGGAAGCACTTCTGGAGGCAAGGGCCGCGCACCGGCGGCTCGGTTTCTTCATCGACATGCTGCCGCAGGCGGCCTGCGTCTTCGATGCCGAGGACCGCTATATCCTGTGGAACGAAAAATATGCCGCTTTGTATCCGGAGATCGCCGGTTACCTGCGTCCCGGAATGCCCTTTCGCGAAATCCTCGAAATCAGCCTGGCCAGCGGCGAGATGCCGGAACTGGTCACGGATCCGCAACGCTGGCTCGAGGAGCGGATGCGGAAGCACAGGCTGCCGGTCTCGCAGGAAGAGCAGATGCTGCGCGACGGGCGGTGGCTGCGCCACGACGATCGCCGCACGCCCGATGGCGGCGCCATCGGCATGCGCATCGATATCACCGATCTCAAGCATCGCGAGGAATCGTTCCGGCTTCTGTTCGATGCCAATCCGATGCCGATGATGGTCTGCGATGCCGTGACGCTGGATATCGTCGCCGTCAACAGCGCGGCAGTCCGGCTCTACGGCTTCCCGGCCGAAGCCATGCCGCAAAAACGCGTCACCGATTTTCACAGCGGCAGCGAGGGCGAGCGGCTGGGCACCATGCTGCGCGGGCTGGAGGGCGATTGCGAGGCGCGCACCGTCTGGCATCAGAAAGGGGCCAATGGCAGCGAACATCACGTCCTGATCTACGTGCGCATCATCAACGATGGGCCGTCACGGCGGCTGCTTTTGACGATCGCCGATGTCAGCGACCGCATCCGGGCCGAGGCGCACGCCACGCATCTGGCCCATCACGATCCACTGACCGGCCTGCCCAATCGCATGCAGTTTCGCCAGAAGCTCGAATCCGCATTGGAAAGGGCGGCCCGCGAGGGCGAGGAACTGGCGGTTCACTATCTCGATCTCGACGGCTTCAAGCCGGTCAACGATACGTTCGGTCATGCGGCCGGCGATCTCCTGCTGAAACAGGTTGCCGAACGGCTGAAATCGGTCCTGCTCAATGGTGATCTGGTGGCGCGGCTGGGCGGCGACGAATTCGCCATCCTGCAGCATGCCTCGGCATCGAAGGCGGCCGATATTGCCGACCGCTGCATTCTGGCGCTGGGGAAGCCCTTCGGTATAGCCGACCGTCAGATCGGCATCAGCGTCAGCATCGGCATCGCGGTGGCGCCCGGCAACGGCTTTGATCCCGACGAGCTGATGAGCGCTGCCGACACCGCCCTGTACCAGGCCAAGGCCGGCGGCAAGAGCACATGGCGCCGCAGCAGTACGGCAGCTTAGAGCCTCGTACGATCAATGAGACAGGTTTTGTGATGATTTTGCTGCAATGCAGCAAAATTCCGCCACCGGTGCATTTTAAAGCCGAAAAGGATACTGTAACGTGCGGTGGGAGCCGTATGGGTGGAGAAGTGGCATGATGAAGTGGGTTTATACCTTCGGCGGGGGAGAAGCCGAGGGAAATGCGGGCGATCGCGATCTCTTGGGAGGCAAGGGGGCCAATCTGGCGGAGATGTGCAATCTCGGCCTTCCGGTGCCGCCCGGCCTGACGATCATCACCGAAGCCTGCGGCAGATATTACGCCGATGGCCGCATCATTCCCGACGCGTTGAAGGCGCAGGTCTCGGCCGGTATCGAGACGATGCAGGCGATCACCGGCCGCGTCTTTGGCGATACCGAGCGCCCCTTGCTTTTGTCTGTGCGCTCCGGCGCCCGCGCTTCGATGCCCGGCATGATGGATACAGTGCTCAATCTCGGCCTCAACGATGCGACCGTGCAGGCGCTCGGCCACGATGCCGGCGACGCCCGGTTTGCCTGGGACAGCTACCGCCGCTTCATCCAGATGTATGCCGATGTGGTCATGGGTCTCGATCACGAGGTCTTTGAGGAAATCCTCGAGGATGAGAAGGGCCGTCTTGGCCATGAACAGGACACCGAGCTTTCCGCCGTCGAATGGCAGCACATTATCTCGCTCTACAAGCGCGTGATCGAGGAGGAACTTGGCGAGGCGTTCCCGCAGGATCCGGAGGTTCAGCTGTGGGGAGCGATCGGCGCCGTCTTTGCCAGCTGGATGAACCCGCGCGCCATCACCTATCGCCATCTGCACAATATTCCCGCCGCCTGGGGCACCGCCGTCAACGTGCAGGCCATGGTCTTCGGCAATCTCGGCAATACGTCGGCCACCGGCGTCGCCTTCACCCGCAATCCCTCGACCGGCGAGAACGAGCTTTACGGCGAATTCCTCGTCAATGCGCAGGGCGAGGATGTCGTTGCCGGCATTCGCACGCCGCAGAATATCACCGAGGCCGCCCGCATCGCGTCGGGCTCCGACAAGCCCTCGCTGGAAAAGCTGATGCCGGAAGCCTTCGAGGAGTTCCAGGCGATCTGCGACCGGCTGGAAGGCCATTACCGCGACATGCAGGACCTCGAATTCACCATCGAGCGCGGCAAGCTGTGGATGCTGCAGACACGGTCCGGCAAGCGCACCGCCAAGGCGGCGCTCAGGATCGCCGTCGATATGGCGGAAGCCCGCACCATCACGAAGGATCAGGCGGTCTCCCGCATCGATCCGGCCTCGCTCGATCAGCTGCTGCACCCGACCATCGACCCGCGCGCGCGCCGCGATATCATCGGTTCCGGCCTGCCGGCGTCACCAGGGGCGGCCACCGGCGAAATCGTCTTCACCTCTGAAGAAGCGGTGCTTGCCAACAAGGAAGGCCGCAAGGTCATCCTGGTGCGCGTCGAAACCAGCCCGGAAGACATTCACGGCATGCATGCGGCCGAAGGCATTCTCACCTGCCGTGGCGGCATGACCAGCCATGCGGCCGTGGTCGCGCGCGGCATGGGCATTCCTTGCGTCTCGGGCGCCGGCAACCTGCGGGTCGATGCCCGCAACGAACTGCTGATCGCCGCCGGCATGACGCTGGCCAAGGGCGAGGTCATCACCATCGACGGCTCGTCCGGCCAGGTGCTGAAAGGCGAAATCCCGATGCTGCAGCCGGAATTGTCGGGCGATTTCGGCAAGATCATGGCCTGGGCCGATGCCAGCCGCCGCATGACCGTGCGCACCAATGCCGAGACCCCGGCCGATGCGCGGGCGGCCCGCTCGTTCGGCGCCGAGGGCATTGGTCTGTGCCGCACCGAGCATATGTTCTTCGAGGGCGAGCGCATCAATGTCATGCGCGAAATGATCCTGGCGGCCGACGAGGCGGGGCGGCGGGTCTCGCTTGCCAAGCTCCTGCCGATGCAGCGCTCCGATTTCACCGAGCTGTTCTCGATCATGCACGGCCTGCCGGTGACCATCCGCCTGCTCGATCCCCCGCTGCACGAATTCCTGCCGAAGACCGACGAGGAGATCGGCGATGTCGCGGCCGTGCTTGGCATGAACCCGGCGGAGCTGCGCCAGCGTGTCGATGCGCTGCACGAGTTCAACCCGATGCTCGGCCATCGCGGCTGCCGCCTGGCGATTTCCTATCCGGAAATCTGCGAGATGCAGGCCCGCGCCATCTTCGAGGCCGCCGTCGAGGCTGCCCGCGAAACCGGCGCGGCCGTCGTTCCCGAAATCATGGTGCCGCTGGTCGGCCTGAAGTCCGAGCTGGATTACGTCAAGGCCTGTATCGATGCGGTGGCGAAGGAGGTCATCGGCGAATCCGGCATCGGGATCGAATATCTCGTCGGCACGATGATCGAGCTGCCGCGCGCCGCCCTTCGCGCCCATGTCATCGCCGAAAGCGCCGACTTCTTCTCCTTCGGCACCAACGACCTGACACAGACCACCTTCGGCATCTCGCGTGACGACGCAGCGCAGTTTCTCAACACCTATATCCAGAAGGGCATTGTCGAGAAGGATCCGTTCGTGTCGCTCGATTTCGATGGCGTGGGCGAACTCATCCAGATCGCCGCCGAGCGCGGCCGCCGCACCAAGAATGGGCTGAAACTCGGCATCTGCGGCGAGCACGGCGGCGATCCCGCCTCGATCCGCTTCTGCGAGGAAACCGGCCTCGACTACGTCTCCTGCTCCCCCTTCCGCGTCCCCATCGCCCGCCTTGCCGCCGCACAAGCCGCCATCAACGGCAAGGGGTGAGGGGGCTCATCTCTGCGGCAGGACGGTGACGCCGGAGTGCCGGGCTGCCTGCGCAAGCGCCCTGTCCAGCGTTGCCAGCGGCAGCCGTAGCCGCTGGGCAAGTTCCAGATAGGCAGCGTCATAGACCGTCAAGCCGTGCAGATCGGCAAGCGTCACCGTTGCTGACCAGGCATGCAGACGGGTTTCTTCGTCGGTGACGATGTCCAGCTTCTGTAGATAACCGAGAAACTGGTCCCGTGCTTGGCTCGCAATACGCTTCCGGCGCACGGACACACAAAGACTGTTGGCAACTTCCAGATGCCAGAGAGCGGGCACGATGGCGCCGTTCTGGATGACCTGGTCGAAGACATCAGCGATTGCCGGTGTCTGTTCGTCCTCAAGCAAAAAGGCGAGTGTCGCCGAGCAGTCGAGAACCAAACTCACCGGCGGCCCTCATCGCGATATTGCTTCCACTCGTCCCATTCGAATGCGCCAAGCTTGATGTCTTTCGCCAGCGCCCGGATGCCCTTCGCGGCCTCGATGGCAGCCGTCCGATCCTGCAACGGTGTCTCCCTAATCATCCGCGCGACAGGTTTGCCATGCCGCGTGATCACGATTTCCTCGCCATTCTCGACGAGGTCAAGAAGCGTGCCGAGCGTATTCTTCGCCTCAAAGGCTCCGATCTTGCGCATCCGAATTCTCCTCGGGAAAAACCTAGCTGAGCTAGCTTAATCCCGTAACGTACTACGAGCAAGCTGCCGGCAAAAACGCTGAGCCGGGCCAGCTTGCGGAGGGCGTTCTAAGCCGCCATAAAACGCCGAATATTATTGTCTGGTGAGAGGAGCATCCCCACTCTCCGTCATCCTCGCCCTTGTGGCGGGGATCCAGTGATCCGACGTCTGTCGGGTCAAAAGACTCTTTCAGCTCAAGGACTTGAGCTGGCTGGATCCCTGTGACGAGCACAGGGATGACGGAGCGTGGGGCCATCGCTTCAAGTCCGAAACGACCTTTAAAATGCCGGAAAAACTCCCTTGTCAGCACTGTGTTGACAGCCCGAAAGCGCGCACGGCGCTCTGACCCGCTCGCAATCGTGCAGGCCTGAAACATCTAATGATCAATAAAATCCCGCACCGCTTTGTTATAGCCTTGCGGGTCCTGCAGCATGGCGAAATGGCTGGTATCCTTGAGGATGATCAGCTTAGCGCCCGGGATCGTGCTGGCCAGATAATCGGTATGCGCGCGGCTGATCGCCTCGTCATGGTCGCCCAGAACAATGGCGGTCGGGGTGGTGATCTTCTTCAGGTCCTCGTCGCTCCAGTTCGGCTGGCTTGCCCACATATTGCTGATCTGGGTGACGAAGGCGTCGTATTCGGTGGGTGTCGGGGAAATCTTTTTGTAGACCTCGCCGGCTTTCTCGATGTAGCTGGCAAAGGTCTTGTTTTCCATCACGGTCGGGATGACCCCGTCGATCTTCGAATTGGCGGCCTGGGCAAACAGTCTGGTCAGACGCTCCGGATGATGGATGGCGATGTCGAGCCCGATAATGCCGCCGTCGCTCCAGCCGACAATCGCTGTCCTGTCGATCTTCAGGTAATCAAGCAGCGCCAGATAATCCGACGACATCAGGTCGTAGCTATAGGGCTCGGCATTGCGGGTGGAGCGGCCATGGCCGCGGCTTTCGGCCGTGATGACGGTGTGATCCCTGGAGAGATCGGCCACCTGCGCGCCCCAGACATCGGCATAGCCAAGGCCGCCATGGATGAGGAGCACCGGCGGGCCGGAGCCGTAGACGGCATAATACATGTTGATGCCGTTGACCGGTGCCGTGCCGGTCTTGTCCGCTTTCGGCAAGGGGGCGGCGTCGGGCAGGCCCTGCCAGCGCTCGGCGGCAAGCGCCGGGATGGCGGAGAGCAGGAAAAGGGCGCAGACTATTTTCAGCATGGCTTTCATGGAAAATCTCCCGATCGGTTTCATGCACCATCATAGGCGCCAATCCGCTTTGCCAAAGCAAAAGCCTGCGCCTAACGGCGCTCAATGCGGAATTTTCTTGCAAGCCGCTGGGTGGTTCTCGAACGATTTCAGCGTGCGAGGCTCTAAAACTTACCGGAGAATGACCGGCCGGTTCCAGCCCCAGAGCATCGGGTCGTTGCCGTAGCGCAGCGAGCGCGATTCTGCGCGGCGGTCGAGATCGATGCGCTGCAGGCAGGTGGCAAGCGCATCGGTGCCACGGCGAAAACCGTAGGACAGGCAGGTTTTCTCATCCGCAGCGCGGCGCTCCTGCGGGGTCAATGTGGTGCAGCCGGCAAGCAGGATGCCAAGGGCGGCGAGCGGCAGGATCTTCCGGATAGACATGCTGATACCTTGAAGGATTGCAGACTGCGCTTTGTCTATCAGATACGCTGCAGCACATCCACAAAGGCTTCGGCGAAATTCTTCAGGTCCGCCGTCGTCTCGTCCGGCGTCTCGATACGGATCTTGGTTCCGCCGGTTTCCAGGCAAGCAAAGATCGTCGCCATGGTGATGCTGCCATCCTTGGGAATGCGCAGCACGGCGATACGGTCACAATCGGCAACCAGGCCGGAGGCGGGCAACTCAAACAGAAGCGCGCCATCGATGGCGCCAACAGCCGCACGCACATGGGCGGAAAAACCGTCCGGCCCTGTCGTGAAGCCATCCAGCGACAGTTCAAGCTCGAGCAGTTCCATGGTCAGGCCGGGGTCGGCGGCCGGCATTGCCTTTTGCGTGGCGGTCATTTCGGATGATAGCATGCTCACTCTCCTTTCAAGCCGCAGCGAGAGAAATCGTCCCGCGCGCTTGGAAATTCCGATGTGTGTGCAAACCCGTTCCACGCCCCATGAACCGGAAAAACACCGCTGATCCCCATCTTTAAGACTTGATCATGGAGAATGGCGAATTTGCGGCATGTTAGCAAGAGCGGATGTTTGCGTTTCCGGGCGGCCGCCCCCGCTGCAACGCCCGCATCTCTGCCACGATCCCCGGTAAAAACCGCTTCACCGCCGTCGTCATCATGCTTTCGTTTCAAGATGAAGCGCTCTAAACAGGAGGTTGCCTTATCCGGCCAAGGGATTGATTCTGCCAGATGATGATCAAGTACGAGCGCCCTCCTTCTGCTGCCGCCCGCTGGGCGCGCCGGATTGCCCGCTTTGCCTTCGGTCTCTTTGTCGGGGCCCTGCTGGCACATCGGTTCGGTCCGCTCGTCACGCCGCAATTCGTGGCGCTGATGGTGCTGTCGGCCGGGCTTGCGGCGCTTGCGGTCGTGCTTGCCATGATCGGCCTTGTCCGCTTCTGGCAGGTGGCGGCCATGGGCGGCATCGCATCTTTCGTGGCCCTGGTCTATGCCGCCGTGCCGCTCGCCGCTGCGGGCTACGGCCTTGCCGAATATTTCTCAAAGCCCGCCATCTACGATGTCAGCACCGACACGGTGACGCCGCCGCCCTGGATCAAGCCGCCCAGTGCCGCGCAGGGCTGGCTGAAACGATCGCCCGAGGTGACGCCGGCAGACCGCGAGGCGCAGGTGCTGGCCTATCCGGGGCTGACCGGCCGCCGCTACGATGGCGCGCTCGACCGTGTCTTCGAAGGGGTGAAGAAAGTCGCGGAACAGTCGGGCATAACCATCATTGCCGAGGAGGGCGTTGAAAATGCAAGGGCCGATCTCGAGGACATGGCCGTCAAGCCTTCGGACGCCGCACCGGCCGATAGCGACCCCGACGATGTGCCGATCCCGCTGCAGCGGCCCGAAATCGTCACCGGCGAGATGCCCGTTGGCCGGCGCGCCTCCGATATCCTGCTGCAGGGCGAATGGCGGACGCTGATGACAGGCCTGCGGTTCAATGTGTTGATCCGGCTGCGCGAAGAGGCCGAAACCACCTTCGTCGATATGCGCGTCGCCGCGCGCTATGGCGGCCATGATCTGGGCCTTGGCGCCGAATTCGCCGATCAGTTCCTGCATGCGCTCGATGCCGAATTGCTGGGGATCGCCGGGGATTGATCAGCCAGGTCAGCCGGAAAAACAGTCCTCCATCCAGGCGGCAAAGGCAACTGCCTGCGGCGAGAGCTGCTCGAAGTCGCGCGCCACCAGAAAATAAGCCCCTTGCGGCACCGAGAGCTCGAACGGCTGGATGACGCGCCCGGCGTCGAGATCGTCCTGCGCCAGAATGGCATCCACCAGAGCAATCCCATGGCCGCGCATCGCGGCCTGCAGGGCCAGCGCGCAATCGGCAAAGATCGGGCCGCGTATCGCCTCTGCGGACGGCGTCAGCCCGGCAGCTGCAAACCAGCGGGTCCAGACATCGCGGTTTTCTTCATGCAGCAACGTATAAGACAACAGATCCTGCGGCGTTTCGAGTGGCATTGTCAGGATGTCCGGCGATACGACCGGGATCATCGCGACCTCGCAGAGCTTGCGCGCTTGCACGCGCGGCCAGGCCGTGGCCTTGGCGCTGTGGCGGATCGCGAGTTCGGCCGCATTGCCGCGAAATTCCACCAGCCGGGCCTCGGATTCCACCGAGACGTCAATCTGCGGGTGAAGCGCGCGAAAAGCTGCGAGATGCGGCACCAGCCAGCAACTGGCAAAGGCAGGCTCTGCATTGACGGTCAAAAGGGCCGGCGCCGTTGCCGCGCGGATTTCTTCCAGCCGGTGATCGATCGTATCGAAGGCCATCGCCAATGTTTCGAGCAGCCGCGCCCCCTCGTGGCTGAGGCGCACCTTGCGATGATGCCGGGTAAACAAAGCCGTTCCGAGCAGCGCTTCCAATTCGCGCACCTGCCGGCTGATCGCGGCCTGCGAAACGAACAACTCTTCCGCAGCCAGCGTAAAGCTCTCCAGCCGTCCCGCAGCCTCAAAACTGCGCAGCGCCGTCAGGGGTAGTCGTCCGCGCTTCATCGCATAACCTCAAGTCATTCGAAGCCGACAATAAGCTCGTTTGTCCGCAGCGGGCAAGCGGGATCACACTCAGCCATCGATATCACAAGGACGACGGCGATGAATGCGATGCTGCGACTATGGATGGACGTCATCCGGCTTCTCACCCTGCAACCGAGGGCTTGTTCCGGTCCCGACGGCAGGGATAAGCGCTATCGCGAGCGATCAGGGAGGCCAGGCGGCTGTTGATCCAGGCCGGAAATCGGAAAAGGCCGTGTTGCTCATGCCAGAAACCGGGCCCGGTGCTCCGGCGAAGGCACGAAGCAGGTGTTGCGGCGGCCGGCGATCCGGTAGCGGTTGCGGGCGATCCATTCATAGAGCGGGTCGCGGATGCTTTTCGGGATGAGGCGCAGGATGCCAGCCAGTTTCCACGGGAAGGCGAGCCCGGCGGCCAAACGCAGCGAACCTTCGGATTTCAGATGGACGATGCCATCGGCAATCAGCATGTTGGTCTCGTAATCGCGGCTGTCGAGGCCATAATGGCGGTAGAGCGCTTGGCCAAGCGGCGATTGTGCCGTGATGAAGCGGTAGCGGCCCTGCCGGTCGTGCCGCAGGACGAAATTCACCCAGCCGGAGCAGAAGATGCATTCGCCGTCAAAGACCAGGATGGGGTGATCGTCGGCAAAATCCGGCACTGCCGGATCGCTGCGGTAGCTATAGGCCGGCTGCAATGGCATCAGCGCGTTCCGCCGAGCCGGAACGCCCCGGCCAGCGACGGCGCGCCATCCGTCTTGACCTCACCGCGCTCGATCAGGTCCTCCAGATGCGCAAAGACCGAAAGCGCTGCGGCCCCATGCAGCCGTGGATCGGTGGTGGCGTAGATCACCTTGACCATGTCGATGATATGGCTGTCGCCGGCCCGCACCCGTTCGAGCACGGCGCGCTCGCGCATCCGCCGGTGGGCGCGCAAGCCCCGCAGGAACGCCGCAGGCTCCTTCACCGGGCCGCCATGGCCGGGCAGGTAGAGCCGGTCGTCGCGGCCGAGCAGCTTTTCCAGCGACGCCATGTAGTCGCTCATCGATCCATCCGGCGGCGCAACGATCGAGGTCGCCCAGGCCATGACATGATCGGCGGAAAAGACGATGCCGGTATCAGCCGGCGTGCCGAGCGCAAAGGCCGCATGGTTGGCGGTATGGCCGGGGGTCAGAAGCGCGGTCAGCGACCAGCCGTCGCCTTCGATCCTGTCGCTGTCGGCAAGTGCGATATCGGGCGTAAAATCCATGTCCGAGCTTTCGGCGAAAGGATTGATCTCGCCTGCATGCAGCGGCCGTGCCGCCCGGTGCGGCCCTTCGGCCACCACGATAGCGCCGGTCGCAGCCTTCAGCCGCCTGGTCAGCGGCGAGTGGTCGCGGTGGGTGTGGCTGACGGCGATATGGGTGACCTCGCGGCCCTTCAGCGCCGCCATCAGCGCCTGAAAATGCGCCTCGTCCTCCGGCCCGGGATCGATCACCGCCACCGATGAACCGCCGACGATATAGCTGTTGGTGCCATGGAAGGTGAAGGGGCCGGGATTGTTGACGGTGATGCGCTGCACCCCGTCTGCCACCGTCACCGCCTCGCCATGGGCAGGCTTGAAGTCAAGGTCGAAATCCGGACCGTCCATGCGCCGTCTCTTCACTTGTACTCGATTTCGATGAAGGACATGAAATCCTTGCCGGCATTGACGACATTGTGCTCGACACCGGCCTCGCGCCGGTAGGCCTGGCCCTTGGCAATATCCACCCGCCGCTCGCCGCCCGGCTCCTCCAGAAGAAACCGGCAATCGGTCATCGGGATCACCACATAGCCCATGCCATGCACATGATGCCCGGTATCGGCCCCCGGCTCGAAATCCCAACGGGTGATCCGCACCACCTCGTCATCGAGAAGAACGGTCGGCTTGGCAGGCGGGCGGGCACGAAAAATGCTCATGGAGATCTCCGGGTTGAAGACCCGACCCTATCTGAGAAAACCGGCAACAGAAACGCATTTCCCGCATCGGCCTTGCGTCTTTTGAGCCAGGCTTGTGTCTTTAGAGCCAGCCTTGCGTCTTTTGAAAATCGGTGCCGCGTTGCGAAAACTCACCTGCTATCAAGGCCGCTTGCCCCTCACCCTAACCCTCTCCCCGCTCGCGGGGCGAAGGGACGACGGAGCTTGCCGCCTGTCCTTCTCCCCGCAAGCGGGGAGAAGGTGCCCGAAGGGCGGATGAGGGGCCTTTCTACACAGAAGCCTGTCCCGCAACTTTCCCAAGCCTCCCTTGAAAAATACGCTCAAAACCTAAACTTAAACATTGTCGCACGCGTCCGGCTTTGCTAAACCGGCTCTCGATTTGGCAGGGCAATCTGTTCGCGCCAAACGGTGGGGCGTAGCCAAGCGGTAAGGCACTGGTTTTTGGTACCGGCACCCCTGGTTCGAATCCAGGCGCCCCAGCCACTTATTATCGCTATTGTTAGCTGCTCGGATCAAATCGAGGCCTTTGGCGAACGCGGCCTCTGTGGTTTTCCACGTTTAGCATGAAGCAGCCGATAGCGCTAACCAGCGGGCTCTCCTTCTATCCATCATGTTCAAACTTGCCAACGCCGGTTGCAACTGCCACGTTACACAGGCTTGATTCACACTGACAGGAGGGGCAGTTCATGGCTCACAAGTTTGAAATCTTCAAAGACAAGGCTGGCGAATTTCGGGTTCGTTTCAAATACAACAATGAGGTGATGTTTGCGACGGAAGGCTATTCTTCCAAGTCGAGCGCGCAGAATGCCATCGAGTCGCTGAAGAAAAATGGCCCCGGTGCGCCGGTCGAGGACAATAGCTCGACCTGAGCAGTCTCCAAAGAAGAGACCCGCCGGCGTGCGCCGGCGGGTCTCTTCAAATCACACATCTGCGTTCGAAATTCTTAACTGGCCTTTTGGCCGGCCAGAAACTCCTCGCACCAGCTCGGTCCGGAGGATTTCTTGACGTCGCCGAGGACCTTGATCGAGCGGATGACGTAGTCCGAGGACACGCTGAGCTGGACGGAGCAGGAGAGGAATTCGGTGCGGGCAGCGGCGATCTTCTTGCCCTTCTTGCCGTTTGCACCCTCGGCGAACTGTGCCGGGATCGTCCGCTTCTTGTAGCCGCCCTTCCAGGAATAGACCGTCGTATCGCCGCTCGAGACGTCGGACTGCGGTGGGCCGAAGGCGGCGAAGAAGACGCCGGCGGGCTGTCCGCTCCAGCGGGCTTCGACAGCATTGCGGGCCGGGCCCACGGTGGTGCAGCCGGCAAGCGCCAGCGCAAGGGCGGCGACGGTCATCAAGCGGAAATTCATCTGGTCAGGTCCCTTTGGCTTTCGTTCTCAAACATCGGTTGTCCCGGTGGCACAACGGGCTGCTGGCCAGGGATTTTCCCTTCAGCCTCTAACGCTAAACCGATTGAAAGAAAATCGCCGCAACAACTTATCTGCGCGCCTTTGCGCATAAATTTTCAAGCGTTGCCGAAAGGCCCCAGCAGGGCAGGCGGATGTGCGCGGAACCCGGCGTACGCTGCGGCAAAGCAGCGATCCGTCCATCGGCCGCAGAAGCGGATTGCCCTCTTTTCCAAGGCCGCAAGGCCGCCTATCCCGTTGTTTTCAGTCCCCTTGCCGATTTTTGAAATTTGCGCCTTGTGGAAAGGAAAATGCTGTTCTATAGAGGCGCCGCTGGTCACGGAGTGTAGCGCAGCCTGGTAGCGCACGTCGTTCGGGACGACGGGGTCGGAGGTTCGAATCCTCTCACTCCGACCAGCTTGAACCCCCGACAATATAAGGGTTTCGCCCTGATGGGCACGCTGGGTAGGCACTAAGTCATTTTAGATGCTGCACAGTTTCCGCACAGTTTCAGTAGGCGTTTGCGGCGTTTTGCTGAAACTTCGGGTCGTTGTGCAGGTATGTCCGCTCGAATTCATCGGTTGTGATTCCGAGAGAAGCGGCGGCTTCCTGGACGTCAATGCCAGCGCTGGCAAGCCAAGTCGCGCGGGTGTGACGCAGGACATGCGGGGTGACATCCTCACCGAGTTTTGCTTCCGCGCGGACGGCGCGAAAGGCCTTATGTGGCTTGATGACCTTGTCACCAAAGTAGTGGATGACGTGAAGGGTAGGGCGTTCACGCTTCTCCTTGACGTCGGCCGCCATGTCTTTCTTGCGCCAATATTTCAGCAGACGCAGAAGGCGAGGCGGGATCTTGACCGGCGTTTTACGCTTGTTATGCGCAACACGTTCGCCGATCGCCTTGCGGTACATCACACCAGCTTCGAGATCGACCCATCCGCCTGTCGTGTTCGGCATCCATTGCAAGCCGAGCATTGCTGATAGGCGCGTGCCACTGTAGACGCCGACCAGAAGCAGGCGAACAATGTGCTGGCACCGGCCAACTTTGCGCGCCGCTCTGATGAGGCTCGCTACTTCCTCACGTGTCAGCCATCGTTCTCGGGGCATACTCTTGTCCGGCAATGTCACCTTTGGAACCATGTCGAGGGTGTATTCGCCGTGGTAGTAATTGATCGCCGCGCGCATCACTTCGAGATCGCGGCGGGCTCCGGCCTCTGTTCCACGAACGTCCGCGTAGTCGCGGCAGAGTTTCCCCCTGATGTCCGCGACGCGGCAACTTCCAAAGAATTCATTCAGCCTGGCGATGCGGGCCTCGGTCTCCCGTGGCTTGACGGTCGCCTTTGACTTCTCGTCAAGATAGACGAGAAGCACGTCACCTATGGTCGTGACAGTTGAACGACCGTCGCGCTGGGGCTGGAATTTTTCGGCGAGATATTCGTGGAACTTGGCTTCGGCTTGCTCAACCTCTGCCTCAGCGCATCCTGTGCGGATAGTGGCTGACCCGTCTCGGATAACCCATGTTTCACAGGAACGGCCTGTCCGCTTGTCGGTGTCGGTTCGTAGGTAGAGCCTTGGCGGCTTTCGTTTTTGCGGCATTTCTCAATCATCCTTTTCACTCCGTTGCGCGTGACGAAGTCCTTGCCTGCAATCCGGATGATTTCCAGATTGCCTCTGCGAGCCTCCGTCCGCAGCGCGGACTTTGTCAGGATTCCGTGGAAGAACAAGCGGCAGGCCTCATCAAGCTTGACGGGATCATCATCACCGACTGTCATTTTGATTCCCTTTGTCTTTCGGCAGCCACGCCCGCTTCGGCGGCTCGATTGCGCGGATCGCGTTGGCTAAAAGGCTGCGATCAGTGGTATCGACGACGGTCGCGACCTGGGCTGCTAGATCGCGGGCAATCTTAAAACCCTTCAAGAATGCCTGTTTCCGGCGGCGTTTATGGCTGTCGAGTTCTGCCGTCACGACTTCGCCTCCGTGTTCACTGCAGGCGCTTGCGCGGCGGCGAGGGCTTCGCGAGCCGCATCGAAGACAGGGCCGTCAAGGTTTCGAACGCCGTGGCTGTCGAACTCGGCCCGGTTCTTCATCGCCAGATCGGCCCAGTCGATGATGGCCTGTAGGCGTTCGCGGAAAAATGCTTCGGTCATACCGTCCTGCCTTTCTTGTCCTGTTCGCGGTACTGGCGAAGAAGCTCGTCGCCCGCATCAGCATTGATCCGGTCAAGCTGGCGAAGCGCCCAGTTCAACCCTTCAGCGAAGCCAGCTGCCCGGCCTTTGTTGTGTTCGTCGATCCAGCGCTGAGTACTTTTCCGCTCGCGGTCCTCGACGACGCTGGTAACGGTGACCGGGAATGCTCCCCGAGAGTGCGGCTCGGCGCTGTGGTAAGAGATGACGCCTGGTTCGCCGCTGACAGGCACTGTTCGCCACCATTCCTGGCGGCAATCGTCGGGTCTGACGTGTCGGCGGTCAAAGACCGCATCTGCTCCCGTATATTCGTTGCAGGCCTCAGCGAATTTAAACCGGTCGTAGTGACCACGAGCGAAGAAGCCCATGACATCGCCGCTGTCGAGTTCCCGGCTCTCCTCAATCGAGATGCCGTGGTTTCTCGTTTGCCGCCAGTTGAACTGAGCGTCATAGAGAAACTGTTGCAGCTCCTCTCGCTTGATAAGGCACATGTCGGGATATTCGGCAGGCGAGGTGCGGTCATCAGTATCGCAAAGCGTCTGCCATGATGTTTCGAGAAGGGTTTCAATGCTCATCGTTCAAGCCCTCCGACGCTACGTTGAAGAGGGGTGCTGGCAAGGGCAACCATTTAGACGGCTTGTCGGCATAGGTGTGATCGTCGCCCATATGGTCGCCGATCGCGTTCATGACCTCTGGCTCGATCCAGTAGCCGCCCTGGTCCTCGCTGATGATCCAGCAACCGCCAACGATTTCATCCGTAGGGTCGCCATCCTCGTCCAGCTTAACGATGGGCCACCAAACCAGAACATCGGTCATTGCCGGCGCCGTGCTGATGTCCTGCGGACCTTCCAAATTCGTTGCGGGCGCGGGTGCGGCGTAGAGGGGAATGTTATCGTCGGACTGCCGAGTTGGGTGTATGTAGCTAATATATCCATACTTAAGATCGGCGCGATATTGTGGGGTGAGATAGCCTACCGGCTCCTGTTTTTCGGGTGATGGGGAGAAGNCATATCTTTGGTGACATGCAGACGGCACTTACCGGCCCAGAAGATGTAGATGTCTTCAGCTCCTTCCTCCAACGCGCTCTGGATCTCGCGGATTATTTCACTTTTCAGTGCGGACGGGGTCCTGCCTGCCATGATAGCGCGACCGATGATCAGGTAAGGTTCGCCGCCTCCCCAGTGGGGAACTTCGGCCGCTGTGTTGAACGCGATGATTGCAGCCTGCCGGACATCATCCGGAAGTTCGGTCAAATCGACGGGCTCTGGCTCAACGCCAAAGATCGAATAGTCTGTGCCGTCCCAGATAGCACCGATGCCGCCGCACTCTCGGCAGCCCATGCCAAGATTGCATTTCATGATCTCGCTGTAGGGGCCGGTCGGCACGCCCTCATTGAGTTCGTGGCAACCGCTGCAGGATTTCCAGAAGCCGTCGCCTTCGGACACTCGGTCAGCTACGCCGTCCAGCTCGATTGGCAGCGCATGTTTTTCGGGTGATGGGGAGAAACTCGCGAAGGATGTGAATTCCTCGACCATATCTTTGG
>NZ_LMFB01000013.1:18477-237458 GCF_001426685.1 Rhizobium sp. Root483D2 | reverse complement strand
CGCGAAGGCGGCCGCACCGTCGGCGCCGGCATCGTAGCGTCCATCGTCGAGTAAGTTTTACTCGGTTGGAAAGCGGCACTTAGTGTGCCGCTTTCCTGAATATTTGCTGGTCGAAGCCTGCACCTGAAGGTGTATGCCTCTCGAATTGACGGAAGCGCGAAAAAACGTGCTTTCGTGGGCGTTCGGTCATTGTGTCGGACGCCGATTCCGTATATGTGGCGGGTCGAATTGCAGAAACGGACAGAGAGCGATTTGCTCTTTGGGCTCTTTGAAGCATCAGCACCCGGAAACGACTAACGAACTGCCTCATCTGTGGCATTCGCTAACAACAACAAGGATAACTCGAATGAACGGCCAGAATATCCGTATCCGCCTCAAGGCGTTTGATCACCGGATTCTTGATGCCTCCACGCGGGAAATCGTTTCGACGGCCAAGCGCACAGGCGCTTCGGTTCGTGGTCCGGTGCCGCTTCCTACCCGGATTGAAAAGTTTACTGTAAACCGCTCGCCCCACGTCGATAAGAAGAGCCGTGAACAGTTCGAGATGCGCACCCACAAGCGCCTCCTCGATATCGTCGATCCTACGCCCCAGACTGTTGACGCGCTGATGAAGCTCGACCTCGCTGCCGGCGTGGACGTGGAAATCAAGCTTTAAAAACAAGGAAGGTACGTGGATTTCGGTCCAACGGCTTCCAAAAACGGGCGACCCCAATCTTGCGGCCATAGGGCCGGGTGATGAGGGGAGACCTTAAACCAGAGATGCAACGGGGTCTTCTCCGTGGCTAACTCTTAAGAGGAATGAACCAATGCGTTCAGGTGTGATTGCACAGAAGATTGGGATGACCCGCGTCTATAACGACGCTGGTGAGCACATCCCAGTTACAGTATTGCGGATGGAAAACGTACAAGTTGTTGCCCATCGCACAGAAGACAAGAATGGCTACACCGCAGTTCAGCTCGGTGCTGGCCAGGCTAAAGTCAAGAACACGAGCAAGCCGTTGCGTGGCCAGTTCGCTGCCGCCAGCGTAGAGCCGAAGGCCAAGGTCGTTGAATTCCGCGTTTCGTCGGACAATCTGATCGACGTCGGCGCTGAGCTCACTGCAAACCATTTCGTCGCCGGCCAGCTGGTCGACGTTACCGGTACATCTGCCGGTAAGGGTTTTGCCGGTGCCATGAAGCGCCATAACTTCGGCGGTCTGCGTGCAACGCACGGCGTGTCCGTCTCGCACCGTTCGCATGGTTCGACTGGTTCCAACCAGGATCCGGGCCGCGTCTGGAAGGGTAAGCGCATGGCTGGCCACATGGGTCAGACACGCATCACCACCCAGAACCTGGAAGTGGTCTCCACCGATGAAGACCGCGGTCTGATCCTCGTCAAGGGCGCCGTACCCGGCTCCAAGGGCGCATGGATCGTCGTTCGCGACGCCATCAAGTCCGGCACTCCGGCTGACGCTCCGCGTCCTGCCGCTGTGCGCGCAGCCAAGTAAGGGGGCCAGATCATGGATCTCAACGTCACCACACTCGAGGGCAAAGAGGCCGGTAAGGTTTCCCTGTCCGACGCGATTTTCGGCCTCGAGCCGCGCGAAGATATCATTGCCCGCGTCGTTCGCTGGCAGCTTGCCAAGAAGCAGCAGGGTACGCACAAGGCCAAGGGTCGCGCAGAAATTGCACGCACCGGCGCCAAGATGTTCAAGCAGAAGGGTACGGGCCGCGCTCGTCACCATTCGGCTCGTGCTCCGCAGTTCCGCGGCGGTGGTAAGGCTCACGGCCCGGTTGTTCGCAGCCACGCCCATGACCTGCCCAAGAAGGTACGTGCTCTCGGCCTGCGCCATGCGCTGTCTGCCAAGCTGCGTGCCGAAGAGCTGATCATCGTTGACAGCCTGGTTGCAACCGAAGCCAAGACGAAGGTGCTGACCGGCGCATTCGCAACGCTCGGCCTGACCAACGTGCTGTTCATCGGCGGCGCCGAACTCGACAGCAATTTCAAGCTCGCAGCTCAGAACATCCCGAATGTGGACGTTCTGCCGGTGCAGGGCATCAACGTTTATGACATTCTGCGCCGCGGCAAGCTCGTCCTGTCCAAAGCAGCAGTTGAAGCTCTTGAGGAGCGGTTCAAATGACTGACCTTCGCCACTATGATGTGATCCTCGCTCCGTCGATCACCGAAAAGTCGTCGCTGGTTTCTGAACAGAACCAGGTCATCTTCAACGTCGCCAAGGGTGCGTCGAAGCCTGAAATCAAGGCTGCGATCGAAGCACTGTTCGGCGTCAAGGTTACGGCTGTGAACACGCTGGTCCGCAAGGGCAAGCTGAAGCGCTTCCGCGGCTTCGCGGGCCGGCAAAAGGACGTCAAGAAGGCTATCGTCACGCTCGCTGACGGTCAGACCATCGACGTCTCCACCGGACTCTGAGGAATAGAACAATGGCATTGAAAAGTTTCAATCCGACCACCCCGAGCCAGCGCCAGCTGGTCATCGTCGACCGGTCCGGCCTGCACAAGGGCAAGCCGGTCAAGTCGCTGACCGAAGGCCTGTCCTCCAAGGGCGGACGTAACAACACTGGCCGCATCACCGTGCGTTTCCAGGGCGGTGGTCACAAGCGTACCTACCGTCTGATCGACTTCAAGCGTCGCAAGTTCGACGTCGAAGGCACGGTTGCACGCCTCGAATATGACCCGAACCGCACGGCATTCATAGCGCTGATCGACTATGCGGACGGCGAACAGGCCTACATCATCGCTCCGCAGCGCCTTGCTGCCGGCGACAAGGTGATCGCTTCGGAAAAGCAGGTTGACGTGAAGCCGGGCAACACCATGCCGCTTCAGTACATGCCGGTTGGTTCGATCGTTCACAACGTCGAGATGAAGCCGGGCAAGGGCGGTCAGATCGCTCGCTCTGCTGGCGCCTACGTTCAGCTGGTTGGCCGCGACCAGGGCATGGCGATCCTTCGCCTGTCGTCTGGCGAACAGCGCCTGGTGCACGGCTCCTGCCTTGCAACGGTCGGTGCAGTCTCCAATCCCGATCACGGCAACATCAACGACGGCAAGGCCGGTCGTTCGGTTTGGCGTGGCAAGCGTCCGCACGTTCGCGGCGTCGTCATGAACCCTGTTGACCATCCGCACGGCGGTGGTGAAGGCCGCACCTCGGGTGGCCGTCATCCGGTTTCGCCATGGGGTAAGCCCACCAAGGGCAAGCGTACGCGCTCGAACAAGTCGACCGACAAGTTCATCATGCGCTCGCGTCATCAGCGTAAGAAGTAAGAGAGGAAGTCTCCAATGACTCGTTCAGTATGGAAAGGTCCGTTTGTTGACGGCTATCTTCTCAAGAAGGCTGAGAAGGTTCGTGAAGGCGGCCGCAACGAAGTGATCAAGATGTGGAGCCGTCGCTCCACCATCCTGCCGCAGTTCGTCGGTCTCACGTTCGGCGTCTACAATGGCAGCAAGCATGTTCCGGTCAGTGTCAACGAAGACATGATCGGCCACAAGTTCGGTGAATTCTCTCCGACCCGGACCTATTACGGTCACGGTGCGGACAAGAAGGCAAAGAGGAAGTAATTATGGGCAAGGCAAAAGCCGAACGCCGGCTGAAGGATAACGAGGCGCAGGCAATCGCGCGCACGATCCGCGTCAGCCCCCAGAAGCTCAACCTGGTAGCTGCGATGATCCGCGGCAAGAAGGTCGACCGGGCTCTGGCCGAACTCGAGTTCTCGCGCAAGCGGATCTCGGACACTGTCAAGAAGACGTTGGAATCTGCGATCGCTAACGCAGAAAACAACCACGATCTCGACGTCGACAGCCTGATCGTTGCCGAAGCTTACGTTGGCAAGTCCATCGTCATGAAGCGTTTCCACGCTCGTGGCCGTGGCCGTGCATCGCGTATCGAAAAGCCTTTCGCGCATCTGACGATCGTTGTTCGCGAAGTCGAAGCTAAAGGGGAGGCCGCATAATGGGTCAGAAGATCAATCCAGTCGGCTTCCGCCTCGGCATCAACCGTACCTGGGATAGCCGTTGGTTCGCCGACAATGCAGAATACGGTCAGCTTCTTCACGAAGACCTGAAGATCCGTGCCTACGTCATGGAAGAGCTGAAGCAGGCCGGTATCGCCAAGGTGGTCATCGAGCGTCCGCACAAGAAGTGCCGCGTCACGATCCACTCGGCTCGCCCGGGCCTGATCATCGGCAAGAAGGGCGCAGACATCGAAAAGCTGCGCAAGAAGATCGGCGAGATGACCAAGTCGGAAACGCACCTCAACATCGTTGAAGTGCGCAAGCCGGAAGTCGACTCGACGCTCGTCGCCCAGTCGATCGCTCAGCAGCTCGAACGCCGCGTGGCTTTCCGCCGTGCGATGAAGCGTGCCGTTCAGTCCGCAATGCGTCTTGGCGCCGAAGGCATCAAGATCACCTGCGGTGGCCGTCTCGGCGGTGCTGAAATTGCGCGTACCGAATGGTACCGTGAAGGCCGCGTGCCGTTGCACACGCTTCGCGCCGACATCGACTACGGTGTGGCTGAAGCCAAGACCGCTTTCGGTATCTGCGGCATCAAGGTCTGGATCTTTAAGGGCGAAATCCTCGAACACGATCCGATGGCTTCCGAGCGTCGTTCGTCCGAGGCAGATGCCCAGGGCCCCAGCAGCAACAACCGTCGTCGCGAAAACGCGTAACAGTCGTTCCTGGCAGCTAATATCGGAGAATTAAAAAAATGTTGCAGCCAAAGCGCACTAAGTACCGCAAGCAGTTCAAGGGACGCATCAAGGGCGTTGCCAAGGGCGGTTCCGACCTTGCTTTCGGTGAATTCGGCCTGAAGTCTCAGGAGCCGAACCGCGTAAACGCACGCGAGATCGAAGCGGCCCGCCGCGCGATCACCCGTCACATGAAACGTGCCGGCCGCGTATGGATCCGCGTATTCCCAGACGTACCGGTCACGGCAAAGCCGACCGAAGTCCGCATGGGTAAAGGTAAGGGTTCGGTTGAATATTGGGCTTGCAAGGTCAAGCCCGGCCGAATGATGTTCGAAATCGACGGCGTCAGCGAAGAACTCGCCCGTGAGGCGCTTCGCCTTGGTGCTGCGAAACTCTCTGTCAAGACGCGCTTCGTTCAGCGCATTGCAGAGTAAGGAGTAAAGCCCAATGAAAGCCGATACCGTCCGCGCGCTCAGCGCCGATCAGCTCAACGAAGAGCTTGCCAAGCTGAAGAAGGAGCAGTTCAACCTGCGCTTCCAGAAGGCCACAGGCCAGCTCGAAAAGTCGTCGCGCATCAATGAAGTCCGCAAGGATATTGCGCGCGTCAAAACCATTGCCCGCCAGAAGGCGGCAGAAGCCAAGGCTTAAGGAACTAAGAATATGCCAAAACGCATTCTGCAGGGCACAGTCGTCAGCGACAAGAACGATAAGACCGTCGTGGTCCGTGTCGAACGTCGTTTCGCGCACCCGATCTTCCAGAAGACCGTTCGCCGGTCCAAGAAGTACAAGGCGCATGACGAGAACAACCAGTACAAGGTCGGCGATCAGGTTTCCATCGAGGAATGCGCGCCGATTTCCAAGGACAAGACCTGGACAGTGGTTACCGTTCAGGCCTAATTCTTAAGAGTTTCGCATCCGGCCCTTGCGTCGGCTGCGAAAATCTGTATGAAGCAGCGCAAGGACGCTCGACTACGAGCGTTCTTTTGCTTTGAGCGCACGGAAGGTCCTGTTTCAGGAAACCACCCTGGCAACGATCGATCCCGCGCGAGAACAGAAATTTAGAAGCTGGAACAGGGGGCCCTCAATCTGATGAGGTTGGCCCAACCGGTCCGGTCACAACAAGAAGGCGACCTGACATGATTCAGATGCAAACAAACCTCGACGTGGCGGATAATTCCGGCGCACGTCGTGTCATGTGCATCAAGGTGCTGGGCGGCTCCAAGCGCAAGTACGCTTCGGTCGGCGACATTATCGTCGTTTCGATCAAGGAAGCTATTCCGCGCGGCCGCGTCAAGAAGGGTGATGTGATGAAGGCGGTTGTCGTTCGCACAGCCAAGGACATCCGTCGTCCCGACGGCAGCGTCATCCGGTTCGATAACAACGCAGCTGTTCTTATCGACAACAAGAAAGAGCCGATCGGCACCCGTATCTTCGGACCGGTTCCGCGCGAACTTCGCGCCAAGAACCACATGAAGATCATCTCGCTGGCTCCAGAAGTACTGTAAGGAGCGATTGAGATGCAAAAGATTCGCAAGGGCGACAAAGTCGTCGTATTGACCGGCAAGGACAAGGGCCGTTCCGGGGAAGTTCTCCAGGTTCTGCCGAAGGAAGACCGGGCCGTTGTGCGTGGCGTGAACATGGTGAAGCGTCACCAGCGCCAGACCCAGGCCCAGGAAGCCGGTATCATCAACAAGGAAGCGTCGATTCATCTGTCGAATCTCGCGATCGCCGATCCGCAGGACGGCAAGCCGACCCGCGTCGGTTTCAAGATCGACGGCGACAAGAAGGTTCGCGTTGCAAAGCGTTCGGGAGTGTCGATCGATGGCTGACACCAAGAAGTATGAGCCGCGGCTCAAGACCGAATATGTCGAGCGTATCTCCAAGGCGATGCAGGAGAAGTTCTCCTACGCAAACGTCATGCAGATCCCGCGCCTCGACAAGATCGTGATCAACATGGGTGTTGGTGAATCGACGGCTGACTCGAAGAAGCCAACGGTTGCTGCAGCAGACCTCGCAGCGATTGCCGGCCAGAAGCCGGTCATCACCAAGGCCCGCACCTCCATCGCCGGCTTCAAGCTGCGCGAAGGCATGCCGATCGGCGCAAAGGTTACCCTGCGCGGCGTTCGCATGTACGAATTCCTGGACCGCCTGATCAACATCGCGCTGCCGCGCGTTCGAGATTTCCGCGGCCTGAATCCGAAGAGCTTTGACGGCCGTGGCAACTTCGCCATGGGTGTCAAGGAACACATTGTGTTCCCGGAGATCAACTACGACAAGGTTGATCAGATGTGGGGCATGGACATCATCGTTTGCACGACGGCAACGAACGACGACGAAGCACGCGCTCTGCTCACAGAGTTCAACTTCCCGTTTCGCCAGTAAGCCGTAACGACAAGCAGAAGGATTAAGTTGAATGGCGAAGACGAGCGCAATTGAAAAAAACAATCGCCGCCGTAAGTCGGTTGCCCAGGATGCGTCCAAGCGCGCAGCCCTGAAGGCCACCATCATGAACCAGTCTCTTCCGATCGAAGAGCGTTTCAAGGCTACTCTGAAGCTGGCCAGCCTCCCGCGTGACGGCTCCAAGACCCGCGTTCGCAACCGTTGCGAAGTGACAGGTCGTCCGCGCGCATATTATCGCAAACTCAAGATGTCGCGTATTGCGCTTCGTGAACTTGGCAATTTCGGCAAGGTGCCGGGCATTGTTAAGTCGAGCTGGTAAGGAGACGGGTACATGGCAATGACTGATCCGCTGGGCGATATGCTCACACGTATCCGCAACGGTGCTGCCCGCCGCAAGTCGAGCGTTTCCACGCCGGCTTCCAAGCTGCGCGCACGCGTTCTGGATGTCCTTCAGGCTGAAGGCTACATCCGCGGGTATTCGGAAACCGAATTTGGTAACGGCAAGGCCGAGATCAACATCGAACTGAAATACTATGAAGGTGCGTCGGTGATCCGTGAGATCGGCCGCGTATCCAAGCCGGGCCGCCGGGTTTATGTCTCGGTCAAGTCCATTCCGCAGGTCGCGAACGGTCTCGGTATCACTATCCTTTCGACTCCGAAGGGTGTGATGGCCGATCATCAGGCACGCGAACAGAACGTTGGTGGCGAGGTTCTCTGCTCCGTATTCTAATACGGTTGCAGTGATCTCCATAACGGACAGACAGGTTTGAAATATGTCTCGTATCGGTAAAAAGCCCGTTCCGGTTCCTGCAGGTGTCACGGCCACGGTTAATGGCCAGACAGTGACTGCAAAGGGCCCGAAAGGCGAACTCTTCTTCGTTGCTAACGACGAAGTCGTCGTAAAGCTGGAAGACAACAACGCGGTGTCGGTGACCCCGGTTGACCAGTCCAAGGATGCACGGTCCAAGTGGGGCATGTCCCGCACGATGATCGAAAACATCTTCAAGGGCGTCAAGGACGGTTACGAGCGCAAGCTCGAAATCAACGGCGTCGGTTACCGCGCGTCGCTTCAGGGCAAGAACCTGCAGCTGGCACTCGGTTTCAGCCACGACGTGGTCTATCAGACTCCGGAAGGCATCTCGATTGCTGTGCCCAAGCCGACGGAAATCGTCGTCACCGGCATCAACAAGCAGCAGGTCGGCCAGGTCGCGGCGGAAATCCGCGAATACCGTGGCCCCGAGCCCTACAAGGGCAAGGGCGTCAAGTATGCTGGCGAGCGGATTGTCCGCAAAGAAGGCAAGAAGAAGTAAGGATCACGCGAAATGGCTACAAGGAAAGATACACTTGTGCGCCGCGCCAGCCGCGTGCGCCGTCAAGTCAAGGCAGTGGCCAATGGCCGTCTGCGCCTGTCCGTTCATCGCTCGTCGAAGAACATCTACGCACAGGTTATCGATGATGTTGCTGGCAAGACCGTTGCGTCTGCCTCGACACTCGACACGGATCTGCGTCCGTCTCTCAAGACGGGTGCTGACACGGCAGCAGCTGCTGCCGTTGGCAAGCTCCTCGCAGAGCGCGCCTCGAAGGCTGGTGTCAAGGACGTTGTCTTTGACCGTGGCGCCTTCATCTATCACGGCCGCGTCAAGGCGCTCGCCGAGGCAGCCCGCGAGGGTGGCCTGAACTTCTAAAGATGATATCCACCCGGGCTTGCCTGGGCGGATCATCGAACCGCTTTTTATAAAGCGCGTCGCTTCCGCTCCCTCGAAGGGGCGGGGCGACTTTTTGTCAATCTGCCGATTGCACCCGGAAAAGAAAAAGGAAAAGGACAATGGCACAAGAAAAAAGAGGTTCTCGCGACGATCGCCAGAACCGCGAGGAGCGCGACAGCGAATTCGTTGACAAGCTCGTAGCAATCAACCGCGTCGCAAAAGTCGTCAAGGGCGGCCGCCGTTTCGGCTTTGCTGCGCTCGTCGTCGTCGGCGACCAGAAGGGCCGCGTTGGCTTCGGCCATGGCAAGGCACGTGAAGTGCCGGAAGCCATCCGCAAGGCCACCGAAGCTGCCAAGCGCGAACTGATCTTCGTTCCGCTGCGCTCGGGCCGCACGCTTCATCACGACGTTCATGGCCGTCACGGCGCAGGCAAGGTTCTGCTGCGTGCCGCCAAGGCCGGTACCGGTATCATCGCCGGTGGCCCGATGCGCGCCGTTTTCGAAACGCTCGGCATGCACGACGTTGTTGCGAAGTCGACTGGTTCTTCGAACCCGTACAACATGATTCGCGCCACGTTCGACGCCCTGAAGAGCCAGATGCACCCGAAGGATATCGCAGCTCAGCGCGGCATGAAATATGCCACTCTGCAGAGCCGCCGCGTATCCGCCGGCGTTGCTTCCGAAGAATAAGGGAGCCTGAACAATGGCTAAGAAAGAAGTTGCAAAGAAGACGGTTGCGGTCGAACAGATCGGCAGCCCCATTCGCCGCCCAGCCGTACAGCGTGCAACGCTGATCGGTCTCGGTCTCAACAAGATGCACCGGGTCAGCGTTCTGGAAGACACTCCTTCCGTTCGCGGCATGATCCGGGCCGTCCAGCACCTCGTTCGCGTCGTCGACGAGAAGTGAGGGGGATACCATCATGAAACTTAATGAAATCAAAGACAACGAAGGTTCGACCAAGAACCGCAAGCGTCTCGGCCGTGGTATCGGCTCCGGATCCGGCAAGACTGCCGGCCGCGGTGTCAAGGGTCAGAAGGCCCGTTCCGGCGTTGCCATCAACGGCTTCGAAGGCGGCCAGATGCCAATCTACCGCCGTCTGCCAAAGCGCGGCTTCAACAACATCTTCCGTTCGGATTTTGTTGTCGTGTCGCTCGGCCGCATCCAGACTGCCATCGACGCCAAGAAGCTTGATGTTTCCAAGGCCATCGATGCTGCTGCTCTGACGGCTGCCGGCGTGATCCGCCGCGCCAAGGATGGCGTCCGCGTTCTCGCCGACGGCGAACTGACGGCAAAGGTAACGATCGAAGTTGCCGGCGCTTCCAAGCCTGCGATCGAAAAGATCGAAAAGGCTGGCGGTTCTATCAAGCTGCTTTCGGGCGCTGCTGAATAATTAGTTGCTGATGAACCGCCCGGGGTGCTTCACACCGGGCGGTTTTGCTCCCATATGAGAGCCTCACGGATTGCACGGCCGGATTCGTCCGGCGCAGCAGAATATTGATCGGGAACCACGGTGAGGCACGTGATTGCAGTTGCAGTCGTTTCCAAGCCGGTTTTCATAAAAAGAAGATAGCTTTTCCGGATCTGACCGGGTTTCCCCGCGGGTTCGAACTGGCTACGCGGAGAATTGCATGGCTTCTGCAGCGGAACAGCTCGCCTCCAACCTGAATTTTGCGACTTTCGCAAAAGCCGAAGATCTGAAACGCCGCCTCTGGTTCACCCTTGGCGCGCTTCTCGTCTATCGCCTTGGCACCTATATTCCGCTGCCAGGCTTGAACCCGGAAGCTTTTGCACAGGCTTTTGCCGGCCAGAGCGGCGGCATTCTCGGTCTTTTCAACATGTTTTCCGGCGGCGCCGTCGAGCGCATGGCGATCTTCGCCCTTGGCATCATGCCTTATATTTCCGCCTCCATCATCGTTCAGCTGATGACCTCCGTGGTTCCGTCGCTGGAGCAGTTGAAGAAGGAAGGCGAGCAGGGCCGCAAGGTCATCAACCAGTACACCCGCTACGGCACGGTGCTGCTCGGCACGCTGCAGGCCTACGGCATTGCGGTCGGTCTAGAGAGCGGCAACGGCCTGGTCGTCGATGCCGGCTGGTTCTTCCGTATTTCCACCGTGATTTCGCTGCTGGGCGGCACAATGTTCCTGATGTGGCTCGGCGAGCAGATCACGTCGCGCGGCATCGGCAACGGTATCTCGCTGATCATCTTTGCCGGCATCGTCGCGCATCTGCCCACAGCTTTGGCCGGCACGCTTGAACTGGGCCGCACCGGCGCCCTGTCGACGCCGCTGATTCTCGCCATCATCGTCATGGTCGTTGCCGTGATCGCGCTGATCGTCTTCGTCGAGCGCGCGCAGCGCCGGTTGCTGATCCAGTATCCAAAGCGGCAAGTCGGCAACAAGATGTTCCAGGGCGACACCTCGCATCTGCCGCTGAAGCTCAACACAGCCGGCGTCATTCCCGCGATCTTTGCATCTTCGCTGCTGCTTCTGCCGGCAACGCTTGCAGGCTTTGCCAACAGCACGGCGCTGCCGAGCTGGGCAACGACCATCGTTGCAGCCCTTGGCCACGGCAAGCCGCTCTACATGGTGCTCTATGGCGGCATGATCGCGTTCTTTGCCTTCTTCTACACGGCCATCGTTTTCAATCCGAAGGACACGGCCGACAATCTGAAGAAGCATGGCGGCTTCATCCTCGGCATCCGGCCGGGCGAACGCACCGCCGAATATATCGATTACGTGCTCACGCGCATCACCGTGCTTGGCGCGATCTACCTGATGTTCGTCTGCATTCTGCCCGAAGTCGTGATCGCGCAGACCGGCGTGCCGTTCTACCTTGGTGGTACGTCGCTTTTGATTGTTGTCAGCGTTACCCTTGATACTGTAGCACAGGTGCAGGGTCACCTGATTGCCCAGCAGTATGAGGGGCTGATCAAGAAATCAAAGCTGCGTGGAGGAAAGAGGGGCCGATGAGACTCATATTCTTGGGACCGCCGGGAGCAGGCAAGGGAACACAGGCGAAGCTTCTGACGGAAAAATACGGTATTCCGCAGCTTTCCACAGGCGATATGCTGCGGGCCGCCGTTCAGGCGCAGACGGATGTTGGCAAGCGTGCCAAGGCTGTCATGGATGCCGGACAGCTGGTCTCCGACGAGATCGTCAATGAGATCGTCTCCGACCGGATCGATTCGGCCGATTGTGCGAATGGGTTCATCCTGGATGGCTATCCGCGCACCGTTCCGCAGGCTGTTGCGCTGGGCAAGATGCTCGCAGGCAAGGGGCTGCGTCTCGATTCGGTCATCGAATTGAAGGTGGATGAAGATGCGCTTGTACGGCGCATCGAGAATCGCGTAGCAGAAACCATTGCCGCAGGCGGCAATGTTCGCTCTGACGATAATCCGGAAGCATTTAAGAAGCGTCTTGTCGAATATCGCGAGAAGACGGCGCCTTTGTCGCAGCACTATGCTGTCACGGGCGAGTTGAAGACAGTTGATGGAATGGCGCCGGTCGAGACCGTCACCTCTCAGATCAATGCAATTCTGGCATCGGCTTCCGCTGACGCCTAAAAGGCAGTTCTTGAAAAAGGACTGCCGGGGAGTTGACTTTTGCGGTCGATTCCTTCAAAGACCGCGCTAACTCGCAGCATGCTAGGGATCGGCGCGGATTTCAAGACGAAGTCCGGGCGCGATTCTTTTGACGTGTTCCGAACAGAACTTTCACAGCCGGCCTCTTCAAGGGGCTGCATAACGAAGCACCTATTGCCGGATGGCAACTGGAAGCAAGGAGAACAGGCGTGGCACGTATCGCTGGCGTCAACATCCCGACGAGCAAGCGCGTAGTAATCGCGCTTCGTTACATTCACGGGATCGGAGCGAAATTCGCACAGGAAATCGTCGAAAAGGTCGGTATCCCGGCTGAACGTCGTGTGCACCAACTGACGGATGCTGAAGTTCTTCAGATCCGCGAAACGATCGACCGCGATTATCAGGTTGAAGGCGACCTGCGTCGCGAGACCTCGATGAACATCAAGCGTCTGATGGACCTGGGCTGCTACCGCGGTCTGCGTCATCGCCGTTCGCTGCCTGTTCGCGGTCAGCGCACGCACACCAATGCCCGCACCCGCAAGGGCCCGGCAAAGGCGATTGCAGGCAAGAAGAAGTAATTTCCCTGAAATGGGAAATGCAGAGGCTGGCGCTCGGCGCCGGCCTCTTTTGTGGTTTCGGAAGGGCGCTCCAAGCGTCCCTCCGGTGGAGCTGCTGGCATTACGGCAGTGACGATATCGCCGCGCAGACCGGGTTTTTCCGGTCGCGCATGACTTGAAAATTCAGGGCAGGGGTTCTCCTCCGCCCGGTGGAGCCGCTGGTACTACGGCGGTGCAGAGATCAACGAAAGGTATACCATGGCCAAGGAAGCCACACGCGTTCGCCGTCGCGAGCGGAAAAACATTTCTACGGGCGTTGCCCACGTCAACTCGTCGTTCAACAACACGATGATCACCATCACCGACGCACAGGGCAACGCGATTGCCTGGTCTTCGGCTGGTTCGAAGGGCTTCAAGGGTTCGCGTAAGTCGACCCCGTTCGCAGCCCAGATGGCTGCTGAAGATGCGGCCAAGAAGGCCCAGGAACACGGCATGAAGACCCTTGAGGTCGAAGTTTGCGGTCCGGGTTCCGGCCGTGAATCGGCTCTGCGTGCGCTTCAGGCTGCTGGCTTCATGATCACCTCGATCCGTGACGTCACGCCGATCCCGCACAATGGTTGCCGCCCGCGCAAGAAGCGCCGCGTTTAAGTCTACGCATTCATCCAGCCGGTGAGGGGGAAATCTCTCCCGGCGCTTCAAGGCTCGGTTGCCACGATTGGATGGTGGCAACGAACGGAAGGCAAAACATATGATTCAGAAAAACTGGCAGGAACTGATCAAGCCGAACAAGGTTGAGTTCTCCTCGACCGGCCGCACCAAGGTAAGCCTTGTTGCCGAGCCGCTCGAGCGTGGCTTTGGCCTGACGCTCGGCAACGCGCTTCGCCGCGTTCTTCTGTCGTCGCTCCGCGGCGCTGCGGTGACCGCAGTGCAGATCGACGGCGTCCTGCACGAGTTCTCCTCGATCCCGGGTGTCCGGGAAGACGTGACGGACATCGTGCTCAACATCAAGGAAATCGCCATCAAGATGGATGGCGACGACGCAAAGCGCATGGTTGTGCGCAAGCAGGGTCCGGGCGTTGTTACCGCCGGTGACATCCAGACGGTTGGCGATATTGAGATCCTCAACCCGAACCATGTGATCTGCACCCTCGACGAGGGCGCCGAGATCCGCATGGAGTTCACCGTCAACAACGGCAAGGGCTACGTGCCTGCAGACCGCAACCGTTCGGAAGATGCACCGATCGGCCTCATCCCGGTCGACAGCCTGTATTCGCCGGTCAAGAAAGTGTCCTACAAGGTGGAAAACACCCGTGAAGGCCAGGTTCTCGACTACGACAAGCTGTCGATGCAGATCGAGACCGATGGTTCCGTCACCGGTGAAGATGCAGTCGCTTTCGCGGCCCGCATCCTTCAGGACCAGCTTGGCGTTTTCGTCAACTTCGACGAACCGCAGAAGGAAGCCGAAGAAGAAGCCGTGACAGAACTGGCGTTCAACCCGGCATTGCTCAAGAAGGTCGACGAACTGGAACTTTCGGTCCGTTCGGCCAACTGCCTGAAGAACGACAATATCGTCTATATCGGCGACCTCATTCAGAAGACCGAAGCCGAAATGCTTCGCACTCCGAACTTTGGCCGCAAGTCGCTGAACGAAATCAAGGAAGTTCTCGCTTCCATGGGCCTGCACCTCGGTATGGAAGTACCGGCATGGCCGCCCGAGAACATCGAAGATCTCGCCAAGCGTTACGAAGACCAGTATTAACAATAAAAAAGGCAGGTTTTGACTGCCTTTCCCCGTCAAACAGCAGGCAGATGTCTGCATGTGCCAGGAAACGGCAGGCCCATACGAAAAAGGGAACCTGCAATTAAAGGAGAATAGCAATGCGCCATGGTGTAGCCGGCCGCAAGCTGAATAGAACTGCAAGCCACCGTAAGGCAATGTTTGCCAATATGGCTGCTTCGCTCATCGAACATGAGCAGATCATCACGACCTTGCCGAAGGCAAAGGAAATCCGCCCGATCGTCGAGAAGCTCGTCACGCTCGGCAAGAAGGGTGACCTTCATGCCCGTCGCCAGGCCATCTCGCAGATCCGCGACGTTGCTGTCGTCGGCAAGCTTTTCGATGCCATCGCAACACGTTACGCAACCCGCAATGGCGGCTACCTGCGCATCATGAAGGCTGGTTACCGTCACGGCGACAATGCGGCTCTGGCCGTCATTGAATTCGTCGATCGGGACACCTCGGCCAAGGGCGCCAAGGACATCGCACGCGTTGCTGCCGAAGCAGAAGCTGCAGACGCCGCTTAATCGGTCTGCAGACTGAGACTTGAAAAAAGGCCGGGTGCGCAAGCGCCCGGCCTTTTGCTGTGGCGCGTTATGGCGAAGGCTTGCCCCGTTGCTCCCGCAGCATCTCCAGGACACGGGCGAGAAAGGGTCGAACGGCTTCCCCGATCAGAAAAAAGTCCGCGTTCGACGCGGCCCAGAGATCTTCCAGTTGCTGGTCCGTCGCATTCGCGTTCAGCCAGTAATCCAGAAAATTGTCGAGATCGTCAGCCGTGTCCGGGAACTGGTGGAGAACGTGACCGATCCCGAAGTCGATGATGTCATCGTGAGAACGGAAGATAAGCGGGTCATGAATTATGGCCCTGGTAAACGCCCGGAAGCCTGGGGATTTGGCAACGAATTCTCGCATCAACCCTCCCATCTGAACTTTTATTCGCGAATAAGTTGTATCAGGTGGAAGCCGTTGTGGCAATTCGGATCGGCTGTCGTTTCAAGTTCAGGCTTCGGCTTTTCTAACACCGGCCGCCTTTGCTTTTTGGCAGCCGGCGTCCTATCTCTGTGTCCGCGAGATTTGATTTGATGGGACTGTTTACATGCCGCGTTTTCTTTATTCGTTCGTTGCCTTAAGTGCTGTCGGCGCTCTGGCTGCAGGTCTGGTCTTTACAGGAAAACCGGGTGAGCCTGGGGGCTCTCCAGTGTCTTTGGTTTCTTCCGCGCAGGCGCAGCAGGCCGGTACGCAAAAAGCCGTTCCGCAAAGCAAGACGGAAATGCAGCTGTCCTTTTCGCCGCTGGTCAAGCAGACGGCCAATGCCGTCGTGAACGTCTATGCGGAAAAGACCGTCCAGAGCCGCTCGCCGTTCGCCGATGATCCGTTCTTTGAACAGTTCTTTGGCCAGCGCATGCCCAACCGGTCGGAAAAGCAGTCTTCGCTCGGTTCCGGCGTGATCGTCGGCAAGAACGGCATCGTCGTCACCAATTATCACGTCATTACCGATGCCGATAACATCAAGATCGCGCTGGCCGATGGCCGCGAATTCGAGACCAGCGTGATGCTGAAGGACGAGCGGCTTGATCTGGCCGTTCTGAAGGTCAAATCGGATGGTCCGTTCGAGACCGTGCCTCTGGGCGATTCCGATGCTGTCGAAGTCGGCGATCTCGTCCTGGCGATCGGCAATCCCTTCGGTGTCGGCCAGACCGTCACCAGCGGTATCGTCTCGGCGCTCGCCCGCAACCAGGTGCTGTCAGGCGATTTCGGCTTCTTCATCCAGACGGACGCAGCGATCAATCCCGGCAATTCCGGCGGCGGCCTTATCGATATGGACGGCCAGCTGATCGGCATCAACACAGCGATCTTTTCGCGCGGCGGCGGTTCCAACGGTGTGGGCTTTGCCATTCCGGCCAATCTGGTCAAGGTCTTCGTCGCGTCGGCTGAAGGCGGCAATGGCAGCTTTACCCGGCCGTTCATCGGTGCCAGCTTCGAGCCGGTGACATCGGAAGTCGCCGATGCGCTGGGACTTGACCGGGCACGCGGCGCGCTGGTGAGTTCCGTCATCGAGGGCGGACCAGCGGAAAAGGCCGGCATCAAGCCCGGCCAGGTCATCATCGCCGTCAATGGCATCGCCGTCGAGCATCCCGATGCGCTGGGTTACCGCCTCACCACCGTCGGCATCGGCCATATTGCCCGCGTCACCATCAGCGAAAACGGCAAGGAGCGCGATATCGAGCTGGCGCTTGCCGAAGCGCCGGAGACATCGCCGCGCGACGAGCGCCTGATCGAGGGCCGCAATCCCTTCTCGGGCGCTGTGGTCGGCAATCTGTCGCCGCGTCTCGCCGACGAGCTGCGGATGCCGGCGGCGTCGCAGGGTGTTGTGATCACGCAGATCAATCGCGGATCGCCGGCTGCCCGCGTCGGCTTCCGGCCGAAGGACATTATCGTCGCCGTCAATGGCACGCCGGTCGATAAGTCCACCACGCTGGAAACCATTGCCAAGGAAGACCCGTCGCTGTGGCGCGTCGAAATCGAGCGCGACGGCCAGCGCATCCGCCAGTTCTTCCGGTAATTAATCGTTTTGCCGGGCGAACCCACGAACCAAAATGACCCGGAACGGCCACGACCGGCTGTTTCGGGTGGAGGACGTGCCCGTGACATTGTTCGATGAGGCTACGCACCGGCCGCTTGCCGACGCTCTTCGTCCCGAAACCCTGGAGGAGGTGATTGGCCAGGATCATCTTCTCGCGGAAAACGGGCCGATTGCGCGCATGCTGGCGGGGGGCACTGTCGGCTCGTTCATCCTCTGGGGCCCGCCCGGCGTCGGCAAGACGACGATCGCGCGCCTGGTCGCCACATCCGCCAAGATGGAGTTCGTCCAGCTATCGGCCGTGATGTCCGGCATTGCCGATCTGCGCAAGGTTTTCGACACGGCAAAAAACAACCGCACCATCGGCCGCCAGACCATCCTCTTCGTTGACGAGCTGCATCGCTTCAATCGCAGCACCCAGGATGCCCTTCTGCCGCATGTCGAAAACGGCACGGTCATCCTGATCGGCGCGACGACGGAGAACCCGAGCTTCAGCCTGGTGGCGGCCTTGCTGTCACGGCTCAAGGTGTTCACTCTCAATCCCTTCGATGCCGCCTCGTCGGAACTGCTTTTGGCGCGGGTGGAGAATTTCGTTGGTAAGCGCCTGCCGCTGACGGAGGACGCGCGCGCCGCGCTGATCAACATGGCCGACGGGGACGGGCGCTATCTCGTCGGTCTGGCCGATGACGTCCTGTCGCTCGGTGAAGAGGATGATCTCGACATTGGACGCCTGTCCAAAGCGCTGCAGAAGCGCATGCCGGTCTATGACAAGGCGCAGGATGGCCACTACAATCTGTTGAGCTGTTTCCACAAAAGCCTGCGGGGCAGCGATGTCGATGCGGCGCTCTATTGGGGCGCACGCATGGTGGATGCGGGGGAGGACCCGACGACGCTGTTCCGGCGGCTTGCCTGCGCCGCCAGCGAGGATGTCGGCATGGCCGATCCCAACGCGATGCCGCAGGTGATTGCCGCCTGGACGGCGTTTGAGCGCATCGGCTGGCCGGAGGGTCGGCTGTTTATCGCCCAAGCCATCGTTTATGTGGCGACGGCACCGAAATCCAATGCCAGCTACCGCTCCTTCGACGCAGCCCTTGAGATGGCGCGGGAGACCGGTTCGATCCCGCCGCCGAAAAGCATCCTTAATGCGCCGACCAAGCTGATGAAGGACCTCGGTTATCACGAGGGTTACAAATATGACCACGATTATCCGGATGCCTTTTCCGGCCAGGAGTTCTTTCCAGAAGAGCTGCGCAGCAAGGACACGCGCTTCTACAAGCCTCAGGAACGCGGTTTCGAGCGCGAGACGCTGAAGCGGCTGGAATTCTGGCAGCGCCTGAAGCGGGAACGCCCGGTCAAGAAATAACCTTCAGGGTAACGGTGAGCTTTACTCGGGTATCTTGAAAAACGCCTCGAGCCGGTAGCCGTCGGGATCGATGATAAAGCCGGCATAATAGAACTGGCTATATTCCGGCCGAAGTGCCGGCAGCCCGTTGTCTTCGCCGCCGTTCAAAATCCCGGCCGCGTGGAAGGCATCGACCGCTGCTGCATCAGGTGCGATAAAGCAGAAATGCAGGCCGGAGCTCCGGTCGGCGGGCACCGGATGCTCGGCCTTTGCAATCCACAGGCTGATCCGGTCGGATCCATAACCAAGCACCGTGTCCGTTTTCGACAGCCGCTCATAGCCAAGCGGCGTCAGGATGGCGTCGTAAAAGCGAAGCGAACGGTCGAGATCTTTGACGCCAATCGACACATGGTCAAACATTGCGGACGACTCCTGTTTCGCCTCTATCTTCCCTGTTCGCCGTCATCCGCACAAGCGCAAACCGCGACAGAGCTGCAATTCTATCGAGCGGTCATATGTCCGCGCGGCGAATGGCTGCCATGCGCGCCGGGCTCTTGCCACCGCCAAATCCGGATGGCATAAGGTGCCTATGCAGACGGCTGCACGGGATCGGATCGACACCCGAACATCCGCGAGGACGGCCTCGCTCCTTAAGATGGAGTACACTATGGCCTGGATTATCCTTTTCCTCGCAGGCATTCTCGAAATCGGCTGGGCCATCGGCCTGAAATATACCGAAGGCTTCACCAAGCTCGTACCGACGCTGTTGACCGGAACCGCAATGGTCGCCAGCATCGTGCTGCTGGGCATCGCTGTGCGCACCTTGCCGCTTGGCACGGCCTATGCCGTCTGGACCGGTATCGGCACGGTTGGCACCGTCATTCTGGGCATCGTGCTGTTTGCCGAGCCCGCAACCGCGATGCGTCTCGGCTGCATTGCGTTGATCATCACCGGTATTGCCGGGCTGAAACTGACCGCCTGAAAATTCAAATGCCGAATTGAAAACACCCCCGTGCAGGGCGCTGCGCGGGGGTGTTTCTGTATACGCCGTTTGGCTTTGAAATCAGCGCAGCGCGTCGAGCGTCGATGTTGCCGCCTGCATGTCCCGCCAGCGGTTTTCCCGCCGCTGGAAAGCTTCGTCATCGGTGCCCCAATGCTCGATCTGCCAGTCCTCGTCGATATGAGCGAGTACCCAGGCTTCCTGAGCCGAGAGCCGTTTTTCGGCAAAGGCGATTGCGAGGAGGGCGGAGCCGGTCAGCGTGGTGATAGTGTGCAGGCAGGCCAGACCAAGCGGCGTGGCATAGGCCCGCAACGCCTCGGCAACACCGTTGATGGCGGCACGCGGCTGCACCTGATGCACGATGCCTTCGATCAGGATGAACCGTGCACCCAGCGCTTCCGCAGCCCAGGTGATCACCGGGTCCCATTGTTCGGACTGGCGGGCGGCCAAACCTTCGGGTTCGCCGGCGCGGTAACAGAGAAGATCGGTTCCGGCAAAGTTGAGGATGTCATCGAAGACGGCGCGGATATCCTTTGAAACACCATCGATCGCCGTATTGGCAAGCCGGGTGATCGGCATGGTCGCCGGGTCGATCTCGTCCTTCTGGGCATCCCATTCGGCAGCCAGCAGGCTGGCTGCAGCCGGCGTCGGCACCGTCAGATGGCGTTTGGCCGGCGTCCTCACCGGGCGCCCGTCAAGAAGAATGGCGTGGCCGCCGTCTTCCGCGGGCCCGATGCTGACGGTCTTGTAGAAACGCTTCGGCAGCGGCTTGTGCATCTGGATCTGCGCGCGGCGCACGGGATCCGGGTCGCTCAAGGCGCCATGCAGGTCGTCGCGGATATCAGGCATGATGTGTCTCCATCCATTCCAGAATGTCATGCGGGGTGCGGGCAATGAAATCGGCGCCGGCCTCGATCAGCTCGGGAACACTCGCATAGCCCCAGGCAACGCCGATGGCGGATGCGCCGGCACTCTTGGCCATCTGCATATCGTAGATCGCATCACCGATAACGACGGTATCCTCAGCGTCAACACCGGCCTCGCTGCAGCATTCCGTCACCATGGCCGGATGCGGCTTGGAGGGGCAGTCGTCGGCCGTGCGTGAAACGAAGAATGTCTTTTCATAACCGTGGCTTGCGCAGATTTGATCAAGTCCGCGGCGCGACTTTCCCGTAACGGCACCCAGAAGCAGTTCGTCACGGCGCATCAAGTCGGCGAGCAAGGGCGCGATGCCGTCAAACAGCGGCTCGCGAAAATTCATCTCCTCGCGCACGCCGCCATAGATTTTCTTGTAATGCGCGGTCATCGCCAGGGCGCGATCATCGACATGCGGCTGGTGCATCAGCCGGGCAATGGCGATATCCAGAGTCAGGCCGATAATGCTCTTGGTGGCATCCAGCGAAACACGTTCCAGGCCGAAATCCGCAAAGGTGCGGGCCATGACCTCGTGGATGAGCCCGGCGCTATCAACCAGGGTTCCGTCGCAATCGAAGAGAGCAAGTTTCATCAGTCGTCGGCTTCCTCGGCACTGGCCATGTCGAAGCCGATCAGGTTCCAGCTCTGCACCATATGCTGCGGCATCGGCGCGGTCACGATCAGGCGCCCGCCATCGGGATGCGGCACATCGATACGCCGGGCATGCAGATGCAGCTTGTTTTGTACGCCGCCTGGGAAGGCCCAATTGAACTCGGCGCCGAAATATTTCGGGTCGCCGATGATCGGGTGGCCGATATGGGCGGCATGGACGCGTAGCTGGTGGGTGCGGCCCGTGTAGGGCTCCATCTCCAGCCAGGTCAGGTTCTGGCCTGCTGTTTCGATGGTCCGGTAGTAGGAGACCGCATGATCGGCGCCGTCCTCGCCATGCTTGGCGATGCGCATGCGGTCGCCGTCCGGCGTCTGTTCCTTGACCAGCCAGGTCGAGATCTTGTCTTCGCGCTTGCGCGGCACGCCCTTGACCAGCGCCCAATAGGTTTTCTTGGTATCGCGCTCGCGAAACGCAGCCGTCAGCTTTTGAGCGGCACCGCGGGTGCGGGCAATGACCAGAACACCGGATGTGTCGCGGTCGAGCCGGTGCACCAGGCGTGGCTTTTCGCCCCTGGGGCTCGTCCAGGCGTCCAGCATGTCGTCGATATGGCGGTTGATGCCCGAGCCGCCCTGAACGGCGATCCCCGGCGGCTTGTTGAGAACGATCACCTTGGCGTCTTCATGCAGGAGCATGCGCGACAGGAGTTCGTGGTCGGAGGCATGACGAAGGTCGCGGCCGGCGATCGGGCCTGTGCGTGTCTTCGGGTCCACTTCCATCGGCGGAATGCGCACGACCTGACCGGGCTGGACGCGCATGTCCGATTTGACCCGGCCGCCATCGACACGCACCTGGCCGGAGCGCAGCAGTTTTTGCAGCGGACCAAAGCCCAGGCCCGGATAATGGACCTTGAACCAGCGATCGAGCCGCATGCCCGCCTCGTCGGATTCGACCTGCTTGTGTTCAATACCCGCCATTTTATTCTACCTGCATCCAATTGCCATAGCGCCCCGGCAATGGTGCCGACCGGAAATCCGTGCGCAAACTGATATGACAGAGCAGGCCGGTCCCGATCGGACGCATGGCGCTCTGAGAGGTCCCTTTAGACCATTGCGCGCATAAGGGCCAGCCCGGCAAACACCGCGAGAGCCGAAAGAAGCACGCTGGAAGCCACATAAATCAAGGCCGTGACCGGTTCGCCGCGTTCCAGGAGCGTCATCGCGTCAAGCGAGAAGGCGGAAAAGGTCGTGTAGCCGCCGAGAATGCCGGTGATCAGGAACACCCGCATCTCCACGGACGCGCCGAATTTGCGGGCGATCGTCTCGGCAAGGACGCCGATCAGAAAGGATCCAGTAATGTTGACGGTCAGCGTGCCCCACGGAAATGCCGGGCCGAAGCTGCGCAGCGTCCACAGCCCGACGAGATAACGCAGAACCGAACCAACGGCGCCACCGGCGGCAACGAGCAAGATATGTGTCATGAACAATGCCTTAGCCGAAACCGGCGGCACGGAAAAGATGGCCGCCCATTCTGGTACAGCTGAAACGGCGCCCGTATCTCTGGCTGTTCGCCGGAAAACCAACTTTTAACACGCAAATTCTAACATGCCCGTCTCTGGCCAGGCTGTTTCAAGCGGACATGCAATGACAAAACAGAAGTTCAGCTTCACCCATTACGATCTCAAGCAGCAGCGCGCAGGCGTGACCGTCGAGATCACCCTGTCGGCGGTCGCCAATGTCCGGCTGATGACGCCGAACAATTTCCAGCTCTATACGGAAACGCTGAAACACCAGTTCGTCGGCGGCGTGGCGCGCAAATCACCGATCCGGCTCACCATCCCGCAATCCGGTCACTGGCATCTGGTCGTCGATATGGAAGGTCATCACGGCCACTGCGAATCCAGCATCCGCATCGTGGAACCCGCCACACGGCCACGGTTTCAGTCGGCGTCTTAAGGCGGGTTCGCCTATTCAAAGAACGAGGACGTATCGACATCCACTGAGTCGATTTTCACAGTTTCCTGGTCAAAATGTCCGTTAACATATGCTGGAAAAGACTCGCTGGATGACAGAGAATCGGCGCCGTCGCCATAATTGAGCTTCACGTAGACTGTTGCGACGACCTGAAATTTCCCGTCGCCTGACTCAAACGTTCCTTCCGGAACTGCTTCCAAGCCATCAAATTCAGTCCGTTCGGACAAGCCGTCCAATTCGCTCCAATTGGGATCGCTCGCAAAATCATACTGGCCGACAGCCTTTATGACTTCCGCCTTTCGCTCAGGATTTTCGAACTTGTTGAGTTCAAATATATCTGGCGTTACCCTATTTGCTGAACTGTTCATTATCTGACCGCACCCAATCCTACGCCAGCAGCATATTGCCAACTCAATCTAGCACATAATCCGTCCAGCCCGCCCATAATTCGCTGATGGTCAATTCCGAAGGCAAACAGCCGTCTTTGAAAGAAGCTGCGCACATCCCGTGGAATATCGAAGCTTATCTGACCGCTGGGAAGCCACGGACTGTCCGGCTGATGATGACAGCTGAATATTCCGCTTTGAGACACGATCCGAACGGTAATGGAGCGTGGAAGCAGGAAACCCGTCTGCGAAATTGCGAGCGGTTCTCTGTGATAGCCGGTATCGATGATGTGATCCGATGATACCCGGGTGGCTATAACAGTTGCATCGCGATCAAGCGGCGCAGAGGTCGTCGCGAAATAGGCGGCGACCAGAGGGTTGGATGTCCAGTCGAGCAATCGTGTCGGCATTCCGTGATGCTGCGCCAGCGCAATCAAGTCCCAGCGGTTCAGTTCCTGATGCCCGAAAAATTCTGTTGCGCGGCGCGCAAATATCTCGAGCAAAGCAGTTTCGTCTATCAGCCGGTATTTGCTTTTCCTGCCAATGCTTGGCTGGAGCTTATAACTGACATCCGGATGTCCCCGATACACCCATCGGGAGTCAGCATGTTGCGTTGTCCATGTCAGAAAATCTTGCCAGACGTCCTGCTGTCTTTTGCGTCGCTCTTTTTGATTTTCAGACACTTCGCGGCTCCGGTTTCGAGATTTAAATTCGATACGGAAGCCGCGTTTGTCAATATTATATTCAACCTAGACGTTCAGCATGCCATTTCAGGTGGTCGTCCATGAAGGACGAGATGAAATAGTAGGAATGGTCGTAGCGTTCGTGCAGGCGCAAAGTGAGCCCGATGCCGGTGTCTTTGATGGCCTCCTCGAACAGCCATGGCCGCAGGCCGTTTTCCAGGAAGTTGTCGGCCTTGCCCTGATCGATCAGGAATTCCGGGAAGCGCGCGCCATCCTTCACCAGGGCGCACGCGTCGTATTGACGCCAGTTCGCCTTGTCCTCGCCAAGATATTTCTCGAAGGCGCCGATCGACCAGTCGGCTGTCGATGGCTCGACGATCGGCGCGAAGGCCGAGCAGCTCTTGAACCGGCCGGAGTTCTTCAGCGCGATGGTCATGGCACCGTGGCCGCCCATCGAATGGCCGAAAATGCCCTGGCGGGCCATATCGACGCGGAAGTGCTGGGCAACGAAGGCCGGCAGTTCGTCGGTGATGTAGGTGTACATCTGGTAGTTTTCGGCCCAGGGCGCTTCCGTCGCATCGAGATAGAAGCCGGCGCCCTTGCCCATCTGCCAATTGGTCAGTTCGTCAGGCACATCGCTGCCGCGCGGGCTGGTGTCGGGGCAAACGATAATCAGGCCGAGTTCCGCCGCCATCCGGCGGTATTCGCCTTTTTCCATGACATTAGCATGAGTGCAGGTCAGGCCGGAGAGATACCAGACGACCGGGCAGGGCGTGGTGATCGCCTGGGGCGGAATGAAGACCGCAAAGGTCATCTCGACCCCGCAGGATTGTGAATCATGCGAAAAAACGCCCTGCATGCCGCCAAAGGCGGTGTTTTGCGAAAGGACTTTCAAGCTGTGCTCCCTTGAAGCTGAAACGCACCGGCGCGGTTTGCGCCCATTGCGTCACGGTTTTGCGCGACGCGCGCTTTAGGCCAGCGACACCGCCGCATTGACTGCGGCCGCCACCAGCACGGTGTTGAAAAAGAACGAGACAACGGCATGCAGCAGATTGATCTTGCGCATGGCGGTCGTGGTGATGGCGATATCCGAGGTCTGCGCCGTCATGCCGATGACGAAGGCGAAGTAAAGGAAATCGTAGCCTCCGGGTTCTTGAGTGCTTGGAAAATCCAGGCCGCGTTCGTCGCTCTCGGCCGCCTGCAGGCTCCAGTAAGTGTGGGCATAGTGCATCGCCGCCATCGTATGGATCGTCAGCCAGCCCAGCGTCACCGACGAAAATGCCAGAACGAGTTCCAGCGCCGTCTCCTTGGCCCCGGCATTGAGCGCCATGAACAGCGAGACGAGCGAGAGCGCCGCCGTTGCCAGCGTCACAGCAAAGATGATGATGGCCGGTTCGTCGTTACGGGCCGCGTGATGTTTCAGGTAGGCGCCGGTCAGCCTGTGCATACGGGCGCCGATCATCACGAGATAGACGAGGAAGAAGACCACTGCGGCCAGATTGACCGCCAAAGCGGGTATCGCAAACAGGCAGACCGCAAATGTCACCGCAGCACAGATGCCGCCGGCGTAGAATGGCGTGTGGCGGCGATGCGTGATCTTTGTCTCCGGCATGCTCATGAGGGATCCCGATCTGCTATCAGCGTTGTTTGACGCGGCGGCAAAGCCGGTCGAGCGTTTCGAGAAAGGCCGAGCGGTCGCGCGGCGAGAAGGCGGCATTGTAGCCCTTGCTTTCGCCGGTCTCGCGCAAATGCGCGCCGAGATCCCGCATGGCCGTCGCCATGCCGATATTGGCCTTGTCGAAGATGCGGCCCGTCGGTCCCGTCACCTGCGCCCCGGCGGCAACGCAGCGCCCGGCGAGCGGCACATCGGCGGTAATCACGATGTCGCCGTCGCGTGCCCGCTCGGCGATCCAATCATCGGCGGCGTCAAAACCGGCGGACACGATCACATTGCGCACCATCAGGTCACGCGAGGGCCTAAGGCCGGAATTGGCGACCAGCACCACCGGCAGTTCATGGCGCTCGGCCACCTTCAGGATCTCCGGCTTGACCGGGCAGGCGTCGGCATCGACATAGATGGTGCTGGCTGGCTGGATGGTGTCCGGCTGGGTTATATCTGACATGGCTGCTCGTACCGCTTCATTCGTGCTATTGCGTGTCATGGCCGGGCGGCCGGGCTGCTCATCGGCTTCATCGCCTCGCCGGCCGGTGCTTTCGGCCGTTCCAGCGACCGGGAGCGACCGGTGGGGATCCAGGTTTCCGTCGAAATCGTCTCGCCATCTCCGTATGCCCAATGCCCTTTCCAGGAACCATCCGGCTGCAGATCATATTGCGAAATTCCAAAACCGCTGCCGTTACCGTAGCCGATGGTGATCATATCATCATCCACCGAGGCAACACCCGTGGTTGCCGTATTCCCCCGCCTGCCGCCGATGCCGACGCCGGTCGAGCTCATCCCGGCAATGGTCCATTCCACCGAATAGGTTTCGCCGGTTCGGCGGACGGCGACGGTTCCCTGATATTCGCCGCCATCATCGGGATTGATGCCGGTGACATCATAGGTCCCAACGGGATCGGCGAGCGCCGGTCTGGAAAGGGCAGGGATGGAAAGGGCGGCGGCCAGCAAGAGACCGGCAATGCCAAAACTGCGCCTGTTCATTCCGCCCTCACGCTTTCGTCTGCGAAACCAGCTCTGGTTTCTGTCTTCGAACGCATAGCGGTCCGGCCGTTCGAAATCCAGAACCATATGGCGCTGCAAACAATTCCTGGACGGACAGACCTTGGAAAGCCAAGCGCCGCGCCTTCAAAAGACGCGGCGCCCAATTTTGTGACCGAAACGATCCAAAAATCGTGGTTGCTGTTTGCCGTTAGTAGATCACCACGCTGCGGATGCTTTCGCCCGCATGCATCAGGTCAAAACCCTTGTTGATATCCTGAAGCGGCATCGTGTGGGTGATCATCGGGTCGATCTGGATCTTGCCTTCCATGTACCATTCGACGATCTTCGGCACATCGGTGCGGCCGCGCGCGCCGCCAAAGGCGGTGCCCATCCAGTTGCGGCCGGTGACCAGCTGGAACGGACGCGTGGAGATTTCCTGGCCTGCACCTGCAACGCCGATGATGACCGACTTGCCCCAGCCGCGATGCGAACTTTCCAGCGCCTGGCGCATCACCTTGGTATTGCCGGTGCAGTCGAACGTGTAGTCGGCACCGCCGATCGTGTCGCCGTTACGCTTGGTCAGGTTGACGAGATAGGGAACGATATCGTCGCCGACTTCCTTCGGATTGACGAAATGCGTCATACCGAATTTCTCGCCCCAGGCCTTGCGGTCGTTGTTGATATCGACGCCGATGATCATGTCGGCACCGGCAAGGCGCAGGCCCTGCAGGACGTTGAGGCCAATGCCGCCGAGACCGAAGACGATCGCCGTCGAGCCGACCTCGACCTTGGCCGTGTTGATGACGGCGCCGATGCCGGTGGTGACGCCGCAGCCGATATAGCAGATCTTGTCGAACGGCGCGTCCGGATTGACCTTGGCGAGCGCGATCTCGGGCAGAACCGTGAAATTGGCGAAGGTCGAGCAGCCCATATAGTGGAAGATCTTGTCCTTGCCGATGGAAAAGCGGCTGGTGCCATCCGGCATCAGGCCCTGTCCCTGGGTGGAGCGGATCGAGGTGCACAGGTTGGTCTTGCGCGACAGGCAGGAATAACATTCGCGGCATTCCGGCGTGTAGAGCGGAATGACGTGATCGCCTTTCTTCAGCGAGGTGACGCCCGGGCCGACATCGACGACGATACCGGCACCCTCATGGCCGAGAATGGCCGGAAACAGGCCTTCCGGGTCGGCGCCCGACAGCGTGAATTCGTCGGTATGGCAGATGCCTGTCGCCTTGACTTCGACCAGCACTTCGCCGGCGCGCGGGCCGTCGAGCTGGACCGTCATGATTTCGAGTGGCTTGCCTGCCTGCACGGCAACGGCGGCGCGTACGTCCATTGTTGTTCTCCCTCGTCTGAATTTGCGCCACAATTGCAGAGTGGCCGGTGGCGCTCAAGCCGGAATCGGCTGAGAATCGATGTTTAAATCCTACATGTCCTGTAGGACGCGGTTGATCTCCATCTCAAGAGCGGAGATCGCCTTTCCCGTCTGCTCGTGCAGTTTCTTCACTTGCGCCAGCTGATCGCGCAACTGTCCGGAGACGGTATTGGACAGTTCGTCCTTCGGCGCTTCGCCGATCCCGGCGATCAGCCAGGCCGGTGTGACCCCCAGCACGCCGGCCAGCATGAACAACCGGTTGGTGCGCGGCTCGGAGCGGTCGCGCTCCCAGGCCGAAATCGTATCGCCGCGAACGCCGAGCTGGTTGGCAAGGTCCTTGACCGAGAGGTTCATCGCATCGCGCGCCCGCCAGATGCGGCCCCCCAACGTGTCGTTGTCGCTTGGCCTGCGCAACATTGCCAGGGCGGTTTCCGTCGATAGACGCATCGGTCTCTCCTTTTTGCCTTTGGGGCTTGGGTGGGTCGAGTTCCGGGGCGGCCGCGATTGCGGTCGAAGACTTCACTGTTGCAATTTATAGAACCTGCTGCGAAATTGGACACCCTTCCACGTCAAAAATACCGCCAAAAGCGTCTTCTGTGCGCGTCCTTTTCCGGACGGCGCCCACAATCGGATATCTCCCGTGACCCCATCTTCGCCGAGTGCCGTAGCACCCACGCATACTGTTATGCAGGGACTTGCCATCATGCTGGGGGCGATGATCATCCTGCCCTGCATGGACGCGATCGCCAAATACATGGCGGTCTATCAGGGCATGTCGCCGGCGCAGGTGACCTTTTACCGGTTCTTCTTCCAGCTGGTTTCCGTGCTGCCGGTGCTTCTATCGACCGGTGGCCTGCGCGCGCTCAAACCCCAGCGGCTCTGGTTCAACCTGTTGCGCGGCGTGCTCCTCGCCGCCGCCGCCTTGCTGTTTTTCATCTCGGTCAAATACATGCCGCTTGCGGACGTCTTCGCCATCTATTTCGTCGAGCCCTTTATCCTCACCTGCCTTTCGGCCCTGATCCTGCACGAAAAGGTCGGCTGGCGGCGCTGGCTCGCCATCTTCGTCGGGTTCGGCGGCGCCATGATCGTCATCCAGCCGAGTTTCGAGATTTTTGGGCTCAAATCCCTGTTGCCGGTCTTCTGCGCCTTCCTGTTTGCCTGCTATCTGCTGCTCAACAGTGTGGTTGGAAATGCCGATACACCCCTGACGATGCAGACCATTGCCGGCATCGGCGGCTCGCTGTTCATGGTTGCCGCCATCGCCGTCGGCTATACCGCAGGCTCGGTGGATTTTATTCCGTCACTGCCGCATTCCACGCTGGGCTGGGTTCTGGTCATCGCGCTCGGCACCATCTCCGGCTACGGCCATCTGATGGTGGTCAAAGCGTTTCAGGCGGCGCCGGTATCGCTTCTGGCGCCGTTCCATTATCTGGAGATCATCACCGGCACGGTGCTGGGATTCCTGATTTTCAGTGAATTCCCGACACTGTCGAAATGGCTGGGCATCGCCATCATCATCGGCTCGGGCCTGTTCATGATCTGGCGCGAACGCCGGGCCGGATTAATGCTCAAATTGGAGTGAATCCATCAAGCCTCTGCTAACAAACATTCTTTCCGGATTGGCAACTGAAGCCGTCTAGGTTCACTTCAGTTTCATGATGAAACGGGAGAGGAAGCGATGGATGACCGTCGTATTTCTTGTCCGGCATGTTCCATCGCCGGGAAGACACGGCTGATGCTCGGTTCAATCGCCGTTTCGCATCGGCTGAGTCTTTTCTCCAGGGATTATCGCGTCGCAAGAGGCGGTAATCCCTATGGCGATCCGCAGCAGCCTCCCGTACGATTTTTCACGCTCCATCGCCCGCCGTCCGGCTGGCGATCAAGGGAAGGGCGCCTATGGCCACGCATGCACCGGCGATCGCGCTTCTTGTCATTAATGTCGGGCTTCTCTGGCTTCTTCTCGCTTTTCCCGTGGGTGTGCGGACCATACGGGTCAGCCGGACGTTTCATGCCAGCCGGGACAAGATCTGGAACGCCATCTTTCCGCTGGGCCTGTCGGCAGACTGGCACCATTCGGTTTTGACCAGCCAAAGCTTTGCAGACGCACCCGACCGGGTGCAGCAGACCTATACCCATCTCGACCGGCACGGCGAACCGATCGTCCGCACGTTGCAGATCACGCAATCGCTCTCCGGTACCGAATACACCGCACGCGTGCTGGAGGACAGCGCCCTCGACGCCGCCTTCTGGACGGATTTTTCCGAGCGCCGCCGTCTTGTCGGGGACGGAGATGTGATGCACCTGACGATCGAGCAGACCGACCGCTATCGTGGCCTGGCCTTTCTGATCTTCCGCTTCTTTTCCCTGCGGCGCGAGATGAAATCCCTGCAGCAATGGCTCGACACCGGCGAGAGCAAACCGGCGCGCGCCGTCTTCGAGCATCCGCTGGTCCAATGCGGATTGGCGGTCTTATCGACGCTGCTCTTGTGGCCGTTCTTTGGTCTTACCCGTGGCGGACTGGTGTTATCGACGCTTTTGACGTTGGTCATCGTGCTGCACGAATTGGGGCATCTGGCTGCCTATCGCGCTTTCGGCCACCGGAAGGTGCGGATGATCTTCGTGCCACTGTTAGGCGGCATCGCCATTGGCGGCCGGCCCTATAATTCGCTCTTCGAGGTTGCCACCTGCGCGCTGATGGGGGCGGGCCTGTCGGCGTTCCTCATCCCCGCCGCCATCATCCTGCACAAGGCTGCCGGCCATGGCACGTTCGGCTCGGGAACGGCGGTGCTGATCTTCCTGCTGATCCTCGGGGCATTCAACCTGCTCAATCTGTTGCCGATGAACCGGTTCGATGGCGGCCAGGTCCTGCGCCAGGTTTTCCGCTCCCGCAGCGGGCGGATGGTGGGAAGCTTCCTCATCACCCTGATCATTGCCGCTGTCGGCTGGCGGGTCGGCCTGTCGGCGCCGGCCCTTCTGGCGGGGCTTGCCGTATTTGCCCTGTTGAGCATGATGGGCAGCACCGGCGTCAAGCCGCGCCACCGCCTGGACGAGATGACAGGCAGCCAGCGGATCCTCAGCGGCCTGGGGCTCTACTCCGCCGTGGCGCTGCACGGCTACGCCGTCGTCTATGCGACGGACCGGTTGTTTTCCTGGTCGCAGGGCTGACAGCCGAGATCATTGACCGCCGGGCCGAAAATAGTCTCGAAGGCCTGGCGAAGCTTGATGTCGACATCGGTCATCATCACCGGCAGGCCGAGATCGACCAGGCTGGTGACGCCATAGCCACGAATGCCGCACGGTACGATACCGTCGAAATGGTCCAGTTCTGGATCGACATTCAGCGACATGCCGTGAAAGCTCACCCACCGGCGCAGGCGGATGCCGATCGCGGCGATCTTGTCTTCCGCCATCGAACCGTCCGGCAGGCTCGGCCGGTCGGGACGCCGCACCCAGACGCCGACCCGGTCCTCGCGCCGCTCACCCCTGACATTCATGCTGGCAAGCGTCTCGATGACCAGGCTCTCGATCGCTGCGACAAAGGCGCGGACATCCTGCTTGCGCCGCTTCAGGTCAAGCATGACGTAAACCACGCGCTGCCCTGGGCCATGATAGGTATATTCGCCGCCGCGTCCGGTCTGAAACACCGGAAAACGGCCGGGCATCACGAGATCGGCGGCATCAGCGCTGGTGCCGGCGGTATAGAGCGGCGGGTGTTCGACCAGCCAGACCAGTTCGTCGGCTTCGCCGGCGGCAATGGCTGCGGCCGCGCGCTCCATCGTTTCGACTGCGTCTGCATAATCGACCGGGGAGGGCGCGATTCTCCACCGCACCGGCGGACAGCCTTCGGCTGCAAAGAAGGTTTTCTCCAGATTTTCGCGCTGCATGGTCGAAGCAATCCCGTTGATTTACTTTTCTAAATGGTACGTCAAAGGCCAAGAGTCCAGCATTCTCAGGCACGCGCCAACCAGCCTGTTGAAATAGTTGATCCCGCCGTCAACTTTCTGTCATCCTGCCCTTGTGCACCCCAAATGCTTTTGCTACATGCAGCCCCGCCGGAGCAATTCGGCATCTACCACGATGCGGTCGTGGCGGAATTGGTAGACGCGCAGCGTTGAGGTCGCTGTGGGGCAACCCGTGGAAGTTCGAGTCTTCTCGACCGCACCATTTGGCTCTCGGGCCAAACAAGAAACCCGCTTCGAGCGGGTTTTTTTGTTTCTTCAGACCGGATAAATTGTTGTTTTCTCCAGCTTATCCTTGTGCTTTCTCCTGCTTTGCAAAGCGTTTGACCGCCCGCTCTCGCTTCAGCCGCGACAATCTTTGAACCCAGAAAATGCCGTCGAGTTGATCGATCTCGTGCTGGAGGCAGATGGACAGGAGGCCTGAGGCTTCCTCTTCCTTCACGTCGCCAGCCAAGGTCTGATAGCGCACCCGCACGCTGTTTGGACGCGTCACGTCTTCGCTGATACCGGGCATGGAGACGCTGCCTTCCGCATGCGAGATCGTCTCAGTGGACGACCAGATGATTTTCGGATTGACGTAGGTTTTCACGCCGGATTGAGCGTCGAGCTCAGTGACTGTCAGGCGCTGCAGCACGCCGATATGCGGCGCCGTGATGCCGATACCGGGCGCGGCCCGCATCGTGTCGAGAAGATCTGCCGCAAGAGCCGCCAGCGCGTCGTCGAATTCCACCACCGCTGCGGCGGGCAGGGCGAGCTGCGGATCGGGAAAACGCAGGATCGGTCGTCTGGACAAGGGCTGGCTCCATCGTATTTGCTCGCTCAGAGCTAAACATTTCACATGATTTTGCAACAGCTTGCGCAAAAACGCGGGTACGATCGGATTGGCGGCCCATAGGGTGGTGGACCTCATCCGTTTGTTGGGTTAGCAGGACAGTGCGGTTCGCTTTTCAAGCGCGCCACAGTCACCAGTCTGAGACATTGCCTTCCTGCTCCCGTCCGGCCCTGCCGGCGTCTTGGATGGCTGCAATTCTTTTGAGGGCGGGCAGATGAGCAGTACCGGCGAGCAGGACAAAGACCGCAATCCCCCCGAAGCCGATGTTTATGACGGCTCGGATATCTACGCCGAAGATGGCTCGGTGCGCTCCGACTATCTGATGCATGTCGGTGCTGCCATTGCCGACCGCGATCTTCTCTATCTGCGCCAGCACGTTGCGCGGCTGCATGCATCGGAAATGGGCGACCTGCTCGAGGCAATCCAGCAGGACCAGCGCCGGGCGCTGGTGTCGCTGCTCGGCGACGATTTCGACCTGTCGGCCCTGACCGAGGTGGACGAGGCCATCCGTCTCGATATCGTCGAGCATCTGCCCAACGAGCAGATCGCCGCAGCCCTTGGCGAAATGGATTCCGACGACGCCGTCTACATTCTGGAAGACCTCGACCAGGAGGACCAAGAAGAAATCCTGTCGAAGCTGCCCTTTACCGAACGGGTGCGGCTGAGGCGGTCGCTCGATTATCCCGAAAGCACGGCCGGACGCCGCATGCAAACGGAATTCGTCGCGGTGCCGCCATTCTGGACGGTCGGCCAGACCATCGACTACATGCGCGAAGACGAAAATCTTCCAGAAAGCTTTACCCAGATCTTCGTTATCGACCCGACCTTCAAGCTGCTCGGCGCGCTTGATCTCGACCGCGTGCTGCGCACCAAGCGCTCCGTCAAGATCGAGACCATCATGCGCGAGACCAACCATCCGGTGCCGGCCGAGATGGACCAGGAGGAGGCAGCTCAGCTTTTCGAGCAGTACGACCTTCTGTCGGCCGCTGTGGTCGATGAGAACAACCGCCTGGTCGGCGTGCTGACCATCGACGACGTGGTCGACGTCATCCAGGAAGAAGCCGAAGAAGACTTGATGCGCCTTGGCGGCGTCGGCGACGAGGAACTGTCCGATTCGATCGTCAGCACGTCGCGCTCGCGCGTTCCATGGCTGATGGTCAATCTGTTCACCGCCTTTCTGGCCGCCTCGGTGATCGGCCTGTTCGAAGCGACGATCCAGCAGATCGTCGCGCTGGCCGTGCTGATGCCGATTGTCGCCGGCATGGGCGGCAATGCGGGTTCGCAGACCATGACGGTCACGGTGCGCGCGCTCGCCACCCGCGACCTCGATATTCACAATGCCTGGCGCGTCGTGCGCCGCGAGGCGGGGGTGGGGCTTTTCAATGGCATGCTGTTCGGCGTTCTGATCGGCATCGTCGCCGGCGCCTGGTTTCAGGACTACAATATCGGCGGTATCATCGCCGCCGCTATGCTGATCAACATGATCGCTGCAGCGCTCGCGGGCATCATGATCCCGTTGCTGCTTGACCGTTTCGGCGCCGATCCCGCTGTATCCTCGGCCGTTTTCGTCACGACAGTCACCGATGTCACCGGTTTTCTCGCCTTTCTCGGGCTTGCGACCTGGTGGTTCCGGGTCAGTTGACATCCGGCAAAAGTTTGACTTTTACGTCAAAGTCAATCAGACTGCCCTTTCGCATCGTGATGGCCCCGATTCCGGCCTGTTGACCGGTGCAACACTTCAACCGCAGGCGCATGATCAAGCACATTCAGCCTGATTTTGAACATTGCGGCGCAAGGCGAGGCAGGCGTGAACAAGTACTATACCATTACCGAGCTGACACGGGAATTCGGCGTTTCGACCCGCACGCTGCGCTTCTATGAGGACGAGGGGCTGATCCACCCGGAGCGGCGCGGCAGGACACGGCTGTTCCGCTCGGCAGATCGCCGCCTGATCATGGAAATCCTGCGTGGCCGCCGTATCGGCTTCACCATCGCGGAGATCCGCGAGATCATCCAGGTCTACCGCGACCCGCCGGGCGAGGCCGGTCAGCTGCGCCTGCTGATGAAGCGTGTCGAAGAAAAGCGCGACGAACTCAACCAGAAGCGCAAGGATATCGAGGAAACGCTGGAGGAACTCGGCAATGTCGAGGAAGCGTGCCTCACCCGTCTCGCCGAAATCGGCGTCGGTACCTGAACCGCTTTTACAATTTTTTCTCGAGCATCACCCGCCGCCACAAAGCCGCTGCGGGTAAGCGGCGGCTGTGGAGCGCTCAGCGGCCCGGCGCAACGGGATCTGATCCCTGTCCGCTGTCCTGTGACTGAAGGGTGCATTGCCCGGCGATAAGCGACACGCGCTCGTCGTTGACATCGATCTTGCCCTGGTTCAGCGGTTCAAACAGATTTTCTTCCATCAGCTTGTCCAGCGTGCAGCTGCAAAATGTGGTGCAGATCGCAGCACTTTCCTGCAAGCTGCAGGAGGCCACGCAGTTGTTTTGATAGGTGACGAGCGGATCGGGCTTGGCCGCCGGAAAGCCCAGCGAATAGGCATAGACCAGCGCGAACAACAGCGGCTGGTGCACGAGATAGATGATCAGGCTGTGACGGCCGGCTGCCGTGAGCGCGCTTTTCCAGCGTGCACTGCCATCGCTGCGCAGTTTTTCAAACCATCCGAAGCTGAAAGCAATGCGCGCGATGGCGATCCCGGCAAGAAATGGTGCGAGCCAGGGAAGCAACGGCACGTAATCGTTGGAGCGCGGCACTGTTTCCGACAGTCCCCCCCACCAGAGCGCCGGTGCGTCGAAAAAGGAAGAGCGCAGATAGTATGGTGCGGCGAAGGCGCAGGCGGCGGCAACAAGCGTAATAACCGCAGGCAGGCGCAGGAAGACAAGGCCGATCAGGCTGGCCGCAGCTATCGAATGCAGGATGCCGAAGAAAATGAAACTGTCTGGAAAGGCAAACCAGGTGGCGATGGTGATGACCAGGGCTGCAGCCGCGATCTTGGCAAAGCGGATGGCGAAGGGCCGGGCCTTGAAGACCGGATAATGGCCAAGCACAAGCCCGACACCCGCCAGAAACAGGAAGCTGCTGGCAATCATCCGCGCATAGATCTTGAAACCGCCGGTTCCGACCGTGCCCGCATCGAGATAGCCGAAATATTCAAGATCCCAGGAAAAGTGATAGGTCGCCATGGCGATCAGAGCGACGCCGCGCAGCGCGTCGATTGCCCATATCCGGCCACGTGGGGCTGCGGCGGCCGGATGTGTGGCGCCGTTGTCGGTTTCGGTGGCTGTGTTGATATTCGGCATCACTCTATCTTTTCTGAACAGGCGGCATCTTGGACCAGCAGGCTTGGCGCAACGCATTATGGGTGTGCCTGCCCGAGATTGGCTTCCTCAAGACTTTCAGGGGTTTGTGTCGTCAAGAAGGGCTTCGCGCGCCTCCGAATAGAATTGCCGCCGCGTCAGCACGAAGATGACGAAGACAGTCAGCGCCATGAAGACGTAGGGGCTGATGAACCAGCCGAGATAGCCGATCGACAGGAAGACGCTGCGCAATCCGGCATTGAAATGCTTGGCGGCGAGAATGTTCATCTTGGCAGCGCGCCCGGCGGCGCGTTCGGCTCGGGGGCGATCCTGCAGAATATCCGACATCATCGGAATGCCGCCGACGAGAATGGAGCAGTAGTTGAACAGACGGTAGGACCAGGCGAACTTGAAGAAGGCATAGGCAAACAGGCAGGCCAAGCCGCCGACTTTCAGCTCGAACGCCGTGCGCCCGCCATGAAACACATAGGGCAGGTCGCCCATGATTGCTTCGACCCGGTCCGTGGCACCCAGAAGCGCGAAACAGCCACCGAGCGCAAAGATCGTCGTGGACGCGAAAAAGGCGGTGCCGGCCTGCAGTCCGGCGACGATCTGGGTGTCGATCATCTTCAGGTCGCGGTTGAGCGAATTGAGCAGCCAGCGCCGCCGGTTCTCCATCATCAGCCGCGTCAGGCTGATGCGCTTGAGATGCACTTTGCCGTCCGTGGCCCAGTTGTAACCGGTCCATAGCAATGCAAAGACCGCCAATGCGATGTAATCTGTCAGTGTCATGCCTCGTTTTTGGCATGGTTTGCTAAAATTGCAAGGCATGGTGAAAGTTTAACCCACCCCTTGAAATCCATGGGCGGGCATGGCGACTTATGAGTGAGGAATCGTGCTACAGCCACCGGCGGCCACCCGTGTCGCATGCACAGGAGCAGATGTCGGTTGATCGCCTGATGACGGGCGCAGGATGGCCTAGTTTCGATGCAATGATCGTGGTCCGGCAGCATTGTCCGGTCTTCACAAGCCCTGGGGCGGAGTTCGCATGTTTCTTTCGGTTTTTGACGTTTTCAAGATTGGCATCGGCCCCTCCAGCTCGCATACGATGGGACCGATGTCGGCGGCCAACCGCTTTCTCGATCTCATTCTCTCAAGCGACTGGCCACGCCCGGCCAATGCGGCGGTCGCGTCGATCAAGTCCAGCCTGCACGGATCGCTGGCCTTTACCGGCATCGGCCATGGAACGGGCAGGGCGGTGATCCTCGGCCTGATGGGCGAGCGCCCGGACCGCGTCGATCCCGACCGGATGGATCCGATCATCGACGAAGTCGAACGCACCGGACGCATCACGCCCCCCGGCCATCCCGCTTACGAATTCCAGCCGAAGACCGATCTTGTTTTCGACAAGAAGGTTCCGCTGCCCGGCCATGCCAACGGCATGTCCTTCTCCGCCTTCGACAAGGACGGACGCCTGCTGTTGAAGCGCGTCTATTATTCCATCGGCGGCGGTTTCGTCGTCACCGATACGGAACTGGAAGCCCTGAAGGCGAGCAAGACCAAGCCCGGTGGCGTCAAGGTTCCCTATCCCTTCTCCAGCGCAAAGCAGATGCTCGACATGGCGCGCCATTCCGGCCTGTCGATTGCCCAGATGAAGCGGGCCAACGAGGAATGTTCGGTATCGGCCGAAGAGCTCGACGAGGGGCTCGACAAGATCTGGGCCGCGATGAAGAGTTGCATCGACCGTGGCCTGAGCGGGTCGGGCATTTTGCCTGGTGGCCTGAAGGTCCGCCGCCGCGCCGGCATGATCCATGACAAGCTGCAGGACGAATGGCGTTCCAACAAGATCAATCCCTTGCTCGCCAACGATTGGCTGAGTGTCTATGCCATGGCGGTAAACGAGGAAAATGCGGCAGGCGGCCGCGTCGTCACCTCTCCGACCAATGGCGCCGCCGGCGTCGTTCCCGCAACGATCCGCTATTATCTGCATTTTCATGAGGATGCCGATCATCACGGCATTCGCGATTATCTGCTGACGGCGGCGGCGATCGGCGGCATCATCAAGTTCAATGCCTCGATTTCCGGTGCCGAGGTCGGCTGTCAGGGCGAAGTCGGTTCGGCATCTGCCATGGCGGCAGCGGGTCTTGCCGCCGTCATGGGCGGTACGCCGGAGCAGATCGAAAATGCCGCCGAAATCGCGCTGGAACATCATCTCGGCATGACCTGCGATCCCATTGCCGGTCTTGTCCAGGTTCCGTGCATCGAACGCAATGCGCTGGGCGCCGTCAAGGCGGTCACGGCGGCCTCCCTGGCGCTCAAGGGCGACGGCCAGCATTTCGTGCCGCTCGACGCCTGCATCGAGACGATGCGCCAGACCGGCTTCGATATGCATGACAAGTACAAGGAAACCTCGACGGGCGGGCTTGCCGTCAACGTCGTGGAGTGCTGACACCAACCCAGCTGTGGAGCGGCCGGACAACAGGCTTGACCGCGACCGCTCTGCGGGTGTTCAACTCCGGCCATGGCCTTGCATCTCATCAAGCTCTGCGTCGGGGCAGAATCGATTGACGACCTTCGTGAATGGGTGTCGCGCAAAGCGCTGACGGCTGTCGCCGCCGGTCTGGAGCCGCATTCCTATCACACGACGCGCATGGTCCCCAAGCGCGTCGAGGAATTGCTGCAGGGCGGATCGCTCTACTGGGTGATCAAAGGGCAGGTCCAGGCCCGCCAGCGGCTGACTGGCATCGAGACCTTCACCGACGGCGAAGGCATCGGCCGCTGCAATCTGATTTTGGGCCCTGAGGTCATCGAGACCACCTATCAGCCGCGCCGCGCTTTTCAGGGCTGGCGCTATCTGCAGGACAATGAAGCCCCGCGCGACCTGTCGGCGCTTGGCGCTGGTACGGCGGAAATGCCGCTGGAACTGCGCCGCGAACTGGCCGAACTCGGCCTTCTCTAAACATGATTGTAACTACGAAAAAAGCCCGGCATGACCGGGCTTTTCTCATTGTCATATGTCGCTGTTAGCGGAGCCGCAGCCGGATCGGGTAGCGCCCGGAAGGCGAGGTCACATGCACATGGATCTGTGCATCCGGCTGTGTCGAGCGCCATGCACGGGCCCCATGCGTCAGAAGCAGCGTCACCAGATCCTTGGTCTTCGAGCGCGGGCGGCTGCCGAGTTCGGCGATCCGCATTGCCGCTTCATGCAAGGGGTGCAGGCCAGAACGCGGCGACTTGCGCTTCTTGTCCGGCGCGGGCGTCATGCCCGGTCCATTCTCATTCATTCCCATAACTGACCTCGTTACGCAAAACCAAATCCGAGGAGGATCACCGGCAAACGCAACACGCCGCTGATCGAAACTGTTGTCATGCCGTTTTTACTGAGCGCTTGCCCAGCAGGCAAAGCCCTTGCTTTTCAGAGACTTGCAGGCGGAAAGAGCCTTGTTCTGGTCGGAGAAGCCGCCAAAGCGCGCCCGGTAGAGATGGCCGTCGCCGCTGGCAAAAGCGACCGTGAAGGGCGTTGCACCACGCAGCGCCTTGCCGCCCTTGTCCTTGGCATTTGCGAGGAGTGCTGCTGCCTGGCCCTTGTCCGGCGTGGCACCGATCTGGATGACCCAGCCGGCTGGCGCCGTGTCGGCAATATCTGCGGTTTCAGCGGCCTGCTTGGCAACGGAATTGGTGATCTGGTTGTCCACATCAGCAGCCGAGGCCGGCGCTGCCTTGGCAAGCTTCTGGCTCTGCGCTTCCAGCGTGTTCGGCTGGGCATTCTGGCGCAGAAGCGGATTGGCGCTGGCCTTGACCGGTGCCGCATAGGCAACTTCGATGCTCTTGGTGGTTTCGCCGCTATAGCGGAAATCCGGAACCGGGCCGTTGCTCGGCAGGTTGAAGCTACCGCCGGTCGCAGCCACGATGGTTTCTGCCGGACGTTCTTCAGCCTGGACCATGGTCGGCGCATCGGCCGTCTCGGCCACGAGATTGCCACCGCCACGGCGCGAAGCCGATGGCATATATTTGGCAACGAGTGCACGCATCTGCGCATCGCGGGCACCACCGGACTTGCCGCCCATGACGACGCCGACGATGCTGCGGCCGTCGGCCTGAGCCGAGGTCACGAGGTTGAAGCCTGCAGCCCGGGTATAGCCGGTCTTGATGCCATCGACGCCGCGCACATTGCCGAGCAGACGGTTGTGATTGCCGATCGTCTGTTTGCCGAAACGGAAGCTGCGGGTGGAGAAATACGAATAATATTGCGGGAAATGCTGGCGAAGCGCCATGCCAAGCCGGGCCTGGTCGCGTGCCGTGGTCATCTGCGCGTCGTTCGGCAGGCCGTTGGCGTTGCGGTAGGTAGTGCGGGTCATGCCGAGCGCGCGCGCCTTGTTGGTCATGATGCGGCCAAAGCGTTCTTCGGAGCCGCCGAGCAGTTCGCCAAGGGCGGTCGACGAATCATTGGCGGAGCGCGTGACCATGGACAGGATGGCCTGTTCGACGGTGATCGCATTGCCGGAACGCACGCCAAGCTTCGATGGTGGCTCGGCCGATGCATTCTTGGAGAAGGTGACGGGCGTGTCCTTCCTGATCTTGCCGGCTTCCAGCGCCTCGAAGGTCAGGTAGAGCGTCATCATCTTGGTCAGCGATGCCGGATAGCGCAAACTGTCGGCATTCTCGCTGTAAAGAACCTTGCCGGTCTTTGCATCGACGACGATGCCCGCATATTCGGCAGCGGAGGCGACGGAGACCGCAGTGAATGTGGCGGTCAGCGATATCAGCAGGACCCGGCATGCCTTCTTGAAAAATAGGACAGACGGAGCGGAGCCGTTGAATATGGTTTGGGACACTTCACTACTCTTCATTCTATTTTCACAGATGTCGTCCGGGCGAGGCCTCCAGAAACGACTGTTCTCGAAACACTAGCGGGATAGCGTTACCAATCGGTTTATGATGAATGATTGGTTTCTGCTGTTGGACAGTTCTTTTGCATTTCGGCACAGGCGTCAAAACCGGATGGCGCCGCGAAACGGTTTCGCGGTGAGCGGCCGGTCAGGGGATCAGTCTCTTGTTCAGGAATGCCTCAACGGCGGTGTCGATGGCCTGCCATTGTGGCAGCAATTGGCTGGAAAACCGATAAAGCACAACAAGATCACGGCCGATGTGGATATCGCGCTGGCAATCGGCGCTGGTGGAGAGCGCAGGCGTTGCCGGCATCATGCAGCGCACCGCATACGGTGTGCCGCCATCCCGGTTCGCGGTGAAGAAGACTTCCTCGCCGTAACCCGAATTTTGTTTCATTTCATGCCGCACCAGTCCCGCCGGGCCGGGCAGGAGCTTGCCGCTGAAAAGATGCTGGTAGATGGGCTCGATCCGTCCCGACATGTCGCGTGACATCGTGCTCTGCGAAATATCGAGGAAAAGCAGTGCGCCGGGCTGGCTGACATCGTTGAACAGCGCCCGCGTCTCGTCCGTATAGCCCTGCATTCCCGGCCAGGTGAGGTAGAGATCGACCCGTTCGGCGCGCCCGGTTTCGCGTTGCTGCTCGAAGCGGATGACATTGGCGGAAAACCGCAGATGATCCTGGCCGATAAGGATATCGGTGGGTTCCGTGCTGGTCGTGTGCCCGGCCAGCGCCAGGTTTTCTCCATACCAGCGGCCGGCAAGGCTGATCGTTGCCGTCAAAGCTGCCAGGCTCACGGCCGCAGCCGTCAGCATGCAGATGAAACGCGAGGAGATCAGCGGAGCGTGATCGTCAGGACCGGCAGTTGCTGCATGGACTGTCATCGATGGTTCGCGGTCTTCGTGTCGTTGACGGAGGGTATCGCTAAAGGTCTTGCCTGTGCCGGGATGGAACAGCCGCTGGTTCGCGGATTTTCAAGCTTGAGACGTGAGGACAGGCTCGCCCAACATGGTTAATTTTCGGTGAATATCGCCGCAATCAGGTTCGGTTGCTGCCGGTAACCGCTGAACCGGGCGCAATAGAAAAAGGCCGGTTCCGGGGACAGCGGAACCGGCCTGCAGGGCCTTGGTCTGGGACGGGGACTGACCGAAGCCCTTTCATACGGCAGCCGGGCATCCTGAGCCGGGTTGCGTATGTCTGGTCTTGGCTCGCCCTACTGGCTGACGCTGCCGACAGCCACGGTACGGCCGTCCTGAAGCTTTACCCAACGGCCGGAATGCTGTTCCGACTGACGCTTGAGATAGGTATATTCGGTATCCGACCAGAGCAGGACCTTGTTGCGCATATTGTCGAGAACGAAATCGCCGCGATCGGTGCGCACGGTCAAAACGGCATGGCCTTCGCCGCTCGGCTGCAACACGACGGTGATCAGAAGGTCGGATGGCGAAAAGCCGGCCTGCATCAGGCGCTTGCGCTTCAAGAGCACATAGTCTTCGCAATCGCCGACCTTGTCGGGATAGGCCCAGTGCTCTTCGACGCCGTAGATTTCCTTGTCGGTCATCGGCGTCACGGATTCGTTGACGTCGTAATTGACCTCGAGAATTGTCTTCCAGCCGTCGCGGGTCAGCGTCAACGGGGCGCTACTGCCCGGGTTGGCGCGGCATTCCTGCGGCAGGCTGCGGCAGAATTCATAATGTCCAACCGGCGGGTTGGTGCTGCCGCCGGTGATCATGTTGGCGGGCAGGGCAAACGCCGACTGTACCGCCGCTGCGGAAACAAACGCGCCGATCAGGCCAGCTTTCAGAAATGTCTTCAGGACAGTTTTCGTTGTCATGCTTGTCTCCCCGTTCTGGAGTGACAATGACAGCGATTTTTTTATTGCTCGCGAAAATCGGAAGTAAAATAAAGTACAAAACAAATTGAAATAAGTAGAAAACTCAAATTAAACTTGAATAAAGTTTGAGTTGTTATTGATGCAAATTTATCTAAAATTTGAGCCTTTCCCGCCATGGCACAACCGCCGTTAACCCCTGCAAAACCATCCATCGTGCCGGAAATGCAGCATATTCTGTTGCGAAAGCGGTGTTCGGGCGGATGTTTTCCAGACGCGGCCGGGAGAGCCGTGCTGATGGAAAAGAAGAGTGTCTTTGCTGGTTTAGACTTGATTTACCAAAGCAGTCCCCGTTTCCCGCCGCAATGTGCTGGAAATTCCGAAAAAATTATTTTAATTCTGACACGGAAAATCATGGCGGGACTGTGGTTTCGCCAAAACGGTGCGTTCGCACGCCATCACCTGTACCATATTGGGGCGCCGCCCGGCACGCCGACAAGGGGAAATGGGGGACAGTCTTGCTTGCTGCATGAGCCGGCTTATGTCCTCATTATCCCGGCATACCGGAATTGAGGACGCCCGCAATAGCAGGAGACAAAATGCCATGAGTGAACTCTCGGATATCTACACGGGCTATATAGCCTGTCTCAACAGCCAGGATTGGCCGAGCCTCGGGCACTATGTCGGCGAGGATGCCTGCCATAACGGCCGCCGCATTGGCCTTGCCGGGTATCGCAGCATGCTTGAGGGCAACTATCGCGATATTCCCGACCTTAAGTTCAATATCGAGATCTTGGTTGCCGATCCGCCCGTTGTTGCAAGCCGGCTGCTGTTTGACTGCACGCCGCTGGCAATGTTCATGGATCTGCCCATCAATGGCCGGCGGATCACCTTTACCGAAAATGTGTTCTACGAGTTTCAAGACGGCAAGATTGCCAATGTCTGGTCCGTAATCGACAAAAGCGCCATCGAAGCGCAGCTCTGATCGCGGGCGTTGCGGGCCTCAATGCGGCGGCATAGACTAGAGCAAGCTTTGGTCTGCACGGTAAATCCAAGGGGAGGCATGAAATCCATGACGCCATCCGAAAATATCGACGCGCTGGTTGCCGGTCTCACCGATTGGCGTGGTGCAACGCTTTCCAGCCTGCGCAAGACGATCCTCGCTGCCGATCCGGATATTGCCGAAGAGTGGAAATGGATGGGAAGCCCGGTCTGGTGCTGCGAGGGCAATATGATTGTCGGCAATGCCCACAAGGAAAAGGTGAAGCTGACCTTCTCGCATGGCGCAAGCCTTGCCGATCCCGAAAAGCTCTTCAACAACGGCTTTGGCGGCAAGGTGTGGCGGTCGATCGATGTTTTCGAGGGCGATACGATCGATGCACGCGCCCTGAAAGAGCTGGTCGCTTCGGCGGTCGCATATAACCGGGGCAAGAGGAAGAAAAAACAGGCCTGAAACTTCGGCCGGACAATTCCGCTGTAACGCTACAGAAATTCGCGCAACGCCTCGCGCGACTGAATTCCGAGAAATTCGATCGCCACGCCCTCCTGGAAATGACGCACCACACGGCCCTTCATGCTGCCAAGCAGGATGGCGGTGCCGAGCGGCAGGCGGGTTTCCATATCGACGGCAGCTCCCGACAGGGAGAGGTCGATGATCCGGCAGACATATTTGCTGCCGTCGTCAAGCGTGATTTCCGTGCGGGTCTTGCGCGGCGCAAGACGGTCGTGGCGCCGGTCTTCCGGCAGGCCCAATTCATGCTTGTTGGCAATCCAGGTCAGCTGGGCCGCAAGCTTTTCGCGCTTGCGGTCGGTGGCATTGATCTGGATGACGAAAGCATTGTCGGCAAGCCGCGACACCGTGCCCTCGAGGCGGCCGACATGATCGACATAGGCGATGATGCGTTCGCCGGTCCGCGGCCGGGCCTCGGAGGTGAAGAGCACGTCGCCGGGCGACATATCGATGGCGGTGCATTCGAATTCGTCGTGATTGGCAAGCATCAGGCGGCCCGTCAGATTCACCGAAACGCGCTGAAAAGCGCCTTCGTTGTGAGGCTTTGTTCCGGCCGTCTGTGATTGTTGAAACGAATACATGATCACACTTGTGCGATGTCCACCCAGCCCACAGCTTTACCCTGTTCCAGTTAATAGAAGGTTTTTTTGCTCCTTTGCATTTGAGGCGTATTAATCATTGCGGCCACCCTCAAAGACGCGCAGGTGCAGAACCCGGCGGATGGCGCCGGCAATGCCCTGATCGCCCATTGTGGAATGACCCGTATGCTGGCGGGGTGCGGGCAGGGGCTTTTCGGGTCTCGACTGCATGAACAGGTTGGTTTTTTCGATGTCGAGAACGCGAATGCCGTCGAGATCGAGATAATTGACCGGCGTCGCCTCCAGCCAGAGCGGTCTCGAATGAGGGACCAGCGCTCCGATGATCCGGTCCACCACGCCATCGGGCGAGCGCAGCGGCAGGAGGATGATTTCAGTCGGCAACCGGTCGGCGGTGCCGGCAAGCGAGGATGCCGACAGCACGACCGGCGTCTTTTCCGTCATTACATTGTCGGCGATGCGGGCGAGGCGGCCGGTTTGGCTGGCAAGCCAGAGTGCGTCGAATGTCGAGCCGCGCAGCTCGCGCGCGAACAGTGAACAGATGCGCGTGCCGGCGAGCCGGAAACGGATATCACCGCGCGGCGTTTTTTCCAGGATGAACAGGTCTGACAGGATGTTGCGAATCTGGCCGGGCTCAATCTGGCTGCGCGACGGCACATCGCGATGGCCGCGCAACGCGTCCCAATAGGCATAGATCTCGATAGCGGTCTTGCTGCGCATGCTCTCATTCCATTCGAAACATATCTGTGCCGGTCTGGCACATCTGGCGGGAAAAACATGGCCCGCAGAGATAACAGTGCGATTTCCGTGCCAGCGCGATATTAAGGTTAATGTTTGGTTTCGATTGAAAGCGTCCGGCTCCGGTGGCATGGAAGCGCATCACTTCACGAAGGGTTTGCCTTCGGCACACTGACTTGCGGGCCTTAACGTTTTTGGGGGCTCAACGGCCGTTCAGTTCCTGACTGGACGGCCTTTTTTTCGCCTGCAAACGGTCATGCCCATTACAAATCCTTTTGATTTGATCGGCCCCGCCAGCCGTGCGAACAAGTGCCGCGCATCTCACCGCTTTTGACGCAGCCATGAATCGTATAGAGCGGGGCATTGAGAGCCCGGTGACGATATGCCGGCGAAAGGAATTGTGAGCAGGATGACCGACCAAACCGACGGTGCGACGCCGCCGCAGGCCAATGAAGCAGATGCTGCAACGCGGGTCAGCGAACCGGCGTTCAACCTGCCGGCAGGTCTTGTCGCCATGCTGGCGCTTCTGGTCGTCATCCATGCCGTGCGCACCTATCTTCTGTCCGCACCCATCGACAGCGAGGTGATCTTGAACTTCGCCTTCTGGCCGGCGCGTTATGATCATCCGCTCGCCGATCAGACGCTCGCCTGGCTCTGGAGCCCCTTGACCTACTCTTTGCTGCACGGCTCGTGGGAACACCTGATTTTCAACGGGTTCTGGATGGTGGCCTTCGGCGCGCCGGTGATACGCCGGATCGGCCTTATACGGTTCATGCTGTTCTGGTGCCTGTCGGCAATTGCCGCAGTCGCCCTGCATGTGGCGTTCCATTGGGGCGAGACGATCTTCGTCGTCGGTGCCTCCGGCGTAGTTGCCGGTTTGATGGGGGCTGCAGCCCGCTTCGTCTTTTCCCCAAGCGGCCGCATCAGCCGCCAGTTTGCGCATCTCAACCGCCGCCTGACTGTCGGTGAGGCGCTGTCGAACCGCTCGGTCGTGGTGTTCACCGGCATCTGGTTCCTCACCAATTTCCTGATCGGCCTTGGCGTCTTTGCCTTTGGCGGAGCGGGCGGCATCGCCTGGGAAGCGCATATTGGCGGCTTCCTGTTCGGCTTTCTGCTGTTTGGCCTTTTCGACCCCCCGCAAGTGAGCACGGCGCGCGGCTGATCGCCTTTCAATGATCGGCGATTTCACCGAGAACGCTTGATTTTCCACAGTCTGTGGCGCACCATTCGTGTCCGAAGGCATGAAACCGTGAGGAGAGCGGTTTGGTGCCAATGGGCAGATAAAGCGGCAGGAATGATGTCTGTCTTGCGAATTGGTCCTAAACCGCAGCGCGAGAAGCGCGTGGCGGTTCGCCAATATCCCGGTCAGATTCAAGGTCGCTGAAACGGGAGGGTTTGAATGTCTGTTAAAGCCATACTGAATGAAAAAGGCCGTCAGGTCGTGACGGTCGATCCGCAGGCGAAAGTGCGCCAGGCGGTGGCCTTGCTGAGTGAAAATCGCATCGGTGCCGTCATCATCGTCAAGCCCGGCGACGAGATCGCCGGTATCTTGACGGAGCGCGACGTGGTGGCCGCCATGGCCAAATTCGGGGCCGACTGTCTGGACAAGGCCGTATCGGACGTCATGTGGTCGAAAGTGTATAGCTGCACCGAGGAGATGAGCATCGACGGCATCATGGAAATCATGAACAACATGCGCGCCCGCCATCTTCCCGTCGAAACCAACGGACGCCTGGTGGGCATCGTCTCGATCGGTGACGCGGTTCGCCATCATATCCGGGCGATCGAACATGAGGCCGAACAGATCAAGGCCTATATCGCCGGTTGATGCATCCACGGAACATGACAATGCCGCGCACCCGGACCGGGCCGCGCGGCATCATTGTTTACAGCGACCTCTATCGCAGCATCACATCCTGAAGGCGCTGCAGCTCGCTGAGCTTCGACTTGGTCTCGTAATAGCCGCGATCGATCGCTTCCCCGGCCCGGTGAAATTCCGACAGGCCGATATCGTTGAGCTTGGGATGCAGCGCCAGATCCGGCGGATCGCCGGCAAGCCGCGCCCGCGAAATGCGATCCTGGATGATGTTGAAGGCCTGCACCATCACACTGGTCATGCCCAGCCGCCCGGCCTGGCCTTCCGGCTGTTTGGCCACAGCGGGCTGTTCGACCGCACGGCTTCCCGCATTGTGCTTGATCACGGCGGAGCGGCCATAAAGGTCATAGTTAAGGTTGACGGCAACGACCAGCTGCTGCTCGTGGGCGCGGCAGACCGAGACCGGCACCGGATTGACCAGCGCGCCGTCCATCAGGGTGCGGTTGTTGCATTTGACCGGTTCGAAGATGCCCGGCAGGGCGTAGGAGGCGCGGATGGCGGTGATCAGCGATCCCTGGCCGATCCAGACCTCATGGCCGGAATTGACCTCGGTTGCGACAGCGACGAAGGTGCGGTCGAGATCTTCGATCGCGATGTCCTGCAGATGTTCCTGCATGCGCTTGGTCAGGCGCAGGCCGCCGAACAGCCCGCCGCCACCGATGGCAAAATCCAGCAATCCGGCGATGCGGCGCATGGTGAGCGAGCGGGCGAATGTTTCGAGTTCGTCGAGCTTTCCAGCCAGATAGCAGCCGCCGACGAGCGCGCCGATCGAGGTCCCGGCGATCATCCCGACTTCGATCCCTTCTTCATCCAGCGCTTTCAGCACGCCAATATGCGCCCAGCCGCGCGCGGCGCCGCCGCCAAGTGCCAGCGCGATCTTGGATTTCGGCGGCTTGATCTGTTCGGGTGGGGAAGACACCAGGGCGTGGGAAGGGCCGCCGGGTGCGGAAGCGTCTGCGGTGATACCGCTGCGATTGAATGTCCAGTTCAACATCCGGCACCTCCATGCCGCAGAACACACTGTTACAGGCCGTCACGTCTCGCATTACTGCTTTGCAAGTGCATGCCGTACATACTCAATCTACAGGAGGGCGTTGCGGCCGGGTGTTCCCTGCGGAACGCATCCTCGTTGTCAAGATTACGCTCCCAGTCTGGTTGCGAAATCGTGAATCCAGTCAAGAAGCTGAGCCAAAAAGCGTCAGATGATTAATTTTTGCCGTAGACATCGCCCGGATGGAAATGAATTTCGGTATCAATGATGTTAAGTGACGTGACGCCATCCTTGACGCCAACGGACCGGTAAAAACACGAGCGCCGGCCGGTGTGGCAGGTTGCGTCATGGCCGGCGACACGGACTTTCAGCCATAAAGCATCCTGATCGCAGTCGGTGCGAATTTCTTCGACTGTCTGCAGGTTACCGGAGGTCTCGCCTTTTTTCCAGAGGCTCTTTCGCGAACGGCTGTAATAGTGGGCGATACCGGTCTCGATCGTCAGCGCCAAGGCCTGCGCATTCATATGCGCCACCATCAGCAGCGTGCCGTCGCCGGCATCGGTGACGACGGCGGTGATTAGTCCATTGCTGTCGAAACGGGGCGTGAAAGCGGAACCGGATTCCAGTTCCGCCTTGTCGGTGGACGGGCGGTCAAATTCGAGTGTCATCGGAAGGGCTCCGGTTGACGGAGCTTACTTGAAGCCCCGCAGCATGGTCATGAAGCGGGCCTGTTCGGCGGGCTCGTTCTTGAAGATACCGGTAAAGGTGGTGGTCAATGTCGTCGAGCCCTGCTTCTGGACGCCACGCATCGCCATGCACATATGTTCGGCTTCGATCATCACGGCCACGCCGCGCGGCTGCAGCGTATCGTCGATCGCCTTTGCAATCTGCGCCGTCATGGTTTCCTGCGTCTGCAGACGTCGGCCGAAGATATCGACAACGCGCGCGATCTTCGACAGGCCAAGTACCTTGCCATCCGGCAGATAGGCGACATGCGCCTTGCCGATGATCGGAACCATGTGATGTTCGCAATGCGAGAAGAACGGGATATCCTTGACGAGCACGATGTCGTCATAGCCGCCGACCTCCTCGAAGGTGCGGCCCAGAACGTCTTCGGCAGCCAGGTCATAGCCGGAAAACAGTTCCTTATAGGCCTTGGCGACGCGGGCAGGGGTATCGAGAAGCCCTTCGCGGGCCGGATCGTCGCCTGCCCAGCGCAGGAGAACGCGAACGGCGTCCTCGGCTTCCTTCTGGCTCGGCCGTCCATCGGTGGCGGTCACGGCAGGAAAATTCTTGACAATGGCGTCCATAATGGCCTCTTGGCGTAACAAGCGTTACGTGACGTTTATCTTTTCGGACAACTCGCCATTGGCCATTGACCTGACGATTTCAGGCCTGGTTTCCGTCGGCGGGCTCCGGGGCTTTTTGATTTGCAGAGGTTAAGGGCTCTGGATCATCCGGCACGGTTTCCCAAACAACAGGCGACTGTTCGCTCTTGCGAACCTGTCGCCCCCACACGACATAGCATATAATATGCCGGGACACATGTGAAAGAGGCGCAGATGGAGACACTGTGTTTTTTTCTAAGATACGATAGAAAATCATGCGCCGTTTGCCTGAAAACGCGCAAAAACAAGCGGATCGCGCCGAATGATGGACGAAATCTATAATAGCAGGATTTTGGAATTTGCCGGCAATATCCCCAAGAGCGGCAGGCTTGCCGACCCGGACGCCGAGGCGAGTGCGCATTCGAAGTTGTGTGGTTCGAAGGTGAGGATCACCCTGAAAATGGACGGCGATACCGTCACCGGCTTCGCCCATGAGGTAAAGGCCTGTGCGCTTGGACAAGCCTCGTCCTCGATCATGGCCCGCCATGTTGTCGGCGCCACATCCACGGAAATCCGCCAGGCGCGCGAAGACATGCTGGCCATGCTAAAGGCGGACGGCGAGGGGCCATCGGGCCGTTTCGAGGACATGCGCTTCCTTAAACCGGTTCGGGATTACAAGGCACGCCACGCCTCGACCATGCTGACCTTCGATGCCGTCGTCGATGCGATCGGCCAGGTTGAAGCGTCACGCCCGGTCAAGGCTGCCGGCTGACATGTGCGGCAAACCGGGATGCGGGCACCATGAGGCGGACAGCGCCAGACGGCCTTATTCAGGCCGCAACTATGCGGGTCCGTTTCGCAAGACGCCGGGACGCCTGTTCGGCATGTCCTTCATCCGGCTCTACCAGCTGACACTGTCCGGCTTTATCGGCAATTCCTGCCGCCATATCCCCACCTGTTCCGAATATGGCTACGAGGCGATTGCCCGCCACGGCTTCTGGCCCGGCGGCTGGATGGTGCTGTTCCGCTTCCTGCGCTGCGGCCCCGGCGGCACGAGCGGGCTCGACCCGGTTCCGGAGAAACTGCCACTCTCGAAGCATTGGTATACGCCCTGGCGGTATTGGCGCCCGGCGTCGCAATGACTGTTTATGTCGCTTTGCTCCACAGCATCGTCCTTGCACCCGGTCGCCGCGTGGTGATGTCGGAGCTTCGGGCGATGGCCGAAGGTCTCGGCTTTCGTGATGCGCGCGCGCTGGTATCGACCGGAAATCTGGTTTTCGAGGCACAAAGGGAACCGGTCGCAGTGATCGAGGCGCAGCTGGAAGAGGGGTTTCGCGCACGTTACGGAAAACATGTCGATATCATTGTGCGCGATGCACCGGGTTGGCTGGCACTTGCGGCGGGCAACCCTTTTCCCCCGGTAAACGATGCCGAAGCGCAAAATATCGTCGTCCGGGTGATGCGCTCGCCACTCTCCAGCGATATGCCAGCTAATATTCAGCGCGGCGGCGGAGAACAGGTCGCAGTTGTCAACGGCGATCTCTGGATCCGTTTCCCCGGCAAGCCGAGCGAGTCAAAACTGCTCTCGGCATTGACCACCAAACGCCTTGGCCCCGGCACCTTTCGCAATTGGAATACGGTGCGTGGCCTGACGGATATGATCGAAGCCTGATCTAGGCTGTTCTTTACTCCGTCACGAAAACGCTCTATCACCCGCGCGTCAATTTGCCGGCCGCGCCGGTTATCAACACCACCCGCATTCGTTGGCGGGACTGGACAAGGAAGAACACATGTCTGACGCTGTTTCCCTTACATTTCCCGATGGTTCCGTCCGCGGTTATGCCGCTGGCACGACGGGCCGTGAAGTCGCCGAATCGATTTCGAAGTCGCTTGCAAAGAAGGCCATCGCGATTGCGCTGGATGGCGAGTTGCGCGACCTGTCGGATCCGGTCGTCTCCGGCACGCTCGAGATCGTCACTCGCGAAGATGCCCGCGCCCTGGAACTGATCCGCCACGACACGGCCCATGTGATGGCCGAAGCCGTGCAGGAATTGTGGCCGGGCACGCAGGTCACCATCGGCCCGGTGATCGAGAACGGCTTCTATTACGACTTTGCCAAGAATGAACCGTTTACGCCTGACGATCTGCCAAAGATCGAAAAGCGGATGAAGGAAATCATCCAGCGCAACAAGCCTTTTACCAAGGAAATCTGGCCGCGCGACAAGGCGCGTCAGGTCTTTGCCGACAAGGGCGAGAATTATAAGGTCGAGCTGGTCGATGCGATCTCTGCGGATCAGGACCTGAAGATCTACTATCAGGGCGACTGGTTCGATCTCTGCCGTGGGCCGCACATGGCCTCCACCGGCCAGATCGGCAATGCCTTCAAGCTAATGCGGGTGGCCGGTGCCTATTGGCGCGGTGATTCAAACAACCCGATGCTGACGCGCATCTACGGCACCGCCTGGCGCACCCAGGAAGAGCTCGACCAGTATCTGCATATTCTGGCCGAAGCCGAAAAGCGCGACCACCGCCGTCTGGGCCGCGAGATGGACCTGTTCCATTTCCAGGAAGAAGGCCCGGGCGTCGTCTTCTGGCACGGCAAAGGCTGGCGCATCTTCCAGACGCTGGTCGCCTATATGCGCCGCCGTCTGGCCGGCACCTATCAGGAGGTCAATGCACCGCAGGTGCTCGACAAGTCATTGTGGGAAACCTCCGGCCACTGGGGCTGGTACCGCGACAACATGTTCAAGGTGACTGTCGCCGGTGACGAAACCGACGACGAGCGCGTCTTTGCGCTGAAGCCGATGAACTGCCCCGGCCATATCCAGATTTTCAAGCATGGCTTGAAATCCTATCGCGAACTGCCGATCCGGCTTGCCGAATTCGGCAATGTCCATCGTTACGAGCCATCGGGCGCGCTGCATGGCCTGATGCGCGTGCGCGGCTTCACGCAGGACGACGCTCATGTGTTCTGCACCGACGAGCAGATGGCGGCCGAATGCCTGCGCATCAACGATCTCATCCTGTCGGTCTATCAGGACTTCGGCTTCCAGGAGGTCGTGGTCAAGCTCTCGACCCGTCCGGAAAAACGCGTCGGCGACGATGCGCTCTGGGATCGTGCCGAAAGCGTCATGATGGACGTCTTGAAGACGATCGAGGCGCAGTCGGAAGGCCGCATCAAGACCGGTATCCTGCCGGGCGAGGGCGCTTTCTACGGTCCGAAGTTCGAATATACGCTGAAGGACGCGATCGGCCGTGAATGGCAGTGCGGCACGACGCAGGTCGATTTCAACCTGCCGGAACGCTTCGGTGCCTTCTATATCGATAGCAACTCGGAAAAGACCCAGCCGGTGATGATCCACCGCGCCATCTGCGGCTCGATGGAGCGCTTCCTCGGTATCCTCATCGAGAACTTCGCCGGCCATATGCCGCTGTGGATCTCGCCGCTGCAGGTCGTCGTCGCCACCATCACCTCGGAAGCCGATGATTACGGCCGCGAAGTTGCGGAATTGCTGCGCGATGCCGGTCTCGAGGTCGAGACCGACTTCCGCAACGAGAAGATCAACTACAAGGTCCGCGAGCATTCGGTGACCAAGGTGCCTGTCATCATCGTCTGCGGCATGCGCGAGGCGGAAGAGCGTACGGTCAATATCCGCAGGCTCGGCTCTCAGGCACAGACGCCGATGACGCTGGATGAGGCCATCGCCTCTCTGGTCCTGGAAGCAACACCGCCGGACGTGAAGCGCAAGGCCGAGCGTCGCAGCAAGGCCAAGGCCTGATCAGGGCTGAAAGTCTGTATGATCTCATCGGGAAGGTGCGGCAGGGCCGCACCTTCAGTCTTCTGTCAGAAAACTGTAACATTCGCAGACTATCCGGTTTATGCGTGATGGGTGGAATAAGCGCCGCCGCTGAACGCAGTCCGGCAAAACCGAAATACCTGTGCTGCGTCCCTTCCGGGCGCACCTTTTCTTGGAACGGGGAACAGCGTGCAGTTCAAAGAGCTGTCTTATGCCAACGAGAACGATCGACGGCTGAAACGTTGGTTTATCCGCTCCATGGAGGGGCTTGCCGGGCGCAATCGCTACGCCAAGCTCTACAATCAATGGCGCCATAATATTGTCGGCAAGAGCGACCGGATTTTCGGCGAAATGCTGGATCTCATCAATGTGCGCGTCCGCGTCCAGGGCGAATGGCCGCCGCGCCATCTGCCTGACACACCCGTGGTCATCGTCGCCAACCATCCCTTCGGCATCGGCGATGGCATTGCCGTCCTGTCGCTGGCCGAACAGTTGGGCCGTCCGTTCAGGGTTTTGATCAACAACGAGCTTTTGAAGGTGCCGGAAATGGCGCCCTATTCCCTGCCGATCTCGTTTGAAGAAACCAAGGAGGCGTTAGCGATCAACATGCAGACGCGCCACGAGGCCGTGCGGCTGTTGAAAGAGGGCGTCACGCTGATCGTCTTTCCGGCCGGTGGGGTCGCAACTGCGAGAAAGGGATTTGGCCGGGCCGAAGACCTGCCGTGGAAAATGTTTCCGGCCAAGCTGATCCAGGCGGCCAAGGCGAGCGTCATCCCGATCTATTTCGATGGCCAGAACGGCCGGTTGTTTCACCTGGCCAGCAAGGTCTCGCTGACCCTGCGCATTTCATTGTTGATCCGCGAGTTCCGCAGGCTATCTGGCACGACCATCTCGTCGCGCATCGGCCAGTTGATTGCTTGGGAGGAACTGAGCGCCATTGCCGACCGCAAGGACATCCTGACGCGCATCTATGACGGCGTGTTCTGCATGGCGCCGCCGCGCAAGCCGTTTCTGAAGAGAGCAGCGTCTTAGACTTAACTGATCGGCTCAGTCTTGCGCGTCCGATGCGCCGGATGCGGGCTGCGCCGATTTGTCGTTCAGCAGCACCTCGACATCGGTATTGACGCCGGCCTTGACGGTAAAGTCGCGCTGGAAAATCTTCTCGTTGTTGCGCGCCACCGCCGAGTAGCCGCCCTCGGCCAAAACCAGTGTCGGAAACGCGCCGACGCTTTCGCTGACCACGTCGCCCGATGAGGTGAGGATCGACCAGGCGGTATCGGCGATCGCTTCACCGCCGGGCTCGGAGACGAGCTTCAGCGTCAGTTTGGCGGCGCGGTGCTGGATCGTCGCCTCCGTCAGCTTGCCGGCCTCCACCTGGATATCGGCGCGAATGACGGCATTGACCGAGCCATAGTTGGACACGACATGATAGGTGCCGGTATTCAACCGCACGACGGTGTTCGGCTTGACGTCCGCGACCACAAGCGCGCGTTCGCCGTCTTCCTTCGCATCGGCCGAAAAGATCGAGAAACTCAGCTCGCCCGGCGGAATACGCACGTCGCTGCCCGATACTGCATTCAGCATAACGCCGCCGGCATCAAGCACCAGCACCTGCTTTTCCATCGGGCCGGCATCCGCCACCCTGATCTTGCGGGTCGCGCCAGCACGCCCGAAGGCGACATTGACGAAATATTCACCCGGGATGAGCTGAAACGCCGCCGATCCGCCTTCCGAGGTCGCAACCAGCGGCAGTTTGCCGTCGGAGCCGGGAATGGGGCTGAAAACCCGCCAGGTCAGGCCCTGTTCGACAGACTTGCCCTTCTCGGTCAGATGCGCCTCGAGTGCGATATCCTTTGCTGTCGGCCCTTGTGTTGCGGCATCCGGGATCATCGGGTTGAAGCTGTTGAGCTTCGGCATCTTCTTGGCTGGCGCGGAGATTGCCGGAAACGCTTTGAAGGGGTCGGCAAGCTCCTGCGCCTGCGGCGCACCGGTGGCAGCTGTCGCAAGAACGAGCGCTATGGAGACAGTGCGAACGGGACCGGCCTTGATGCGCATGGGGTGGTTGACATCCTGAGTGTGTGGCTCCACTTGAAACGCCGATATGGCATTTTCGTGGCTGCCTTCGGGGGAGCGGCGGCGTGCGCTGGCAAACTAGTGGAAATGGGCGGCGATGAAAACTGAAATCAGTCTGCGTGATTATCTGGCAACCCGCCGGTCTATTCCGGCCTTTCAGATGGGCGGACCGGGACCGGGCACGGCTGAAATCGAAGAGATGCTGAAGCTGGCCTCGCGCGTGCCCGATCATGGCAAGCTGGCGCCCTGGCGTTTCATCGTCTATCGCGGCGACGAGCGGGTGCGGCTGAGCACCGAACTGGCGAAAATGGCGCTCGCCGCCAAACCCGATCTGTCAGACGAGATGATCAAGGTGGAAAACACCCGCCTGACCCGCGCGCCGGTGGTCATTGCCGTGGTCAGCAAGGCGGCTCCGCATTTTAAGGTGCCCGAATGGGAACAGGTCATGTCGGCGGGCGCCGTCTGCCTCAATCTGCTGATGGCCGCCAATGCGCTCGGCTTTTGCTCGAACTGGCTGACCGAATGGTATGCGTTCGATGAAAAGGCCTATACGCTGCTGGGCGTTCAGCCGGGCGAAAGGGTCGCCGGCTTCATTCACATCGGCACGCCGCAGGTTCCGCCAACCGAGCGCCCGCGTCCGGAGCTTGCCGATATCGTCACCTGGGTTGGCGAGGACAGCTGATGTTTTATGCGACCGCACAAAACGCGCATGGCCTCGCCCATGATCCGTTCAAGGCCATCGTCTCGCCGCGGCCGATCGGCTGGATCGGATCGCGGGCTGAAGCTGGCAGCCTCAATCTGGCGCCCTATTCCTTCTTCAACGCCATCAGCGATACGCCGAAGATGGTGATGTTCTCCTCGTCCGGCCGCAAGGATTCGCTGCGCAATATCGAGGAAACCCGCGAATTCACCGCCAATTTCGTCAGCTTCGATATTCGCGACGCCATGAACCTCACCTCGGCCCCGGTGCCCCATGGCGAAAGCGAATTTGCGCTGGCCGGATTGACGCCCGTCGAAGGCGAATTCGTGCGCGCGCCCTTCGTTGCCGAGGCCTATGCGGCGCTGGAATGCAAGGTGACGGACATATTCCAGCCGAAGACGCTCGATGGAACCTTGTCCGAAAACCACGTGGTCATCGGCCAGGTCGTGGGCATCCATATCCGCGACGAGGCTGTTCGTGACGGCCGCTTCGATATGGCCAAGGTCCGGCCGGTCGGGCGTATGGGATATATGGATTATTGCGACGCCGGGGATGTCTTCGAATTGTTGCGGCCGAGACGCTAGGGCAGGTGCCTTACGCTCCGGCAAGCGCTGCCAGCTGCGCGGCGTTGCGCGCGATAACTCCGGAAAAACCATCGGCAAGCGCAATCTCGCGCATCGTCTGCGGATCATCCGCCTGCTCTTCAAGCAATTCGTAACAGGCAATGCCCGCCTGCGCCGCCTTGATGACGGCCGTTGCCCGCGCAAGAAGCAGCGGTGCACCGGCCCGTGATGCCGCCCCATTGTACGCCTGGCTTGCCGTAGCCCGCGTCACGCCTTGCCCATCGAAAATGATCGCTTTCAGCCGCTGCGAGACGTCCTTGAAGGACGTTGCCGAGAGAATGAACGCGGTATCCTCGCCAAGCTCGGCCACCAGCGCCACGGCGCCCGGCTCGATCCCCTGAGTGGCTTCGGCGACCCGCAGCATGACGTCGAATTTCTGGATATCGGCGGCCCCGCTGCAGCCGGAAAGCACAAAGCCCTGCGGCCGCAGCGCCACCAGCCGCTCGATTGCCGCCTGTCCCGCCTCGTCATCCGGCCTGCCGACGCGAAACAGCGTTGCGCCCGCTTGCGGCTGCCTCTGCGCAAGGATCGCCTGCGCTGCGTCCGATGCAGCCTGCGCTGCGCCTAGTCGTCCCGTAAGCCAATCCTTGCGGATATCGATGATCACCGTTGCCGCCGCGCAGGCATCGATCATCGGCGACAGCACATCCGGTGCCACGCAGAGGATCGGCAGCGTCATTTCAAAGCGGTTAACGGACATGGTGAACCAATCTTAAACCTTTGATCGCTAACGTAGGAAGCACCGTGATTGTGGCTGGTTGGTGTGTAGTGAGGCGTCGGTGATCATTCAAGCATTTCTTCGTTGGGTCGAAACTGCAAAAACCGGCGATCGGGTCCGGGCAGCCCAGGCGTTGGGCCGCGCTTACGTTGCGGCGGACATGAATACGCTTGACGAGCATGCCGCCGAAATGGCGATGACCTTTCTGCTGGACGATCCCTCGCCAAAAGTCCGTCTGGCGCTGGCCGAAGCCGTTGCAGATTGCGCCCGCATTCCCCGTTCGATCATCCTGTCTCTGGCCGAAGACCAGCCCGAAACAGCCTATGCCGTCATCTCCCGCTCTCCCGTGCTCAACGATATGGACCTTGTCGATCTTGCTGCCAAGGGAACGCCGGAAACCCGTGCGGTGATTGCCGCCCGCCAGGCCATGTCGCGGCCGGTTGCTGCGGCGATCGCCGAAATCGGCGGCGAAGAGGAAGTCCTGATCCTGCTCGAAAACGAGCAGGCGCGCTTCTCCTGCCGGACATTGAAGCGCCTCAGCGACCGGCTCGGCCATCTCTGGTCGGTTCGCAACCGGCTGCTCGACCGTGACGATCTGCCGGCCGACGCGCGCCACGCGCTGGTGGAAAAGGTTGGAGCGGCATTGTCCGGATTTGGTCTCGTGCAGGCCGCGATCGGCGAACGCCGGGTCGAGCGGATTACCCGCGAAGCCTGCGATAAAGCCGCCGTTGGCATGGCTGGCGCTGCCGGTCCCGATCAGATCCCCAATCTCGTCGAGCATCTCCGGGTCACAGGACGTCTGACCCCGGCCTTTCTGCTCAACGCCCTGTGTTCCGGCAAGGTCGATTTCTTCGCAAGTGCTATCGTCAACCTGACCGCCGTGTCCAACAAGCGGGTGCGCTCGATCCTGTCGGATGGCCGCATCCACGCTATTCGCGCTCTGTTCGAAAGTGCGGGTCTTGGCCGCGATGTCAGCGCGCTGTTTGCCGAGGCGGTGCTGATCTGGCGCAAGGAAAACCGGGCTGGTTCGCCGGCGGTGACCGCAACGATCTCGGCGGCCCTGCTGGCGAAATTGCGTGGCAGAAGCCATATTTCGGAGGCATCCGGCAGCCTTGCCGATCTCATCGAAAAGCTGACCATCGCCGAGCAGCGCCAAACGGCGCGCGACTATGCGCAATTGGCGGCGCGGCAAGCCGCCTGATCACCACGCGCGCTCCATACCCAGCCTTTGCGAACGCTGTGCCTTTGACACGGTTGATGAAACGCACCATGTAACCTGTGGCAGCGGCGGATAAGGGGTATGGCGATGAATAATGATAGGGCAGGACTGGTCGCCGTGACCGGAATAGGCGGCTTTCTCGGCCGTCATGTCGCCGCGCAACTGTTGAAGGCGGGTTACGAGGTGCGCGGAACCCTGCGATCCATGAAAAAGGCCGATGCCATCGAGGCGGCGATCCGCTCGGCCGATGGTGCGGCTCAAGGAAAGCTCTCCTTCGTCACCGCCGATCTCACCGCCGATGCCGGATGGGACGCCGCTTTCACGGGCGCCGCCTACATCGTCCATACCGCATCTCCCTTTCCATCGCATGTGCCGAAGAACGAGGATGACCTGATCCGTCCGGCCCGAGAGGGAACATTGCGGGTGCTGCGGGCGGCAAAGGCAGCCGGTGTTCGCCGCGTGGTTTTGACATCGTCAATCGCCGCCATCAGCTACGGGCCGGGCAGGGCGCCCTTTTCGGAAAAGGATTGGACTGATCCGGATGGCCCTCTGGCGACGCCCTATTACAAGTCGAAGACGCTGGCCGAACGCGCCGCCTGGGATTTTGCCCGCGAAAACGGTCTTGAACTTGCCGTCGTCAACCCCGGAATGATCCTCGGACCTATCCTGGGCACGGAAACCGGCACGTCGGTGGGCCTCGTGCAGAGCCTGATGAAGGGCCGTTACCCCGCCATGCCGGACTTCCGCGTGCCTGTTGTTGACGTTCGCGATGCGGCAGAAGCGCATGTGCTGGCCTTGACCGTCCCGAAGGCTGCCGGCGAGCGGTTCATCATTGCCGGCGAGGCATTGTCGATCAAGGATATCGTCGCCGTGCTGAAACGGGATTTTCCGGCCTATGGCAAGAAACTGCCAAAGTTCGTGCTGCCGAACTGGCTTGCCGGACTTGCAGCGTATTTCGATCCCGGTCTGAAACTGATCGCCGGCGAGCTCGGCCGCGACGCGCGCATATCGAACGAAAAGGCCAAACGCGTGCTCGGATGGAAACCCCGGCCGGAGGATGAAGCCGTGCGCGCCAGCGCCGAAAGCCTGATAGCAGCCGGGTTGGTTTAGGCTGGTCGTTCAACTACCGGGTAAATTTCCGCGCCACCCAGGAATAGCCGTCCTCGATATAATGGACGGGTTTCGTCACGGCGTTGCGCAGCGTCGATCCATCGGGCAGGGCGCCCGTCACCATGGCCAGCGTCCGGCGCGGCAGGCTTGGCCTTTGCTGCTCGGCTCCGGGCGGCGTGGGCACCGGATCGGCGGTGACCGTGTGTGCCTGATCGAGCGCCGATGGTGTGGCCGTGCCAGGGGCCGGGTCCTTGGCCGTGGCCATCGTGTCGCCTGATGTTTCGCAGACGGCGACGATCACCGGATAGTTGGCGTTGGAGAATTTCGGCAATTGCTTCTGTGATTCCGCATCGCATGTGGCAATCGTCTGCCAGGTGCCGCTGACCGTCGAAACGTAGTGGCATTGGCTGACACTGTCGTCGCAGCCGAGAATTGTCATGACGATCAAGGCAGGAACCATCGCGAATATGTCTCCAAAAACGGGGGAGGTACCGCTCCTTTGCATGAAGCGATTCTCGGTGCGCAAATCTTAAAAGCCCGTTTGCTCCGGAAGTAAGGCGAAGCCGGAAAAGTTGGAAACAATTTGTTTCCACTCGCCTTGGCGGCACGATGGCAGGAAGGGGCGAAATTTGGCGTCTGTCGTTTTCTTAAGCCTGCTCTTAGTGTCAACTGGCAAGGGTATGACTCGACCTGTGAAGGAACAACGCCAAGTGACTCCAACCATTGAAAAAGAATCGCCACGTCAGCCGGGAGTTCTCAACCTGCTCCACCAATCCGACGTTTACGCGCAGTCGCTCTATCCGCCCGAAAGCAATCACCTGGTCGATGTCTCGACGCTGGAAAAGCCCTCAGTCTCCTTCTTCGTCGCCCGTCATGAGGGCGATATTGTCGGCTGTTGCGCGCTGGTGGATGCCGGCGATGGCAGCGCCGAGATCAAGCGCATGTTCGTCGATCCAAAGGCGCGCGGCCTGAAGATCGGCCGCAAACTGCTGGAGCATCTGGAAAGTCACGGCCGTGAAACCGGGCTGTCGGCGATCCGGCTCGAAACCGGCATCTATCAGCCGGAAGCCATCGGCCTCTATAAGTCCGCAGGCTATGTGGAGACCGGCCCGTTCGGTTCCTATCAACCGGATCCGCTGAGCATTTTCATGGAAAAGACAATCGTTTGACGCGCATTTGAGAGCGTGAAAACCGTTTCCGCTCCATGGCTTGGAGCGGAAACATGACTCAATTCGACAGCATGTTGAATCGCTTCGTGAGCGCTTTGATCAGATGTCCAGGTTATCCGCAAACACCGCGCGTTCCTGGATGAAGCGGAAGCGGGCGTCGGCCTTGGTGCCCATCAGGTTATCGACGGCTTCGCGCGTGCCTTCGAAATCCACCTCGTCGATGGCGACCTTCAGCAGCGTGCGCTTGGAAGGATCCATCGTGGTTTCCTTCAGCTGCGCCGGCATCATTTCGCCCAGACCCTTGAAGCGGCCGATTTCGATCTTGCCGCGGCCGTTGAATTCCGTCTCGACCAGTTCCACCCGGTGCGCGTCGTCGCGGGCATAAAGCGTCTTTGCCCCTTGGGTAATGCGGTAGAGCGGCGGAACGGCGAGATAGAGATGGCCGCCCCGGACGAGTTCGGGCATTTCCTGATAGAAGAAGGTGATCAGCAGCGAGGCGATATGGGCGCCGTCGACATCGGCATCGGTCATGACGATGACGCGCTCGTAGCGCAGGTCTTCCTCGCGGTATTTGCTGCGCGTGCCGCAGCCGAGCGCCTGGACGAGATCGCTGATCTGCTGGTTGGCGCCGAGTTTTTCGCGGCCGGCGCTGGCGACGTTGAGGATTTTGCCGCGCAATGGCAGGATTGCCTGGTTGGAGCGGTTGCGCGCCTGCTTGGCCGAACCTCCAGCCGAATCGCCTTCGACGATGAACAGTTCGGCGCCTTCTGCCGAATTCTGCGAGCAGTCGGCAAGCTTGCCCGGCAGGCGCAGCTTGCGCACCGCCGATTTACGGGTGACCTCTTTTTCCTTGCGGCGGCGCACCCGTTCGTCGGCACGCTCGATCACCCATTCGAGAAGCTTGTGGGCTTCCTGCGGATTGTCGGCCAGAAAGTGGTCAAACGGGTCGCGCAGGGCGTTCTCGACGATACGCTGGGCTTCGACGGTCGCCAGCTTGTCCTTGGTCTGGCCGACGAATTCCGGTTCTCGGATGAAGACAGACAGCATGCCGGCCGCCGAAATCATCACGTCTTCGGTGGTTACGATCGCCGCGCGCTTGTTCTGCGTCAGCTCGGCATAGGCTTTCAGGCCCTTGGTGAGCGCAATGCGGAAGCCCGCCTCATGCGTGCCGCCTTCGGGGGTGGGAATGGTGTTGCAATAGGAATGCACGATGCTGTCGCCACCGTACCAGGTGACCGCCCATTCAAGCGCACCGTGGCCGCCGGTCTTTTCCGTCTTGCCGGCAAAGATTTCGCGGGTGACGGTGAATTCCTTGCCCATGGTCGCCTGAAGATAATCCTTCAGGCCGCCGGGGAAGTGGAACACGGCCTTTTCCGGCGTTTCCGTGCCCTCGATCAGCGCCGGATCGCAGGACCAGCGGATTTCGACGCCGCCGAACAGATAGGCCTTGGAGCGCGCCATACGGAAAAGCCGGGCCGGGTCGAATTTGGCATGCGCCCCGAAGATTTCCGGATCGGGATGAAATTTGACCTTGGTGCCGCGCCGGTTCTGGACGTCGCCCAGCTCCTCCAGCCCGCCCTGCGGAATGCCGCGTGAGAAGCGCTGGCGGTAGAGCTTGCGGTTGCGGGCGACCTCGACTTCGAGAATGTCGGAGAGCGCGTTGACAACCGAGACGCCGACGCCGTGCAGACCGCCTGAGGTCTCGTAGACCTTGCTGTCAAACTTGCCGCCCGCATGCAGGATGGTCATGATCACTTCGAGCGTCGATTTGCCCGGAAATTTCGGATGGTTCTCGACCGGGATGCCGCGGCCGTTATCGGTGACGGACAGGCAGCCTTCAGCATCGAGATGCACGTCGATGAAATTGGCATGGCCCGCCACCGCCTCGTCCATCGAGTTGTCGATGACTTCGGCGAATAGATGGTGCAGCGCCTTTTCGTCGGTGCCGCCAATATACATGCCCGGACGCCGGCGCACCGGCTCCAGCCCCTCGAGCACTTCGATGGCGGATGCGTTATAATCGCCGGTATCGGCCTTCAGCGCCGTCGAAGCGCCGCTGCGCTGCTCTGCAACGGGCGCCGCCACGGGTTTGGCGGCAACCGGCTTCGGCACGACGGGATCCGTCGCGGGCTTGGGCACCAGGGGCAATGCTGAAAAGAGATCGTTGCTGTCGGTCATAGTCTGTTTTGATGTCTTTCCGTGGTGGCGGCTTCAGGCCTGGGAAGGGCTGCGGACTGAGCCGTCATGAATGTCTGCACGAATCGCCGGAATTCTGCCAAATTCCTGGCGCGAAAGCGACCTTGACAGCCCTGTGGCGCGGGCCGCAAGCGCTCATCGCCGATCACGCCTTCAATAGCCGCAACTGTTGCTTTGCGGAAGCGCCGATGGCAAGGCTTGGATCAAAAGAGGAACATTCCGGATGCACCTGTCCACAGCTCATTTGATCCATCGCGTCTTTTTCACCTGCATAGCCGCCATCGCGCTTGCGGTCCCGGCTAAGGCAGCGCCGCTGAAACCCTACAAGGACGCGCTGTTTTCCTATGGCACCGTGCTCGAAACAGCCGATGGTGGCGATTACCGCGTCGTCGATTATCAGGAAATGCGCGATATCAATGGCCGCGACCAGGAACCGGAACGGCGGGCAAAGCGCGCCTACGTCTCGCTCGGTGTCAAGGGCGCGCAGGCGAACGAGACGCTGGCTGTCGGATCAAGGCCGCTCGATGTCACGCGCACCGGTTCTGCCAGCGGCGCCGCATTCACCGTCATCTTCATCCACGGCCGGGGCGGGGACCGGCGGCTCGGTGCCAATGACTGGTCGTTCGGCGGCAATTTCAACCGCCTGAAGAACCTCGCCGTCGATAATGGCGGTGTCTACTACGCCCCGAGCATCCGCTTTTTCGACGATGCCGGCGTTGCCGATATTGCCGGGCTGATTGCCTATGCGCGCCAGCAATCACCGGGCCGCCCGGTGGTCCTTGCCTGCGCCTCGATGGGCAGCTTCATCTGCTGGGGCATCACGCGCGACAAGCAGGCGGTTGCATCCCTGAAAGGCATGATGATCATGGGCGGTCCGGCGGATCCGGCGTTTATGAAGAGTGCGGCTTACAAGAGAAAACTGCCGGTCTTCTTCAGCCATGGCAGTGCCGACAGCGTCTACCCGGCAGCCGATCAGATCGCGCTTTACCGGTCGTTGAAGACGGCGAAATATCCGAGCCGCATGGTTCTGTTTCAAACCGGCTCGCATGGAACGCCCGTGCGCATGACGGACTGGCGCGATGCGCTAAACTGGATCGGGCTGGATTGAGGATGGGAAATATATCCGCGATTCATTAACCAACGCAGCAATTTGAAACGCTGCCTCAAGCGCTGTTTGCTATTTGGAAAGCTGATCGTGGGACTGTTCCGGGCATATATTCTCGGGGTTTGATCTTATGGATGCTCGAACTGAAACGCAGCATATTCCGCTGTGCGTCGATCTTGATGGAACGTTGCTTGCTGCAGACACGCTCTGGGAGGGCGTGGCCATCATTCTCCTGCGCAACCCGTTGATGTTATTTGCCGTTCTTTTCTGGATGTCGAAGGGCAAGGCGCGCCTGAAATACGAGGTCGCGGCGCGCTCCGGACGCAAGGCCGCCGATTGGCCTTACCGCGAGGCCGTCCTGAAGCGCCTGACGCGCGAGCGCGAAACCGGCCGCCAGATCATCCTCGTCACCGGGGCCGCCGAAAGTGTGGCACTTGGGATTGCCGCCCATACCGGCGCGTTTTCCTCGGTCCTCCACAGCACAACGGATATCAACCTTACCAGCCGCCGCAAGCGCGAGACGCTGATCGAAAAGTTCGGCGAGGGCGGTTTCGACTATATGGGCAACAGCCGCGATGACGTTCCGGTCTTTGATGCCGCGCGCAAGGCGATTGTGGTTGCGCCGGATGCGGCAGCTGAAAAGTGGCGCCGGGCCCATGATGCCGAACGGCTCGATCTTGGCAAGACATCCCGTTTTGCCGCCTTAAAATCGATCCGCGTGCATCAATGGGCCAAGAACGTGCTGATCGGCGTGCCGATGGTCCTCAACCACGACATCCTGCAGATGGATGCGGTGGTCAATGTCATCCTGGCTTTCTTCGCGTTCAGTTTCCTGGCCTCTGCCGTTTACGTGGTCAACGATCTCTCCGATCTCACCAATGACCGGCGCCATCCCAAGAAGCGCAACCGGCCGCTGGCGAGCGGCCAGATGTCGGTGCCGATGGGCATGGTGATCGCGCTCTGCCTTCTGTTTGCCTCGCTGTCGCTGACGGCTGTGCTGCCCTATGATTTCGCCCTCGTGCTCGGGTTCTACGCCCTGGCAACGACGGCCTACACATTCGTGCTCAAGCGCAAGCTGCTGGTCGATGTCTTCACGCTGGCCGGGCTCTACACGGTCCGCATCATCGCAGGCTCGGCTGCCACCGGCACGGAGCTGTCTTTCTGGCTTCTGTCGTTTTCCATCTTCTTTTTCCTCAGCCTGGCGCTGGTCAAGCGCTATGTCGAGCTCGACGAATATGACGGGCGCGATGGAAACCAGGTGCCTGGACGCGGCTATCTGGCCGTCGATTTCGAAATGGTCGGTCAGGCCGGCGTCTCCTCGGCTTTCGCCTCGGCGCTGGTTCTGGCGCTCTATATCCACAGCAAGGAAATGCAGGAGATGTACACGCTGGACTGGGCGCTCTGGCCGCTTTGCCCGCTCGTCCTCTACATGCTCCTGCGCATCTGGATGCTGGCCCGCCGCGGCATGCTGCATGAGGATCCGGTGGTGTTCATCATGCGCGACTGGCGCAGCCTCGTGACCATGACCATCGGCGCCGGCTTCGTGCTCGCCGGTGCAATGGGAACGCCATGACATCGACAGGATTTGACAGCTGGGGCCGGATCGATCGCCGCGCCCGGCAGTCCGTATCGCCCGATGCCTATGAGAACCTCAGGGAAAGTGCGGCCCCCGGCGCATTCCTGCCGTTCGGCAACGGCCGGTCCTATGGCGACAGCTGCCATAACGACCAGGGCAAGCTGATCGAGAGCCGGGTGCGCACCCGCATCCTTGGATTTGACCCGGGAACCGGCATCATCGCCTGCGACGCCGGCGTTACCCTCCATTCCATCCTTGAGACGGCGATCCCGCACCGGTTCTTCCTGCCGGTCACGCCGGGAACCGCGTCTGTCACTGTTGCCGGTGCCGTCGCCAACGATGTCCACGGCAAGAACCATCATGCGCGCGGGACGTTCGGCAGGCATGTGCGCGGCCTGACATTGCTGCGATCGAACGGGGAAATGCTTGCATGCTCGCCTGTGGAAAACCGCGAACTGTTCTACGCCACCATCGCCGGCATGGGCCTGACGGGGCTGATCCTGTCGGTCGATCTGCAGCTGATGAAGGTGCCATCCGCCCATATCCAGCAGCACGCCATCCGCTTCGACACCCTCGCCGACTATTTCGGCATGGTCGAAACCGTCGATGCCGAACATGAATATTCCGTCGCCTGGATCGACCAGCTGGCGGCCGGCAAGCGGGTGGGCAGGGGCGTGCTTCTGGCCGGCGATCACGCCGATGCATCCTGCGAATTTCCGGACATGCCGCGTGCACGGCGATTGTCGGTGCCGATCGCGCCGCCGTTCAATCTCTTGAACACGATGACGCTGAAGGCGTTCAACGAACTCTATTTCCGCAAGGAAAAACGCGGCGAAACGGTCAAGACCGTCAAATGGCCCGGCTATTTTCATCCGCTGGATGCGATCGGCAACTGGAACCGGCTCTATGGACCGAAGGGTCTTTACCAGCACCAGAGCGTCTATCCGTCGGCGGACGCCCCGTATCTGACGCCACGCCTGCTGGAGACCGCCCGCAAGGCGGGTCACGCTTCTTTTTTGACCGTCTTGAAAAAGTTCGGCAGTCAGCAATCGGGCGGACTTTTATCCTTCCCGAGGCCCGGTTTTACGCTGACCTTGGATTTCGCCAATCAGGGTGAAGAGACCCTTAAACTTCTCAACCGCCTTGATGCCATGGTTGTGGAGGCCGGCGGCGCCATCAATCCCTACAAGGATGCCCGGATGAGCCCGCAAACCTTTGATTTCTCGTTCCCGCGCTGGCGCGAACTGGAAGAATTGCGCGATCCGGCCATGGTTTCCAACTTCTGGAAGCGCACGGCTCTTTCCTTGCCGGGTTGAAAACAGGCTTTGCCGAAATGGGAATAGGAACAATTTGAATTAAATAAACGCCCGAATTTCACGGAATATACGGCTCTTAGCTGTAAGTATCCGGACGGGAACAGGGGACATCGACATGAAGTATATCGTATTCATTCTCTTCACCGTACTGACCAACGCGGCTGCACAAGTCATGCTGAAACAGGGCATGCTGTCGCTGGGACCGTTGAGCTTCACGGCTGATACTTTCATTGCCCGTATTTTCCAGGTGGTGTTCAACCCCTGGGTCTTCGCCGGACTTGCCACCTTCGTCATTTCAATGGTGTCGCATCTTTACGTCCTGTCGAAGGTGGAACTTTCCTTCGCCTATCCATTTCTCAGCCTTGCCTATGTGGCAGTGGCCATCTTTGCCTATTTCGTTTTCCACGAGGATCTGAACGCCTGGCGCATCGCCGGCATCGGCTTCATCTGCGTCGGAACCATTCTCATTGCCCAGTCAGGTATGTCTTCGCATGAAGACCAGTCATCGCTTGAAGCTGCGGGCGCCAAAACAGCAAAAATCGGGAGCGCATCATGAAACATATCATTTTCGGCGGTGACGGCTTCGTCGGCCGCCATCTCGCAGAACGTCTGGTCCAGGACGGTGAAGAGGTCCTCGTCGCCGATATCGCCAAGTCCGACCTGCCGCATTACGCCCGTGCCCGTTTCGTCCCTTGCGACGTGACCAATGCGGACGACGTGATGAAGGTCGAGATCGGCCCGGACGACATGGTCTACAACATGGCGGCGAAGATGCTGTCGCCGCTGCAGGTGCGCTCCAAGCGCTGGCAGTTCTTCTGGCCGGTCAATTATTACGGCGCTGAAAACATCATGAAGGCGACAGCAAAGTCCGGCGCCAACCGGATGGTGCAGTTCACCACCGACATGATCTACGGCCACACGGTCATGTCGCCGCAGACCGAGGCGCATCCGGCAAAACCGCTGGGTGAATACGGCAAGTCGAAATGGGCAACCGAGCAGCTCGCCGCCGAATGGCGCAAGCAGGGCATGAATATCTCGATTTTCCGCCCGCGCCTCATTATCGGCCCCGGCCGTCTCGGTATTCTGGAAAAGCTGTTCAAGCTGATCGACGCCAATCTGCCGGTGCCGATGATCGGCTCGGGCAAGAACCCCTACCAGTTCATCTCGGTCTTCGATTGCGCCGAGGCTGCGCGTCTTGCCTGGAAGGGCGGCGTGCCGAACGAGGCTTACAATCTCGGCTCCGACAATCCGCCGCCGGTGAAGAAGCTGCTGGGCGACCTGATCGTCCATGCCGGATCGAAATCGTTCCTGCTGCCGACGCCGGCCTTCGCGGTCAAGGCGACGCTTGCCGCCTTCGATTTCGTCAACCTGCCGATCATGGACCCGGAACAGTATCTGATCGCCGACGAAATGTGCATCCGCGAAACCGGCAAGCTCAAGAAGGAGCTGGGCTGGAAGGCCGAGTACAATGACGGCGACATGCTGATCGCAGCCTACGACGAATATCGCGCCAAGAAGGCCGGAAAGGCTTTCGCACACACATCCGCCGTACCGGCCGAATGAACCAGGGGATCACGACAATGCTCGACAAAACGCAACGTGTCGCCATCGACGCACCCGCTCTTTCCGGCGGTATCAACAAGCCCGACCTGCTGACAGTTGCACAGGCCAAGGATATGAGCGTCGCCGATATGACGGCTCTGTTCAAGGATCACCTGAACCCGGGTCAGCTTCATTTCATGAAACTGCTCGGTTTCAACAAGATCAAGATCGAAACGGCCGAGGGCATGTATTATGTCGATCAGAATGGCCGGAAGATTCTCGACTTTTTCGGCGGTTTCGGTTCGCTGGCGCTCGGCCATAACCATCAGCGCCTGATATCCGCGCGAAAGCAGTTCCAGGACGAAAACCGCCACGAGATCGCCATCGCCTTCATGTCGCAATATGCGGCGGCTCTCGCCAAGAACCTCGCTGCGATTGCCCCTGGCGACCTTGACATGGTGTTCCTCGGCTCCTCCGGCTCGGAGGCCATGGAAGCTGCCATCAAGCTGGCCGAACGCGTCGCCGGCCCGAAGCGGCCGCGTGTCGTTTATGCCGAGAACTCCTTCCACGGCAAGACGCGGGGCGTACTGTCGATCACCGACGGTCCGCTGTATCGCGGCGATTTCAAGTTGCTCGACAACAACGTCAAGATTCCGTTCGGGGAGATCGACGCGATCCGCCACGCTTTCGAGAGCGATCCGACGATCGGCGTTCTGGTGCTGGAAACCATTCAGGGTGGTGGCGGCATCAACATCGCACCGCCGGAGTTCTGGCAGGAGGTTCGCGCGCTCTGCAACAAGCATGGCGTCATCTGGGTGGCTGATGAGGTTCAGTGCGGCGTCGGCCGTTCGGGCCGCTTCTTCGCCTTCGAATATGCCAACGTCGTGCCTGATATCACGGCGGTCGCCAAGTCGCTCGGAGGCGGCAAGACGGCCATGGCTGCCATGATCGCCCGCCGCGAAATCTATATGAAGGCCTATGGGACGCCGAAGACCGCGATGATCCACGCCCATGCCACGTTCGGCGGTATCGGCGAGGCCTGCATTACGGCTATCGAGACCTTGAATGTACTTTACGACGAGGATCTGATCGAGAATGCCGCTGTGCAGGGCGAGTACCTGCTTGAGCGCCTGACCGCGCTGAAGGACAAGTATCCGAAGATCATCAAGGATGTGCGCGGGCAGGGCCTGATGGTCGGGCTCGAATTCCAGGATTTCAGCCAGACGCTACCGATGGTTCTGCGGCCGGTGGTTGCGGTGCTGGATGACAAGCTGAAGGGATCGTTGTCAGGTTTCATCGGTGCGCTTCTGCTGCGTGACTACGATACGCTGGTGGCCTTCACCGAATATAACCGCAACGTCATCCGCCTACTGCCACCGCTGATCTGCGAGCGCCAGCATGTCGATCATCTCTGCGACGCGCTCGACGACCTGTTGGGCCGCGGCATTATCCGCATCGTCAAGGATTTCGTCGGCAGCCAGATCGGCTGATTGCCACTGGAAAATCTGGTAAAATGAAAAGAGGACACGGTGCCGGATGCGCCGTGTCCTTGTTGATTCCACGAGGTCCGTGTCGATCTGAGCGGGGAAGCAGCCGCCCGCAGGACCCCGCATGACAAGCGGGCAATCCGCGCGTCCTCTTCGTCACCGTGCTTTTCTTTGCCCGGCTTATTTGCTAGGGCCTTTGCCGGGAAAAGGACTTAGCCTTGAAGGAGACGATATGACGCCCGACGTGAAACCGCTTGTTGCCGGAAACTGGAAGATGAATGGTCTGCGCGCGTCGCTCGATCAGATCAAGGCGATGGCGGAAGGCGTCAAGGGAGACTTGTCCGAAAAGGTCGAAACCCTCATTTGCCCGCCCGCGACCCTGCTCTATGTGGCAACCGCACTCTGCGACGACAGCCCGCTTCTGATCGGCGCACAGGATTGCCACGAAAAGGTCTCCGGCGCCCATACCGGCGATGTCTCCGCCGAAATGATCGCCGATTGCTTCGGCACCCATGTGATCGTCGGCCATTCCGAGCGCCGCACCGATCACAAGGAAACCGACGCCGTGGTCCGCGCGAAGGCTGAGGCTGCCTATGGCGCCGAGCTGATTGCCATCATCTGCATCGGCGAGACCGGCGACGAGCGCAAGGCCGGCCAGACGCTGGATGTGCTCAAGCGCCAGCTTGCAGGCTCCATCCCGGAGACTGCAACCGCTGAAAATACTGTCATCGCCTATGAACCCGTCTGGGCGATCGGCACGGGCCTGACGCCGACCGCTGCCGATGTCGAGGAAGCCCACGCATTCCAGCGCTCAGAACTCGTCGCACGCTTTGGCCCGGCCGGCGCGAAGATGCGCATTCTCTATGGCGGTTCGGTCAAGCCGGGCAATGCGAAGGAATTGATGGGTGTTGCCAATGTCGATGGCGCCCTGATTGGCGGCGCAAGCTTGAAAGCCGACGACTTCCTCGCCATCTACCGGGCGTATGAAGAACTGACGGCCTGATTGCTTGCGGACCGGCACTATGCCGTCCTCTACGCTTCTGTCCGCCGATCCTTGGTATTAAGACGGGCAGGGGCTTTTAATGCGCGGTGGCTTGGTATATGCAGCCGCCAACACTAATCTTTGCCGCTTGGAGCGGACGTCGAAACTTGCCTTGGCAATTTCGCAGCGTCACCCATGCCGGACGATCACCCGATCGCGCCTCCATCCCTTGGCTGCCATCAGCCGGACGGACCGTGATCTAAGGCAGGACTGGACAAAATGCAGACCGTATTGCTTGTCATCTATCTCATGGTTGTGCTGGCGCTGATCGGCGTCGTGCTCATTCAGCGCTCCGAAGGCGGCGGCCTGGGCATCGGCGGCGGCTCGGGCTTCATGTCCGCGCGCGGCACGGCCAATGCGCTGACCCGCACCACTGCGATCCTTGCCGCCCTGTTCTTCGTGCTGGCACTCGGCATGGGCATTCTCGCCCGTTACCAGCCGAACGCCACCGACGTCCTCGATCGCATCCCGGGCACGACCAATAACGGCAACGGCGTGCTTGATTCGCTGGGTGGCGGCACGACGCCACCGGCTGGCGGGACGCCTGCGCAGAACCAGACACCAGCACAGTCTGGCGCCAACACCCAGACGCCTGCGACCACCACGCAGACGCCGGCAACGGCTGAGACACCCGCGACCACCCAGACGCCTGCAACGCAGACGCCTGCAGCGACCGAGACCAAGCCGGCCACATCCGGTTCGGACGTCCCAAGCGGCCAGTAAGGCTCAAAACAGATATAATCGCCGGCGGAAGCCAGTCTTCCGCCGGTTTTCTTTTGTGTGAATTTTGCCATCCGAACCTTTTGAACGAAAAAATTCTGGAAGATGAATTTTTCGGTGGCGGAATCATTTTTGAAACGGTATCCGGTGAAGCCCATGGCGCGATATGTATTCATCACTGGCGGCGTGGTTTCTTCCCTTGGCAAAGGGATAGCCGCAGCTGCTCTCGGAGCGTTGCTGCAGGCCCGGGGCTACCGGGTGCGGCTTCGCAAACTTGACCCCTATCTCAACGTCGATCCGGGCACCATGAGCCCGACGCAGCACGGCGAAGTGTTCGTGACCGACGATGGTGCGGAGACCGACCTTGATCTCGGTCACTACGAGCGCTTTACCGGCCGCTCGGCGACCAAGACCGACAACATCACCACCGGCCGCATCTACAAGAACATCATCGACAAGGAACGCCGCGGAGATTATCTCGGCGCCACCGTTCAGGTCATTCCGCACGTCACCAACGAGATCAAGAATTTCGTCACCGAAGGCAATGACGATTTCGATTTTGTCATCTGCGAAATCGGCGGCACCGTCGGCGATATCGAGGCGATGCCGTTCATGGAGGCGATCCGCCAGCTGAAGAACGATCTTCCGCGTGGCACCGCGATCTATCTTCACCTGACGCTGATGCCCTATATTGCAGCTGCGGGTGAGCTGAAGACCAAGCCGACCCAGCATTCCGTCAAGGAACTGCAGGCGCTGGGCATTCATCCCGATATCCTGCTGGTGCGCGCTGACCGCGAAATCCCCGAGGCCGAACGCCGCAAGCTGTCGCTGTTCTGCAATGTGCGCCCGTCCGCCGTCATCCAGGCGCTGGATGTCGCGTCGATCTACGACGTTCCGATCGCCTATCACCGCGAAGGCCTCGACAACGAGGTGCTGGCTGCCTTCGGCATCGAGCCGGCACCGGCACCGCGCATCGAAAACTGGCTTGAAGTGGCCAACCGCATCCGCACGCCGGAAGGCGAGGTCACCATCGCCATCGTCGGCAAGTATACGGGCCTGAAAGATGCCTACAAGTCGCTGATCGAGGCGCTCTACCATGGCGGCATCGCCAATCGCATCAAGGTCAAGCTCGAGTGGATCGAATCGGAGGTCTTCGAGAAGGAAGACCCGTCGCCCTATCTCGAAAAGGTGAACGGAATCCTCGTTCCCGGTGGTTTTGGCGAACGCGGCTCGGAAGGCAAGATCCAGGCGGTGCGCTTTGCCCGTGAACGCAAGGTGCCCTATTTCGGCATCTGCTTCGGCATGCAGATGGCGGTGGTCGAAGCGGCCCGCAATCTTGCCGGCATCGAAAAGGCCTCCTCGACCGAATTCGGCAAGACAGAGGAGCCGGTCGTTGGCCTGATGACGGAATGGGTGAAGGGCAATGCGCTGGAGAAGCGCGCAGCCTCCGGCGATCTCGGCGGCACCATGCGTCTTGGCGCCTATAAGGCGAGCCTCAAGAAGGGCACCAAGATTGCCGATATCTACGGCTCGACCGATATTTCCGAGCGTCACCGCCACCGCTACGAGGTCAATGTCGATTACAAGGACCGGCTGGAAGCCTGCGGCCTTGATTTCTCCGGCATGTCCCCGGACGGCGTGCTGCCTGAAACGGTCGAATACCCGGATCACCCGTGGTTCATCGGCGTCCAGTACCACCCGGAACTGAAAAGCCGCCCGCTCGACCCGCACCCGCTGTTCGCCAGCTTCATCGAAGCGGCCGTCGAACAAAGCCGGCTGGTTTAATCGCGGGGGCCGGTCATCGCACGGGCCGCTGATTGATATTGACGCATTTTAGGACCTGCTTGCAGAAGATTGTTGCGGGCGGGTTTTTTGTGGTCTGTTTCCGGTCTCTTGCGTGCTGATTCGATCTTATCCGCACGCGCTGAACTGGAGGATGTGGGACTTGCAGCAGCTTACCTTTCGCAAGGCAGCCGAGGCCGATCTGGCAGCGATCGTCGGCCTGCTCGCCGATGACGTTTTGGGTGCGTCGCGGGAAACGATCCGGCCAGAGGATGCGGTCCGGTATCGCGAAGCTTTTTCGCAGATAGACGCGGATCCCAATCAATTCCTGTGCATCGTGGAGGATGGAAGTGAAGCCGTCGGTACGTTTCAGCTGACCTTCATCCCCGGATTGTCTCGCGGCGGAAGCAAGCGGGCTCAAATCGAAGCTGTTCGCGTTTCCCGGTCGAGACGCAGCGAAAAGATCGGTGAGGCGATGTTTAAATGGGCGATCGACTATAGCCGTTCGCACGGATGCGCCCTGATGCAGTTGACGACTGATAAGCTGCGGCCCGATGCACATCGTTTCTATGACCGGCTGGGTTTCGAACCCAGCCATATCGGCTACAAGCTACGGTTATCATGACAACTGGCAATGGTGGAGGCGACCGGACCTCTGGGCCACCCCCGCCACAAACGTGGCGAGGATAAAAGGATGAACGGCTTCCCGCTCTTTTCGCATAGGAAAGAGTTTTTCGCCGACGTGAAATTCACGCGCCGGCAGGGATGCGCGCGATAACCTTGATCTCGAAGTCGAAGCCTGAAAGCCAGGTGACGCCGATGGCCGTCCAGTTCGGGTAAGGCTGTTTGCTGAAAACCTCTTGCTTGACGGCCATGATGGTTGGGAACTGGTTTTCGGGGTCTGTGTGGAACGACGTCACATCGACGAGATCGTCGAATGTGCAGCCGGCAGCACTGAGCGTGGCCTCAAGATTTTTAAAGGCCAACCGGACCTGTTGTTCGAAGTCAGGCTCAGGCGTGCCGTCCGTACGGCTGCCGACCTGGCCGGACACGAACAGCAGGTCGCCGGATCGAATGGCCGCCGAATAGCCGTGCGCCTCATAGAGTGCATGTTTGTCCGGCGGGAAGATTGCTTGGCGTTCAGTCATTTTCATCTCTCATAAGGGTGTGGGGCCGTATTTCATAAGCAGCGTTTTCTGCTTCACAGCTCAGGCTATTTCGTATACGGTACGTATATGAAATAGCAGCATGCCAGACGCATGTCAATTTAATATACGAACCGTATACAAATTTGGGGATCAGATGGCCAACCGGCGCCTTGAGATGATGGAAGAAAACCGCGTCAAGCTGATTGCAGCCGCGCGCAAGGCGTTTGCGGAAAAGGGGTATTCAGCCGCTTCCATGGACGATTTGACCGCAGACGTCGGCCTGACGCGGGGCGCTCTCTATCATAATTTCGGGGATAAACGCGGGCTTCTGGCGGCAGTTGTCGATCAGATCGATTCGGAAATGGCGTTGCGCGCGCAACAGATCGGGGCAGGGGCAGGGGACGATTGGCAGTGCTTGCTGGCCGAAGGTGTGGCCTATATCGAGATGGCGCTGGACCCTGAAGTGCAACGGATCGTCTTGCGCGACGGACCGGCGGTCTTGGGCGATCCATCGCAATGGCCGAGCCAAAGCAGTTGTCTTCAGGCGACCCTGCGAACGGTCGAGCGTTTGATTTCACAAGGAATTCTGAAGCCGGTCGATGCCGAAGCCGCCGCCCGCCTTCTCAGTGGCGCAGCCCTCAATGCAGCCCTCTGGATCGCCGCCAGTGACGACCCGCAAGACGTTCTGCCCAAGGCTGTCGAAGCATTCCAGTCGCTGGCCACGGGGCTTCTGGTGCGGCCGGAATAGACGGCTCGGCTTCAGATATTCTTCTTTACATCCGGCACTTCGGCACTAGGTCGCAGACATGGCTTTGAGAAAGGCGTGCCCCGGCTCTTCGATCGGAAGGCTGCTGCGTGCTGAAGGAAGGAAAATCGGACATGGCGGATGCAATCACCACGGAAACCCTGAAGGTCCTGCAGGCCGACGTCCCGCTCAGCGCGACGCTGCATGTCTGGCTCAAAGCCGTGACGCCGGACGCGCCGGGCACAATGGCCTTCATGCTTGGCGGCGACAAGATCGGCGAGGTTTCCGTCAGCAATGCCGAGGAATATGTCTTCCGTACCTTCGTTGCCAGCAGCGGCGGCGCGCTCTCCTGCGTCTACGACACAAAGACGACAGCCGTCTCCGTTGCCTATTTCTTCAATGCGGCGGAAGTGGTGGAAAAGGGCATTACCGTGATGCACACCAGCGCCGCCAACGCCCCGGCCCCCGTGCCGCACGGCTATCATTTCCGCCCGCCCTTCGGCTGGATGAATGACCCCAATGGCTTCGGCCGTTTTGCCGGCCGTCCGCATCTCTTCTACCAGCATTATTCCCACGGCCTTCGCTGGAACACCATGCATTGGGGACATGCCGTGTCGGAGGATTATATTCACTGGCATCACATGCCGATCTTCCTGTTTCCCTCCGAAGACCTGACGGCCCGTCCGGACCGGCGGGGCGGAGCTTTTTCCGGCTCGGCCATCCCGATGGGTGATGAAGGCGGCATCCGCGTCTTCTTCACCGAACAGGTGATCGACCGGACGCCGGAGACTCAAGTGCAGTTGACCGCCACCTCGCACAATATCATCACCGCCAGCCAGGCCGAGGTCATCCTTGCAAACCGCCCGGTGGGTCTCGGCCTGACGCTCGATTTTCGCGATCCCTACGTGGTCAAGGGGCCGGACGGCCTGTGGAAAATGGTGCTTGGCAGCCTCAGCCAGCAGGGCGGCGTCATCCTTCTCTACGAGACCGACGATCCAACAGCTGCCGCCGGCTGGCGCTTTGCCGGCACGCTGCTGTTGGAGGAACGCTTCGGCACGGCCGTCATCGAATGCCCGTGCCTGTTGCCGCTCGATGGCCCCGCCGATGATCCAGATACCCATTGGGCGCTGGTCTACGGCCTGATGAACAGCACCCATGCCGATACCGGGCGCAAGAACCTGACGCTGATTGCGGTCGGGCATTTTGACGGCGTCCGCTTCATGACGGATTTCGAGCAGGAACTCGACTTCGGCACTGACAATTATGCCTTCCAGGCCTTTGTCGATGCGGGCGTGCCCGTCGGCATAGGCTGGCTTGCCAACTGGGCGGATGTGTCTCACACGATCGATTTTCCAACCGCCATGACACTGCCGCGAAACCTGCGGCTTGAGGACGGCGCCATCCTGACGCCGCCGGTTGAAGCCGTCGAGAGCCTGCGCAGCGGCATCATCGACGATACCGGGCTCGCCGCCGGAAAAACAGTGCAGCTCGAAACGGGGGCGGTGGAGATCCTGTTGGATCTCTCCTGGCCCGGCGCCTCCTTCGTCCTGCATTTCGATCATCCGGATGCCGATCTGGCGCTGCAACTCGATGCGGAGGGATTGTCCATTCTCTACGCGTTGCCGGGCCCGCATGCGCAGGCGGACGGGGGGACCGAACCGCGCTATATCGCACGCGGCGCCCGTCCCGTGAATTTGCGGATTTTCCTCGATGCAGGTTCGATCGAGGTCTTTGCCGATCACGGCCGCTGGGCGGGGACCAAGCGGATCGAAGGCTTTGAGCCGGTGCGCTCCGTGCGGCTGGAAGCGGCCGAGGGTTACGTAACGTCAGGCCGCATCTTTGCCCTGAAACTCTAGAGTTAATTGCAGAGTTGTTCGCGCGGCACCGTCCGAAAATGAGGTGAGTGGTTCGTTCCCATTTGCCTAAAAACGTCTCTTTAACGTTTACCGGTTAGTAATCTCTCTGAAAGTGAGAGATCTGAAGCGATGCGTATTGCGTTTATCGTCGCCCTTCTGCCGCTGGCCGGCTGTGCGAGTGCACCCCGGGATACCCGCAATGCCTGCGCGATTTTTGATCAGCGCGATGGCTGGCTCGACAACTGGCAGCGCGCCGCAAACCACGCCGAGCGCCAATATGGTGTGCCCGTGCCGATCCTGATGGCGACGATTTACACCGAATCCGGCTTCCGCCCGAATGCCCGTCCGCCCCGCACCAAGCTGCTGGGTTTCATTCCCTGGAAACGGCAATCCACCGCCTATGGCTTCTCACAGGCCTTGAACGGCACCTGGTCGGAATACAAGAGCTCGACCGGCAATGTGATGGCAAGGCGTACGAAATTCTCCGACGCCATCCATTTTGTCGCCTGGTATCACAACAAGAACAGCAGGAAGAACGGCATCGCCCGCAACGATGCCTACAATCTCTATTTGGCCTATTATCTCGGCGATGCCGGCTATCGAAAAGGCGCCTGGCGCGGCAATGCGCAATTGCAGAAAGCCGCCCAGCGTTCGGCCAATATCGCCAATGCCTATGCCAAGCAGCTGCGCTCCTGCGACTGATCTTAAGTCCTCACTGTGTAAATGCCGGATCCCAATAGGGTGGGCTGCCAAATGCCGCCCGCAGGTGATCGGCCAGCGCCCGCAGCTTGACGGACGGACGGCGTCCGTCTGGATGGGCAATGTGGATATATTCGAGTTCCGGCTGAACGCCGATATCGATCGTCTCAAGCTCACCCGCTGCAACCTGCGCACCGACCGCGAACATCGGAATGAGCGCGATGCCAAGACCGGCAATGGCCGCGTCGCGCAGCATGTCGCCATTGTTGAGGCCAAGCCCCATTTTGCCGCGCACGATGACCGTGCCGCCGATGCTGGGAAAGCGCCAGTCTGCAACGCCGCGATTGGTATAGAAGATGCCGCGATGCTGTTCGAGGTCCTCGATCGATGCCGGCTTGCCATGGTCTTTGAGATAGGCGGGCGAGGCGACCAGCACGCGGCGGCTCGGCGCCAGCCGCCAGGCCATCAGCCTTGAATCGGCGATCGGGCCGTTGCGCAGCACCGCATCATACCCGTCGGCGGCGGCATCGACGCGCCGGTCGTCAAGATCGAGCGTCAGTTGCAGATCGGGATGGTCAGCCAGAAAAGGATAGAGCGCTGGGCCCAGATGCATCCGGCCGAATGTGACGGGGGCTGAGATGCGCAAGGGGCCGGAAATGGTGCCGCGCCGTTCCGCCATGTCCGACGTCGCCGCTTCGATCTCCTGGACGATGCGGTTGGCGCGTTCGAGAAAGGCGGTTCCGTCCTCTGTCAGCGTCAGCTTGCGGGTGGTCCGGTGCAACAGCCCGGCACCCAAGCTGCGCTCCAGTTCGGCAAGCCGCTCGCTGACTACGGACTTCGACAACCTCAGCCGTCGCGCCGCCTCGCTGATCGAGCCGCTTTCGGCAACGGCGACAAAACTGGCAATCCCGTCGAGCTTCATCATTGTTCGGTTTTTCCGGATACGAGTTCCTTGATTTGCAGACTAATCCGAACGTTAGAATAAAGCCATATTCCCCTCAAGCAAACGGCATGAAGAGACGGCCATCCGGCGTCTCACCCGCTCTGCCACACGAGGAAAAGATCATGGAACGCCTGTCCAACAAAGTCGCAATCATCACCGGTGCCAGCGCCGGCATTGGCCGCGCCACCGCAAAGCTGTTTGCCGCCGAAGGCGCAAAGCTCGTCGTCGGCGCCCGCCGCCAGAGCGAGCTTGACGCGCTTGTGGCCGAGATCAAGGCTGCGGGCGGCGATGCTGTCGCCCTTGCCGGTGACGTCCGCTCGGAAGATTATGCCAGGGCGATCGTCGCCCTTGCCGTCGAAACATACGGCCGCCTCGATGTCGCCTTCAACAATGCCGGAACGCTCGGCGAAGCCGGTCCTTCCACCGGCGTGTCGGAACAGGGCTGGAACGATGCGATCGCCATCAACCTCACCGGGTCGTTTCTCGGCGCCAAACATCAGATCGCAGAGATGGTCAAGCATGGCGCGGGCTCGGTGATCTTTACCTCGACCTTCGTCGGCTACAGTTTCGCCTTTCCGGGCGTTGCCGCCTATGCTGCCTCGAAGGCCGGCCTGATTGGCCTGACGCAGGCTTTGGCCGCCGAGTTCGGTCCGCAGGGCGTGCGCGTCAATGCGATCCTGCCCGGTGCCGTCGATACCGACATGTATCGCGAGATGAACAACACGCCGGAATCGCAGTCGTTCATCACCAATCTGCATGCGCTGAAGCGCGTCGCCTCGCCTGAAGAGCTGGCCCGGTCTGTGCTTTATCTCGCCTCGGACGATTCCGCCTTCGTCACCGGCACGGCATCGCTCGTCGACGGCGGCGCCTCGATCACCCGCTCCTGAACCCTGTCTCGATTAAGGACTTCCACCATGTCACGCTTGCTCAACAAGACAGCCCTGATCACCGGCGGCACCAGCGGTATCGGCCTTGAAACGGCCCGCCAGTTCATCGCCGAAGGCGCCCGCGTCGCGGTCACCGGCACCAATCCGGCAACCATAGAGACGGCCCGCGCCGTGCTCGGCGACACGGCTCTGTTCATACAGGCCAATGCCGGCGATGTTGCCGGGCAAAAAGCCGTCGTCGAGGCCGTCAAATCCACCTTCGGTCATCTCGACATCCTGTTCGTCAATGCCGGTGCTGCCGATTTCCGGCCGATCGAAGCATTTGACGAGGAGGCTTTCGACCGCTCGGTCGCGATCAACGTCAAAGGCCCGTTCTTCCTGATCCAGGCGCTGTTGCCGGTTCTTTCAAATCCGGCCTCGATCGTGCTCAACACATCGATCAATGCCCATATCGGCATGCCCAATACCAGCGTCTATGCGCTGACCAAGGCTGCCTTGCTGTCCTTTGCCAAGACGCTGTCGGGGGAATTGATCGGCCGTGGCATCCGCGTCAATGCCGTCAGCCCCGGTCCGGTCGCCACCCCGCTCTACGGAAAGCTCGGCATGTCGGCCGCCGACACCGACGCCATGGCTGCGGCCAAGATCCCGGCCGGCAGATTTGGTACGCCGGGCGAAATTGCCAGGGCCGTCGTTTTCCTCGCCTCCGACGAATCGGCCTATACCGTCGGCAGCGAATTGATCATCGACGGCGGCATGAGCAATCTTTGATATCCGCCACGCATGGCCCGATGATTTCCATCGGGCCATGGGTTTGCGTTCAACACAAGGTTGACGATTCAACATTTCCTTGAAATTGGCGGTCAAAACGGGCAAAGCACCAGCCAACGACCAGTTTCAGGGACATTCATGAGCGCTGCCTCCCGTACACCCCGTCTGCTCGACCATCTGGTCCTGCCGGTCATCGATCTGGCAACGGCGAGGAATCGCTATGAGCAGCTGGGCTTTACCGTGGCTGCCGATGCGCTTCATCCCTTCGGCACCGAGAATGCCTGCGTCTTCTTTGCCGACAAGACCTATCTCGAGCCGCTTGGCATCGCCCAGCGCGAAGAATGCGAGGCTGCAGCACTCGCCGGCAATATCTTCGTCGCCCGGGATCAGGCCTACCGGTTCCGCCGTGGCCAGGATGGGTTCTCCGCAATCGTGGTCTCCACCGGCGACGCAATCGCCGACCAGGCCCGTTTTCAGGAAAACGGCATTTCGGCTGGCGGCATGCTGGAATTTTCCCGGCCGATGACGCTTCCGGACGGCTCTGAGGCCGTCGGCAGTTTTCGCCTCGCCTTTGCCGCTGACCTGCGCGCGCCGGATTTCTTCTTTTTCAGCTGTCAGCGCGTTCAACCGCTGCCGTCTGACCGTTCCGCTCTGGAAACCCACGGAAATGGTGTGACCGGCATGGCGGAGGTCGTCCTGTCGGAACCGAACCCGACCGATTTCCAGTATATCTTGCAGGAAGTGATCGATGAGCGCGAAGTCTCGGCGCATTCCTTCGGCATGGATATCGAAACGCGCAACGGCATCAAGATTTCCGTCCTCAACCCGGCGGGCATGACGGGCTTTTTCGACAAGAAGACGACCGGCCATTCGCGCGGCCTGTGCGGCCGCGCCATCGTCTTCAAGGTTGCCGATCTGGCGGTAACCGGGCGGCTTCTCGAGGCCAACGCCGTCACCTTCATCAAAAAAGACAATCGCCTGATCGTTCCGGAAGCGCCGGGGCAGGGTGTCATTTTCGCATTCGGAGAATAATCATGCAGACCAATGCAAATGTCGTTGCCGGTAGCGGCGCCAATCAGGTGGTGTTTTCCAACACGCAAAAACTGTCGCTGATCGCTGGTCCCTGCCAGATGGAGAGCCGCGACCACGCCTTCATGATTGCCGGTACGATGGTTGAACTCTGCAAGTCGCTCGGCCTTGGCTATGTCTACAAATCATCCTTCGACAAGGCCAACCGCACATCGATCTCCGGCAAGCGCGGCATTGGCCTGGAAAAGGCGATGGAAATCTTTGCCGACCTGAAAAAGGAATATGGCTTTCCGGTTATCACCGACATCCATACGGAAGAGCAGTGCGCGCTGGTCGCCCCGACTGTCGATATCCTGCAGATCCCGGCCTTCCTGTCGCGCCAGACCGATCTTTTGGTCGCAGCCGCCAAGACAGGCCGCGTGATCAACGTCAAGAAGGGCCAGTTCCTCGCCCCCTGGGACATGAAGAACGTGCTCGCCAAATTTACCGAAAGCGGCAATCCGAACGTGCTGTTGTGCGAACGCGGCGCCTCCTTCGGCTATAATACGCTGGTTTCCGATATGCGGTCGCTGCCGATCATGGCGAGCCTTGGTGCGCCGGTGATCTTTGACGCGACCCATTCCGTGCAGCAGCCGGGCGGGCAGGGCGGATCGTCGGGAGGACAGCGCGAATTCGTTGAGACGCTCGCGCGGGCAGCGGTTGCTGTCGGCGTTGCCGGCGTGTTCATCGAGACCCATGAGGATCCCGACAATTCGCCGTCCGATGGCCCGAACATGGTCTATCTGAAGGACATGCCGCGCTTGCTGGAGACGCTTCTGGCCTTCGACGCGGTCACCAAACGCTGATCGCCGGCTGTGTGAATTTTTCTTGACGGCGGGGTGCCAGGCCGCAATTGCGCAGGCCCCGCCATTGTAATTTCCGGTCCATGAATTATGACAGGGCCATCCTCCACCACCATGTTTGAAGCAGGGAAGAGATCATGACTGCAATCATCGACATCATCGGCCGCGAAATTCTCGACAGCCGGGGCAACCCGACCGTCGAAGTCGACGTCCATCTCGAAGACGGCAGCTTTGGCCGCGCTGCAGTTCCCTCGGGCGCTTCGACCGGCGCGCATGAAGCTGTCGAGCTGCGTGATGGCGGCAAGCGCTATCTTGGCAAGGGCGTCGAAAAGGCAGTCGAAGCCGTCAACGGCGAAATCTTCGAAGCGATCGGCGGCATGGATGCCGAAGACCAGCTCCATATCGACGCGACGATGATCGAACTGGACGGCACCGCCAACAAGTCGCGCCTTGGCGCCAACGCCATCCTCGGCGTGTCGCTGGCTGTGGCCAAGGCCGCCGCTGAAGCCTCCAACCTGCCGCTGTTCCGCTATGTCGGCGGCCCGAACGCCCGCCTGCTGCCGGTTCCGATGATGAACATCATCAATGGCGGCGCCCATGCCGACAACCCGATCGACTTCCAGGAATTCATGGTCCTCCCGGTTGGCGCCGAAAGCCTGCGCGACGCCGTGCGCATGGGCGCGGAAGTCTTCCACGTTCTCAAGAAAGAACTGTCGGCCAAGGGCCACAACACCAATGTCGGCGACGAGGGCGGCTTTGCACCGGGCCTGAACAGCGCCTCCGAAGCGCTCGACTTCATCATGAAGTCGATCGAAAAGGCTGGCTACAAGCCGGGCGAAGACATGTTCCTCGGTCTCGATTGCGCCTCGACCGAATTCTTCAAGGACGGCAAATACGTCATGGAGGGCGAGGGCCGCACGCTCGAGCCGGGCGCGATGGCCGAATACCTGGCCGAACTGGCTGCCAAATACCCGATCGCCTCGATCGAGGACGGTATGGCTGAAGACGATTGGGAAGGCTGGAAGACGCTGACCGATCTCGCCGGCAAGAAGGTTCAGCTGGTCGGCGACGATCTGTTCGTCACCAATTCCTCGCGCCTGCGCGACGGTATCAAGATGGGCGTCGCCAACTCGATCCTCGTCAAGGTCAACCAGATCGGTTCGCTGTCGGAAACGCTGGATGCGGTTGAAACCGCACACAAGGCCGGCTACACCGCCGTCATGTCGCACCGCTCGGGCGAAACCGAGGATTCGACGATCGCCGATCTCGCCGTCGCTACCAATTGCGGACAGATCAAGACCGGCTCGCTGTCGCGCTCCGACCGGCTTGCCAAGTACAACCAGCTGATCCGCATCGAAGAACAGCTCGGCCCGCAGGCAAAATATGCCGGCCGCTCGATCCTGCGCGGCTGATCAGCGCAAGCTCTGAAATGATGAGACCCGCGTCTGGAAACGGACGCGGGTTTTTCATTGGCTGTGTTATGGTCAACGGTCGGTTAATCAATGGCTGGTAGCCTGCACTGGTATTGCGTATCAGGGCATGATCTATGTGGACCAAACACCATAAAAAACGGCAGCTCGGGCGGTTTGTGATGCCGCTCATCACGGTCGCCTTTCTTTCCTATTTCGGCTATCATTCCATTCATGGGGATTTTGGGCTGAAGGCGACCGAGACATTCGACCGGCAGCGGCTGGAGCGTCAGGCGCGGCTGGACGAGCTGACTGCCAAGCGCCAGGTGCTGGAAAAGGAAGTCGCACTTCTCAGCGACGGTTCGCTCGAACGCGACATGCTGGACGAAAAGGCCCGCTTCGGCCTGAACATGTCCCGCAGCGACGAAATCGTGATCTTTCATTGATTTGTCACATTAACCGAAAACAGGTTAATTTGAAATAGTATATTCATATCAATAACTTGATAGGAATATAAGCCATGCAAATATGGCATTGCTGTGATGGCATTCTTTCCCTATGGTACTGCAAAAGCCAACCATAGGGAGGATTGAATGGCACCGCGAAAATCCGCGTCCGTTTCCAGTCGCAAGGCAGCTGCAAAGCCAGCAAAAAAGGACTTCACAAACGGGACGATCGCCGAGTTCGATCGCGATACCGACCTGAAGGCCTACCGCGAAATGCTCCTCATCCGCCGTTTTGAGGAAAAGGCCGGCCAGCTCTATGGCATGGGCTTCATCGGCGGTTTCTGTCACCTCTATATCGGCCAGGAAGCTGTCGTCGTCGGCATGCAGATGGCGCTGAAGGATGGCGACCAGGTTATTACCGCCTACCGTGACCACGGCCACATGCTGGCCTGCGGCATGAGTGCACGCGGCGTCATGGCCGAGCTTACAGGCCGCCGCAGCGGGCTTTCCCGCGGCAAGGGTGGCTCGATGCACATGTTTTCCAAGGAAAAGAATTTCTACGGCGGCCACGGCATTGTCGGCGCGCAGGTCTCGCTCGGTACTGGTCTGGCATTCGCCAACCGCTACCGCGGCAATGACAATGTCTCGCTCGCCTATTTCGGCGACGGCGCTGCCAACCAAGGCCAGGTCTACGAGAGCTTCAACATGGCGGCTCTGTGGAACCTGCCGGTGATCTACATCGTCGAGAACAACCGCTACGCCATGGGCACCTCGGTGTCGCGTGCCTCTGCCGGTCACGATTTCTCGCAGCGCGGCATTGCGCTGGGTATCCCCGGCTTCCAGGTTGACGGCATGGACGTACGTGCGGTGAAGGCTGCGGGCGACGAAGCTGTCGAATATTGCCGTGCCGGCAAGGGCCCGATGATCCTCGAGATGCAGACGTACCGCTACCGCGGTCACTCGATGTCCGACCCGGCCAAGTACCGTTCCAAGGACGAAGTGCAGAAGATGCGCTCCGAGAACGACCCGATCGAAAAAGTCAGGGTGCGCCTGCTGGACAACGGCTGGGCGAGCGAGGACGAGCTGAAGGCGATCGACAAGGATGTTCGCGACGTCGTCGCCGACAGCGCCGATTTTGCCCAGGCCGATCCGGAGCCGGATGTATCCGAGCTCTACACCGATATTCTGCTTTAAGACCGGGACGAGGAAAACATCATGCCTATCGAAATTCTGATGCCCGCTCTGTCCCCGACGATGGAAGAAGGCACGCTCAGCAAGTGGCTGAAAAACGAGGGTGACAAGGTCACCTCCGGTGACGTGATCGCCGAAATCGAGACCGACAAGGCGACCATGGAAGTGGAGGCCGTCGATGAAGGCGTCATCGGCAAGATTCTGATCGCCGCCGGCACCGAAGGCGTCAAGGTCAACACGGCGATTGCCGTTCTGCTGCAGGACGGCGAAAGCACCAGCGATGTCGCAGCCCCCAAGGCCGCAGCTGCAGAGCCTGCCAAGACCGAGGCTCCGGCACAGTCAAAAGCGCCAGCAAAGTCCGACGCTTCCGCCGCTGTTCCGGCTCAGCCGAAGGCAGACATTCCGTCTGATCCGGATATCCCGGCCGGTACGGAAATGGTGTCCACCACGGTGCGCGAAGCGCTTCGCGATGCGATGGCGGAAGAAATGCGCCGCAGCGAAGATGTCTTCGTCATGGGCGAGGAAGTCGCCGAATATCAGGGCGCCTACAAGATCACGCAGGGGCTTCTGCAGGAATTCGGTCCGCGCCGCGTTGTCGATACACCGATCACCGAGCATGGTTTTGCCGGTATCGGCGTCGGCGCTGCGATGACGGGCCTGCGTCCGATCGTCGAATTCATGACCTTCAACTTCGCCATGCAGGCGATCGACCATATCATCAACTCGGCGGCAAAGACCCTTTACATGTCCGGTGGGCAGATGGGCGCCCCGATGGTGTTCCGTGGTCCATCCGGTGCTGCCGCCCGCGTCGGCGCCCAGCATTCGCAATGCTATGCCGCCTGGTACAGCCACATTCCGGGCCTCAAGGTCATCATGCCCTATACGGCAGCCGATGCCAAAGGCCTGTTGAAGGCGGCAATCCGCGATCCGAACCCGGTGATCTTCCTCGAAAACGAAATCCTCTACGGTCATTCGTTCGACGTGCCGAAGATCGACGATTTCGTGCTGCCGATCGGCAAGGCGCGGATCCATCGCGTGGGCAAGGACGCGACCATCGTGTCCTTCGGCATCGGCATGACCTATGCGGTCAAGGCTGCGGCTGAACTGGAAAAGGAAGGCATCGACGTCGAAATCATCGACCTTCGCACGATCCGTCCGATGGATCTGCCGGCCGTGATCGAATCGGTGAAGAAGACCGGCCGTCTGGTCACCGTCGAGGAAGGCTTCCCGCAGTCCTCCGTCGGTACCGAAATTGCCACCCGCGTCATGCAGCAGGCCTTCGATTATCTCGATGCGCCGATCCTGACGATCGCCGGCAAGGATGTGCCCATGCCTTACGCCGCCAACCTTGAAAAGCTGGCCCTGCCGAATGTCGGCGATGTCGTCCAGGCGGTAAAGACCGTCTGCTACAAATAAGGGAGGGTGAAGAGATGCCTATCAACATCACCATGCCAGCCCTATCGCCGACCATGGAGGAGGGAAACCTCGCCAAGTGGCTGGTCAAGGAAGGCGACAAGGTTTCGTCCGGCGACGTTCTCTGCGAGATCGAGACCGACAAGGCGACGATGGAAGTGGAATCGGTCGATGAAGGCACGGTTGCCAAGCTCGTCGTTGCCGCCGGCACCGAAGGCGTCAAGGTCAATGCCTTGATCGCGATCCTCGCGGCCGACGGTGAAGACGTCGCAGCCGCCGCGTCCGGTGGCGGTGCGGCTCCGGCTGCAAAACCCGAAGCCGGGAAGGCCGAGGCGGCCAAGACGGACGCGCAACCGGCAAAGTCGGAAGCTGCAACACCGGCTACCGCTGCTCCGGCTCCGGCCGCCGCACAGGCATCTGCGCCTGCAGCGTCGGGGACGCGCACATTTTCTTCGCCGCTCGCCCGCCGTCTGGCCAAGGATGCCGGCATCGATATTTCCGCTGTCTCCGGCACCGGCCCGCATGGCCGCGTGATCAAGAAGGACGTGGAAACCGCCGTTGCCGGTGGTGGCGCAAAGGCTGCTCCGGCCGCCGCTGCAGCACCCACAACCGCTGCGGCTCCGGCGCCGCTGGCCAAGGGCGCATCCGACGAAGCTGTGTTGAAGAACTTCGCCGAAGGCTCCTACGAGCTCGTGCCGCATGATGGCATGCGCAAGGTCATTGCCAAGCGCCTGCAGGAATCCAAGCAAACCATTCCGCATTTCTACGTGTCCGTCGATTGCGAACTGGATGCGCTGCTTGCGCTGCGCGCCCAGCTCAATTCGGCAGCCCCGGAACGGGACGGCAAGCCTGCCTATAAGCTCTCGGTCAACGACATGGTCATCAAGGCGCTGGCCTTGGCCCTGCGTGATGTTCCGGATGCCAACGTGTCCTGGACCGAGACCAACATGGTCAAGCACAAGCACGCCGATGTTGGCGTTGCGGTGTCGATCCCCGGCGGCCTGATCACGCCGATCGTGCGCAGCGCCGAGTTGAAGAGCCTGTCGGCCATCTCCAACGAGATGAAGGATCTCGGCGCCCGCGCCAAGAGCCGCAAGCTGAAGCCCGAGGAGTTCCAGGGCGGCACCACGGCCGTATCGAACATGGGCATGATGGGCGTCAAGAACTTCGCCGCCGTCGTCAATCCCCCGCATGCAACGATCCTTGCGATCGGTGCCGGCGAGGAACGCGTCGTCGTCAAGAAGGGCCAGATGGTCATTGCCAATGTCATGACCGTGACGCTCTCGACCGACCACCGCGCCGTCGATGGCGCGCTCGGAGCCGAACTGCTCGGCGCCTTCAAGCGCTATATCGAAAGCCCGATGGGCATGCTGGTTTAAGTGAATTTCCCTCCCCCTTGCGGGGAGGGTGTCCGCGTTAGCGGACGGGTGGGGGTTGGTCGGCTAGGTGAAAGGTCTGAAATGGCATGGAACCGTGAAAATCCGGCACCACCCAGCCCGGCCGCAGCACTCCATGCGCCCCGGCTGCGCAAGGCAATGACGGAAGCAGAGCGCCGCCTTTGGCAGGCTCTGCGCAGGGAATTGCCGGAAACGCAGGGAACGCATTTTCGCAGGCAAATGGCGATAGGCCGCTACGTTGTGGATTTTGTCTGTCTGGGAGCGCGCCTGATCATCGAAGTGGACGGAGCCGTTCATGACGATTTGGATCAACGGCAACGTGATGCGGAGCGCGATGCTGATCTCCGTGGCGAGAATTTTCGGGTTCTGCGGGTTACAAACAAGGATGTGATGCTCGATATGCCATCTGTGTTGCGACGAATTGCCATGGCCCTTGCCACCCCCACCCCTAACCCCTCCCCACAAGGGGGAGGGGAACTTTGAGTGCGGATATGAAAACAGTCCTCTGCTACGGTGATAGTCTGACCTGGGGATATGACGCGGAAACAGGCGGCCGGCATGCGTTGGACGACCGGTGGCCAAGTGTGCTGCAGAAGGCGCTGGGCAATGGCGTTCAGGTGATTGCCGAAGGTCTGAACGGCCGCACCACCGCCTATGACGATCATCTGGCCGACTGCGACCGCAATGGCGTGCGCATCCTGCCAACCGTCCTGCAGACGCATGCGCCGGTCGATCTGGTGATCTTCCTTCTCGGCTCCAACGATATGAAGCCGGTGGTGCACGGAACCGCCTTTGGCGCCACGAAGGGCATCGAGAGGCTGGTCAAGCTCGTCTGGCATCACAGCTGGCCGGGCGTGCAGGCCGAAGCGCCGGAAATCCTGATCGTGGCACCGCCGGCCATCAGCGAAACCGCGAACGCGAATTTTGCGGCCATGTTTGCCGGCGCTGTCGAGCAGTCGTCGATGATGGCATCGCTTTATGCCGATCTTGCGGATGAACTCGGCTGCGGTTTCTTCGATGCGGGTTCGGTGGCACGCACGACGCCGCTCGACGGCGTGCATCTGGACACGGACAATACGCGCGCCATCGGACGCGGCCTCGAGCCGATGGTCCGGATGATGCTCGGGCTCTGAATGACGGCGTCTGTCTATCTGCGGGCAGCGGAACGGCGGGATGCGGCGGATCTGGCCATTCTGGTCGATATCGCCTCCCATGGTTTTGCCACCTGGCTCTGGCATGGGGCGGTCATGCGGGAATTGAAGGATACCGCCATGGAGCAGGGGCGGTCGCGGATGCGGATGGACGGCGAGCCCGGCGCCTGGAAAGATGCAACGCTGGCGGAATGGGACGGCGAGATTGCCGGTGTGTCGATCGGCTACGAACTGGACAGAAGCGTGCGCGATATCGCAGCACCTCATCCGGCGATCAGGCCGCTGCTCGACCTGCAGGTCGAGGTGATCGGCAGCCGGTTCATCGACAGTCTCGGTGTCTACCGGCACCATCGCGGCAAGGGTATCGGGCGGGCATTGCTTGCCCATGAAATCGACAGGGCTCAAGGGCAGCAGGTCAGCCTGATCACCGAAAGCCACAATGATACGGCGCTGGCGCTCTATGCGGCCAACGGATTTGCGGAGAAGGCAAGGCTTGAGGCCGTGCCGCTTTTTGAAGATAGCAAAAGGCATGAATGGGTCCTCTTGGCCCGGAACATGACCTAAGGAAGAGGCAGGAAACAGAATGGCAAATTCCTACGACGTCATCGTGATCGGTTCCGGCCCCGGCGGCTATATCGCGGCCATCCGCGCGGCACAGCTGGGGCTGAAGGTTGCCGTGGTCGAGCGCGAGCATCTGGCCGGCATCTGCTCCAACTGGGGCTGCATCCCGACCAAGGCACTGCTGCGCTCCGCCGAAGTGCTGCATCTCGCCGAGCATGCCAAGAATTACGGCCTGACGCTCGAAGGCAAGATTTCGCCGGACTTGGCAGCGATCGTCAAGCGGTCGCGCGGCATTGCCGAGCGCATGAATGGCGGCGTCGCCTTCCTGATGAAGAAGAACAAGGTCGATATCATCTGGGGCGAGGCCAAGCTGACCAAGCCCAACGAGATCGTCGTTGCCAAGACCACCAAGGCGATCGTCCAGCCGCAGGGGCCGATCCCGAAGAACACGTTGGGTGAGGGCACCTATACCGCCAAGCATATCATCGTCGCCACCGGCGCCCGTCCGCGCGCGCTGCCGGGCATCGAGCCGGATGGCAAGCTGATCTGGACCTATTTCGAGGCGATGAAGCCGGAGGAAATGCCGAAATCGCTGCTGGTCATGGGCTCCGGCGCCATCGGCATCGAGTTCGCCTCGTTCTACCGCACCATGGGTGTCGATGTGACCGTCGTCGAGCTGATGAGCCAGGTCATGCCGGTCGAAGACGCGGAGATCTCCGCCTTCGCCAAGAAGCAGTTCGACAAGCAGGGCATGAAGATCATCCTCGACGCCAAGGTGACGAAGGTTGAAAAGGCTGCCAACTCCGTGACCGCCCATGTCGAGAAGAAGGACGGTTCGGTCGAAAAGATCACCGCCGACCGGATGATTTCGGCTGTCGGCGTTCAGGGCAATATCGAAAATCTCGGCCTGGAGGCGCTCGGCGTCAAGACCGACCGCGGCTGCATCGTCATCGATGGCTACGGCAAGACCAACGTGCCGGGCGTCTACGCGATCGGCGACGTTGCCGGTCCGCCGATGCTGGCCCACAAGGCCGAGCATGAGGCTGTCATCTGCGTCGAAAAGATCGCCGGCTTGCCCAATGTGCATCCGATGGACAAGCTGAAGATCCCGGGCTGCACCTATTGCAACCCGCAGGTTGCCTCCGTCGGCTTGACGGAAGCCAAGGCCAAGGCCGAAGGCCGCGACATCCGCGTCGGCCGCTTTCCCTTCGTGGCCAACGGCAAGGCGATTGCGCTCGGCGAAGACCAGGGCCTGGTCAAGACCATCTTCGACAAGAAGACCGGCGAACTGCTCGGCGCGCATCTGGTCGGCGCCGAAGTCACCGAACTGATCCAGGGTTTCGTCGTCGCCATGAACCTGGAAACCACCGAGGAAGACCTGATGCACACGATCTTCCCGCATCCGACGATTTCCGAAACGCTGAAGGAAAGCGTGCTCGATGCCTATGGGCGTGCGCTGAACGCTTGATTGTGTTAGGGCTCGCCTCCATCTGAAGAGGCGGGCCGATCTATCCGGCCCCGACGGGCGCGCGTCGCGCTTGAAGCAAAATTGGAAGCATGATGGTCACGATCCTCGACCGCACCACTCTTGATCCCGATGCCCGGCGCATCCGCCACCCGGAAAAGGCCCATAAGCCCGACACCGAGATGCTGCGCAAGCCGGAATGGATCAGGGTTCGCGCACCGACGTCGAAGGGCTATGCCGAAACCAAGTCGATCGTGAAGGAGCACAAGCTCGTCACGGTCTGCGAAGAGGCGGGCTGCCCGAATATCGGCGAGTGCTGGGACAAGAAGCACGCGACCTTCATGATCATGGGCGAGATCTGTACCCGTGCCTGCGCCTTCTGCAATGTTTCGACAGGCAAGCCGAACGCGCTGGATATGGCCGAACCGGAAAACGTCGCCAAGGCCGTCAAGCAGATGGGCCTCAGCCACGTCGTCATCACCTCGGTTGACCGCGACGACCTGGCCGATGGCGGCGCCGAGCATTTCGAAAAGGTGATCTGGGCCATCCGCGCTGCATCACCCCTGACGACCATCGAAATCCTGACACCGGACTTCCTGAAGAAGCCCGGCGCGCTGGAGCGCGTCGTTGCCGCCAAGCCCGACGTCTTCAATCACAATATGGAAACGGTTCCGGGTAACTATCTGACCGTGCGCCCCGGTGCGCGCTACTTCCACTCGATCCGGCTTTTGCAGCGGGTCAAGGAACTCGATCCGACGATGTTCACCAAGTCCGGCATCATGGTCGGCCTGGGCGAAGAGCGCAACGAAGTGCTGCAGTTGATGGACGATCTGCGCACCGCCGATGTCGATTTCCTCACCATCGGCCAGTACCTGCAGCCGACCCGCAAGCATCATCAGGTGATGAGCTTCGTGACGCCGGAGGAGTTTAAGTCTTACGAGACCGTGGCCTATACCAAGGGCTTCCTGATGGTCGCCTCCAGCCCGCTCACCCGCTCGTCGCACCATGCCGGCGACGATTTCGCGCGGCTGAAAGCCAACCGCGAAAAGAAGCTGGCGGCAGTGGCCGGATAATGCTCCGGCGGTTGCCAATCTGCATTTGACCTCTATGGTGCGCGGCTCACACATCTGGAGCCGTCACGCAACCCCGTTACGATCGACCGGCCTGCCATGCCGGTCCTGACGCTGAAGCGCTGCTGCGAGATCGGCGCGTTGATCGAATGCGTGCAGGAAACCATCCATGTCGAACAGGCTGTTGAATATCGAGGAGACGGCGCAGGTGCTGAAACGTGCCGATCGTATTCTCGTGATCGGCTGCTCCGGCAGCGGCAAGAGCACGTTGGCGCAAACCCTTTCGGCCATGTTTGGGTTGCCTTATGTGTCGATGGACCGCGACGTGTTCTGGATGCCGGGCTGGACGCAGCGGCCAAGGGCAGAAGCGCTGGCCATTGTCGAGCAGAAGGTTGCCCAGCCGCGCTGGATCATGGACGGGACAAGCCCCGGAACCTTGCCGCTGCGCCTGCCGCGCACCGATCTTGTCCTGTGGATGCGGCCGCGCCGCCATGTTTCGCTCTATGGCGTCATCAGCCGCTGGCTGCGTTTTCGAGGCCGGACGCGTCCGGAAATGGCCAGGGATTGCCCCGAGCGGCTGACATTCGAATTCCTGTCTTATGTCTGGGGTTTCGAAAAAACCGAAAGCCCGGAGATCGAGCAGAAACTGGCGGACTACGGTCCCGGCGTGCCGGTGCACATCCTCCGCTCGCACAGCCAAACACGCGACCTGCTGTCCCACCTTCGCCGCCCCTGACGCCACAGCCGCCTCGATCCGTTCTCGGATTGGGCCAGCTAACGCGAAGGTCGCCGCACGGGCCGTCATATGCAGCTGTCGTTACGTCAGGCTCGGAACCGGCTTTCCCTGACGCAACGTTATGCTCCCGACTGCGGCGGCGAGACATCTTGTTTTTCCCGGCATCATTGAATATCTGAACGCCATGCCACAATTTGAGACCCGCCGGCCCGTCAAGCATTCCCCTGACCAGATGTTCGACCTGATCGCCGATGTTGAAAAATATCCGCAATTCCTGCCGCTGTGCGAGGCGCTGACCGTGCGTTCGCGCAAGGAGCGTGATGGCAAGGAACTGCTCGTCGCCGATATGACCGTGGGTTACAAGGCGATCCGCGAGACGTTTACGACGCAGGTCCTGCTCAACAAGGCGGACCGGGTGATCGACGTCAAATATATCGACGGGCCGTTCAAATATCTCGACAATCGCTGGAGTTTTGAAGCGCTGGGCGAGGGCGGCTGCTCCGTCAATTTCTTCATCGACTACGAATTCAAGAGCCGCATTCTCGGCGCCGTCATGGGCTCGATGTTCGACCGGGCATTCCGGATGTTTTCAGAAGCCTTCGAAAAGCGCGCCGACGCGATCTACGCGGCGGCTTAGGCAGAGATCAGCGCTCAGCCGCCTCGTCGAGCATGTCGAGCGCGGTGTGCACGGTTGCCATCCTGACCGCATCGCGGCCGATATCGCCATAGCGCATTTCGCGGTGAAGAATGTTGCCGCCCCGGCTGGCTGCGGCGAGATGCACCAGCCCGACCGGCTTTTCCGCCGAGCCACCGCCCGGACCGGCAACGCCGGTGACGGCGACGGCGAGATCCGCCTTCGAATGGCTGAGCGCGCCGCGCACCATTTCAATCGCCGTCTGGCGCGAGACGGCGCCATGCGTTTCAAGCGTTGCATTCGCGACGCCGAGCATCTGGATCTTGGCGTCGTTGGAATAGGTGACGAAGCCGCGATCGACCACGGACGAGGATCCAGGAATTTCCGTAAGCACACCGGCGATCAGGCCGCCGGTGCAGGATTCCGCCGTGGCGACCATCAGGCCCCGTTTGGCAAAGGCTGAAATCAGCAGGCCTGCCCTGGCTTCGATGCCGTCTGGCCATGCGCTCATTTGATCTCTCCTGAATAGACGACCGTAGCCGTGGCGATGGCGGCAATGCCCTCGCGGCGGCCGATGAAGCCGATCTTTTCATTGGTCGTTGCCTTGACCGAGCAGCGATCCAGCGAAATGCCGAGCATATTGGCGAGATTTTCGCGCATGGCCTGCCGGTGCGGGCCGATCTTCGGGGCTTCGGCAATCAGCGACACATCGGCATTCATGATGGTGCCGCCGTTATCGCGGACGATCTTCGCCGCATGTTCGAGAAAGATGCGCGAGGCTGCACCCTTCCACTGCGGATCGGATGGCGGAAAATGATCGCCGATATCGCCGGCGCCACAGGTGGCAAGCAGGGCGTCGGTTAGGGCATGCAGGGCGACGTCGGCGTCGGAATGTCCAAGCAGCGTCTGGTCGTGTGGCATGAAGATGCCGCAGAGCGTCACGCCGTCGCCATCGATCAGCTGATGCACGTCATAGCCATTGCCGGTGCGCACATCCGGAAGCGCGTTCCGGGTCAGTTTTTCGTCGGCCATGGCAATATCCCGTTTGATCGTCAGTTTCACATTATCAACCAAACCCTCGATCAGCGTCACGGGCATTCCGGCCCATTCGGCGATCGAGGCATCGTCGGTAAAATCGGCGCGGCCGGAGGCTGCGGCATTCGCGTGGGCTTCAAGGATCGGTGCGAAGCGGAAGCATTGTGGCGTCTGAGCGCCGTAGAGGCCTGCCCGTGGGACCGTCTCCAGCACCTTGCCATCAGCAGATCCGCGCTTCAACGTGTCGGCGACGGCAATGGCGGGCAGCAGCGCATCGGCGCCGTCTGTCAACGCTGCGGCGCATCGGTCAAGCAAAGCGTGGTCGATAAACGGCCGCACGGCATCGTGGATCATCACATGGGTGATGCCTAACCCTTCCAGGGCTTTCAGCCCGGCCAGCACAGAAAGCTGCCGTGTCGGTCCGCCATGCACGAACGTGATATCCGGCCCATCGCTGGAAATCAGGCCTTTGGCATGCGCAAACAGAGCTTCGTCATCGGGATGGATGACCACGACGATGGTTTTTTCCAGCGGCCATGTCGCAAAAACGTCAAGTGTATGGGTGATAACCGGCCGTCCGCCGATGGCGCGATATTGCTTGGGGCCATCCTGCAGCGCGCCTGCGCGCTCACCTCGCCCGGCAGCGACAATGACGACCCCACAGGAAAACTGTTCTTTTGCGCGCATCTTCTATATGGGTTCCTGCAAATAGGTCGTCGCTCCGGCCCGCAAACGCTATACGGACAGGTCTCCCGTTCCAGTTTTCGTCAAACACCAGGTGCATGCCGGTCCGGCATGCGGTGCTTCAAATCGTTGCCGTGATTTACCGCGAAGGGGTTGGCTTTACCAGTTGTCCCGGGAATTTTGTCGGCGCGCTCTGAAATCGCTTGGCAAGCCCGTCAAGTATGTCTAAAAATAGTGCAGAATATATATGTGCCCGAAAGATAATCACTTGCAGATACCGGATTTGTCATCCCCGTTCCGGGTTGGCCGGCTCTCCTTTAGGAACCGCGTCGTGCTCGCGCCGATGTCGGGCGTAACGGATTTGCCCTTCCGGCAATTGGCCTGGCGGTTTGGCGCCGGCCTCGTCGTGACCGAAATGGTAGCAAGCCGCGAACTCGTCGGCAATGCCTCCGAGAGCTGGTCGCGGCTGAAGAGTTCCGGCATCGATCCGCATATGGTCCAGCTGGCCGGACGCGAAGCCTATTGGATGGGCGAGGCGGCAAGGATTGCTGCCGGTAACGGCGCCGATGTCATCGATATCAATATGGGCTGCCCGGCCAAGAAGGTAACGGGCGGCTATTCCGGCTCGGCGCTGATGCGCGATCCCGATCACGCCCTGTCGCTGATCGAAGCGACCGTGAAGGCGGTTGATGTGCCTGTGACGCTGAAAATGCGGCTTGGCTGGGACGAAAACTCCATCAATGCGCCCCTGATCGCCAGGCGGGCACAGGAGGCCGGCGTGCAGATGATCACCATCCACGGCCGCACCCGCATGCAGTTCTACAATGGCACCGCCGATTGGGATGCGATCCGCGCCGTTCGTGACGTGATCTCCGTGCCGCTGGTTGCCAATGGCGATGTCGCAACGCGCGAAGATGCCAACGAAATCCTGCGGCGCTCCGGCGCGGACGCAGTCATGATCGGCCGCTCGAGCCAGGGCCGGCCCTGGCATGCCGGCGTGCTGGCCGGTAGGGCTGACCATCCCGATGCGGCGGGGATCGCCGATATCGTCGCCGAGCACTACGGCATGATGCTTGAATTCTACGGAGCCGATATCGGCCTTCGCCATGCGCGAAAACATCTCGGCTGGTATCTCAGCCGGTTTGCGCCGCAACTCGCAGCGCAGGACAAGGCGGCGATCATGACCTCCACGGAGCCCGCCACCGCCCTGTCGGGTGCTGTGGCCGCCATTGCGGCCGGGACTGGCCTTGGCGAACAGAAGGATGCGGCATGACCGAGAAAATGGGCGACGAGGAACGCAGGGCGGTCAATTCGCTGCCGATGGCCGTTCTCAACGCCATCCAGAACCCGGTGATTCTCGTTGACGAAAAGGGCCTAGTTGCCTTTGCCAACTGGGAAGCGGAGGCGTTTTTCGGCGCCAGCGCCAATTATCTCGCCCGCCATGACATCAGCGCCTTCATTCCATTCGGCAGTCCGCTCCTGACGCTGATTGAGCAGGTTCGCGAACGGCGTGCGGCCGTCAACGAATACCGGGTCGATCTGAGCTCGCCGCGGCTCGGCGCCGACAAGCTGGTCGATCTCTATGTGGCGCCCGTCCTGTCGGAGCCGGGCTCCGTCGTGATCGTCTTCCAGGAACGGTCGATGGCCGACAAGATCGACCGGCAGCTGACCCACCGGGCTGCGGCCCGCTCGGTGACGGGACTGGCGTCGATGCTCGCGCATGAGATCAAGAACCCGCTATCGGGTATCCGTGGTGCAGCCCAGCTGCTCGAAACCTCCGTCAACGACGAAGACCGGGCGCTGACAAGGCTGATCTGCGACGAGACAGACCGGATCGTATCGCTGGTCGATCGCATGGAAGTGTTCTCTGACGAGCGGCCGGTCGATCGTCATCCGGTCAACATCCATTCGGTGCTCGATCATGTGAAGGCCATTGCCAAGGCCGGCTTTGCCCGCAAGATCCGCATCACCGAGAATTACGATCCGTCGCTGCCGCCCGTCTATGCCAACCGCGACCAGTTGATCCAGGTCTTCCTCAACCTGATCAAGAACGCTGCGGAAGCGGTTGCCGACAAGCCGGACGGCGAGATCATGCTGACGACGGCCTACCGGCCTGGTATCCGCCTGTCGGTTGCCGGGACGCGGGAAAAGATTTCGCTGCCGCTGGAATTCTGCGTCCATGACAACGGTCCGGGCGTACCTTCCGATCTGGTGCCGCATCTGTTCGATCCGTTCATCACCACCAAGACCAACGGCTCCGGCCTCGGCCTTGCCCTTGTCGCCAAGATCATTGGCGGCCATGGGGGCATTGTCGAGTGCGACAGCCAGTCGAGCCGCACGACATTTCGCGTTCTAATGCCCGCTTCAAAGGGGCCGACGGCCGAAGATAGCGAGCCTCTGACCATCATAAAAGGACAATCCCGATGACTGGCGCCACCATCCTCGTTGCTGACGACGACGCAGCCATCCGTACCGTTCTCAACCAGGCGCTTAGCCGCGCCGGTTACGACGTTCGCATCACTTCGAACGCAGCGACGCTGTGGCGGTGGATTTCGGCAGGCGATGGCGATCTCGTCGTCACCGACGTCGTCATGCCCGACGAAAACGCCTTCGATCTTTTGCCGCGCATCAAGAAGGCGCGGCCGGACCTTCCGGTTCTGGTGATGAGCGCCCAGAACACGTTCATGACGGCGATCAAAGCCTCGGAAAAGGGAGCTTACGACTATCTGCCGAAACCCTTCGACCTGACGGAACTGATCGCCATCATCGGCCGCGCCCTGGCGGAGCCCAAGCGCAAGCCCCAAAAACTGGAGGACGATCCGCAGGACGGCATGCCGCTGGTTGGCCGCTCGGCCGCCATGCAGGAAATCTACCGGGTTTTGGCGCGCCTGATGCAGACCGACCTGACGCTGATGATCACCGGCGAATCCGGCACCGGCAAGGAACTCGTCGCCAAGGCGCTGCACGATTACGGCAAGCGCCGCAACGGCCCCTTCGTCGCGATCAACATGGCGGCGATCCCGCGCGATCTGATCGAATCCGAGCTGTTCGGCCACGAGAAGGGCGCCTTTACCGGCGCACAGAACCGCTCGACCGGCCGCTTCGAGCAGGCCGAGGGCGGCACGCTGTTTCTCGATGAGATCGGCGATATGCCGATGGATGCGCAGACGCGCCTGCTGCGCGTTCTGCAGCAGGGCGAATATACCACCGTCGGCGGCCGCACGCCGATCCGCTCGGATGTCCGTATCGTTGCCGCGACCAACAAGGACCTCAAGCAGTCGATCAACCAGGGCCTGTTCCGCGAGGATCTCTATTACCGGCTGAACGTCGTGCCGCTGCGGTTGCCGCCGCTGCGCGACCGCGCCGAGGATATTCCCGATCTCGTGCGCCATTTCGTCCAGCAGGCCGAAAAGGAAGGGCTCGACGTCAAGCGCTTCGACCAGGAGGCGCTGGAACTGATGAAGGCGCATCCCTGGCCCGGCAATGTCCGCGAACTCGAAAATGTCGTGCGCCGCCTGACGGCTCTCTACCCGCAGGACGTCATCACCCGCGAGATCATTGAAACCGAGCTGCGCTCCGACATTCCCGACAGTCCGATCGAAAAGACGTCGAGCCGTTCGGGCTCGATGTCGATTTCGCAGGCCGTCGAAGAGAACATGCGGCAATATTTCGCCGGTTTCGGCGAGGGTCTGCCGCCCGCGGGCCTTTACGACCGGGTTCTGGCCGAAATGGAATATCCACTCATCCTGGCTGCTCTGACGGCAACGCGAGGCAACCAGATCAAGGCGGCCGACCTGCTTGGCCTGAACCGCAACACCCTGCGCAAGAAGATCCGTGAACTGGGTGTTTCCGTTTACCGTAGCTCGCGCAGCGCCTGATCCGGCAGAAATAACCGTTGCATTTTCGCCACAATATGTTGCTTAGAAAGCACACGGGTGGGGATCGATTCTCTGGAGCGCTCATCCGTTGGATCGGACTGCGGTTCGGCACAGTGCCGGTCGATCCGATCCTGTGCGGTCATCGTCTTGGCCACCGACCATGTCAATGCCCGCCGCCGCGCACTTTGCCCGGTGACGCCGGGCCGGGGATGCATTGCTGATGGCCGAAGGGCTTGTTCTGCCACTGGCGAAAGAGGATGTTGCCGTAATCGGTCATGACCGGCGCGCGTCTTTCGCGCTGCCGGGCCTGTTGCTGGCCACCGGTGCGCTGATCTGCGCGATCGTATCGCTGCTCGTTCTGCTCGGTCTTACGCCGATCAAGCCTGAAACCAACATCATCATCGGTTCCGCTTCGATCAACGCGCTGTTCGTGCTCGGCCTGTTGTTTCTGATCGGCCGCGAGATCCTGCGCCTGTTGAAAGCACGCAGCCGTGGCAGGGCGGCTGCCCGGCTGCATGTGCGCATCGTGGCGCTGTTTTCGATCGTTGCGATCACGCCTGCCATCCTGGTGGCGATCTTTGCCAGCATCACGCTGGATGTTGGCCTCGATCGCTGGTTTTCGCTGCGCACACAGTCGATCGTCAGCTCATCGCTCGAAGTGGCACAGGCCTATGTGCTGGAAAATGCGAGCTATCTGCAGGGCCAGACGGTCTCGATGGCCAATGACCTCGAGCGCAACCGCCAGCTCTACAGCCTCGACCGGACCGGCTTCGTCGAGTTGATGACACGCCAAGCGCGGGGACGCGGCATGCTCGGCGCGTTTATGGTGCGCGCGGACGGAACGCCGATCCTGCAGGCGAATATCCCGACCGAGCGGCCGCTGCCGGCCATTCCGAGAGACGCGTTGCTCAGCACCGTCTCCGGCCAGCCCACACTCATTCCACCTGGCGTGACCAATCTCGTCGGCGTCATCATCCCGATCGACAATATCGAGGGTGCCTATCTCTACACGGTGCGCAGCGTTGATCCGAAGGTCATGCGCTCGATGCGGCTGATGGAGGAAAATACCGCCGAATACAAGAACCTGGAGGCGGGCCGCACGTCGTTGCAGGTCGCGTTCGGGGTGCTTTATCTCGGGTTCGCGCTGATCGTGCTTCTGGCGGCGATCTGGACCGCGATTGCGGTCGCCGACCGGATCGTGCGGCCGATCCGCCTGTTGATCGGCGCGGCCGACAGCGTGGCGAGCGGCAATCTGAATGTCATCGTGCCCGTGCATGCGGTGGATGGCGATGTCGGCAGCCTGTCGCGTACGTTCAACAAGATGATCGCCGAAATCCGTACGCAGCGCGACCAGATTATCGAGGCGAAGGATGAGATGGACGACCGGCGCCGGTTCATAGAGGCGGTGCTCTCGGGCGTGACGGCGGCCGTGATCGGCGTCGAGGACGACCGGCGCATCACCATCGCCAATCCCTCGTCCGAGCATTTCCTGTCGCGCACCACGCTGGAACTGGTCGGCGAAAAGCTGGAAGATGTGGCGCCGGAGATCGAACAGGTGCTCAACGAGGCCGCCAGCCGCCATCGCAACGACTACCGCAAGCAGATCAACATCATGCGCGGCGGCACGGAGCGGACGCTGAACGTGCAGGTGACGCGCGAGGAATCGCATGACGCCAAGGATTCCTACGTCATCACCGTCGATGACATTACCGACCTCGTCATCGCGCAACGCTCGACGGCCTGGGCCGATGTGGCGCGCCGCATCGCTCATGAAATCAAGAACCCGCTGACGCCCATTCAACTGTCGGCCGAGCGGCTGAAGCGGCGCTATGGCAAGCAGATCAATCAGGACGACCGCGCGGTGTTCGACCAGTGCACCGATACGATCGTGCGTCAGGTCGAAGATATCGGCCGCATGGTCGATGAATTCTCCGGCTTTGCCCGCATGCCCAAGCCGACCAAGGAAAAGGCCGATCTGCGCAATATCCTCAAGGATGCGATCTTCCTGCGCGAAATGGGCAATACCCATGTGACCTTCATCCGCGATCTCGGCGAGGAGCCGCTCGACGGCACCTTCGACAGCCGCATGCTGGGCCAAGCCTTCGGCAATATCATCAAGAACGCGGTCGAGGCGATCGAGGCGCTGCCGGCGGACGCCGTGCGCGGGGACCGCAAGGTCATGGTGCGGTCGCGGTTGAATGAAACCAGTGGCCAGTTCGTCATCGATATCATCGACAACGGCCGGGGACTGCCGACCGAAAATCGCCATCGCATTCTCGAGCCCTATATGACAATGCGCGAAAAAGGCACCGGCCTTGGCCTCGCGATCGTCAAGAAGATCATCGAGGACCATGGCGGACAATTGGAACTGCATGATGCTCCCGCCGATTTTGACCGGGGTCACGGGGCCATGATTCGCATTATCTTGCCGCCCGCCGGACACGGCAGCGGCACTGAAGACAGACAAGACAAGGATACTTCCTATGGCGGCTGACATTCTGGTTGTGGACGACGAAGAAGACATTCGCGAAATCGTCTCCGGCATCCTGTCCGACGAGGGGCACGAGACCCGCACCGCGTTCGACAGCGACAGCGCGCTTGCCGCCATCAGCGACCGCGTTCCCCGCCTGGTCTTCCTGGATATCTGGATGCAGGGCAGTAGGCTCGATGGCCTGGCATTGCTCGACGAGATCAAGAGCCGCTATCCGGACCTGCCCGTCGTGATGATTTCGGGTCACGGCAATATCGAGACCGCCGTTTCGGCGATTCGCCGCGGCGCCTACGACTTTATCGAGAAGCCATTCAAGGCCGACCGGCTGATCCTGATTGCGGAACGGGCGCTGGAAAACTCCAAGCTGAAGAAGGAAGTCTCCGAGCTGAAGAAGCGCTCCGGCGATCCCGTCGAACTGATCGGGACCTCGGTTGCCGTTTCGCAATTGCGCCAGACCATCGAAAAGGTCGCGCCGACCAACAGCCGCATCATGATCCACGGTCCGTCCGGCTCCGGCAAGGAACTGGTTGCCCGGATGATCCACCGGAAGTCCTCGCGGGCTGGCGGTCCCTTCGTGGCGCTGAATGCGGCAGCGATCACGCCCGACCGCATGGAGATGGCGCTGTTCGGCACGGAAGGCACGCCCGGCCAGCCGCGCAAGACCGGCGCGCTTGAGGAAGCCCATGGCGGCATTCTCTATCTGGATGAGGTCGGCGAAATGCCGCGCGAGACGCAGAACAAGATCCTGCGCGTGCTGGTCGATCAGCAGTTCGAGCGGGTCGGCGGCTCCAAGCGCGTCAAGGTCGATGTCCGTATCATCTCCTCGACCGCCTATAATCTCGAAAGCCAGATCGCCGAAGGCGCGTTTCGCGAGGACCTCTACCATCGGCTGGCCGTCATCCCCGTGCGTGTGCCGCCCTTGGCGGAACGGCGCGAGGACATTCCGTTTCTGGTCGATATGTTCATGCGCCAGATCAGCGAGCAGGCCGGTATCCGCACCCGCAAGATCGGTGATGACGCGCTCGCCGTGCTGCAATCGCATGACTGGCCGGGCAATATCCGGCAGTTGCGCAACAATATCGAACGCTTGATGATCCTGGCCCGCAGCGACGGTCCGGATACCGCGATATCAGCCGATATGCTGCCAAGCGAAGTGGGCGACAGCCTGCCGAAGATTTCAGCCCAGGGCGATCACCACATCATGACGCTGCCCTTGCGCGAAGCGCGCGAAATGTTCGAGCGGGATTATCTGATTGCGCAGATCAACCGTTTCGGCGGCAATATTTCGCGCACGGCAGAGTTTGTCGGCATGGAGCGCTCGGCGCTGCACCGAAAACTGAAGTCGCTCGGCGTCTGAAATTCAGGGTTCCATCGTTCCAGGACAGGTCATCCATGTCGCGCATTGCCTATGTCAACGGCGCCTATCAGCGCCACTCCGAAGCCGCCGTTCATATCGAGGATCGCGGCTTCCAGTTCGCCGACGGCGTCTATGAGGTCTGCGAGATCCGCCATGGCTTCATTATCGACCTGACACGGCATCTCGACCGGCTGGACCGCTCGCTGAGCGAGCTGCGCATGGCCTGCCCGATGACGCGGGCAGCACTCATTCACGTCATTCGCGAGGTGGCCCGCCGCAACCGGGTGAAGAACGGCCTGTTCTATCTGCAGGTGACGCGCGGTGCCGCGCGCCGCGATCATGTCTTTCCCGCTGCCGATACGCCTTCGACCATTGTGGTGACAGCCAAGCGGACCGATGCTTCGGTAATTGCCAAGAAGAACGCGGCCGGCATCAGCACGATTACTGTTCCTGAAAACCGCTGGGACCGCGTCGATATCAAGTCGGTGGGATTGCTGCCGAATGTGCTGGCAAGGCAGGCCGCCAAGGAGGAGGGCGCCCAGGAGGCGATCTTTGTCGATGCTGATGGAACGGTGAAAGAGGGCGCGGCAACCAATGTCTGGATCGTCGACAAGGCCGGCCGGCTGCGGACCCGCCACGCCGATCACGGCATCCTGCGCGGTATCACCCGCACGACCCTGAAGGACGTTACCGGGACGCTCGGCCTTGAGATCGTCGAGCAGGCTTTTTCGCTCGAAGAGATGCTGGAAGCGCGCGAGGTTTTCATCACCGCCGCCACGAGTATCTGTTTTCCGGTCGTTGCGGTTAACGGTAAAACCATCGCCAACGGTCATCCCGGCAGCGTGTCACAGAAAATTCGTGAAGCCTTTTTCGACATTGCGGAAAAGACCGCGATTTGATACCAAATCCGGGGGGACGCTTTAAAGACAGGTTTTTTCCAGCGTTCGGGGCTATTCAGATTGTATAATCAACCGGTTAAATCGAACCGGAAAATAAGAAAGAAGCGGCGCTATGGCGGAACGTTCTCAGAACTTGCAGGATCTGTTTCTCAACACAGTCCGCAAGCAGAAGATATCTCTGACAATTTTTCTTATCAATGGTGTGAAACTGACGGGCGTTGTCACGTCTTTTGACAATTTCTGTGTGCTTTTGCGGCGTGACGGGCATTCCCAGCTCGTATACAAGCACGCCATCTCGACAATCATGCCGGGCCAGCCGATGCAGATGTTCGAGAGCGAAGAATCCGCATCCTGACGGGATATAAAACACATTACCAAACGTGATACCAAATCGGCGTCGATCATCCCGGAGCTTGAAAAGCTTCGTGATGACATGCGCGCCGTTGTCATCGTCCCAGTCCTGAAAAAGACGGGCAGACAGAACGCTGAGATCATTGCCGCGACCTCGACACGCAGCGACGAAAGCCGGCTTGAGGAAACGATCGGCCTGGCGCTTGCCATCGATCTGGAGGTCGTGCACGGCGCCATCGTGCCCATTGCCCAGCCCAAGCCCGGAACGTTGCTCGGCAGCGGCAAGATCGAGGAAATCGGCCATCTCTTGAGCGAGCACAATGCCGGTCTCGTCATCATCGATCATCCGCTGACGCCGGTTCAGCAGCGCAATCTCGAAAAAGAATGGAACTGCAAGGTCATCGACCGGACCGGTCTCATCCTGGAAATCTTCGGCCGCCGTGCGTCCACCAAGGAAGGCACGCTGCAGGTCGAGCTTGCGCATCTGAACTACCAGAAGGGCCGCCTGGTTCGCAGCTGGACCCACCTGGAGCGCCAGCGCGGTGGCGCGGGCTTCATGGGTGGTCCGGGTGAAACCCAGATCGAGGCCGACCGCCGGCTTTTGCAGGAAAAGATCGTCAAGCTCGAAAAGGAGCTGGAGCAGGTGCGCCGCACCCGCCAGCTTCATCGCGCCAAGCGCAAGAAGGTGCCGCATCCGATCGTCGCCCTCGTCGGTTATACCAATGCCGGCAAATCGACTTTGTTCAACCGCATCACCGGTGCGGGCGTTCTCGCCGAAGACATGCTGTTTGCAACGCTTGATCCGACGCTGCGCCGGATGAAACTGCCGCATGGCCGCATGGTGATGCTGTCCGACACCGTCGGTTTCATCTCTGACCTGCCGACCCATCTGGTCGCCGCCTTCCGCGCGACGCTGGAAGAGGTGCTGGAAGCCGACCTGATCCTGCACGTGCGCGATCTCGCCGACCCCGACAACCAGGTTCAATCGCAGGACGTGCTGCGCATCCTCACCGATCTCGGCATTGACGAGAAGGCGCGCTCCGAGCGCATCATCGAAGTCTGGAACAAGGTCGATCTGCTGGATGCCGACGCGCATGAAAGCCTCGTCCAGAAAGCCGAACACAGCGAAAACACCGTCGCCGTTTCGGCCGTGACGGGCGAGGGTGTCGATCACCTGCTGGACGAGATCAACAAGCGCCTGTCCGGCGTCTTGATGGAATGCAACGTCGTGCTGCCGGCCAGCAAGCTGCAGCTGCTCTCCTGGGTCTACGAACACACGTTGGTCGATGGCCGCGAGGACCTGGAAGACGGCTCCGTCAGCCTCGATCTGCGCATGACGCCAAGCGAGGCGGAAGAGCTTGAACGGCGGCTCGGCAATGGCCCGAAGGCTGCGGCGCAGGACTGGTAGCGTATTACCGGACTGGTGGCCTATTACCGGAATCGGGGCTAACACCCCCCTCTGTCGGCGACGCCGACATCTCCCCCTCAAGGGGGGAGATTGACCGCATCGACTGTGCCTCTCCAATATTAGGCGGCTAGGAAAAAGAAGAATCTCCCCCCTTGAGGGGGAGATGTCACGCAGTGACAGAGGGGGGTGAAGCCTCCCCGATCTCAGAATCGACGGCTGGCTCACGCGGGCCAGTTACCTCAACTGCCGCTCGATCGCCTTGGCTGCCTGCCACAGTTCCTCCATCCGCTCCAGCGTTGCCGCCTCCAGCGTTTCCCCCTGAGCTTCCAGTTCCGTCTCGATATGCGCGAAACGGCGGCGGAACTTTGTGTTGGTGCCGCGCAGCGCCATTTCGGGATCAGCGCCCACATGGCGGCCGATGTTGACGACGGCGAAGATCAGATCGCCGAGTTCGTCTGCCACCTTTGCCTTGTCGTTCAAAGCGAGCGCCTCGCGCAGTTCGGCAATCTCCTCTTCGATCTTGTCGAGGATCGGCTCAGGCGAGGACCAGTCGAAACCGACCTTGGCCGCCCGTTCCTGCAGTTTCAAAGCCTCGACCAGCGCCGGGAAACTGCGCTGGACGGAGCCGAGATGACCTGTGTTGACATCCTCAGGCAGGCCGCGCTTTGCCCGCCGCTTGCGGCGTTCGGCCTTTTCCGCCTGCTTGATCTCGTCCCATTGCAGTTTCACGGCCTGCGGCGTATCCGCGTCAGACCGCGCAAACACATGCGGGTGGCGCCGGATCATTTTTCGGGTGATCGCTTCGACCACGTCGCCAAAGGCAAAATCGCCGGCTTCCTGCGCCATGCGGGCGTGGAAAACCACCTGCAGAAGCAGGTCGCCGAGCTCGTCGCAGAGATCGTCCATATCGGCGCGCTCGATCGCGTCGGCAACCTCGTAGGCTTCTTCCAGCGTATACGGTTTGATCGTCTCGAAGGTCTGGACGATATCCCATGGGCAGCCGGTGTCGGGCTGACGCAGGGCTTCCATGATTTCCAGCAGGCGGGCGATATCCTTGGAGGGGTGCATCGGGCTCAATTCAATGGAATGGCGTTGGCGTCCTTGCCGGACTGATAATCATCCGACAACGACTGGTACTTGGCGCGAATGCGCCGGTCCTGTTCCCGTAGCGCGGCCTTGCCGGCCTCGTCCGATGTCGCCACGAGATCGGCGATCGAAGAGGAGCGCCAGAAGGCGTTGGTCTTGGCATAGCCGCCAGGATCGAGCCGGAAAACCTCTTTCAGGATTTTCAGGTCGTGCGGGATCGAAAACGCGTCGCGTGAATCCTCGTGGCTGAACAGGTAGTAGAAATTGTCAAAGCCCGCCCAGGTGATCGCCGAGAGGCACATCGAGCAGGGTTCGTGGGTAGAGAGGAAGATGAGGTCCTTGGTGTCAGGCTTTTCGGCGCGCTCGTAAAAGCGTTTCAGCGTATGCACTTCGCCATGCCAGAGCGGGTTTTCCGTCTCGTTGTTGGTTTCCGCGATGATGAGCGACAGGTCCGATTTGCGCAGGATCGCCGCACCGAAAACCTTGTTGCCGGCAGCGACACCCTTTTCCGTCAGGGGCAGGACGTCTGTCTCGATGACGCTCAGCAGGCGTTCTGCAAGTTTGGAATTGTTCGTCAAACCATTGGCTCCATACAATAGGATTACTGGCATTTAGCGGATTTGAAGTGGTATAGGCAATGCTCGGAAACACGATCCTGCCGTTGCCGAAGGCCTTGTCCTCGGAGAGATTTGCTCAAATTATGCTGGAGTCGAGCAAAAGAATATCCGCCTGCAAAGGCATCGGAATTTCTGTTTCTTCAATTTTCAAGGTATAAAGGGGATATTCCCCATAACCTGTAACAGGATCAGATTCCCACACGATGACCGAACAACTGACCGTCTTTCCGGCCTTCTTCCGCGTTGCGCAGAAATGCGTGGCGGTTTTCGGCAATGGTGACGAGGCATTTGCCAAGGTTCGGCTGTTGCTCAACACGCAAGCCCGGATCGTCGCCTATGCGGATGCGCCGGAAGACGACTTCGCCGCGTTCCTGTCCGTGAATTCGATCGACCATGTCGCAACGCCTTTCGAGGCAGGCCAGGTCGACGGCGCAACGCTGGTCTTTGCCGCAACCGGCGACGCGGCACACGACCGCCTGATCGTCGCTGCGGCGCGGGCGCAGAAAATTCCGGCCAATGCGGTGGATCAGCCGGAATTCTGCGATTTCCTGACGCCGGCATTGGTCAATCGCGCGCCCGTCGCCGTCGCAATCGGCACCGAGGGCGCAGGGCCGGTGCTCGCCCAGATGATCCGCGCGCAGATCGATCAGCTGCTTTCCCCCTCCCTTGGCGCGCTCGCTTCGCTGGCGCAGGCCTATCGCGATGCCGCCGACCGTGTTCTGCCGCGCGGCGTTTCCCGCCGTGTGTTCTGGCGCCGGTTCTTTTCCGGCCCGGTCGCAGATCAGGTGTCGCTTGGAAATATCGCCGAAGCGCGCCGGGAAGCATCCCGGCTGCTGCAGTCGGTCGATCGGGTTCCCGGCCATGTCTGGCTGGTGGGTGCGGGTCCGGGGGCGGAAGACCTTTTGACGTTGCGGGCCCAGCGCGTCATGATGGAAGCCGATGTGATCGTCTATGATGCGCTGGTGCCGCAGGCGATCGTCGATATGGGCCGCCGCGACGCTGAGCGCCTGCCGGTTGGCAAGCGCAAGGGCTGCCATTCGAAATCGCAGGATGAGATCAACCAGCTGCTGGTGCGCCTCGGTCAGGACGGCAAGCGTGTCGTGCGGCTGAAGTCGGGCGATCCGCTGGTCTATGGCCGCGCCGGCGAAGAGATGGCGGCTTTGCGCGAAGCCGGGATCACCTACGAGATCGTTCCCGGCATTACCTCGGCTTTTGCGGCCGCTGCCGATTTCGAGTTGCCGCTGACGCTGCGCGGTGTCGCCTCGTCGCTGATCTTTACCACCGGCCATGATCTCACCGGTGACGTCCTGCCCGACTGGGCCCGTCTTGCCATTTCCGGTGCGACCATTGCCGTCTATATGGGCCGCACGGTGGCAGCCTCCGTTGCGGCGCGGCTGATCGAAGCCGGTTTGCCGGCGGAAACCACGGTCGCCGTGATCGAAAACGCCAGCCGCGCCGGGCGCAAGCTTCTGCACGGCACGTTGAAGGATCTGCCGGACCTGCAATATCGCGACGAGCTGGATGGTCCGGTCATGGTGATCATCGGCGATGCGGTGGCCGGCGCGAATTTCGAACGGTCGCAGCCGCTGGTCACGCGCAAGACGAACGGTTCGGCCGCAGACGTGCAGCACAAACAGACTGATGAAGTGAGGAACTGACATGGCCGACAAGGTATTGACCGCAAACCGCCTGTCCGACGGCATTTCCGTCTGGCTCGATGCCTCCGGCAACTGGGTGGAATCGCTGCAGGATGCGTTTATCGCCCGCCATGCTGAGGCGGTCACCGCTCTGGAAGCGACTGGAAAGGCTGCCTTTGCCGATAACAAGGTGGTTGACGTGAATGTCATTGATATTGAAGAAGTAGCAGGCGTGCTCAGGCCTTTGCGGATGCGCGAGCGTGTTCGCGCCGAAGGCCCGACGATCGACTATGCGCCGGGATACAAGGGCCTGACCGGCCCCGTTCAGGTGGCTTAAGGAAAAGAAGACCGATGTACCGTTACGACGAATTCGACCATGCCTTTGTTGCCGACCGTGTTGCCCAGTTTCGCGATCAGGTCACGCGCCGTCTTTCCGGCGCGCTTGCCGAGGATGCCTTCAAGCCTCTCCGGCTGATGAACGGCGTCTATCTGCAGCTGCACGCCTATATGCTGCGGGTCGCCATTCCCTATGGCACGCTGAACAGCGACCAGATGCGCATGCTGGCCCATATCGCCCGCAAATATGATCGCGGTTACGGCCATTTCACCACGCGCCAGAACATCCAGTACAATTGGCCGAAACTCTCTGACACGCCGGATATCCTGGCGGAGCTTGCCTCGGTCGAGATGCACGCGATCCAGACGTCGGGCAACTGTATCCGCAACGTCACCGCCGATCATTTTGCCGGTGCCGCTGCCGACGAAGTCGCCGACCCGCGCCCTTACGCCGAAATCCTGCGCCAGTGGTCGTCGGTTCATCCGGAGTTTTCCTTCCTGCCGCGCAAGTTCAAGATCGCCGTTACCGGCGCCGAGCGCGACCGCGCCGCCATTCAGGTGCACGATATCGGCCTGCACCTGAAGAAGAACGACAAGGGCGAGATCGGCTTTGCCGTCTATGTCGGCGGCGGGCAGGGCCGCACGCCGATGATCGCCAAGAAAATCCGCGATTTCCTGCCGGAAGAGGATCTGTTGTCCTATACGACAGCGATCATGCGGGTGTACAATCTGCACGGCCGCCGCGACAACAAGTACAAGGCGCGCATCAAGATCCTCGTGCACGAAACCGGCGTGGAGAACCTGACAGGCCAGGTCGAGCAGGAGTTCCTGCAGCTGAAGAACACGGAGCTGAAGCTGCCGGATGCAGATATCCAGGCGATCACCAGCTATTTCGCACCTCCGCCGCTGACCGACCGTCCCGAAGGCTGGGCCAATCTGGCCGGCTGGAAGAAGGCCGATCCGGACTTTGCCCGCTGGGTGCAGCAGAATGTACAGCCGCACAAGCACCCTGACTATGGCATGGTGACGGTGTCGCTGAAGCCGATCGGCGGCATTCCAGGCGATGCCAGCGACAGCCAGATGGATGCGATTGCCGATTTGGCGCAGGAATACGCCTTTGATGAAATCCGCATCAGCCATGAGCAGAATATCATCCTGCCGCATGTGGCGCTGGCCGATCTGGAAGCGCTCTACCGTGGTCTCGTTGCGATTGGTCTGGCGACGGCCAATGCCGGTCTGATCACGGATATCATTGCCTGTCCCGGCTTGGACTATTGCGCGCTTGCCAATGCGCGCTCCATCCCGCTGTCGCAGGAAATCTCCACCCGCTTCGGTGACCCGGACCGGCAGGCCGAGATTGGCGAGCTGAAGATCAAGATCTCCGGCTGCATCAATGCCTGCGGCCATCACCATGTCGGCCATATCGGCCTGCTGGGCGTGGAAAAGAAGGGTGCCGAACTCTACCAGATCACGCTTGGCGGTTCCGGCGACGAGAATACCTCGATCGGCGAGATCATCGGCCGCGGCTTTGAGCCTGAAAAGGTCACCGACGCGATCGAGACGATCGTCAATACCTATCTGTCCTTGCGAACGGATCCGTCGGAAATCTTCCTTGCGGCCTATCGCCGGGTCGGGCCGCAGCCGTTCAAGGATGCGCTCTATGGCGGCAATGCGCAGGAAGCGGCCTGAGGACAAGCATATGACACAGATCTGGAAAGAAACCGGTTTCGTCACGGATGACCCCTGGGTCGTCGAAACCGAGGAAACCAAGGCCGGCTCCAACGAGAAGGCCATTTTGGGGATCGACGCCTTTGTTGAAAAGGCACAGGCCGGCGAGAGCGGGCTTGGTGTGTTGGTCAACCCCGCCGACGATGTGACGCGGCTGCAGCCGTTTCTGGAGCAAGTGTCGTTGATTGCGGTGGCTTTTCCCGCGTTCAACGATGGCCGCGCCTTCAGCCACGCGTCGCTGCTGCGCGTGCGTCTCGGTTACGGCAAGGAAATCCGCGCCGTCGGCGACGTGCTGATCGACCAGGTGCCGCTGATGCTGCGCTGTGGCATCGATAGCTTTGCCGTCAGCAACGAAACGGCGCTCAAGCGTCTGTCGGAAGGGCGTTTGCCGGGGATCGACAATCACTACCAGCCGACGGCCAGACCTTCGGCCGATGCGAAATCCTACAGCTGGCGGCGGGTTTCCTGACGGCTGCGACACACTGAAACACGCATCAATCTGAAAAAGGCGCTATAATTGGAACGGATTTGCTTCCAAATCGGCGCCTTTTGGAATATCCGCTGATACCTGAAAGCGTTACTCATCATTACAGGACCTGACCCCGAAATGAATGCTCCTGCCAAGATCGAAGAATTTGCCGCAACCGTGCCCGCCGGCGTGTTCGCTGAAACGGTGACGAAGGTCACGCATTATACGGACCGGCTGTTCAGCTTCCGCATGACGCGTCCGACGGAATTCCGGTTCCGCTCGGGTGAATTCGCCATGATCGGCCTGATGGTCGAGGGCAAGCCGGTCTACCGCGCCTATTCGATCGCGAGCCCCGCCTGGGACGAGGAGCTGGAATTCTTCTCGATCAAGGTGCAGGACGGTCCGCTGACCTCGCATCTGCAGAGCATCAAGCCCGGCGATCAGGTGCTGATGCGCAAGAAGCCGACGGGCACCCTGGTGCTCGACGCGCTGACGTCTGGCAAGCGCCTCTACATGTTTTCGACCGGAACCGGCATCGCGCCGTTTGCGAGCCTGATCCGTGATCCCGAAACCTTCGAGAAGTTCGAGGAAGTCATCCTCACCCACACGACCCGCGACGTGGCCGAACTGAAATACGGCTTCGACCTGCTCGAAGAAATCCGCAACCACGAATTCCTGGCCGAACTGGTCGGCGACAAGCTGCGGCATTATGCGACGGTGACCCGCGAGGATTATCCGTTCAAGGGCCGCATCACCAACCTGATGCGTGACGGCAAGATGTTCTCGGACCTTGGCCTGCCGGCCTTCGACCCATTAACCGATCGCGGCATGATCTGCGGCTCGACGGAGATGCTGAAGGAAACCAAGGAAATTCTGGAGGCCGCCGGCTTGAACGAAGGCTCCAACAACAAGCCGGGCGAATTCGTCATCGAACGCGCATTCGTCGGCTGAGGCCGAATTTCTGGGAATGAGTACGAGGAAGGTGGCCTGCGGGCCGCCTTTTTTGTTTGGCTGCATGCGGGCGGGTAAGGGCGGTGTGGCGCCTTGCCCAGATAATCCGTGAAGGTTTGCCTTTGGGATCGGCGTTCAAAAGACAAGGCAGGATACTTTGATCCCGCCCAGACTGCTGAAAAATCTGGAATAAGATTGTCCGGTAAGAGCCATACCCCACTCTCCGTCATTCTCGCCCTTGTGGCGGGAATCCAGCGACCCGACGTCCGTCGGGTCAAAAGACTCTTTCAGCTCAATGACTTGAGCTGGCTGGATCCCTGTGACAAGCACAGGGATGACGGAGTGTTTGGCACTCGCAGAATTCCTCAAATGGCCTGCCAAATACCAAGAATATGACTTATCCGGCCCTCTCCACTCAGATTCGCGTCTGTCAGAGGAAAAAATAGCCCTTCTGCAGGGTGACGGCGTCGTCGAGATGGATGGAAAAGTCGGCTTTTCGATCGCCGTCCACATCGCCATAGATATAGGTGCCGGACGCATTCTTGACGTAGCGCAACTCGCCTTCATCGCCGCCGAAGCCCTTGGTGCCGATGAACTTGAAACCTTGGTTGCCCTCTTTCGTGATGTCGGCATCTATGCCTGCAAGGTTGATCCGGTCGCCTTCGGAGCCCCGAAAGTCGAAGATCGTGTCGCGGCCGGATGCCGCCGTGGTGCTGTCGGACAGCTCGGAGAAAATGAACATGTCTGCACCGCCGCCGCCGGTGAGCATGTCGCGCCCTTTGCCGCCGTTCAGTTTGTCGCCTCCGGCGCCGCCAAACAAAGAATCGTTGCCGTCTTTCCCGAACAGCGAATCATTTCCGCCATTGCCGAAGAGCGCGTTGGCGGCCTGGTTACCAACGACCCTGTCGTTTCCGGACCCGGCCTTGACGTCCTCGATCAGCGAGGCAAGGTGGCCCTTGTGCAGCAGCGCATTGAAAATATTGCCGCGCGCATAGCCATCGTTCGGCCCGCCGCCCAGCCCCGCCAGCTGGTCCTCGCTGAACATCGAGAAGCCACCGGCGCGAAGGTCGATATTGAGGTTGCTCTTGTAGGCGGTGAGATCGAACGTGTCCTTTCCGCCGCCATCCCAGATCGTGGCGAAGATGCGGTTGCCACCGGGGTCGATCGCCACCTTGCCATCCACATAGGTCTTGCCGCTGTCCGGTGTCCACTTGTAGACCGTGTTGCCGCTGTTGGTGGTGTAATTGGCGCCATACATGTGCTGCAGGGCAGCGATATCGGCCATCATGAAGGTCTGCGGCGCGCCGAACTGCTCATAGGCGTAGCCATTGGCATCGTCGCCGACAAAACCATTATAGGTCATGACCGTATATTCGACCGAGTTGAAGGCATCGGGCGTCGCGCCGAAGACGCTGGTATCATGACCATGCTTCAAGCCGAGTGCATGACCCAGTTCGTGGACCAGCGTGTGCCAGGCATAATTTCCGGCAACCGGCGCGCGGTAGTCGTTGATCGTGCCCTCATAATTCGTGCTGAACCAGGTATCGCCGGCGGAATAGTGTGTGTCGGGAAAATAGGCATAGGCTGTCGGGCTTGCCTGGTCGGATTGCGCAAAGCGCAGCGTCGCGGTGGTTGCGCTGCCGGCGGAGAAGGCCAGCTTGGTAAACCCTTCGACGGAAAAGCCGTCATTGGCGGCAGTTCCGGAAGACTGTTCCATGATGAACAGCGCCGCGTTCTTTTGCGCAGCCGAAACCGCACCGAAATTGTTGTTCAACTCTGCCGGGTTGCCGTAATGATACTGGCTGGCAAGCGTGGGGAAAGCGTAGGTAACGCTATCGCCGCCCCAGGCTGTGCCGGAAATGATGCCATCGACCAGCTGGTTGCCTGTAGCAGTAATGGTTTTTACGGTTTTATTCGTGCCCGTCATTGTTTCACCTTCTCGGTGGAGAATGTACACCGGAAATCATTATATTATCTGTAAGTTGATACTTCCGGAACGCGGCTGAAACCACTCCGTAAGTCTCATCGCACCCGTAACTTTCCCAAACCTGAAGAGGCGTTGATATGCTGGTCGAATTTCGGAGGCAATGGCCGATCCTCGCCCTTTTAGGGGCAATAGCCGGGTTTTTCAGCGGTGTGGTATTGGCGGCACAAGCGCCAAAGGGAACAGGTGGAATCATGACGCCGGCGCCGGATGCGGAAGCTGCCGTGCAGTCCGAATATGGCGGCGCCACCCGCAAAGGGACGCGCGAAGCTTACGAACGCTTCATCCGCCGCCATCCGGACCATCCGCTGGCGCAAAAAGCACGCGAGGTGATTGCCGCCGGCACGCTGAAATGAGGGCAGGCGAATAAAGCCCGGCGTAAAATCGTCTCTGCTACAATAGCAGTTGACGAAGCTTGAGGGCCTTGCCAGTCTCACCTTGGGCTCCGCAACTGCGGAATTATGGGGGATATGGCGTGAGCGCGGGTGCTGTTCTTGTCTGGTCGCTGATCGGATTTGCGGGGCTGCTGGTTGTCCCTGCGGTCAGCCATACCAATGCGGGCACCACGTTTTCGCTGATGGCATCCTCGATGGCCTTTACCGGCATGGCGCTGGCACTGTTCATGGCCACGCGCCCACCTTTCATCGAGCGCCTTTTCGGCGGGCTCGACCGGATCTACCAGACGCATCGCCGGGTAGGGATCACGGTCCTCGTGCTGATCCTCGTACACTATTTCATCACGCCGGATTTCAAGGGCCTGTCGCTGACCGGCGGACTGAACAAGTTGGCGGCTGATGCCGGCAAATATGCCTTTTACGCGCTCGTCGTCCTTTTGCTGCTCAGCATCGTCAAGATCGTGCCGAAGACGAAGGTGGAGATCCCCTACCATTTCTGGCGCCTGACACACCGTTTCATCGGTCTGCTGTTCGTCATGGCCGCCTTCCACCAGACGTTCATCAAGCGGCCCTATGACGGCACGGCGATGCTGGCGACCTATCTCAATATTTTCGCGATGATCGGCACGCTGAGCTATATCTACACACAGCTCTTTCCCTGGCTGCGGACCCGCACCTACGAGGTCTTCGATGTGGCGCGTCATGAGGGCGCAACGATCATTTCCGCCCGGCCAGTGCGGCGTCCGCTGCGTGCCAGGCCCGGCCAGTTCGGATTTTTCCGGGTCAACAAACCGGGTCTGCGCGAGCCGCATCCGTTCACGATCGCCGGCATGGAGGACGACGGCACCGTGCGGTTCGCCATCAAGCCGCTGGGTGATTATACCAAGGCGCTGCGCGACGGCATCGCCATTGGCGACCGCCTGAAACTGGAGGGTGGCTATGGGCATTTCAATCACCGCCGTGGCAGCAAGAAACAGATATGGCTCGCTGGCGGCATTGGTGTTACGCCGTTCCTGGCGATGGCGGGGCGCCTGAAGGGGGACGAAGGCCAGGACATCCACATGGTCTATTGCGTGCGCGACCGGAGCGAGGCCATCGGCCTTGATACGTTTCAAACGCAGGCGGACAAGCTTTCGAATTTCAGTTTCACTTTGCATGATTCCAAAACGGACGGCAGGCTCGACGCGGCAAAGCTTGCCGCATCGAGCGCCGTCGATCCGGCGGGAGCGGACCTCTGGTTCTGCGGGCCGCCATTGCTGCGAAAATCCATTGAAAAGGGCCTGAAGGACCTCGGCAAGACACCCAGACGGGTCGAGTTCGAGCAGTTCGAGTTCCGGTAGCTATAGCGTATTTGTTGTTTGAGAAAGCAAGGAGAACAGGCCATGCGCATGTTCGATCAAGTGTCCGGGACCCTGATCCGTAGGCTCGGCCTGCCGCGCACGATGGTGGCGATGGCGGCACTGGTTCTGGCGCTGACCCAGTGTCCGGGCGCTGCATCGGCGCGTGATGCTTTCGCTGACGATGCCTACGCGACCTATAAGGCCGATACCGGCAATGGCAAATATCTGTTCAATGCGTCCGGTTGCGGTGCCTGCCATGGATCGGCCAGGAGCAGCGACGTCCTGTCCGGCGGACTGGAAATGGATACGGCGATCGGCAAATTCTATGCCCCGAACATTTCGCCCCATGCCAACGGCATCGCCGGGTGGACCAATGCGCAGTTTCTCAATGCGGTGATGCAGGGCATCGATCGCGAAGGCAACAATCTCTATCCCGTCATGCCCTATACCGCCTATGGCGGCATGAAGCCGGAGGATGTGCTGGATATCAAGGCCTATATCGACACGCTGATTGCGTCCGATGCCGTGTCAGAGGAACACGAGATCGCGTTTCCCTATAGCCGCCAGACGACGATCACGCTGTGGAAGCGCAGCCACTTCAATGTGGCGGACTATCAGCCGCGCGAAGAAACGCAGATGGAGCGCGGCCGCTATCTCGTCGAAAATGTCGGCGGCTGCGGCGAGTGTCATACGCCGCGAACCACCACTTACGGTCTCGACATGGAAAACGCCTATACCGGGGAAAAGGGCCTGACCGGCGCGGTGGCGCCCGATATTTCCAAGGCCCGGATGGCAGGCCTTGCCACACCCGACGTGTTCACCACCGGCCTGATCGACGACGGCAAGAAGCTCTCAGGCGCTCCCCTGACCGATCCCGTCATGCGCGAGATCGCCCATGGACTGTCCGTTCTCAACGAGAAGGACCGCACCGCGATCTATGCCTTCCTGTCCGACCGCGAGGTCAAGCCGCCGCAGCCGGTGGCGCAATCGGCAACGGCGGTCTGCACGGAAAGCACGCCGGCCTCCGCTCTTGGCGGCGGCAATGCCGGCCTTGCCAGCCAGGCCGATGCCTTTATCGGCAAATATTGCCGCAATTGCCATGGGCCCGGCGAAAGCTCGCAAGGATCCTATCCGGCCGGTGACCTCAGCACGATCGCAGCCGACGCCGCTTTCGTGGTTCCCGGCGATGCCGCCAAATCCCGTCTGTTTACCTCGGTGACCAGCGGCCGCATGCCGCTTGGCAAGCGCCCGAGCGTGGAGGAGGTGAAGAGCCTGGAGGACTGGATCAATTCGCTGAAGCAATCGGATCTGCCGCAGACTGCTGCGAGCAAACCGGCGCGCACGCGGCCGATGCTGGCCTACCGGGATTTCGTCGAGGCCGGGCTGAAGGATATTTCCAAGGTCAACGATCTCGACCGGCAATATATGCGCTACTTCTCCTATCGCAACCAGTACAATGGCATGATGGGCTGCGAGGACGACAAGACCTTCATGAAGCGCATGGACGTTCTGGCCGGCGGCTTCAAGAAACTGTTGAATTCGCTGTCTTACGGCCCGAAGCTTGTCTTGCCGCAGGAGGTCGAAGGCACCAATGGCCTGATGGTGAGGGTTGATCTGCGCGACCTGCAATGGTCGGCCGACGACTATAATTTCCTGATTTCGCAATATTTCTACGGTGTCGATCCCGCCAGCGATGCCTCGCTTCTGGCGCTCACCAAGGAAACCGGCACTGTCCTGCCGATCATGCGCATCGACTGGTTCATGGCCAATGCCGCCAAACCGAAGATCTACAACCGGTTGATGAAGCTGCCGACCCATATCCGCGAACTCGAGCAGCGGTTCCAGATCAATGTCGATGACAATATCCGCCGCCGCCAGGTGCTGCGCGCGGGTTTTGCCGATGGATCGTCAGGGGTTTCAGATCATAACCGCATGCTGGAACGCCACGACATGCCGTTCGGAGGCTACTATTGGAAATCCTATGATTTCGGCGGCGATGTCGGCCGCCAGGTGCTGAAGCGTTTTCCGCAAGGGCCTAAGGAACTGGAACCGTTCGATGGCGGTCTGACGCCGTTTGAGCATGATGGCGGCGAGATGATCTTCTCGCTGCCGAACGGGCTGCAGGGCTATTACCTGTCAACAGCGGCGGGAAAGCAGCTGGATATCGGGCCGACCTCGATCGTGTCCTTCCGCAAGCGGCCGATCGGCAAGGGGGTCGAGATCATCAATGCCCGCTCCTGTTTCGATTGCCACGCCAACGGCATCCTGTCGAAACGCGACCAGCTGCGCGAGCATATCCAGACATCGACGCTATTCACCCGGGATCAGCAGGCCATTCTCTTGGATATGTACGTGCCGCAGGAAGAGCTTGATGCCGCCTATAACAAGGACCGGCAGCGTTTCGTCGAGGCGCTGGTCAAGCTCGGCGTAACCGAGCCGACGCCGGATGGCAGCGCTCAGAGCATGCAGGCGCCCGGCAATGCCGAGCTCGTCACTTATTTTGGCGACAAATATGAGGATGAACTCGATTTCGATGCGCTCGCCGCCGAGTTCGACATGACGCCGACAGAGCTGTCCTCGGCAATCAAGCGGGTGGAGGATGTCGATACGCTGCGGCTTGGCATCGACTGGGTGACGACGCTTGAGGCGGGCGCGACGGTCCCCCGCGCCGAGGTCGAGCAGCAATTTCCACTGCTTTTGCATCCCCTGATGCAGCTGAAGCCGCTCGACACGGCAACCGTCCATGTGGCCACGGCCGGTGGAGGTGAGGACGTGGCCGGTCAAACGGCGCAGCAGGATTATGTCAAGCCGCAGACGATCGCGGCCGCGACGCCCGCCTATCGCCAGGAGCAGCCTGCCGATCACGGCAAGCTTGAACTGGCGCTGCATGTAGCCACGACCACGGCGAAGGTCGGCGACCAGCTGTCCTTCGAGCTGAGTGCCAACAGGGCCTGCGAATTGCAGATCCTGTATGTGGAAGAGACCGGCAATGTGGAAGTCATTCCCGATGCGATGATCGGCAATACGACGCTGCAGCCGGGTGAAAAACGCCTGATCCCGCAGCCCGGCACCGGCGATCTGACCTTCGACACGCCGGCACCGGCCGAAACCATGATCGCCTATTGCCGCGAGGGTGGGCTGGGCGATCAAAAGCTGACCGTGGAGCGGGCGCGCCAGCTGGTGGCGCAGTCGCATCTGCCGCCGACGCGTGGACTGGCGATCAACCTTGCCAAGAAGGCCGAGGACGACAAGGGCGCCAGCGGCCTGCAGGTGGTGACCTTCGAGATCATAAAATAGGCGGGCGTCGGCCGCGCAATGCCGGTTGGCCTGTTCGGTCAGACTGGACATGGCGGTTTGACTGGAAATGAAATGGAAAGGCGCATGATGCGATTGAGGGTTCTTACCGGGGCAGCGCTGCTTATATTTTTCTGCGCCGGGACGGCAACGGCCGCCTGCGATGCCCTGGCGCAGATTGCCAAGGCCACCAATGCGGGCAACGAGGCATTGGCCAAGCAGATCGCGGCCATGCCGAAGCCCGGTTGTACGGCCGACGACAAGGCGATGATTAACCGCGTGGCGGCGCTGGCGTCCTTCAACCGGATCGTCGGCGCTGTCGGGCAGGGCGCAAATCTCGCAGATTTCGAGGGTGAGCTTGAGGCGGTCCGCACCAGCAATTCGGCACCCTGGCAGGTTTTTGACGCGTTGGGGGACATCAACCGTGACCGGCGGACTTACGAGGCGGCGGCCCGCTACTATCAGCTGGCGCTGGAGGATGCCGGCAACGAGGTGCTGACGCCGCAATGGATGGCGCCGGATCAGGCCTATATCGTCAGGCTCGATCATATGGCAACGGAGATGCGGCTTGCCTCCCCAAACCCTGTAAAGCTCACCGTGCGCGGCGCCTGCAAGATCAGCTATCGCGGCGTCTCCCTGAAGAAGAAATCGACGCCGGTGCGCTACGTCTTCGGCACGGCGGAATTTACCCCGGAAGGGCTGGCTTCCGCCAGGGACCTTTCAGAATGCCTGAAATCGGTCAAGCCCAAGGCGATCACGCTAATCGGGCACACGGACCCCGTCGGCACGCAGGAAGCCAATCGCGTTTTGTCTCTGGCACGCGCTGATGCGCTGGCGGAATATCTCGTTGCCGAAGGGTATGCGGGCGTGTGGAAAACCGTCGGCAAAGGCGAGGACGAGCCGTTCAAGGCGGATGATGCCAGCGCTTATGACGAGGAGACGCTGAACCAGATGAACCGGCGCGTCGAAGTCGATGTGGAGAACTGAATGATGCTGCGCCGCCTGGCCCTTGCTCTCCTCCTGGCTGCAGTGCCGCTCGGTGCCGCATCCTCAGCGACCTTCGCTCTTGTTGTCGGCGTCGATGCCTACCCCTATGAGGTCAGCCTGGACGGTGCCGTCAAGGATGCCAAGGATGTGGAAGCGTCGTTGCGGCGGGCAGGCATCGATCAGATAGCGGCGTTCTTCGATGCCGCCGCCCTCAAGGACGATATCCGTGCGGCCTGGAGCGGGTTTGTCGCCCGTGCGGCCAAGGGCGATACGATCATCTTCACCTATGCCGGGCACGGTGCGCAGATGCCGGAGCTTGTGGCCGGCGACGAGGCCGACGGTCTCGACGAGTTCCTGCAACTGCCGGGCTTCGACCGGAGCCGCTCCGCCGAAACCGACCATGAGATCATCGTCGATAACGAGCTGAATGCCTGGTTTTCCGAAGCGGAAGCCAAAGGCGTGCAGGTCCTGTTCGTCTCCGACAGTTGCCATTCCGGCGGCATGAGCCGGTCCTTTTCCGGCAAGACCCGCCTTGCTCACGCCATCACGGTGAAACTGCCGCCGCCGTCCGAAGAGGCGGTGTCGGGTGCTGCGGTGAAAGAAACTCAATTTCGCACTGTCACGGTGCTCGCCGCATCGCTGGAAAGCCAGCCGTCGCCTGAGGTCATTATCAACGGCGAGCCGCGCGGTGCCCTGAGCTGGAGTTTTGCCCGCGCTGTGGAGGGGGCGGCGGATCGCAATGGTGACGGCCGCCTGTCGCGGGTGGAGCTTGAGGATTATGTCTTTGCCACTGTGAAGACCCAGTCGGAGGCCCTGCAGGTTCCCAATTTCACACCGCAACTGCCACGCTCCGACGATGAGGTGGTCATGCCGTTGACGCGCAGCGCCACTGTGGCAATCGCACCGGAAGCGGAGAAGATGCATAAATCCGTCCGCGAATCCGGCTGGAATGGCAAGCTGGCGCTGTCTGTCGAGGGCTCCGATGCCGTGCCAGACAATGTGGGTGGCACAGGCGTGCCCTATCGCTGGGATGCGGCGAGCGGCATTGTCTACACGCCAAACGGCGACGTTGCCGGCGAGCATATCGATGGCCGCTCGATACAGCCGGTTGTCGACAAGTTCATCCTGCTTGATTTCCTGAAGATCATGGCGAGCCAGAATCCGGGCACAGTCTCCTTGACGCCGCAGAAGGACATCTACGCTGCCGGCGACAAGATTGCCTTCAATGCACCGGCCTCCGGCTATAGAAACATGGTTGTGTTCAATCTGGCCAACACCGGGCAGGTGCAGCTGCTGGATGTGCAGTCGGAGGGAACGGCGAGTGCCGGGTTCAAGCTCAGCAATCTGCAGGTGGTCGAACCCTTCGGCGCCGATCATCTGATCGTAATTTCGACCAATGAACCCATCGATGCGATCGGCGCGGCTTTGGCCAGCAAGAGCGTGGATGCCGCCTCTGTACTGAAGCTTCTGGTCACGCGGCTCGACGGCACCGATACGAGCGTGGCAATCCAGCCGCTCTACACCCGGGAACACTTGTGATGACGGTTTTGCGCACGACTGCCACAGCCGCGCTCTGGTGCCTGGCATCGCTGGGGGCGCAACCGGCAGGGGCGTGGGCGCAGGACCGGGCGCTGGTCATCGGCATCGGCACCTATGAAAACCTGCCGGAAGACATGTTTCTGCATGGACCGAAGAACGATGTGAAGGCAATCCAGTCTCTGTTGACCGGCACGCTGCAGTTCAAGCCTGAGGAAATCCGGGTCCTCACCGATGACAAGGCCACCCGCCAGGCAATCCTGTCATCGATGGACGAATGGCTGATTGCCGGAACGGCGCCGGGCGACCGGGTCTATCTGTATTTTTCCGGGCATGGGCTGCAGGTCAAAGATATCAGCGGCGACGAAGAGGATGGGATGGACGAGGCCATTTCAACCTATGATCTCAAAGCCGGTGACGAGGACTGGACCAATGTCATCCTCGATGATGAACTGGAGGCCGTGCTAGAGAAACTGAAGGGCAGGGCGGTGACGCTGGTGATTGATGCCTGCCATTCCGGGACGATTTCCCGCTCCTTGTCGCGAGAGGCCGTATCAGCCTTGCAGGGCGCCCGTTATCTGCCGCGCCCGTTTGCGCAAAGCACCAAGCAGCCGGCAACCCGGGGCCTGCGCATCGATCTCGGTGTTGTCGATAAACCCGCGCAATTGACGGCCGGTGGGTTGACCGCCTGGAGTGCTGCGGCTGCCTATCAGGTGGCGTGGGACGATGTTCGCCTCCCGGTCGAAGATCGGCATGGTGTTTTCACATCCGCTTACATAGCCGGCTACAAACCGGAAGAATCCGATGCGAACGGCAACGGTCTTGTCAGCAATGCCGAGCTTTTCGAATATGTGACCCGCAAATCGAAGGACTATTGCGCGACGCTGGACGGCTGCGACAATCTCGATCCGCAGCTGGAAAGCGTGCCGGATATGCTCGGCACCAGCATCGCCAAGCCCGAACCAAGCACGGGAGAACAGGCAATTGCACAGCAACCGGCGGTCAAGCCGGAGCCTGCTTATCAGGAGGTGAAGGTCGAGGCTGCCGTAGCCCCCGCCTATGTCGATGCCGATCCTGTCGAAGCGATCGGCGACATTGTCGGGAAGGCGGATACGGGCGATGTCACGGTATCGCTGGATAAAGGCCCGGCTTTGAACAAAGGCCAGATCTTCAAGATTTCCGTCACCAGCCGAAATGCGGGACATCTCGTCCTTCTCGATGTGAACGGCGAAGGCACCGCCACACAGATCTTCCCCAACGACATGGCACAGAAAACCACGCCGCTCTCGGCCGGTTCGACGCTGACGATCCCGGACGACTATTACGGCTTCGATTTCGAGGCTGAGGGCAACGGAGAGAATCTACTGGTCGCCATCGTCGTCAGCGATGCCGTGGACTTGCAGGACGTAGCGCCATCGTCGCAGGGCCTGAATCGAGAGCTCGATGCCCGCCAGTCTCTGAGCGAAATCGTCGCCCGGCTGCAGAAAACCTGGACCGGCGATGCGGAAAACCGTGGCGTGCGCTGGTCGCTGGGAACGCTGAAATACACGGTGGAATAGGCACTGCTGCCTAATCTAAAATATGATTGTCTGGTGGGAGCCACACCCCAACCTCCCTCATTCTCGCCCTTGTGGCGGGAATCCAGCGACCCGACGTCCGTCGGGTCAAAGAGTCTTTCAGCTCAAGGACTTGAGCTGGCTGGATTCCCGCCACAAGGGCGAGAATGAGGAGAATGGGCGTCGCTATCGTCAAACAAGCTAATTCAGAGTTCGTCAGCGGCCTGAAGGCCCGTGGCGAATGTCACGGGCCTTCCAGTTCGATGGTCAGACGATCCTGTCGTTAATGCAGGATCTGGCTGAGGAACAGTTTGGTGCGCTCGTGCTGCGGGTTGTCGAAGAACGCGGCCGGTTCGTTCTGTTCGACGATCTGGCCCTGGTCCATGAAGATCACGCGGTTAGCGACCTGGCGGGCAAAGCCCATTTCATGGGTAACGCAGATCATCGTCATGCCTTCTTCGGCAAGGCCGACCATGGTGTCGAGCACTTCCTTGATCATTTCCGGGTCAAGCGCCGAAGTCGGCTCATCGAACAGCATGACGCGCGGGTTCATGCAGAGCGAACGCGCAATCGCCACGCGCTGCTGCTGACCGCCGGAAAGCTGGCCCGGATATTTGTTGGCCTGTTCGGGGATCTTGACGCGCTTGAGGAAGTGCATAGCGATTTCTTCCGCCTGCTTCTTCGGCATCTTGCGCACCCAGATCGGCGCCAGCGTGCAGTTTTCCAGGATGGTCAGGTGCGGGAAGAGATTGAAATGCTGGAACACCATGCCGACTTCGCGGCGCACTTCATCGATCTTTTTCAGGTCGTTGGTGAGCTCGATGCCATCAACGATGATCGTGCCCTTCTGGTGTTCTTCCAGACGGTTGATGCAGCGGATCATCGTGGATTTGCCGGAACCGGACGGGCCGGCAACGACGATGCGCTCGCCGCGCATGACCTTCAGGTTGATGTCGCGCAGAACGTGGAAATCACCATACCACTTGTTCATGCCGACGATTTCGACCGCGACGTCCGTGGACGACACTTCGATCTTCAGCGGTTTGGCTTCAGCTGCCATTGTATTTCCCCTTATTCGTTATCGTTTGTGGCCCTTGTCGAGCTTTCGTTCCATGAACCCTGAATAGCGCGACATACCGAAGCAGAAAAGCCAGAAAGTAAATCCGGCAAAGACGAGACCGGAGAGTGGCGTGACCGGCGATGCCCAGTTGGCGTCCGAGAAATTCTGCCGGACGATGCCGAGCAAATCGAACATGCCGATGATCGACACCAGCGACGTATCCTTGAACAGGCCGATAAAGGTGTTGACGATGCCCGGAATGACCAGTTTCAGCGCCTGCGGCAGGATGATCAGCCGCATCTTCTGCCAGTAGCTCAAACCGAGCGAATCGGCGCCTTCCGCCTGTCCCTTCGGGATGGCCTGCAGGCCGCCGCGCACCACTTCGGCCATATAGGCGGAAGCAAAGAGCGACACCCCGATCACGGCTCTGAGGAACTTGTCGACCGTCATGCCCTGGGGCAGGAACAAGGGCAGCATGACGCTGGCCATGAACAGCACCGTGATCAGCGGAATACCGCGCACAATCTCGATGAAGACCGTGCAGAGCAGGCGGATGACCGGCATGGTCGACCGGCGCCCGAGCGCCAGCACGATGCCGAGCGGCAAGGATACGGCGATGCCCACAAAGGACAGGATCAGCGTCACCATCAGGCCGCCCCAGAGCGGCGTTTCCACATAGGAAAGGCCAAGCACGCCGCCGATGAGGATGAAGAAAGACAGGATCGGCAGCACGCCAAACAAAAGGATAGCATTCAGGCTCTTATAGGGCACTTTCGGGATCAGGATCGGGACGAGGAGCGCCACGAACAGGAAGCCGACCAGCATGGGACGCCAGCGTTCATCGACCGGATACCGGCCGAACATGAACACGTCGAATTTGGCGCCGACAAACGCCCAGCAGGCGCCGCTCCAGCCTTCCGGCTGCGAGCCCCCTTGAGCGGCCGTTGCGCAAACGCCGCGTCCGCCGCCTGTCCAGGAGGCGTCGATGAACAGCCATTTGATGGCCGGCGGCAGGAACCAGGCAAGCGCCAGGATGGCGATGATCGTCAGCACCGCATCCAGCGGCGTGGCGAGAAGGTTCTTCCTTATCCAGGCGATATAACCCTTATCGAGCACCGGCGGTGTCGATTGGTCGATCATGCTGGTGCGGACGAAGTTTGTCTGATGCGTGTTCATGATCTTATCTCTCCACCAGTGCCATCTTGGCGTTGAACCAGTTCATGATCGCCGATGTCGAGAGGCTCAGCGTCAGATAGACGACGATCCAGATGCTGACGATTTCAATGGCTTGGCCGGTCTGGTTCAGGATGGTGCCGCCGGTGGAAACGAGGTCCGAATAGCCGATGGCGATGGCGAGAGACGAGTTTTTCGTCAGGTTCAGATATTGGCTGGTCAAGGGCGGGATGATGATCCGCATGGCCTGCGGCACGACGACGAGGCGCGTGGTGAGACCGGGCCGCACCCCCAGCGCATGGGCCGCTTCCGACTGGCCATGGCTGACACCGCGAATACCGGCGCGGACGATTTCGGCGATGAAGGATGCCGTATAGAAGGAGAGCGCCAGAAACAGCGACAGGAATTCCGGGCCAACCACCGAGCCGCCGGTCAGGTTGAACTTGCCGGCAACCGGAACGTCGAATGAGATCGGGCCGCCGGTGACGAAATAGGTGAGGAGCGGCAGGCCGATCAACAGGCCAAGTACGGTCCAGAGCACCGGCAGGCGCTTGCCTGTCTCCATCTGCTTCTTGTTTGCATAGCGGGCAAACAGAAAGCTGCCGATCGCCGCGATGACGAGGGCAAGCAAAATGAATTGCGAGCCGCTTTCAAACACCGGGCGGGGGAAGGCGAGGCCGCGATTGTTGATATACATATCCAGCGGCAGCGCCACGGAATCCCTTGGTTGCGGCAGGACGGCCAGAACGCCGGAATACCAGAAGAAGATGACCAGCAGCGGCGGAATATTGCGGAAGACTTCGACATAGACCATCGACAGCTTGGCGATCAGCCAGTTCTTCGACAGCCGGCCGATGCCGACCAGAAAACCGATGATCGTTGCCGTGACGATGCCGGCGACGGCCACCAGGATCGTATTGAAGAAACCCACCACCAGGGCGCGGCCGTAGGTCGAATCGCTGGAATAGGCGATCAGCGATTGACCGACATCAAAGCCGGCGCGTCCGTTGAGAAAGCCATAACCGGAAGCGATATTGGCGCGCTTCAGGTTTTCGCTGGTGTTCATCGCGATCCAGTAGATGAAAACAATCAGCAGTAGCAAGGTCACGGCCTGGTAGATAAAGCCGCGAACTTTGGGATCGTTGAGTATTGAGCCGGTCGGCTTGTCCTTGCCGGGCGGAATCGTGGCGTCGATCGTCATGCAGAGCCTCTTAATCCCCTGATCGCCCTGTTTCGAGCGATTCTTATTTTTGGGAGGGGAAAGCGGCCAGAGCCGCTTTCCCGATTGTCATATGGTCTTAGCGTACTGGCGGTGCATACTGGATGCCGCCCTTGCTCCACAGAGCGTTCAGGCCACGTTCGATCTTCAGCGGGCTGCCTGCACCGATGTTGCGGTCAAATACTTCGCCATAGTTGCCCACAGCCTTGATGACCTTGACGGCCCAATCGTTTTCCAGGCCAAGGTCGGTACCGATCTTGGTGTCTGCCTCAACGCCGAGGAAGCGCTGGATGTCCGGGTTGGTCGACTTCTTCATTTCTTCGACATTGGCCGAAGTGATGCCGAAGTCTTCGGCGCCGACGAGCGCGTAATGAACCCAGCTGACAATGTCAAACCACTGGTCGTCGCCCTGGCGGACGGCCGGTCCGAGCGGCTCCTTGGAGATGATTTCCGGCAGGATCATGTGATCGTCCGGAGCAGCCAGCGTCAGACGCAGCGAATAGAGGCCCGACTGGTCCGTCGTGTAGACGTCGCAACGGCCGGCATCATAGGCAGCGTTCACTTCTTCGAGCTTTTCGAAGACGACCGGGTTGTACTGCAGATTGTTGGCCTTGAAATAGTCGGCAAGGTTCAGTTCGGTCGTGGTGCCGGTCTGGACGCAGACGGCAGCGCCGGACAGCTCAAGCGCCGACTTCACGTTCAAAGACTTGCGGACCATGAAGCCCTGGCCGTCATAATAGTTGACTGCGCGGAAGTTGAAGCCGAGTGCGGTATCGCGGTTGATTGTCCAGGTCGTGTTACGGGCCAGAACGTCCACTTCGCCCGACTGCAGCGCCGGGAAACGGTCCTTGGCGGATGTCGGGGTGTATTTTACCTTGGTCGCGTCGCCAAAGATCGCAGCAGCAATCGCCTTGCAATAATCGACGTCGAAGCCGCTCCAGTTACCCGAGGCGTCCGGGGAGGCAAAGCCTGTCAGGCCGGTGTTGACGCCGCATTGAAGGAAACCCTTCGCCTTGACGTCGCCGAGCGTCGTTGCCGATGCTGCCTGAGTGCCAATCCCCATGACGGCAGCGCCGATGAGCGCTGTCAGAATTCTTTTTGCCATTTTTTAGAACCTTTTTCTGTTGTCTTTGTTCTTGTCCCGCAGGCTGCGCTTGGATGCAGCAACGGCCCCCGCCACCCTCCTGGCGCGAGTATTGTCTATCTCATGCTCAAAACAGCGCAGGGTCAAGACACGTTGCCGATTTTCCGGGCTGCGCCACCAGAAACGTTGATTGCGCCGCATGTTTAGGCAGTTTTTGACGGTTTGGTGCAGTTTTATGTTCAAAAAACTTTCATATCCGCAGTTTTCCGCATTTACGCCCGCTAACTGCAGGCGAAGTCTCTTGACCCTCCGGCCCGCTGGGCTGAGAAGGGACGGGACATGAAATTTCACAAGCGGACCTTTCCATGAATGACAAGAATGATTTCCTCGCCGGCGCCGGCGTGAACACGAAGCTGTCGCATATCGGCAATTCGCCCTTCGAATTTCATGGGTTCGTCAATCCGCCTGTCGTACACGCGTCCACTGTGTTGTTTCCCAATGCAAAAGCCATGGAAACCAAGGCGCAGAAATACACCTACGGAACACGGGGAACGCCGACCACCGATGCTTTGTGTGAGGCGATCGATGCGCTTGAGGGTTCGGCCGGCACTGTTCTTGTCCCGTCCGGGCTCGCCGCCGTCACCGTGCCGTTCTTGGCTTTCCTGTCGGCGGGCGATCATGCGCTGATCGTCGATTCGGTCTATTTCCCGACCCGGCATTTCTGCGACACCATGCTGACGCGGCTCGGCGTCACCGTCGAATATTACGACCCGATGATTGGGGCCGGTATCGAAAGCCTGATTAAGTCGAATACCAAGCTTGTCCATACCGAAGCGCCGGGGTCCAACACATTCGAAATGCAGGATATTCGCGCGATATCGGCTGTCGCGCATCGCCATGGCTGCGTGGTAACGATGGACAATACCTGGGCAACGCCGCTTTATTTCAAGCCGCTGGATCACGGTGTCGATATATCGATCCATGCGGCGACCAAATACCCGTCGGGTCATTCCGATATTCTCATGGGCACGATCTCTGCCAATGCGGCCCATTGGGAGCAGTTGCTCGAAACCCATGGCGCACTCGGCCTCTGCGGCTCGCCCGATGACAGCTACCAGATTTTGCGCGGCTTGCGCACGATGGGCATCCGGCTGGAGCGCCATCAGGAAAGCGCGCTCAATATTGCCCGCTGGCTGGAAGAGCGCGACGATGTCGCCCGCGTGTTGCACCCGGCCTTGCCGGGCTTTCCCGGTCATGACCTGTGGAAACGGGATTTTACCGGATCAAGCGGTATCTTCTCCGTCGTACTCAAGGCTGAAAGTGCTGATCAGTTCAAGCCGAAGGCGCATGCCTTCCTCGACGCGCTGTCGATCTTCGGCCTCGGCTGGTCCTGGGGTGGGTATGAGAGCTTGGCCGTGCATGTCGGTCTGTCCGATCGCAAAGTCTGCAAGGCGCCAGCCGAAGGTCCGGTCATCCGGCTGCAGATCGGCCTTGAGGATGTTGCGGATTTGCGCAAGGACATCGAAGCCGGGTTTGCGGCCGCAAAGGCCGTCTGACGTTCAGTCCTTCGGCTCGTACCCATAAAGCCAGTCGAAATCGGCGGCCAGGCTTTCCGGCCGCCGCAGCGAGAGGACGATATCGCGCCCGAGCCGCACCGGGCCGCGGGCGTGATAGGCAAAACGGTTGAAGGCGCCACGCGAGCGGACGCGCGCCACCCGGCCTTTGCGGTGATCGGCAAAGGCGCTCAGCGGCTTTCCAGCTGCCACGAACGATGCGAGCTCAAACCCGTCCTCGATCGCCATCGCCGCACCTTGCGCAGCAAAGGGCATCATCGCATGGGCGGCGTCGCCGATCACGACACTGTTTTCGCCTTGGTGCCAGGCGCCGTCAGTCACGTCATGCAGCGGCCAGATCGTCGGCTCGACGGCCTGCCGCAGCAAATCGGTGATCTGACGATGCCAGCCGGAAAATGCTTTCAGCAAGCGTTCGCGGCTGTGGTCCAAGGGCAGGGTGCTGTCCCATGATTGTCCGGGATCAGCGCCGTTGGTAATGGCAACCACATTGAAACGGCTGGAGCGCTGCAAGGGGTAGACGACCAGATGCGAGCCGCTGCCGAGAAAGGCCGTGATCTTGGTTCTGTCAAAGAACGCCGGGGCCTCCTCCTCACTGAGCGTGAAGCGCCAGGCGACATTGCCGGAAAAGATCGATTTTCCACCGCCTTCTATCTGCTTTCTCACCTGTGACCAGACACCATCGGCGCCCACCACAAGACATGGTTCGCTGCCAATTATCCGACCGTGATCGGCATCCCCGATCTGCGTGCCGAGATGAAGATGGCAAAGCGGATTGGCATTGACGGCATCCAGCAGGGTCTTTTGCAGATCGGCCCTGTGAAGGACGCCATAGGGTGATTGCCAGCGGCTGCGTGCGAATGGGCCGGAGGGAACGGACGCGATCGTGCGCAGTGATACGCCGCTCGCCAGCGTGATCGCCTGCGGTTCGCTCCAGAGGCTTTCCAACGCCGGGAGCAGCCCGAGCCTGGCAAGAATCCGTGTTGCATTCGGCGAGAGCTGCAGCCCGGCACCGGCCTCGCTGAGAACGCTGGTACGTTCAAAAATGTCGGTTTCCATGCCTTTGCGGGCAAAACTGAGGGCCGCCGTCAGCCCGGCTATGCCGGCGCCAACGATCGCAACGGGCCGCGTCATGCCGGGAGCGTTTGCAGCTTACGCCGCCTTGGCATTGAACGTGCAGCCGTCCGGGACCGTCTGGTCCGCATGGAGCTTGGCGTTGTAGCGGTAGAGCGTCGAGCAGTAGGAACAGACTTTTTCGTTGTCGTCGCCCATGTCGATATAGATATGCGGATGATCGAACGGCACAGAGGCACCCGTGCACATGAATTCCTTGACGCCGACCTCGATCACCGCGTGGCCGCCATCGTTTTGAAAGTGGGAAATACCGTGCCCGGCCATGTCATGCTCCGTCATGTAGAAGAATAGTCGAATTCGGCCGCACCATAGAAAGCTTTGCGTCAAAAGTGTAGCGGCAAAGATGCCGCGCCTGCGGGTTTTTTGGCGTTGCGGGGTTTTCGCGGTGCCGCCGCTGTCATAGGGTCGCAGAAAAACAGGACGCATGCCATGGATCTGAACCCGCCCGCTTTTTCCACCTTTACCCATGACGGCCTGCCGATCGCCTATTTCGACGAGGGCGATCCGTCCGGTGATCCCATCCTGCTGATCCATGGATTTGCCTCCAGCGCCAATGTGAACTGGGTCTTTCCGGGCTGGCTGAAGACGCTGGGCGATGCGGGATACCGGGTGATTGCACTCGACAATCGCGGCCATGGCGCCAGCGGAAAGCCGCATGACCCGTCCGTCTATCATCCGCAGTCGATGGCAGGAGACGCCGTGGCGCTGCTCGATCACCTCGGTATCGCCGAGGCGCATGTGATGGGTTATTCGATGGGAGCCCGCATTTCGGCATTCCTGACGCTTGCGCATCCCAATCGCGTGCGCTCGCTCGTCCTCGGCGGGCTTGGTATCGGCATGGTCACCGGGGTTGGAGACTGGGATCCGATAGCCGATGCTTTGAACGCGCCGTCGCTCGATGTGGTGACCCATGAGCGGGGGCGGATGTTTCGCGCCTTTGCCGACCAGACGAAGAGCGACCGCAAGGCGCTCGCTGCCTGCATCTCGACCTCGCGCGACCTCTTGTCCGTCGAGGATATGGGCCGTATCGCTGTTCCCGTCCTGGTCGCCGTTGGCACCAAGGACGATATTGCCGGTTCCGCGCAGGAACTGGCAGCCCTTATCCCCGATGCCGTGGCTCTCGATATTCCCGGCCGCGATCACATGCTGGCCGTCGGCGACAGGGTCTTCAAAAAGGCGGCGCTTGAGTTTTGGGCCAAGGTCGGGCAAGCGTAGCGCTGGATCAGCGTTTTAAGCGTCTATTTCCGGGCGGCCATTTATATCCCGTGCGATTTGGCCTATACCTGATGGACAGACGGACGACGAAGGAGAGTGGCGATGGTCGCCAGGACTGACATACGCCAGAGCGAAACCGTGAAGATCATGGATCCGATCTGGGATAGTCTGCAGGAAGAGGCGCGGATCGCTGCCCAGCAGGATCCCTTGCTGGCTGCATTCCTGTATTCCGTCATCATCAATCAGCGCTCGCTTGAAGACAGCGTCATCTACCGCATCTGCGAGCGTCTCGATCATCCCGATCTTCAGGCCAATCTCCTGCGCCAGACTTTTTCCGAAATGCTCGAGGACTGGCCGGAATGGGGCAGCATCCTGCGTGTCGATATTCAGGCCGTCTATGATCGCGATCCGGCCTGCACGCGTTTTCTGGAGGCAATCCTGTATTTCAAGGGTTTCCACGCCATCCAGACCCATCGTCTCGCGCATTGGCTGATGAACCGCGGCCGCCGCGATTTTGCGCTCTATCTGCAAAGCCGCTCTTCGTCGGTTTTCCAGACCGACATCAACCCTGCGGCGCGCATCGGCAAGGGTATTTTCCTGGATCATGCGACTGGGCTCGTCGTTGGCGAAACCGCCGTGATCGGCGACAATGTCTCCATTCTCCACGGTGTGACGCTCGGCGGCACCGGCAAGGAGGGCAGCGACCGTCATCCGAAGATCGGCAATGGCGTGTTGATTGGTGCCGGCGCAAAAATTCTCGGCAATATCCATATCGGAAATTGCTCGCGGGTGGCCGCAGGCTCCGTCGTGCTCAAGGAAGTCCCGTCCAAGACCACGGTCGCTGGCGTTCCTGCCCGCGTGGTGGGCGAGGCCGGCTGTTCGGAACCATCCCGTTCCATGGACCAGCTGCTGGTTTCCTTCGAAATCTGAACGTGTGATTTGCCGCATGGCCGCCAGCCAGGGGTTTACACCCATTGAAGCTCTGTGCGAAAAGCGGCGCAAATCAAACTGCCATGGAGAAAAGACGTGAAGCCGGAAGAAATCAAAAAGCTCGAAGCCTATTTCAAGCGCACGTTCAATCAGGGAATGGTCATCAAGGCACGGCCGAAAAAGGATGAATCCGCTGAGGTTTACCTCGGCGACGAGTTCTTGGGCGTCATCTTCCGCGATGAGGAAGACGGCGAATTGTCCTACAGCTTCTCGATGGCAATTCTCGACATCGACCTTTAATTCACGCGTTCTGATTGTGTTGACGACTTGAACCCGGCGCTGATTTCAGGCCGGGTTTTTTGTCGAATTCACGATTTCGTTTATTTTCGCGGCAAAAACGCTCCGGTTTGCTCTGATTTTCATCAAGATGTTGCAATCACAGCGTTTTATTGCGCTGCACGTCCATATTTGACTTTATTGTGCAGTGCACATAAAATATTGCCATTGCGAGCGTCACAAAAGGAGCAGTCTGATGTTCAATTTCGAAGATGCAAATAAACAGAGCAAGGAATCGCTGGACACGATCCTGAAAAGCTATGCGTCCGTGACCAAGGCTTTCCAGGCTATCGCCACCGAAGCTGCCGACTACTCCAAGAAGGCCTTTGAAAACAACGTTGCCCATATCGAGAAGATCAGCTCGGTCAAGAGCATCGAAGCTGCTTTCGAGCTGCAGACGAGCTACGTGAAGAGCGCATACGAAAGCTATATCGCCGAAGCCACCAAGATCGGCGAATTGTATGCCGATCTGGCCAAGGGCGCTTACAAGCCCTACGAAGCGCCGGTTGCCAAGGCAACGGCTGCTGCCAAGGCTGCCGTCGCCGCCTAAGGCAAACTGCACAGTTTGAGCATTGAAAAGCCGGCCCCACTTTCTGCGGCCGGTTTTTTGTTGTCTAAACGGCTGTATTGGCGATAGGCGGCTGCAAGAAAGTGATCAATCTTGTGCTTGACGACGCAAATGTGATTGCAGTGCAGACGAACAGCCTTAAAATCTGAAAAAGAACCACTAGATTAAGTGTCACGAACAGGTCGCAAATATCTCCCAAGCGTTTGCGGCTGGACAAGGGAATGAAGTAGAATGATCGCCATGCCGGTCCGGATGCAAAAAGACAGCGACGGGGATGGGGGCAACGCCAATCGCGGCACGTCCGTCATCACGCGGACGCAGCCGAAGACCAAGAAGCCGAGCCTTTATCGCGTCCTGCTTCTCAACGACGACTATACGCCGATGGAATTCGTGATCCATATTCTGGAGCGTTTCTTCCAGAAGGATCGCGAAGCGGCAACTTTGATCATGCTGCATGTTCACAATCACGGCGTGGGTGAGTGCGGTGTTTTCACCTACGAAGTTGCCGAAACCAAAGTGACGCAGGTGATGGATTTCGCCCGCGAGCATCAGCACCCGCTGCAATGCGTCATGGAAAAGAAATGAGGAACTGACGTGCCAACATTTTCAACAAGCCTTGAAAAAGCCCTGCACCAGGCTCTGACGCTGGCCAATGAGCGCCATCACGAATATGCGACCCTGGAGCACCTCCTGTTGGCATTGATCGACGATGCCGATGCGGCAGCTGTCATGGGCGCGTGCAACGTCAATCTCGACGCATTGCGCAAGACAGTCTCCGATTATGTCGATAACGAACTCGGCAACCTGGTGACGGGTTACGATGAGGATTCCAAGCCGACGGCGGGTTTCCAGCGCGTCATCCAGCGCGCCGTCATCCATGTCCAATCTTCCGGACGCGAGGAAGTGACCGGTGCCAACGTGCTGGTCGCGATCTTTGCCGAACGCGAGAGCCATGCGGCCTATTTCCTGCAGGAACAGGAGATGACCCGCTACGACGCGGTCAATTTCATTTCGCACGGTATCGGCAAGCGGCCCGGCGCGTCCGAAGCCCGTCCGCCACGCGGCGCCGACGAGCCGGAATCCGAACAGAAGGCATCGCGCGAGCAGGATGAAAGCGGACCGAAGAAGCAGCAGGATGCGCTGACGGCCTATTGCGTCAATCTCAACGAGAAGGCCAAGGTCGGCAAGATCGACCCGCTGATCGGCCGCCATGCGGAGGTGAACCGGACCATCCAGATCCTGTGCCGCCGTTCCAAGAACAACCCGCTTTATGTGGGCGACCCCGGCGTCGGCAAGACGGCGATTGCCGAAGGTCTGGCCAAGCGCATCGTCGAAAAGAAGGTTCCCGAAGCGTTGCAGGACGCGACGATCTTCTCGCTCGACATGGGCACGCTGCTCGCCGGCACCCGTTACCGCGGTGACTTCGAAGAGCGTTTGAAGCAGGTGGTCAAGGAGCTTGAGGAATATCCGGGCGCCGTGCTGTTCATCGACGAGATCCACACCGTCATCGGTGCCGGTGCGACGTCTGGCGGCGCCATGGATGCGTCCAACCTGTTGAAGCCGGCTCTGTCGTCGGGCGCGATCCGCTGCATCGGCTCGACCACCTATAAGGAATATCGCCAGTTCTTCGAAAAGGACCGTGCCCTCGTGCGCCGGTTCCAGAAGATCGACGTCAGCGAACCGACTATCGATGACGCCATCGAGATCATGAAGGGCCTGAAGCCGTATTTCGAGGATTACCATAAGCTGAAATACTCGAACGAGGCCATCAAGTCCGCCGTCGAGCTGTCGGCCCGGTATATCAACGACCGCAAGCTGCCGGACAAGGCGATCGACGTGATCGACGAAACCGGTGCAGCTCAGATGCTCTTGCCCGTGAGCAAGCGCCGCAAGCTGATCACCGAGAAGGAAATCGAAGCGACGATCGCGACGATGGCCCGTATTCCGCCGAAATCCGTCTCCAAGGATGACGAGGCCGTTCTCGCCAATCTGGAAAAGGAACTGCGCTCCGTCGTCTACGGCCAGGATCTCGCCATCGAGGCGCTTGCCTCGGCGATCAAGCTGGCGCGTGCTGGCCTGCGTGAACCCAACAAGCCGATCGGCTCCTATGTCTTCTCCGGCCCGACCGGTGTCGGCAAGACGGAAGTCGCCAAGCAGCTGGCTGCGTCGCTCGGCGTCGAGCTGATCCGGTTCGACATGTCGGAATATATGGAGCGGCATACGGTCTCGCGGCTGCTCGGTGCACCTCCCGGCTATGTCGGCTTCGACCAGGGCGGCCTTTTGACCGATGGTATCGATCAGCATCCGCACTCCGTGCTGCTGCTCGACGAAATCGAGAAGGCGCATCCGGACCTGTTCAACATCCTGTTGCAGGTCATGGATCACGGCTCGCTGACCGACCATAACGGCAAGAAGATCGACTTCCGCAACGTCATCCTGATCATGACGACCAATGCGGGCGCGTCGGAAATGGCAAAGGCTGCCTTCGGCTTCGGCTCTGCCAAGCGGGAAGGCGACGATGTGGAGGCGCTGAACCGCCTGTTCACGCCGGAATTCCGCAACCGTCTCGATGCGGTCATTCCGTTCGCCTCGCTGCCGACGCCGGTCATCCACCAGGTGGTGCAGAAGTTCGTCATGCAGCTGGAAACCCAGCTGGCCGAACGCAACGTCACCTTCGACCTGCAGCCGGAAGCCATCGCTTGGCTGTCCGACAAGGGCTATGATGAAAAGATGGGTGCGCGGCCGCTGGCGCGTGTCATCCAGGAGCACATCAAGAAGCCGTTGGCCGACGAGATCCTCTTCGGCAAGCTGAAAAAGGGTGGCGTTGTCAAGGTGACGGTCGGCACCAAGTCCGATGGCGCCAAGGGCCTGCTGCTCGATTACGTGCCGGAAACTGCGCGGATCAAGCCGAAGGCGGAGGTTGTCACTCCGGTCAAGAAGGCCTCGAAGGCTGCAAAGCTGAAGGAACTGGAAAGCGTCGGCGCTGAGACCGATGCGCCTGCCAAGCCGAAGAAGGCAGCCAAGGCAACAACCAAGGCTGACGAACCGGTGAGCGCCAAGGCGGCCGAGCCGCCCCGCAAGGGCAGCACGGTGCCGAAGGTGCCGCGCAAGAAATAACCCAGCCGAAATAGACACACGGTGCCGGACTTGATTGTCCGGCACCGTTTTTTTGTGGCAATGAACAGACGGATAGTGTGATGGACGATGGCCAGACGACCGGCTCGGGGCGGACATGGTTCGTGGCGGGCATGAAAGGGATTTTCAGCCTGCCGGCAATGATCCTGATGCTGTCCTTCGTCGGCTTTTGTGCCTTTACCGCCCAGGCCGGCATTCCCGTCGAGCAGGTGGTGTTCATGGTCGGCGCCGTCTGGGCGCTGCCGGCCAAGGTCATCCTCGTTAGTTCCATCCTTGGTGGTGCCAATCTGCTGACCGCCTTCATCGCCGTCACTTTGTCCTCCATCCGGCTGATGCCGATGGTCGCAGCGCTCGTCCCGGAAATCCGCACCGAAAAAACGCCGACCTGGCTGTTGCTGTTTCTCTCGCATTTCGTGGCGATCACCGCTTGGGTATTTGCCATGGAGCGGGTGCAGGCGGTGCCGCGCGAGCATCGCGTCGCGTTTTTTGCCGGCTTCGGCATCACGCTTGTTGTCGCCAACATGGTTCTGGTGGCCGCCGTCTATCAATTCGTGGCGGAATTTCCGCCCATCGTCGCCGGTTGCCTGTTCTTCCTGACGCCGGTCTATTTCCTGGCGTCGATCTGGAGTTCGGCCCGTCATCCGGTGATCTACGTGGCATTGATCATGGGTCTGGTGGCTGGACCGTTCTTCTACTGGCTCGCGCCGGAGTTCGATATTCTGCTGGCGGGCGTTGGCGGCGGCACGCTGGCCTGGATGGCAGAGCGCCAGTGGCGCACACGCCGGGAGGGCCGCGCATGACCGTGCTGGAAGGCTGGTGGGCCTATGTCTTCATCGCTATTGCCGGATGGCTGGCAACCGATCTCTGGCGCTGGCTCGGCGTTCTCGCGGGCAACCGGCTGCGCGAGGATTCCGAAGTCCTCAATTGGGTGAGGGCGGTCGCAACCGCCCTGGTGGCAGCCGTCATCGCCAAGCTGATTCTTTATCCTACCGGCATTCTCGAACAGTCACCGCTCTGGCTCCGGCTCGGATCGATCGCTGCGGGTGCCGCCGCCTTCTTCATCGGCCGGCAGAAACCGGCGGTTGGCATTGGCACGGCAATTGCGGTGCTGGCGATGGGATTATGGGCATTGGGATTTTAAGAAACGCCCGCAAAGTGCAGCTGCGCTTAGCCGAATCTTAAATGCCATGGCGTATGTGTTGCCTGTTTTCAAAGGAGCAGCAGATGCGTTTTTTGCCGGGAGAATGGTTCGTCGTCCGAATTCTTTTGGTGCTGGCCGCATTGGATGCCTTGTTGCTCTTTGTGAAGAACATACCGGTCGATGTCATGGGCTATGCCAGCGTGATTGGGATTGGATTGTTTCTGGTGGCAATCGGGCAATATTATCGCGTCATCCGGAATGAAGGCCGTCTCGCACTGGCTGTTACGGCGGCAGGATTGTTCATCCTGTTCACCATTATCGGCTCGATATTCAATTATATGTTTCTGCCCAACGCCTTTGCACCCATCGATGATTTTCTGATGCAGGTCGATGCGGCGATGGGATATCATTGGCCCACTTTGTTGATCTGGGTATCGAATTACCCTTGGTTCGGCACATTCCTGTATCAGGTCTATTTTACTTCGCTTCCACAGCTCTTGGTCATTATTCTCGTTTTGGGCTTCATGGGACAGGCCAGAGAGTTGCACCGCTTTCTGCTGACGGGCGTTATTGGCGCGCTCACGGCGATTGTAATCTGGGCGCTTTTCCCCAATTTCGGGGCAAAGAGCTTCCATGAGCTGCCGCAATCTGTCCTGGATGCATTTCCGATCGCTGTCACCCCGGCCTATGGCGACGCGCTGCTGGCCCTCAGCCGCGATGGAGTGGATTATCTGTCTCCGAAAAATGTCCTGGGTTTGATCGGCTTTCCCTCATTCCATACCGTCATGGCATGCATGTCGGTCTGTTTCGTGCCGCGTCACATTATTTTGATGCCAGTAATCTTTTGCCTCAATGCCGTCATGGCATTGGCCATTCTCGTGCAGGGCGGACATCACCTCATCGACATGTTCGGTGGCATTGGCGTGTTCGCGATCGCCTATGCGCTGTCAGGCCTGACAATGCGCAGGATGAGCAATGCCTATCACACGATCGGTGAGCCAAAGATCGCCTGATCCCGCGATCAGAGCGCATCCCTAATCTTCTCCGCATTCGCCGCAAGCACGGCCCCATCCTCCATCTTGCCCGAATGCGGCCGCAGCGGCGTGCCCTCGTGGCGCGGAATGACATGAAAGTGCAGGTGGAAGACCGATTGTCCCGCCGGTGCTTCGTTGAACTGCATGATCGTCATGCCGTCGGCGTCAAACGCGTCTTGCGCGGCAATCGCGACTTTCTGGACGGTGAGGATGAGGGCGGACAGCGCGGCCGGATCGGCATCGAGAATGTTGCGGGAAGCGGCCTTCGGAACCACCAGGACATGACCTTGCGCCTGCGGCATGACGTCCATGAAGGCGAGCACGTTGTCGTCCTCATAAACCTTATGAGCGGGAATTTCGCCGCGCAGGATCTTGGCGAAGATATTGTTGCTGTCATAGGCGGCGCTGGTCATCTGCGTCTCTCCTCAAATGCTGGTCTGTCTTTCAGTCGTCGGTCTCTTGCCGCTCGCCTTTGCGAAACGGGCTGTGCTCGGCCAGGATATCGCTCATTTGCTCGACCTCCTGCCGTTCGCGGTCGAGATAATCGGCAACGGCGCGTTTCAAGCCGGGATGGGCGATGAAATGCGCCGAATGGGTGGTCGCGGGTAGATAGCCGCGCGCCAGCTTGTGTTCGCCCTGCGCCCCGGCCTCGACGCGCTTCAGACCCTTGTGGATCGCAAAATCGATCGCCTGATGATAGCAGACCTCGAAATGCAGGAAGGGATGATCCTCGATCGCGCCCCAGTGACGGCCATAGAGGGCATCGCTGCCGATGAAATTGATGGCGCCGGCAATATATTTGCCGTTGCGTTTGGCCATGACGAGCAGGATGTCATCGGCCATGCGTTCGCCGATCAGCGAATAGAATTTGCGCGTCAGGTAAGGACGGCCCCATTTGCGGCTGCCGGTATCCATATAGAACGCGAAAAACTGATCCCAGATGCTTTCGGTCAGGTCCTTGCCGGTCAGCCAGTCGATGGTGATGCCACCTTCGAGCGCGGCGCGGCGTTCCTTTTTCAGAGCCTTGCGCTTGCGCGATGCCAGCGTTTCGAGGAAATCGTTGTGGGAGGCATAGCCGTCATTGATAAAATGGAACTGCTGGTCGGTCCGGTGCAGGAAGCCTGCCTGTTCGAACGTGGCGATTTCGTCTTCCGGCAGGAACGTCACATGCGCAGACGAGGCCTGATGACGGCGGGTGAGTTCCTGCAAACCGGCGGCAAGCGAATTGCCCACGGCGGTTTCATCGGCCGTGGTGGCGCTCAGCAGCCTTGGCCCGGTTGCCGGTGTGAAGGGAACCGAACATTGCAGCTTTGGATAATAGCGCCCGCCCGCCCGCTCCAGAGCGTCGGCCCAGCCGTGGTCAAAGACATATTCGCCCTGGCTGTGGTTCTTGAGGTAGCAGATCAGCCCGCCTGCAAATCCGCCCTTGCCATCTTCCATCAGGAGATGCTGGCCGAGCCAGCCGGTATCAGCGGTCGCCGAGCCAGACTCCTCCAGCGATGACAGATAGGCGTGCGAAATGAACGGATTGTAAAGACCGCCAGGTTGTCCCTTGGTGGTCCCAGACAATTCGTCCCAGCATTCCTTCGAAATATCCTGAAAGGACGTCTCGACGCGGATTTTGACGTCGCCGGTCATTCTTTAAGCGATAAGCCTTTCCTTGGGTTCGAAACCCTCGAACGTCATCTGATCGGCGTGAGCATAGGTATAATCGACGCCGGCCTGATCCCGCACGGTCCAGGTCAGGATCGGCCGCCCGAGGGAGCGTTCCTTGCTGATGAACGAGTTTGGCAAATCCGCATAGAAATAGGAAATGAAATCAAGCCCGAGCTGCATCGCATCTTCGTGAACGCTAAATTGCTCCGGCTGGTTGCCGCCAGCGGTCAATCCGACCGGGTAGGGCGGGTCCTGGGCTTTCAGGTCTTTCAGCAGCCAATGGTCGAAACTCATCAGCGCAACCGGGCCGTCATAGCTTTCCAGCGCTTCCAGCACTGCGTCGGCAAAGCCTTCGTCGTCGCCCTTGCGGCCTTTCAGTTCGAGCACGATCGGCACCCGGCCCTTGACCAGCCTTAAAAGCTGTCCGAGCGTCGGGATCTTGTCGGCGGTACCGCCGATGGTGATGAGGCCAAGCTCGCCCGCCGTTTTTGCGCGAATATCGCCCTTGATGCCGCAGAGCCTCTGCATATCGTCATCGTGGAACACCACCGGTACGCTGTCGGCGGTGTATTGCAGGTCGCATTCGATGGCAAAGCCGTTTTCAACAGCGCGGGAAAAGGCAGAAAGCGTATTTTCCCAGATGGCATGGTTCATGTCGTGGTAGCCGCGATGAGCGACCGGTTGCGCCGTCAGCCAGGACAGGTCTTTCATGAATATCGTTCCGCTCAGGCGATTTCGATCACGGCGTCGATTTCGACGGCGGCGTTGAAGGGCAGGGCGGCCATGCCGACGGCGGCGCGCGCATGAATGCCGGCGTCGCCGAGAACGTTGGCGATCAGGTTGGAGGCGCCGTTCATCACCAGATGCTGCTCGATGAAGGTTGGCTTGGAGGCGATAAAGCCATTGAGCTTGACGATGCGGCGAATGCGCGAGAGGTCTCCGCCGAGCGCTGCCTTGGCCTGGGCGAGAATATTGATGGCGCAGAGTTCTGCGGCGCGCTGGCCGGTGGCAATATCGATGCCGTCGCCGAGATGTCCGGTGACCGCGACCTTGCCATTTTCCATGGGCAACTGGCCAGAGATATAAAGATGCGATCCGCTGATGACAAAGGGAACATAATTGGCAGCAGGCGCCGCCGCCTGCGGCAGGGTGATTCCCAGTTCCTTGATGCGTGCTTCAATATCTGCAGACATGGATAACTCCGGTCATTGTTGTGTTTTGCCGTCAAATGCTGCATGCACAGCATGTTTCATGAAGTGGTAAAATATCGCATCGCGAACATTGATGCCTCGCTTTTGCCCGATGTGTTCTTATAGCATCATCAGCGAATCCAACAGGAGGAAACGGATGTTTCGTTCAGGCTTTGCCTCTGCCGTTCTGGCATGGGCGTGTTTATCAGGTGTGACGGTCGGCGGTGCTTCCGCTGCGTCTGCCAACATCCTTGTGCCTCACCGCGCGGTCTATGATCTGGAACTGAAGGACGCCTCCGAGCGCTCCGGAATTTCCGGCATGTACGGGCGGATGGTCTATGAGTTCAACGGCTCGGCCTGCGAGGGCTATACCGTCAGCTTCCGTTTCGTCACCAAGGTCGATACAGGCGACGAGGTCAAGCTGACCGACCAGCAGACGACCACCTATGAGGACCTGAAGAACGGCAATTTCCGCTTCCTGACGCGCTCTTTCACCGACGAAAAGCTCGACAAGGAAGTCCGCGGTTCGGCCCATGAGGCCAAGCAGGGACTGACGGTGGATCTGACGTCGCCGGACAAGCGCCAGGTCGATCTGGCGCAGGGCCTGTTTCCGACCGAGCATATGCTCGATGTCATCGACCGGGCCAAAAAGGGCGAAACGCTGTTTGAATCGCGGATCTTCGACGGGTCCGACGCTGGCGATAAGACGCTGATCACCACCACCATGATCGGCAAGCCGCAAAAGGCTGCGGCCGGTGATGCCGACGGCGAAAAGGCGGCCGCCATGGCGGCAAAACCCTATTGGCCGGTGACCATTTCCTATTTCAACGACAATGCGACCGGGGATGCCGTGCCGATCTACCGCATGGAGTTCAAGCTCTATGAAAACGGCATCACCCGCGACCTCACCATGGACTATGGTGATTTCGTCCTGACGGGCAAACTTGCCGATCTGGAAGTCTTCAAGCAGGAAAAGTGCAAATAGGCACCGAGACCCCGCCCGCTGCTATTTTCTGCCTTTGCGCTTGATTTATCGGGCGCCACGGGGTAAGGGCACCGCATTCCACACGTAAGGTTTGGGACCGTCCGGGAGAAATCCGGGCAGTTCCACCCGGTGGTACTCTCAACGAGAGTGCTGTTTGCCTTGCGGAGGTTCAACCGGAAAAGGAGAAAAAGGCATGGCATTGCCCGATTTTAGCATGCGTCAGCTTCTGGAAGCTGGCGTTCACTTCGGTCACCAGACTCACCGCTGGAACCCGAAAATGAAGCCGTACATCTTCGGTGATCGTTCGAACGTTCACATCATCGACCTCGCACAGACCGTTCCGTTGCTGTCGCGCGCGCTGCAGGTTGTCAGCGACACGGTTGCCAAGGGCGGCCGCGTTCTGTTCGTCGGCACCAAGCGCCAGGCATCCGAAATCATCGCTGACGCTGCCAAGCGTTCGGCCCAGTACTATGTCAACGCCCGCTGGCTCGGCGGCATGATGACCAACTGGAAGACGATTTCGAACTCGATCCAGCGCCTGCGCAAGCTCGACGAAATCCTCGCTTCGGAAGGCTCCGGCTATTCCAAGAAGGAACGCCTCAACCTCGAGCGCGAACGCGAAAAGCTGAACCGCGCACTTGGCGGTATCCGTGACATGGGCGGCGTTCCCGACCTGATGTTCATCATCGACACCAACAAGGAATCGATTGCCATCGACGAAGCAAAGCGTCTCGGCATCCCGGTTGTTGCGATCATCGATTCGAACTGCGACCCGGACCGTATCGACTTCCCGATCCCCGGCAACGACGACGCTTCTCGTGCGATCTCGCTTTATTGCGATCTGATCTCGCGTGCAGCGCTTGATGGCATTGCCCGTCAGCAGAGCTCGTCGGGCCGCGACCTCGGCGCTTCCTCCGATCTGCCGCTTGAGCCGGCTCTCGAAGAAGCTGCTGAAGCCTGATAAGGCGGGGCGGCGGCTCATCCCGCCGTTCCTTTAGACACGATCAGGACAAGGCCGTTTACGACTGAAAAAGTGAACGGCCTTGTTCTTTTGCATCGGACCAGCCCATCGGGTGCCGGTCTCAACGATGCCCATCACCGCGATGAACCCTTTCATCACGATGTCACATTCAGGGGTCATGCCCTGCCACATCCTCCTGGTATCGCGCCGGCTTTCTGGCAGCGCGCCAGCCGAACAAACGAAGAGGCAACAAAGATGAGCACTATTACTGCAGCAATGGTGAAGGAACTGCGCGAAAAGACCGGCGCAGGCATGATGGATTGCAAGAAGGCACTCGGCGAAACCAATGGCGACATGGAAGCCGCGATCGACTGGCTGCGTGCCAAGGGCATCGCCAAGGCCGACAAGAAGTCCGGCCGTGCGGCTGCCGAAGGCTTGATCGGTATCGCCAGCAGCGGCACCAAGGCCGTTGTCATCGAGCTGAACTCGGAAACCGACTTCGTTGCCCGCAACGATGCCTTCCAGGACCTCGTCCGTGGCGTTGCAGCCGTGGCCGTCGGCACCGACGGTTCCGTTGAAACCATCAGCGCTGCCAACTATCCGGCAACCGGCAAGTCGGTCGCTGAAAGCATCACCGATGCGATTGCCACCATCGGCGAGAACATGGCTCTGCGCCGTTCGGCTCTGCTGTCGGTCGAAGACGGCGTTGTCGCCACCTACATCCACAATTCCGTTGCTGACGGCCTCGGCAAGCTCGGCGTTCTCGTCGCGCTGAAGTCGACCGGCGACAAGGATGCCCTGAACGCCATCGGCCGCCAGGTTGCCATGCATATTGCTGCAACCAACCCGCTGGCCATCCGTTCGACGGAAGTCGATGCTTCTGTCGCCGAGCGCGAACGCAACATCTTCATCGAACAGGCCCGCGAATCCGGCAAGCCGGAAGCCATCATCGAAAAGATGGTCGAAGGCCGCATGCGCAAATTTTTCGAAGAAGTTGCGCTTCTGTCGCAGGCTTTCGTCATGAACCCGGACCTAACCGTCGAAGCTGCCGTCAAGGAAGCTGAAAAGACCGTCGGCGCTCCGATCGAAGTTGTCGGCATGGCCCGCCTGCTTCTCGGCGAAGGCGTCGAAAAGGAAGAAACCGACTTCGCAGCCGAAGTCGCAGCTGTCGCCAAGGGTTGATTTCTTCATCCTGATTGGGAAAACAAAAGGGCATCGCGTGACAACGCGGTGCCCTTCGTGTATCCGGCATCATCATCACATTGGCGCAGGCTCCTTCGGGGATCATCCGGATGATATCGGCCGCGCAGGCGTGAAAAGATCAGTTTATGCACCATCTCCGCATGTGTGCCTTCTTGGACAGGAGTGACGATGTCGGCCGAACCTCTCTACAAACGCGTACTGTTGAAGGCCTCGGGCGAAGCATTGATGGGAAACCAGGGGTTCGGGATCGACGTCGCCGTCGCCGACCGGATCGCCTCCGACATTGCGCAGGCGCGCGCCATGGGCGTTGAAGTCGGCGTCGTCGTCGGCGGCGGAAACATCTTTCGCGGTGTCGCGGTAGCCTCCAAGGGCGGCGACCGGGTGACGGGCGACCATATGGGCATGCTCGCCACCATCATCAACGCACTGGCGCTGGCGACCTCGCTGCGCAAGCTCGACGTCGATACCGTCGTTCTCTCGGCCATTGCCATGCCGGAAATCTGCGAGAGCTTCTCGCAGCGCGCCACGCTTTTCCATCTGTCCCAGGGCCGCGTCGTGATCTTTGCCGGCGGCACGGGCAATCCCTTCTTCACCACCGATTCGGCTGCCGCCCTGCGCGCCGCCGAAATGGGTGCGGAGGCGATCTTCAAGGGCACGCAGGTTGACGGTATCTATACCGCCGACCCGAAGAAGGACCCGACCGCCACCCGCTTCGATCGCCTGACCCATAGCGAAGTCCTGCAGAAGGGCCTTGCCGTCATGGATGTTGCAGCCGTGGCCCTGGCGCGGGAAAACAGCATTCCGATCATCGTCTTCTCGATCCACGAGAAGGGCGGTTTTGCGGAAATCTTGACCGGCGGCGGCCGGGCGACCATCGTAACAGACAATTGAGCAGCTAAAGGGCGGTCGCAAGGCCGCCGCGATAAACGGGAGTTTGATCCATGAGTGAAGGTATTGACCTGAATGACCTGAAGCGCCGCATGGATGGTGCCATCAACGCATTCAAAAGCGATATCGCATCGCTGCGCACGGGACGCGCATCCGCCAATGTTCTCGATCCGGTCATGGTGGAAGCCTATGGTTCGCGCGTGCCGCTGAACCAGGTGGCCAATATTACGGTTCCGGAATCGCGCATGCTGGGCGTGTCGATCTGGGACAAGTCCATGGTCAACGCCGTGGACCGCGCCATCCGCGAATCCAATCTCGGCCTCAATCCGATCGTCGATGGCCAGAATCTGCGCATTCCGCTGCCGGAACTCAACGAAGAGCGCCGCAAGTCGCTGGTGAAGGTCGCGCACGACTATAGCGAAAAAGCCAAGGTCGCCGTGCGCAACGTACGTCGCGACGGCATGGATAGTCTGAAAAAAGCCGAAAAGGATGGGGATATCGGTCAGGATATCAGCCGAAGCCAGTCCGAAAAGGTCCAGAAAATGACAGATGAGATGATTTCCGACATCGACCGCTTGCTCGGCGATAAGGAAAAGGAAATCATGCAGGTCTAGTCTGCCTGTTTCCGAGTCTCTGTTTTTCGGACCATCGATGTCAAACCCATTGCCTAGAAATGTTCCCACGCATGTTGCCATCATCATGGATGGCAACGGCCGTTGGGCCAATTCGCGCGGATTGCCGCGGACGATGGGACATCGCAAGGGCGTCGAATCCGTGCGCGAGGCCGTTCGCACGGCCGGCGAAGTTGGTATCCGTTACCTGACGCTGTTTGCCTTCTCGTCGGAAAACTGGAGCCGGCCGGAGGCGGAAGTTTCCGATCTGATGGGGCTTCTCAAAGCCTTCATCCGGCGGGATCTGGCCGACCTGCACCAGCAGAATGTGCGCATCCGGGTAATCGGCGACAAGAACAATCTTCGCGGCGATATTCTGCCTCTGCTTCTGGAGGCGGAGGATACGACGCGCAACAATACGGGTATCACACTGGTTATCGCCTTCAACTATGGTTCCCGCGATGAGATGACCCGCGCCATGCGGGCGCTGGCGGTAGACGTTGCGCAAGGGCGGTTGACCGCCGAACAGATCACGCCGGAGCGCATTGCCAGCAAACTCGACACGGCCGGTATTCCAGATCCCGATCTGGTTTTGCGCACCAGCGGCGAGGAGCGGTTGTCGAATTTCCTGCTCTGGCAGGCCGCCTATTCCGAACTTCTGTTCGTGCCCGAGCTTTGGCCCGACTTCAACCGTGAAGTCTTCCTCAATGCCTTGAAGACCTATGCCGGGCGGGAACGCCGGTTCGGTGGCCTGTCGCAGCCGACGCTTGCGGTTGGTTCCTGATGCAGAGCGAATTGCGGCTACGCATCATCTCCGGCATCGTCATGGCTGCAGTGACCTTGGGCGCGACCTGGGTTGGCGGGACCGTGTTCGAGCTTCTGTCCGTCGCCATTGCCGTTCTCGTCTATTACGAGTGGTCGACGATCACCAAGCTGGCCGAGCGTGATTTCCAGGGCAATGCTTTCGGCTGGCTCTCCCAGGCGGTGATCTCCGCGCTCATCCTGTTCGATGGCGCCCATGCCACGCTGCTTGTCCTGGCGGGCTTTGCCGCGATTGCCACCATCTGGGTGTTTGTCCGCGGCGGAACATGGTGGCTTCCCGGCGGCATCGTCTATGCCGGCCTGACGGGTATTTCGCTGTCGGCCATACGCGGTGAGGCCGATATCGGCCTGATCGCCATGATCTTCATCTTCGCCGTGGTCTGGGCGACCGATATTCTTGCCTATTTCACCGGCCGGGCGATCGGCGGCCCGAAGCTGGCACCGCGCATCTCGCCCGGAAAAACCTGGTCCGGCGCTATCGGCGGAACGGTGTGCGGCGTCATTGCCGGCGTTGCTGTCTTCATGAGCTATTTTTCGCTGAACGATGTGCGCATTCCGCTTTTAGCCCTTGCGCTCTCGATCTCCAGCCAGATCGGCGATCTCTTTGAATCCTATATCAAGCGCCGGTTCGGCGTGAAGGATTCCAGCAAGCTCATTCCGGGTCATGGCGGCGTCATGGACCGGGTCGATGGACTTGTTTTTGCCTGCTTTGCCGCGCTTTTGATTGCTTTGGTTGAAGTCGTGTCCAGCGGCGGACAGAATCTGCCCCTGGGGGCAATCCTTTTGGCGCCATAAAAAGCGCCCGCATACCTGATCGAGGACCTCATGGCTTACCTGGCCGATACGCTTCAACTGATTGCCGGCTATATCGTGCCGTTCCTGCTGGTGCTGACGCTGCTCGTGTTCGTGCATGAAATGGGACACTATCTGGTCGGCCGCTGGTCAGGCATCCGTATTCTCGCTTTTTCCGTCGGTTTCGGCCCGGAATTGTTCGGCTATACCGACAAGCAGGGAACGCGCTGGAAGTTCTGTGCCATCCCGCTCGGCGGATATGTGAAATTCTTCGGCGACGAGGATGCCGCCAGCGTCCCCGACTATAGCAAGCTGGAGCAATATTCGCCTGAGGACCGGGACCGCACGTTCCTGGGTGCCAAGCTCTGGAAGCGGGCGGCAACGGTCGCTGCCGGGCCGATCGCCAATTTCATCCTCGCTATCGCCATTTTTGCCGTGCTGTTTACGGTCTACGGCAAGCCCATTGCCGATCCGGTCGTGGCCGAGGTCAAGGAAAACAGCGCGGCTGCCAAGGCAGGCGTGCTGCCGGGCGATCTGCTGGTGGCGATCGACGGGACGCATGTCACCACTTTCGACGATGTGCGCCGCTATGTCAGCATCCGCCCGGAAACGCCAATCACTATCCAGATCAAGCGCCAGGGCGAGCTGCTCGATCTGCCGATGGTGCCTCAGCGTACCGAAATCACCGACCAGTTCGGCAACAAGATGGAACTCGGCATTATCGGCATCCTGACGAATCAGGAAACCGGCAATTTCCGCCTGGAGACCTTCGGTCCGATAGAGGCTGTAGGGCAGGGTGCGGTCGAAAGCTGGCATATCGTCACCGGCACGTTCAACTATCTCGGCAACCTTGTCACCGGCCGCATGAAGGCCGATCAGCTCGGCGGCCCCATCCGCGTCGCGCAGGCCTCCGGCCAGATGGCGACGATCGGGGTTGCCGCCGTGCTGCAGCTGGCGGCGGTCCTGTCGGTTTCCATTGGACTTCTCAACCTAATGCCGGTTCCCGTACTTGATGGCGGCCATCTGATGTTTTATGCGGTGGAAGCCATTCGTGGAAAACCGGTTGGACCACGCACACAGGATGTCGCGTTCCGGATCGGTTTCGCCATGGTGCTGATGCTGATGGTGTTTGCCACATGGAACGACATCAGTTCGCTTTTGGGCTAGCACGTAAGGCCTGCGGCGGTCATAAGGCTGCGGGAGAGGCGATCGGCTTCTTTGAGATTTCAAAGGGTTGATCGAAAGGAATTGTTTACGATAATTGAATTCCGTAGTGGCCGTTAGGACACGGTTTCAATTGAAGTAAACAGAAATTAACGAGCTGGCTTGCTTGTATATGAAAAGCGGTTAAAACGGCAGCCGTGACCGGAGTCGGTACGAGTTCGCTGCGGGGCATTGGGAAGAAGGTAAGATTTATGAAAGCTGGTTCAAAATTTTTGAACGCGGTGTCGGCGGTTGCGCTGTCTGCAAGTATGGTCGCAACGGGGTCTGGCATCGTTACGCTTGCCAGTGCGAGCGTCGCTGAAGCTGCAACGATCAGCCGCGTCGAAGTCCGTGGCGCCACCCGCGTCAGCCCCGAAACGGTCCGTGCAAACATCACGATCGTTCCCGGCAAGGCCTTCAGCAACAGCGATATCGATTCTTCCGTCAAGCGCCTTTATTCCACAGGCTATTTCTCCGATGTCAGCATCAATATCTCGGGCGGTACGCTTGTCGTCACCGTGAGCGAGAACCAGCTGGTCAACCAGGTCGTTTTCAACGGCAACCGCAAGATCAAGGACGAAAAGCTGGCGACCATCGTGCGCACGCGTTCGCTGGGTCCGTACAGCGAGGCGACCGCCGAATCTGATATTCGGGCCATCAAGGAAGCCTATGCCGGCATCGGCCGCGAAGATGTGACTGTGACCACGCAGGTCGTTCCGATCGCCGAAGGCCGCGTCAATCTCGCTTTCGTCATCAATGAAGGCGACCGCACCAAGATCACCGCGATCAACTTTGTCGGCAACAACGCCTATAGCAACGGCCGTCTCGAGGCTGTGATCGCGACCAAGGAATCGGGGATCTTCTCCTTCCTGACCCGCAAGGACGTTTACAATCCCGACAAGCTGCGCGCCGACGAAGAGTTGCTGCGCCAGTTCTACTACAATCGCGGCTATGCGGATTTCCGCATCGTGTCTTCGGACGCCGTGCTGGATGAATCCACCAATGAATACACGGTGACGATCACCGTCGAGGAAGGCGAGCGCTACGATTTCGGCACCGTCAACGTCGAATCGACCGTTGAAGGCGTCAATGCCGATGAACTGAAGGGTCTCGTGCAGTCGTCGCCGGGTTCGATCTACAAGGCGAAGGACGTTCAGGACAGCATCTCCGCGATCTCCAAGCGCGTCGCCGCCCAGGGCTATCCGTTCGCCCGTGTCACGCCGCGCGGCAACCGCGATTTCGGCAGCCGCACGATCGCCGTCGATTATTTGGTCGATCAGGGCGAGCGCGCCTATATCGAGCGTATCGAAATCCGCGGCAACACCCGTACCCGTGACTACGTCATCCGCCGCGAATTCGACATGAGCGAAGGCGATGCGTTCAACCAGGAACTGATCACGACGGCAAAGCGCCGCCTGGATGCTCTGGGTTACTTCTCCGCCGTCAACATCACGACCCAGCCCGGCAGCGCGTCTGACCGCGTCGTCGTCATCGTCGATGTGCAGGATCAGTCGACCGGTTCGTTCGGCATCGGCGCCGGCTATTCGGCCGGTAGCGGCGGCGGCTTCCTGGTGGAAGCCTCGATCGAAGAAAAGAACTTCCTCGGCCGTGGCCAGTATATCCGCCTTGCCGCAGGCCGTGGTGACCAGAGCCGCACCTATAACGTTTCGTTCACCGAGCCCTACTTCCTCGGCTATCGCCTGGCCGCCGGTTTCGACGTGTTCCAGAACGAAAACGACTATGACGAAGACAATTACAGCTACGAAGACAAGGGCTTCAGCCTGCGTGTGACCGCGCCGATCACCGAGCGTCTGTCCACCACCTTCCGTTACAACCTGACGCAGCTGGATTACAGCGGCGACCGGTCCGACCTGTCCAGCCCATACCGCCGCGCGATCGACGGCAGCACGTGGACGCGTTCGTCGGTCTCGCAGACGCTGACCTACAATTCGCTTGACGATGCGACCTTGCCGCATGAAGGCATTCTGGCGTCGGCAACGCAGGAATTTGCCGGTCTCGGCGGTACGTCCGATTTCTACAAGCTGACCGCCAAGGCCAAGTGGTATTACACCGTCAACGACGATGCCGATATCATCGCGTCTGTCGGCGGTAGCGCGGGTCACATGTTCAACACGGGCGGTCAGATGGAAGTCTTCGACCAGTTCCAGTTGGGCCAGAACGACATCCGTGGTTTCGAGCGTAACGGCATTGGTCCGCGCAGCAGAGAATATGGCGACGCCATCGGCGGCACGACCTACTTCACCGCCTCTGCCGAAGCAACGTTCCCGCTGCCGTTCGTTTCGCGCGATGCCGGTTTCCGCGGTGCAATCTTTGCAGATGCAGGGACGCTGTATGGCAACGAGGTCAGAACAACGGCTGACGACGAGCTTGAGGGCACCAACAGCTCGCTGCGCGCCTCCGTTGGTCTGGGCATCATCTGGGCATCGCCTTTCGGTCCGCTGCGTGTCGATTATGCGATCCCGATTGCCAAGGAAGATTTCGACCGCGTACAGAACCTGAAGTTCGGTATCTCGTCGTCCTTCTGATCCTTGCAGTCCAGAACTGCCTGCCAAAAACTGTTCTGGAGTGTTGGCTATGGAAAACAATTGGTTCTTCCCACCGCATGATGGGATCCGCCTGAGCGATCTGGCGGATCAGATTGGTGCGGTCCTGCAGGCTCCGGAGCTCAGCGACCGGATCGTCCGTTCCGTGGCTCCAACCTATCGAGCTGGCGAGTTCGACGTCTGCTATATGCTGCAGCGCCGCTTTCGCGACGAGTTCGAAACATCCAAGGCCGGCGCGATCATTTGCGACGAGACGATCGCTGCGATCGTCCCGCCGCACATCCCCGTTCTTCTGACACGCTATCCCCATACGGCTTTTGCGCTTGCCGGCGCGATCTTGCATCCGCAGGCCATGCGTCCTGAACAGAACCTGTCGGGACCGCGCGGCATCTCTCCTTCTGCCTTCGTCGATCCATCCGCGCAGATCGAGGACAATGTCGATATCGAAGCGACGGCCGTGATTGGCGCCGGCGCCCATATCGGCACGGGCACGCGGATTGCAGCCGGGGCCGTGATCGGTCCGGGTGTGCGGATCGGGCGCGATTGCACGATTGCCGCCGGTACCAGCATCATGTGTGCGCTCATTGGCAACGAAGTCATTATCCACCCCGGTGCCCGGATCGGCCAGGATGGTTTCGGCAATGCGCCGGGACCAAAAGGCGGCATGATCAAGCTTGTCCAGATCGGCCGCGTCATCCTGCAGGACAGGGTCGAGATCGGTGCCAATACCACGATCGACCGCGGCGCCATGGACGATACGGTGGTCGGCGAGGGCACCAAGATCGATAATCTCGTCCAGCTCGGACACAATGTCCGCGTTGGCCGCCATTGCGGTATCGCAGCCCAGGTGGGCATTGCCGGCAGCACGCGGATCGGCGACGGCGTGCTGATCGGCGGCGCTGCCGCGATCAACGGACATATTACCATCGGCGACAGGGCGCAGATCGGCGCCATGAGCGGTGTTGCGTCCGACGTTCCCGCCGGCGAACGCTACGGCGGCATTCCGGCGCGCCCCATGCGCGATTTCCTGCGCGAAATTGCAGAGATCACGGCGCGCGCGCACAACAGGCAGAAGAAATCAGGAGGCAAAGATGAGTGAAGCAGCAACCACCGTTCTCGGTACGGCTGATATCAGGGAAATCTTGAAGCTGCTTCCCCATCGGTATCCATTCCTGCTGGTCGACAAGATCATCGAGATCGATGGCGACAATTCGGCGATCGGCATCAAGAACGTCACGGCCAACGAGCCGCATTTTACCGGGCATTTTCCCGAGCAGCCGATCATGCCAGGCGTTCTTCTGATCGAAGGCATGGCACAGACTGCAGGCGCGATCTGTGCCCGCAAGACCGGCGACGGCAACAACCTCGTCTACTTCATGACCATCGACAACGCCCGCTTCCGCAAGCCGGTCGTACCCGGCGACAGGGTGGAATTTCACGTCGTCAAGCAGAAGCAGCGTGGCCATATCTGGAAATTTCACTGTGATGCAAAAGTTGACGGGCAACTTGTCGCGGAAGCTGATATCGGCGCCATGATTATCAGCAAGGAAGACGCCTGAACATGATTGCCTCTACCGCGAAGATCCATCCGCTCTCGGTTGTCGAAGACGGGGCGGTGATCGGTGACAACGTCGTTGTCGGGCCGTTCTGTCATGTCGGGCCGAAGGTGACGCTCGCAGACAATGTCGAACTGATCAGTCATGTCGTGGTGCTTGGACGCACGACGGTCGGCAAAGGCTCGAAGATTTTCCCCTCAGCGGTGATTGGTGGCGATTCGCAGAGCGTTCATCACAGCGCCGTCGATACGACGCTGCTGATCGGTGAAAACTGCACCATCCGCGAAGGCGTGACGATGAATACCGGCACTGTCGAACATGGCGGCGCCACCATTGTCGGCGACAACAATCTGTTCCTTGCCTATGCGCATGTGGCGCATGACTGCCGCCTCGGCAACAATATCATCCTCTCCAACAATGTCATGCTTGCAGGCCATGTCACGGTTGGAGACCGCGCCATTCTCGGTGGCGGCTCGGCTGTTCACCAGTTTACCCGTATCGGCCGCCATGCCTTTGTCGGCGGGCTCTCGGCAGTCTCCTACGATCTCATTCCCTATGGCATGCTCAACGGCAACCCGGGTCTGCTGGGCGGGCTGAACGTCGTCGGTATGAGCCGTTCCGGCATCGAAAAACCGGTTATCCACGCCGTTCGCCGTGCCTACAAGCAGATTTTCGAAGGTCCGGAATCGATCCGCGCCAATGCGGCAGCCATCCGCGGCGATTACCTGGATTGCCCGCCGGCGCTCGAAATTCTCGATTTCATCGCGGCCGAAAGCGATCGTGCGCTGTCGTCGCCGACGCGGGGCAGCAAAGGCTGAGGCAGATGAGCTTGGACAGCCGGCCCGACATCAAAGACCGGCTGGCCATTATCGCCGGCGGCGGCCTGCTGCCGCTGCATGTCGCCGAGGCTGCGCGGACCCACGGCGAAAATCCGTTCATCATCGCGCTAGCCAACGAGTCTGAGCGGGACTGGTCGTCCTTCGATCACACGACGCTGGGCATCGGCAATTTCAAGGCGATCAGCGGCGTTTTCCGCGATGCCGGCATTGGCCGGGTGGTCATGTCGGGCGCGGTGCGCCGCCGGCCGGACTGGCGCGATATCAAGCCGACACTGAAAAGCCTGGTGAAGATACCGAGCGTTCTGCGCACCTTGTTGTCCGGTGGCGACGATGCCGTGTTGAAAATGGCGATCGAACTGATCGAGACCAACGGCGCACGCGTCATCGGTGTACAGGATATCGTGCCTGAACTGCTGGCCGAGATCGGTACGCTTGGCGCGCGCGCGCCGGGTTCGGAAGACCAGGTGGATATCGAGGCTGCCGAAGCGGCTGCCATCGCCCTTGGTCATCTCGATGTCGGGCAGGGCGCCGTTGCCGTTGGCGGACGCGTCGTGGCGCTGGAGGGCCCCGAGGGGACCGATGCAATGCTGGAGCGGGTGGCGCGCCTGAAAGCCGACGGACGCATCTCCAGCCGCCGCCGCGGCGTGCTGGTCAAGCTCTGCAAGCCGCAACAGGACCTGCGCGCCGATCTTCCCTCGATCGGTCCTTCGACGATCAAGGGTGCGCAGGCGGCAGGACTGGCCGGGATTGCCGTTGAATCCGGCCGGGCCCTGGTCCTGGACCGCGAAGAGATGATCGCGCTTGCCAATGAGGCCGGCCTGTTCGTCACCGGCGTGGACCGCGCGCTTTTGCGAGGTGGACAATGAGTGCGCAGGATCTGAAGCTTGCCGTGATCGCCGGTGAAGTCTCGGGCGACCTGCTGGGTGCTGATCTCGTCAAGGCGTTGCGCCCGCTGGTCAAGGGTGAGCTTTCACTGGTTGGCGTCGGCGGTGAGGGGTTGGAGGCCGAGGGCCTGAAGTCGCTGTTTGACTATTCCGAGCTGTCGATCATGGGTATCGCTCAGGTTCTCGCCCGCCTGCCGAAGCTGATCTGGCGCATCCGCCAGACCGCCAGGGCGATCATTGCCGCCAGACCCGATATCCTCGTCATCATCGACAGCCCGGATTTCACCCACCGCGTTGCACGCCTCGTGCGCAAAGCGTTGCCGGATCTGCCCGTCGTCAACTATGTCTGCCCGAGTGTCTGGGCCTGGAAGCCGGAACGCGCGGTCAACATGCGGCCCTATGTCGATCATGTTCTGGCGGTGCTCCCGTTTGAGCCCGAGGTCATGCAGCGCCTCGGCGGGCCACCAACCACCTATGTCGGGCACCGGCTGGCAAGCGACGCCAATGTGCTGGCGGTGCGGGCGCGCCAGATCAACAAACGCGTCGATCCGGAGGCGGCGACCTGCCTGCTGCTGCCAGGGTCGCGCGGCAGCGAGATCAGCCGGCTTCTGCCGGAATTCGGAGCGACCGCACTGGAACTGCGCAGTCGGCATCCGGATATGCGCTTCCTGCTGCCAACGGTTCCACGGCAGGAAGCGTTGGTGCGGCAGATAACGGCGTCCTGGTCCGTCAAACCGGAAATCTCCGTCGGAGCTGCGGCCAAATGGGCGGCGTTCTCACAAGCCGATGCAGCGGTTGCCGCATCCGGCACGGTGATCCTGGAGCTTGCGCTCGCCGGTATTCCGGTCGTGTCGTCCTACAAGGCCGACTGGCTCATTCGCCTGATGCACAAACGCATCAAAATCTGGACGGCAGCCATTCCCAATCTGGTGGCGGATTATCCGATCGTGCCGGAATATCTGAACGAGGCCATTCGCGCCGGTGCGCTGTCGCGCTGGATGGAGCGTCTGTCCGGCGATACGCCGGAGCGCGAAGCCATGCTTGCGGGTTACAGAACCGTCTGGCAGCGCATGGCGACGCAACAGCCACCGGGCGAGATCGCCGCCCGCATCGTTCTCGACGTTTACACTGCAAAAAAGCCCGATCATCGCTGACCGGGCTTTTTCTTTTGTATTTCCTTAGCTTAGCGCTTGGAAACCGGGACGTAATCGCGTTCCGGCTCGCCGATATAGAGCTGGCGCGGACGGCCGATGCGCTGTTCCGGATCTTCGATCATTTCGTTCCACTGGGCAATCCAGCCGACCGTGCGGGCGAGTGCGAACAGCACCGTGAACATGGTCGTGGGGAAGCCGAGAGCCTTCAGCGTGATGCCGGAGTAGAAGTCGATGTTCGGATAGAGCTTCTTCTCGATGAAGTAGCTGTCGGTCAGCGCGATACGCTCGAGTTCCATGGCCACTTCAAGCAGCGGATCGTCCTTGTGGCCGAGTTCCGCCAGCACTTCATGGGTTGTCTTCTGCATGATCTTGGCGCGCGGGTCGTAATTCTTGTAGACGCGGTGGCCAAAACCCATCAGGCGGAACGGATCGTTCTTGTCCTTGGCACGGGCAACGAATTCCGGAATGCGATCGACCGAGCCGATTTCAGCCAGCATGTTCAGCGCGGCTTCGTTGGCGCCGCCATGCGCCGGACCCCAGAGGCAGGCAATGCCGGCAGCGATACAGGCAAACGGATTGGCACCCGACGAGCCGGCAAGGCGAACGGTCGATGTCGAGGCGTTCTGCTCGTGGTCGGCATGCAGGATGAAGATGCGGTCCATGGCGCGCGACAGCACCGGATTGACCGTATATTCCTCGCAAGGGACGGCAAAGCACATGCGCAGGAAGTTCGACGCATAGTCCAGATCGTTCTTCGGATAAACGAAGGGCTGGCCAATATGGTACTTATAGGCCATGGCGGCGAGCGTCGGCATTTTGGCGATCATGCGCAGGCTTGCAACCATGCGCTGGTGCGGATCGGTGATGTCGGTCGAGTCGTGATAGAAGGCGGACAGTGCGCCGACACAGCCGCACATGACGGCCATCGGATGCGCATCGCGGCGGAAGCCGGTGAAGAAACGCGACATCTGCTCGTGCACCATGGTGTGATGCGTGACGCGGTAGTCGAAGTCCTTCTTCTGGGCTGCCGTCGGCAGTTCGCCGTAAAGCAGCAGGTAGCAGACTTCGAGGAAATCGCCGTGTTCAGCGAGCTGTTCGATCGGATAACCGCGATGCAGGAGGATGCCCTGGTCGCCATCGATATAGGTGATCTTGGATTCGCATGATGCGGTCGATGTGAAGCCGGGATCGTAGGTGAACTGGCCGGTCTGCTTGTAGAGCGTGCCGATATCGACCACATCCGGACCGATCGACCCCGATCGTACCGGCAATTCCACCGTCTTGTCGTCCACGGTTACGACTGCGCTTTTTCCTGTCATGGGGGATCCTCCGTTTGCAGCAAATTGGCACACAATTATGCCGCAGATATTAACGCCGACCATGTGCTATCCGATTTACTCACGGCTGCCAAGTTCAACGAAAGGCAAATTGTGCGATGCAAAAATAGGCATATGGCGACGCAATAATTGCACGTTCGGGCCATATGTCCAATGACATAATCGTTCGGCCAAAGACCCGGTTCCATCACCCCGGAAACTTCTGCAAGTTTTTTATGCAATAATATTCAAGGTTGCATTTCATTTTTTCCGGTTGTACAATGTGGCGAGATGGCGGCGGCTGGAGCAGCATCCATGGCGCAGGGGCAGGAGCAGGATCTGGCGCCACGCGCGCCGTTTGACAGCATGCTCACCCATGCCCGCACGCGCAGTTCGCAGCGTGCCGATGTCGTCCCGCAACAGCCGGAGAACCGGGCGTGGTATGGGTCTCTTGCCCATCTGATAGCGGCGAGAGGAGGCATTCGACCTCTTGACCGGCATGTGCAATTTAAACGTGCGATCTCTGAAGAACTGGCCTTCGGACATGCCTTTCTGTTCGTTCCCGTCTTTGTCGGTTCCGGCGCACTTGTGTGGTTTTGGCTGCCGCAGACGCCGGGCCCTCTTAAACTTGCACTGCTGATGTGCGTTTTCGGCATGGCATTTTTCGCACTCCGGCACCGCCCGGGCTTTTGGCGCACGGGCATCCTGATTGCCGCCTTGGTGACCGCGGGCATGGCGCTTGCCGCATGGGAGACGGCGCGGCTGGGGACAGTGGTGCTCGACACGCCGGTGACCACATGGGTGCGCGGAACGGTGACTGCGCGCGAAACCACCGATCGCGGATACTGGCGATATACAGTGGCACTTGCGAAGACGTCGGACCCGGAATTGCGACGTCCGCCCATGAGGATCACGCTCTTATCCCGCAGCCGGGAAACACCGGTCAACATTGGCGGCGGTATCGAAGGCAGGGCGCGTTTGTCGCCGCCTTCAGGTGCGGCCCTTCCAGGTCTCAACGATTTCGCCTTTGACAGCTATTTCCGGGGTATTGGCGCCGTCGGATATTTCTATGGGAAACCGCGCTCTGTACCGGGCAGTGAAGGCACCGGCACAAGCGGGATTGCCACCTGGCGTGCCGGCATCGGGGAAACGATTGCCCGATGGCGCGAAGCGGTTGGTGCGCGCATTCGCGGCACGATCGGCGGCGATGCCGGCGCGATCGCGGCGGCACTTGTCACAGCGGAAGAGCGCGCCATCGGGCGGCCGACGATCGAGGCGCTGCGCGAGGCGGGACTTGCACATGTGCTGGCGATCTCCGGCTTGAACATGGTGCTGGCCGCCGGAACATTCCTGATCGGCGCGCGCACCCTGCTGAGCCTCGTTCCGGGGCTGGCGCACCGGTTTGCGATCAAGAAACTCGCCGCTGGCGGGGCGCTGATCATGGTGTTTGCCTATATCCTCATTTCGGGCGGTGCGGTTTCGGCGGTGCGCTCCTGGATCATGATTTCCATCATGCTGATTGCCGTCTTCTTCGACAGGCCGTCGATCAGCCTGCGCAATGTGGCCCTGTCGGCATTGATCATCCTGGCCGTCACACCCTCCGCCATCACGGGGCCGGGTTTCCAGATGTCCTTTGCCGCGACCGTGGCGCTGGTTGCGGGCTATGCCTTTTGGCGCGAGCGCCCGGGCCGCGAAAGTCTTCCCGCAACCCGTGCCGCAAACCGCTGGACCGGTCCCTTGAAGGCCGCCGGCGGCTTCTTTGCCGGCCTGTTGCTCAGTTCGCTGATCGGCGGCCTGTCGACGATGATCTACTCCGCCGGCCATTTCCACCGGCTGGCCGCCTATGGCCTAATCGGCAATCTGCTGGCCATGCCGATCATCAGTATTTTCGTCATGCCCTTCGGCTTGCTGGCCATGCTGTTGATGCCGTTTGGACTCGATCGCTATCCATTGCTGGTCATGGGGCAGGGTCTGGATTGGATGATCTCCATTGCGCAGATGGTGGCGTCATGGGGCGGTGAGGTGACGACGGGCCGCATTCCGCAACAGGCCTTCCTGCTGATTGCCGCGGGTGGCGCTCTCGCCTGCCTGTTTCGCACATGGCTGGCCATATCCGGCCTGATGATCGTGGCAGCCGGTCTTGTGGTGGTCTCTTTGAGCGGAATGGAGCAACCGGATATGGTGATCGCTGAAGACGGCCGTCTGGTCGCGATGATCCGGCAGGCGCAGGCTTCCAGCAACCGGACAAAGCCACCGGATTTCGTGTTTTCACAGTGGCAGCGCGCTTTGCGGCTGGAGGATCATCGAGGGCCGCAGCAGAAGCCTGAACTGGCAATCGTCGATGCAGCCGAAGCGGCAAGCGGTGAAGAACCCACAGAAACACGCGCAACCAAGCCGCCGATCGACAGGGATGCGGCGCGAAACGTCATCCGCACGCTTTTGGCCAGTGCTGCGCCCGGCCGTTTTCTCTGTGTCGCAAAGCAGTGGTGCGCGGCAACGGCAGCGCAGGGATGGCGGATTGTCACCGTCGATGATGCGCGGTTCATCGGCGTTGCCTGCGACGAGGCGGATATCGTCGTGACGCCGGCCATGCTGCGTTTTCGCACCTGCCGGTCGGGCGCGCTGCTGTTCAGCGGCCAGAGCCTGCGCCGCACGGGAGCCGTGGAGATTTTTGGCACGGGTGCGGGAACGGCGGACAAGGCAGATGGCCGGGCGGCGATGCGCATGGTGTTTGCGCAAGCGCAACTGCAACTTCCCTGGGCGCAGCACAGGACGTATGACTGGCGCAGCGGCCAGTTTGATGCGGGCGGAACGGTGGAATGAAAGCGCGAAATCTCACAGGATTGTTATTCTTGATTAAACTACTCCACAAATACTTGTCTTTCGTCCATAGTATGTCATATGAAGCCGCGATGGATGCAGGCGCGTGCGGCGCCGTCGTCAAATGATGTTTTACGTACTCCCGCCATCTTGTCCTCCCAAGGGGTTGGCGGGCGAAAACGAGGTAAGGATAGGTCATGCCGAACCGTGCAATGCAGAAATGGATGATGCTGGCGGCCGTGCTGCTGACGGTCTCGAATGCTGGAACGCTCCGCGCTCAGGAAACCCAGGCTCCTGCCGTCACCGAGACGCAGCAGCCGGCCGATGTGACACCGTCGGCAGGCGCCGTGCCGGTTACGCCGGCAAATGAAGCAACGCCCGCAGCGCCGGCCGATGATCAGATGGCACCTGCCGCCGGGACAGCAACGGACGAGGCACAGGCAACGTCGCCAAACCCGGTTCTGCCGCACGATCTGTCGCCGCTTGGCATGTTCATGGCCGCCGATATCATCGTCAAGGCGGTGATGACCGCTCTGGCGCTCGCATCCGTTGCCACCTGGGCGATCCTGTTTGCCAAATCCTTCGAGCTTGCCGCCGCCAAGCGCAGCGCCAAGCGTGCGGTGCGCATCCTGTCGGACGCCGTTGTCCTTCGCGACGCCCGCGAGATGTTGACGGCGAAAAAAGGCCCGGCGGCGCAGATGATTGCCGCCGCAAACGATGAATTGTCGAAGTCGGAAGCCATTCTCGATATCGTCTCGACGCAAGGGGTCAAGGAGCGCGTCGCATCGCAGCTCTCCCGCATCGAGGCAGGGGCGGGCAAGCGCATCGCCACCGGAACCGGCATTCTGGCGACGATCGGATCGATTTCGCCGTTCGTCGGCCTGTTCGGTACGGTCTGGGGCATCATGAATTCGTTCATCGGCATCAGCAAGGCGCAGACGACCAATCTTGCGATCGTGGCGCCCGGTATCGCCGAAGCGCTGCTGGCAACCGCCATCGGCCTCGTTGCGGCCATCCCGGCCGTCGTCATCTACAACTATTTCGCCCGCTCGATCAGCGGTTACCGCCTGATCCTGGCCGATGCCTCGGCTGCCACGGAGCGTCTGGTTAGCCGCGATCTCGATTTCCGTCAGGCACGCCGTCTGGCGCCGCGCAAGGCTGAAGGCCATGTGCATTCGGAAGCCGGCATAGCGCGGATCGGATAAGACCATGGCCAGCAAAATCAGCGAGGGTGGCGGCGATCTCGAAGAAAACAGCGAAATCAACGTCACGCCCTTCATCGACGTCATGCTCGTTCTTCTGATCATCTTCATGGTGGCAGCACCGCTCGCCACCGTCGATATGAAGGTCGATCTGCCGCAATCGGCAGCCGCTCCGGTAAAACGCGAAGATAAGCCGGTCTTCGTGACGCTGAAGGCGGATCTGTCATTGGCACTCGGCAACAACGAGATCAATCGCGACGGTTTCGTTGCCGAGCTGAACGGCATGACCGAGGGCAATATGGAAACGCGGATTCTTCTGCGCGCCGACAAGGCTGTCGACTACGGTGAGCTGATGACGGTGATGAACCTCATCCAACGGGCCGGCTATACCAAGATCGGCTTGGTTGGCCTGGAAGCCGCACCTGCCGGCTAAGGCCTACGGCTCTTAAGACGCCGTCGGCTTAGAACTTGTAGCCGATGGCGAGGCCGGCGTGGCTGAGGCCATTGTTCGGGCCGTCGCAGAGATTGGCATGCGACGAATGGTCGGCGGTCGCCAGGATTTGCCAATTGCCGGTGACGCGATAGCCGACTGCGACCTGTTCGCGAAAGAGCAGGCGGCAGCCCAGTTCCGGCCCTTGGCCGCTGCCCCCATTCAGCTTACCGTTATGAACGGTTGCTCCAAGTCCGAGCTCGACGAACAGGCGGCTGGTGATATCGGCGGTCCAGCTAAAGCCGCCAAACACCTGATCGACGCCGGAGCCGGTCCCGGCGGAGGCGCCGAGATAGATCCTTGGCTCGAGAATGCTTTGCTGCCATGTCGTCGCCGTACCGCTCGACAGTGGATCGAAGAAGATGGTCGCGGACGGGAAAAGACCGGATTCGCGGGAATTGCCCGTATTGATCGATCCGCTCGCCCCAAACCGCAGCTCGTCGAAAACCGTTTCGGCCGCCACCGCATGGCTCACGCTCAATGTGGAAAGCAGCACGCCGGCTGAGAGACAGACAAGCCGGGGCGCGAGGCGGCCTGGATGATGGAAACGTCCTGCCACTTTGTAAATCTCCTCTTCCGGTGATTCGCGCCGATACAGCGAATCTGCCCAAACTTGCTGCCCATTAGAAGAGCAGAATATGTTGACCGGCTTTCGCGAAGCTTGCTTTTTTGCAAGAACTGCATTCCATAGCTTGAAACGGCGGATGCGCGGATTTATGAGCGTGGCCATGCCCGGTCGGCTCAAGCGCCACCGGTTGTTTTATCTGCGTAAGCCAAAAGCGCGCACACGCCGGAAGACGATCCGGATTACGAGGTCAGGCAAGATGAATTTCGAAGCAGCACGCATCAAGATGGTCGACAACCAGATCCGCACGACGGACGTGACGTCGCACCCCGTTCTCGCGGCATTCCTGTCGGTCCCCAGAGAAGAATTCGTTCCTGCCGCATTAAAGCCTCTCGCCTATATCGACAGCGATATCGAGCTGGCTGCCAATGGTGCCGGTGGCCGGCGCTACCTGATGGAGCCGTCGCCACTGGCCAAGCTTCTTCAGCTGGCCGAAATTTCCAAGGATGACACGGTTCTCGAAATCGGCTGCGGCACAGGTTACGCTTCGGCGATCCTGTCGGAGCTTGCGGCGTCTGTCGTGGCCCTTGAGAGCGACGATACCCTGGCGTCGGAGGCGACGGCCACTCTTGGCCGGCTTGGGCACGCGAATGTCAAGGTGGTGACCGGCGATCTCGAAAAGGGTCATGCGGCGGGTGCGCCGTATGACGTGATCTTCGTTCATGGCTCTGTGGAGACCGTACCGGAAGATTTGCTCTCGCAGTTGAGCGACGGTGGGCGCCTGGTTGCCGTGGTTGGCTTTGGCAATGCCTCGAGAGCGCAACTTTTCCTGCGCGAAAATGGCCGGACATCCGAGCGCCTGGCGTTCAACACCGCCGTCAAGCCGTTGCCGGGCTTCCGTCTGGCACGCGAATTCGTCTTTTAACGGTTGAGCACCGATACATCTTTTGTGGATAGGGGATTGGCAAAACGATGATTTGCCAATCCATTGATTAAATATTAGTTAAAAATAATATAAAGATTGCGCTTGGCGACATTTTGACCATTTTTCCTCGATATCGGGACCGGACAACACGCGACGAACAGGTCCGGCATCGCCGGGGCGCCGCGTTTCGCAATGAGGATGTGCCCTGCCGGCCTTTGTTTTTGGAGTGATATGCGTGTCGATTTTTCGTAAAACGGCTTTGGCGGCCGCCCTTTCCTCCGCCGTGTGGCTTTGCCCACAGACCGTTCTTGCGGAAACCATTTCAGCCGCGATGGCAAAGGCCTATCAGAACAATCCGGATTTGAACGCCGTGCGTGCCGGGCTTCGCGCCACCGATGAGGGCGTGCCGATTGCCAAGGCCGGCTACCGGCCGCAGATCTCCGCCGCCATCACCGGATCGGCGACACGGCTGGGGGACGAGGGATTTGGACCGGGAACGCCGCTTGTCAGCCAGGACTATACCAATGGTTCTGCCAGCATCACCATCACCCAGCAGATCTTTGATGGCTTCCAGACGCTAAACAATGTGCGGGCTGCCGAGGCCAATGTCTTTTCAAGCCGCGAAACATTGAAGGCGAACGAGATTTCCATCCTTCTCGCCGCCGCCCAGTCCTATGCCAACATTGCCCGCGATCAACGGATCGTGGCGATCCGCAAGCAGAACCTGGCCTTTCTCAGGGAACAGCTGAGTGCCGCCAAGTCGCGGCTGGATGTGGGCGAGGGCACGCGCACCGATGTCAGCCAGGCGGAAGCGGAACTGGCAGGCGCGAAGGCCATTCTCGTCAATGCCGTCGCGCAGTTGAAACAGAGCGAAGCCGTCTACGTCCAGATCGTCGGCGATGCCCCGAAGGGCATCAAGCAGCCGGTGCCGGCATCGAAGGAACTGCCGAAAAGCCTGGATCAGGCTGTCGCTGCAGGCTTGCGCGATCATCCGACGATTGCCGCCGCTGAATATAATGTCGATGCCGCCGGATATCGGGTGAAATCCGCCGAAGGCACCATGCTGCCTGGCGTGGTGGTACAGGGTTCGGTGTCGCGCAACACGACCGATCGCACCAATAGCGGTGATAGTTCCAACGCGTCTATCACTGCCCGGCTGGAAGTGCCGCTCTATCAGGGAGGCGCCGAATACGGGCAGATCCGCCAGGCGAAGGAAAGAATGGGCCAGCAGCGCATCCTGGTCGATTCGGCCCGCGCCGAGGTGCAGCAGACGATCATCACGGCCCATGCCCAGTTTGAGGCAGCGCTGGCAACGACATCAGCCAACAAGGCCCAGGTCAGCGCCGCAAACCAGGCTTTGGCGGGCGTGATCGAGGAGCGCAAGGTTGGCCAGCGCACCACGCTCGATGTGCTCGATGCGCAGCAAAGCGTACTGGTTGCCGAAGAAAGCCTGGTGACGTCGCAGCGTAATGCCGTCGTTGCCAGCTATTCGCTGCTGGCATCCATGGGGCGGCTGACCATTCAGAGCCAGGGCCTGCAAGTGGCGGAGTACCGCGCCGAGGAACATTACGAGGCCGTCAAGGACAAGTGGTTCGGCCTTCGAACCGTCGATGGCCGCTGAACGTCATCCCTGTCACATTTCTGTCGATTGCTCCCGGCAAGTGCGCGCGCGTCGCTTTGCCGTGGACATGAGGCGGGTGACGCCGCCAACAAATCTGTGCAAGATTCCAGCTATATGATTCGCAGCGTTTTGTTCGGCGCCGAACTCGCATACAGTCCGCCGCAATGACGGCGCGGCCATGTATCGATCCGGCGCGACGCAGAAACGGGGATAATGATGGCACAGCCCAATGTAGCGCGTGAACCTTCGATGGACGAAATCCTAGCGTCCATCCGCAAGATCATCGAAAGCAATGAACCCGGCATTCCCGGCTTCCCCGCCAATGATCTCGGCCCGGCTTCGAACAATGCCTATCGCGGCTATGACGACGATGATTCCGGCGAAGATATTCATCTGACGATCGACGACGAGGTTCTCGCACAGGAATTTGAAGCCGGGGAGCAGAAGAATTTTGCGCCCATGGATCCCGCTTTGCGGGAGGCCCAGATGCTGGAGCCGCAATTGCCGGAAGCGCAGTCGCGCAGCGTCGAGGACGCCAAGCCGGCTGTGACCCCGCCGTCCATCACCCCGCCGTCCATGACCTCGCAGCCCGTATCGCCGCCACCCATGTCGCTTGCCGATGTCGCAGCCCGCGTCCGCGCTGCCTCGGAGCGGCATTCGGCACCCTTGCGCGATGCGGAAAACCAGACTGCCGCATCACGGGCGAAATCCGACAACCCGATGGTCACCGCGCGCATGGCGCCGACGTCTTCGCCTCCGCATGTCGAAAGCACGCAGGAAGCCGCACCAGTGCCGGCAGCTTCCGTGGCGCAACCTGTTGCCGCTCCGGACCAGCGCACTGAGACTGTCGAACCGTCTGTAGCTCCGATCGAGGAAGCCCCAGTGCAACGCCAGCCTCTGTCCATCATCAGTGAAAAGGATGTGGCAGCTTTGGTGTCGCCAGCCGTCAGCGAACAGGTCGCGCGCTCCTTTGGCGATCTGGCCCTGGCTGTGGACAGCAGTTCGCGCCGCTCGTTCGATGAGATCGCCGAAGACATGCTGCGCCCGATGCTGCACGAATGGCTCGACGACAATCTGCCAACACTCGTCGAACGGCTCGTGCGTGAGGAAATCGAGCGCGTTGCGCGCGGTCCACGGCGCTAGACCCCGCATTTCTCTCTTCCAAAGCCGCCAGCGATCACACTGGCGGCTTTTTTGCTGTTATTGTTGACAGCAATGCCCCGTTCCGATTTACAAACCACCGATATCAATCAGCAAGTTTGGCTTCAAAATGCTCGAAAAAACCTATGATTCCGCCGCTGTCGAACCGCGCATCGCCAAGATTTGGGATGACGAGGACGCCTTCCGTGCAGGTGCTGGGGCAAAACCGGGTGCAGAAAGCTTCTGCGTGGTCATCCCGCCGCCGAATGTGACGGGCTCGCTGCATATGGGCCACGCGCTGAACAATACGCTGCAGGACATCATGGTCCGCTTCGAGCGCATGCGCGGCAAGGACGTGCTCTGGCAGCCCGGCATGGACCATGCCGGCATTGCCACGCAGATGGTCGTCGAGCGCAAGCTGATGGAACAGCAGCTGCATCGCCGCGAGATGGGCCGCGAGGCGTTCATCGATAAGGTCTGGGAGTGGAAGGCCGAATCCGGCGGCCTGATCTTCAACCAGTTGAAGCGTCTCGGCGCGTCCTGCGACTGGTCGCGCGAACGCTTCACCATGGATGAAGGTCTGTCGAAGGCCGTCCTCGAAGTCTTCGTTTCGCTCTACAAGGATGGCCTGATCTACAAGGACAAGCGCCTGGTCAACTGGGACCCGAAGCTGTTGACCGCAATTTCCGACATGGAGGTCGAGCAGGTCGAGGTGAAGGGCAGCCTCTGGCATCTGCGTTATCCGCTGGAAGACGGCGTCACCTATCAGCACCCGGTTGCGTTTGACGAAGACGGCAAGCCGACGGATTGGGAAACGCGCGATTATCTCGTTGTGGCGACCACCCGTCCGGAAACCATGCTGGGCGATACCGGCATTGCCGTTCATCCCGATGACGAGCGTTACAAGGCGATCGTTGGCAAACATGTCGTGCTGCCTTTGGTCGGCCGCCTCATTCCGATCGTCGCCGACGAATATCCGGATCCGGCAGCTGGAACCGGCGCGGTCAAGATGACGCCGGCGCATGATTTCAACGACTTCGAGGTGGGCAGGCGCCATCATCTGCGCCAGGTCAATATCCTCACCATCGAGGGCCATCTGACGCTCGCCGGCAACGAGGAGTTCCTCGAAGGCCTGCCGGCAACTGATGCGCTGGAGGCGCTGGTCTCGGCGCTCGACGGCGTGGAGCGCTTTGCGGCACGCAAGGCGATCGTCATGATGTTCGAGGAACGCGGCCTGCTCGACAAGATCGAACCGCACCAGCACACCGTCCCGCACGGCGATCGCGGTGGCGTGCCGATCGAGCCGCGTCTGACCGAACAATGGTGGGTGGATAACAAGACGCTGGCCAAGCCCGCGATTGCGTCCGTCCGGGAAGGCCGCACCCAGTTCGTTCCGAAGAGCTGGGAAAAGACCTACTTCCAATGGCTGGAAAATATCGAGCCGTGGTGCATTTCCCGCCAGCTCTGGTGGGGACATCAGATCCCCGCCTGGTACGGCCCGGATGGTCAGGTCTTCGTTGAAAAGAGCGAAGAAGAGGCGCTGCATGCCGCCATTCAGCATTACCTCTCGCATGAAGGGCCGATGAAGGCCTATGTCGAGGATCTGCTGGAGAATTTCAGGCCGGGCGAAATCCTGACGCGCGACGAGGACGTGCTCGACACATGGTTTTCGTCCGCACTCTGGCCATTCTCGACGCTGGGCTGGCCGGACAAGACGCCGGAACTGGAAAGATATTATCCGACCAACGTTCTGGTCACCGGCTTCGACATCATTCCGTTCTGGGTCGTCCGCATGATGCAGATGGGCCTGCATTTCATGAAGGACGATGCCGGTAATCCGGTAGAACCTTTCCATACCGTCTATATCCACGCCCTGGTTCGCGACAAGAACGGCGCGAAAATGTCGAAGTCGAAAGGCAACGTCATCGATCCGCTCGACCTGATCGACGAATATGGCGCCGATTCCCTGCGGTTCACGCTGGCGATCATGGCAGCCCAGGGGCGCGACGTGAAACTCGACCCCGCCCGCATTGCCGGCTATCGCAATTTCGGAACGAAGCTCTGGAATGCAACACGCTTTGCCGGCATGAACGGCGTTGCCAACGATCCGAAATTCGTGCCGGAAACCTGCTCGCTGACGATCAACCGCTGGATCCTCACCGAACTCTCGCGCACGATCCGCGACGTCACCGAGGCGATCGAGAACTACCGCTTCAACGATGCCGCTGGCAGCCTCTACCGGTTCGTCTGGAACCAGGTCTGCGACTGGTACCTGGAACTGCTGAAGCCTGTCTTCGGCGGCGAGGATGAGGCCGGAAAGGCGGAATCGCGGGCCTGCGTCGCCTATATTCTCGACGAGACCTATAAGCTCCTGCATCCGTTCATGCCGTTCATGACGGAGGAATTGTGGGCGCAGACCGCAGGCGAGGGCGCGGCACGCGATGGCCTTCTGTGCCACGCGGACTGGCCTGCCGCATCCTATGCGGATGATGCTGCCGCCGGTGAAATCAACTGGCTGATCGATCTCGTGTCGGGCATCCGCTCGGTCCGCTCGGAAATGAACGTTCCGCCGGCTGCCATTGCGCCGCTGGTCGTGGTGGAAGCAAGCCTTGCGACCAAGGAACGCCTGGAACGCCACGCAGCCGCCATCCGCCGTCTGGCGCGTGTCGATGCGATCGATCTGGCAGCCTCGGCCCCCAAGGGCAGTGCGCAGATCGTCATCGGCGAAGCAACGGTCTGCCTGCCGCTCGGCAGCCTGATCGATTTGAGCGCTGAAAGGACCCGGCTGGAAAAAGCCGTCGGCAAGGTTGAGCAGGAACGCGAACGCATCCTCGGCAAACTGTCGAACGAGAAGTTCGTCGCCAATGCACGTCCCGACGTGGTCGAAGCGGAGCGGGAACGTCTGGCGGAACTCGACAGCCAAAAGGCGTCTCTCGCCGTGGCGCTGGCGAGGGTCGCCGACGCTGGTTAGTTCGGAGATGGGCCATGACGGGCCATGCCCAGCCTGATTGAATGTGGGATAAAATGATCAAAAAAGGCGGTTTCGACCGCCTTTTTCCGTTTTATGTGATTCTCGTGAGACTTCCCGAAAACGCTCGAAATGGCTCGATCTGCCCCTGCAGTCTCAATATCCCATTCAAGTTGCGCCCATCTTCCAAAAAATGGCATTGTTGTGTCGAAGTAACACACGCCAAAATTTATGGAGGATTATTCCTCTTCAGGCATTTTATTGCCGCGATGGCGAAATTATTTACCCAATTTTCTCATTTTGACGCGACGCTGGATTTTCTTACGTAAATTTTTAGTGCGCTGATGTGTCCGGTTGCGAAATTTAGGGATTTGCCTTTCGCCCTTCGCAGTCGATAGTTCCTTCAACAGGTTGGCGTCCGCGCCGGCCAAAGATCTGAATTCAGGGGGGAAACGGATGATTGACTTCAAAATCAAGGCGGCGATGACGGCAGCGGTTGCAGTGCTGTTGACCAGCACGGCAGCACATGCCGGCGGTCTTGAGCGCGGCGGCTACAATATCGACCTTTTGTTCGATCCATCGACCTATGCCGCCGAAGCTGCGGCAACCTATGTCAATCCGCAGCGCGAACTCGACAATGTGGTGGATGTTGATCCGACAGACGGCATTGGTTCGAACGGCATTGGTGGCGGCCGAACCGACGGTGTCAGGGATACCGAAGGCTATTGGGTGCCGCGCATCGGCGTGAAGGCCGGTTTCGGTGACAGCGTCGATTGTATGGCTGATTATTCCCAGCCCTGGGGTGCGCACACCAAGCCTGGCGCCAACTGGATGGGCGCCAACGACAATATCGAAACGAAAATCGAAAGCGACAACTACGCTGCGACCTGCTCGTACAAGTGGGATGTCGGCCAGGGCCAGTTCCGCATCATCGGCGGTGGCTTCTATCAGGAAGTCGGCGGCTTCAAGGAACGTCTCGTGACGCCGGTTCTCGCTCCGGGATTTGACGGCGTTGGCCGCCTCGACCTGGACGGCAGCGGCTGGGGCTGGCGCGCAGGCGCGGCCTACGAAATCCCTGAATATGCGTTCCGCGCCAGCCTTGTCTACAACAGCGCCGTGGATCTCGACAATCTGGGCGGTAAGATCGACCTGACCAAGGTTCTGCTTCCGAACGGCGTGGGCGGTTTTGTTCCGGGCACGAAGTACGACGTCTCCAGCTTCGCCTCCATGCCGGACTCTTTGGAACTGAAGGTTCAGTCCGGCGTCGCACCCGGTTGGCTCGTCTTCGGATCGATCAAGTGGACGGACTGGAGCCAGCTGCAGGTCATCCAGATTAATCCGAACAGCACGCTCGATCCCCGTAACCTTCCCACCAACCTCACTCTTCTTTATCGGGATGGCTGGACCGTGTCCGGCGGCGTTGGCCACAAGTTCAACGATCAGTGGAGCGGTGCGGCCAGCCTGACCTGGGACCGCGGTACCAGCCATGGCTACGGCAACCAGTCCGACACCTGGACGCTCGGCACCGGCGTTTCCTATTCGCCGACTGAAAATGTCGAGCTGCGGCTTGCCGGCGCAGTCGGTGTGCTGACGAGCGGCAGCTCCGTCGGCGAAGACGTTGCATACGATTTCGGCACCGATATCGTCACCGCAATCTCGACGTCTCTGAAGGTCAAGTTCTGATATTTGAAGACGCAGTAAAAACAATGGCCCGGTGTTCGCATCGGGCTATTTTTGTATGTGCAGGCCGGGCAGCGGCAAATTGTCTCCAATTCCATGACCATTGAATTTTGCAGATGAACGGGATCGACGGCAAAAACGCGTCTTGGTCATGGTTCTGCGGCAATTTATTTCAATGCCGGCAGCGGAAATTTATGGTCATAAGGCATCACGTTTTGTGACGATTCAGCAACACATTGTTTCTATACTTCGCGCCAGCTGGCTGGCTGGCGATTGTGTCTATTTCCCGCCACAAACTGGGAGCACCGATGGACTTGACAAAGATGCCGGTAAGTTTTGAGCATGCGGCATTTGGGGAAATATGAGTCACAGCGTTTTCGAGAAAGTTCAAATCTCCCATCATGTTACGAGGCTTCAAGGCAGCTTTTCGGAGCGGGTTGTCGCGTGCGGCATGGGGGAGGTGGATGGTGCAGCCGGGGCAGGCCGCACTCTTGCCGGAAACATTGGCTACTGTTTGGAAAATGCGGGTGTGAACAGCGCTTTCGACAGGGGCTCATTGGGAACTTTTATGGGTCGGCTCTTGGTTTCGAACGGAAGAAATAGACTATCATGCTGATACGCGGTTACCGGTCGTTGACGTTTCTTGTTCTGAGTGTGGCGCTTGCACTGTCCGCTGAGCACCGCATGGCCTACGCTTTTGATCCCAATGCCGGCGTCACCAAGGAATCGGGACCGTTCGCGCTCTTCAAGTTCGGTTTTTCCGCCTATAAGAACGGCCGCAAGGACGAGGCAGTCGAGGCCTACCGCTATGCCGCCGAACAGGGCCATACGGGGTCGCGCTGGGCACTGGCCAATATGTACGCCTATGGCGACGGCGTGGCTGAAAACGACCTGGAAGCTTTCAAGATCTATAACGAGATTGCCGAGAAGGGTGTCGAGCCCGGCTCTGAGGATACCGGCTATTTCGTCAATGCGCTGATTTCGCTTGCAGGCTATTATCGCCGCGGCATTCCCGACAGCCCCGTCAAGAGCGACCTCAGCCAGGCCCGCCAGCTCTATTTCCAGGCCGCCTCCACCTTCGGTGTTCCCGAGGCGCAGTTTCAGCTGGCCAAGATGCTTCTTTCCGGCGATGGCGGCAGCGTCAATGTGCAACAGGCCAAGAAATGGCTGAACCGCGCCCGCAAGAATGGCCATGCCGGTGCCATGGGCGTGTTCGGCAATGTGATCTTCCAGGAAGGCCAGACAGCGCGTGGGCTCGCCTATATGACGGCGGCACTGGACCAGTGTACGCCGAAGGAACGGCCATGGCTGCAGTCGCTGCAGGAGCAGGCCTTTTCGATTGCCGGTGAAGACGACCGCCGCAAGGCCGTCGCCATGTCCCACAGCATTCATCTGGACAGCGACAGCGACTGAGCCGTCAGGCCCTTTCGTTCATTCTTTCAAGCCGCAAAATTGAACTGGGCTGCCACCGGAACGTGATCGGACGGCTTTTCCCAGGCGCGCACGTGCTTTTCAATATCGGTCGAGACCAGCCGGTCGGCCGCTTCCGGCGACAGCATCAGGTGATCGATCCGGATCCCGAAATTCTTCGGCCAGCAACCGGCCTGATAATCCCAGAATGTATAAAGCGGTGCGGCATCCGTGGTTGAACGGACGGCATCGGTAAAGCCCAGGTTTTCAAGCCGGCGGAAAGCCTGGCGCGTGCGCGGCTGATACAGGGCGTCATTCTGCCAGACCTTCACGTCCCAGCAATCATGCGGCTCGGCAATGACATTGTAGTCGCCGGCGAGTATCAGCGGCTCCTCCAGGGCGAGCCGGCTCTCAGCGAAGGCGTTGAGGCGGTCCATCCAGGACAGCTTATAGGGAAATTTCTCCGTTTCGACCGGGTTGCCATTGGGCAGATAAAGCGAGCAGACGCGGATGGCGCCGCCCTCGACGGAAAAGACCCCCTCGATGAAGCGGGACTGCTCGTCTGCATCGCCGCCGGGCAGGCCGCGATTGATTTCGTCGGGCTTCAGCTTCGACAGGATGGCGACGCCGTTGAAACCCTTCTGCCCATGTGTCTCGACATGATAGCCAAGCGCCTCGATCTCGGCGCGCGGAAAGCCTTCGTCCATCGTCTTGATTTCCTGGAGGCAAACGATATCGGGCTGCGATTCCTTCAACCAGGCCACGAGAACGTCGATGCGGGCCCGAACGCCGTTGATGTTCCAGGTAACGATTTTCATGCAATCACGTCCTTTTGGCTGGCGGCGCAGCGGCCTGTCTTTCTTTTAGAGCGCTTCATCTTTAAACGGAAGCATTCTGCCGAAATTCATCCGGCCCTTCGGGTTGGCTGAAAACGGCCGTCCACTATGTCGGATGGCTGGCCCGATGGATCGGCATCGCTCTGCGCCACCTTTGTGTGGAACGGCCGTTTTGAGCCAACAGAATCGCTCCCGTTTAAAGATGAAGCGCTCTGGCGCCACCGCACCCTTTTCACAAACCCGGTGCAGACAAAGACGTGTGGACGGCAGGTGAATTGCTTCCTGATCGCGGCCCGTTATAGTTCCGTGCATGATCGATCTTTTGACAACCTATTGGCCGCATATCCTGGCGGCGCTCTCCATCATCCTTGGCGTTCCCGCCGCCATTCACGCGGCGATGACCAAGGATGAGGTACGCTCGGCGCTTGGCTGGGTGGGTGTCATCCTTCTGTCGCCGGTCATCGGTGCGCTGATCTACGCGGTTGCCGGCATCAATCGCATCCGCCGCTCGTCGATCGGACAGCAGCGGTCGCTGTTTCGCGAACGCGGACCGGATGCCATGGAAAAATTCGATATTTCCAGCACCGTGGTCGCCGAGCGGTTCGGGCAGCGATTCGGCGCCATGAAACTGCTTGGGGATCGCGTCAGCCGGCATCGCATGTGTGGTGGCAACGGCATCGTAATGCTGGAAGGCGGCGATAAAGCCTATGCGATGATGCTGGATCAGATCGGCGGCGCGACGCGCTCCATCCTTCTGGAAACCTATATTTTCGATCGCGATCCGATTGGCCTGCGTTTTGCAGATGCCCTGATTGCCGCTGCCAAACGCGGTGTTGCCGTTCGCGTCCTCATCGATGCCGTCGGCGCGCGCTATTCGGTGCCCAGCATTGTCGGTTACCTGCAGCAGGGGGGCGTGACGGTCAGGGTCTTCAACGGCAACATCATCATGGGGCTGCGGCTGCCCTATGCCAACCTGCGCACCCACCGGAAAATCCTCGTCGTCGATGGTGCCGTGGCCTTCACCGGCGGGATGAACATACGCTCTGGCTTTACCGGCGAGTTTGCCGGTGAAGGGCAGGCGCGCGACACGCATTTTCGCGTCACCGGCCCGGTCGTTGCCGATCTTTTCCAGGTGGCGTCGGAGGACTGGCGGTTTTCCAGCCGCGAAGCACTGGATGGGCCGGAATGGAAAATCTCTGCGGCACCATCCCAGCAAAAGCCCACCATGCTGATGCGCGCCGTGCCGTCTGGACCGGACCGCGCCAACGAATCCAACCACAAGATGATGATGGGAGCTTTCTCGGTCGCCAGACGCAATATCCGCATCATGTCGCCCTATTTCCTGCCGGACCGGGAGTTGATCAGCGCGCTGGTGACGGCATCGCTGCGCGGGGTCGAGGTCGATATCGTCGTCCCCGCCGTCAACAATCTGGTGCTGGTGGACCGGGCAATGACGGCGCAGTTCGACCAGACGCTCAAGGGCGGCTGCCGCATCTGGCGCGCCACCGGTGCGTTCAATCATTCCAAGCTGATGACGGTTGATGACCGCTGGGCCTATGTCGGCTCCTCCAATCTCGATCCGCGCTCGCTGCGGCTCAATTTCGAGATCGATCTGGAGGTTCTGGACGCAGGCTTTGCCAGCACCGTCGGCAACAAGTTGCAATCCGTGCTGAGCAGTGCCGAGCCAGTGACCCTCGCTGACCTGCGGGCCAAGCCGTTCACCACGCGCCTGCTCAACAAGATATTCTGGCTAGGATCGCCCTATCTTTAAAAGGCCAGGTGGCCGTCAGACCGAAAAACTGGTGCCGCAGCCGCAGCTTGCGACGGCGTTCGGGTTCTTGATCTGGAAGGATTGGCCGAGCAGGTTATCGACGAAATCGATTTCGGAGCCGCTCATATAGACCAGAGACAGGCTGTCGATCAGAACCTTGGCCTCGCCTTTTTCCAAGATGAGGTCGTCGTCATCGGCATCGCCGACCAGATCGAACTTGTAGGAAAAGCCAGAGCAGCCGCCACCTTCGACGGAAACGCGCATGGCCTTCTTCTCGGCATCCGATTTCAGGATGACGGCAATGCGTTTTGCCGCCGAGTCCGAGAGAGTTACGGTGTCTATCGTCATATCTACCTCCTGCCGGGGTCAAGAACCGGAGAGATTCGCTGTTCATATCACCCGTCGTCCAAAAGTGCCGGCGGACGGGAAGGATCGATTGCGCGGCAAATCCTTGTTTTCGTTCAAGGTCACGAGCGATTTCCACTCGGTGCTTTCCTGCAGCGCCCACTATAGGTATGAAGGCTTTCATACCGCGTCAATGGGATGCTGAACGGGAAATGACATTGGACAGACATGCGCTTGGTTTCGGTGCGGGTGAACGCGCGACTTTCGCCTCGGATCCCTGGTCCAGCCGCGGACGGCTTTATCCTGAAACCGGCAGCGCAACGCGATCCGATTTCCAGCGCGACCGCGACCGTATCGTCCACACCACCGCCTTCCGTCGGCTCAAGCACAAGACCCAGGTCTTCATCGCCGCCGATGGCGATCACTATCGCACGCGCCTCACGCATACGATCGAGGTGGCGCAGATTGCCCGGGCACTGGCGCGCGCCATGCGGCTGGACGAAGACCTCGCCGAGGGCGTCGCCCTGGTTCACGATTTCGGCCACACGCCCTTTGGGCATACCGGCGAGGATGCGCTGCACGAAATGCTCGCCCCCTATGGCGGCTTCGATCACAATGCCCAGTCGCTGCGCATCGTCACCAAGGTTGAGCGCCGCTATGCCGAGTTCGACGGGCTGAACCTCACATGGGAGAGCCTGGAAGGGCTGGTCAAGCACAACGGGCCGCTGGTGGCTGCAAATGGCGAGGGCACGCGCGGTCCCGTGCCGCAGCCTATCCTCGATTATTGTGCCGTCCACGATCTGGAGCTGGCAAGCTTTGCCAGCCTTGAGGCCCAGGTGGCGGCGATTGCCGACGATATTGCCTATAATACCCACGATATCGACGACGGGCTCCGCTCCGGCTATCTCAAGTTCGAGATGCTGGAGGAAATACCGTTCCTGGCCGGGCTGATGCGCGAGGTTGGCGAGCGTTATCCGGGACTTGAGGCCAGCCGCTTCACCCATGAAATCATGCGCCGCCAGATCACTGCCATGGTTGAGGACGTGATCACGGTTGCGCAGGACAATCTGAAGGAGATCCGGCCGCAGAGTGCGGCTGATGTGCGCAAAGCGGGCAGGGTGATTGCCACCTTCTCGCCTGCTATGGCCGAGACCGACCGGTTGATCAAGAAGATGCTGATGACGCGGATCTACCGCCATCCGGACGTCATGCGCGTGCGCAAGGATGCGGCCCTGATTGTCACCGACCTCTACAAGGCCTTCATGGCCAATCCCGGTGAAATGCTGAAACACTATTGGATCGGCCAGATCCCCGGCATGGCGGAACCGGCCAAGGCCCGCCATGTCGGCGACTATCTGGCCGGGATGACCGATACCTATGCAATCTCCGTGCACAGGCGATTGTTTGACCATACCCCTGATTTGCGGTAGTCACCGCGCCGGTTGGCGGCAGCATCGCGATATCGGGCTGCCGTTGATGTGAACGATAGGAACGCGGCCTTGCACCTGGAGGTGCAGCTGAGCGGATGGGTGCTATGAATCTTTTCACTGACTTCGGATCAAGAATTAAAAACGTGCTTGAAGCACTTGATATCGTGCGTGAAAACCGATCAGAGCTCGATTTCAGCCGAATCAGCGTGGAATCACCGCGTGACGCGAGCCATGGCGATGTCGCGACCAATGCGGCGATGGTCCTGGCCAAGCCGCTCGGCACCAATCCGCGCGCGCTCGCCGACCAGATCGTTTCCAAGCTGAAGGAAGATCCGGAAGTTGCCGGCGTTTCTGTCGCAGGCCCCGGCTTTATCAACGTCAAGCTTTCGATCGCCTATTGGCAGAAACTTCTGACCGTGATGGTTGCCGAAGGCACCGAATACGGCAAGAGCACCGTGGGCGCCGGCCGCAAGGTCAATGTCGAATATGTCTCGGCCAATCCGACCGGTCCGATGCATGTCGGCCATTGCCGTGGCGCCGTCGTCGGCGACACGCTCGCCAACCTGCTTGAATTTGCAGGCTACGAGGTGATCAAGGAATATTACATCAACGACGCCGGCTCGCAGATCGATACGCTCGCCCGCTCGGCCTTCCTGCGCTACCGCGAGGCGCTGGGCGAAAAGATCGGCGAGATCCCGGCGGGGCTCTATCCCGGCGACTACCTTGTGCCGGTCGGCGAGGCGCTGGTCGCTGAGTACGGCTCGAGCCTGCGCATCATGCCGGAAGACAAGTGGATGCCGCTCGTCAAGGAGCGCACCATTGCCGCGATGATGGTCATGATCCGCGAGGACCTGGCGGCTCTCAACGTTCATCACGACGTGTTCTTCTCCGAGCGCACGTTGCATGCGGATGGCGCAACGCGCATTCGCAACGCCATCAACGACCTGACCTTCAAGGGCCATGTCTACAAGGGCACGCTGCCGCCGCCGAAGGGCCAGCTGCCGGAAGATTGGGAAGATCGCGAGCAGACATTGTTCCGCTCCACCGAGGTTGGCGACGATATCGACCGGCCGCTGATCAAGTCGGATGGCGCCTATACCTATTTCGCCGCCGACGTTGCCTATTTCAAGGACAAGTACGATCGCGGTTTCAACGAGATGATCTATGTTCTCGGCGCCGACCACGGCGGCTACGTCAAGCGTCTGGAAGCGGTTGCGCGGGCTGTTTCCGGCGGTGCGTCGAAGCTGACGGTGCTCCTGTGCCAGCTGGTGAAGCTTTATCGTGACGGCGAGCCGGTGAAGATGTCGAAGCGGTCGGGCGATTTCGTCACGCTGCGCGACGTCGTCGAAGAGGTCGGCCGCGATTCGGTGCGGTTCATGATGATCTACCGCAAGAGTTCCGAGCCGCTGGACTTCGATTTTGCCAAGGTGACAGAACAGTCGAAGGATAACCCGGTCTTCTACGTACAATATGCGCATGCGCGCTGCATGTCGGTTTTCCGGCAGGCGGGCGAGGCGTTTCCGGGCATCGACTTTGATACCGTCGATCTGGCTGGCGCCATTCAAGGCAACATCTCTGATTCGAACGAGCTTCAGCTTGTTGCCAAGCTGGCAGAATATCCGCGTATTATCGAGGCTGCGGCACTGTCCCAGGAGCCTCATCGCATTGCATTTTACCTCTATGATCTTGCGAGCGCCTTCCACGCACACTGGAATAAAGGTAAAGATTCTCCAGAATTACGTTTTGTTAACGATAAAAATGGAGAATTGACCATTGCCAGACTTGGGCTGGTGCGTGCTGTCGCCTCGGTGTTGAAATCGGGCCTGTCCATTACAGGTACCGCTGCACCCAATGAGATGCGATAGTATTGTCACCATTTACCCACAATGAACTGGCAATGACTGGCTAGTACTTGTGAGTGGAGCGGATGGCAGAGAAACAATTGGCACGAAGCGGGGCTGCGGATTTCGGCGTATTGGCGGATGATGATCCATTGGCCGAACTCGCGCGCATCGTCGGCTATGACAATCGGCCCGCAGTCCAGCAGCTGCAGGAACTCGAACGGCATCGCGAGATGGTGAGCCGGGAGCCGGTTCTCGATCTCGAAGACGAGCTGTTGCGCGAATTCGATTTCTACGATGCGCCGCAGGTTGCGCCGGCAGTTCATGCCGTCGATCCTGTTCGGGCCGAAGAGCCCGTGCTTCATGAAGAGATCGTGCATCATGTTGCCGAGCCTGTGGCTGTCGAAGCGCCTCTGGCCTTTGCACCCGCACAGGACGAGCAGCCTGCAGCGCCGGAATATCCGGCCGAGCCGCCCGTCGTCGAATTCCAGGCTGTAGAAATCGCCGCTCCCCCTGTCGAAGCGGTCACGCCAGCGGAAAACATCGCGCCAGTTGCTGTCGATGCGCTGGTTTACGCGGAAAGCATTCCTGTCGAGGCAAGCGCCCCCGTCCATGACGTCGCGGTTGCTCCGGTTGCCGAACCTGTCCCGCACGTGGACGCTGGCTGGGCAGTCGAACAGTGGACTGCGCCAGATTTTGACGGCACGGACCTGGAGCGCGAACTTGAGCTGTCGATCGGTTACGACGACGCACAGGTTGAGGCAGCGCATGCAGAAGCGAGTGCGGTGCGGGCGCCGCATGACGAGCCGGAGCCGGATTTTTCCGCTGCTGCGATCGCAGATATCGCCGCGCCCGCTGGTTTTGAACCGGCCGTTGCTTCGCCCGTGATCGAGACCCCTGTTACTATCGAGACCCCGGTTGCGGTTGAGCCCGTGCACACGCCGCCTGCCACGCAGGCCGCCGTCGAGCCCGACGTTCTCATGCAAGCCGAATTGCCGGAATGGCAGGACACGCCGGTCTCCGGCAATGTCGTCATTTCGCCGGCGGATACCAATGGTATCGACGCTCTCCTAGCCGATATCGAGCGTTTTCCAGTCCCGCCCGCAGCCGAAGTGAAGGCTGCCTCTCCGGCGGAGGTTGCGCGCAAGGTCAATTACCCGTTTACGCCGACATTCAGCCGCGCGACCCCAGTTGCCTCCAACGGCGGCGCGTCCTCTCAGAAGGCCTATGCAACGCCGCTGGCTGCCGCTGTCGTGGCGACGCCTGTCATGGCGACTGCCGCTGAGGCTGTCTACCGGCCGGCAGAGGCTGCCGTCGAACCGGTGATTGTCGAAGCTGCCGAGGCCTTGAAGCCGGCTGTGAACGCTGAGCCGGAATTCGATCTCGACACGTTCGAACTGGATCTGTCCGATATCAACCTCGATATCGATCCCTCCGAGTTTGATGCGGCCGAGTTTGATGCGGCCGAATTTGCGGCGCCAGAATTAGCAGCGCCGGAACTCACACCCGCCGTCGTGCAAACCGCCCCTGCGCCCATAAAGACTGTTGCTGCTGAACCGGCGGTGGTAGCCCCAATTCCCGTTGCCGCACCAGAGCGCTATGTTCCGGAGGCCGTGGAAGAGGTTCGCGAGGAGCCGGAAAGCGCTCTGGCATTCGATCCGTCGATGATTTCGGAAACGGAAGAGGGCCTGACGGCGATCACAGATCTCAACGTTCCGCAATTGCCCGTTGTCGAGCAGGAGCGTCCGGTCGTTCAGCATACCGACTACGATCTCGACATCGATGCCGAAATGGCCCAGCTGTTCGCAGCGCCTGGCCGCAATGCCCAGAGCGTCGATCGCGGGTCCCATGCTCCACAGGCGGCGGCTCCGGTTCAGGCGTCCAATGTCCGCGTCGAAGAGGATTTCGACGAGTTTGAAAAGGCGATGGAAGAGGATTTCCGCCGCTCGCTTAACCAGCCGCAGGACAATGACCCGTCTTCCGATCGCCTGGCCGTCGGTTCCGGCTATGCCGCCAACAATGATTATGACGACGAGGGCCGGGGCTCGGGACGGCGGCGTCTGGCGCTGCTGGCCGCGACCGTTGCCGGTCTGGCGATCTTCGGCGGCGTCGGGGTCTATGCCTTCATGGGCGGCACCGGTTCTGCGCTCTCGGGCGGCGAGCCGAAAATCATTCTTGCCGACAAGTCGCCGGTGAAGATGGTGCCGGTGGAAAAGGGCGGCAAGACCGTTCCGAACCAGGACAAGGCCGTTTACGACCGTGTCGCCGGTGCGCAGGACACCACCCCCCAGCAGGGCACGCTGGTATCCTCCACCGAGGAGCCGATCGATGTGGTTCAGCGCACACTGACGCCGGAAAATATGCCGCTTGACGGCGCCGATAACGAACTTCCCGGTTTGATGCAGGCGGAGGAAGACGGCGATGAACGTCTCCTGCCGGATGGACAGACGGCCAGCACGGCCGATGCTGAACAGACGCCTGCCGTCTCGCCCCGCAAGGTGCGCACGATGATCGTCAAGCCGGATGGCACGCTGGTCGCCCGCGAGGAGCCGGCGCCTGAGCCGCAGACGAACGTGGCTGCCAATAGCGGCGATCCGCAGATCAATGTCGTCCGGACGACGACCGTGGCTGCGCCGATCGAAACCGCCTCGACGCCGAAGTCGCAGCCGGTGGTGGAACAACTGGCCGAGCAGGGGCAAAAGAGCGCTCTCGCAGAGGCCGCCGCCGCAACCGTCGATGAAACCGCACCGGTTCGCTCCGTCAAGACGACGGATGTGGCAAGTGCCGAAGCCGTACCGCAGACGCGTCCGGTGGCCGAGCGGAAGGTTGTCGATACGTTCAAGAACGATATCGCCGCAACCCAGCCTGCCGCTGCGGAAAAGCCGGTCGAGACAGCCTCGATTGCGCCGGGCACCTATGTGATCCAGATCGCGTCGCTGCCGTCTGAGGCCGAAGCCCAGACGTCCTACAAGACGCTTTCGGGCAAATTCGGCAGCGTGATCGGCGGCAAGGGTGTCGATATCAAGAAGGCTGACATTGCGGGCAAGGGCACCTACTACCGGGTCCGCATTCCCGCCGGTTCCCGCGATGCCGCCAATGCGATGTGCGCCCAGTACAAGAGCGCCGGTGGCAGCTGCCTGGTCACGCGATAATCTCGCATTGAACTGCCAGACTTTGAAGGGCGCGGCCACCAGCCGCGCCTTTTGCATGTCCGCATCGGCCGCAATCGCTGTGGAAGGTCAGGCAATACGAGAAACCGGCTTTCGCCGCCATGAGAGCTGCGGCTATCATGCGGCATGAGCGAATCAAAAGCATTCATTTCAGGCTGCAAAGGCCTGTCCATCACCCCCGACGAAAAGGCTTTCTTTGCGGACGAGCGTCCGTGGGGCTTCATTCTGTTCGGACGCAATATTGGCGAAGCCAGCCAGATCGCCGATCTGACGGCGTCATTGCGCGACAGTATCGGCAATCCCGATGCGCCGGTACTGATCGACCAGGAGGGCGGCCGTGTCCAGCGCATCCGCCCGCCGCTCGTTCAGCAATATCCGAATGGCGCCGCGATCGGCGAAATCTACCGCCGCGACCGCGAGCAGGGCCTGCGTGCCGCCTGGCTGATGTCGCGCCTGCATGCGTTCGACCTTATGCGGCTCGGTATCACCATCGATTGCCTGCCGGTGCTGGACGTGCCGATCGAGGGGAGCAGCGAGGTGATCGGCAATCGCGCCTATGGCTATGATCCGCACGCCGTTGCCGAAATCGGTGCTGCTGCGGCAGCCGGTCTGAAAGCTGGCGGCATGCTGCCGGTGATGAAGCATATGCCGGGTCATGGCCGGGCGTTTGTCGATTCGCATCACAAGCTGCCGGTGGTCGATGTGCCGTTCGAAGAGCTGGCGAAGAGCGATTTTCTGCCTTTCGTGGCGATGAAGGACGAGCTGATGGGCATGTCCGCCCATATCGTGTTCACCGCGATCGATCCGGACAATCCGGCGACAACCTCGGCCAAGGTGGTCCGTGACGTCATTCGCGGCCATATCGGTTTTGACGGCTTGCTGATGTCGGATGACGTCTCGATGAACGCGCTGGCGGGCAATATCGAGGAGCGCGCACGCGGTATTATCGCCGCCGGGCTCGATCTGGTGTTGCATTGCCATGGCATCATGGATGAAATGGATCAGGTCGCGCGGGTCGTGCCGGTTATCGCCGGAGACCGGTTGCGCCGTGTGCAGGCGGTTGAGGCTGGTTTTGCCAGGCCCGACGCTTCGGACGAGACAGCGCTGCGCGACGAGTTTAACGGCATGCTGACCATCGCTTAAGGGGCATGCGCTGATTTCAGGGGCAGGGGTATCGTGAGTAACGCCGGCGACATGCAGAAGAAACCGGCGGCGAAAGCGCCGATGGATCCGCTGTGGCAGGACGAGCCCTCCGATCGTGGCCTGCACGAGGAAGAGCTGGTCGTCGATATCGCCGGCTTTGAAGGTCCGCTGGATCTTCTGCTGCACCTAGCCCGTAACCAGCGCGTCGATCTCTCACGAATTTCGGTCCTGGCGCTGGCCGAGCAATATATCGCCTTCATCGAGCGTGCCCGCAGCATCCGGCTGGAGCTTGCCGCCGATTATCTGGTGATGGCCGCCTGGCTCGCATTCCTGAAATCGCGTCTGCTGATCCCCCAGCAGGCAAAGGACGAGGGGCCGTCCGGCGAGGAGATGGCGTCTGCTTTGGCTTTCCGGCTAAAGCGGCTGGAAGCCATGCGCGAGGCAGCGACCCGGCTGATCAACAGAAACCGGCTTGGCCGCGATGTGTTTGCCCGTGGCGCACCTGAACATATTCCGGTCGAAAAGAAATCCGCGTTCGAAGCCTCGCTTTACGATCTTCTCAATGCCTATGCGTCGCTGCGCCAGCGCGAGGCGGTGATGCAGGTGACGATCGAGAAGCGGCAGGTCTGGTCGCTTGCCGATGCCCGGCTCGTTCTGGCACGGCTGATCGGCGACATGGTCGACTGGACGGCGCTCGATCATTTCCTGCTGCGCTACATGACGAGCCCGAAGGAGCGGGCAACGGCCATCGCTAGCTCCTTTGCCGCCTCGCTCGAAATGGTGCGGGAAGGGCGGCTCGAAATCCGTCAGGACGGGGCGTTCGCGCCAATCTACCTGCGTCAGGGACCGAACCCGCTCACGCCGGAAGGGCTGGCGGCCATGGAGGCGGGGCGTGATTGAGCCGCAAGAGCGCCTGCCGGAAATGGTCGAAAACGAAGAGGACGGCGGTTCAGCCCAGATGACGCTTGATCCGCGCATCGAACTCGAAGCCGAGCGCATTGCCGAAGCCCTGGTCTTTGCCTCGGCCCAGCCGGTCTCCGAAGGCTATATTGCCGCCCGCCTGCCGCAAGGCGCAGACGTCAGGCGTATCATGATGCGGCTCAAATCCATCTATGCCGGCCGTGGCGTCAACCTGGTTCAGGTCGCCGATTACTGGGCGTTCCGCACGGCCGCAGATCTCTCCTTCGTGGTGCAGGCGGACGAAAACGAGGTGCGCAAGCTCTCGCGCGCAGCCCTCGAGGTTCTGGCGATCATCGCCTATCATCAGCCGGTGACGCGGGCCGAAATCGAGGATATTCGCGGTGTTCAGACCTCCAAGGGCACGCTGGACGTGCTGATGGAAGCCGGATGGATCCGCTTTCGCGGAAGGCGCCGCACACCAGGGCGGCCGGTGACATTCGGCAGCACGCGCGATTTCCTCGACCATTTCGGCCTGGAGGAACTGCGCGATCTTCCTGGTCTTGAGGAGTTGAAGGGGGCCGGCCTGCTATCCGGCCGTATTCCTGCGAATTTCCAGATCCCGGTTCCGCTGGGAGATGATGGTTTTGGCGATGACGAGGATCCGATCACGCAGCTCGATCTGGAAGAACTCGGGCTTTTGCCGCCATCGGGCGGGGACGGCTGATAGCGCCGTGTTCTGATCCCGCTCTTTCCACCGTTTTCCGGTCACGTCCCCGTGAGCATACGGTAAAATGCGCTGGAAAGCTTCGATATTCCGGCAGTTGGCTCTATCGCCGCCTCAGTCTCGCTGTAAGGATTGCGCGACGCGCACCTTTCCGCTAACCAGCGAAATGAATTGCTGTTTGAAAAAGATGGTTGAACATCTTAAATCGGGGTTACAGGCTTCAAGGGAGTAAGAATATGGGTTCCTTTAGTATTTGGCATTGGCTGATTGTTCTCGTCGTGGTTCTGCTGCTGTTCGGCCGTGGCAAGATCCCCGAACTGATGGGCGACGTTGCCAAGGGCATCAAGAGCTTCAAGAAGGGCATGACGGACGACGAAGCGGCGGCTGCCGAAAAGGGCGTCGATGGCAAGACTGTCGAACACAAATCCGACGAAGTCCGCTGATCATGCATTTTGTTCAGGGCCTGACCTTTAAGGGCGGGCCCTGTCGCCTTCGGTTTTGTGGAGTTCCTGAGAATGCTTGATGTCGGCTGGACCGAGCTTGTCGTTATCGCGATCGTCCTGATCATCGTGGTGGGGCCGAAAGACCTTCCGCCCATGTTACGAACCTTCGGCAAGATGATGACGAAGATGCGCGGCATGGCGAATGATTTCCGCCAGCAGTTCGATGAAGCGCTCAAGGAGGCCGATCTCGACGACGTGCGAAAGACGTTGAGTGACGCTCAAAAGCTCAATCCGGCCCACACCATCCGCGAGGCGATGAACCCGCTGCGGCAGATGGGCAACGAGATCAAGGCCGATCTGCAAAAGGCAACGGCCGCCGAGAGCAAGCCGGCGGCGCAACCGGATGTGCCGGCTGCAGCTGAGGTTTCCGCCGATGCCGTCGTTCCCGCAGAACAACCGAAAGTCGATCCGGTTGCCGCCGCCGCTGTCGCTTCCGCAGCCAAGCAGCTGAACCGGGCAGCAGAGGCTGAAAAGCCGAAGGTCAAGCGTGTTTCCAAGCCGAAGATTGTGGCTGCTGACGCCGCTGCCGTTGTTGCGCCGGTTGCCAAAGCACCGGCAAAGCGGGCGAAAGCGGTTCTTGCCAGCGATGTGAAACCGGCTGTGAGCAAGCCTGCTGCCAAGACGGCGACGAAGAAAAAAGGTGACGCATGAGCGGCGATATCGAAGACAAGCCCCAGCCGCTGATGGCGCACCTGATCGAACTGCGCGCCCGCCTGATGTGGGCGGTCGGCGCATTTTTCGTCGCGTTTCTCGTCTGCTTCTATTTTGCCAAGGGCATCTTCAATATCCTGGTCCAGCCTTTCAAATGGGCCGTTGACTGGGCAGGGCTCAATCATGGTTCGGTCGAGCTGATCTACACGGCGCCGCAGGAATTTTTCTTCACCCAGATCAAGGTGGCGATGTTCAGCGCGCTGGTGATCGCGTTTCCGGTGATTGCCTCGCAGGTCTACAAGTTCGTGGCGCCGGGGCTCTACAAGAACGAGCGCGCGGCCTTCCTGCCGTTTTTGATCGCATCGCCGCTGCTGTTCATCATGGGCGGCTGCCTTGTCTATTTCTTCTTCACGCCGATGGTCATGTGGTTCTTCCTGGCCATGCAACAGGATGGCAGCAACGGGCAGGTGTCGATCCAGCTTCTGCCCAAAGTCTCCGAATATCTCAGCCTGATCATGTCGCTGATCTTCGCATTCGGCCTGGTGTTTCAGCTGCCTGTCATCACCACGCTTCTGGCGCGCGTTGGTTTCGTGACGGCTGATGGCCTGAAGGAAAAGCGAAAATACGCCATCGTCATCGCCTTTATCGCTGCGGCAATCCTCACGCCGCCGGATCCGGTTTCCCAGATCGGCCTTGCCCTGCCAGCCATCCTTCTCTACGAGATTTCCATCTACACGGCCCGACTCATCGAGCGGCAACGGGCGCGCGACGCTGCTGCGCGTGAGCTTGCCGAGGCGGAGGAAAACGCTGGCTGATACCAGAAGTATCAGCCGAGGCGTTCGGGTCACAGTTTTACCAAGACCGATCAGGACCTGAACGACCATGCTTGATATCAAATGGATTAGGGACAATGCCGAAGCCCTGGACGCCGCATTGGCAAAGCGCGGCGCAGAGCCCCTGTCGGCCGCACTGATTTCACTCGATGAAAAGCGCCGTTCCCTGGTCCAGTCGCTGCAGGACATGCAGTCGCGCCGCAATGCCGCCTCCAAGGAGATCGGCGCTGCGATGGCGCAGAAGAATGGCGCGCTTGCCGACACGCTGAAGGCAGAAGTGGCCGAGTTGAAGACCACGATGCCGGCGCTGGAAGAGGAAAACCGGCTGACGGACGCCGCCCTCATCGAGGCCTTGTCCAGCATTCCCAACATTCCCCTCGACGATGTGCCAGTCGGCAGCGACGAGCATGGCAACGTGGTCAAGCATACCTCTGGCCAGAAGCCGGGCTGGAACCACACGCCGAAGGAACATTTCGAAATTGGCGAGGACCTTGGCTGGCTCGATTTCGAGGGCGCTGCCAAGATTGCCGGTTCGCGCTTCACCATCGTCAAGGGCCAGCTGGCGCGCCTCGAGCGGGCGCTTGGGCAGTTCATGCTCGACCTGCACACGAGCGAGCACGGCTATCTCGAAGTCCAGCCGCCGCTGATGACGCGGGATGAAGCCATGTATGGCACCGGCCAGCTTCCGAAATTTGCCGAGGACCTGTTCAAGACCACCGATGGCCGCTGGCTGATCCCGACAGCCGAGGTGCCGCTGACCAATATGGTGCGCGAGCAGATCCTTGAGGCCGACACGCTGCCGCTGCGCTTTACGGCGCTGACGCCATGCTTCCGGTCCGAGGCCGGCTCGGCTGGCCGCGACACGCGCGGCATGCTGCGCCAGCATCAGTTCAACAAGGTGGAACTTGTGTCGATCACCGACGCGGAAAGCTCGATCGATGAGCATGAGCGGATGACGGCCTGCGCCGAGGAAGTCCTGAAACGCCTCGGCCTGCATTACCGCGTCATGACGCTCTGCACGGGCGACATGGGTTTCGGCGCCCGCAAGACCTATGATCTGGAAGTCTGGCTGCCGGGACAGGATGCCTACCGCGAAATTTCGTCCTGCTCGGTCTGCGGCGATTTCCAGGGGCGGCGCATGAACGCGCGCTACCGCGTCAAGGACGACAAAGCGCTGAAGTTCGTTCATACGCTGAACGGCTCCGGCACCGCCGTCGGCCGCGCCCTGATCGCCGTCATCGAAAACTATCTGAATGAAGACGGATCGGTAACCATCCCGGAGGTATTGTTGCCCTATATGGGCGGCCTCACGAAGATCGAAAAGGCCGGTTGAGCCGCGTCTTGCGGCAGGGGTTAAGATGCGAATTCTGCTGACCAATGACGATGGCATCCATGCCGAGGGCCTTGCCGTTCTCGAGCGGATTGCCCGCACGCTCTCCGACGACGTCTGGGTGGTGGCGCCGGAAACGGACCAGAGCGGCCTTGCGCATTCGCTGACCCTGTCGGAGCCTCTGCGGCTGCGGCAGATTTCGGAAAAGCATTTTGCCCTGCGCGGCACGCCGACCGATTGCGTCATTATGGGCGTGCGCAAGGTTCTCGACATCAAGCCGGACCTCATCTTCTCCGGCGTCAATGTCGGCGCCAACATGGCCGATGACGTCACCTATTCCGGGACGATCGCCGGTGCCATCGAAGGCACGCTGCAGGGTATCCGTTCGTTTGCGTTGAGCCAGGCGTTTCGCCATACGGACGGCGGCATCGTTCCCTGGGATGTCGTGGAAACCCATGCGCCAAAACTTTTGAAAAAGCTAATGACGCTGGATCTGCCCGATGGGACATTCCTGAACCTGAATTTCCCGAATTGTGCCGCTGATGCGGTTGCTGGCACCGAAGTGACCTGCCAGGGCAAGCTCGATTTCGGCCTGACGATCGACGAGCGTTCCGACGGGCGCGGCCATCCGTATTTCTGGCTGCGTTTCGGCGAGCGCTTTGGCGATTTCCGGGCAGGGACCGATATTCATGCCATCCGCGAAAACAAGATCTCCGTGACGCCGTTGAAGCTCGACCTGACGGATTATGCCGTGCAGGACCGGGTCGCCCGCGCGCTTCTGGACGGAGAGGCCGATTGAGCCCGCGCGTCATCGAGCAGGAGGGATTTGCCGCCTTGGTGTTGCGCCTGCGGGCCGAAGGCATTTCCAGCAAGGAATTGCTCAACGCCGTCGAACAGACGCCGCGATCGATATTCACGCCGCCGCAATATCAGGAAAACGCCTATTCCTCGCGGCTGGTACCGCTCGATTGCGGGTCGTTCATGGAAGGCTTCGATTTTGCCGTGCGGCTGTTGCATTGCCTCAATGTCAAATCCGGCCAGCGCGTGCTTGAAGTCGGCACCGGCAGCGGATTTACGGCCGGCGTCATGGGGCGGATGGCAGAGCGCGTGCTGACGATCGAGCGCTACAAGACACTGGCGACGGGCGCCCAGCGCAACCTCGAAAAAGCAGGCATCCGCAACGTCATCGTCCGTCACGCCGACGGCAGCATCGGCCCGACGGGCGAGGGGACCTTCGACCGCATCCTGGTGACCACCGCCTTCTCCAGCCTGCCGCGGGTGTTTTCCGATCACCTCGTTTCGGGCGGCATTCTCATCGTGCCGATCATGATGAGCGAAACAGAATGCCGGATCGTCCGGTTGACGCGCACCGGCAGCCGCTTCGACCGCGAGGACCTGTTCGAGGCGCCTTACCTGCCCTTCGTGCCGCAAGTCGCTTCATTCCTGTAAGTTCAGATATCCTGCCTTTGGCATGACGAGCGTCCGGGAAGCTTCGGGCAATCGCCTTGAATGCAGGCCGATTCCTTCGTCTTCCGGGCAAAGCGGAAATTTGCGCGCGCTCACGGCTGCTTATCCGGTGATTTATTCCTGCAGAAACAGAGCGTTAATCCTCCGTTAACTTTGGTCAGTTTCGCGCAAGCTTCGGGGCCTAACCGAAGTCTGTACGCCATAGTCATACCGATGAGCTGACCTCTGAGCGGAAGCGTATATGTCAGTTCCGGTCCGGGCGTCAAAACGCAGGAGACGGCAGATGCAGATCGCGAACAGATTGACCTCGGCAGCCACCGGCGACGGCCTGAACAATCTTGCCGGCCGCGCAGGCGCGCCGGGCGCATCGGGCAACCGGGAGGACGGCGGCGCAGCAGTCTTGCCAGTGGGCGGCTATGATCCTTCTTCGCGTGTCTCGCTTTCGGCGGAAGCACTGCTGTTCCTCGGCCGCACCAAGCGGGTTCAGGAAAAATATCCGCCACTGACGCGGGACGAGTGGAGCAACCAGCTCTCACCGCAGCTTGCCGCACGCGAATACCAGGCTTTCGGCAAATATAGCGAAACAGGCGATCACAAAGCCTATTACCGCGCCTTCATCGAATATTACGACAACCTTCGGCCGGAAGATCAAAACAGCCTTCGCTATTTCGGCACAAGGGATGCGGCCATCGCCGGCGCCCGCTCCGTCGCCTATAATGACGAAAGTGGCATCGATGGCGCAGCGGCATTCCAGACGCTGGTCAGCGTTCTTCTGGACACGGACAAGGTACAGTCCGAACTGACTTCGACGCAGCCGACCGCCGGCATGGTCACCGGCGACATGTTCGGCTGGGACACCGGCACCATCAGCTACGAGGATGTCACGCAGACCCGTAGTCCCGTCTCCGGGATAGAAAAATTCTACCGCGAAAATTTCTGATCCCCGTATAAAAAACGCAAATGCAAAGTTTCCTGCGCTCTCGGGGCCGGGCGCCGGTTAAGACGGAAGCCCTTTGATCATAAGGCGTCAGCGCCTGTCCGTGGCTCGTCCGCATGGGCATTTCGCCGGGCAAGCCAGGCTTGGTTCAGCCGGCTGCGGCGATCATGGTTATCAATTCATCAAAAAATATGGGTGCCGGGGGCCGTTTTAACTGCGCGGTAACTCTAATGCGTTTTAATCATTTTACACCGAGTTGTGTTCCAAGTGGGTAAAGTGTCATGCGTATGAGAGTTTCGTCGATTGTGGGAAAATCCGCTGTTCGCCTGCTTGCAGCGGTCTTGCTGGCAAGTGCCGCGACAGGATGCAGCTCCGATGCGAGCCGCTTTGGCGGGCTTTTTTCGAAGTCCGATAATCTAACGACCAGCTCCGTTCCCAATAACAATGTGCCGGTTCCGCGCAACGATGTGCAGGGTGGCGGCATGGCGATGGCGCCGGCGGCGAACAATCGTCAGGATGCCGTCGATCAGCCGTTCCCTGATCCGGTGAACACGGCATCGATGCCGGTTTCGCGGGCTCGTGAAGCCTCTACACCGATCAACGTCCAGCGCGGCGTTCTTACCGAGCCCACCGCAAAGGCGCGCGATACCTCGCTGCAGCAGCCTTTCCCATCGGCCCGCGAAACGGCGAAGGCTGAGCGGAAGCTCAATGCCGATCCAGTCACGACAGCGACGACATCCAAGGGTGGCTGGTCCACGGCAAATGCTCCGGCTGTCCTGCTTCGCCAGGGCGATACGGTCGCCACGCTTTCCAAGCGGTTCGGTGTGCCGGAAAAGGAAATCCTGAAGGCGAACGGCCTGACATCCTCGTCGCAGGCTGAGCCCGGCCAGCGCATTCTGATCCCGACCTTCGGCGTTGCCAGCAGTGCTGCCAAGGCGTCCGCATCGGATGCCGCCGCCAGCCTCGATGTCGACAAGCAGAAGAACATTCCGGTCCAGCCCGACAGCCGCGATGTGGCCATCCTTCCCGGACAGTCCCAATCCCGCGAAAAGGGCGTCAACCGTACCGACATGGCTGCCGGCAAGCAGCCGGTTTCGGGCGACGGCAACGGGCAGAGCGGCACCTACACCGTCAAGGCGGGTGATTCCATCAACCGGATCGCCAAGGCAAACAACGTGTCGGTCGATGCCCTGCGCAAGGAAAACGGCCTGACCAGTGCTGCAATCCGTATCGGCCAGACGCTGAAAATCCCCGGCGGCAGTGCCGCAGGCGCCGATCAGGTCGTCACGGCTTCGGTTCCGAAGAAGGCCGAGGCGAAGGTTGCCAAGGCGGAAAGTGGCAAGCCTGCCGAATACACCGCGCCGGTCGCCAAGCAGTCGGTGACGGAGGTCGCCTCGAAGGAGGACACGACCGAGGCGTCGCCGAAGGCAACCGGGATCAGCAAATACCGCTGGCCGGTGCGTGGCGCTGTCATCGCCGGCTATGGTGCCAATGTCGAAGGCAACCGCAATGACGGCATCAACATCTCGGTTCCAGAGGGAACGCCGATCAAGGCAGCCGAAAATGGCGTGGTCATCTATTCCGGCAGCAGCCTGAAGGAACTCGGCAACGCTGTCCTGGTTCGCCACGACGACGGCACGGTCACGGTCTATGGCAATGCGTCTGAGCTGAAAGTTCAGCGCGGCCAGAAGATCCAGCGCGGCCAGACGCTGGCTGCATCCGGCATGAGCGGCACGGCAACGCAGCCGCAGGTTCACTTCGAAGTGCGCAAGAACGCCGCTGCGGTCAACCCGGCGACCTTCCTCGAATAGCCGCTCCTGGCGCCATTAATCAGCACAGGAAAAGCCCCGTTTCGGGGCTTCTCTGCGTTTTGGCGCGCTTCCGGCTGACGATGAAGCGCTTTAGACCAGATCGATCTTCTTCTGCGCGCGCCCGGCGAGGTCCTGGATGAATTGCCAGGCGACGCGGCCGGAGCGCGCGCCGCGTGTCGTGCTCCATTCCAATGCATCCGCATGCAGCTGTTTGGGATCGGTCTCCAGCCCGAAATGAGCGGCATAACCGTCGATCATCGCCAGATAATCGTCCTGGCTGCACTTGTAGAACCCGAGCCAGAGCCCGAAACGGTCCGACAGCGACACTTTTTCTTCGACGGCCTCGGAGGGATTGATGGCGGTCGACTGCTCGTTTTCCATCATGTGACGCGGCAAGAGATGGCGCCGGTTGGAGGTCGCATAGAGCAGAACATTGGCCGGACGGCCCTCGATGCCACCATCGAGAACCGCTTTCAGCGACTTGTAGGACGTGTCATCGTGATCGAAGGACAGGTCGTCGCAAAAGACGATGACCGGAACCGGTGCGGCTTTGAGGATCTCCATCAGGGTGGGCAGCGTCGCGATATCCTCGCGATGCACCTCGACCAGTTTCAACCGCACGCCGGCATCCGCCGCAACGCTGGCATGGACCGCCTTGACCAGCGACGATTTACCCATGCCGCGCGCGCCCCAGAGCAGCACGTTGTTGGCCGGAAAACCCTGCGCAAATCTGAGCGTATTGTCGAACAGGATATCGCGGACATGATCGACGCTTTGAATGAGCTTGAGTTCGACGCGGTTCGGCTTGACGACCGGCTGGAGATGCAGGCGCTGGGGGGACCAGACGAAGCATTCGGCGGCGTCCCAGTCGTTGACGGCAGGGGCGGGACCGGCGATCCGCTCGATTGCATCAGACAGCTTGCGCATCTCGGCGATCAAAAGGTCGATTTTCGTATCCTGCATGTGAACTTCCCCAAGAATGACTGTGGTTTTGGCTGTGGGGCCGAACTGTCCGGTAGCATGGCTGATCTAACGGTAAAAGGCGTGAAATCCAGTAGAAAGGGCTTCTCCTGAGGCCGATTTCATGTATGAGGCTGAAGACAGAAGCCGGTTGGTCTGTTGTTGCATTGAAATCAGCCTTTCCTATAGTCCGGCGATCCGAAACGCGGGCATCCGTCCGCCAAACTGCATTCAAGGAGTGATTGATGTTCATTACCGAGGCATTCGCCCAGACGGCACCCGGCGCAAGCGCTGGCGGCGCTGATATTCTCATGTCGATCCTGCCGTTCCTGCTGATCTTCGTCGTGATGTACTTCCTGATCATCCGTCCGCAGCGCGCCAATATGAAGCGCCGCGAAGAACTGTTGAAGAACATCCGCCGTGGCGACCAGATCGTGACCGGTGGCGGAATTCTCGGCAAGGTGACGAAGGTCGTCGATGACAGTGAACTTGAAGTCGAAATTGCTGACGGCGTGAAGATTCGTGTGGTACGCAGTGGTGTATCCGAAGTCCGTGTGAAGGGCGAACCTGTCAAGGAATAAGCTTGCAGGGGGGCCGGGCACACTGGCCACCTTGTAACGACATACCTTCGAGAGCTTCATGCCGTATTTTTCCCGCTGGAAAACCATCATCGTCTGGCTCGTCGTGCTGTTCAGCATTCTGGTGGCTGTGCCCAACGCGGTACCAACCGCGACGCTGGCCAGCCTGCCGGACTGGCTTCCCAAGAAGCAGATGATGCTCGGCCTCGATCTTCAGGGCGGATCGCAGATCACGCTGAAGATCGAACGGGACGATGTCGTCAAGGCGCGGCTCGAAGCTGTGATCAACGATGTCGGCACGCGCCTTCGCGCTGCCGGCATAGGCTATTCCGGGCTTTCGGGAACAGGCCAGGCAATCCAGCTTCGCCTTCGCGACCCCGCCCAGGCTGATGCGGCGCGCGCGGCCCTCAAGCCTCTGACCGATCTGGTCAAGGCTGCCGGCCTGACCAAGTCCGACTTCACCGAAGTGACCATCAACCCGTCGCCGGACGGAACGCTCTCGATTGCCATCACCGACGAGGGCATCAACCACAGGATCGCGGCAACGGCCGATAGCGCGATCGCGGTTCTGCACAGCCGTTTGACGGAACTCGGCTCCCTGCAGCCGAAAATCCGCAGGCAGGGTGGCGACCGGATCATCGTCCAGATCCCCGGGCGCTATGATCCCGAGCAGGTCAAATTCATTCTCGGCCAGGCGGGGGCTCTGTCCTTTCGCAGCATCGATATGTCGATGCCGGTGCAGGACGCGGTCAACGGCCAACCGCCGGTCAATTCTGAAATTCTCTATTCGGCCGATGATCCGCCGATCGGCTATCTGTTGCGCCGTCAGCCTATCATCGATAACAATGACATCACCGATGCCCGGTCGGCGGTCAATGCCCAGTCGGGAAATCCCGTCGTCAACCTGCGGCTTGGTCCGGATGGCACGACGCGGCTTGCGCAGGCGACGGCCGATAGTTCCGGCACGACGATCGCGATCGTTCTCGATGGCGCGGTCATTGCGGCGCCACTGGTGCGCAAGGCGATTACCGACGGTACGATCCAGCTTGCTGCGGATATGAGCACGGAAGGCGCTGACGATCTGGCGCTTCTGTTGCGCGCCGGCGCCTTGCCGACGCCGCTGACCGTTGTCGAGGAACGGTCCATCGGGGCCGGACGCGGCGCTGATTCGATCCACTCGATCATGACAGCCGGCGCCATCGGCGCCGTCCTCGTCATTGCCTTCATGGTTGGTTTCTACGGATTATTCGGCGCGGTTGCGAGCCTTGCAGTCACGCTCAACGTCGTGATGATCATTGCGGTTCTGACGGCGACCGGTCTGCCTTTGACGCTGCCGGGCATTGCCGGGATCGTGTTGACCATTGGCATGGCGGTCGATTCGAACGTGCTTATCTATGAGCGTATCCGCGAGGAGGTCCGCCAGGGCCGCTCGGTGCGGGACGCTTTGCAATATGGCTTCTCGCGCGCCTTTGCGGCCATCGTCGACGCTAATATCACCACCCTGATCGCCGCTATCATCCTGCTGTTTCTCGGAACCGGCTCAGTCCGCGGCTTTGCCGTCACGCTTGCCATCGGTATCGTCACCACGCTGTTCACCGCGTTTACGCTGACGCGTGTGATGCTCGAAATCTGGGTCGATCGCCGCCGCCCGACGGCCCTGCCGGATGGCATCCGCACCGGCATATTCGATGGTGCCGCCTTCCGCTTCATGGCGATCCGCAACTATGTCTTTTCGCTGACCGCAATTTTATCCGTCATCAGCATGCTGCTGTTCGGCGCGCTCGGCATCAATCTCGGCATCGATTTTTCCGGCGGTTCGGTGATCGAGCTGAAGGCGCGCGAGGGCAATGCCGATATCGAGGATATTCGCGGCCGCCTTTATGAACTGAATATCGGCGATGTCACGGTCAGGCCGTTCGGTTCGCCGCAGGACGTGGTCGTGCGGGTGCATTCGCGCGACGGCGGCGAAAATGCCGAGCAGACATCGGTGATCATGATCCGCGGCGAGCTTGAGGATCAATACGAGTTCCGCCGCGTCGAAGTTGTCGGGCCGTCGGTATCGGCCGATCTCACCACCGCTGCCACGATCGGCGTGCTGGTGTCGCTTCTGGCGATCCTGATCTACATCTGGGTGCGGTTCAAATGGCAGTTCGCTGCGGGCGCCATCGTCGCCACGCTGCACGATGTGCTGTTGACCATCGGCCTGTTCGTCGTGACCGGCATGGAGTTCAATCTGACGAGCATCGCCGCGCTTTTGACCATTGTCGGCTATTCGCTCAACGATACCGTCGTCGTCTACGACCGTGTCCGCGAGAATCTGAGGCGATATCCGCGCATGCCGCTGCCGATCCTGATCGATACGTCGATCAACCAGACCCTGTCGCGCACCGTGCTCACCGGCGCCACGACGATGCTGGCGCTGGCAGCGTTGTGCATCTTCGGCGGCGAGGCGATCCAGGCCTTTGCATTCGTCATGCTGTTCGGCGTCGCTGTCGGCACCTTCTCGTCGATCTATGTGGCGGGCCCGGTCCTCATTCTCTTCAAGCTCGGGCAGGGCACGCCCGGTGACGCCGAAAAAGCCGGCGGGATCGGCGTGCAGACGGCCAGGGGAGTGCAGTAAATGCGCAAGCCCATTGAAATTCGCCAGGCCCATTTTCCGGGCCGGGCGCCGATCGACAGTTATGGCAATGGCGGCTTCCGTTTTGCGGAAATGTCCCATCGCGGTTCACTGCTGATGCTGCCTTCGGGTATCTATGGCTGGGACATGGTGGAAGGCGATCCCTTGACGCCGGAAAATTTCCAGCGGGTTTTCGAGGAAGCGGCCGATATCGAGGTTATTCTGGTGGGGACCGGCAAGGATATCCGACCATTGCCCGCCGCCTTGAAAACGAAGTTCAAGGAACACGGGATTTCATCCGATCCGATGAGCACGGGCGCCGCCATCCGCACGTATAATATCATGCTTGCCGAAGGCCGCGCCGTCGCCGCCGCTCTCACTGTCCTTTGAACGATGCCCATGCCGGAAAATACCACGCCTGTTGCGCCGCCCGTCTACGATTTCAGCCTGGCCGCGCTGCGCGACAGTGACCGCGACCGTTATCTCGCCTGCCTGCTTTCACCGCCAGATAAACGCGGACCGCTTTCCGCGCTCTATGCGTTTCACGCAGAGATTGCCCGCGTGCGCGACCTTGTGCGTGAACCCTTGCCCGGCGAAATCCGGCTGCAATGGTGGCGCGACGTGCTTGAGGATCCGACCGGCACAAGCGGCGAGGGCAATCCGCTCGCGGAGGCGCTCATGGACTGCGTCAAGGCTCACAATCTGCCGGTCAATGTCCTCACCGACATGATCGATGCCCGCATCTTCGATCTCTATGATGATCCGATGGAAAGCCGCGCCTCGCTCGAAGGCTATGCGGGGGAAACGGCCTCAGCGCTCATTCAGCTGTCCAGCCTGATTCTCGATCCTTCACATGCGCAGAATTCTGCTTCAGCGGCCGGGCACGCCGGCGTTGCCCAGACAATTGCCGGTCTGCTTCTGCTCCTGCCGTTGCATCGCCGCCGTGGTCAGGTCTATTTTCCGGCGGAGCTTCTGGCCGCGACCGGGCTGGACCGCGATGGTTTCCTGACGGGCGGCAACGAACAGTCGGTAACCTCAGCAATCCGCGCCTTTGCCGGTCTCGGCCGCGAGCACCTGGCAAAGGCCAGGGCAGCAGCCGGTTCCATTTCGCACATGAACCGCTCCGCGTTCACCGCAGTGGCGCTGGCAGAGCCTGTCTTCGATAGTGCCGAACGGGCTGGCGCAAAGCTCTTTGATCAGTCGATCGTGCCGCCACAGTGGCGCCGCCAATGGTGGATGTGGAAAGCGGCCCGAAGCGGCAGATGGTAGAAGTGCTGGTCTTAGAGCCTCGTACGATCAATGAGGCGCATTTATCGTACGAAGGCTCTAGGATCAGCTCTTGGCATCAGGCGGCGGCACATTGGCGCAAGGTTCGCCTTTTAGGGTCGCTCACGTTATACTGATAAACTGTGTAAAAGGATGCGGCGTCATGGGTTGGCCGATTGTCATCATCTGCGTTCTGATCGCCGCCATGTTCTACATGCGCATGAAAGCGCGCGCCGACAAAGACAGGCGCGAGCCGGATGCCGGCATCGCTATCCTTGATTTCGGCCGGGCCTTTCCGGACGAGGCCATTCGGGCCATTCATGCGACTGCGGATGAAAAGGCCTATTTCGTCCGTCTCCACGACGGCAAGGCCGGCTTCATGGCGGCCCATGGAACGCATTTCGTCTGCCACCTCATCGAAGCCGGGAAGGTGAATGTCGGAAACGTGACGAGCGGTCGCGGGCTGAGCGTGCATTTCACCGACTTTTCGCATCTGGACGGTGTCTACGAATTCGAAAGCCCGGACATCGCAGCCGAGGTGTCCCTCTGGCTGCTGGGCAGTTTCCATCCGATATTCGAGCCCGTTCAGGCGCGTTGATCCGCCTGCAGCCAGGCCGCGCAGTCGTCGAGCGCGCGCTGCGCCACCAGCTGCTTCTTCATCACCGTCTTGTCCTTGCCGCGAAAGCGCTTGACGCCCTCCGGCTTGACGATGGCGCCGGGCTCCAGCAGCGGAAACAGGCCGAAATTGATGTTCATCGGCTGGAACGAGCGCTTGCCCGGTTCGTCATCCGAGACGATATGCCCGCCGGTAATGTGGTTGAGCAGCGCCCCGAAGGCGGTGGTCTCCGGCGGCAGCGGCAGGGGCTGGCCCTTGCGCTCGGCAGCGGCAAAACGGCCGGCCAGAAGGCCGATGCTGGCGCTTTCGACATAGCCTTCGCAGCCGGTGATCTGACCGGCGAATCGCAAGCCTGGCCGGGATTTCAGTGTCAGCGACCGGTCGAGCAACACGGGTGAATTGATATAGGTGTTGCGGTGCAGGCCGCCGAGGCGGGCGAATTCGGCTTTCTCCAGTCCGGGGATCATCCGGATGACTTCGGCCTGCGCACCATATTTCAGCTTCGTCTGGAAGCCGACCATGTTGTAGAGCGTGCCCAGTGCATTGTCCTGGCGCAGCTGCACGACGGCATAGGCTTTGACCGTGGGATTATGCGCATTGGTCAGGCCCATCGGCTTCATCGGCCCGTGACGCAGGGTTTCACGGCCGCGTTCGGCCATAACCTCGATCGGCAGGCAGCCGTCGAAATACGGCGTGCCCTCCCATTCCTTGAAGCCGGTCTTGTCGCCGGCGATCAGCGCATCGACGAAAGCATTGTACTGCGCCTCGTTCATCGGGCAGTTGATATAATCCTTGCCCGTGCCACCCGGTCCGACCTTGTCGTAACGGGACTGGAACCAGCAGACATCCATGTCGATGCTTTCGGTATGGATGATCGGCGCGATGGCATCGAAGAAGGCGAGCGCATCGGCACCGGTTTCGGCCTGGATAGCACTGGCAAGCGACGGCGCCGTCAAGGGGCCGGTGGCAATGATCGCGAGATCCCAGTCCTTCGGCGGCAGTCCGCTGACTTCCTCGCGCGTCACGGTAATCAGCGGATGGCTGCTAATCGCCGCCGTCACGGCATCGGAGAAGCCGTCGCGATCGACAGCAAGCGCGCCGCCGGCCGGAACCTGGTTCTTGTCGGCGCAGGACATGATGAGCGAACCGGCAAGCCGCATCTCGGCATGCAGCACGCCAACGGCATTGCTGGTGGCGTCATCGGAGCGGAAGGAGTTGGAGCAGACCAGTTCGGCGAGGCTATCGGTCTTGTGCGCATCCGTGCCGCGCACGCCGCGCATCTCGTGAAGGATGACCGGAATGCCGGCCTCAGCGATCTGCCAGGCAGCTTCGGAGCCGGCAAGGCCGCCGCCGATAACATGGATGGGGGAGTGGGAAGATGTATCTGTCATGCGCCGTTTCTTAGAGCAAGGCGGGCAGGAAGGAAACCGGTTCCATGCGGATGATATCGACGCAAGGCCCGGAATCAAAAACGGCACCCGATGGTGCCGTTTTTAGGTCCTCGACATTCCCGTCCGGTCAACGGACACGTCCGATTAACGGAAGGAACGCGAAGCGATGTTGCGGATGTCGAAGCGGGTGATGCCGATGTCCGTCAGGGCGTGGTTGGACAGGTTGCCAAGTTCAGCAACGGTACGGCGATAGTTGATCCAGCTTTTTGCGATACGAATCGGGTTCATGATCTTTTCCTTGAGATACCAAATGAGCAGTGCAGTGATTGCCTGCTTCGTTGACATCCTTGTACGCCTTGCGCGGGAAAAGATGGAGTGCAAAGAAAATGCATCTGCTATGCGTTTGTGCAATGCGATGCTGTTTCGCTGAGCAATTCGGGCGAATGCCGAAAAAGAAGCCACCGGTTAACGCTGGAGTTGGTGGTGCCGAATTCCGTTTAACTCTCTGTTTCTTTGGTGTGTTTTTTGTGGCGGAATTGTGCCCGGGCAGGGATATGGGCAAGCGAGCGGCGCCAGGCGTCACGCAGACGATACTGCCAAGGAAATAGGCAGCATTCAGATGCTGCACCGCGTCGAAAGCTATGGTTGATTTGCGCCGCCATCAGGGTTGGCTTGAACATCGAACCGGTAAAGCCTGCGAATAAAATCTGGACGAAAAAAAACGCCCGCCGGTTTGAGCCGGAGGGCGTTTGGTCGCTGCGCATATGGCCGAAGGAACCGGCCGGCTGCGAGACTTACTTGACTGCCTGACGGGCAACGTACTGGATGTCGCCACGGCCGATGCCGAGGTCGTTCAGTTCGCGGTCGCTCATGCGGCCGAGTTCGTTGCAGGTCTGACGGTACTTGCGCCAATTGTTGAACGAGCGAGCGATATTCATGATGCTGGTCCTTTCTAGGTTTGCCAGCACCTCGCTGGCCCTCATCTGATGGTCGGAATATAGGTGGTTTACCCCTAAAATTACAGAGACAATGCTGCATCGCACCCATGCGCCGATTGCAAGCCTCGGAATTCAAATGCCCGCCATCTGGCCAAATTCGGTGCGCTTGCGCAGGCGCTAACTATGGAAAGCTGATTTGCTTTGAAGGGGATAAACAAAAGACAACGCCCGTCAGGGGAGGAGGTCCGACGGGCGTTGCTTGTTCTGATCGACAACTGGGAGGAGGAGTGTTGCCGATCCCATCAGGGCGCGCTGGGAGGAGGAGTGCGCTGCCCTGAAGCTGTATTCAAGATAATGCCGGCTGGCGTGAATGTGTAGCGGCAATGCTGAATGGCACCCATGTGGCGAATGCATAGCTGCAAGTTTTATGCTGGCGCATCTGATCAAATTTTAAGCGAATGCGCACATAAGGTGCAGCCAAGGGGAACGGCGGATTCCATGGAAGGCCGGAACGAATAACGCCCGCTGGGGGAGGAGATCCAGCGGGCGTCATTTGAGGGGATGAGCAACTGGGAGGAGGAGTGTTGCCCATCGGATCGGAGCGGCGCTGGGAGGAGGAGTGCGCCACTCCGAATTCTATAAGGCGAACCTTCCGGTCCGCCGGCCTTTTCCACTTCTGAGCGGAAGCGGCTGGCCTTGCCGCTGACGGCCCCGATCGCTTGCGCTGATCTCATTCCGTCTTCTTGAGTTCAATATAGGCAATCATCCGAAATTTGTGCAGTGCAATGTCATCATGGATGATATGCAGCTTGCGCATGACCTCGGCGGTACGTCCTTAAACACCATGCTCGCATGCAAACCTTCACGCTTCGTTAACGATGATCCGCTCTGCAGAAACTTTCCTCGCGGCAATGCCTGACCTCGCTTCAAAGGTCCCGGTTCCGGGTTGAACGGGGCAGGTCGCCTTGATTCGATTGGGAATTACCTGCCCGCCCGGTTGTCGATGCTCTTGTCCATGATATGTGTTGGCCGACACGCGCATGCAAGGAGATCGGCCGATGTACCGGGGACGGATCGAAAAAGACTTCAATCTATGGGTTTCAAAGGGCCTGCTCGATGCCGGAGCGGCAAGAGCGATGCTGGCGGAATATGATGGACGCGAAACGGTCTTCAGCGCCGGCCGCGTTCTTCTGGTTCTGGCGGCGATCCTAGTCTCGGCTGCCATCCTTCTTCTTGTCGCTGCCAATTGGGAAGCCATTCCGCGCGTTGCGCGCGTTGCCGGTATCGTCGGCCTGATCTGGGCATTCTATCTGGGTGCCGCCGCCTGCCTGGGGCGCGGGTTCAAGGCGATGGGTGCCGCATTGCTGGTGCTGGCGACCATGACCTTCGGCGGTGCCATCGCGCTGGTCGGGCAAATGTATCATCTGTCGGGGGATTCGACCGATGCGCTGCTGGTCTGGTTTGCAGCAGCCTGCGTGGCGGCCTTGGCCTTTCGCTCGGCCGCACTGGCGGTGTTCTGCGGTTTTCTCGCCTGGGCGATCTTCGGAGAACTGGTCGTCGATAACGATGCCTCCTTCGAGGGCAACGGCTATATCTACCTCGTGCCGATGCTGGTCCTCGTCGTCATGGCCTTGGTGCGGTACGCCAATGCCGGCATGGCCCGGCATCTCGCCTATCTTCTGGCGCTCGCCTGGCTCGGCTGGTTCTACATCGAATTGCCGGAGCTTTGGGTCGCAAGCCTGCTCTTCGGCGCCGGCCTCGTGGCGTTTCTATTGGCAAGCCTTCCCCTGTCGCCGCTCTACCGCCTGGCCCGCGATGCCGGAGCAGCCCCAGCCTTCTACAGTTTCGCGCTGGCCGTGATGGGATTGGCGGCGCTTCACACCGAAGTGGAAGGTCTGGGCCAGGATATTGCGATTGGTGCGACGACGCTTGCGGTGGCGCTCGGTGGCATCGCCATTGCCGGACGGCTGAACGGCCCGGTGCGTTTTCTCGGCTACACGGTTTTTGCCGTCGAAACCCTTTATCTGGCCTCCGAGACGCTCGGCAGCATCCTTGGCACATCCGGTTTCTTCCTGATCGCCGGCCTCGTCGTGGCATTGATTGCCTGGCTGGTCATCCGGCTGGAGAAACGCCTGTCTGGTAAAACCCCGGTGGAAGGGAGCGCGGCATGAGCGGCAATCCGTTGATAAGACCCCTGTTCGCAGCGATCCTGGTCGCTCTCTTGCAGACCGCCTTCCTCGGCTACATGATCGAAAGCCGCGCCTCGATCCTGCGCAACGGGGTCGACGTGGTGCTGAAAACCGTTCCCGTCGATCCGCGCGATCTCCTGCGCGGCGACTATGTCATCCTCTCCTACGATATTTCGGCCATTCCGGCTGAGAAAGTGACAGGCGGCTTTCCCACCGAGGCAACCGACGCACAGCTTTCTGTGCGGCTGGAACCGCAACCGGACGGTTTCTGGGCCGTTTCGGAAGCGTCCTTCAACGCTCTTCCACCAAAGGACGGCAGCGTCATCGCCAAAAGCGCACCATTCTATTTCTATCCGGCGGTGGACAGTCCGCAAGGATCGTTGAATGTCGAATACGGGATCGAGCGCTATTATGTGCCGGAAGGCGAGGGCAAGGTTCTGGAAGAGGCGCGCAATGCCAGCGCATTGTCGGTGACCGCAAGGGTAGATGACGACGGCCGCATGCAGATCCGCCTGATCGCGATCGACGGCAAGCCACTCTACGAGGAGCCGCTTTATTGATGCCGGGACGCGGTTTCCCGGCGTGAAGGTGACAGAAACACGACAAAAGCCGCATTTTTCCATTCACCCCGATTTTTCCTTTGATCCCTTGGAAACGGGTGATATAGAGACGCCGCGCTCGGGAACGCCCTGAACCCGGTGCAGGTCTGCCACAGGCGTTGCCGCCGTGACTGTTCTGTGCCGATGCGAGCAGGCGCTGCGGTTTTCTGAACGCGGGTATGGTGAAATTGGTAGACACGCCAGATTTAGGTTCTGGTGCCGCAAGGCGTGGGAGTTCAAGTCTCTCTACCCGCACCAGAATGAAGGGACGTCCAGGGCTTGCCTTGGCGTCGATCGAGAGGACGGCGCCATTTTGCTTGCAAAACGGTGACTGATTTGCGTAAAGCCACTCCCGGCAAATGGATCGGCTCAAGTGCTCGTGTACAAGAACACCGACAGAGCCCTGTCAACGTGAAATGAAGGTTTGAACATGCAGGTTATCGAAACGCTCGCTGAAGGGCTGAAGCGCGAACTCAAGGTCGTTATCCCGGCCAAGGACATGGAAGCTCGTATGAACGAGCGTCTTGCCGAAACCAAGGACAAGGTCCGCATCAACGGTTTCCGTCCGGGCAAGGTGCCTTTCGCACATCTGAAGAAGATGTACGGCAAGTCGATCATGGCCGAGCTCGTCAATGAACTCGTTCGCGAAAAGCCGACCGAAATCCTGTCCGAGCGCGGCGAAAAGTCTGCGACGCAGCCGGAAATCGCGATGACCGAGAACGAAGCCGAAGCGGACAAGATCCTCAGCGCTGAAGCCGATTTCGAATTCACGCTGGCTTACGAAATCATCCCGGCGATCGAACTCAAGGAGGTCAGCGGCATCAAGGTGACCCGCGAAGTCGTTGATATCGACGAAGCCGAAGTGACCGAGCAGATCCTCAAGATCGCCGAAAATGCCCGCACCTACGAAACCAAGAAGGGCAAGGCCGCCAATGGCGACCGCGTGACCATCGATTACCTCGGCAAGGTCGATGGCGAAGCCTTCGACGGCGGCAAGGACGAAGACGCTGAGCTGGTTCTCGGCTCCAACCGCTTCATCCCCGGCTTCGAAGAGCAGCTGGTCGGCCTGAAGGCTGGCGACGAGAAGGTCATCAATGTAACGTTCCCGGCTGAATATCCGGCTGCGAACCTTGCTGGCAAGGAAGCCACCTTCGACATCACCGTCAAGGATGTTGCTGCCGCTGCCGACGTTGAAATCAACGACGAGCTCGCCACCAAGCTCGGCCTGGAATCGGCCGACAAGCTGAAGGAAGTCGTTCGCGGCCAGATCGAAAGCCAGTACGGCTCGATGACGCGCCAGAAGGTCAAACGTCAGATCCTCGACCAGCTGGACGAACTCTACCAGTTCGATACGCCGCAGCGCCTCGTCGATGCCGAATTCGACAACATCTGGCGCCAGATCAACACCGACCTCGAGCAGGCCGGCAAGACCTTCGCCGATGAAGACACGACGGAAGAAGAAGCCCGCAGCGAATACCGCAAGCTGGCTGAACGCCGCGTCCGCCTCGGCCTGGTTCTCTCCGAAATCGGCGAAAAGGCCGGCGTTGAGGTAACCGACGAAGAAATGCAGCGGTCGCTGTTTGAACAGCTGCGCCAGTTCCCGGGCCAGGAAAAGCAGATCATTGACTATTTCCAGAAGACCCCGGGTGCCGCCGCCTCGCTGCGCGCCCCGATCTTCGAAGAAAAGGTCGTCGATCACCTGCTCTCCGAAGTTAATGTCACCGACAAGACCGTCAGCAAGGAAGAACTGCTGGCTGACGACGAGGACGACGCTTCGGACGTGAAGAAGGCTCCGAAGAAGAAGGCTGCCAAGGCTGAAGCTGCGGAAGGCGAAGAAGCCGCCCCGAAGAAGAAGGCTCCGGCCAAGAAGAAGGCCGCTGACGACAGCGCCGAATAATCCTGCGCCTCAAAAGCATGATTTTGGAAAGCCGTCCCGCAAGGGGCGGCTTTTTCCGTTTGCGAGTGGGCAAAAGACCATTCCGATATCGATCGCTTTGCGGCTGCGGGCGTTTGGCGCGTCGCAATCGTGTCAGGGGTGGATTTCAGCGATAGGGAATGAAACGGGATCGGTCAGGCGGGCTTGTTGAGCCCCTGCCGCCGGAAGATGAAGGCAGCAGCGGCCGCCTTCATCTGATCTGGATATTCACAAAGGCAATGCCGGCAATCGGTTAAATCTTCGGGGCGATCTCGCCCATCCGGTTGCCGGCATCCAGGCCTGCAATCTTGTAGGCTTCGGCAAGCGTCGGGTAATTGAAGGTGTTTTCGACGAAATATTCGACCGTGCCCTTCAGGTTCAAGACCGCCTGGCCGATATGGACAAGCTCGGTCGCGCCTTCGCCGACAATGTGCACGCCAAGCAGGCGGCGGGTCTTCAGCGAGAAAATCAGCTTCAAAAGCCCGGAATCGAGCCCCATGATATGGCCCCGCGATGTCTCGCGAAACCGGGCAATGCCGCATTCATAGGGGATACCGCGTTCCTTGACCTCTTCCTCTGTCAGGCCGCAGGTGGAGATTTCCGGAACGGCGTAAATGCCGTAGGGGAAGAATTTTGGCGGTTCCTTGGCGATCGCCCCGACGGCGACGCGCGCTGCGATGCGGCCCTGTTCCATCGAGGTGGAGGCAAGGCTCGGGAAGCCGACGACGTCGCCTGCGGCATAGATGTTGGGAACCGAGGTCTGGAACGTCTCCGGATTGACGCTGAGGCGGCCGCGATTGTCGGCTTGCAGGCCGGCAGCCTCCAGATTGAGCGAATCGGTGGCGCCCATGCGCCCGGCAGCAAACAGCACCATTTCGCACAGGATGACGCGGCCGCTATCGAGCTTGATCGAGCATTTGCCGTCCGGCGTCCGCTCCACTTTTTCGGCCTTCTGCCCAAGATGCAGCTTCATGTTGCGGTCGCGCAGCTGATAGGTGAAATCCTCGACGATCTCCTTGTCGATGAAATCGAGCATCGTGGATTTTGGATCGATCAGCGTGACCTGCGTGTCCAGCGCACTGAAGATGGTCGCATATTCGATGCCGATGACACCGGCGCCGATCACGGCCATGGAGCGTGGCAGCTCCTGGATTTCCAGCAATTCGTCGCTATCGAGAACGGTCTTACCGTCGAAGGGAATATAATCCGGCCGGAACGGTTTCGTGCCGACGGCCAGCAGGATGCTGGTCGCGGACACCTGGATGATCTCGCCATCTTCCTTCAGGATCTGCATCGTCCGTGGATCGATGAAGCTCGCCTTGCCGCGAATATGCTGGACGCGGTTGCGGGCGAACTGGTGTTCCAGCACCTCGACCTCGTGATCAAGGGTGATGAGCAGGCGCCGGCGCAGGTCCTCCGCGCTGATCTCTTCCTTCACCCGGTAGGCGCGGCCATAAAAACCGCGCTCGCGCCAGCCGGTGAGGTTGAGTGCCGTCTCGCGCAGGGTTTTCGATGGGATCGTGCCGGTATGCACCGAGACGCCGCCGACACGCTTTCCCTGCTCGATGACAAGAACCTTCTTGCTCAGCTTGGCGGCCTGGATGGCGGCCCTGCGCCCAGCAGGTCCACTGCCGACAACCACGAGATCATACTGGTTCATGACGCGTTTCCGATGATGGAGGAGAATCATTGTGCGTTGCGGCAAATGTCGCCCGCAAGCGTCTATATCGTCAATCTTACAGTTTAATAAAGCCTTTGGAACAGGCCCGGGCGTGGCGATGCTTATTTTACCAAAAGGGATTATATTGAGCCGAAGCAATGTGCTGGTTGGCTAAGGAGAACGCTTTCCGCACAATGCCGATTGACCGGCACAGTCCGGCATGCGTGATGGGAGGGTACCATGGCTTTGCAGGAAGCAGAAGACAGGCTCGGCAGCGATAAAGCTGCATCGCCCGATGCCAGCGGCTCCGGTGCCGGTGCATCCGGTACGGACCATGCGCCGCCCAACAAACCGCGCAGCCGCCCCGGCGTCATCGCGGCCGCCGTCTACGAACATGGCCAGCGCATCCTCGATATCGAGATCAAGGACGCGCATACCTGGAAAGGACGCGACAAGGCCGTGGTCTGGATCGGCCTGCATGAGCCGGATGAGGCGCTGCTGCGCGAGGTTCAGGCGGAGTTCGGCCTGCATGAACTGGCGATCGAAGATGCCGGCCATGCCCACCAGCGCCCGAAGCTGGAAATCTACGGGGACGCCATCTTCGTGGTGGCGCGTACGGCCCATATGATGGGCGAGGAGATCGTCTTTGGGGAAACCCATCTGTTCGTCGGGCGCGGCTATGTGGTCTCGGTGCGCCATGGGCCCTCGACCTCCTACAATCTGGTCAGGCAGCGCTGCGAGGCGTCTCCTGCCGCCCTGGCGCATGGCGAGAACTACATCCTCTATTCCATCCTCGATTTCATCGTCGACAACTACATGCCCGTCGTGGAAGGCATCCATGCCGAAGTCGAAGAACTGGAAGAAAGGGTTCTGCGCGACCGGCTGAACAAGAAGGATATCGAGCGGCTTTATTTCCTGCGCCGCAGCCTGCTGCGCTTGCGCAATGCGGTCGTGCCTCTGGTCGATGTCTGCCGCCGCCACGAGCATCTCGATCTGCCCGGCATGGACGCAACGCTGCACGCACTGTTCCGCGACGTGACAGACCATGTCCGCCGCGTGCAGGAGGATATCGATACGCTGCGCGAGGTGCTTGCCTTCACCTTCGAGGCCAGCTTGATGATTGGGCAATCCGAGCAAACGGAAATTTCGCGCAAGCTCGCATCCTGGGCGGCAATCCTCGCGGTTCCGACAGCGATTGCCGGGATTTACGGGATGAATTTCGATGACATGCCGGAACTGAAGTTCAAATACGGCTACTTTGTCGTCCTTGCCCTGATCTTCGTCGTCTGCAGCATGCTCTACCGGATGTTCCGGCGGGCGAAGTGGCTCTGAAGCAGGCTGCGATCAGATCAGGCGCAGCCCTTTCAGGCTGGCATGGCCATCCTTGCCGATGATGATGTGATCATGGACGGTGATCCCCAGCGGTTTGGCGGTATCGACGATCATCTTCGTCATCTCGATATCGGCCCTCGAGGGGGTCGGATCACCGGACGGATGATTGTGGACGAGAATAAGGGCGGTCGCCGACAGTTCCAAAGCGCGCTTGACCACTTCGCGTGGATAGACCGGCGTATGATCGACGGTCCCGGTCTGCTGCACTTCGTCGGCGATCAGCGCATTGCGCTTGTCGAGGAAGAGAATGCGGAATTGCTCGCGGGTCTCGTGCGCCATGGCGGCATGGCAATATTCGATCACCGACGACCAGGAGGCGAGAACCTGCTTGCCCTTGAGATCGCTTTTAAGCGTCCGGTGCGCCACGGTCGAAATCAGCTTCAGATCGAACGCCACCGCTTCGCCGATGCCCTTCACTTCCTGCAGCAAAGCCGGGGAAGCGCCGAAAACGCCGGCTAAGGTTCCAAAGCGCTCCAGCAGCGCCTTGGCGATGGGCTTGGTGTCGCGGCGCGGGATCAGCCGGAAGAGCAGGAGTTCGAGGATCTCGTAATCGGCCAGCGCCGTGTCGCCGTGGTCCTTGTAGCGCGTGCGCAGCCGGTCGCGATGGCCGTGATAGTGCGCGTCGTCCTGCGGCGCTGCAGGCAGCGTCAGCGCCGGGCGCTTGGATTGCTGTTCGGCGAAAAAGCCCCTCTCATCAGGCGGTTGCGAATGGTCACCGTCGAAAGAGAAGGGGGGCTTGCTCATGGAAAACCCTATGCTGGCAGGCCTGGACGGTCGAGCCCGCCCGGCGACAGGGTGAAAATCTCGCAGCCGGTGGCGGTCACGCCCACGGCATGCTCGTATTGCGCCGACAGGGACCGGTCGCGGGTGACCGCCGTCCAGCCATCGGCCAGAACCTTCACATGCGGGCGGCCGAGATTGATCATCGGCTCGATGGTGAAGATCATGCCTTCGCGCATTTCCGGCCCTTCGTTGGCCCGGCCGTAATGCAGGATGTTGGGCGCATCGTGAAACAGCCGGCCGACGCCATGGCCGCAGAAATCGCGCACCACCGAACAGCGCTCGGCTTCGGCAAAGGTCTGGATGGCTTCGCCGATCGCGCCGGTGCGGGCGCCGGGCTTGACGGCGGCGATGCCGCGCATCAGGCATTCATGGGTGACCTCGAGAAGCCGCTGGGCGGCCCGCTTGATTTCGCCGACCGGATACATCCGGCTGGAATCACCGTGCCAGCCGTCGATAATATAGGTGACGTCAATATTGACGACATCGCCTTCGCGCAGCGGCTTTTCATTGGGAATGCCGTGGCAGACCACATGGTTGATCGAGGTGCAGGACGACTTGGTATAGCCGCGGTAATTCAGCGTGGCGGGCAGGGCGCCGTGATCCATGCCGAAATCGAACACGAACCGGTCGATCTCGTCGGTCGTCACGCCCGGCTTGACGCGGCTCGCCAGTTCGTCGAGGCAGAGCGCGGTGATCTGGCAGGCGCGCTTGATCCCGGCAAAATCCTGCGGCGTATAGAGGCGGATGACGCCGGTATTCTTGTAGGGCGCTGACGCCGCCTCGATATAGGTGACCATTACAATACTTTCAGTTGTCTTTCCCTGATGTCATAGATCAGCACAGGCGGGTTCGTCTATCGGGATCAGCCCGTCTGGCGTAATTTGCTGCGGCCAAACCCGGCATTTGACGGCGAAGGCCTCAACCCCGCGCTGCATGGCCCGGCGGAACGCCGTTGCATAAACCGGGTCGAGATCGCAGCATATCCTGAACCTTGTGCAGTCGTCGCGCTGGATCAGATAGATCATGATGCCGCGATGGCCGGCCTCGACCATATCGCCGAGTTCTTCCAGATGCTTTGCACCGCGCGCGGTCGGGCTGTCTGGAAATTCGGCAAGCCCCCGAGAGCGGCTGAAATGCACGTTCTTGACCTCGACATAGGCGCGGCCGCGCTCCGGGTCGCTTAAAAGCATGTCTATGCGGGAATTGCGGCCATATTTCTGCTCCCGCTGGATGGTCACGTAAAGCTGGAGGTCGCCGACCTGTCCGGCCCGGATGGCTTCCTCAGCCAGCCTGTTGGGAAGGCCGGTATTGATGCCGATGACGGTGCCACCGACTTCGACCATTTCAAACATATGCTGATATTTACGTGTCGGACTGTCGTGCTCGGACAGCCAGATGCGCGAGCCGGGCGTCGTCAGCCCACGCATCGAGCCGGTATTCGGACAGGAGCCGGTGATGGCGCGCCCATCTTCAAGCACGGCATCGAACAGGAAGCGTTTGTAGCGCTGGATCAGGACGGCGGGCACCAATGGCCTGTCGAAGAACATGGAGTATCCGTATCCCGGTCAGGCGCGTGCGCGGACATAGGAGCCCGGCGCTTCTTCCAGGGAGTTGAGCTTTCCGCCCGTCTTTCGTGCCGGCACGCGTTCGCCGTCCAGCGTCTCGATCCAGGCCTGCCAGTGCGGCCACCAGGAACCCGGCGTTTCCTTGGCCGTTTCCACCCAGTTTTCGAAGTCGCCGATAGCCGGTCCGCCGGTCCAGAACTGGTATTTTCCCTTGTCCGGCGGATTGACAACCCCGGCAATATGCCCTGAGCCCGACATGACATAGGTGACATCACCGCCAAAGAACTGGCTGCCGACGAAGACGGATTTCGCAGGCGCGATGTGATCTTCCTTGGTGGCCAGATTGTAGATCGGGATTTTCACGTCACCGAGCGAGATCGTCTTGCCGGCCAGCACCATGGCCCCGCGGGTCAGGTTGTTCTGCAGATAGCAGTTGCGCAGATAGAAGGAGTGGTTGGCCGCAGGCATCCGGGTCGAATCGGAATTCCAGTAGAGCAGGTCGAAGGCCGAGGGTTCCTGTCCCTTCAGGTAGTTGTTGACGAAATAGGGCCAGATCAGGTCCGACGCCCGCAGCATGTTGAAGGCCATGGCCATCTTCGAGCCGTCGAGATAGCCGGTTTCCTTCATCCGCTCTTCCATCTGGGCGATCTGCTCCTCGTCGGCAAAGACCTTGAGGTCACCGGCATGGGTGAAATCGACCTGTGTGGTGAAGAGGGTGGCCGAGCGGATGCGCGTGTCGCCTTCCTGCGCATGCAGCGCAAGCGTTGCGGCAAGCAGGGTGCCGCCAACACAGTACCCGATCGCATTCACATCCTCTTCGCCGGTCGCCTGGCGGATGGTGTCGAGTGCAAAGCCGATGCCCTCGCGCGCATAGGATTCCCAATCCTTGCCGGCATGGCGCTCGTCCGGATTGACCCAGGAGATAACGAAGACGGTATGGCCCTGGTCAACAGCCCATTTGATGAAGGATTTCTGCGGGTTGAGATCCAGCACATAGAATTTGTTGATCCATGGCGGGCAGATCAGCAGCGGCCGCTTCAGAACCGTTTCGGTCGAGGCATCATATTGCAGCACCTGGCAGACATCGCTCTGGGCAATCACCTTGCCCGGCGTGATGGCGATGTTTTCGCCAACCGCGAATTTGCTGACATCGGTCTGGCGCAGTTTCAGGTCACCCTTGCCGGCGGCGATATCCTCGGCCAGCATCTGCATGCCCTTGACGAGGTTGGCGCCGCTGGAGGCGACCGTTTCGCGATAGAGCTGCGGATTGGTCGTGACGAAATTGGCCGGCGACAGGGCGCTGGAAATCTGCCGCACATAGAAGGCGGCCTTGTGCTTGGTGTGGTCGTCGAGCCCCTCGGCATCGCGCACCATCCGGTCGGCCCAGTTGGACGTGATGAAATAGGCCTGGCGCAGGAAATCGAAGAACGGGTTGGCGACCCAGTCCGCATCGGAAAACCGCTTGTCGTTGCGCGGCACGCCGTCGGGATCGCCGACCGTCTCGCCACCCATTTTCTGCAGCGTGCGCGTCCACATCATAAAGAAGCTGCCCATCAGGTGGGTCTGGGCTTCGAGCGTGCGTCTCGGATCAGACAGCCAGTATTCGGAAACCTTGGAAAGGGTCTTGACCATATCGACCATCGGGTCGGCGACCATGTCGGTCTTTTCGCCGCTTTCGCGGGGGGCAAGCCAGGCAGACGCGGCCTTGCCGAGTTGCTCGACGGAGCGGGCAAGGTTGATCGTAAAGGCTTCCGGGTCCCTGACGATGTAGGGTTCGACGGATTTCGGGTCAAAACCGGGAAAGCCATCCGTGCTGTTGCCGGTCTGGCCCTCGGCCTTCCTGTCTTCTGCCACCCAGTTTCCTCCACAGATGTTTGTTTGTTTTGTCTTTTTACATTCTGCCTTAAAATGATTACAAGTGCCAGCGCATGTTGGACTCGGGGCACGTTGCTCGTCTGCCGGTTTCGGTCGTAGTTTCAACCAAAGGCCGGGCAGGGGCGAGATGACGAAGTCGGGGAAAACAGTGATGACGCGGATGGTGACGGCCTTAAGGATGGCAGCCGGTATGGCAGGTTTGACGCTTGCGCTTGCCGCCTGCACGTCGGCAAAAGTCGAGGAGCAGCCGTCGATCTATTCGGTCACCATGGCCAAGCCTATTCCTGCCGATGTCTATCCGGTCATCGAAGGCAAATTGCCGGCGGCAACGACGCAGATGAGCAATGAGGCGGCCGCCAGCCAGTCGGCGCGATTGACCGCTTTGGGCGCTGCACGATCGTCCGGGAAAATCTCCGAGGCGGAATATCAGCGCCGCATGAAGGAGCTGCAGTTGCTGGCCACGAACCACGGCAGCGATACGCTGAAAGAGATACAGAAATAGCGCTTGCGTTTCAGGTGATTTGGACGCAAATCGTTTCATGGCCGCGTGGGCCTGATTGCACCGCGCGCGTCTCCTTGCACGCATGAATCCTGCACGGGGACGGCGCAAGACGAGGTTTAGAGATGGAAGAGTTTCACAAAGTCCGGCGTCTGCCGCCTTACGTTTTCGAACAGGTCAACCGTTTGAAAGCCAGCGCGCGAGCGGGTGGAGCTGATATCATCGATCTCGGCATGGGCAATCCGGATCTTCCGACGCCGCAATCTGTGGTCGATAAATTGTGCGAGGTCGTGCAGGACCCGCGCACCCACCGCTATTCGTCCTCCAAGGGCATTCCGGGCCTTCGCCGCGCGCAGGCTGCCTATTATGCCCGCCGTTTCGGCGTCAAGCTGAACCCGGATACCCAGGTTGTTGCGACGCTCGGCTCCAAGGAAGGCTTTGCCAACATGGCGCAGGCGATCACCGCGCCTGGCGACGTGATCCTGTGCCCGAACCCGACCTACCCGATCCATGCTTTCGGCTTCCTGATGACCGGCGGCGTCATCCGCTCGATCTCGGTCGAGCCGGACGATACGTTCTTTCCGCCGTTGGAGCGGGCGATCCGCCATTCGATCCCCAAGCCGATCGCGCTGGTGATCAACTATCCGTCAAACCCGACGGCGCATGTGGCAACGCTGGATTTCTACAAGGAAGTCGTTGCGTTTGCGAAGAAGCACGACATCGTCATCCTGTCGGATCTGGCCTATTCGGAAATCTATTTCGACGGCGTTCTGCCGCCGTCCGTTCTGGAAGTTCCAGGCGCGATGGACAACACGGTCGAGTTCACCTCGATGTCGAAGACATTCTCCATGCCCGGCTGGCGCATGGGCTTTGCCGTCGGCAACGAGCGCCTGATCGCTGCGCTGACACGGGTAAAGTCCTATCTCGATTACGGCGCCTTCACGCCGATCCAGGTGGCCGCAACCCATGCGCTGAACGGCGATGGCTCGGATATCGCGGAAGTGCGCAATATCTACAAGCGCCGCCGCGACGTGCTGGTCGAAAGCTTCGGCAAGGCCGGGTGGGATGTGCCGCCACCGGCCGCGACAATGTTTGCCTGGGCGAAGATCCCGGAAAAATTCCGTCATCTCGGTTCGCTGGAATTCTCCAAGCTTCTGGTCGAAAAGGCCGATATCGCGGTTGCGCCCGGCATCGGCTTCGGCGAGCAGGGCGACGACTATATCCGCATCGCGCTGGTTGAAAACGAGCACCGGATTCGCCAGGCCGCCCGCAGCCTCAAGAAGTTTCTGTCGACAGCCGATGATACGTTGCACAACGTCATCTCGCTGAACGCTCACCGCTGAGGCACCGGCCTATCCGGTCCCCTCAAAATCTGCTCCGCCGTCTCAGGCGGAGCGCTCTCTGTAGGTTATGTTAGGAATTGTGTATGGCAGATGCCCTTAAAATCGGCATTGCGGGCTTGGGAACTGTTGGTGCCTCGCTCGTGCGTATTCTCCAGGAGCGCCACGAGGCGCTGGCGACGACATGCGGCCGGGCCATCGAAATTACTGCCGTCACGGCACGCGACAGGAACCGTGATCGCGGCGTCGATATTTCCACCATCGACTGGCATGCAGATGCGCTTTCGCTGGCAAGCACCGCCGATATTGACGTTTTCGTCGAATTGATGGGCGGTGCCGGTGAGCCGGCGCTGTCGGCCGTCAAGGCGGCCTTGTCGCGCGGCGTGCATCTGATCACCGCCAACAAGGCGCTGCTCGCTGCCCACGGCATCGAACTGGCCGGTCTGGCCGAATCCCATGGCGCGCTGTTGAACTACGAAGCGGCCGTTGCCGGTGGCATTCCGGTGATCAAGGCGCTGCGGGAATCGCTGACGGGCAACACGATTTCGCGCGTCTACGGCATCATGAACGGCACCTGCAACTACATCCTGACCAAAATGGAAAAGGAAGGCCTGTCGTTTGAGGACTGCCTGAAGGAAGCGCAGCGCCTCGGTTACGCCGAAGCAGATCCAGCTTTTGACATCGAAGGCAACGACACCGCCCACAAACTGTCCATCCTCACCAGCCTTGCCTTCGGTACGGCCATCGCCGCCGATGACATTTATCTGGAAGGCATCACCAATATCTCGATCGACGATATCCACGCCGCAGCCGATCTCGGTTACCGCATCAAGCTGCTCGGCGTCGCCCAACGCACCGAGAGCGGTATCGAGCAGCGCGTGCACCCGACCATGGTGCCGCTCGATTCGGTGATCGCGCAGGTTGACGGCGTGACCAATGCGGTGGCGATCGAATCCGATATTCTCGGCGAATTGCTGATGGTCGGGCCAGGTGCTGGCGGCAACGCCACGGCATCCGCAGTTCTCGGCGACATCGCCGATCTCGCAAAGAGCCGTCCCGGCGCCCAGCACGTACCGGCTTTCGGACGCCCCGTCACGGCGCTCTTGCCCTACAAGCAGGCGCAGATCCAGAGCCATGAGGGCGGATATTTCATTCGCCTCAAGGTTCTCGACAAGACCGGCGTCTTTGCAAGCATTGCAACCCGCATGGCGGAAAACCGGATTTCGCTGGAATCGATCGTCCAGCATTCAAAACAGCCCGTCGATACCGATGGCCCGCAGACGATCATTCTCGTCACCCATGCCACGACCGAGGATTCGGTCCGCAAGGCCGTGGCGTCCATCAAGGGCGAAGGCTATCTCGTCGGCGAACCGCAGGTGATCCGCATCGAGCGGCCGAAAGCCGCCTGATCCGATCGTGTCGTGAATTATCGTGCGGCCCCATCCGGCTTCTCTCCGGATGGGGCCGTTTTCGTTGCGGTTTGCGCAGGATGCAAAAGCCGCGTACGAACGGTCAAAAGTCATGGGTGTACGATGAGTGATGTGCCAGATCCCGTCCAGCGGGCGTTTCTCAATGTCGAGCGGTCTGCCAGCGGACAGCGCTGGGTGTCGCGGCTGGATCAGGCCGGGCAGAACCGCGCGCTGGCCATCAGCCAGGTCCATGGTTTCTCCGACCTGATTGCCCGCGTTCTGGCCGGGCGCGGCGTGACGATGGACGATGCGGTCGCTTTCCTTGATCCCACCATCCGCTCGCTGATGCCCGACCCCGATACGTTGACCGATTGCGGCAAGGCCGCCGCCCGCATCGTCGCTGCCGTCAAGGCTGGCGAAAAGGTCGCGATCTTCGGTGATTACGATGTCGATGGGGCCGCATCCTCGGCTCTCATGTTCCGGTTCCTGCGCCATTTCGGTGTGGACGCGGAAGTCTATATTCCCGATCGCATTTTTGAAGGGTACGGCCCCAACCCGGCGGCGATCAATCAGCTCATCGACAATGGCGCCAAGCTGATCGTCACCGTCGATTGCGGCTCCACCAGCCACGAATCGCTTGCCACGGCCGCCGCGCGCAGCATCGATGTGGTCGTGATCGATCACCATCAGGTCGGGGCGGAACTGCCGCAATGCGTGGCACTGGTCAATCCGAACCGCGAGGACGATCTGTCGGGGCAGGGGCATCTCTGCGCCGCCGGCGTCGTCTTCCTCGTTCTGGTCAATGCCGTGCGCCTGCTGCGCGAAGCAGGTGACAAGCGCGTCGCCTCCTTCGATTTGCTCGCCCTGCTGGATATCGTGGCACTGGCGACCGTCTGTGACGTGGTGCCGCTCAAGGGCCTGAACAGGGCCTATGTGGTGAAGGGACTGGTCGCCGCGCGGCATATGCAAAATCCCGGATTGTCGGCGCTGTTTCGCAAGGCCGGGCTCGGCGGTCCGGTTACGCCCTATCATTTCGGCTTCCTGATCGGCCCGAGAATCAACGCGGGCGGACGGATTGGCGATGCCGCACTTGGTAGTCGTCTGCTTACGCTTGAGGACGAAGGCGCCGCCGAAGAGATCGCTGCAAAGCTCGACGAACTCAACCGTGAACGCCAGGTCATGGAGGTTGCCATGCTGGCCGAGGCGGAAGCCGAAGCGCTGGCGGAATACGGCACTGGCGAGACCGCCTCGATCATCGTCACTGCGCGCGAAAACTGGCATCCCGGCATTGTCGGCCTTCTCGCTGCGCGCCTGAAGGAAAAGTTCCGCCGTCCGGCCTTTGCGATCTCATTCGATGCCAATGGCAAGGGCACGGGATCCGGCCGCTCGATCAGCGGATTCGATATCGGCAAGATCGTTCGTGCCGCCGTTGATAGCGGTCTCCTGGTCAAGGGCGGTGGTCATGCCATGGCGGCAGGTTTGACGGTTGAGCGCGCCAACCTTGGAAAACTGCGGAATTTCTTCGATGAAAAGGCGCAAAACACCGTCAAGGATCTGGTTTCATCCGAAACGCTGAAGATCGACGGCGCGCTGGGGGCCGCCGGTGCCAATCTGGCGCTGATCGACCAGCTGGAGCAGGCCGGACCCTATGGGGCAGGGCACCCGCAGCCCATCTTTGCACTCCCGGCCCATCGCTTGCGCGATTCCCGCCAGGTTGGCGCCAACCACGTCAAGGTGACGCTGGAGGGCCAGGATGGCTCGCGGATCGAAGGCATTGCCTTTCGCGCGCTGGAGACGCCGCTTGGCGATTTGCTGCTGTCGGAACGGGGAACATCCCTGCATGTGGCGGCATCGATTTCCGCCGACCTGTGGCAGGGAACACGGCGCGTGCAACTACGGGTGATCGACGCGGCCAAGGCGTTATGAGCGGCCGCAAAAGACAGTTGGCAGCCGCAAAATGCAGTTTCCAGAGGGGACATCAATGTGGGAAATTTGAGAACC
>NZ_LMFB01000013.1:0-18469 GCF_001426685.1 Rhizobium sp. Root483D2 | reverse complement strand
GGGAGTCGAACCCCTCTTCCCAGAATGAAAATCTGGTGTCCTAACCGATAGACGAAGGGCGCATCAGTGGTGTGCGCGTCTTATAGTCAGACATGCCGGATGCTGCAAGCGCTAAATCGCATTTTTTCAAGGATTTTTCGCAGTAAAAACAGCGCTGAAACGGGGTGAATTTCCACGCGGAAAAAAGCCCGGCATGTGGCCTTTTCAGCCATCAAAAGATATCGTTTCATCGATGTCGGGGAGGTTCACANGGGAGTCGAACCCCTCTTCCCAGAATGAAAATCTGGTGTCCTAACCGATAGACGAAGGGCGCAGCCGTTGTGTGGGCGTCTTATAGTCAGGGGTTTTGAATACCGCAAGCGGCAAATTTCATTTTCCTGTAAAAAAGTTCTGATAACGCAATGTTTTCAGATTTTCAGGGAATTATTGAATTAAAACAGGTGGTTACTGTCAGCCTTTGCGGCGGCGGCAGCGCCAATTCCAGTCGCGGGACTCGCCCGTATCGATATGGACCGATTCCGTGTGGCAATAGGTTCCTACGCCGCCGCGCCCTGGAATTGTGCGCAGATATTCGGCAAGGTCCCATTTGCTGACGCCGGGAACCTGGATGTCGGCAGCCTGGCAGGTGGTGTGCAGCGAGTGCTTGCGCCCCCCGGCGCTTGCATTGTGTTTCAGGTCGCGAAGGCCGGATGTCACCATGATCTTGCGGCCGTAATGGGTTTCCACCACTTTCAGGACCTTCAGCAGGTCGGGCTGGAAACAGCCCGTCTCCACCTTTTCCGTTTGCAGCCAGAGCCCGTTCGGCGCAAGGCGGGCAAGTCCCGACAATGACGCCATTTCCACCGGAGCGCTGTCGTCATCATGTCCCGGTTGCGAATCATCGACGGTGGCAAACATCGACGTCGTGCGCACGCCGGGCAGGGCGGTAAAACCGAGTGCCGCCATCTGCTGTGGTTTCAGATTGCTGGCAACCTGCGTGTTTTTCTCCGGCGCGTTGGCAAAACGGTCGTTGTTGAACTGGCTCCTGCTTTTGCGTTTGGCAGCAAATAGGCCAGCCAGCGTCAGGGCATTTTCGGGCTCTTCCGTCTGACCATCGTTCTTCCGCGAAGGGCCGGAATCAGGGATAGCGGCCGTCGTGGTGTTCAGCCCCTCCATGGACGCGGTTTGCACGGCCGCTGCCTTTTCTGGCGCCCCGCTGCGCATGCTGTCGCCGCTTGAAGGGACCGGTACGGCGACAGGAAGCGGCGTGCCGTCCGCGCCGATCTCAGCGCTTGCCACCTGTTGGACTGCGGCAGCGCCGTCGGCATTGCTCGCGCCTTCCAGCGGCAGCGGTGTCGGGTTGGCAGCCGGCTGGCCGCTGTTAAACAGACTGTTTGTCGCGGGATTGACGCCGGTGGCATGCCCGGCCGGGACCGGCGCATTGCCGGTCGCCGTCGTGGCGCCTTGAACCGGCGCCGCATTGGGCGTCTGCACGGCAAAGATGCTGTTGGAGGTGGCGTTAAGGCCGGTACCCTGCATGGTCAGCGACGCCGGCTGGCCGTTGCCGGCGGCAGGCATCATCGCATTTGCCTTTGTGCCCGGTGCTTGTGCGCCCGGCTGTGGCTGCCCATTGGCGCCAACGGCGGAAACCTGCTGATCCCGATAGGCACTGGATGCATTTTGCGCTGCATTGCCGGACGCAAGTTCCGGTACCACATCGTCCTTTGCAGATGCTGCTTCGGCCGTGTCCTTCGCGGCGGACACGCAGCCCGACAGCATCATCGCCGAAACGCTCAACGCAAGGGCGCAGCCAAGGCCGCGAATCGTCGCCGCTTTCTCGAAAATATGGCGCAACGTTGGATCCCCACTCAATGCGGGCCGGGCGACATGTGCCGTCATGGCCTTTCATCAGACGTTTCAAACCGCATCGTCGGCATGGCCCTTTTTAAGGATTGCCACGCGTCCTCCCATGCGATTTGACCGGTTCAGCCGGAAAAATGCGCGCGCAAACCTCAAAAGTGCGTGCGGCATGTTTCCATTAACGTTCGCTCAAACATTAATGAACGGACCGTTATTTGTAAACCTGCGCTGACGCAGGCGATATGGGCAGCCCCGCGAAGCTTGGTGCGGGTCACTGCAGCACATATCGCCCAGTGGCATTGTGCGGAGCTTACCAGGCGCCGGTATTGCCCATCGAAGACCAGGGTTCCTGCGGTTCCAAATTGTCGCCCTTCTGCAAGATCTCGATGGAAATGCCGTCCGGAGAGCGCACGAACGCCATGTGGCCATCGCGCGGCGGCCGGTTGATGATGACGCCATTGTCCATCAGCTGCTGGCAGGTCGCATAGATATCATCGACCTCATAGGCGAGATGGCCGAAATTGCGCCCGCCGGTGTAATCCTCGGTGTCCCAATTGTAGGTGAGTTCCAGGCACGGGGACAATTCGGCTTTCGCGCGATCGAGATCGTCTGGGGCCGCCAGGAAAACCAGGGTGAAACGGCCTTTTTCATTCTCATAACGGCGAATTTCCACAAGGCCGAAAAGCTTCAACCAGAAGTGAAGAGAGGCGTCGAGATCTTTGACGCGGACCATTGTGTGCAGATAACGCATTGGAATATCCTTGTTTTGCTGAAGATGGGGTATACTTAGCCGACAACCAGCCAGAGGCAAGGCTCGGCAGCTAGCGTGTTTCGGCGGCAAATTTCATCGCAGGGCTTGCACATAAGCGGCGGGACGATGTTATTCTGATTGTCAAGAATCAGTTAACCGTAATGATGTGACGCGTAATCGAGGGGCTGGACAGGCATGGCGGACAGAATTTCAGCAAAGGGCGTCACGCCGGATGACGGTTTTGCCAATGACGCGCTCGATCTGGTTGAAATAACCGGCGTCATCAAGTGGTTCGACGTCGCCAAGGGTTTCGGTTTCATCATCCCCGACAACGGCATGCAGGATGTCCTTCTCCACGTCACATGCCTGCGCCGCGACGGCTACCAGACTGTTCTGGAAGGTGCGCGCGTGGTGGCGCTCATTCAGCGGCGCGACCGTGGCTACCAGGCCTTCCGCATTCTCTCCATGGACCAGTCGACGGCTGTCCACCCGTCGCAACTGCCGCCGGTCAAGACCCATGTTCAGGTGACGCCGACCAGCGGGCTGGAACGCTGCCTGGTCAAGTGGTTCAACCGTACAAAAGGCTTCGGTTTCCTGACGCGCGGCGACGGGACCGAGGATATCTTCATTCACATGGAAACCCTGCGTCGGTTCGGGCTTACCGAGTTGCGCCCGGGACAGACCGTGCTGGTGCGGTTTGGCGATGGCGACAAGGGTCTGATGGCCGCCGAGATCCATCCGGACGTACCGGCTCCGATCGGCCGGGCACACTGATGGGCGCGCCGTTTCAGCGCCTGTTTGGAAGCGCCCTCGTGGCGCTTTTTTTATGGCTCGTTCCCGTCTGTGCCGCAGCCGCCGATATCACCTTTGAAACGGCACCGCTGCAGATCATCTCCACCGGCGGCAAGGTGCATACATTCACCGTCGAACTGGCCGTCGATAGCGATCAACGCTCGCAAGGCCTGATGAGCCGCCGCCATATGGCGCGCGATCACGGCATGCTGTTTGATTTTGGCGTGACGCGTCAGGTGATGATGTGGATGAAGAACACCTATCTTCCGCTCGACATGCTGTTCATCGCCAAGGACGGCAAGATCGAGACGATCCGCGAAAATGCCGTGCCGCTATCGGAAGCCATCATCGATTCCCGTGTCCCCATCGCTTTCGTTCTCGAACTGAACGGCGGAACCGTCAATCGTCTCGCCATTGCGCCCGGCGATATCGTCGATAGCGCCCGCATCTCCGGTTTGAAGCCGTAAACCGGCACATATGATTCCTTTCGGCCGCTCTGTGGAATTGTGCAATTTAAGTGTTGCAGGGGCAGGGGTAAGCGTGTATCTCCCGGCCATCGACGGGTCACGGAGTGTAGCGCAGCCTGGTAGCGCATCTGGTTTGGGACCAGAGGGTCGGGAGTTCGAATCTCTCCACTCCGACCATCGATTTTCCCCTTCTTGAAATATCTGCAGCGAACTACCCTTGGCTGTTTTGCTGTTGTCTCGTCCTTAGAGCACCGGCTTTCAGCCGCGAAATGGCGCTGGCTTGAAAATTGGCGGATATATCGCTGCTAGGTCATTCCGTTTTAATCCGTTCTGCGCTATGGCAATGCGCAGTGACCGGCGCAGCCGGCAGCATGAACCATGGTGGAGCCGCTCAAGACATGTCCGCGAAAATCTATCGACCCGCAAAAACCGCCATGCAGTCTGGCAAGGCCAAGACGAATTTGTGGGTTCTTGAGTTCGATCAGGAAACGCCGCGCACCATCGATCCGATCATGGGCTATACGAGCTCTGGCGATACGCGCCAGCAGGTGAAGCTGACCTTCGAGACAGCCGAACAGGCCGTCGCCTATGCCGAGCGCAACGGTATCGATTACCGTGTCATCGCGCCGAAGGAGCCAACCCGCAAGAGCGTGTCCTACAGCGATAATTTCCGGTTTAGCCGCACGCAGCCCTGGACGCATTGATCCTGGACTGCCGGTTCTAGGAGGGAAACCTCCAAAAAGCGGCCCCTTAGCTCAGCTGGATAGAGCACCTGCCTTCTAAGCAGGTTGTCGCAGGTTCGAGCCCTGCAGGGGTCGCCAACCTTTTCAGCTACTTACAGTCTATTTCCACGAACAGGTTTGACCCCGTTTACAGCCTTTTGCTGGCCGTTTACATTTTCCATTCACTAAGTGTTCTTTTCCATCCTCAGAATGACGGCATCGCTGGTCTGTTGATCCGTTGCCAGATAGTGCTTTTCAAGCACCCTCCCGACCTCCGCAATGGAGTGTCCCGTGATCGACGCGATCTGTTCCGTTGTTGATCCTTCGCGCCGCCGGTCGGTGATGAACGTTCCCCGCAGGTCGTGGAATGTCACCCCTTCAATCTTCAGCCTGGCGCATTCCTTCCCCCACGATGTTTTGAAACCGTCCTTCGTCCAAGGACGCCCGCGCGAGTTATTCATGATTCGCAGTTTGTCGTTTGGCAGGGCGTCGATCATGATCTTGAGCTTGGCGCTCACCTTGACCCGCACCCGCTTCTTTGGCTTCCCGGGTTTTGACTTGCCCTGCTCGATCGACAGGTGCGTCCCGTCGTATTGCTTCCATGTGAGCGCGAGTAGGTCGCCTTGGCGCTGGCCCGTATGGATGGCCATTTCGAAGGCGAGCAGCATGTGGGGCTTGGCCTTTGCGCGAAACAGTTCGATTAGCTCTGGCGTCCAGACGCTTTCCTTGCGGGATCCGCTGTAGAGCCTATCGATCCCGGTGCAGGGGTTTTTGTCGAGCATCTCCTCATCTATCCCGAATGTGAAAACGCGGGAGAGGGAGAACAGCATCTGGTCGGCCGTTCGAGGATTGGCTGAGAACGTATGATGCCACTGGCGAATTTTGGCCTTCATCCCGCGCTGCTGCGTGAATTTCAGCGGCAGCTCAGGCCATTCTTTCAATATCGCCTTGAACGAAAACTTGTGGCTCTCCTGGGTTGTCTCCGCCAGAGCCGAGAACGCTGGGCTTTTCTGAAACATCTCGATGAGCCGATTTAGCGTATCGATTTCGGCCGGCGCGCACTCTTCTCTATGCTTTAAAAGCTCCGCTGCAAAAGCCTCGGTATTCGGCGGTGAGAGCATCTTGGGACCGCCGCGCCAAGCGTAGTAATGCCATCGGACCTGGCCGTCAGCCAGAACGCGCTTGACCTTATGAACGCCTTTGAATTTCACGAGCACGTTCCTGATCTCTCCACGCCTGCCAATCTGCGAATGACGCAAAGTCTTTGGGTTTCTTGTCAATCTTCTTAGGGCTGTTGATATCGGGGATATCGGGGGCAATCCTGATGATTGTGCCATTTATCTCTATTTCCACCCGAACTCCGTCCCGTTTGGCGATCTTCGCCATCCGGTGAAGGTCAGATTCTTTGACGAGTGCGGAGGCTGTCATTCCTTCCGCTCCCGTGCTGGCCGGGTGAGACCGGAACGCTTCATTGGGTGATCTAGATCGATCTGCCAGCACTTGCACTCAGATGGGTGGCGGGGGCAGCGTTCTTGCGGATCATCTGCGCCGGGACACGGTCGCTCACCGCTATCGCCCACGGCGACAGAGCCGATGTGTTCTTGTTCCAATTCAGCCATTGCTGTTCTCCTGGTAGAGTGGCCGGCGAGGAAGATCGGGCTTCGACACTCGCTTGGCGGCCTTCTCGGATTTCGGAAACGGAGCGGATTTGATCGGCGCGGCCTTGCGGGCGAAGCCAAGAAATTTTGCTTCCCGGCGCTTGGCCTCGGCGATCACAGCAACATCGACCTTTGTCTTCGGCGCGTGGCAGCACTCGACGCCGAGCAACTTGCCGTCTGCAGCCGTCAGCTTTTGGCTTTTGTCGTTCTGCAGCGCGTCAGGGATCGTGTGATCGATATGATAGGGCTTGGCACCGAGCACTAGGCCGCAGCCTTCGCAGCATATCCCGTGCTTGGGATGCAAAGCCCGCTTCACAATCTGAGCGTAGACGGTCTTTGTAAATTCACGCCGGGCCATTAAATCCCCCACACCCAAGCGAAGAACAGCCCGATCGTAAGCAATACCGTGCTCGGACAGAACAGCGTCACCGCGTCGTCGTATTCCTTTTTGCGCATCGCCACTCCGGTGGCGACGAGACCGCAGACACCGGGCAGGGCGAAACAGATGACAAGCGTGTAGGCGATGATGTTGCCGATCATCCTTCCGCCTTCGCAATCTGGTCGATATTGCCGTAATGAACCGAGAAGGTGTAGGCGACGACAAACGGGTTGGCGTTCCAGCTATCGATGCCGTTGATCTGTTCCCAAATCTGGCAGAAACCGGCGCGGTGATCTTGGCCGCACATGGCGTGGCCAGGGCCGTAATAGTCCAGCTTCGAAGCGGCGCAATGATATGGGATCGCGCCCTCAGCCTTTGCATCGTCCTCGCTTATGTCCTGAAGGCGTTCAATTCGAACGTCGGTGACTGTCAGGGTGAGGCGGGAAGCCCAGCGCGGCATGTGTATGCCAGGCCGAAGCCGACCGTTCTCCTCCAATTCATCGTGCGGGTCTGGCGCTCCATCGGCCTCATAGTGAACCGGCCAATGAGACCAAGTGCGAGGTGGGTAATTGTTATAGCCCTTGCTCCCACGGAACGATTCGCGAACCCAAAGCCGATCACCAACACCGATGCGAGGTGACCAGTTGTAACCCACCAGATGCTTGCCTGCCGGAATAGCGATGTGCTGCCCCGCGCGTCCTTTCATCTCATAGACCGGACGGCCTTGCGGGTCTGTTGCGACCTTCACAAAGTCCATGACTTCATCAATGCCCTTGAAATCGATCAGCCGCCGGGTCTGCGTCTTCGTCCCGGCGAGCAAGGCGCGGACCATCGGCGCCGAAAACAGGATAGGTCTGTCAGTCATTACTTGCTCCTCCGAACGCCAAGCGCTTCGTGAATGTCCTGGTAGTTTTCGGCTATGATCGGCTTTGTCGGCTTGTGCTGGCGACGGCGGAGCTGGATTTGCTTTTTTCGCGCGGCAACGTCGGGCAGGCCACGGGCAAGACGGCGGTCGAATGTTCTCTTCTTCCACCAGTCGCAGATTTGACGGACGATCCGGTTCATGATGACGCCTCCGCATTGGCGAAAGCCAAGAGCGCCGGCTGATAAGCGAGCTTCCTCAACTTAGCTCGCATTCTCGAATCGTTGCGGATAACCGGGCCGGTATTGCCGTCGATGCGGCCCGGCTCCGGAGCTACCGCCATCGGCTCTACCAACGAGCGCAGGATCGGGAAGCGGATCAAAGAACCAACCTCGACGGTCGTGTAGTATCTTCCGCCCTTCATGACGTCGGCTTCGGTATAGTCGCCAGCCCAAACGAGCGGGTAGGCATAGTTGGCGTTATTCGGACGCCAGAAGGTGACGTAGGGCCGCCGGTTCCACTCGACGCGGAGATCGCAGATCAGGAAGGGGCCGGGAGTGTTCTTGATCATGATGTCCTCCGGGTTGCAGCGGCATAGGCTTCGAACGCCTCACGGTCGCCGTTGCAGCAAGTGTAGCCAGCGATCGGAGGCCCGATCTTGTGATGATCATCCATCCGGTAGTGAGCCGGGCCGATCTCCATGCCGGGGAAGCGAAAAGCGATGATGACCTGTTGGCGGTGCCAGACGCTCGACTGGCCCAAGCGGGTCACGCTGGCGTGGTGGCCACGGAACTCGTTTTCGTCGTCGGCGAAGTCCACGTCAGGGAACCGGGCGCGAACGATAGCCTTGAAGTCCTCGATGGCAGCCTGTTGCTGTTCCTTCCGGCGCTGTTCCTGCCGGATGTGCTTCCATTTGCACCGGGCGCAGCAATACACACGGCCGTGCATCGAGCCGACGACACCCTCGACAGGAAGGCGGCGCTCGTACTCAAGGTCGGAATCAATCCGGATGCCACAACCGTGACACTCAAAATTCCAGCCGTGATCAACGGCTACCTTCGCCGGTACGCCTCGACCTACAAACTCGTCGGCCCACTTCGCTCGGCGGCACTGGATATAACCAAGCTCGCCGTCGCCATACTCATTCGCTCCCGCTTTGGCAGCAGTGATCGAGTGTTTGGCGAAATAGACGTCTCCGGTGTATTCGTCCTTTTCGAGGACGGCATATGCTTTGAGGGCTATCGTCATGACGCCCTCGCCATCTCGGCGCGACCGCGATCTTCGGGATTGGTGAGATAGATACCCTGCGCCGAGTAATGCCGGTGGATCGCATCCAGGTATTGCTTGCTCTGCGCCGTGGTCATTAGCCGGGTAACTGGGAAGTCAAGCGGCATCATCATGAAGGCCAGCTTCTGCTCGTAGGACAGCGGCTTGACGTGTTCGTCATAGGCCTTGCAGAATGCCTCGTTCTCGGCGCGCAGGATCGGTACGCCAAGCATGAGCTTGCATTCGCCGCGCACTTCCTCGGCTGTCCGATCGCCGAGCTGGTCGGCGATCTCGGTCATCCATTTCCGCTGCAGTTTGTTCTGCGGGTTCGTCCGGTGCTTGCCATCCGTCATCGTTGTCGTGAACGGGGGCTTCCTCGCCCGGATCAGCCGGATGAGGATATCCTTGTCGAGTTCGTTTGCTACGATGCGGTTGACGGTGCCCATGATCAGCCAGCCATCAGCATCGAAGCTGCAGGATCCGCTTCGGCCGGTTCATAGAGGCGGCGAAGCTCGGCGACCTTGCCGCGCACCTCGTTGATAAACACGACCACTTCGCGCTCAAGCTCGGCGATCACGGCTTCATCGCGATGAACGCGCTGGCAAAAGAACTGCATGGATTCGGGCAGGCGAGGGTCGAAGGATACGAAATCGCACCATTTCCGCCCCGTGCATGCCATCTGCCACATCATCTGGGTGACGTACTTTGACGGCACGGCCTTGTTGAGCAGCGTTTCGATGTGGGTGTGCGTTTCGGGGCACTTAATCTCCAAGAGACCTTCGACGTCCACCAAGCCGTCAGGCGATGCGCCGCTGTCGGCGATCGTCGGGTGAGGAACGAAGGCGACCTCCGCAACATCAGTATCCCGATAGAACTCATAGGCCTTGCGGGCATCGGGTTCCTTTTCGGTTCCCCATGCCATAGCGCCGTTGGTGAAGCGTTCCGCCGGTTGTCCGGTCAACCGCTCGGCGATAAGCTCGCCAGCATACTTGGCTCGGGATGCCGACACGCCGGTCTTGGTCTTGGCGATGACATCGGCGACACGCGAGGCGGTTACCTTGCCAGCCCGCATGGCCAGCCATTCGGGTGAGCCCTGAACGATATTATCCATTGTTGCGATCCTCCGCATTGCGCTGTTTTTTCTGCTCGCCGAACCGGTCAAGCGAAACCATGGCGTCCTTGAATTGGCCCTTGGGGAGGTCTTTCAGAGCTTCGATTTTCCACCGGCTGCAGAAGCGCTCGATATCAGCCTCGACGGCCTCGATCTTTTCGCGAAGGGCAATGGTCTGCTCATCAGAGATCGGGCCGCCGGTGTCAGGAGCCTTGTTGCCGTCCCGATCATCACCTGTGCTGATGTTGAACAGCATGCAGAGCAGGTACCGGCGGCCGTAGGTGGCAGTGCTTCCGAAAGCCTGAGTTCCGGTCTTGTTGACCTTGCCGCCGGTCCCGGCCCCATCTACGGGGATTTCGCCGACGCCGTTGCGCACGTATCCTTCATTGTGGGAAATCTCCCAAAGGATGCGCAGCTCGCCGTTGTCGTTGTATCCGTCCGGCTGGAACGAGACGCCAAAGCCGTGGTCATGGATGATCGGCATGGCCTGTGCCTCGATCGCAGCCAGGTCGGCATAGTTCGAATTGGTGTGGCTGTTGCGTTGGGACTTGACGACAACCGGCAACTGCTTCTGGCAAGCCGACATAGCTGCGAAGTATGCCTTGCGGGCTTCAAAGTCCCGGTCTTCCTTCGCCGTCGTTCGAGCGCGGTCTTCCATGCGCTCTTTCATCGCCATCATTTGCTCAAGGCGATCGATCGGAATGGACGGGTCCATAACGATGCGTTCGATCATCGCCACCATTGGCGCGTCGGAAATGGGAATAACGCTCTGTTCGTCGTGACGTGCTACTGCGCCCATGTTCATTCTCCTCAGTATTTCAGGGTGACGTTGGGGATGGTGCCTTTGACCAAGGCGATGACGATCGACATGGCCTGCTCGTCTGCGATGCCAGAGCACTCGACGAGGGCAGTGATGATCGAATTGTTGACCTTCTTCCGGTGGTCACGGTCGGCGTCCCGGCGGCGCTGGTCGGCCGCTTCAGCTTCCTGCTCGTCGGCGATCCGCTTGCGATCGGCCGCTACCTTGCGTTCGGCTTCCGCTGCCGCAGCTGCGATTTCGTCGTCGGCGCGCTTCTTGGCTTCTTCTGCAGCCCGCTCGGCGTCCGCAACCCGCTGGGCGGCATCGCGTTCGGCTTGTGCGGCAGCCTCGGCAGCAGCGGCGGCAATGTCTGCCTTGCGCTTGTCTTCTGCCTGACGTTCGTCCTCGATGCGCTTCGCCTCGGCGGCTGCGGCTTCCTCTTCGGCACGGCGCTGGGCGTCCAGGCGATCGCGCTCGGCCTGCGCTGCGCGGAGCTGTTCAAGCTCGGCCGCATCGGCTTCGCGCCGTTCGGCAACACTGATCAGACGATCCAGAGCGGCGAGGGCGTCGGTCTTGGCGAGCGAGGCCCGGTCTTGAAATTCGTCCCAAGCCTCGTCAACGACGACAGCCTCGACGGCATCGCGCATGTCTTTGAGGTCGCCTGACGGGTGATCGGCCGACATGGTGACGTAGTCGAGAAGCGACTTAACCGCCTCATCGTGGCGCTTGATACGCGCTTCTTCGGCATCTTCCCAATCGGTCAGCGGCTTGCGGAACGTCGTCTGCAGCGCGACGAGGCGCTCCTCGATCTTGTTGCGGGTGGCGTCCACCTTCTTCTTGTTGAGGCGCCATTCCTCGGTCAGGGCAAAGCCCTGCTTGTCGAGAGCAACTTTCGTCTTCGAAATCTTGTGGGCGAGGGACTTGATCTCGTCCCGGCCCTTCTTCGTCGAGACGTCGTGCTTATGCTCGTTCACCTTTTTCAGGATCGCGTCATAGAGCTTGTCGAACTCGGCTTCGTTCGTGAACGTGGCGACGTTGGGAACGGCAGGAAGCGAGATAATCAGGTCGGTGGATACTTCGGTGCTCATGTCGGGTTTCTCAAAGCTGAACTGCGACGGCCAAGCCGAGCGCAAAAAAGATCGTGGCGGCGATGGCCAGCCAGTTGTTTGGATTACGCGGGCTGATTGCCGACGGCGTGAGCGGGATGAAGGGACGGATGATCGGATCGGGGCGGGTCATGCTTCACCGCCTTTCCGAGCGAGGATCATCGCGTCGGCCATTGTGTAGGCCATGGTGGCGATCTCGGTCATGCTGCGAGGACCCCAATCAGCATAGTGGCCAGCCAGAGCCTGACCGGCGAACCAGTCGCGCATCGTCATCCCGCTTTCCGAGTGCCAGCCAGCCTTTTCATCGGCGGGACTTGGGAAGGCGTAGCCGCCGTCATCAATCGTCGTCGTCATCGCGATTACTCCGCTGCCTGTAGGTACTGGCGCGGACGCTCAGCCTGAGAAATGAAAGAGCCGCGACCGAAACCGGCTTCGCGAAGGATCGACAGAGCGGCATCGACGGCCTGCTGGTGAGCGCGATCCTCGGCGCTGTTCACCGCGCCGCCGAGAGCTTCGATCTTGTCGTAAAGAGAGTGGAGGGGCGTGTTCATGCCGCCACCTGCAAAGCATGACGTTTCGACTGTGCCGAAATCAGCATCTGGATGAGTTCGGTGTGACCGCCGAGCGTCCAGCCCGCAGGCTTCCTCGACGAGCGAATGATCGTCGCGCACTTGTCCTGATGGAAGCGGATGTTCTCTGCGAGGTAGATCGAAGCCGCGCCGGGGCTCTTGGTGTTCGCCTCGTCGATGATCTTCTTTGCTGCTGCCTGGATGTCCATGTCTCAACTCCGTGAAGCGGTTTGTTGAGAATGAACGTACGTTATGTACGATAGAATGTAAAGTACATTTTGTACGATTTAACCGAGGAATGTATTTTTAGCCGAATCAGCAAAAACGATTCGACTCTCTCCAAGCGTTCTGTTTTCATAGAACGAAAGGAGAACAAAATGGGCTATGCAGTTCTGAAATCAGCCGCGCCGTTCACGCTCCATATTCGGTGCGAGAACTGCCTGAGGGATAGTTTAAAGGTGGTGGAGATGCCAGTCGGCGACGACGTGCCGCGCGATGCCGACGAGCTGATCGAGAGTGTCTATCTGGAAAAAATCCCGTTTCGTTGCCGACCCTGCGACAGCGTCATTGGCCGGCTAGTTGGAATCAGCGGAGGAGGAGCCCCCTATGCGTACTGAAAGAGACGTAATTCAATACATCATCGTCCCGCCATTCGAGCAGCGGGATAAGGTCATCGCGGCGAAGGAGCGTCTGGAGCACTACCTGTGCGGCCGTTTTCCCGGCAACTCGTTCACAGTCGCTCGGTTCGCGCCTATCGGCGATGACGAGGAGTTCTGCGTGCTGCCGATCATGAACTTCGTCGGCGACGACGGTAATTCCTATATGTGCAAGGAGCCGAAGCGATGGTTTATGAAGGAGATTGCGCAGACTTGCAAAGACTGTCAACTAAGCGTCTCTGCTGCTTAAGGCTGTATGGGAAGATATCGTTTACATAAAGCTAAACATTTCAAAGCTGACAAAAGCCATTGAAAGATAGGGGATAAAAATTGAAAGGTATCTCATCTAGTGGTTGTGTCGGTCACGCCCAATACGGAACGTATCGTGCGTTTCGATTTGCTTGATCTTCGTCAAGGGGCCTTATCAGCTTAGCATCCCTGGCATCGGCAATTACAATCGAGATAAGAGGATACTGCTTGTCGGTGAGACCTAATCGCTTACGCAACGATCCATTGCTCATATAGTCGTTTTTTTCCCATCCGAGGCAGGCGTGCTGATAACAGGCCCTCACTCTATCGTCTCTGGTCATGTCGGCGAAATCACGAGACTTGAAAAGTGTGACGACCGTTGTGTCCTCAATCTCCTGAAAGATTGGAGCTGGCAAAACGTTTTTTTCAATTTCGGTCAGCGCGCGATCTATTCCTGAGCCTCTTTCTTCGCATATTCCGATGCGCCGCATCAAATGTCCAAAGCGGTCGTTCCTCGATCGAGATGGGGAATCGATAAACCTGTCCGTCGGGATTAGGGGTTTTCCGGGGTTGATGATTTTTACTTTATCAGGATAGATTTCAACCACGGGACCGTCACCTCGTGCGGTGAAATCCTGATGTATAATCGCATTCGCTAGTATTTCTCGGACGGCCACCTCAGGAATATCATAGACTTTCACCCGTAGGCCGTGTTGCAACTGTTCCCGGTGTGGAATTTTATCCATGATGTACGCAAGAAGTGGCCCAAAACTAACTGCGTATCCTTTTTTCCCTTCGGCATCACTTTTCGAATTTAGTTTAGATTTCCCCGCGTATGTTATCACCCGAACTCCCTTTCGAGAAAATCCGGAGAACGACCTCATGTCCTTTGCGGCTGCAAGGACCATGAGGTTCGTAACGTCGAAACCACCTTGCTGGTTATCAAGGATTAGGTCTTCAGCGACCATTCTGTCAGCTGCCAATGCTACATTCGGCCGAGCCACGCCTAACGCTGTGAGCAGTTTGTGAACTTCAAAGTGGTCGTAAATCGCATCAATTGTTGCGTGCGACCTGGCAATGCCCTGCTCAAAGGCAAACCGGCTTGTAGCCTGCCAAACGGCGCGTTCTCTTTCGGGATGTCGAGCGAGCTGTTGAAGGGAAGTGTCAATTCGGATGTAGGCATCACCATTGAATTTAACTGGGTGTTGATACGAAGGGTCGATGCACAAAATTTGCACTGTTTTGCCGTCAAAATCGACTGAAGCATGCTCGATGTTTATTTGTGGCGTTAGTCTGCCATTTAGCCAGAAGAGGAAAGTGTCTTTGCCAACGCGTTCCTCGTCGATCTTGATATTGGTCCCTACTATTTGGTGCGTGTCGTCCTCAATGCCTAGGATAAAATATGCCTTGTTCTCGCCAGCAAAAATCGCCGAATTCGCGAGGCCAGAAACGTATTTCCCGACGGATTCTGGATTGAAATTTCCGACTTTGAACTCTAACCACTCCGTCTCCCGAGGACGAGAAATGAGGGTCCTTATAAGTTTGGCAGGGTCGTGGATCATCAGAACCCCGGCATCTCGTTCATCACTCGCCGGACGAGCGCAATGATTTCGACTGACACCCCGTCGTCAGCCTCGCTGTCGTGATGAACGACTATGGGCTTGTGCTTGGGGTTCGAGGACCGCGGGTGAAACTCCGCCCGATCATTGTAGAGCTCGATCTGCTTCACCGACCATTCGCGGAAGTGCCCGCTGTCCCGGGTCCGCTGCACCACGACGACCATGCCGTCCCGCAACTCAACCTCATGGGCGACATCCTCATAGGCGAGGCAAACCAGCCGGTCGCCGGAAAGTATGGGGCGAGGGCGCAACTCATTCAGTGAATCGCCGCCAACGTCAAACACGAGCTGCCTGGCGTTGGGGAACTTTTCATCGCGGGGCAGGAGGATCTCAACGGCCTCGGATTGGTCGAACTCATCAACCTCGCGGAATGTCCCGGCTTCAACGGTGCCAGCCAAGCGGCCGGCGACTAGGCCAGTGCGCAGTAGCGTAAGCTCGGGCGGCGGGCGCGCAGGCGTGGATCCGTCATCAGCACCATTTTCGCCGAAGAGTATCCAGCCCGCTTTTTTGCCAAACAGCTCGCCATACTTCTCAGCGGCTTTGCGGGATATCGGCCTATTGCCATTCTCATGGCTGATGAGGGTGTTCTTATTGATATCGCGAGGGAAAGCGTTCGCCGCGTCTGTGGGCGAAGCGAAGCCTGCAGCCGCCCGCGCTTCTTTCAATCTGGTTTTCGGTTCCGTCATTCGTACATTATGACCGACTTTTATCGTGCAATGTGTACGATTTGCTATTGCGCTATCGTCGTACTTTTTGTACGATACTGGAATGAGCAACTCACCCTCTTCCATTTCGGCCCTCATTGATCAGTGGCCCACCATCGCCGAATTCGCATCCGATGTCGGTTGCGGATACGAAGCCGCTCGCCAAATGCGTTTGCGGGAAAGCATCGCTCCGAAGCATTGGCCCGGCGTCATCGCGGCGTCGGCGGCCAAGGCGATCAAGGGTGTCGATTGGCAGTGGCTGGCTGCTCGCCATGCATCTGCGGCGAGGGTATCAGCATGAGCGCCGAAGCACAGATCAAATCGTTCATCGAGCGCATCATTCGCTTGAAGGATGAGCAGGACGCCATCGGCGAGGATATTAAAGCCGTTTACGCGGAAGCCAAGTCTCTCGGCTTCGATAAAACCGGCCTCGGCGATGTTGTCACCCATCTCCGCAAGATCGAGAAGAAGGGTGCAGACACGATTGCCGAGAAAGAGGCGATCTTCGACATCTATCTTTCCGCCTACCAAGGCCCGCAGGCGCGTGCGTCTGCGCGTACACGAGAAAACATTGAAGAATTTGACGCAGAAACGGGAGAGATCATCGACCGCGATGCTCGCCGCCGTGCCCGCATGTCCGAAAGCATGGACGATACCAAGGCGCTCTCCGCCGAGGCCGTCGCCCTTGGTCTGATTTCCGAGAAGGGCCACGCTGAAACGGTCGCTATAGCTGATGCTGTCGCTCGCAAATTCGGCAATGGCCCGCTCAATACCCGATCCGACGCGCCTCCCGCGTCGGCCGCTGCTGTCATCTCCTCCTCCAATGACACAGCTACAGGGGAGGCCGGGTCTCCGGTCGGTCTCCCCGAGAATTCGCCGGAAACGGCAGACGATGTTACCCGGCCCGCAGCCTTGGCGGTTCCCGGCGGCGAACCGAGCATACCAAGCCCTGATGATGGTGGCGTAAAAATGGATGGTGGCTCCAACCGCTATCCAGGCCGTTCCGACGAAACCGTCGGCATTGAAAGCACTCAATCGGGGCAAGCCGTCACCACTCCCAAGCCAGCACCATCCATGGACGAACTGCGGATCGCGAACGCGCTGATCCTGCGCCCGAACTGCCGGCGCCCCGGTCAGGAGACATGCGGCGGTCAAGGTCGCGTTCATTGCCGGGACTGCATGGCAGCGCCGGTCGAGCGCGAAAGGGAGGAAGCATAATGCTCTCTTTCAAATTCACGCCCAGCGACCGCCGGCCGATCAAAAGGATCGACACTTCCGCGCTTGTCGCTGAGTTCGAGGCGAGAGGCGGCACGGTGCGCCGGTTCCAGCCAGGGGAAACCGCGTCTTACGACAGCGTGAAAATCTATCTGCTTGAGCAAGGTTACCAGCTTTCGATGGTTCGAAACATGAACTGCGTCAAGCGGGTCGGCGCCAAGGGCAGAGGCAAAGCCATGCACTGGTCGAAGATCATCGCGCTCGTCGATGAGCTTCGCGCGGCGGAGAACAAACAAACCTTCAAGGTCAGGAGAGCAGCATGAAAACGTGGTGGGAGCGTGCATCAACGAAACAGCGCCTTGCGCAGATTGATGGCGGCATCGAGTGCGGCATGAACTCCGCCCAGGTGGCGAAGAACTGCGGCGCTGCGATCTATACGAATGGGAACGCTGTTCTTTCTCTCGCCCATCAGCACGGGCGCAGTTTCCCGAACATCAAGTCCGCAGCTGGCTTGGCGCGCATTAAGCGTGCCGCTGCCAGGACCTCTTTCTATGGACGGGCTCATCAGGAGATCAATTCTCCGGATGCTTTCAGCATCTTCGGCGCGGAGGTCTGAGCCATGCGGAATTTTGAAACAGATTTCGCCCGAATTTTTGATGAGCACGAGCCGACATGCCCTGCGCAGTCGGCCGTCGAGCGCGGCTCGCGGAAAGTTGCGGCGGACCACAATGCCGCGCTCGACGTCCCTGCAAGCAAGTGGTCCGGCGCCACGAGGACAGCGGCCGGGATCGTTCTTGCCCACAATTTCGGGAGTAAGTGAAATGTCTAAAACCATCATCATTGCCCTGGCTCTCGCCGTCGTCTGCATCCCGCACATCGTTCTGATCGTGATGGCCGTTCGCGCTCACAAGCGGAAGAAAGAGCCCGTCAAGTTGCTCCCGCAGTCCTACGAGGAACGCGTTCTATTCGGTTCGAGGCTTCAGCGATGGCACGAAGTGCAGCACGCGGCCGGCCAATTCCTTACCCCGTTCTTCTGTCGCGATCGTTCGCCTGACGGAAAGGTCGGAAATGACGAGGGAAACCACGTCACCAAGCAATACCGGATCGCCTAACCCCGGCGGGCCGGGAGCGACGAGAGAAAGCCTTGCAGGGCCCACCTCGTCGTCTCTCTCTTGAATGCCTGTGGTCATGTTTTTGGTCCCTTTGAACAAGGATCATTCAGCCACAGGAGTTGTCGGAAATGTCCGAAAAGGCGTCGGAGAAATCAGAAATGTCGACAGTTGAGTTTTGTCAGGGTGCTTTAAGGCAGCAAATTGCGCCGATGTCCGTTGGAAATGTCCAGCGGCGCATTGAGATCGCATCTCGCCGCCTTGGTTGGTCCTACACCCGCACCAAGGACACTTGGTACGCGGATCCCCGAATTTCTATCAGCCCAGAAGAACTGTTCCGCGTCGAGGCGGTCAGCGGGCTCCACTATGCACGACAGGAGGTGCGCACCAATGACGCAGCAATCGAACGAGCCACAGCTCTCCTGGGTGGCGAAGACGCGCATTTGTTTCGCTCGTTCTTTGCTGCGGTCCTCAAGGTGGTTGGCTTTCAAGATCGCCCCTGAGCTTCGCGACGATCCGGCTCCCCCAGGCGGCTAGGCCGTGGACTCATAACGATCTGATCCAAATTCTTACTGCTGCCAATTTGACGGCGGCGA
>NZ_LMFB01000012.1:300401-401978 GCF_001426685.1 Rhizobium sp. Root483D2 | reverse complement strand
CGCACCATCTCCGCTGCTCGTAACGACAGAGAATCACAACCACAGAATTTTGCAACGGTTCCCGCTGGGGAGAAGAGGGAGCGATCCTCCCCCCTCAAGGCGAAGGAAAGGCGGGCTAACCGCGTGACAGTCCGGCAGGGATCGGCTAAACCAAGCCCCGCGAAACAACAGGCTTTCTTGATGACCGCTATCGATCCCGTCGCCAATCTTTCCGCCCTGATCCGCTGCCCGTCCGTGACCCCTGCCGAAGGCGGCGCGCTGACGGCCCTTGAAGCCATGCTGAAGCCGCTCGACTTTGTCACCCACCGGGTGACGGCGACCGAGGAGGGCACGCCGGATATCGAAAATCTCTATGCCCGGCTCGGTACCGGTGGTCCGCACCTGATGTTTGCCGGCCATACCGATGTCGTTCCCGTTGGCGACGAGAGCGCCTGGACGCATGGGCCTTTTTCCGCCGATATCGCCAATGGCGACATGTATGGCCGCGGCGCCGTCGATATGAAGGGCGGCATTGCCTGCTTTGCCGCCGCCGTTGCCCGCTATATCGAGAAAAACGGCGCGCCTGACGGTTCCATCTCGTTCCTGATCACCGGCGACGAGGAAGGCCCGGCGATCAACGGTACGACCAAGCTGCTCGAATGGGCCGCTGCCAAGGGCGAGCGCTGGGATGCCTGCCTGGTGGGCGAGCCGACCAATCCGGATCACCTCGGCGATATGATCAAGATCGGCCGGCGCGGCTCGCTATCGGGAACCATCACCGTGCACGGCGTCCAGGGCCATGCCGCCTACCCGCATCTGGCCGACAGCCCGGTGCGCGGTATTCTCTCCCTCACGCAAGCCCTGATGGACCCGCCATTTGACGGGGGCACCGATAATTTCCAGCCGTCCAATCTGGAAGTGACGACGATCGATGTGGCCAACACAGCTGTCAACGTCATCCCGTCCAAGGCATCGGCAAGCTTCAACATCCGCTTCAACGACACCTGGGAGGCCGACAGCCTCAAGGCCGAGATCATTGCGCGGCTGGACCGTGCCGCAACGGAAAGCCCGCTTCGCCCCGGCCGCCCGCCGGTCCGCTACGATCTCGTCTGGAACGAACGCCCCAGCCACGTCTTCCTCACCCGCAACAATGCGCTGATCGCCTCGCTCTCCGGCGCCGTCGAGGCGGTGACGGGCCGCGAACCCAATCTGTCGACCACCGGCGGCACGTCGGATGCGCGCTTCATCAAGGATTATTGCCCGGTCGTGGAGTTCGGCCTTGTCGGCCAGACCATGCACATGGTCGATGAACGCGTCGCCGTCGCCGATCTCGAGACCCTGACGCAGATCTACGAAACCTTCCTCAGCCGCTGGTTTGGCCATGCCGCAGATTGAGGAGATCGGAGCCTATCTGAAAGGTGTCTGGCTGCTCATTCTGGGGGACAGAAGCGGCTTTGACTGGCTCGATATCACGGTAACGGGCGTCTGGCGCTCGTTTGCCGCGTTCCTCTGGTGCCTGCCGGCCATGGCGGTCGGCTGGGCGGCGTGGCGGCTGTTTTATCTGGAACAGATGCCGACGGGGACCGAAACCGGGCTCGGCTTCATCCTAAAACTGTTTCTCGTCGATATGACGATGTGGATCGTGCCCTTGGTGCTGGTCGCCGTGTTGGCAAAGCCGCTCGGCTATGGCGACATGCTGGCCTCGATCATCATCAGCACCAACTGGCTCGCCGTCCCCACGGTCTATGCCATGGCTGTTCCCCTGGCGATCAGGCTGGTCATCCCGGGCGGTCAGGGCCTCGCCTATCTCATGTCCCTGATCCTGCTGCTCGTCAATTTCACGGTGATTTTCCGGCTGGTCAAAACCGTGACCAACAACCAGCTTCTGCTCGCCTCGGCGATCTCGGCCCTTTTGATCCTGCCGTCGCTGATGCTGAGCGAAGCCCTGCCGCCGCTGCTCGGCCTGATGCCGGTCTATCCGGCGCCGCTATAAGCGGTACGAGGCCTAATAATCGACCTGCATGAAATAAAGCCCGTCCGGCGGCGCGACGGGGCCGCAGGCCTTGCGGTCTCTCGCCTCCAGCGCTGCCCGCACGTCATCCGGCGTCCAGCGCCCGTCACCCACCATTTTCAGCGTACCGGCAAACGAGCGGATCTGGTTGTGCAGAAAACTCTGCGCCGTCGCCCGGATTTCGATGACATCTTCATTGCGCGTCACATCCAGCCGGTCGAGCGTCCGCCACGGGCTGTTGGCCTGGCAATGCGTGGAGCGGAACGTGGTGAAATCATGGTAGCCGACCAGGGTCTGGGCGGCCGCGTGCATGGCCTCGTGATCGAGCTTTTTCGATACCCACCATGCGCGCTTGGCCTCTAAAGCCAAAGGCGATGGCCGCGAAATGATGCGATAGAGATAATGCCGCCGCAGCGCGGAAAAGCGGGCATCGAAATCATCCGGCACATCCGCCGCCTCGATGATCGACACCTGTTGTCCGGCTTGGCCCAGATAGGCGTTCAGCGCATTGCGCAACGTCTCCGGCTTCCAGGCGCGCGAAAGATCCACATGCGCCACCTGGCCACGGGCATGCACGCCGGAATCGGTCCGCCCTGCGCCGCGGATCAAAGCGGGCTCGCGGGTCAGCGCCAGAATGGCCTTTTCGACCGCACCCTGCACGGAAGGACCATTGTCCTGCCGCTGCCAGCCGACATAATTGGAGCCGTCATATTCGATCGTCATGCGAAAACGCGGCATCAGGACAGCCTTGTACCGGCGGGAACGGGCGTGCCGCGCCGGAAGTCGTCCGCATTCAGCACCTTGCCGCCGGCCTTCTGCAGCCGGGTCAGCCGCACAGAGCCATCGCCGCAGGCAATCGTCAGATCGTCGAACAGCGCCGTCCCGGTCTCGCCGCCGGCGGTTTCGACGACTGAGGACAGGACCTTGATCCGCTCCAGCTTGCCACCGGTCTCAAGCTCGAACCAGGCGCCCGGAAAAGGCGACAGGCCGCGAATGTGATTGTGCACTTCCGTGGCCGTCTTGCTGAAATCGATCCGCGTCTCGGCCTTGCTGATCTTGGCCGCATAGAGAACGCCCTGTTCGGCCTGTGGCGTCAACGGCAGCTCGCCGCCATCGAGCTTGTCCATGGCATCCTTCATCAACCCGGCACCGGCCAGCATCAGCTTGTTGTGCAGTTCGCCCGCCGTCATCTCGCTACCGATGGCGACGACCTTGGTCAGCGCCACGTCGCCGGTATCGAGCCCCTTGTCCATCTTCATCACCATCATGCCGGTCTCATGGTCACCGGCCATGATCGCCCGCTGGATCGGTGCAGCGCCACGCCAGCGCGGCAGGAGCGACGCATGGCCGTTGTAGCAGCCAAGCCGCGTGCCGCTCAGAATCTCTTCCGGCAAAAGCAGGCCATAGGCCACGACGACGGCGACATCGGCATCGAAATCCCGGAAGGCCTGGCGATCCGCAGCATCCTTGAAATTTAAAGGCGTCAGAACCTCGATGCCCAGCAGTTCGGCTGCCTGATGCACCGGCGATTTCTGCAAATCGAGACCACGGCGGCCACCGGGACGCGGCGGCTGCGTGTAGACGGCAACGATCTTGTGACCGGCAGCAGCCAAAGCCGCCAATGTGGGCACCGAAAATTCCGGCGTTCCCATGAAGATGATGCGAAGCGGCATGGTGCGCGGTCCCTCGTTCTGATCAGGCCCCTTCAAACGGGTTTACGAGCTTCAAATCAAGCCCCTCGAAGTCTTTTGTATTGCGCGTCGCCAGCGTCGCATCGTGCGACAGGCAGATGGCGGCGATCATGGCGTCCTTGGTTTCCATCGCTCTTCCCGCCTTCTGCCTTTGCGCGGCAATGGCCCCGTATCGCCCTACAGCGGTTTGCGAAAAGCTCAGGATGCGTCCGGAGAACTCATTTTCAATCCGCAACAATGTCTGGCGCAGGTTGTCCTGCCGGGCTCCCGGCTCCAGCAGGGCAATACCAAAATGCATTTCCGCCGTCGCAATTGCCGTGAGAAACACGGCCTCGCGGTCATAACCATCCAACCATCTCAGGATCCGCTCGCTATGCTGCCGGCCCTGAAGCTCCGAGATAACGTTGGTATCGAGAACGATCATGTGAAGTCTGGCGGAGCGCGATCGGGCTGCCTGCGGAACGCGTCGATAGCGCGCAGTTCGTCATCCTCGAACTTTGCATCCCCCAGAACAGCGCGGAGCCGCTGTCCGGCCGTTTGCCCACGCTGCTGAGTTCTTTCCAACGCCGATCGAATTTGAACAATGGCCTCGTCCGAAAGACTGCGGCCGTTACGGCGCGCACTTTCCTGAAGCTCGACCTTCAAAGCATCGTCTATTCCACGAAGAAGCAGATCACCCATACGTAACCTCCACTATGATATCAGTGATATCATAGTCTCTCCGGCCCATATTTTCAATGGAAGCGTCAGATCGCCTTGGCGCCGCGGGTCTTGGCGGCCTTGGTGAACTTGCGGATCACCATTTCGCGCTTGAGCTTGGAAATGTGGTCGATGAACAGCACGCCGTTTAGGTGATCGATCTCGTGCTGCAGGCAGGTCGCCAAAAGACCGTCGGCCTTGGCTGTCAGCTTCTTTCCTTCGAGATCGATATATTCGACCGTAATCGTCGCAGGACGTTCGACCTCGGCATAATAATCCGGGATCGACAGGCAGCCTTCCTCATAGACGGACCGCTCGTCCGATGTGGTGAGGATTTTGGGATTGATGAACACCAGCGGCTGCTTTTCCTCGCCGTCCTTGGCAACATCGATCACCAGCATCTGGCGCGGAATGCCGATCTGGATCGCGGCGAGGCCAATGCCCGGCGCGTCATACATCGTATCCAGCATGTCATCCGCCAGATGGCGGATTTCGGCACTGACCGTTTCCACCGGCTGGGACAGCTGGCGCAGCACGGGATCGGGAAGAATGATGAGCGGCTTGATGGTCATCTGGCTCCCATAACTGATCTTTTGCGCCGATGGAATTCTCGTTTTCAAGATTTTTGCAGCAAATGCAGCAGTTTGTATCGGCGCGTTTACCAATGTTCTTGTTTTGATCTAGTCAGCAAACCCGAATCCCCTTACTCTCTTCCGATGGAACCGACAATTCTGACGCTCGATCAACCGCTTTTCATCCTTGGCTCCTACACGGTGACGCTGGGCATGTGCCTGTTCGGCGCTGCCGCAATTGTGCTGTTTGCCGGCATTCCGGCAGTTCTTCGCAGGCGGCGCGACCGGCAATCGGCAGATGATGCCGAGCAGCGCATGACGGCGCTGCTTGCCGCGCAGACCGAGATGCAAGGCCGCATCGCCGCCATGGCCGATGTGTTTGGCGCGCGGCAGTCGGAACTCAACCAGTCGATCAGCCAGCGGATCGACGGCATGACGCACCGGCTAGGCACCTCGATTACCGAGCAGACGAAGGCGACGCATGAAAACCTGCGGCGGCTGCAGGAGCGGCTGGCGGTGATCGATACCGCGCAGACCAATATCCAGTCTTTGGCCAAGGACATGGCCGGGCTGCAAAGCATTCTGTCCAACAAGCAGACGCGCGGCGCCTTTGGCCAGTCGCGCATGGAAACGATCATTGCCGATGGCCTGCCGATGGGCGCCTATGCCTTTCAGGCGACGCTTTCCAACGGATCGCGGCCGGATTGCACCATCCGCATGCCGAACGGCCAGCCGGTCCTGGTGATCGACGCCAAATTTCCGCTGGAAGGCTGGAATGCCATTCGCAGCGCCGAAAACCCTGACATGGTCCGGCAGGCGCAGCAACAGTTCCGCCGCGACATGGAGGTGCATATCCGGGATATCTCCGGAAAATACCTGATCGCCGGCGAAACCCAGGAGACCGCCTTTCTCTTCGTTCCCTCCGAATCGATCTTTGCGGAAATCCACGAGCATTTCGAGGGGATCGTCCAGAAGGCGCACCGGTCGCGCATCGTCATCGTTTCGCCGTCGCTTTTGATGTTGTCTATCCAGGTTATCCAGGCGATCCTCAGGGACGCCCGGATGCGCGAGCAGGCGCATCTGATCCAGGGCGAAGTGATCCGGCTGATGGAGGACCTGACCCGGCTCGACGACCGGGTGCGCAAGCTTCACGGCCATTTTCTCACCACCCAGAAGGACGTGGACGATATTCTGATCTCCTCGGATAAGCTGAAGAAGCGCGGAACGCGCATCGAGGCACTGGACCTCGAAACGGCGGGCGCCGCTCAAGACGGCAAGACCGATCAGAAATCCTTCGATACGCGTATGGGGCAATTGAAGCTGCGGGTGGTTGACGAGGACTAACCCGGTCGGGCACTGTCCCGGAAAAATCGGCTGCCCCGGGAGACACCTGACATGATCACAGTTTTCGGCTCCATTAACATGGACCTGATCGCCACCACCGCACGCCTGCCCAAGCCCGGCGAGACCGTGACCGGCACCGGGTTTTCCACCGCTGCCGGCGGCAAGGGCGCCAATCAGGCGCTGGCGGCGCGCCGCGCCGGAGCGGCCGTGCGCATGGCCGGAGCCGTCGGCTCCGACAGCTTTGCCGATGGAGCGCTTGCGCTGCTGAAGCAGGCGGGCACCGACCTGTCGCTGACGAAAACAGTGAGCGAACCGACCGGCACCGCGCATATCCTTGTCGGTGGTGACGGTGAGAACGTCATCGTCGTGGTGGCGAGCGCCAACGGCACGGTCGGCGCAGGCGATGCGCAATCCGCCGTCGAGACGATGGAGGCTGGCGACACGCTGATGCTGCAGCTGGAAATTCCGGCCGCATCGGTCGAAAAAGCGCTCGTTGCGGCCAAGAGCAAGGGCATTAGCTCGATCATCAACATTGCGCCGTTGACGGCGGACGCCGCACGGCTTGGCCGGATGGCGGATATTGTCGTCGCCAATGAAACGGAATTTGAGCTTCTGGCCGGGCGCGAAGGGCTGTCGGCTGCCGAGCGTGAAGAGGCCATGCAGGCACTGTCGCAGGAAACAGGCCAGACCGTCATCGTCACGTTGGGCGCCGAGGGCGTCGTGGCGGTGCGCAGCGGCGCGATCCATCGTGCCAAGGGTTTGAAGATCGAACCGGTCGATACGGTTGGCGCCGGCGATACCTTCTGCGGTTATCTTGCCGCAAGCCTCGATGCCGGGCTCGATTTCGACGCGGCGCTGCGCCGTGCAGCGGTTGCAGGCTCGCTTGCCTGCCTCAATCCGGGCGCCCAGCCGGCCATTCCGCTGGCCGCCGAGGTGGATGCAAAAATCTGACCCGTTCTGAGCGCAACTGCGCCTCAGCGCAATCAGAACAGCGAACGTCGCCCGCACGGCACGCAGTAGAAAATCCCCTATAAACTATGGGATTTCAGTCTCTGACGTTGTTCTAATTTTAATAAATTCCGCGCTATCAAAAAGCTGCAAAGGCCGCCTTCCAAGGATCAAGGGCGGCCTCACGATGCCGGTCGGCATCTGGCGCCCTATGAGGGGGCATCTCCCATCCAAAGATCGCGTCATTCTGCGGCTTGAAATCCGCGGACCTCTCACAATGCGGGGACATTCATGTTCAAGTTCCAGGCCAAATCGCTGGCCACAAAGCTTATCGCGGTCACGGGCGGCACTATCGCGCTCGTCCTTCTCGCCTCCAACTACGTGCTCATTTCCCAGACGCAGGATCGTGTCGAGACACTGGTCATCGACCAGGCGCGGACCGAAGCGAAATCCATTGCATCCGACATTGCCAGCAACATTGCCGAGCTGGCGGGCGCTGCCCGCTCTACAGCCGGGATCATCGGACGCGGCCAGGAAGGCGGCTATCTCGACCGCAAGGCCGTCGTCGATCTGCTCAAAGCCAATGTCGAAAAGAATACATTCGCGTTTGGCAGCTGGTTTGCCGAAGAGCCCAATGCTTTCGACGGCAAGTCCAAGGATTATGCCGGCCAGAAGGATTTCGGCGCCAGCAAGGACGGAACGCTGAACCCCTACTGGACGAAGAGCAAGACCGGCATCGCGTTTTCGACCTTCGATTCCGACTATGCGGCCGACTGGTATGGGCTGGCTGCCAAGAGCCAGAAGGGCGCGATGTCGCCGCCCTATACCGAGACCACGACGGGCGACAGCAACTCGATGTCCTCGATCGCCTATCCGGTCATCTCCAACGGCAAGCTGATCGGCGTCAGCGGCGTCGATGTTTCCCTGTCCTCGCTTGCCAACAAGATGAAGGATATCCGCCCCTTCGGCACCGGCCGCGTGACCCTTCTCTCGCAGAGCGGCAAATGGCTGGTCGCACCGATCCCGGACCTCCTGATGAAGGACTATGACGGTATCGGCGCCGATATCGTCAAGACTGCGCTATCGACTGCAAAGCCGGGCATGATCCATGACCTGACTTACGATGGCAACGAAACCTTCGAGCGGGTGGTCTACCCCTTCAGCCTGCCTGACGTGAACACGACCTGGGTCGTGCTCGTCGATGTGCCGCAGAGCGCCATCAACGCCCCCATCATCGATCAGACCTATATGATGATCATCGGTGGCCTGATCGTGCTGGGCGCCGTGCTTCTCGGCCTCTACCTTGCGGTCCGCAGCTTCGTTCAGAAGCCGCTTGCAGGTCTGGTCAGCGATGTCGAAAACCTCAGCAAAGGTGTTTATACCAATGCCGTCTCCGGCCAGGACCGCACCGATGAGACCGGTTCCGTCGCCAAGGCGCTTGAAGGCTTCCGCCATAGGCTTGCCGATACCAAGCGTCTGGAAGCCGAAGCGCAACAGGAGCGCCGGTCTTCCGAACAGCAGCGCAGCCAGTCCGAGGCCGAACGCGCCCAGTCGAGCGCCACCCAGCGCGAGATTGTTGCCAAGCTCGCCAAGGGCCTGTCGCAGCTGTCCTCCGGTGATCTTGCCTACCGCATCACCGACGACTTCCCCGGTGAATACGCCCAGCTGAAGACCGACTTCAACTCCGCCATGGATAGCCTCGAAGAGACGATCCAGACGGTCAACAGCTCGGTCGTCAACATCGGCACCGGCACCAGCGAAATCAGCAACGCTGCCAACGATCTTTCGCACCGCACCGAACAGCAGGCCGCAAGCCTGGAAGAAACGGCAGCGGCGCTCGATCAGCTGACCTCGCAGGTCAATGCCAGCGCCGACAATGCCAAGGTCGCGGCAAAATCCGTCGAGACCGCCAGCAGCGACGCCGAACAGTCCGGCGAAGTGGTGCAGAAGGCGATCGCCGCGATGAAGGGCATCGAGCAGTCCTCCGGCGAAGTCAGCCGCATCATCGGCGTCATCGACGAGATCGCATTCCAGACCAACCTCCTGGCGCTCAATGCCGGGGTTGAAGCGGCCCGCGCCGGGGATGCCGGCAAGGGATTTGCCGTGGTTGCCCAGGAAGTCCGCGAGCTTGCCCAGCGCTCGGCCAATGCCGCCAAGGAGATCAAGCAATTGATCAACACCTCGGCCGGCCAGGTTCGCGATGGTGTCGATCTCGTCGGCCGTGCCGGTGGCGCGCTGCAGAAGATCGCCGACCAGGTGGTGCAGATCAACGGGCTCATCCGCCAGATTTCTGGCTCGGCCTCGGAACAGGCTGTCGGCCTGAAAGAGATCAACACGGCGGTCAACCAGATGGACCAGGTGACCCAGCAGAATGCTGCGATGGTGGAAGAGACAACCGCCGCCAGCATGGCGCTGAACGAGGAAGCCCGCGCGCTGAGCACGCTCGTCTCCCGCTTCCATGTCGCCCGTCATGGCCACTCGTCCACCGAGATGCTGCGCAACACGGCCGACAGGATGCGGGCACCAGTCCGGTCATCCGCGCCTGCCTATAGCGCGCCTGCGAAATCCGCTCCGGCCCGCTACAGTACGCCGGCGCCAAGGGCGGTGCCGCAGGTCTCCGGCAACACTGCTCTTTCCCAGGATAATTGGGAAGAATTCTGAACTGATAACGCAACCTACGGGAACGGCGCCCTTGCGGCGCCGTTTTCATTCATTCGTTTCGCGGCGTTTTTTTAATATTTCCAATATTTTAGATGAACGGCCGGTTCACATTGCGTTCATAGCGATAAGCGCAAGGTCCGGCATCACATCGAAAGGATGGAACTATGAACACGACAATCAAGACACTGGGCGCCGCTGCCATCGCCGTCATGGTCGGCCTGACATCGTTCATGCCGGCATCTGCTGCACCGGTCCGGGCAAACGACGTTCAGCTGTCGTCCAGCGTCGAACTGGCGCAGTACCGCCAGCGCGATTCGGATGCACCGCGCTGGAAGAAGCGCCACCAGAACAGGCATGACCGCGCCGAGCGCCGCAAGGAACGCCGGGGCTATTGGAACGGGCACCGTGGTTACCGCGAACACCGCCGCGGCTACCGCCGCCATAGCGATGGCTACTACTATTCTCCGGAAGTTTTCCGTCTTTACATTCGCTAACTGAGAAACGGCCGCCACTTTGAAACGTGGCGGCCGGTTCGTTTGAAAAGATTACAGCCGGGCGATGCGCTCGGTCAGAAGATCGAAGAAACCCTGGTCATCGACCTCGCGCATGACCTTGGCATTGTGCTTGCGGCCAGTCACCTGCCACCAATCGACGACGGTCATGCCCACGGTCAGTTCGGACTTGGTCTCGATCTCGACATTGCAATCGCGGCCCTTGAACAGGTCGGGACGCAGGACATAGGCGATCACGGTAGGGTCATGCAGCGGGCCGCCATCGGAACCGTATTTTTCGATATCGAAGCGCTCGAAGAATTCCAGCATCTCGGCCATCGCAACCGCTGCCGGCGAGCCGATCGCCTTGATCTTTTCGACGCGGGCCTTGTGGGTCAGAACCCGGTGCGTGACATCCAGCGACATCATCACGATCGGAATGCCCGACCTGAAGACGATGTCTGCGGCGTCCGGATCCACATAGATATTGAATTCGGCTGCCGGCGTAATGTTGCCGCCCTCGAAGAAGCCGCCCCCCATCATGACGATTTCGCGCACGCGTGGCGCAATCTGCGGCGCCTTGTTGAGCGCCAGCGCGATATTGGTGAGCGCGCCTAAGGTACAGAGCGTGACGGTGCCAACCTCTTCCGAAAGCAGTGTCTCGATGATGAAATCGACCGCGTGCTGTGTTTGCATCGGCATGGTCGGCTCCTCGACCACCGGGCCGTCCAGGCCGGTCTTGCCATGCACATGTTCGGCTGTCACCAACTGGCGTACCAGCGGCCTGTCGGCTCCGGCATAGACCTTGACGTCGCGGCGGTTGCACAATTCGCAGATCACCCGGATATTGCGGGAGGTCAACGCCACCGGCACATTGCCGGCAACTGCGGTGATCCCGAGCACGTCCAGTTCGCCAGGGCTGCCGAGCGCCAGCATGATGGCGGCGGCATCGTCCTGCCCCGGATCGGTATCGATGATAATCTTTCTCGGCGCGGGCATGCGGGTCTCCTCCAAATCAGCGAGCGGGACTATGATTTGCCTCTTGGTCCAGTGCAAGCGCCTTGCACTCGCTACGCACAGCTACCATATTGAAGCCTCTCGGATGCTGCCTCGCAGGTCCGTCAAAACAGTCGCTTGAGCTGCAAGGACTAGATATGACCCGGATCACGCCCTTTACGAGCCCGCTGCTGCTCGGTTTCGACGCGATGGAAAAGACCCTTGAGCGCATTGCCAAGGGCAATGACGGCTACCCTCCCTATAATATCGAGCGCGTGCGCCGGGACGACACATCCGGCGAGCCGGACAGCCTGCGAATCACGCTGGCCGTTGCCGGTTTTTCAGAAGACGATCTCGACGTCACGACCGAGGAAAACCAGCTGATCATTCGCGGGCGCCAGACTGAAACGGGGGAACGCGACTATCTGCACAGGGGCATTGCGGCGCGCCAGTTCCAGCGGATGTTCGTACTTGCCGAGGGAATGCAGGTTTCCAAGGCGCAGTTGAAGAACGGCCTGCTCTCTGTCGATCTCATTCGTCCAGAACCTGTCCGTATGGTAAAGAAAATTAATATTTTGGTCCCAGAGTAGGATAACCGGCAGCCTCTGCCGGCTGCACCAAGGACCCGGCCGCTCCCAATGGCCCCGACTTCGTACAGTAAAATCAATGTGTTGCGGGTTTCAATTGTCTTATCGGCGATGGAATCGGCAAAGCCACGGAGTACGACTCATGGGATTGAAACACGTCAGCTCGCATCTGTCGAAAAATGACCTGGCGCATCTGGGCGCCGGCGAAGTTGGCTATATCCGCAAGATGCGCTCGGACGAAGTGTCCCGCGTCTTTCCGGAAGCGCCCAATATGGATCCCGATCTCGACCTTTGGGCACTGTTCGGCGCCGACGGCACGCCGATCCTTCTGACCGACAACCGTTCCAGCACCTTCTTCAAGGCCGCAGAAGACGACCTGCGCACCGTGAGCCTGCATTAAATCACAGGCAAGTGACATTGCGGCTTAGTTTTGATCGACGTTCAGGATTGAACCGAGCCGATGTCTCCTCATCGCGGCGCTTCGACGATTTCGCCTTAAACGTCATAGACGCCGCCTCTCCTGCGGATGCTGATGAGCCCTTCGTCGCCTTCCGGCGTCCCATTCCCGAAGCCGAAACGTGACCGCACCTGACCGTATTGACATATCGGTAAATCTCGATATTATCAGCGCATGGATTTGCTCGAAATATTCAAAGCCCTGTCAAACCGTACCCGCCTTGAAATCCTGCAGGGTTTGAAGGATCCCGTGAAGAACTTCCCTCCACAGGATGAAGGTGACGTTCTGACGGTCGGGGTCTGCGTCAGCAGTATTCAAGAGGGCGTCGGACTGTCGCAATCGACGGTGTCCGATTATCTTGCGACGCTGCAACGAGCAGGCCTGGTGGAAGCCAGGCGCATCGGCCAGTGGACCTACTATAAACGCAACGAAGCAACCATCAGCGCTTTGGCCGGGATCATCGGCAAAGACCTGTAATTTTTACCATAGAATATCGGTAATTCGTGATATTTCTTTTTAACGAAACGAGGATTTGCAATGAAAGCGATGATACTTCACTCTTTTGGCGGGCCGGAAGCGTTCAAACTTCGCGACGTGCCGACGCCTGTTCCGCACGCGGGACAGGTCCTGGTGCGCGTCCATGCGACGTCGATCAATCCCTTGGATTACCAGGTCCGGCGCGGTGACTATCGCGACCTGGTGCCATTGCCGGCCATTACCGGTCATGATGTATCCGGAGTGGTCGAAGCAGTCGGCCCCGGCGTGACGATGTTCTCTCCAGGAGACGAAGTCTGGTACACGCCGCAAATATTCGACGGGCCGGGAAGCTATGCCGAATACCACGTTGCGAACGAAAATATTATCGGAAGAAAACCCAGCGCGCTCAGTCATCTCGAGGCGGCAAGCCTGAGCCTGGTTGGCGGGACCGCGTGGGAGGCGCTGGTCGTCCGTGCAGCTCTCAGAGTTGGGGAAAGCATCCTGATCCATGGCGGCGCGGGAGGGGTCGGTCATGTGGCGATCCAGCTCGCGAAAGCCATCGGTGCGAACGTGTTCACGACCGCACGCGAAGATAACTTCGCGTTCGTACGTGATATGGGCGCGGACGTTGTTATCGACTACAGGAACGAAGATTATGTCGATGTTATCATGCGGGAAACGGGGGGCCGTGGCGTCGATGTCGTGTTCGACACCATTGGTGGCAACACATTGTCGCGCAGCCCGGATGCGCTCGCACAACTCGGCCGCGTTGTCACGATCGTGGACATTTCAGAGCCACAGAACGTGGTTCAGGCCTGGGGCAAGAACGCGAGTTACCACTTCGTTTTCACACGGCAAAACCGCGGCAAGCTGGACGAACTGAGCGCACTGGTAGAGCGCGGCCAGTTGCGGCCCCATGTGGGCGCCGTCTACCCGCTTGCCGACATTCCGCTTGCCCATGCCCGGCTGGAGGCCCCCAACAACGGCCTTCGTGGAAAAATCGCGATCGCGGTCGAGCCTTCGGCTCATCCCGCAAATGCGGACATTTGACTGTTGAGTGTTAGAGCCGCCGGAATGTCAGATAGGCGGACTTGCGGCCTTCCCGGCGTGCCTTGGCCTCATAGCGCGTGCTCGGCCAGCCGGCATAGGGCGTCAGCCAGTCACTGGCATTTTCGGCCGTCCAGTTAAATGACGGGTGGTCGTGGCAATGCGACAGCGTCCAGTTGACATAGCTATCGATATCGGAGGCGAAGCAGAAGATGCCGCCGGGCTTCAAAACGCGCGCGAACCGGTCGAGATTGACCGGGGAGACGAAGCGGCGTTTCCAGTGCTTCCGCTTCGGCCAGGGGTCGGGATAGAGAAGATCGATCTGGTCGATCGCGTTTTCGGGTAGCCAGTCCAGAACCTGCGTCGCGTCGTCATCATGCAGGCGGATGTTTTCGACACCGCGCTCCTCGATATATCCCACCAGCTTAGCCATCGAATTGACGAAGGGCTCGACGCCGATAAAGCCGGTCTCTGCGTCTTCGGCCGCGCGGTGGATCAGGTGCTCGCCGCCGCCAAAGCCGATTTCCAGCCGCACGCGGCCAACCGGATTGCGAAACAGCGTCTTCACGTCGTCCGGTGCTGGCGATGCCAGATCAAGCCGCAGCAAGGGAAGCACGGTTTCGAGATGCGTCGCCTGCAGCGCGCGCAATGGCTTGCCCTTGCGGCGGCCGAAGAAGGCTTCGGTCGAACGGCTGCGATGCTGGTCAGTCATGGCAATGTCTTTCACGATAAAAGCGGACGTCTCCGTCAGGAAACATCCGCTTTACAGTTTTATCGGCAGGTCCGTAAAGAGCCGGATCAGGCGGCCTTCAGGGCTTCGTCCTTCAACGCATCCTTGAGTGGCTTGACGAGATCAAGCTTTTCCCAGGAGAAGGAGCCGTCGCGGCCGGCTTTGCGGCCGAAATGACCATAGGCCGAGGTCTTGGCATAGATCGGCTTGTTGAGGTCCAGATGACGCCGGATGCCCGACGGGGACAGATCCATCGTCTTGCGGATCGCAGCTTCGACCTGGTCTTCCGTTACCTTGCCGGTGCCATGCAGATCGACATAGATCGACAAAGGCTGTGCGACACCGATCGCATAGGCGATCTGGATCGTGCAGCGGTCTGCCAGACCGGCGGCAACGACGTTCTTGGCGAGGTAGCGTGCCGCATAGGCTGCGGAACGGTCAACCTTGGTCGTGTCCTTGCCAGAGAATGCGCCGCCGCCATGCGGGGCTGCGCCACCATAGGTATCGACAATGATCTTGCGGCCGGTCAGGCCCGCATCACCATCCGGCCCGCCGATCACGAACTTGCCGGTCGGGTTGATGTACCAGTTGCAGTCATCGGCAATCGCGATGTCATGCAGCGCTTCGCGGATATAGGGCTCGACGACGCTGCGAACCTTGGCCGAATCCCAGCTTTCATCGAGATGCTGGGTCGACAGAACGATCGAGGTCACTTCCGCCGGCTTGCCGTCGATATAACGGACCGTGACCTGGCTCTTGGCGTCAGGACCCAGGCGGCCGGCGTCGCCGCCGCCCTTCTTGCGGGCCGTGGCAAGCAGATCGAGAATGCGGTGCGAATAATAGATCGGCGCCGGCATCAATTCTGCGGTTTCCTTGCAGGCGTAACCGAACATGATGCCCTGGTCGCCAGCGCCTTCGTCGCCCTGCTTATCGGCGGCATTGTCAACGCCTTGGGCGATGTCGGCCGACTGCGGATGCAACAGAACGTCGATCTTGGCGGTCTTCCAGTGGAAGCCTGCCTGTTCATAACCGATTTCGCGGATGGCCTTGCGGGCGGCAGCCTTGAACTTGGCCGGGTTGATGACCGGATGTCCGGCGGCATCTTTCAGGACGTTGCCGTCCTTGTCTTTCTTCAAAAGCGTGTCCGGCACCCGGACTTCGCCGGCGATCACCACGCGGTTGGTGGTTGCCAACGTCTCGCAGGCGATGCGAACTCCCCAGGGATCAACCCCGGTCTTGGCGGCTTCACGATACACAAGGTCAACAATTTCATCGGAAATCCGGTCACAGACTTTGTCCGGATGACCTTCTGCCACGGATTCACTCGTAAACAGGTAGTTAGCGCGCATGCGGGAAGTCCCCTCAAAGAAAAAACTGCTTCAACCGTGTTAGTGATTTTGCAAGGAAATGACAAGCACACAAGGACATAAATATATCTTTATATGGGTAATGGAGGAACAGTTTTCCGGGCTTTTGATGCTTAAAAGCCGCATTTCAGCAATTTGAAGAGCGTGAGGTCAAGGTGACCCCCGGAATCCGGGCACAAAAAAAGCGGCACTGTCCGGCCGCTTTTTTTCATCTATGGATTGCAGCAGCCTATTATTCGGCTTCTGCTTCCGCTGCCAGGGCCTTGACGAGATCCACCAGCTTGCGGCGTACCTTGGGATCGCCGATCTTGACGAAGGCGCGGTTCAGCTGAAGCCCTTCCGAGGACGACAGGAAATCGACCACGTAGTTGGAGCTTGAGGCTTCGGCCATTCCAGACGGACCGGTTGACGAATCGCCCGGTGCATCTTCGAAAAAGAAAGAGACCGGAACATTCAAGATGCTTGAAATGTTCTGAAGACGGCTGGCGCCGACACGGTTCGTGCCTTTTTCATATTTTTGAATCTGCTGGAAGGTGATCCCGAGGCTCTCTCCGAGTTTCTCCTGGCTCATGCCCAGCATGGTACGGCGAAGGCGGATCCTGCTACCGACATGAATGTCGATAGGGTTCGGCTTCTTCTTGTTCTCTATCATAACGGTTTCCTAATAAGCGAAGTTTCAGTTGCTCCCATAACCTGGACACTTGCCGAGAGCAGACTACACGTCACGATGTGTAGCCGGGGCGGAAACCCCCCGAACATAGGTGAAGATCGATGGTGAGTGCCACTATGCAATTTTAGGGGTTTTTGGTCAATTCTCTCGCAGAATAAAACTTGCACGGGAAATAAGTGCTAAACCGAGCAGGAGGCACCCAATCAGGATTGCGTTCCTTTCCTGCTGCTCGTGGCTCATTAGCAAATCAAACTTTCCCGGCAAAAGTGTGTCCACGAAGCCCTTGGTTCCGAAGGGGAACCCGGTGACGATCTCTCCCCTGCCATTGATGACAGCGGATATCCCGGTATTGGCATCGCGGATGAGCGGCAGACCCGTTTCCACGGAGCGAACCCGCGCCTGTTGAAAATGCTGATAGGGGCCGGGCGTATTGTCGAACCAGGCGTCGTTTGTGAGATTGAGCAAGGCATCGGCCTGAGATGCCTCGCGGCCGATTTCCTGAGGAAAAATAGCCTCATAGCAGATCAGCGGATAAAACGTCCTGCCGCCTGGCAGTGTCAACAGCGTCCGCGTTGCCGCAGCCGAAAAACCGCCGGGCATGGCGACCGTGTCGAGACCCGCCGCCGACAGTAGGCTTTCCAGCGGCAGATATTCCCCAAACGGGACCAGATGGACCTTATCGGCCGCGCCGACGATCTGGCCGCGGTCGTCGATGACGTAAATCGAATTGTAATAGCGCGGCGGCTGGCCGGCACCGCTGGCTTCGGCCCGCACCGCGCCGGTGATCAAAAGCTGGCCATCCTGCAGCACATCGGAAATTCGCAGCAGCGCATCCGGATTTTCGGTCAGGATGAACGGCACGGCGGTTTCCGGCCAGACGACAATATCCGGACGCTTGCCGCCATCGGCGGATGGTGCCTGCGTCAGCGCCAGATGCTCTTCAAAGATCGCCATGCGCTCGGCGTCGTCGATTTTCTGCGATTGATCGATCAAGGGCTGAACAAGCCGGATCGTCAGGGCTGGATCGGCCGGTGGCGGCAGTGGCTGTTCCAGCCGGTAATAGCCGTAGCCGAAATGGGCGGCGACCAGGAGCACGGCAAGGCCCAACCCAAGGCTCAGCCCCTTGCGTGTGCCGATGAGTGCCGGCGCTGCAAAGACGAAGACAGCCAGCATATTGACGCCGGCAAGGCCGATCATGGACGCCGACTGCATCATCAGCGGAATCGGCATGGCAGCGTAACCGATGGCATTCCAGGGAAAACCGGTCAAAACGAAGCTGCGCAGCCATTCAAACACGCCGAACGCAAAGGCGAGCGCTGCGATCCGGCCCATACCGTCAGTCCAAAGGATGCGGGCGACGGCCGTAGCGAACGCATAGAAGAAGGCCAGAAACGCCGGCACCCCGATCACCGCCAGCGGCACGGCCCAGGCAAACTCATCGGCCTCGACAAGAAGCGCATTGCCCAGCCACCAGAGCCCGCCCAGAAAATAGCCGAAGCCGAAACACCAGCCGATCCAGAATGCCGGAAAACTGCGCCGGACGAACCCGTGGTCGGGATTGCCCGAGGCACCGTCGATCAGCCAGACGAGAATGGGCAACGAGAGGAACGGCGCTGCAAAAATGCCAAAGGGAGGCAGAGCGAAAACGGCGACCAGACCGGCAACAAAAGCGACAAGCGCCCGACGGGCGCCCGACAACAGCATGATCCTGCCCGCAAGCCACTCCATTCCCATCCCCCAATCGGCGCAAGCCGCCACACGGGTTATCCGCGCGGCCGATCGAATCGCGCAGCAACCGTTCACCCCGAATCAACCGGGGGCAGTGTTCCAAAAAAGCGGCGGCTTGTCGTGCCCGGAAACGCCGTTTTGGCGGTTCTGGCGGGGGGGTTATCCCGTTTCGCGCAGCGAGGTCTCCGGCTGGGCGATTGGCGTTGCCTCGAATGGCAGATCCTCTTCGCCCTTTACTGGACGGCGGCGGGCCGGCGGGCGCTTGCGGACGATCCGCACGCGCTTCACGCGGCGCGGATCGGCATCCAGCACCTGGAATTCAAAGCCGGGAATGGCCTGAACCACCTCGCCACGGGCGGGAATACGGCCGAGCGCGGCAAAGACCAGGCCACCCAGCGTATCGACATCTTCGAGCTGCTCGCGCACGTCGAAATCCGGCCCGATCGCAGCGGCAATCTCTTCCAGTTCGACGCGAGCATCGGCGACAAATACGTCATCCGAGGTTTTGGCGAACATCACTTCTTCATCGTCATGCTCGTCTTCGATATCGCCGACGACCATTTCAACGATATCTTCCAGCGAGGCGAGGCCATCGGTCCCGCCATATTCGTCGATTACCAGGGCCATCTGGATACGGGCGGCCTGCATGCGCTGCATCAGGTCGGAGGCATGCATGGACGGCGGCACGAACAGGACCTGCCGGATGATGCCGGCCTCTTCAACCGTCTTGGACAGATCGATACGGCCGAGATCGAAGCCGGGCTTGGGCTGGCGCACCGGCTTTTCCGGCTTTTCCGCCGTAATCGCCGTCGCAGTTGCCGTCGAACGGCTGCCATTGCGCCGCTTGTTGCGAGCCTGCTTGGTCACATAGGACAGCAGGTCGCGGATATGGACCATGCCGCGGGGATCATCGAGGCTTTCGCTGTAGACCGGCATGCGCGAGCGGCCGGATTCCTCGAAAATCACCATCAGCTCGGCAATGGTGATGCTGAGATCCACGGCCTCGATATCGGCACGCGGAACCATGACGTCCTCGACGCGGACTTCGCGGAAACGCAGGATATTGTTGAGCATGGCGCGTTCGGCCGGCGAAAAGGCAGTATCGCCATCGGCGCCACCTGTCATCAGCGCATCGGCGAGATCTTCACGAAGGCTGGAGGCATTGCCCGCACGCCAGATCCGGGCTGCACGGCTCCAGAAGGAGGAGCCCGACTTGCCGTTCTCAGGTTTCGGGGCGGTGCTACTACTGCCCGCTTCATCCTGACTGGAGGCTTCCGCCTCGTCTCTTGCAACCGGGGCCGGCTGCGCTCTAAAATCGCTCATTGTTCCAAACTATCAAACGGGATCACTATCCCCATAGGGATCAGATAAACCAAGACCGGCCAAAATGCGAGTCTCAAGGCTCTCCATTCTTTCCGCATCACTCTCAATGAGGTGATCATAGCCGAAAAGATGCAGAAATCCATGCACCAGAAGATGGGTGAGATGCTCATCGAACGGCTTGCCGAGATCGTCAGCCTCGCGCACCAGCGTCTCATAAGCAAGGATGATATCGCCGAGCATCGGCCCCGGCATCTTGCCGGGGGTCACCGGAAAGGCCGGGAATGACAGTACGTTTGTCGGCTTGTCCTGGCTGCGCCATTGCGCGTTGATCTCTCTGATCGAAGCATCGTCGGTGAAAACCAGCGAGAGTTCCGGCGGCATTTTTGGAAAAGGCTGCTTTTCCGCGCGCTTGAGAACATCGGCGCTTGCGCCAAGCACGCGTTCGCTCAGCGATAAAAGGTCCGTCTCGGAAGGCCATGAACCTTCCTCGACGCTGATCTGGATATCAAGGCTCGTCATGAATTGCTGCGTCCGCCTCAGCGGTCGCTCTGCTCGCTTTCGTCATGCACGGCCGTCGTGGCCTCATAGGCGCGCACGATCCGGGCAACCATCGGATGGCGGACGACATCGACGTCCTTGAAGCGGACGACTGAAACGCCTTCGACACCTTTCAGGATCTGCAGGGCTTCGACAAGGCCGGACTTGACGCCGCGCGGCAGGTCGACCTGGCTTGGATCGCCCGTGACGATCATCCGGCCGTTTTCGCCGAGACGCGTCAGGAACATCTTCATCTGCATCGCCGTGGTGTTCTGCGCCTCGTCGAGGATGACGGCGGCATTGGCAAGCGTGCGCCCGCGCATGAAGGCGAGAGGAGCGATTTCGATGACGCCGGCAGTGATTGCCCGTTCAACCTTGTCGCCCGGCATCATGTCATAGAGCGCATCGTAGAGCGGACGCAGATATGGATCGACCTTGTCCTTCATATCACCGGGCAGGAAGCCGAGGCGTTCGCCCGCTTCCACGGCCGGACGCGACAGCACGATGCGATCGACGGCGCCGCGTTCCAGGAGCTGTGCTGCGTGCGCAACTGCCAGATAGGTCTTGCCGGTGCCGGCGGGGCCGACGCCGAACACCAGTTCGGACCGCTCCAGCGCGCGCATATAGGCGTCCTGCGTCGGCGTCCGGGCCGCGACGGTCTTCTTGCGCGTCGAAATCTGCGCGAGGTTCAGCTTGGCTTTCTTTTCCATGGTCGGCAACTGTAGCTGGTCATCGGCGGCCACCGCCATGCGGATGGCGCCTTCGACATCGGAGGATTCGACGGTGCTGCCGTTCTGCAGGCGGCCGTAGAGATAATCGAGCGCCCGGCGTGCCTGATTGGTGGCGACGACCTCACCCGAGATCGAAACGGAATTGCCGCGCGGCCGTGCATCGATATGCAGGCGCTGTTCGATCAATTTGAGATTTTGGTCAAACTGGCCAAACAGCTCGCTGGCGAACCGGTTGTTCTCAAATGTGAGCACGAAGTGATTGACGTCTGTCGCGGATGTTTTCGACTGGCGCGGCGAGGATGAAACCAATTCGTGTCCGTTCAAGCGGTCAGGCTCCTTGAGTTAGCGGTCCCTCAGCTTACCACTTCGGCAAACAGACTGTTAGGCCCCGCACCAGTGATTCGTACAGAAACAATGTCACCGATTTGCGATGCGTTTGCATCAACATTCACCGATTGCAGCCAGGGTGAACGTCCGATCAACTGTCCGGGCATCCGGCCGGGCTTCTCTAAAAGCAGGTCGATGGTCTTGCCGATACACTGTTGTGCAAATTCGTTTTGCTGTTTCAACAACAAAGCCTGCAATCTTTCCAATCGCTTGGCCTTGACGTCCTCCGGCACCTGATCGCCGAGATCGGCGCCTGGAGTGCCTGGGCGGGTCGAATATTTGAACGAAAATGCCTGTGCATAACCAACGGTTTCGACGAGGCGCAGCGTGTCCTCGAAATCCTCGTCGGTCTCGCCGGGGAACCCGACGATAAAATCGCCCGACAGCGCCAGATCGGGTCTTGCCGCTTTGATGCGGGCGATCAGCGCGATGTATTCGGCCGTTGTATGGCGCCGGTTCATCGCCTTCAGGATACGGTTGGAGCCGGATTGGATCGGCAGATGCAGATAGGGCATCAGCTGCTTCAGATCGCGATGGGCCTCGATCAGGCTGTCATCCATGTCGCGCGGATGGCTGGTCGTATAGCGCAGACGGGCCAGGCCCTCGATCCGCGTCAAGCGGTGCAGAAGCTCGCCGAGCCCCCACTTCTCGCCGCCGGCGCCGGCGCCATGCCAGGCATTGACGTTCTGGCCGAGCAGGGTGATTTCGCGCACGCCGGCATCCACCAGCTTCTGCGCCTCGGCAACGATCTGCGCGACCGGCCGGGAGACTTCCGAGCCGCGCGTATACGGCACGACGCAGAAGGTGCAGAACTTGTCGCAGCCTTCCTGGACCGTGAGAAACGCAGTGACGCCCCTTGCCTTCGTCTTTGCCTTGTCCGGTGCCGGCAGATGCTCGAACTTGTCTTCGATCGCATAATCGGTTTCCAGCACCCGCTCGCCGCGCTGGACGCGCTTCAAGGCTTCGGGAAGCCGGTGATAGGTCTGCGGTCCGATGACGAGATCGACGGCGGGCGCGCGGCGCAGGATTTCGTCGCCTTCGGCCTGCGCAACGCAGCCGGCCACGCCGATCATCATCTCGCGGCCTTCGCCGGCCTTTTTCTTCTTCAGGTCGCGCAGCCGCCCGAGCGCCGAGTAAACCTTCTCGGCGGCTTTCTCGCGGATATGACAGGTATTCAACAGGACGAGATCGGCATCTTCCATGACGTCGGTCGAGACATAGCCGTCTTTCGCCAGCGCATCCGTCATCCGGTCGGAATCATAGACGTTCATCTGACAGCCATAGGTCTTCACGAAGACCTTGCGGACCGGCGGGCTTTCGAGAGCCATGTCAGGCTTTGCGGATAAAACGGCGATTTCCTGTGTCATGTCCGGTTCCATAGAGCATCAGGGCCTAAAATTGAAGCCCCAAGAGACCGTTCGAATTCGATGGGGCCGACAGCACTCGATCTCTTGACCGTTCAGCGGCCACGCAGCTTCAGGGCCAGCATTTCGCGGATGCTTTTTTCCACCTGGCGGCTGACGACCTTGCGGTTGCTCTGTGCCGTATAGGTGATCTGTTCGCCATAGATGACATCCACATCGACGGCGCCCTCATGCAGGATGCCGAGCAGATGCGGCCCGAGCGGAATGTCGCCCGGCCAGGCGGCGACCGGCCGGTGATATCTTCCCATCGGCATGCCGTGGATACCGGTATAGGCGATGGCGACGGGCTGGACGTGGACCGCGCCGGTCGGCGACAGCGGCACGGCGGCTGCGGCGGCGCCAAACAGCGAGGTCTTGATCTCCAAAAGCCGGTTGCCGTCCGATGTCGTGCCTTCAGGAAACAGCACGACGATTTCGCCATCGGCCAGGCGCTTGCCGATCTCGTTGACCTGATTGCCGGTGGTGCGCTTTTGCTCGCGCTCGATGAAGATGGTTGCCTGCAGCCGCGCCAGCACCCCGAAGACCGGCCAGGCCTTGACGTCGGACTTGGCGACGAACACCACATCGGCGATCGAACCGAGAACGAGGATATCCTTCCAGCTGGCATGGTTCGACACCAGCATCAGCGGCCGCTGCGGGTCCGGCGTGCCATGCACCCGCACCCGGATGCCGACGAGACGGCAGGCCATGCGGTGCCATAGCCGAGGCAGCGTGCGGCGCTGCGGCACGTCCAGCCAGAGAAAGAGGATCTGCACCGGAGCCATGACAAGGGTCGCAACAACGAGAAGTGTCATGCAGAGCGCGACGCGCAGCCAATTGATCACGGGTTTCCCAATCCGGCATCTCGCATCGCCGCCCGCAGCGAGGCGCAGCGGCTATCGGGATTTCTGCAGGGTGTGTCGGGATTGCAGCGCAAGCACGTCTCTCTTTAAAGGTCCGCTTCACATCAGCCGGTTCTAGCGGCTCTAACCAAGATCGAGGCGCATGACAAGGGCGCCGGTTTTGACGCCGTTCACTCCCTGATAATAGGCACGTCTTTCGCCGACTTTGGCAAAGCCGAGTTTGCGGTAGAGAGCAATGGCTGCGGCATTGGTCTCGTCAACCTCGAGGAAAACCGCCTCGGCCGCCTGATCGCGCGCCTCGCGCAATGCCGCCCGCATCAGCCGCCAGCCGAGACCGAGCCGCGAAAACCGGGGATCGACGCCGATCGTCAGGATTTCCGCCTCACCGGCAGCAACCCTAGAGAGGACAAAACCGCCAACAAACGGCTGGGTAATGAACGGCCGCGTATAGGCGTTGTTCTGGCGGGCGATGAAGCCGAAGACAGTGTCCTGGATCAGCAGCGAATGAAGTTCGCCATCGCTCCAGGCATGGGTGAAGCGCGATTTGTGGATGGCGGCGGCCTGCGGCAGATCAGCCGTTTCCAGGGCGAAGATTTCGAATTCAGGCTTGCGGGCGAAAAAGTCGGTGAGCGGCATCTTAGGCTCGCGCCACCGCAAAACCCGCCTGCGACTTGACGTCCGGGCCGCGCAGATAGAGCGGGCTGGGTTTGCCCTTCGACGGATCGGCTGCAGCACCGAGGCGCGCGACGAGGCGGATATCGGTGAGGTCCGTTTGCGCGGTATTTTCCGCCGGCTGGGCCGTCAGATGCTTCGCGGCGGTGCCGCAGACGACGCCATCGAAATCGGCAAACAACCTTTGCGCCTCTGGAATTTCCAGCATCAGCGGTTTGCTGCGCGCCGTGCCATCCGCTTCAAAACTCTGGCAATAGAGTTCCTCGCGCTTGGCGTCGATCGTCGCCAAGATGGCGCGTCCGGGATTTGCCGCGCGGGCCGCTTCAGCAATGGCCGAAAGCGTCGTGACGCCAACCGCAGGCACGCCAAGCGCCAGCGCAAACCCGCGCGCTGCTGCAACGCCGACACGGATGCCGGTAAAGGACCCTGGGCCGACGGTGACGGCGATGCGGCCGATATCCGCCAGCACCTTGCCGCTTTCCGCCAGCGCCTGATCGATGAAGCCCATCAGCAGCTCGGCATGGCCACGGCCGATATCGGCACCGGCAGAAGCGAGAACCGTGTCGGTGCTATCGTCATAGACAGCAGCAAAACAGCCCGTCCCGGCCGTATCAATGGCCAGGACGATCATGATGGTTCAACTTTTAAGGTCAGTTGCGGCACTGAAAACGCTCGCTTAGACGGCTTCGACCGCCTGAACTTCAGGGATGAAATGGTGCAGCAGGTTCTGCACGCCATGCTTCAGCGTCGCCGTCGAGGATGGGCAGCCGGCGCAGGCGCCCTTCATGTTGAGGAAGACCGTGCCATCGCGGAAACCCTTGAAGGTGATATCGCCGCCATCCTGGGCCACAGCCGGACGCACGCGGGTTTCCAGCAATTCCTTGATGGTCGCGACGATCGTCTCGTCGCCTTCCTCGAAGAATTCGCCGTCCTGGTCGCTTTCTTCAGCGCGGGTATGAACCGCCATGACCGGCTGGCCGGACATGAAATGCTCCATGATCGAGCCGAGGATAGCGGGTTTCAGGTGCTGCCATTCCTGCGCTTCCTTGGTGACCGTGATGAAATCATAGCCGAAATAGACGCCGGTGACGCCAGGGATCATGAACAGCCGTACGGCGAGAGCCGATCCGGCTGCGGCCTCTTCCTCGTCGCGGAATTCCGCCGTGCCATTTTCCATCACCACCTTGCCCGGCAGGAATTTCAGCGTGGCGGGGTTCGGCGTGGCTTCGGTCTGGATGAACATGTCTTTGCTCCGCGTCGGCCGGGATCGTGTTCAACCAGCCTGTTTAGAATTATTCAAAAGAATATAGGCGTTTTGACCGGCCGCATCAAGATGCGTGGACCAGCGTTTGCGCCACCCCAGGATCAATTCCATTGATCCTGCACTCGATGGCAGGGTTCAGCTCAGTGCGTCGATTTCCTCGTCTGTCAAAAGATCAGGAATGACCGTGACAGGAATTGGAAATGCGGCGGTCTTGCCGGCAATCGAGGAGACCAGCGGTCCCGGACCATCCTTGGCCGAACCTGCGGCCAGAACCAGGATGGCGATGTCGCGGTCTTCCTCGATCAAACCGTAGATCTGATCGGTCGCGCCACCTTCGCGGATCACCATTTCCGGCTCGATGCCGATCGTTTCGCGCACCGTCTGGGCGATCTTGGCCAGCGTCGCCTCGGCCTCGGCACGGGCCTCCGCCCGCATGATGCCCTCGACACCCAGCCATTGCTGGAAATCGGCATCAGCGATGACGTAGAGCAGCACGAGGCCGCCATTGGAGTTTTTCGCGCGCATGCCGGCATAGTGGACAGCGCGTCCGCATTCCGGGGTATCGTCGATCACCGCCATGAATTTGCGGCGGTGACCTTCCAGTCTTGAGAGTCGTGTTGAAACCATGCCGCGACTCTTACACCCGATATTTTTGGCTGCAAGGTTTCTTTTGCGGCGATTTATTGCAGAAAGCCGACGATCTCCCGGACCTGTTTCATCGTCACTTCTGCGCGCGCCCGCGCCCGCTCGCCGCCATCGCGCAGGATGCCGTCAATATGGGTGGTGTCATCCATCAGGCGGCGCATTTCGCCCGAGATCGGGGCGAGAACGGTGACCGCGAGATCGATCAGCGCCGGCTTGAAGACCGAGAACTGCTGGCCGCCGAACTCTGCGAGAACCTCAGCCTTGGTCTTGTCCGACAGGGCGGCGTAGATGCCGACGAGATTGTCGGCTTCGGGACGGCCCTTCAGGCCATCGGCTTCGCTGGGTAGCGCATCCGGATCGGTCTTTGCCTTGCGGATCTTCTTCGAGATCGTCTCGGCATCGTCCATCAGGTTGATGCGCGAAAGATCGGAGGCATCCGATTTCGACATTTTCTTGGTGCCATCGCGCAGCGACATGACGCGCGGCGCCGGGCCGCCGATCAGCGGCTCGACCATCGGGAAATAGGCATGTACCGGCTCTTCGCCGACCTTGATATCGATGCCGTAATCCGTCCGGCGGATATGATCGCCGAAGTCGATATTGAACTTTTGGGCGATATCGCGGGCCAGCTCCAGATGCTGCTTCTGGTCGTCGCCGACGGGCACATGGGTGGCGCGGTAGACGAGGATATCGGCAGCCATCAGGCTCGGATAGGCGAGCAGCCCGAGCGACATCTGCTCGGCATTCTTGCCGCCGGACTTGTCCTTGAACTGGGTCATGCGTTCCATCCAACCGATGCGGGCGACGCAATTGAAGATCCAGGCCAGCTCGGCATGCTGCGGCACGGCGGACTGGTTGAAGACGATATGCTTCGTGGGGTCGATGCCGGACGCGATGAAGGCGGCGGCGATCGAGCGGATCTGGCCGGGCATGTCCTCATGCACCAATTGCGCGGTGATCGCATGCAGATCGACGACGCAATAGATGCAGTCATTGTTTTCCTGCAGCGCCACGAACTTGCGGATCGCGCCGAGATAATTGCCGAGATGGAGATTGCCTGTCGGCTGGACGCCGGAAAAAACGAGCGGCTTGAAGTCTGACATCGTGTCCTCATTCGGGCTTGTGGAGGGCCCGGCCTCTGTTGCTGTTGGCGGGCTTATGCACATAGGCGCAGCGGCGATCAAGAGGCATGCGGCCCAGCCCGGTGGCTAAACTTGCCGATCGGAAGGCAAGCAACCGCCAAGACATTGAATCCAAAGATTCAAGTTGGAATTTTTTACTCTAATATTCTCTTCAAATTAATAGGTAAGGCGGAAATACGGCATAGCTCTTTGGAGCTATCAGAAGAAAATTTCATAAAATTGCTTCATTTCGGATGAATTTGCCAATCCGCCACCACAACAGGGTTCCCAGCCGAGTTCATCCGGCTGTGACTGCGCGCAGCAATGGCGCGGCGAACCGACATTTGCATGCGCCCCGATCCACTCAGGACATCAAACGGGGCCATGCCAAAGGGATTGTCATGCGTAACCTATTCTCGCTCGCACTTGCGTGCCTGCTCGCCATCTCCAGTTTTGCCATCGCCGAAGCCCAGGACGACCGTCCGCGCAAAGTGAAGCTTCCCGTCCACCAGAGAACGACAGCCTATGCCGTGCAGACCGTGTCGGTCCGCACGGGCTGCTTTTCACCGCGCCTTGAGGGCATTTTGGCACATATTGCCGCTAAAACCGGGACCCGGCCGCTGGTAACCTCGGGCCACCGGCCTCAGGCGCACCGTTCCGGTTCGATGCACCGGTTTTGCCAGGCCGCCGATATCCGCGTGCCCGGCGTGCCGGAAAGCAAGATCCTTGCTGCGGCAAAGACAGCACCGGGCATTGGCGGTATCGGCCGCTATTGCAACGGCATTGTTCATGTCGATACCGGCGCGCGCCGCCACTGGACCCATTGCGGCAGATCGAAGGGACATTTCCTCAGCGCCAAGCGCCGCTCGGGAAAACGGGCCTGACGTCTAGATATCTTCTGGCGGCGGGACGCTTGCGGCACCCTTGCGCTTGATATTGCGCCGGATCATCGACAGATCCGCCCCGCCGATCAGGAAGGCGACCGTGAAATAGACGACGATCGAGACGCCGATGAGAATGCCAAGCGCGCCCAGCTTCGTCCAGAACGGCGATCCTGAGGCAAGCGACGCGGCAAAGACGCCGCGCAGATAATAGAGCACGCCGCCCATGATCGAGGCGGCAACGACCAGCAATGCGGCCCGGCGCACCAGAGCCCATTCCCAGACAAGATGACCGCGGCGCAGAAGCGTGACGAAGAGCAGGACAGTGCTGATCCACCCGGCCGTGGCTTCGGCAACGGCAATGCCCGGCGCGCCGAGACGCGGAAACAGCGTGATGGCGAGGGCGCAGTTGGCGGCGACCGAAATGGCGGAAAACCGCATCGGCGTCTTCGTATCCTCGCGCGCGTAGAAACCGGGCTGCAGCGCCTTGATCAGAACGAAAGCCGGCAGGCCGATGCCGTAGATGGCAAGGATCGAGCCGACGACAGCGGTATTGCCGGCATGGAAAGCGCCACGTTCGAACAGAACCCTTATGATCTCGTCGGAGAGGATCCAGAGCGCAAAGGCCGCCGGAATGGTCAGGAACAGCACGAACTCGATCGAGCGGTTCTGCAGGCTTCCCGCCTCGCGCAAATGGCCGCCCTTCAGCGCGCGCGACAATTCCGGCAGCAGGACGACGCCGACAGCGACGCCGACGACCCCAAGCGGGAGCTGATAGATCCGGTCGGCATATTGCAGGGCTGCAATCGCGCCATCCTGGGCCGAGGCGATCGCCTGGCCGATCAGCTGGTTGATCTGGGTGATGCCGCCGGTAATCGCGGCGGGGACTGCAAGTATCAGCAGGCGTTTGACGTTGGGGGTCAGACGCGGAAATTTGAGGCCGATGCTCATGCCTGCATGACGCACGCCGAGATAGACGACGCCAAGCTGCAGGATGCCGGCAACCAGCACGCCCCAAGACAGATACCAGGCGGTGGTGAGCGGATCGGCGCCGGTATAGAGCGCATAGGCGAGCGCGCCGATCATCACCACGTTGAGAAAAATTGGGGCGACGGCGGCAGCGAAGAAGTGATGCAACGAATTGAGCATGCCGCTCATCATCGCCGTCAGCGACATGCACATGAGATAGGGGAACATCACCATGGCCATGCGCACGGTGAGCGCTGATTTCCCGGCATCATCGGCAAAGCCGGGCGCGATGACGAAGCGCACCAGAAGTGGCATCGACAGTTCCATCGCGATGGTGATCAGCAGCAGCACCGTGAACAGCACGCCGAACACTTCTTCGGAGAAACGCTTGGCGCCATCCGTGCCGTTGGCTTCGATCTCCTTGGAAAACAGCGGCACGAAGGCTGCGTTGAAAGCGCCTTCGGCAAACAGGCGGCGAAACAGGTTGGGAAAGCGGAACGCCGCATAGAACACGTCGGCCATCGGGCCGGTTCCAAGTGCGGCCGCCATCAGCATTTCGCGGGCAAATCCGAAAATGCGGCTGCCGAGCGTAGCGCCGCCGACGGTCATGAATTTCTTGACGAGGCTCATGATTCCGCCTTGGCTTTTTTCGCACCGGTGACGGAGCGGGTATGTTGCGGGGCGATCATGCCGGATGGCATGCGGTCGCGCATCTCGTCCGCCTCGTCCGACATCACGGCTTTGAGCCGCGCAATGATATTGCTCTGGCGGCCTTCGTTGGTGATCTTCTGCCCGACGAGGTCGGTGACATAGAACGTATCGATGACTTTTTCGCCGAATGTGGTGATATGCGCGGAGGCGATGTCGAGCGACAGGTCGGAGAGCACGGCGGTGATTTCCGAAAGCAGGCCGGTGCGGTCGAGGCACTCCACCTCGATGACGGTGAACTTGTTGGACAGGCTGTTGCTGATGGTGACGGCCGGCGGCACCGTGAAGGCCTTGTTGCGCTTGCGGTGTTTCGTGCGGCTGGCGATCACTTCCGGCAGGCGCTTCTTGCCCGACAGCACGTCCTCGATCATCTTGCCGATGCTCGCTGCCCGGCGCATCTCGTCGTCATCGACCGGAAATTCGCGGGTGATCAGGATCGTATCCAGCGCCCGGCCGTCGGACGTGGTGAAAATCTGCGCATCGACGATATTGGCACCGGCCGCAGCGCAGGCGCCGGCGATCACAGCCAGCAGCCGCGGATGGTCCGGCGAGAGGATGGTGATCTCGGTGATGGCATGGAACTGGTGCGTGCGCACCATCGTCGCCAAAGCCCGGCCGGCCTTGTCGGCCTCGCGAATGAAGCGGGCGTGGCGCAGCTGGTCTTCGAGCGGCACGGAAAGAAGATACGGCTGGTAGTGCAGCTTGGTATAGGTCTTGCGGTCCTTCTGGCTCCAGTCGGACAGCGCATCGAACAGCACGTCGGCGGCATGCGCCGCACGTTCCTTGCGCGGCAGATCAGAAAAGCCGCCCGACAGCAGCAATTCGGTCTCATAATAAAGCGTGCGCAGCAGCTGGCCCTTCCAGCCGTTCCACACACCGGGGCCGACGGCGCGAATATCGGCGATCGTCAGGATCAGAAGCATTTTCAGCCGGTCGAGCGACTGTACCTTTTCGGTGAAATCGATGATCGTCTTGCGGTCGTTGAGATCGCGCGTCTGCGCCACCATCGACATGGTCAGATGCTCTTCGATCAGCCACGCTACCGTTTCTGTCTGCTTGGGCGTCATGCCGAAGCGCGGGCAGAGCTTGCGGGCGACCTTGGCACCGGCGGTCGAATGATCCTCCGGACGGCCCTTGGCGACGTCGTGCAGGAGAACGGCGACGAACAGGGCGGTGCGGTCCTCGACGCCCGGCATCAGTTTGACGGCGAGCGGATGCAGTTCCTCGTCGCGGCCCTGATCGATGCGCGACAGCACATCGACGGCACGGAGCAGATGCTCGTCCACCGTATAGTGATGATACATGTTGAACTGCATCAGCGAAACGATCTTGCCGAATTCGGGAATGAAGCGGCCAAGCACACCGGCCTCGTTCATCCGGCGCAGGATGAGTTCCGGATTGCGCTTCGACGTCAGCATCGACATGAACAGGCGGTTGGCCTCCTCATTGTCGCGCACGGCGGGCGTGATCAGGGCAAGCGAACGCGTCACCTGTTTCAAGGCCGCCGGATGAAACTCCAGCCCGTTGATATCGGCGACATGGAAGATGCGGATCAGGTTGACCGGGTCGCGCTTGAAGATATCGGTGCTGGCCAGCGCGATACGGCCGCCGTCATCGACGAATTCCAGCGTACCGGCGATCTTGCGCACGCGGTGGGTGAAGCGGCTGAGCGCTGCGGTGAAGCCGGGAAGCTGCTTGGCCTGCTGGTCCTCCAGCGCCGCGCAGAAGATGCGGGTGAGATCGCCGACATTCTTCGCCACCAGGAAATAGTGCTTCATGAAGCGTTCGACGGCGGTCATGCCGGGGTGGTCGTGATAGCCGAGGCTTTCGGCAATCTCGCGCTGGATATCGAAGGACAGCCGCTCTTCCGCCTTTCCCGTTAGAAAATGCATGTGGCAGCGCACCGCCCAGAGAAAATCGTCGGCTTTTTGGAAGAGCTGGTATTCCTGGCGCGAGAGAACGCCGAGCTTGATGAGATCGGCGGAATCCTTCACCCGGTAGAAATATTTGGCGATCCAGAACAGCGTGTGGATGTCGCGCAGGCCGCCCTTGCCTTCCTTGACGTTCGGCTCGACCAGGTAGCGGGTGTCGCCCGCCTTGCGGTGCCGCTCGTCGCGCTCGGCGAGCTTGGCGGCGATGAAGTCGGGGCCGGTATTCTTGACGATTTCGCTGTCGAAGCGGATTTCCAGCTCCTCGGTCAGTTCCTTCGAGCCGCAGATATAGCGGGTTTCGAGGATCGCCGTGCGGATGGTCATGTCGCTGCGCGACAGCCGGATGCACTCCTCGATGGTGCGCGTGGCATGGCCGACCTTGAAGCCGAGATCCCACAGGATATAGAGCATGAACTCGATGGCGGGCTCGGCCCAGACGGCTTTCTTCACCGGCAGCAGGAAGAGAAGATCGATATCGGAGCCCGGCGCCAGCGTGCCACGGCCATAGCCGCCGACGGCGGTCACGGCGATGCGGGTGGAGGGCTGTGCGTGGGCGGCGTCGAACACCTCGTTCAGGACAAAATCGTGGAGGACTGTAATCAGCTGGTCCTGCAGCCAGGAAATCCGCTCGGCGCATTTCAAGCCGCTGCCGTCTTCCAGCAACAGTTCGCGCGCCTTTTCGCGGCCGGCCAGATTGGCCTGCTTGAACGCTGCCAGAAGCGCCTGGCGCATCATGTCGCGATGTTCCGCATGCGCCGAAGCGATGAAACTGCACTTGGCCCTGAGTGCCGGGACATTCAGGATATCGGGAAATGACGTTTCGTGCTTGGTCATCAAAGGCCGACCGTCTTCCTGTCCGGCGGGCTCTGCGAGCCGCTGATTTTGCATGCGCTATAGACCTTTTGTCAGAGAGCCGACAAGAGACTAGCGATCAAGAATTGCCAAGTTGTTTCTTCAGCGCATAAAGCGCATCCATGGCTTCCCGTGGGGTCATATCATCGGGATTGAGGCTTTTCAAAGCTTCTTCGACCTTGGATGGACCTGCCTTGACGCGCTCCTCGCGGCGGATGGCCACCTGGAACAGCGGCAGGTCGTCGATCAGCTGGCTGGCCGGGTTCTTGCGGTCGGCGTCCTCCAGCTTTGCCAGCACGTCCTTGGCGCGGGCAACGACGGAGGCCGGCAGGCCGGCAAGGCGGGCAACCTGGATGCCATAGGAACGGTCGGCAGCGCCGGGACCGACCTCGTGCAGAAAAATCACGTCGCCATCCCATTCCTTGACGCGTATCGTCGCATTCGACAGGCGCTCGAGCTTTTCGGACAGAACCGTCAGTTCATGGAAATGCGTGGCGAACAGGCCCCGGCAGCGGTTGCCCTCGTGCAGATGCTCGACGGACGCCCAGGCAATCGACAGGCCGTCGAACGTCGCGGTACCACGGCCGATTTCGTCGAGGATGACGAGCGAGCGATCTGTCGCCTGGTTGAGGATCGCTGCCGTTTCGACCATTTCGACCATAAATGTGGAGCGGCCCCGGGCAAGATCGTCGGACGCGCCGACGCGGGAAAACAGCCGGTCGACAATACCGATATGGGCCGATGTCGCGGGCACGAAAGCGCCCATCTGCGCCATGATGGCAATCAGCGCGTTCTGGCGCAGGAAGGTCGATTTACCACCCATATTGGGACCCGTAAGCAGCCAGATCGCCCCATCTCCCTCGCCGTCATGCGGCGACAGATCGCAGGCATTGGCAACGAAGGCGGCGCCGGACTGACGGCGCAGCGCCTGCTCGACGACCGGATGACGGCCGCCGTCGATGGCAAACATTTTCGAGGTATCGACCAGCGGGCGGCAATAGGCCTGCTCCTCGGCCAGCGTCGCGAGCCCGGCGGACACATCCACCACCGCCAGCGCAAGCGCTGCCGCCTTGATCGCCTCGGCTTGCGCAACCACCATGGCCGAGAGCCTGTCAAAGGCTTCAAGCTCGATGGTCAGCGCCCGGTCGGCCGCATTGGCAATCTTGGTTTCGAGGTCGGAGAGTTCCGTCGTGGTGAAGCGCATCGCGTTCGCCATGGTCTGGCGATGGATATAGCGGGCCTTGGCTTCCGGGCTGTCGGTCATCGGCCCGGCATTGCCCTGCGTCACCTCGATGAAATAACCGAGCACATTGTTATATTTGATCTTCAGCGACTTGATGCCGGTTTCCTCGGCATAATCGAGCTGCAGGCCGGCGATCACCCGGCGGGACTGGTCGCGCAGCGCCCGCATCTCGTCGAGTTCGGGGCTCGCGCCATCGCGCAGGAAGCCGCCGTCGCGCTTCAGCAAAGGCAGTTCGTCGCCGAGAATGGCCGCCAGTTCTGCGACCATATCCTGCGGCAGCGCCTTGACCGCCTGACGTGCGGCATCCAGTTCCGCCGACAGATCGCCACGGCCCAGCAGGCCGGCAACCTCGACTGAAGACTGGCAGCCGGCCAAAATGCTGCCGAGATCGCGCGGACCGCCACGGCCGAGCGACAGGCGCGACAGAGCGCGCGGCATGTCCGGCACGTGTTTCAACGCGGCACGCAAGTCGCTGCATAAGGACGGCTGATCGGCAAGCGCCGAGATGGAATCGAGCCGGGCGTTGATCCGTTCGGGATCGGTCAGCGGCGACATCAGACGCTCGGCCAGCAGGCGTGCGCCGCCGCCTGTCACGGTGCGATCCAGCGCCTTCAGCAGCGTGCCGTTGCGGTCGCCCGACTGGGTTTTGACCAGTTCGAGATTGGTGCGCGTGGCCGGGTCGATGAAAAGGGTGGAGGCAGCACTCTCGCGTTCCGGCGCACCGAGCGGCGGCCGCTCGGCAAACTGGGTCTTTTCGACATAGGAGATCGCGGCCGAGGCGGCGGCCAGTTCGGCGCGCGAGAAGCTGCCGAAGCCATCGAGCGTTTTCACGCCGTAATAGCGGGTGACGCGGTTTTCCGCCGTGGCGCTGTCGAACAGGACGGCTGGCTGCGGAACCGCGACGCGGCCGAGAATATCGATGACCGGGCGCATTTCCGGATCGTGAAAGACCGTGTCGGCCAGGATCAGCTCGCGCGGCTCGATGCGCAGGATATCGGCCAGAAGCCGCGTCTCGGTGGTTTCGGCCAGCCGGAAGACGCCGGTGGAAATATCGATCCAGGCCAGCGCGATGGCCGGTTCATTGCCGCCGCGAATGCGGGCAAGCGCCATCAGGTAGTTCGATTCCGATGGCGACAGCAGCTTGTCTTCGGTAATCGTGCCGGGGGTGACGAGGCGCACGACATCGCGTTTGACGACCGATTTTCCGCCGCGCTTCTTGGCTTCCGCCGGATCCTCGACCTGTTCGCAGACGGCGACACGGAAGCCGAGACCGATCAGTTTTTGCAGATAATCATCGGCGGCATGAACCGGCACGCCGCACATCGGGATGTCCTGGCCGAGATGCTGGCCGCGCCGGGTCAGCGTAATGCCGAGCGCCCGCGAGGCTTCGACCGCGTCCTGGAAGAACAGCTCGTAGAAATCGCCCATGCGGTAGAACAGCAGCGAATCCGGGTTGTTCGCCTTGATCTCGATGAACTGTTCCATCATCGGAGTGGCCGTGGCGCGGCTCTCCTCCGTCGCCAGTTGAACGGCGGTGAGAACCTCGGGACTGCGGGTGATCGGCTCGGGAACAAAAGTCATGGTGGTCCTAAAAAAGTGGTGCCACACTATCCACGCGCGTTTATAGAAGACAACACCAAAGCGGCTGTGGAGAGCCGTCGCCCACAACAGGTTGGAGAACCCATGGCTGAAAATGAGAAGAGCAGTCGCAGCGCAACCAGCGTAACGGACCAGGAAGCCCTCGATTTCCACTCGCAGGGCCGGCCCGGAAAACTGGAAATCTCGCCGACCAAGGCGATGGCGACGCAGCGCGACCTGTCGCTTGCCTATTCGCCGGGCGTGGCCGTGCCGGTCAAGGCGATCGCCGCCGACCCCTCCAAGGCCTATGACTATACGACACGCGGCAATATGGTCGCCGTCATTTCCAACGGCACGGCGATTCTCGGCCTTGGCAATCTCGGCGCACTTGCCTCCAAGCCGGTGATGGAGGGCAAGGCGGTGCTCTTCAAGCGGTTTGCCGATGTCGATTCGATCGACCTTGAAGTCGATACGGAAAATGTCGACGAGTTCATCAATTGCGTGCGCTTCCTCGGCCCCTCCTTCGGCGGCATCAACCTGGAGGACATCAAGGCGCCGGAATGTTTCATCATCGAGCAGAAGCTGCGCGAAGTGATGGATATCCCGGTCTTTCACGACGACCAGCATGGCACCGCGATCATCGCCGCTGCCGGCCTGATCAATGCGCTGACGCTGACCGGCCGCGACTTCAAGACGACCAAGCTTGTCTGCAATGGCGCGGGTGCGGCAGCGATTGCCTGTATCGAGCTGATCAAGTCGATGGGGTTCAATCCCGCCAACATCATTCTGTGCGACACCAAGGGCGTAATCTACCAGGGCCGCACCGAGGGCATGAACCAGTGGAAATCGGCGCATGCGGTGAAAACCGACCGCCGCACACTGACGGAAGCCATGGACGGCGCCGATGTGGTGTTCGGTCTTTCGCAGAAGGGCGCATTGTCTGAAGACATGATCCGCTCGATGGCGGACCGGCCGATCATCTTTGCGATGGCCAATCCGGATCCGGAAATCACCCCGGAAGAGGTCGCGCGCATCCGCGACGATGCGATCATGGCGACCGGGCGCTCTGACTATCCCAACCAGGTCAACAACGTCCTCGGCTTCCCCTACATCTTCCGTGGCGCGCTCGACGTGCATGCCTCGACGATCAACGAGGCGATGAAGATTGCCGCCGCGCAGGCGCTGGCAAGCCTTGCCAAGGAAGACGTGCCGGATGACGTCGCCGCCGCCTACCAGGGCAACCGGCCCCGCTTCGGGCCGCAATATATCATTCCCGTACCGTTCGATCCGCGCCTGATCTCGGCTATTCCGGTTGCCGTTGCCAAGGCAGCAATGGAGAGCGGCGTTGCCCGCAAGCAGATCCCCGATCTCGCAGCCTATGGACGGCAGCTGTCTGCCCGCCGTGACCCGATCGCCTCGACGCTGCAGCGGATCTACGAGCGCGTTCGCCGACAGCCCAAGCGGATCGTCTTTGCCGAAGGCGAAGAGGTGCAGATGATGCGCTCGGCTCTGGCCTATGCCAATCAGGAACTCGGCACCGCCATGCTGCTTGGCCGCGAAGACCGGATGCGCGAAACGGCGGAGCGCGAAGGCATCGATCTCGACCGGCCGGGCATCCAGCTCGTCAATGCCCGCATTTCCAAGCGCACCGGCGCCTACACGGACTATCTCTACGCGCGGCTGCAGCGGCAGGGCTACCTGTTTCGCGACGCCCAGCGCCTGATCAACAACGACCGCAACCATTTCGCCGCCTGCATGGTGGCGCTGGGTGATGCCGATGGCATGGTGACGGGCATTACCCGCAACTATTCCACAGCCCTTGAGGACGTTCGCCGCTGTATCGATCCGAAGCCGGGTCACCGGGTCATCGGCGTATCGCTGGCGCTCTGCCGCGGCCGCACGGTGCTGGTTGCCGATACCGCCGTTCATGACATGCCGTCTGCGGACGAGCTGGCCGATATTGCCGAGGAGGCCGCGGGGCTTGCACAACGTCTCGGCTACGTGCCGCGCGTGGCGCTCCTTGCCTATTCGACCTTCGGCCACCCGTCCGGCGAACGCTCCGAGCGGGTGCGCGAAGCGGTCAAGCTGCTCGACAAGCGCCGCGTCGATTTCGAATATGACGGCGAGATGGCAGCCGATGTGGCGCTGAATGCCAAGGTGATGGAGCAATATCCGTTCTGCCGCCTGTCCGGCCCGGCCAATGTTCTGGTCATGCCGGCTTTCCATTCGGCATCGATCTCGACCAAGATGCTGCAGGAACTGGGCGGATCGACCGTGATCGGCCCGCTGCTCGTCGGCCTCGACAAGTCGGTGCAGATCGTCTCGATGTCGGCGAAGGATTCCGACATCGTCAACATGGCGGCCCTTGCTGCGCATAACGCCAATAGCTGAGCCAAGTCTCTGACATGAAAGAACCCGCCTGGACAAAATCCAAGGCGGGTTCCCTTTTTTCTCGCAATATCAGACTTGATGAAAAATACCCAAGTTCAATACCCGGCACGCTGCATTTGACACCGCATCAACAAGCCACCATCAACATGCAATGTGTATTAATATTTGCTAAATTATGTCAAGTTAACTTACTGTAATCTTTGGATCCCGAGCCGTCAGCTCGCGAAACGGCCGGCATCGGCGCCGTAATAATTCAGGTAGCGGCCGGAAATATTGGTGATCGGCAAAACGATCAGCACGTCGGTGGTGCGGAACGCGTGATCGACCACGGCGCCGTTTCCAACCATGGCGCCGAGCCGCATATAGCCCTTGATCAGCGGCGGCAGGGCGGCCAGCGCCTTGCGCATGTTGATTGCTTCGACCGGCATCAGGTCCATGGTGCGGAACAGTTCCGGACGGGCGGACACGTCCCATTCGCCGCGCACGACCATGTTGTGATGCAGGAAGGACAAAGCCAATGCGTGCTCTTCAGGAATGACGCCCGGAAACGAGCCGCAGCCGAACATGGCATCGACGCCATATTTCAACGCATAGGCCCAGTTCCCCTGCCATAGAAGCTCGACGGTGCGCTTGGTGCGATATTCCGGCAGAACGCAGGAACGGCCAAGCTCCATGAACTTCTTGTCTGGATGACGCTCCAAGAGAGCGCCGACCGAAAACTCCGAAGCCGAATAAAAGCCGCCGGTGCGGGCCGCTACATCCTGGCGCAGAAGTCGGTAGGTTCCAACGATCTGGTCTTCCGGGTCACCCTCGATCGCGGTGTCGAGCACGAGAAGGTGATCGCAGACCAGATCCCAGGCATCGGCATCGCGCTTGCGGCGGTCGGCCTCTTGCGGAATCTGCGCCTTCATTTCCTCGACAAACACCCGGTAGCGGACAGCCTGCGCGGCATCGATCTCGGATGCGTTGCGGGCAAGCCGTGTCTCCAGGTTGCCGATACGGCCAAGTATGTCATGCGCCGGAGCATTGACGCCCCGGACACGGGTTTGCGGCTGCTCAGCCACCACAACCAGATCCAGAGTTTCGATTGTCATCGTACGTCATCCTAGTCGCTTTGATCCTGTCCGGCTTAAACCATGTTTCTGCGACAGGATAGTGACATCGGGCACCCAAGAAAACCGTCAAAATCACGGGGAAAGCAGCCGGTCAATCTCGGCGGTCAGCGCCTTCGGATCGGCGGGTTTGGACAGGACGGCGCTTGCTCCGGCACTCAGGAGTTTCCGGCGCATATCGGGCTGCGTATCGGAGGTCAAAATGATCACCGGAACGGGCTTTACGCCTTCCTGGCGCTCATGCTGGCGCAGGCGTTCCAGCATCGAGAGACCGTCGCCACCCGGCATGTTCAGATCGCTGATGATCAATTCTGGCGTAATGCGGGCGCCGGCCGGCGCATCGAACAAGGTGACGGCAAGTGCGCCGAAATCATCGACGACCCGGACACTGTGGCCGGCCCGCTCCAGAACCGAGCGCACCATGAAGGCGTTGACCGGATCATCCTCGGCCAGAAGCACACCGCCTTCGGCCGGCCTGTCGCGCAGCGCCGGAACCTCGCGCAGCATCGGGCGGTTGTCGTTGAAGGCGTCGCGCACTTCCATTCCTTTCATGCGGCCGCGCAGAACCTCGACCAAAGACTTTTCCCGCAGCGGCCTGATCAGCCAGGCATCGTAACCGTCCATCTGGTTGATCTGCCGGCCGTTTCGGGCTTCAGGATTGATCAGATAGGTCTTGCGGAGTTGTTGCTGCTCCAGGCTCGGAATATGCGCCAGCAGCCGGCGGAACTGCGCGGCATGGCGGTGATCGACGATAATGTCGGTCAGCGGCAGGCCCATCGACAGCGCCTTTACGGCCGCCGCCTGTGCGCCCTCCAATGTCTCGGCGCGCTCGCAGGAGCCCCCGAGCGTCCGGATCGTCGCAGACAGCGCAGCGGACGCCGGACCGGCCGGTGCCATGACCAGCACGCGCGACATGCCCAAAACGTCCTTTCTGGCCAGCGAAGCGGTGGACAGATCGCAACCGAGCGCCGGAAAGCGGATCTGGAAGGTGCTGCCGGTGCCGGGAATGCTGGACAGGGTCAAGGAGCCGCCGTGCTCCTCCATGATCCGCCTGGAAATGGCAAGACCGAGGCCTGCGCCACCGGCGCGCTGGGCATGGGTGCCCGCTTGCTCGAATTCATCAAACACCCGCGCCTGCTCGCGCGCGTTCATGCCGGGGCCGCTATCATCGACGCTGATGACGATGGTTTCGCCCTCCCGCGCGGCGCCGACGAGAACGCCGCCGGTATGGGTGAACTTGACCGCGTTGCCGACGACGTTGAACAGCACCTGGCGCAGGCGGGCGGCATCGAAGTCCATCAGGCCCGGCACATCGGCAGCGATCGTGGCGCCGATCTCGATGCCCTTTTCATGCGCCCGGTGCGACAGCATCTCGACGACGCTTTCGATGGTTTCGCGCAACGGTTCGGGCGCCGGCCGCAACTGGAACCGGCCGGCCTCGATCGAGGAGAAATCCAGGAGGTCATCGACCAATTGCACCAGCGCATGGCCCGACTGGCGCATGCCGGCCAGATAGTTCTTCTGCTCGCTCGTCAGCCGCGTCTGGCTGATCAGATGGCTCATGCCGAGAATACCGGAGAGCGGCGTGCGGATTTCGTGGCTGACGGTGGCCAGCAGCCGGGATTTTGCCTGGCTGGCATGTTCGGCGCGGCGGCGGGCTTCCTCGCTTTCGCGGGCGATCCGGCTTTCCTCCGTGACATCGCGGGCGATGCTGTGCAGCATGAAGGTACCACTTGCCGGCTCGCGGGCGATCACGTCATGCCAGTCGAATATTTTCGTTCCTGCATCGGTCGCGATGCGGACGCGGTAGCGATGGGGGGCCGATGCCGGCTCGAACTCGATCCCCAACGCTTCGCACGTACGCCCCTCCGGCTTCAGCCACCCGGTCATCCGGCAAAACACCGAATTGGCCTGGACGATCTTGCCGCCCGGCTCGCGGATGATGGCGATATCGCCCAGCGCGTCATGGATGGTGGAGAGAAGCTGCGACGTCTCGCTGCGCTCCCAGCGGCTATCGCTGGCCTTTTCTTCCCGCAGCCGACCCTTCGCCGCAGGTATCGTGCTTGCCCGGTACCAGTCCTTGAGAAGCAGGGCAGCACCGCTGACGCCGGCCACGGCGAGCCCCGCCGAAAGCAGATAGAACCCGGCATCAATGCCGGTGCCCAGAATGGCAGCGGACCCCAGAAGCCCGGCACCGGCCAAGGCCGGTTTCAAAGCCGCATGACGCTCTTTTGGCGCGTTGAACCCCTCTTCCGGCTCCAGCGAATGCGGATCATCGGCCAGGGGCATTTCGGACGCACGCCGGCTTGCCAGCGTCCGCTTCGGTGCGCTGAACTCGGTGGCAATCCGTTTTCTCAGGTTTGGCAGGTCGCTCATGACGCTTGGCCTAGCATGACAAGCGTTTTGATAGGCTTCAGCCGGTCTGTAAGATTTTAGCGATCCTGCTTTTTCATATGCAGGATTTCATCCAAAATGATCGCGCCGGCCCCGATCGTGATAAAGCTGTCGGCGAGATTGAAGACGGCAAAGGACCATGCCGGCAGGTGAAACAGCACGTAGTCGATGACATAGCCAAACACCAGCCCGTCGATCACATTGCCGATGGCGCCGGCGATGATCAGCGCATAGCCGAGATGCGTCAGGAACCGATCCGCCGGTGTCTTGCGCCAAAGCCAGATGACAAAAGCCACGACGACGATGCGCAGGCCGATGATCGCCCATCGTTCCACGCCTGAAAAAAGCGAGAACGCGACGCCGTAATTATAGACACGGTGCAGCGCCAGGAACGGCAGAACCGGAACGCTTTCGCCATAGGGCAACCAGAGCTCTACGGCCGCCTTGATCGCCTGATCAAGCAGGACGGCGACAACGATCAGGATTGCGACCGGAACCGGGCGCGAGAAAAGAGCGGATTTTTGCATCAGGTTCTATCGTCCAGCGTCAGCAGATGGCGGCGTGCCTCAAACAGCATGATGCCGGTGGCGATCGCCAGGTTGAGGGAATCCGCGCGTCCCTGCTGTGGAATGCGGGCAAGTGCCGTGGCTTCGCGGGCAAGCTCTTCCGGCAGGCCGGCCTGTTCATTGCCCATCAGAAGCACGACCGGCTTCTTGCGGTAGTCGATGGTGCGGTAATCGACGGCACCGGCCAGATGCGTGGCGGCAAGCTGCACGTTTGCCGCCTTCTGCCATTTGACGAATTCGGCGACGGTGGCGCGCATCAGCGGCATGGCAAAGACCGAGCCCATGGTGGCGCGTACGGTTTCCAGCGAAAACGGATCCGTGGTCTCGCCGACAAGGATGACGCCGGACGCGCCTGCGGCATCGGCCGTGCGGATGATGGTTCCGAGATTGCCGGGATCGCGGACACGGTCGAGCGCCACATAGGTTTCGCCGAGGATCGGTTTGACGTCACGCAGATTGGCGTAACGCTGCTCGAAGACGCCGACGACCATCTGCGGATTGTCGCGGCGGGTGATCGCGGACAGCACCTTCTCACTGACCTCGAGCACGAGCCCGCCGGTTGCGACCGTCTTCAGCGCCACCTGTTCGACCTGCGTCTTGCCCTTGGCCGCCTTGGCATAGACCAGCGTCTTGATGGTCCAGCCGAGATCCAGCGCATCGATGACCAGTTTCAGGCCCTCGGCGATGAAAGAGCGGGTTTCATCGCGCTCCTTCTTGTTGGCCAGCGCCTTGATATCCTTGATGATCGGATTGGCAAGGCTGGTGACTTCCTTCACCTGGCCGACGCGGCGGGGTCCCTGATTATAGTCGTTCATTTCGGCACCCAGCGGCTAAAGAGAGAGGTGGACAGCGCGCGGCCCGGCTCATTGCCGTCAAGACCGCCTTCGCGCAGGATCAGCTCGCCGGATTCCACCGCACCGCCACGCCCGCGCATTGTCTCACGCATCAGCTCGTGGATGGAATAGAAGCTGGCGCGGATCGAATAGGCCGTCAGCACCAGACCCTTGGCATCAGGCGACAGGATTTCGCGGCAAATGTCCAGCATCAACGCGAGGTGATCGAAGAGCTGCCAAACCTCGCCATTGGGTCCGCGGCCAAATTTCGGCGGGTCGGTGAGGATGATGTCGTAGCGGCTGCCACGGCGCTCCTCGCGCTGGATGAATTTCATCGCATCCTCGCAAATCCAGCGGATCGGCAGATGGTCGGCGCGGCCCAGCGCCTGGTTTTCGCGCGCCCAGCCGATCGCCTTCTTGGAGGCATCGACATGCGTCACCTCGGCACCGGCTTTTGCCGCGATCAGCGAGGCGACACCGGTATAGCCGAACAGGTTCAGCACCTTCAGCGGACGGCCCGCTTTCTCGATCTGCTCCTTCATCCAGCTCCAGTGCGCCAGCTGTTCGGGGAAGACGCCGACATGGCGAAAGGCGGTGAAGCGGCCGTAGAATTCGGCATCGAGGATCTGCATCGGCCATGTCTCGCCAAGTGCCTGGCGCGGAAAGCGCCAGCGCCCCATGCCGTCCTCATCGGTATCGCCGGTAAAGATTGAATCGGCATTGTCCCAGACATGCGCGGGCAGCGTCCTTGGCCAGAGCGCCTGCGCTTCGGGGCGCACGATCCGGTAGGGGCCATACTGCTCCAGCTTCAGGCCGTCGCCGCTATCGATCAGGTGATAATCGCGCGCGCCCTTGGTTTCCAGGATGATTGGAATGCGCTCGTCCGGCTTGGCGCCGGTGCGGACCCTCACCTCGGCGCGGGGCGCGGGCTCGGATACCGCCGGCTTTGACGGCACCTTCTCCGGCGCAGCCTTGGACGCCGGGCGGGCATCAGCGGGCCTTGGTGTCTGCTGATATTTCGGTTGCTGCGTCCGGCTCACCGGCGCCTGCACGGCGCGGCCCTGCACGCCGCGCGACGACGTTGCCGGTGCGGCTTTGCCTTTTGGCCGTCTATCTTTATCTTTCACGCCGTTTCGTCCGTCAGCTGTCATGGTTCAAAGGCTGCAAATAGCACCGCTCTTTCTGTTGGCAAAGCTGTTTCCTATCTGAGATACAATCGTGACACGGCCGCAGGGAGACAATGCCAATGGAAATGAAGGGGGAAGAACGCATCGCCGCACCCCGCGACCTCGTCTGGGCAGCGCTCAACGATCCCGACGTGCTCAAAGGGTGCATCCCCGGCTGCACGGCCATTAAACGCCACTCGGCAACGGATTTCACGGCAACGCTCAAGGTGCGGATCGGGCCGATCCCGATGACCTTTTCCGGTTCTATGACGCTCTCGAATGTGAATGCGCCGCATAGCTACACCCTGAGTGGGGAAAGTACCGGCGGCATTGCCGGGCTGGCGAAAGGCCGCGCGGATGTGACGCTTACGCCCGACGGCGAAGAGACAATCCTTGCCTATGAGGCCAGTGCGGAGATCGGCGGCAAGCTCGCAAAACTGGGATCGCGCCTTGTCGGCTCGAGCGCCAGCAAGCACGCGGCGAAGTTCTTTGCGGATTTTGGCGATGCGGCGCGCGCCAAGGCGATGCGGGACGCCTGACCGGCAATCCCGCTCAAACCTTTCGGACTGAATTGCCTTTTGGACTTACTTGCCCTTTTGGACTTACTTGGACGAGGCCGGAAGCAGCGTCTGCGAGGCGATTGTTTCAGCGCGGGTGCGGTGCTTTTCGGCCTCCGCATGCCATTTGACGGCTTCATGCGCTTCGTTGCGCGCCCGCTTGCGATATTTACCCTGCGTGAACCATGTGGTCAGCGAACCGACGATCATGCCGAAGATGACGGCGAGAAACAGGAAGACGAAGAAGGGAGCGGAGGCTGACAGCACGCTGTCGGTCGGGTTGAACGGATTGAGCGCCAGCGTCACCGTCTGCCGGTTGGCGACCGACAGCACGATCAGAATGATGGCGACCGGAACCAGCACCACGATATTCAACAGCTTCTTCATCATCATTGCCTGTCTCCGTCATGCAGTCTGCCCGGCGTTTTCACCGGGCGGACGTCTCACTCATCATCTTCGTCGTCGGCGCCAGGATTAAGGCGCTCGCGCAATTCCTTGCCGGTTTTGAAGAAGGGAACCCATTTTTCCTCGACGAACACGCTGTCGCCGGTGCGCGGGTTGCGGCCGGACCGCGACGGCCGGTTTTTCACCGAAAACGCGCCGAAACCGCGCAATTCGACCCGATTTCCTCCCGCCAGCGCATCTGTGATCTCATCGAGAACCGCATTGACGATATTTTCGACGTCACGGTGATAGAGATGCGGGTTGCGTGCCGCAACAATCTGCACCAGTTCTGACTTGATCACTGTCGCCCCCTGTTGTGAATTTGCATGTGATCTTAAAGCGTTAAGCCCATAAGACGGCCTTGTCCACCTCTTGTGCAAAGGTGCATGCCGTTTTCAATCCTCCAAAAACGGCATACAAAAGGCCATCGCGTCTTTTCAGTCGCCGCCAACCTGCCAAACGGAAACAAGACCGTCAAGAAACAACTTCTCGCGGCCCAATTTTTCGAGCGCGCCGAAAGACGGAAAAGCGTCATATCCCAAGGATTTGGCCACGGCGGCAGCGGCCGATCCGAGCCCGAACGGCAGGGACGAACTGGGGGCTTTCCAGTCGATGACGTCGAGTTCCTTGCCAACCTTGCGGCTGTCGAGGAAGGCGCGGATCTCGTCATCGCCGCCGAGTTCGTCGATCAGCTTGAGTTTCAGCGCCTGGCGGCCGGTAAAGATGCGCCCATCGGCAAGCTTGAGTGCCTCTTCACGCGGCATCTGGCGGCGATCGGCGACGAGATCGACGAACCAGTTGAAGCTGTCGTCGATCATGGCCTGGATCACTGCCTTGGCATCGTCGCTCGGCGGATGGAACGGCGACGGCTCGGCCTTCAGCGGCGCGGATTTGATTTCCTCCAGCGAGACGCCGATCTTGTCCATCAGGTTCTTGAACTGCGGATATTGAAAGATTACCCCGATGGAGCCGGTGATCGAGCTGTCGCCCGCCACGATGCGGTCGCCGGCAAGGGCAATCATATAGCCGGCTGAGGCTGCCAGGGTGCGGACATCGGAGACGACCGGCTTGTTTGCCGCGACCTTGCGGATGGCCTTGAACAGCACTTCGCCGCCATAGGTGGTGCCACCCGGCGAGGAGATGGTAACGACCAGCGCCTTCACCGCATCGGTTTCGGCGATGGTATTCAGCCGGTCCAGCAGTTCGCGATCATCCTGGATGATGCCGGAGATATCGACGCGGGCAATATGCGGCTGGCTGAGGCCACCCTTCCCGGCCGCACCGGAATAGAAATAAGCGGCAATGCCTGCGCAAAGCACGAGGGCGATGGACACAAGCCGCCAGAAACCGAGCTTCCGCCGCAGCTGGCGCCGGTCGGCGATGGCAAGCTGATCCATGATCTTTTCTCCTGTTGACGCGCGCCAGGGCACATCGCCCCGGCTGCAAATGTGGTGTTGCGGCCTATGCAAACGCACAGTTCAATAACCGCAGCGCACGCCCGTTGTAACCCGGCCAGAACAAAATTCGCGCCTTACATTGTGGTGGAACAAAAAAATCTCCATATTCAGGCTCACTCACATCGCTCGACAGACGGGGCCTGCGCGCCATTGCGCCGCGATGCATTTGAATAACGGGTTTTATTTCATGCTGAATGACGTGCAATTTTCTGGCGCCTTGCCGCATTCAGGGCCGGTTCTGACCGACGCTTACACGGTTGCTTCCCGCCATTCGCGTCGCGTCAGGCGGCTGAAAATCATGCTGCCGCTGATTGCGGTGCTGATCGGCGCCATTTTCGTCGCTGTTTCCGTGGTCAGGGCCTTTTTGCCGGAAAGCCTGCAGATCGAGAATGCCACGATCGAAAACGGCAAGATCGTCATGCAGAACCCGGCGATTTCCGGGCGCAACAAGCAGGACATCAGCTATTCGATGAAAGCCAAGCGGGCGCTGCAGGATATTGCCAATCCCGACATCATCACCCTTGAAACGATCCATGCGGAAATGCCCGTCAATGACACGCTGATCGCCACTGTCGAGGCAAACAGCGGCATTTACGATCGCGGCCACAATACGCTGGATATGAACGCTCCCTTCAGCATTACCATGAACAATGGGCTCGTCGCCGATTTCGAGGCGGCCTATCTCGATATCAATGCCGGCGAGATGGAAACGAAGAAGCCGATTGCAATCAGCATGAAGGGCGGTTCCATTGTTGCACAGACGCTGAGAATGACGGATAAGGGACGCATTGTAACATTTGAAGGCATGGTGAAGGTCGTCGCCGATCCCGCAACCATCCGTAAAACCGCAAACTAGAAAACCGGGGCACATATGTCGGCCATTTCAGCCTTTTCCTTTCGGCTTGCCGGAACAGTCATTCTCTTGAGCCTTTTTGCCAGCGCCTCAATGTCTCCGGCCGCCGCCCAGGCGACGACGAGCAAGATGAAAGGCATGCAGCTTTCCAACGACGAACCGATCCAGATCGAAAGCGACAAGCTGGAAATCAAGGACGCCGAAAGCAAGGCCATGTTTACCGGCAATGTGAAGGTCGTTCAGGGAACGACGACGCTGCAGGCCGGCAAGATGGTGGTTTTCTACAAGAAAGGTGGCGGTTCGATTTCCGGCGGCAATGCCGAGATCGATCGCATCGAGGTCGATCAGAAGGTCTTCCTGCAATCGGGAACCCAGCAGGCGACAGCCGATACCGGCGAGTTCAACATGACGGCGCAGACGCTGGTGCTGAAGGGCAAGCAGGTCGTCCTGTCGGAAGGCAAGAACGTCTTCAGCGGCTGCCAGCTGAACGTTCAGATGGACACCGGCGAGGCACAGCTGGAGGCCTGTGGCGGCCGCGTCCAGATTCAGCTTGACCCGAAGTCCCAGAAAACGAATTGATGCAGACGCCGAAGTGAACATTCCCTTTCTTCAAAAACGCAAACGGGGCGTCAAGCCTGAAGCCGCCGCGCCTGCCCGCGCAGTCGACAAGGCGCGCTATGAGGGCACGCTGATCGCGCGCGGCTTGACGAAGGCCTATCGCGGACGCCGCGTGGTGGACGGCGTGTCGCTCGTGGTGCGCCGCGGCGAGGCGGTCGGCCTGCTCGGGCCCAATGGTGCCGGCAAGACCACCTGTTTTTACATGATCACCGGGCTTGTGCCGGTCGATGAAGGCACGATCGAGATCAACGGCAACGATGTCACCTCGATGCCGATGTACCGCCGCGCCCGCCTTGGGGTCGGCTACCTGCCACAGGAAGCCTCGATCTTTCGCGGCCTGACGGTGGAAGAAAACATTCGCGCCGTGCTTGAGGTTCACGACAAGAACAGCGAGCGGCGCGAGAGCAAGCTCAACGAATTGCTTGGCGAATTCAATATTTCCCATTTGCGCAAATCGCCGGCCGTTGCGCTGTCCGGTGGTGAACGGCGGCGCCTCGAAATTGCCCGTGCACTGGCAACCGACCCGACGTTCATGCTGCTGGACGAGCCGTTTGCCGGTGTCGATCCGATCTCGGTTGCCGACATCCAGGCGCTGGTACGGCATCTGACCTCGCGCGGGATCGGCGTCCTGATCACCGACCATAATGTGCGCGAAACGCTGGGCCTGATCGACCGCGCCTATATTATCCACGCCGGCGAAGTGCTGACGCATGGGCGGGCCAACGATATCGTCACCAACCCCGACGTCCGCCGTCTTTATCTCGGCGATAATTTCAGCCTCTAAAGCCGCTATCCGGTCACATCGTGAATGAAACCGGCGGCAGCAGGCAAGAATCTGCCGCTTCTGGAACAGGTTTCTCTTGACCACCACCCGGAATTGCGCAAATTTTGCCTGCCCGGAAATGCTGCAATGCGGTATTGTTTTTGAGGCCGAAAAATGACCGTCGTCAGTCTGCGATCGAGAGCCTACGATCCGGGCGGGATGTGTGCAATTCGCTCATATTAGACGATGATTGCACATAAAATGCGCGGCACGGGCCTTCTTCACCTTATTTCCGGTTGCCGCTTGACCAAACCCCATTAATACGCAATTTTTGGGCCAGTTGACGAACTGGCATTTTCACCCCCTCGAAACATGTGAGCCAGCTCCGATCATCAAGGGGAGTTTTGCGTCAGAATGGCACTTTCAGCCAGCCTCTTCCTGCGTCAAAGCCAGACTCTGGCCATGACGCCGCAACTGATGCAGTCGATCCAGCTGCTGCAGATGACGCATTTTGAATTGAACCAGTTCATCGAGCTGGAAGTCGAGAAAAACCCCCTGCTTGAATTCGCCGCCAATGACGATGCGCCGGCTGGAATCGACCGGCATGGCAAGGACGATCTGCATATCACCCAGGACGATCGCAGCGACCGGGACAATGCCGACAGCGCAACATTCGATCCGCTGGGTGACGTCTATGACAGCGCGACCTCTGCGACCGGCGAACGGATGAGCGAGCAGCTCGATGCCAATTTCGAGAATGTCTTTCCAGACGACACCGCGCCGCAGCGCGCCGACGCGCCGGAACTGCTCAGCCAGTGGAAGTCCATGCCCGGCGGCGGCGAAGGCGAGAGCAGCGAAGGATATGACCTCGACGATTTCGTCGCCAACCGCGTGACGCTGCGCGATTTTCTCAACGAGCAGGTCCCCTTCAGCGTCCATGGCGCCGCCGACCTTCTGATCGCCCAGCACCTGATCGACCAGCTCGACGAAGCCGGCTACCTGCATGCCGACATCGCGGAGATGGCGGAACGTCTGGGATGCGCGACGGTGGAGGTGGCGCGGGTTCTCGACAGCCTGCAGCAGTTCGATCCGCCAGGCGTTTTTGCCCGCACGCTCAGCGAATGCCTGGCGATCCAGCTCAAAGCGCGCAACCGGCTGGATCCCGCCATGGCCGCCCTGCTCGACAATCTCGAACTGCTGGCGCGGCGCGACTTTACCAGCCTGAAGCGGATCTGCGGCGTGGACGAGGAAGACCTGCTCGACATGCTCGCCGAAATCCGCAAGCTCGATCCCAAGCCCGGTACCGGCTTCGAGGCAAGCCCTTCGGAAGCGATCATGCCGGATATCGTCGTTCGCCCGGCGCAGGACGGCAGCTGGGCCGTGGAGCTCAATCCCGATACGCTGCCGCGCGTTCTCGTCAACCAGACCTATTACGCGACGGTCTCGCGGCATGCCCCGAAGAACAGCGCCGATCAGGCCTTCCTGACCGAATGCCTGCAGACCGCCAACTGGCTGACCCGCAGCCTTGACCAGCGCGCGAAGACGATCATGAAGGTTGCGACGGAGATCGTGCGCCAGCAGGACGCGTTTCTGATCAACGGCGTCGATCATCTGCGGCCGCTCAACCTGAAAACCGTGGCCGATGCCATCAAGATGCATGAATCGACCGTCAGCCGCGTCACCTCCAACAAATACATGCTGACGCCGCGTGGACTGTTCGAGCTGAAATATTTCTTCACCGTCTCGATCGGATCGGCAGAGGGCGGCGACAGCCACTCGGCCGAATCCGTGCGTCACCGCATCCGCAACATGATCGTGCTAGAAAGCCCGGACGCCGTTCTTTCGGATGACGATATCGTCGATCTTTTGAAGAAGGGCGGCGTCGATATCGCCCGCAGGACTGTGGCGAAATACCGCGAAGCGATGAAAATCGCCTCCTCCGTTCAGCGCCGCAGAGAGAAAAAGGCTATGGCCAAGGTGTCTGCCTGATCCTTTGGAGCGCTTGACCGAAACCACGCCAAATGCCCATAAATCCCGGCAATCCGCGGGCTTTCGGCCTCGGATTCTTGTTTTCTTAACTGTTTCATTGACTCCAGCAACAACCGGTAGTATGAGGCGGCCGCAATGGGCATGGGACATAGAGCCTGCTCACGCATATCCCTTTAAATTCTGGGCTTTCTGGCGCAAAATTGTTTTGCGTGCGTGAAGTGCTTGGATGACGGATGCGGTTGGAATAGACTGGCTACGCAAATCACGAAAAGAGAGGAAACTCCATGAGTGTGCGTGTATCCGGTAAACATATGGAAATCGGCGAAACGTTTCGTCTGCGGATCGAAGATCAGATAGAACAAGCCGTAACCAAATATTTTGACGGAGGATATTCAAGCCAAGTCACTGTGGAAAAGTCTGGATCCCGCTTCAGCGCCGATTGCAAGATTCACCTCGATTCTGGTGCTGCCTTGCAGGCGAGCGGCGAAGCGAACGACCCGCAAGCTGCGTTTGACGCAGCGTCTGAGCGGATTGCCAAGCGCATCCGCCGTTACAAGCGGAAGCTCAAGGACCACCACAATGGCAATGGCCATGCTGGATTTGCTGAAGTAGCCTACACCGTTATGGATTCAGTGCCCGATGAAGACGATGAGCTTCCGGATAATTATGCACCGACGATCGTGGCGGAGAGTTCAAAACAACTGAAGACGATGTCTGTTGCAAATGCCGTGATGGCGCTCGACATGACTGACGATCCCGTTCTGATGTTCCGTAGTCCTGGCAATGAACAGTTGAATATCGTCTATCGACGCAATGATGGAAACATTGGCTGGATCGACGCAGCCAATATAAAGAGCTAAGTGGATGACGTCCCGGGCCGGTTCGCCGGCTCGGGGCAGTCTGCTTTTTTCTGGTGGTTTACATAGGGAAGACCGTTGACGGTCCGCCGGTAAAGCGCCGAGAGAAAGATGGATGGAGCCGCCGTCCGGCATTTTGCCGGGCGATGCGGTTTCTACCTGCGAACGAGGACAAAAGAATGGCATTGGCAGGCTTGCTGCAGCAGAATGCGATACTTCCGGCCATGAAGGCCAATTCCAAGAAGCAGTTGCTTCAGGAATTGGCGGCAAAAGCATCCAAGATCACTGATCTACCCGAACGGGAAATATTCGACGTCATTCTTCAGCGCGAACGACTGGGCTCGACCGGTGTCGGCAACGGCATTGCCATCCCGCATGGCAAGCTCGCCCATCTGTCGTCGATCGTCGGGATTTTTGCCCGGCTGGAATCGCCCGTCGATTTCGAGGCGCTGGATGACCAGCCGGTCGATCTGGTGTTTCTGCTGCTTGCCCCGGAAGGTGCGGGCGCCGATCACCTGAAGGCCCTGTCGCGGATTGCCCGCGTGCTGCGCGATCCGGAAATGGTCGCCCGCCTGCGCGCGACGGATTCTGCCTCGGCCATCTACGCCTTTCTCAGCGACGACCAGGCCTCCAACGCGGCCTGACCGATACAAGCTGAATGATTTCGTGAAACGCGGCCGCAGGGTCGCGTTTTTTGCGTTTTCATCACGCTATCAGGCCGGCATCCATAAATTACCCGACTGGGCTCGAAGAGATATCGACACGGCTTCATGGCTCGACAATACTCCCGTTCAATCAACATGGAGGAGGACGGGCATGGCAGGACGTTTGGCAGGAAAGACCGCGTTGATCAGCGGCGGTGCGGGCGGATGCGGCCTTGCCGCCTCTGAGCTTTTTGCCCGTGAAGGCGCGAGAGTCGGCATTGTCGATCTGCCGCGCAGCAAGGGGGAGGAGGTTGCCGCCCAGATCCGCGCCGAGGGTGGAGAGGCCTTCTTCGCACCGGCTGATGTCTCGGTGTCCTCAGAGGTCAAGGCGGCGGTCAAGGCCGTCGAAGACACGTTTGGCGCAATCACCGTGCTCTTCAACCATGCCGGCATTCTGGCTGTCGGGCCATTTCTGGAAACCGGGGAGGATGAGTGGGACCGGCTGATGGCCGTCAATGTGCGCTCGATGTTCCTGATGACCAAGGCCGTGCTGCCGGGCATGCTGGCCGCCGGAGGCGGCAGTATCGTCTCGACCTCCTCGATCTCCGCCGTGGCAGCGACGCCGATGGAGGTGCTCTACGATACGACCAAGGGCGCCTGCCATATGTTTGCGCGCGCCATTGCGGTCGAGTTCCGGGACCGCGGCATCCGCTCCAATGCCGTCTGCCCCGGCTTTATCGCCACCGACCACGGCAAGCGCGAACTGGTTGGCCTGGCCAAATATGGCGTCGATGTTTCCGATGCGGCCATCGCCGCGCAGCAGGGCCGCCTGTGCGATCCGATGGAGGTGGCGCAGGCTGCCCTTTTCCTGGCAAGCGACGAATCCAGCTTCGTCAACGGCACGCATCTGTTCGTCGATAATTGCTTCACCGCGATGTGAAGACCAAAGGGGAAAACGGGACCATGATGGAATCAGGCGGCCACTGGCGCAACTGGGTGGGAAATCAATCGTGCATCGTCCGGCACCGGGGCGCGCCCGATAGCGAGGCGGCGCTGGCTCAGATGGTGCGCGAGGCAACGTCGAACGGGCTGAACGTGCGCTGCGCCGGCTCCGGGCATTCGTTCACCCCGGTGGCGCTGACCAGCGGGCTGCATCTGACGCTCTCTGGCCTGCAGGGCATCAGCCATATTGACACGGCCCGCAAGCGCGTCTCGGTGCATGCTGGAACGACGATCAACACGCTCGGAAAGGCGTTGAAGCGCAGCGGTCTGTCGATGATCAACCAGGGCGATATCGACAGCCAGGCGCTGGCGGGCGCGCTCACCACCGGAACGCACGGCACCGGGCTTACGCTTGGCAACATGGCGTCGCAGATCGTCGGCATGCGGCTGGTGCAGCCGAATGGCAGCATTCTCGCCATCGACGACAGCGAACCGGACATGCTGAACGCCGCCCGCGTTTCCATCGGCATGCTCGGCGTCATCTCCGAAATCACCCTGCAGGTGATGGAAAGCTATAATCTGCATGAGAAACTGTGGCGCTGCACCTTCGACGAATGCATGGAGCAACACGACGAACTGGCTGCCAACCACCGGCATTTCGGCTTTTTCTGGTGCCCGGTACCGAAAAGCCGCCATTGCTACTGCCTGCCGGATACATCCTCCGTCTCGACCACGGCGAGCCTGTCCGATGTCTGCGAAATGAAGACGATCGACATCACCGATGCGCCGCCGATGGAAAGCGCGTTCGAGAAGATCGCCTATTCCTCGGAAATCTATCCGATCGAATATGTGCCGAATTTCCACGAGCTGGAATATGCCGTCCCGGTTCAATACGGCAAACAGGCCTGCACCGAAGTGCGCAAGCTGATGCTGGAGAAACACCCGACCTGCATCTATCCCATCGAATACCGCTTCACCGCCGGCGACGGCGGCTGGATCAGCCCGTTCTTCGAGCAGGATTCGATCACGCTCTCGGTCTCCGGCCAGCCGGGCACCGACTATTGGAACTACCTGAAGGACGTCGACGATATCCTGCGCCAATTCGGCTCCCGCCCGCATTGGGGCAAGCTGCATTTCCTGGGCAACGGGGACGTGGACGCGCTCTATCCGCGCGCCGGGGATTTCAAGGCGCTGCGCAACAGGCTCGACCCGGAAGGGCGGTTCCTGAACGATCATCTGAAGCAGTTGTTTGGGTAACCCACCACCCCCTTGAGGGGGGAGGTCGCCGCGAAGCGGCGGGTGGGGGTGATGGTCAGGGACGCGTGAAGCGTCACCCCACCCCGGCACTCACGTGCCGACCCTCCCCCTCAAGGGGAGGGTAAAGATCAAACCGCCGGTGTTTCTTCCGCCGAAACAATCTTCGGGCCGCCCTTGAAGACACAATAGCACGATGCGGAAAAGCGTTTCCTGAACAATCACCCGAAGCAGTCGTTTGGCTGACTCCCACCTCCCCCTTGAGGGGGGAGGTCGCCGCGAAGCGGCGGGTGGGGGTGGGGGTCAGGGACGCGTGAAGCCTCACCCCACCCCGGCACTCACGTGCCGACCCTCCCCCTCAAGGGGAGGGTAAAGATCAAACCGCCGGTGTTTCTTCCGCCGCAACGATCTTCGGGCCGCCCTTGGCGACGCCGACCATGGCGGGGCGCAGGACGCGTTCGCCGATCGTGTAGCCGGCCTGCACGACCTGGACGACGGTGTTGTTGGGCACTTCCGTATTCGGAACTTCGAACATCGCCTGGTGGAAGTTCGGGTCGAACTTCTGGCCGACGGGCTCCAGCTTCTGGACGCCGTGGCGCTCCAGCGCCGACAGCATCGCCCGTTCGGTCATTTCCACGCCTTCGATCAGTGCATTGAAGCCGGCATCGCCGGACTCTCGGGCTTCCGTCGGAATGGCATCGAGCGCGCGGCGCAGGTTGTCGGACACGGCAAGCATATCGCGGGCAAAGCCGGCGACGGAATAGGACTTTGCATCCTTGACGTCGCGGGCGGTGCGGCGGCGCAGATTGTCCATTTCCGCAGCAAGGCGCAGGTAGCGGTCGCGCATATCGGCCGCTTCAGCCTTGGCAAGCTCCAAAGGATCCGGCTCGGAAACGGCAGCATCGACCTGCTCATCGGCGGCTTCCGCATAGGCGGCAGCTGCTTCGTCCGCGTTCGCTTCTGCACCGTGTTTGTTCATATCGTCGGTCATGACGGTCTCCGCACTGTCAACATGTCTAGGATTTGGTCCCGATATCGAGCTTTGAAGCCGAAAAATCAAGGGTACAATCGAAAGCTGCCGGAAAAACCGGCCGATCCAGGGCCGGTTAGCGCGACAAACGCGACATCAATTGCGCAGTATAGTCCACCATCGGCACAATACGCGAATAATTCAGCCGCGTCGGGCCGATGACCCCGACGGCGCCGACGATCTTGTCGTCGCCGTCCCTGTAGGGCGCGACGATCAGCGACGAGCCCGACAGTGAAAACAGCTTGTTTTCCGACCCGATGAAAATCCGCACCCCCGGCCCGCTCTCGGCCAGATTGAGGATTTCGATCAGGCTATCCTTCTTTTCCAGATCATCGAACAGCATGCGCAGCCGGTCGACATCCTCGGCACCCGCCAACCCTTCGAGAAGATTGGCGCGGCCGCGCACGATCAGCTGCGTCGGCTTATCATCCGCCTCGCTGCCCGACCAGATGGCAAGCCCGCGCTCGACCAGATCCTGGCTCAGCGTATCCAGCTCGCGCCGGACGGTTTCCTTGACTTTTTCCAGCTGGCCGCGCACTTCGGGCAGGGTCTGCCCGGCGAGATGGGCGTTCAGAAAATTGGCGGCTTCGGTCAGCTGCGAACTGGTGACGCCGGCCGGAAGCTCGATGATACGGTTTTCGACCTGATCATGCTCGCCGACGAGCACCGCCAGCGCCTTGGTGGGCGCCAGCCGCACGAACTCGACATGCCGCAGCACTGGATCATTCTTGGCAGTGATCACCAGCCCTGCCCCGCGCGACATGCCCGACAGCATCTGGCTGGCATCGTTCAGCAAGGTCTCGACCGGCTGGTCGCGATCGGCGCGGCGCACATGCCGGTCGATCGAGGCGCGATCCTCGGCGGAGAGATCGCCGACCTGCATGAAGGCATCTACGAAGAAGCGCAGGCCATTTTGCGTCGGCAGGCGGCCGGCGCTGATATGCGGCGAATAGATGAGGCCGAGCTCCTCAAGGTCGCTCATGACGTTGCGGACGGAGGCCGGCGACAGCGACATCGGCAGGATGCGCGACAGGCTGCGCGAACCCAGCGGCTCACCGCTTTCCAGATAGCTTTCCACGATGCGACGGAAAATTTCGCCCGACCGCTCGTCGAGCGCCGAAAGCCTTTCCCGCATTGCAGATTTATCCAGGACCATTCGAACGCGGGAACCCATGTTGTTGAAGACAATTGAAATATAGTGATCCCAGCCCGGATAGCAAAAGAGAAATTGGCTGGAATGCCCGCCGTACAGCGGCTTTTGGCTCTCCGCCACTCTTTTGGCGCAAATGATTTCCCTTCATCGCAACATAGGTTAGAAGGCTGACAAACATCACAGGAGTTCATGATGCGGCCTTCCGGCAGAAAAACCGACCAGATGCGCAAGGTTTCCTTCGAGCGCAATGTTTCCAAACATGCAGAAGGATCGTGCCTGGTGAAGTTTGGCGACACGCATGTGCTGGTCACGGCGAGCCTGGAGGAAAAGACGCCGCCATGGCTGCGCAACAGCGGCAAGGGTTGGGTCACCGCCGAATACGGCATGCTGCCGCGCGCCACCGGCGAGCGCATGAAGCGCGAGGCGGCATCCGGCAAGCAGAGCGGCCGCACCCAGGAAATCCAGCGTCTGATCGGCCGTTCGCTGCGCGCCGTCGTCGATCTGAAGGAACTCGGCGAACGCCAGATCTCGATCGACTGCGACGTCATCCAGGCCGATGGCGGCACCCGGACCGCCTCGATCACCGGCGCGTGGATTGCGCTGCGCGATTGCCTCGCCTGGATGGAAGCCCGCAACATGATCAAGGTCGAGAAAGTCCTGAAAGACCATATCGCCGCGATCTCCTGCGGCATCTTTGCCAACCAGCCGGTCATCGACCTCGATTATCTGGAGGACTCGGCAGCGGAAACCGACGCCAATTTCGTCATGACCGGCTCGGGCGGCATCGTCGAGATCCAGGGCACGGCCGAAGGCAAGCCGTTCTCGGAGGAAGAATTCGGCACGCTGCTCGGCCTTGCCAAGAACGGCATTTCAGAACTGGTCACCATGCAGAAGCAGGCCATCGGGGGCTGAGGCGTTCATGCGGACAATGCCCCTCAACTGCCCTATCGGGCATCGTCTCCCCGTCCTGACGGGGAGAAGGACCGGACGGCAATCTCTGGCGTCCCCTCTCCCCGCGAGCGGGGAGAGGACTAGGGTGAGGGGCAATTCGCATGGATAAGCTGACGTTTGAAGGCATTCTGGAAACAGCACTTTATGTGGATGATCTCGATGCGGCGGAGGCGTTTTACGGCTCCGTTCTCGGCCTTGAAAAAATCAGCCGCGCCGGCAACCGGCATATCTTCTTCCGCTGCGGACCGGGCGTCCTTTTGATCTTCAACCCGGCGGAGACGGTCAAGCCACCGCCGGCAGAGGGACTGCAGGTTCCGCCGCATGGAACGCGAGGCAACGGCCATATGTGTCTGCGGGTGCAGAAGGGCCAGCTTCAGGCCTGGGAAGACAAATTGAAGGCCGCTGATATCGCGATCGAAACCGAAGTGCTCTGGCCATCGGGCGCGCGGTCCTTCTATTTCCGCGACCCCGCCGGAAACAGTCTGGAATGCGCCGAGGCCAGCCTCTGGAATATCGACTGACACGAATGGGCAAAAGCCCGCCGGATTGAGAAAGACGCAGATGCGCAAGCTTGAAGACAAGACCCTGATCGTCGCCAGCCACAATGCCGGCAAGATCCGCGAAATCCGCGACCTGATCGGCCCGATGGGCTTTGAAGCCAAGTCGGCGGCCGATCTCAACTTCGTTGAGCCGGACGAGACCGGCACCACCTTCGAGGAAAACGCCACGATCAAGGCGCTGGCCTCGGCGAAAGCCTCCGGCCTGCCCGCCCTTTCGGACGATTCCGGCCTTGTCGTCGATGCGCTGAACGGCGATCCCGGCGTCTACACCGCCAACTGGGCCGAGACCGCCGATGGCACGCGCGATTTTGCCATGGCGATGGAAAAGGTCGAGACCGCCATCCAGGACGCCGGCGCCACCGCCTTTGACCGGCGCACCGGCCGCTTCGTCTCGGTACTCTGCCTTGCCTGGCCGGATGGCCATGTCGAACTTTTCCGGGGCGAGGTGGAAGGCCATATCGTCTGGCCGCCGCGTGGCAGCCAGGGATTTGGTTACGACCCGGTCTTCCAACCGCTCGGCTACGACACCACATTCGGCGAAATGAGTGCCGAGGAAAAGCATGGCTGGAAGCCGGGCGATGCCGAGGCGCTGTCGCACCGGGCGCGCGCGTTCAAGCTTTTTGCCGAGACATGCTTGAGTGCTTGAAGGCAACAGGGGGATAGTTCCGAATGCGAGGTGAATTACCCCCCTCTGTCACTTCATGACATCTCCCCCGCAAAGGGGGAGATCATTCTTTTTCCTAGCTGCCCGAAAGCCTGCGGCTCATCTCCCCTCTTGAGGGGGAGATGTCGGCGTTGCCGACAGAGGGGGGTGACGCAGCTCTCCGATTTCGGACATAGAGAAGATGAAGCAAATCATATATGGGACGGGAGAGACGCTCAGCATCTCGGGCCTGTAGATATGCAGACGACACGACCTTAACTCCGCGCCAAAGCGCCTGAAAGACCTGAAACAGAATGGCTACTTTTTCTTCCATCGGCGACAGCAAGGAGCCCGGTTTCGGGGTCTATGTGCATTGGCCATTCTGTGCTGCCAAATGTCCCTATTGCGATTTCAACAGCCATGTGCGGCATCAGCCGGTGGATCAGCCGCGTTTCGTCACGGCGTTTCTCACCGAGATGGCGGCGATGCGGCATATGTCGGGCCCGCGCACCGTCACCAGCATCTTCATGGGCGGCGGCACGCCGTCGCTGATGAACCCCTCGACGGTCGAGGCCATTCTCGACGGCATTGCCAATCTCTGGCATGTGCCCGACGGCATCGAAATTACCATGGAGGCCAATCCGTCCAGCGTCGAGGCGACGCGGTTTCGCGGCTATCGCGCCGCCGGCGTCAACCGGGTCTCGCTCGGCGTCCAGGCGCTGAACGACCGCGACCTGAAGTTTCTCGGCCGGCTGCACAATGTCGAGGACGCCCTCAAGGCTATCGGCCTGGCGCGCGATATCTTTCCGCGCATGTCGTTCGACCTGATCTACGCCCGCCCCAACCAGACCGTCGAAGCCTGGGAGCAGGAGCTGAAACAGGCCGTCTCCTACGCCGTCGATCACCTGTCGCTCTACCAGCTGACGATCGAGGAAGGCACGCCTTTCTACGGCCTGCACAAGGCGGGCAAGCTGATCGTTCCGGATGGCGAACATTCCGCCGTGCTCTACGAGGCGACGCAGCAGATCACCGAGGGGTTCGGCATGCCGGCCTATGAGGTGTCCAACCACGCCGCACCGGGCGCCGAAAGCCGCCATAACCTCACCTATTGGCGCTATGGCGACTATGCCGGCATCGGCCCGGGTGCGCATGGCCGGTTGACGCGCGGCCGCAACAAGATCGCCACGGCAACCGAGCGCAAGCCGGAGGACTGGCTGCAGCTGGTCGAGGACCATGGCCATGGCATGGTCGACCAGGAAGTGCTGGGCTACGGCGAACAGGCTGATGAGCTTTTGCTGATGGGCCTGCGGCTCAAGGAAGGCATCGATCTCGTGCGCTGGCAGGACCTGTCCGGCCGCGAGCCGGATCCGGACCGCGAACAGTTCCTCATCGAACATGGTTTCATCGAGCGCCTGGGCAATTCGCGCCTGCGCTGCACCCCGGCCGGCATGCTGATCCTCGATGCGGTGGTTGCCGACCTCGCCTGCTAAATTTTACTCGAACGCAGCCAGATATTTCCTGGCGATCCGATCCAGCGCCGCCCGTTCATCCGGCTCCAGCAGCGCCGTCAGCCTGTGCTGGTTGGCGACATGCGCGGTGACTGTGCGCTCCACCAGCGCAAGCCCTTCCGGATTCAGTGCTATCAGCACGCTGCGGCGATCGTCCGGATGGGTCAGCCGCTCGACGAGACCGGCCTTTTCCAGCTGATCGATGCGGTTGGTCATCGTTCCCGATGTGATCATCGTGGTTGCCAGGAGGTCGCCCGGCGAAAGCCGGTAAGGCGGACCGGAACGGCGCAGCGCCGCCAGCACGTCGAAGCTCGCCGACGATAATCCGAACTGCGAAAACGTCTTCTCCACCTCGCGGCCGAGATAGGTCGAGAGCCGCGCCAGCCTGCCCAGCAGGCCCATGGGGCCAATATCCAGGTCCGGACGCTCCCGTGTCCATTGTGCCAAAATTCTATCGACGTGATCTTCTGCCATACCTGTTTGGTACGCAGCATTCATCTTGACGTCAAGATAATCGATGTTATGCTGATTTATCTTGAAATAGAGATACTTTAAATGAAGATAAAATCCAGTTCCCTCGCGGATATCGGCCTGACCGCGATCGCGCCCGCCATCTGGGGCAGCACCTATGTGGTCACCACCGAATTCCTGCCGCACGGTTATCCCCTCACCGTTGCCATGCTGCGCGCCCTGCCTGCCGGCCTCATCCTGCTTATGATCGTCCGGCAATTGCCACAGGGCATCTGGTGGGCGCGCAGCTTCATTCTGGGCGCGCTCAATTTCTCGTTCTTCTGGGCGATGCTGTTCATCTCGGCCTATCGCCTGCCCGGCGGGGTCGCGGCAACTGTCGGCGCGATCCAGCCGTTGATCGTCGTCATGCTGGCCCGCCTTTTGATCGGCTCGCCGGTGAGGGCGCAGGCGATCGCCGCTGGTATTGTCGGCATGGCCGGTGTCGGTCTGCTGGTGCTGACGCCCGGAGCGGCGCTCGATCCGATCGGCATTGCCGCAGGGCTCGCAGGTGCAGTCTCCATGGCGTTCGGCACGGTGCTGACGCGCCGCTGGGCACCGCCCGTCTCGAGCCTCACCTTCACGGCCTGGCAGCTGACCGCAGGCGGCCTGTTGCTGTTACCCGTGGCGCTGCTGCTTGAGCCGGCTCTGCCGGTGCCGACCATGGCCAATGTGCTGGGCATGGCCTGGCTCGGCCTGATCGGCGCCGCCTTCACCTATCTTTTGTGGTTTCGCGGCCTGTCCAGACTTGACCCTGCAGCCGTCGCCTCGCTCGGCTTCCTCAGCCCGCTGGTGGCAACCCTGCTCGGCTGGGGCATGCTGAACCAGAACCTGACGCCGCTGCAGATCGCCGGCATGGCCGCAGTGCTCACGAGCGTGTGGCTCGGCCAGCGGGCGCAAATGGCACCGCGCGCCGCAGCAACGGTCCCGGCGAAAACCGTCAGCCTTTAACGGCCTTCTCCGCAGCCGCTAGCCCCTTGCCGATCGGCCCGGCAATATCGGCCGAGAACATCGCCGTCAGGCCGGCGGCGGTGGTTCCGCCATAATCGGTGAAGATCCGCACCGTATCCGCCGGTGTCTCCGGCGCGTCGGCCATCCAAGTTCCGGCGCCCAGAAAGAGTTGGCGAACGGCGGTATCGGCAATATCAGGTGCAACGCCATGGGCGATGGCGTTACGGACCATGACATCGGCAAAGGCGGCGATGAACGCCGGGCCGGAGCCGGTCAGGGCGGTGAAATAATCAAGCTCGCTTTCCGTCGAAAGCTTCGCCGTCTTCCCAGAGCAGGCAAAGAAACCGTCCGCAAATTCCGCGTCTGCGGCCGTTGTTTCGTCCGTTGCATGCCAGGGGGTGAAAGACAGCCCCTGCTCGGCGCAGGCATTCGGCATAGCGCGGATGATGCGGCCGCTTTTGAAACGATTGCGAAGCGCTGCCGCAGGCAGCCGGGCCATAACGGACATCACCAGCTTGCCGGAGAGATCGAGTTCCAAAGCATCGATATCCTCCGGCCGCACCGACAGAATGACGATATCCGACTGCGCCGCCAGCGAACGGTTGTCGGTGGTGAACCGGATATGCGGCCAGGCCTCGAACCCTGCCGTCCTGCCGCTGCGCGACGACAGGATGAGATCTGTGGGGGCGATGAAGCCCCTGGCAAGGGCCGGGCGGAGAAGAGCGCCGCCCAGCCAGCCTGTTCCGCCGATGACGCCGAGCGTGGTCAAGCCCACTCGCCCTTGCGCATGACGGGAACCTTGGCGCCATCGGCAAGAACGCCATCGATATCGACCTCGCCGGAACCGATCATCCAGTCGATATGGATCAGGCTGGAATTGCCGCCCTGCGCCGTGATCTGCTCCTGCGTCAGTGAGGCGCCGTCGAGGAAGCATTTCGAATAGCATTGCCCGAGCGCGATATGGCAGGAGGCATTCTCGTCAAACAGCGTGTTGTAGAACAGGACGCCGCTGGCCGAGATCGGCGAGGAATGCGGCACCAGTGCCACTTCGCCGAGACGCCGTGCGCCTTCGTCCGTATCCAGCACCTTGTTCAGCACTTCCTCGCCCTTCGAGGCCTTGGCCTCGACGATGCGGCCGGCCTCGAAGCGAACCTGGATATTGTCGATCAGCGTGCCCTGATGCGACAGCGGCTTGGTGCTCGACACATGGCCATCGACGCGCAGCGCATGCGGCGTGGTGAAGACCTCCTCGGTCGGAATGTTGGGATTGCAGGTGATGCCGTTCTTTGCGGTCGATGCACCGCCATGCCATTCATGGCCATCGGCCAGCCCGACCGTCAGGTCCGTGCCCGGTCCTGTGAAATGCAGCGCCGAAAAGCGTTCGCCGTTCAGCCATGCGGAACGCTTGGCAAGATTGGCATTATGCCCGGCCCAGGCGGCAATGGGGTCGGCGACATCGACGCGGGAGGCGGCAAAGATGGCATTGGCCAGCTTTTCGACGGCAACCTGCTCGGCATCATCCGGAAACATCTGCCGCGCCCAGGCGGGGTTTGGATAGGAAATGATGTTCCAGTTGATGTCGAAATTGGAGATCTTCTCCAGCGCCGGCTTGTAGGCCATCGACATCGCCCTGTTGGCACGCGCCACCTTGGCCGGGTCTTGCGCTGCCAGCATCATCGGGTTGTCGCCGGATATGGCAAGGCGGGCAGTATTGCCGGCAAAGGCCTTGGCCATGCCGTCGTAAAGCCAGTTGCTGGCCTTGTCGAAGCTTTCGTCGGGGGCGTGGGCGTAGCGGGCGAGCGTCGTTTCCTCGTCGGAATAGAACGTCGTCACCAGACCGGCCCCGGCAATATAGGCATGTTTGGTGATCAGCCGCACCAGCGGCAGGGCGGCGATCGGCGCCGTGATCAGGAGATCCTGGCCGCGCTCGAGCCTTAAACCCACCTTGATGGCGACTTCGGCGAGCTTGTCCAGTTTGACGGGATCGACGGCTTGGTGCGTGGAAGAGGTCATGGGAGTGCCTGTCTGCTGAATTTACATCAGGGTTAGACTTAGAGCGCTTTGCGGCGAATTTGAAGGTGCATTTGCGCTGGCAGGTCTCATCGCATGGCGGCCGTCACGGCCGCGATATTGCTGTGATGAACCGTTTCATAGGGCTCGAAATAGACGAGAGCGCCCGACGCGATATCGGCGGCGGCAAATTCCGTCAGTTGCGGGATCACGGTTTCGCCCTGCGCAATTGCGGTGGACAGGCGCTCCAGATAGTTCCGGTTCGCGTCGATCAGCGCCGGCGCATATCCCCCTTCGGCAATCCGCGCCTTGTCACCGTGGCTCGGAAGGATGTTTTCAATCGGCCATTCCCGCATGCGCCGCAGTTCGGCAATATGCGTGCCGATCTGGCCGGGCTCGGCGATATAAGTGACGGTATCTTCCAGCGTGTCCCCGGCGAGCAGCACTTTTTCGTCCGGCAGCCAGATAACGTTGCCGTCCGAGCTGTGAACCGCGAAATGATGCAGTTCGATGCGGCGGCGGCCGACAAAGAGTTCCAGTGTTTCCTCAAACAGCCGCGTCGGCATGACCAGCGGCGCAATCGGCGGGTTGGCCGCTTCGATCCTGCTGCGGTTCTCCTCCAGCTTCTGCGCCGTCAAAGCAAGGGCGATAATCTCGCAGTCGGCAAACACGGCATTCCCGGCAATATGGTCCTTGTGCCAGTGGCTGAGCACGACGCGGATTGTATGGACGCCGAGGCTTTCCAGATGCGCACGGATCGCGCGCGCGTGCGCCAGCGAGATATGGGTATCGTAAACCACAGCTTCAGCGCCATCGACGATGGCATAGGAGGCCACACCCAGCGAATAGGCGCCGTCGTCCAGCCAGTTCGGCCCCTCGGCATGCAGCCGCTTGCCTCTAACGCGCCCGTCATAATAGGCGAAGATGCCGGGATAGGGTTCAAGGATCGAAAGCGTCGCGGTCATCTCAGACATCATGGTTCTCTCAGGCAATCAAAGACGCGGCAACGGCATTCAGCGCTTTGCGGGCATCGTCGGGGGCCAATCGCACCTGCAGGCCGCGCTGGCCGCCATTGATATAGACCAGCGGCTCGGCAAATGCCTGTTCCTCGATCGCCGTTGGCACCTGTTTCCTCTGTCCGAACGGACTGATACCGCCGACATGATAGCCGGTCAGCCGCTCGGCCTCGGCCGGTTTCATCATCTGGGCCGATTTCCCCTGAAACGCCGCCGCCAGCTTCTTCATGCTCACTTCGCGGTCGGAGGGTACCACCACGCAAACCGGCTTGCCATCGACCTCGGCCATCAGCGTCTTCAACACACGGCGCGGCTCCTCCCCCAGCGCCTCGGCCGCCGCCATGCCGATCCGGTCGGCAGACGGATCGTAATCATAGGTATGAACGGTAAAGGCGGCCGCAGCTTTTGTCAGCGCAAGCGTTGCACGGGTGCTCTTCGACATGTTTACCCCTGGAAAAGGCGGCCATAAATCTCAGGCTTGAAGCCAGCCGTCAGCTTGCCGTCATGATCCAATATCGGCCGTTTGATCATGGAGGGCTGGGCGAGCATCAGGGCGATCGCCTTGTCTTCGTTGAGATCCTGTTTGTCGGCATCACCAAGCGCGCGGAATGTCGTGCCGGAGCGGTTCAGAACCGTCTCCCAGCCGAGCGCTGCCGTCCAGCGCTGCAGCGTCTCGCGGGCAATGCCGGATACTTTGTAGTCGTGGAAATCATAGGCGATCCCCTGGCCTTCCAGCCAGGTCCGCGCCTTCTTCATCGTGTCGCAATTCTTGATGCCGTAGATGGTCACGCTCATGCTCAATCCCTTTTGCCGGTATGCGGGATAGCATGAAGATATGCGGCTGAGAATGCCGGAAGATCAGCGCTCCAGCATGTCGATCAGTTGCGGCAGTCCGGCCACGGTTTCGATGACGTGATCGGCACCGGCGGCCTTGAGCTTGGCGCCGACCTTTTCATGCAGGGCCGAACGTTCATTGGGCGACAGCGCGGCAAGCTCCGCCGCGGTCAGGCCTGCCTCGTTGCCCGAAAGCGTCAGCCCCACCGTGATGCAGCCGGCGGCCACGCCCTCGGCAATGCCCGGCTCGGTGTCATCGACCTTGATTACCGCGCCGGCCGGATAGACCATCAGGTCGAGGAAGCATTTGTACATGCCGATCGGCGTCGGGCGCCCGAGCGGCAGATCATCGGCACAAATCAGGTTTTCCGGCGCAAAGCCTTGTTCGGCCGCCAGCGGCAGCACCCGCTCCATGATCGAGCGCGTATAGCCGGTCGTCGAGCCAATCCGCATGCCCTTGGCGCGCAGATAGGCGACCGTTTCGAGCGTGCCGGGCACCAGCGTGCAATAGTCGCTGACCACCTCTTCGTTGAGCGGCACGAAGAGGTCATAGACCTTGTCGACGGCGCCTTCATCGGGTGCTGCCCCTTGCGCGGATGCCCAGCGCGCCGAAATATGCGGCTCGGCCAGCATGGCGCTGATATGCGCGCGCTTGGGCAGCCCCATCGGCTTGCGCGCATCTTCGATGGTCACATGCACGCCGAATTTGTCAAAGGTTTCGACAAAGGCGCCCATCGGGGCAAACGACCCGAAGTCGATGACGGTGCCGGCCCAATCGAAAATCACGGCCTTGAACTTGCTCATGCGGCACTCCCATAGAGTTCGTTGATGGTTTCCTCGCCGATCCCGAACGCCGTCGAGGCGCCGCATCCGGCGGTAACGACGACAATGCGCACGCGGTCGGACGGCCTGTCGGTAAAACGCCAGCGATCGGGCGCCGAGGCATAGGTCCCCAGCCAGCGCTCGGCGATTACCCGTCCCGGCAGATCAAGCACCCGGTCGAATTCGCCAAGGATGAGATCATCGACCGCATCCGAGGCAAACGGATCAGGGGTTTTGGCATAATGATGGCTATCGCCGACCACCAGCGAGCCATCGGCCGACTGGGTGACGATCAGATGAATGCCATTGCCGCGCTCCGCCTGCAAATCGGCATCCAGGCGCTGTTTCAGCGGCGCGGCCTCGGGCAAGCCGGCATAGCCGAGATAGCGGCCAAGCCCGAGATCGGACATGACGGCCGTGTTGAACCGGACCGGCTGTTGCGGCCGCAGCCGCAGCATCTGCAGCTTGCAGCGGGTGACATTGTAGGCCGCGATGCGGTCGGCAAAAAGCCCGGTGAAATCGTCGCCCAGGCAAACGATCGCGGTTTCGGCCTCGATCACACCATCCGCTGTTTCCACACGCGGCGGTTCGACTGCAGTGACGGTGGTGTTGCGCAGGAAGGTGACGCCGAGCTGCTCTTCCAGAAACCGGGCGAGCAGCGGGATCGCCGTGCGGGATTCGACGCGGATTTCGTGCGGGCTGTAGAGCGAGACGCGGGCAGCGTACGTGCGCAAGGAGGGGACATGCGCCTGCGCCTGGCGCGCCGTCAGCCTTTCGCAGCCATCGGCCATTTCCGTGCGCAGGAAAGCATCGATCACCGCTTCGGATTCGTCGAACCGCGAGGCGAGCACCATGCCGCGCTGAACGATGGCGATGCCGGCTTTTTCCGCCACCTCTGCCCAGATATCCCGCGACTGCCGTGCCATGGTCCAGCAATCTCCGGCCTCCTGGCCTGTGACGGTGACGAAACCGAAATTGCGCACCGAAGCGCCATTGGCCTGCGCATCACGGTCGATGACAACGACGCGCTTGCCGCGCTTGGCCGCCGCATGCGCGTGCGCCAGGCCGACGATACCGGCACCGGCAATGGCGAGATCATAGATGGGCATGCGCGCTCTCCTGCGTGCCACAGTGGACCAGGTCCGGGTTGGCTCGCGGCTAAAGAACGCAATTCCATAAAGGGATTATGACAACCGCCAGCAAGGCGGCGATTGTCCACGTTATTCATCTCAGGCCGGGCACGTCACACCGGGAGGCACAGCGCCGCCAGAAGACCGCCGCTCAGGCCTCGAGCGCGCCGGGCTTGCGCACCGCCTTGGTGGGCTCGTCGCAGGCGATTTTCATCAGGTTGTCGCGGCGGCGGGCAAAGCGTTGCGAGGTGCGCGTGGCGACCAGCCCTGCCTGCGGCGCATGGATATCGATCGCACCACCTTCCATGCCCGGTGTGGTGATGATCGTCGCCAGCAGATCGCCGGCAGCGACGGTATCGCCGATGTCGCGATGAAACAGCACGGCGCCGGCCTGCGGCGCGCGGATCATCTCGATATTGTCGAGCGGCGTCACCTTGCCGCGATAGGGCTCGATCGTTGCGGCCGCGCCGCCCACCGCGCCGCGCGCCACCAGAAAGCGCCAGAGCCCTTCGGCATCCTTGCGGGCCATGTCCGGATAGACATCGCGCGTGCCGCGAAGCTCGACGGTGACGGCCAGCCGGCCCGGCAGCCGCTTGGCCTTTTCGGCCGTTTCATGCTTCCAGGCATAGCCGACCGCTTCCTCAAACGCGCTGCTTTCGCCATCGGCGAGAAACACGGCTTCCATGTCGAGCGCCGATGCCAGATCGGCGGCTTCCGGCCAGAAGGCCTCATCAACATAGGTATATTGCACGGATTCATCATCGCAATGCAGATCGAGCATCAGATCGGCACCGAGCGCCATATGCAGCAACTGCCGCTTCAGCTGTTCCACCACCGGATAACGCTCGAGATCGTCGATCAGCGTTTCGCGCTCGGACAGCCCGATCAGCGGAAATTCGCGGTTGAAATTGGTGCGCGAGCCCAGATCGAACCGGCCCTGCAATTCGCCGAAATGCGATTGCGCCGTGCCGATCGGATTGGCCTGCGGAACGATGGTGATATCGCTGAAAATTTTCCCATCGGCATCGGCCTGCCGCAGCTTTTCGCATAGAAAATGCAGGAGAGCCGTGCCCGGAAGCTCGTTGGCGTGCAACGCCGCCTGGATGTAGATTTTTGGCGCCTTGGCGTCGCTGCCCTTGAACCGGATGACCGGCAGCCGCCATTCGACACCCGGCGTATCACCCCTGATGACGATTTCAGAAATATCCATGACCATCCTCCCTTTTATCGTTTCAAGGGCTTATGCGGCTTGCTGCAGGCAGGCGCAAGATGCCAAAATTTGCGGCTTGCTTTGTGTTGTAGATCGGCCCCGGCACACAGAAACGGACGCAACCGGCGCGCCGTATCCGCACGCCGGTTGCTCCGGGCCCGATCCCGTCAATCCAGCAATGGCCAGCGATCGAGATATTCATATTCGCTCTTGCCGATGACGCTGCGGATCAGCACGAATTCGCGCGCAATCCAGCGGACCGGTTCGGCAAGCAAGTGCTCGGGCACCGGCACGTCGTCATAGAGAACCGTCATATGCGGCATGAAACGCGGATTATAGGTGAAATTCAGGCCGACACTCCACATTTCCTTGGCAAGCTGCACATGCAGATCCATCATCTCTTCGCTGCGGATCGCATTGGCAAGCACGACAGCCCGGGCATTGGTGACGGACATGGCGCGATCGAAATTGACCTCGAAAGGGGCTGCCTTGACGGTGGCCATGGCTGCGGAGACGGCGAAGACGATATCATCGGGGAAATCCGGATATGTGCCGATGGCATTCAGCGAGACATGCATGCGCTCATGCGGGCGTGGACTTTTCGACAGGCCGTAGCGCCGCGCAATCTCCCTGCCGGTCTCGACAGCCTGCAAAGCCACCTCCCGCTCCGGCACGAGCGCCAGGAACAGATTGCTCTTTCCATGATCATCAGCATATTTCTGCTGGGGCTGGACCGGCACCGTGCTGCCCGCCCGACCGCGTAAAAATGACTGCTGTTCAATGCGCAAAACCTCGGCTTTTCCAAGCATGGCAGACCTCATCTCTTTCTGGATGCCACCAGTATATTCGAGTCGGATATTTGATCAAGAACAAAACATGAACATTGTGAATTTATTCCCACGATCGTGAAATGGATGGGTTGGGCGTTGCGTCAAATCGAGCCTGCCACAGCCAAGCGGATACAGCGTTCGATCCACCTCTTCCAGCGCAAGAATCGGGTGGCGGGATCGGTAAAACTGAGCGAAACTCAGACCATGATCACCGTTTGCAAATTCATCGCCTCGCCGGTCGGCGCATTGGAGCTGGTTGCCCGCAGCGACGGGCTGGCTGCCATTTTGTGGGAGAACGACGCCCCCAACCGCGTCAGGCTTGGCGAACGCGTGGAAAGCGCCAATCATCCGATCCTGCTCGAAACAGAACGGCAGCTGGCGGAATATTTTGCGGGCGAGCGCACGGAATTCAGCATCCGGCTGGATCTCACCGGTACCGCATTCCAGAAGGCGGTCTGGCAGGCGCTGTTGACGATCCCCTTTGGCGAAACCCGGACCTATGCCACCATTGCCCGGCAGATCGGGCATCGCAAAGCCTATCGCGCGATGGGAGCGGCAAACGGCAGAAACCCGGTTTCGATCATCGTCCCCTGCCACCGCGCGATCGGATCGGACGGGCAATTGCACGGTTTTGCCGGCGGGCTGGAGGCCAAGCGGTATCTGCTGGCACTGGAACGCAAGCGCCTGAGCGCGGCAGCGTGACAAACAGAAGCGTATTTTGACCCCACGCATTGGCGCGGGAGTTGGACAAGGAGCGGACCGATGGCTGAGAAAGCACAGACCTATCATGTTTTTGAGACTGCCGGCGGCTATTGCGGCATTGCCTGGAACGCGATCGGCATCACCCGGTTCCAGCTGCCGGCACGCAGCGCCGAGGCCACGGAACGCAACATTCTGCGCCGCGTGCCGGACGCTGAACGCGGGGACCCCACCCCGGCGATCCGCGAGGTCATCGCTGCGGTGCAACGCTATTTTGACGGCGAGATTATCGATTTCTCCAGCGTTGCCCTCGACCTTGACGGCCAGGACGACTTTTTCCGGCAGATCTACCAGGCGCTGCGCGCCATCGGCTGGGGCCATACGACCACCTATGGCACGCTGGCCAAGGCGCTCGGCGCCGGACCGCAGGCCGCCCGCGATGTCGGCCAGGCCATGGCGAAGAACCCGGTGCCGCTGATCATCCCCTGCCACCGCGTGCTCGCCGCCGGCGGCAAGGTCGGCGGCTTTTCCGCCCCCGGTGGCGCGACAGCCAAGGTTCATATGCTGGAACTGGAAGGCGTACATGTCGGCACACCGGAACCGGCGCAGCAGTCGCTGCTCTTGTGAACAAACGGCTTTGACACCTGAACCGCCGTTTCGCAGCCGGTGCGCCCGCAGCCGCTTTTGCCATTGCTTGACGCGTTTGAAATTCCGTGCCCGGTCCGCTCACCGGTGATACATCGCAGTGACCCAGTCAGAAATGGAGCCCTTGATGATGACGCGGCGAAAATTGTTGAAGCGGGGACTGCTGGGCGGCGCTCTGGCAACCGGCGCGTTGGCGCATGATGTCAACACGGCCGCCGCCGCGCCTGACGGCACATGGCTGATGCCGGATGAAGGAGCAGCGCATGCGGCAACGTGGATGGCCTTCGGTCCGACCGTGGATATCTGGGGCCGAAAGCTGCTTCCCGTTGCCAGAGAAAACCTGGCCAGCATCGCCAAGGCGATTGCAGCGCACGAACCGGTGAAGATGCTGGTGCGCGCGGAGGAATACGATATCGCGGCGCGCCTGTGCGGCCCCTCGGTGACGCTCGTGGTTCAGCCCATCGACGATCTGTGGATGCGCGATACAGGGCCGGTCTTCGTGAAAAATCAGGCCGCCCAGTCCGGCGCGGCCGGATTTAATTTCAATGGCTGGGGCGGAAAGCAGGCGCACGCTGATGATGCCGAAGTTGCAGGCTTCATCTCTAAAACGGTTCACTCGGAGTTTATCGAGACAGATCTGGTGCTGGAAGGCGGCGGTATCGAGGTGGATGGTGAAGGAACCGCCATCATCACCGAAAGCTGCGTGCTCAACGCCAATCGCAATCCGGGCGTCAGCAAGGCGCAATGCGAACAGGAACTCTTGCGCCTGCTGGGCGTGCGAAAAGTCATCTGGCTGCCGGGCATTGCCGGTATGGACATCACCGATGGTCACACCGATTTCTATGCGCGGTTTGCGACCCCCGGCGTGGTCGTTGCCGGACTGGATCTGGACCCGCAATCCTATGACCACGCCGTCACCCTGCGCCACCTGGACATCCTGCGGCAATCCACCGACGTCAAAGGACATAAACTGGATGTGGTGGTCATGCCGGGGCCGTCAACCATACGCAAGGCCTATGAGAATGCGGATTTCGCAGCCGGCTATATCAATTTTTATGTTTGCAACGGCGCCGTCATCGCCCCGGAGTTTGGCGACCGGAAAGCCGATGACAATGCCCGCGACGCCTTACGGGATCTGTTTCCAGGACGTGACATCATCCAGTTGAACATTGACGGCATCGCCGCCGGTGGCGGTGGAATTCACTGCACAACGCAGCAGCAGCCCGCTTGAAACCACCTGGATCGGGAACATAACGCTGGCCGCGACATGCGCGACCAGATTTCTGCTATTGTCTCATTCCCACTCGATGGTTCCCGGCGGCTTTGATGTCACGTCGTAGACGACGCGGTTGATGCCGCGGACTTCGTTGATGATGCGGGTGGCGGCGCGGCCGAGGAAGTCCATGTCATAGTGGTAGAAATCCGCCGTCATGCCATCGACGGAGGTGACGGCGCGCAGGGCGCAGACGAATTCGTAGGTGCGGCCATCGCCCATCACGCCGACGGTCTGCACCGGCAAAAGCACGGCAAACGCCTGCCAGATGGCATCGTAGAGGCCCGCTTTACGGATTTCGTCGAGATAGACGGCATCGGCTTCGCGCAGGATCTCCAGCTTTTCGCGGGTAATGCCGCCCGGGCAGCGGATGGCAAGGCCCGGACCCGGGAACGGGTGGCGGCCGATGAAGCTGTCGGGAAGACCCAGTTCCTTGCCGAGGATGCGCACTTCGTCCTTGAACAGTTCGCGCAAGGGCTCGACCAGCTGCATGTTCATGCGGGCCGGAAGGCCGCCGACATTGTGGTGCGACTTGATGGTGACAGACGGGCCGCCGGTGAAGGACACGCTTTCGATGACATCCGGATAGAGCGTGCCCTGGGCGAGGAAATCGGCGCCGCCGAGCTTCTTGGCTTCCGCCTCGAAGACGTCGATGAACAGGCGGCCGATGGTCTTGCGCTTGGTTTCCGGATCGCTCTCGCCTTCCAGCGCATTGATGAACATGTCGGACGCATCGACATGAACCAGATGCAGATTGTAGTGCTCCTTGAACATGGCGACCACATCGGCCGCCTCGTTCTTGCGCATCAGGCCGTGGTCGACAAGGATGCAGGTCAGCTGGTCGCCGACCGCCTCGTGGATCAAAAGTGCGGCAACGGAACTGTCGACGCCACCGGAGAGGCCGCAGATGACGCGCTTGTCGCCGACCTGTTCGCGGATATTGGCAACGGCCTTGTCGCGATAGGCGGCCATCGACCAGTCGCCCTTCAGACCGGCGATCTTGTGGACGAAATTGGCAAGCAGCTTGGCGCCATCAGGGGTGTGCACGACTTCCGGATGGAACTGCACGGCATAGAATTTCTTGGCTTCATTGGCGATGAAGGCAAAAGGCGCGTTCGGCGATGTGGCAACGACTTCGAAGCCATCCGGGATCGCGGTGACGCGGTCGCCATGGCTCATCCAGACCTGGTGGCGGGAGCCAACGGTCCAGATGCCGTCGAAAATCGCGCAGTCCTTGTCGATCTCGATGAAGGCGCGGCCGAATTCGCGGTGATGGCCGGCTTCAACCTTGCCGCCCAGCTGTTCGCACATGGTCTGCTGGCCGTAGCAGATGCCGAGCACAGGCAGGCCGCTGTCGAACACGACCTGTGGCGCCCTCGGCGAGCCAATGTCGAGCGTCGAGGCCGGGCTGCCGGACAGGATGATCGCCTTCGGATTGAGGCGCTTGAAGCCTTCTTCCGCCGATTGGAAGGGCACGATCTCGCAATAGACGCCGGTCTCGCGCACGCGCCGTGCGATCAGCTGGGTGACCTGGCTGCCGAAATCGATGATGAGAACGGTATCGGGATGGACTGTCGCTGTCATAACGCGCTTCCGTGGCTTGGCTTATGTGATGGGGAACTAAGGCCGAGCCTTTAATTAAAGGTGGCTCCAAGCGCAATGATTACATTGCACCCGGACAATTTTGCGGCCTCAAACCGTGATTTCGCCGGTTTTAACGGCCGTTTCCATGGCATCGACGGCGCTTGCCAGCTTCTCGTCGATGACGTGCAGATATTCCGTCCAGTCGCCGATATGCTTGAGCTCGGCCTTGCCATCGGAAATGCCGCGCAGGCCGATCAGGGGAATGCGGAAGGACTGGCAGGCGCGAAGGACGGCGAAGGTTTCCATTTCCACCATGTCGGCGGCGATGCTGTCATAGGTGGCGCCGGAAACGATATTGGCGCCGGTCGAAAGGCTTGCGATCTTTACGCCGGGAATGCGCAAGGGCAGATCGACGGTGACGGGCAGGTCGAGAAACGGCGTCGCGCCCTTTTCAAAGCCGAGCGGCGAGGCATCCATGTCGCGATAGGCAACCGATGTGGCCTGATAGACCTCGGCCTGTTCCAGCCGGGCGGAGCCCGCAGAGCCGAGCGAGACGACAAGGCCGGGCAGGCTGCCACGGCCGCCGAGCTCAGCAAGCGTGCGGGTCAAGGTCACCGCCGCTTCGACCGGGCCGACGCCGGTCATCAGCGGCGAAATGCGCTCGCGCAGATGCACGCCATATTCGGCATCGACGGCCATGACGTAGAGGATCGTCCGGCCCGCGATCGTCTTCAGTTCATATGTCATCCTTCGATCCCCTCGCGCCCGCGGATCACCATCATCGTTGCGGTCATCGAGGCGATCAGCTTGGCCGGTCCGTCCGGCGAAATCGCGTAGCCTCGGCCGTCCGAGACGATGATCGTCGTGCCGGGCTTGGTGACTTCGCCGCGAAACAGGAAACGCTCGCCCCGGCCTGGCGACATCAGGTTGACCTTGAATTCAATGGTGAGGATGGACGCATCGGGATCGATCACCGAATAGGCAGCGTATGTGCCGGCGGCATCGAGCGCCGCCGAAATGATCCCAGCATGCAGAAATCCGTGCTGCTGGGTCAGCTTCTCATCGAACGGCAGCTCGATCTCCACCGAGCCCTGCTCCACCCGCGTCAATTCTGCGCCGATCGTGGCCATGGCGGCCTGCCGGCCGAAGCTGTTGCGGATGCGCTCGCGAAATTCCACCGTGTGCTCTCTATCGTCTGCCGGTCACTGTCGCGCAGACAGTCGCATGACGCAAAAACAAGGACAAGCCTCAATTCATGAGGAAAATCGATGTGTTGAGCAAAGTGGCAAAGGATACCCAGGCGAGATAGGGCACAAACAGCAGCGCCGAGAGATAATCCTGCCTGCGGCTTACGGCCATGAAACCGAGGATCGAGATCAGGAGCGCGATGATGACGATCAGCGCCAGCGCGATTTCCTGAAATCCGAAGAATAATGGCGACCAGGCGAAATTGAAGATCATCTGCGCCACCCAGAACCGCATCGCCGCCGAGGCGCGATAGTTGAGGAAGGTGCGGGCGCCGACAAAGCCGATGATGATATACAGCGCCGACCAGACCGGCGCGAAAATCCAGTTGGGCGGATTGAAGGCGGGTTTCGCCAGCGACTGATACCATTCGCCGGGAATATTGTTGATGCCGATCAAAAGGCCGCAGCCGAGAACGGCGATGATGAAGAGAATATGGATCAGGATACGGTTCATGCGGGCGAAATAGGGCGATCAGATGCGAAGCGCCAGATGGACCGGGCTTTTAATTTTCCGCCGGCAATCCCACTATCATCGTCATGAGCGACGACAATCCTTTTGAGATCAGGCCCGGCACGGGCGACGACCTGTTCGAGATCGCCGGCGTCCTGGTCGATACCTGGCGATCGGCCTTTCGCGGGCTGCTGGCGGATGATTTTCTCGACGGCATGTCGCGCGAGGATCAGGCCGTCCGCCACGCCCGGCGCATGGGCGCTCCCGGTGTCAACTATCTCGTCGCGGTGGAGCGTTCGGAAGGCGGGATCGTCGGCTTTGCCAATTTCGGTCCGGGACGCGGCACGGTGCCGGCCGATCTCCACGAGATTTATGCGCTCTATGTCCGGGCCGAATATCAGGGTGTGGGCATCGGCACCGCGCTGGTCTCGACGGCGGCAAGGCACTGCGCGCAGCAAGGCGCGAAATCATTGTTTGCCTGGGTCCTGTCGGGCAATCCGAACCGGAAATTCTACGAGCGGCTCGGTGCCAAGGCGGTGGAAAGCTCCAGCATCTGGCTCGACAACAGGCATTACGATCAGGTTGCCTATCTCTGGGACGACATCGCTGCGCTGTTGAACCGCTGACGGCGCGCGATCAGAGCTTGCCCACCCGCACGATATGCTGATCCCAGGCGACCCGGCTGCGGGTCTTCCCGAACGTGCCTGAATAGGACGAGGCGACGAAACCGTCCGCTGCGGGGGCAATCCCTGCCGCATCGGCCAATTGTTCCTGCCGCACCACAAGCCCGGTCTTGGCATCGACCGTCACGGCGGTTCCGCCTTTTGGCGATGTCAGCCCGACCATCCCGTCGCGGCGGTTGACGGCGATGGCGCCGACATAGTTGGCGAGCGCCAGCGTCACCTCTTCAGGCAAGTCCAGAAAGCGGATGTCTTCGCCGCGCGCAAACGAACCGGCGAGCGGCGGCAGGTCGTTGCGGGCGCCCTCGTACTGGCAGGCAAACCAGACCTTTCCATCGGCATCGATATCGACATGGCGGGTGGAAAGCTGCCGCAGGGTATCGGGCATCGCATGGCGTTCGATCAGAGCGCCTGTTGCCGTGTCGATCAGCGCCAGCGATGGTTCCATATGGTCGAGATTGAGCTTGGTGCGGCCGAAATCCGGATGGGTCTCGATGCCGCCATTGGCGACGACGAGCATATGGCCATCGGCCGACAGGGTCATGTCGTGCGGTCCGATGCCATAGGAGGGGAATTCGCCGATGCGGGCAAAGCCGTCCGTGCCGTCATAGACGCCGATCATGCCGCGATTGCCGGCAAAATCATTCTCCGTGGCATAGAGCAGCCGCCCGTCCGCCGAAAAGCAGCCATGGCCATAAAAGTGCCGCCCCTCGACCGACGTGATGACGATCGGCTCGATGCTGTCATCGGGCGCAAAGATCATCGCATAGGTGCCGGGGCGACGGGCAAAGGCAACAGCACGGTTGGTCACCGACGACCAGGTCATGCCATGCGCGCGGGCGGGCAGCGGCACCCGCTCGATAATCTCTCCGGCCTCGGTCAGCGTCGCCACGCCATAGGAGCCGTCGGGCGCCATGAAGGCAGACGCATAGGTCGCATCGGTGCGCGACAGTGCGAAGGCAACTTTCGGGGCAAGGGTGGCCGCCCAGGCAGCACCCGCCATCGTCAGGAAGGTGCGGCGATCGGTGAGATTTTGACCGGGGATGTGTCGATAGGCCATGTAAAACAGATCCAAATTGGCCGGTGGCGATTTCTAGAGCCTCTTGCGGCGCGGACGCGCCGCAACTGTATCCCCGCCGCAAGGGCGAGGATGACGGAGAATCTGGAAAATCGCCAGAGACACCGGGGCGAAAACGCCGGTCAAAGCCAGCCGCGCCGTTTGAAATAAAGGAACGGCAACAGAGCCGACAGCACCATCATGAACAGGGCCAGCGGATAGCCGAAGTCGAATTTCAGTTCCGGCATGGCATCGAAGTTCATGCCGTAGATCGAAGCGACCAGGGTTGGCGGCAGGAAGACGACGGAGGCGACCGAGAAGATCTTGATGATCTGGTTCTGCTCCAGATTGATCAGGCCGAGCGTCGCATCGAGCAGGAAATTGATCTTGTTCGACAAAAACAACGCGTGATCGCCAAGCGAGGCAGCATCGCGCTGGATCAGCTTGATCCGCTGCCGGCTTTCCTTGATCGCCTTGCGCGTGCCGATCCCATCCAGCGCCGTATGATAGGCGACGAGCCGGCCGACACTGACGAGGCTTTCGCGGATGACGCTCAAGAAATCGCCTTTCTGGCCAATCTGCTCGATCAGCGACTGCAGGTCGCGGGTCTTCTTGGTGACGCTCGAATGGTTCTTGCGGAACACTTCGCGCGAGATACCGTCGATCTCGTTGCCGATGCGCTCCAGGGCATCGGCGGTACGGTCGATCATCGCTTCCAAAAGGCCAAGCATTACCAGCTCGCCGCTTTCGCAGGACACCCCGTTCAGTCGCTGCATGCGCGCGGCATAGAGATGAAACGGCTTGGGATCGGCATGGCGCACGGTGACAAGCGTGGCGCCCTTCAGGATGAAGGTCACGGGCACCTTGATCGGGTTGTCGCCATCGAGCTCGGTCGCCGCCGTCATCGTCATGAATTCGGCGCCGTCCTCCTGATAGAGGCGGTCGGAAAGCTCGATCTCCTGCATTTCGTCACGCGTGGGAATTTCGATGCCGAGCTGCTGCTCGACGATGCGGGTTTCATCCTGAGCGGGATTGAACAGGTCGAACCACACGACCGGCGTGATATCGCTCAGTTCCGGGATGGCGTCGATAACGGCAAGGTGATTGTTCTGGCAGGAATAGATGCGCAGCATGTCGGTTTCCAATCTGGCAAGTCATCGACCGCCAGCAGAAACCCCGTGTGATCAGGGCCTGACGGTCGAAAAAATCGAAGCTCTACTTCGACTGTCGGGGTTCATGATCCGTTGATCCTTGTTTGGCCGTGCCCACAGGTGAACACGGCCGATCCATTGCGCCAATGTACGTTTGTTGTCAACCGCTTGCCGGATGCCGGAATGCAGTCTTTTTTGCTCAGTCGCCATCGGCAAAAGAGAAGCCCGAGCTCAGCCCGATCGCGGCGCCGAAATCAAGGTTCAGCCGCTGCAGGACGTCGTTGGTATTCTGCAAAATACGGTTCAGCCTGCCGCGCTGCTCATCATTGGCAATCGCCTCTTCGACCGGCAGATCGATCTCGTCGAGATCATCGACGATCGCCTGCAGCAGGTAGTTCACGGCGGTGACCACATCGGCCTTGCCATCCGGCAGCAGCGCTTTCATTCCGGCCGTGTCGAACAGGGTCTGCAGCGCGGCGAAATTCGCCGAGAGCGCCGGCATGGTGTTGCCGGAGCGCCAGTAGATCGCCATTTTCGGATGCCCCTTGTCAGGTTCTCCCTTGATGATCCCGGCATAGAACGGCCGCAACCGCTGGTCCCGGATCGCCTCGACACCGTGGACGAGGATGCCGAGCAGTTCGGTTGCCGCTTCCTTGCCGTCGCGGTAGACCGGATTGTCCGGTCCCGGGTTCTTCCAGGCGGACTGGATGCCATCCGGTTTTTCCCATTCGGCATGCAGCTCGCCGGCCACCGCTTTCAGGTTGTCGGCAATGGCTGCACCATAGCGGCAGCGAAAGCCGTTCTTTTCCGCCGTCAGGACGTCGGCTCCCGTGCCGTAGAGCACATATTCGAGCGCGCCGAGCCCCTGCGCCGCCACGCTCTTGCCTTTCAGGCTGTCCGCCGACGTAGCCGTTTCGTCATTGGTCGCCAGAATGCGCTGGACCTGTTTCAGGCCGGTGCTCTTGCGATCGGGGAAAAACAGGAAGCGCTCGAAGCGATTGCCTTCGATCACCGGCCCCACTCTTACGATCTCGATGGTCGACCATTGCTGGATGACCTCGTCGAAGCTCATCTGCACATCGCCGAGCGTCTCATCGGATGGCTTTTCGCAGAGCATATGCGCCGCCTCCGCCAAGGTTTCGGTTCCCTCCAGCAGATCGCGGTAGCCTGGCCGGATGAAATCATCGACAGCTTTTCGCATGACTTCAGCCACCGCCTCCTGTTTCAGCCCGGCGCGCGGCGCCACCGCCTCTTCATCGTCTGCCATGGCAGGCAGCGGCAGGAAGGCAAGGCTCAAACCGAGAAGCAGGATATGCCGGTGGCGCATCAGAGGGACTCCAGAAATGTGATCAGGGCTTGTCTATCGGCTTTTTGCAGCGCGGCAAACCGGTCGCGGGCTTTTGTGGCCTCGCCGCCATGCCAGAGAATGGCTTCCGTCAGGTTCCGCGCGCGCCCATCGTGCAAGAAGAACGTGTGGCCGCTGACCGTCTTCGTCAATCCGATTCCCCAGAGCGGGGGCGTGCGCCATTCGCTGCCGGACGCGACACCCACCGGCTGCCCATCGGCAAGCCCATCGCCCATGTCATGCAGCAAAAAATCGGAATAGGGCCAGATCAACTGGAACGCATGCGCGGGATTGGCTGCATCGCGGCGGGTGACGAATTTCGGCACGTGGCAGGAGACGCAACCCGCCTCGTAAAACACCTTCTTGCCGCCAAGCGTTTCGGCAAAGCTTGCCTTGCGGCGGGCCGGAACGGCCAGGTTTTCGGAATAGAAGGTGATGAGACCGAGCACCGGGTCGGGCGCTTCCGTATCGCCAAGGCGCGTCTGCACGCCATCGGCCATCGAGAGGCACGCCGTCTGCGCGGCCGTGCAATCGCCATGGCTGCGCCGGGCATCGGGGGACGAGATGCCGATATCATTGGCCAGCGCCTCGGCCGCCTGCTGGCGCACCGTGGCACTTTGGGCTTTCCAGCCGAACCGACCGAGTGCGAGCTTTCCCGATTGCGGATCGCGCACGACAGGCACCTTGCCGCTGATGCCATCGCCATCCGTGTCATCGGGATCGGCATTGGCGATGATATCGGCGGGATGAATGGCTTCGATCAGACCGAGCCCCGACATGACTTGCGTCACACGCGGCGACAGCGTCGTCGCCGGATCGAGCGGGCCGTAACCCAGCGTGTCGATCGCATATTCTGGCTTGCGCAGGGACACGGTCTCTCCACCCGCCAGCTTGACCGGTATCTCGCTATAGCGGATGCGTAAATGGCCCTCGGCGGGAAGACCGGGGACAGCGCTGTCCTGCAATTGCTGGCCATAGACCGGGTCGGGGAAGTTCAGCACCTCATGTGCGGCGATCGCCGCGCGCTCGGCATCGGTTCGGGGGACGCGCGCCAGCCGCAGGAACATCGACGTCGCGTCGCTGGAGCCTTCCGGCGGGTGACCGCGGCCGTCCTTCAGATGGCAGGTCTGGCAGGCGCGGGCGTTGTAGAGCGGTCCCAGACCGTCCGATGCCTGCGTCGAGGAGGGCGACGAGACCCAGAGCTTGCGAAACAGCGCATTGCCGAGCTTGAAGCTCTCTTCCTCGGCAAAACGAATATTGGCGGAAAACTGCGAGAGGCTGTCCTGATTGACGGAGGCGATCGACGTGCCGGCACCGCCGGACATGGCTTCGAACTTTTCCGCCTTGGAAAACGTGGTCGCGGGGCGGGTCACGGCCGCGACACGGGCGCGGTCCGCCTCGGTCAGGTCATCGCGGGTGGCGGATTGAGGAAGCGTTTGCGCGCGTCCTTCCGTTTTGGCAGGCGGTTTGCCCCCCGCCAAGATGCCCCCGCCAGAAACGGAAAAGCCGCCCGCCGCTGTCAGGAACAGAACGGCAGACGGCAGGATCAGGCGTCGGACAAGCCAAGCACACATTCAGAAAAAACCGGGCCGCTCACCACAAGTGGCGGCCCGCCTTTGCTTTCTCATTGGAAGACAGCGTTAGGATTATCCAGGCTGTCGGAACCTTCAAGCTCGATCGTACCAAGTTCCAGCGACGCAATGACGCGCTCGACCGTCTTGGCCTGCGCAACGAGGCCATCGATGGCGGCCTGCACGACAGCATTGCCTTCCTTATTGCCTTCGCCGATCATCTGGTCGTATTTTTCGACCGTTTCGCCGCGCTTGGCCATGGCCTGCATTGCGGCGATTGTTGTCGCCAGCTTTTCCTTCATTTCCTTGTCGAGCGCCGGATCCTTGGCGGCAACGAGTTCGGAGAGCGACGGGCCGGTCACCTTGGTGCCATCGACCCTGGTATATTCGCCGGTATAGGCCGACTGGATGCCGATCGCGTCATGCAGATGCGAGTTGTAGGTGTTGTCGGAGAAGCAATCATGTTCTTCTTCCGGATCGTGCAGCAGAAGGCCAAGCTTCATGCGCTCGCCCGCGAGTTCGCCGTAGGACAGAGAGCCCATGCCGGTGAGGATGGCGCCAAGGCCAGCCTTCGGATCGGCTTCGACATTCTTGGTGGCAGCGCCATCCGGCGTCCAGTTGGCAACCATGTCCTTGAGATCGGAGACCAGCAGGTCGCTGGCAGCCTTCAGATAGGCGGCGCGGCGGTCGCAATTGCCGTTGGTGCAGGCTTTCGTGTCATAGTCCGTGTAAGGGCGGTTGCCGGCGCCCGGGCCGGTGCCGTTCAGGTCCTGGCCCCAGAGCAGGAATTCGATGGCGTGGTAGCCTGTCGCCACGTTCGCCTCGATACCGCCGGCTTCCTGCAGGGTTCCTGCGAGAAATTCCGGGGTGATCTTGCTGGCGTCCACATCCTTGCCGTCGATCTTGATCGTCTTGTTGGCAATGACATTGGCGGTGAACAGCGCGTTCTCGTCGCTTTCCGCGCCATAGCTCGGATCGACATAATCGATCAGGCCTTCATCCAGCGGCCAGGCGTTGACCTTGCCTTCCCACTCATCGACGATCGGGTTGCCGAAACGGTAGACCTCTGTTTCCTGGTAGGGGTTGCGCGCGGCAAGCCAGGCTTCGCGGGCTGCCTTCAGCGTCCCGTCGCTCGGCTTAGCGATCAGCGCATCGACGGCCTTGTCGAGGGCTTCTGCGGTCGAAAGCGCATCCGAAAACTTGGCATGTGCCACATCGGCGTAATGCTTGACGACTGCGGCCGCATCGGTCGCGGCCTGCGCCGGCTGCAGCGCAAGCATCGAGGTGGCAGTTGCAAGCGCGAGCGCCGCGCTGCGAAGGAATGATTTGGTCATGACCTCTCCTGGTATTGTCCGAATGACGGCGGCGTTCCCCACCGCCCGGCTCCCCCGGTCGCGCAAGCCGCGCGGCCCGATGGATGGACGTGGCTGTTCAGCCGCGTTTTCATGAACCAAAACTAAACTTGTGTCAAAGTGTATAGTTTAGAACGTTTTCAAATTCGAATGGGGCTGACCAGACCCGCCGCATGAGCTGCGGCAGGTACGGTCAAAACGCCTTCTAAACTTAACCCTTGCGGCCCATCAGGCAGAAGAAAAAGCCGTCCGTATCGGTGGAGGCCGGGGTCAGCGTCACGGTCTTCATGTCCGCCGACCAGGGCTGCTTCTTGTCGGTGCCGAACAGATCGGCCCAGGCATCGGCTGCCGACAGGATTTCGAATTCCGGATTGTCTTCGCAGAACGCATAGACCTGCGCCTCGTTTTCCTCCGGCAGCACCGAACAGGTGACGTAGATCAGGTGACCGCCGGGGCGCACGAAAGATGCGGCGCCCGCCAGCGCTTCCTGCTGCTGGCCGAGCCGCTCCTCGAGGTTCTTCTGCGTCAGACGCCATTTGGTGTCCGGGCGGCGGCGCCAGGTGCCGGTGCCGGTGCAGGGCGCATCGACAAGGACACGGTCGAACTTGCCGGTAAACGGCATCAGGCCGTCCAGCCGGTCATGCACCTGAACATTGCGGGTACCGGCGCGCTTCAGGCGCTCGATGATGGGCGCCAGGCGCTTGCGGTCGGTGTCATAGGCGTGGATCTGGCCCTTGTTGTTCATGGCTGCCGCCATGGCCAGGGTCTTGCCGCCGCCGCCGGCGCAATAATCGAGGATCTGGTCGCCCTCCTTGGGCATGACGAGATCGGCAACGATCTGCGAGCCTTCGTCCTGGACCTCGAACCAGCCCTTCTCGAAGGAGATTTCGGCGGTTACGTTGGGAAGGCGGGAGGCGCCCTCGCCGGCCTTGACGCGGATGCCGTTGCGGGCAATCGTCGCCGGCTCAACCGCGCTGCGATCGAGCGCCTTCAAGACCTTGTCGCGCGTCGCCTTCAGCGTATTGACCCTGAGGTCCAGTGCCGGACGGCCGGCAAGCGCCTGCGCTTCGGCAAGCCAGTCTTCATCAAAGTTTTCTTCAAACGACGGCTGGACCCATTCCGGGATATCGCCCTGTACGTGGAGCGGCGCATCGTCGAGCTTGCGGCTGGCAAAGGCGGCGGACATGTCCTGCGTCAAAGGCTCGGGCGCGAATTTGTCGCCGTCCAGCTCGGCCGCCAGCTGCTCTGGCGAAACGCCCCATTGGCGGAACATGACGGCATGGCCGAGCGCTGTCGCACTGTCGCTGTCCATCAGATAGGCATGCGAGAGTTTCATGCGCAGCGCGTCATAGACGATGTTGCCGATCGCGGCACGATCGCCGGACCCGGCGAAACGATGTGCCAGCCCCCAATCCTTGAGGGCATCGGCAACGGGACGCTTGCGCGTTTCGATATCGGCGAGAACCTCAATGGCTCCGGCGAGCCTGCCACCCAGTCGCATCTTTCAAACTCCATTTTCCGCCGTGGTAGCGGTGATGGCCGTCAAGAGCAAGCCGGGAGGCGAAAGCCGATGACGAATGCTGACCAGATGGGAGGCTGTGGTTTCAGACCGGAAGATCATCTCGTCCCGGCGAAACCCCTATCAATCTATCCGAAACAAATCCCGGACAGGGGTGTTTTGCGTCAGCTGACGACGCGATAACAGATGCTGGCAGTGCCGGAGCTGACCATGCCGATATGGGACGCGGCGGCCTTGGAGAGATCGAGAACACGGCCGCGAATGAACGGGCCACGGTCGTTGATGCGAACGACGACGGTCTTGCCGTTGCGCTTGTTGGTAACGGAAACCTTGGTGCCGAACTTCAGATTGCGATGAGCGGCCGTCAGATAGCTGGCGTTCATCCGCTCGCCGGAAGCGGTGCGCGATGACAGGGCATACCAAGATGCACCGCCGCAATTACCGGCCCGTGCCTGGCTTGGCTTTCCCTGACCCGGTGCAGCCTGGCTCGGCGTCACCGCAGTAAATGTTGCCCCCAAGGCAAACACCGTTGCCAGAGCAACGGACGTTATCTTCATCTTGATCAAACAGATGACCCCTACGCTTGAAATTTAGTTAAGTCTTAATAACGAAGGCTTGGTTTTTCGGGGGGAAAAATGGCGAAAACGTGCTTCAACCTTTAACGTTGCATTAGGCTCTATTAACAATCTGGGATAATTTAAAATTGCGAAATTTTGAAATTCTATGTTTGAGCCAGTTAAACCCTTTGGATTCAGTACTTAACCTTCTGAAGGCCGTGCGTGCCGGTTCGATCATCTATCGATTGAAGAAAAAGGATTCAATTTTTTGAAATTGGCTAAATCCATCCCGTTTCGAAGCTAAAGAATCCGATATGCGCGTCATAGGTGTATGATTTTGGCGGCACTACGGGGATATTCTTGCCTTTTGAGCAGACCAAACCGCCATCTCGGGGGCGATATTTCGCCACAATTCGCCCCGATCTATCGAAACCGGAACATAGACTATCCGCAGATGTTTTTACTTGAAATATTAGCCACGCCAGCGGCCGTTACTCCATAAATCAGCTAGCGAAATCCGATAGTCTGGAAAGCGGAAGTCAAAGCCGAGGTCGCGCAGGCGTCTATTAGAAACCCGCTTGTTTTCGCCATAGAAAGACCTTGCCATCGGCGAGAGTTCGGCGGTTTCGAAGGGGATTTCCGGCGGTGGCGCAACACCCATGAGGCGGGCGGCCTCGGACACGATATCCTGCGGCGGTGCGGGTTCGTTATCAGTGACATTATAGATGCCACCCGTCGCCCGTCCGGACAAAAACAGGGCAGCGCCGGCAATATCCTCGACGCGGATGCGGTTGAAAACCTGGTTGGGCTTGATCAGGCGGCGCGCGGTGCCGGCGGCAAGATTGCAGAACGCATTGCGGCCGGGTCCATAGATGCCGGACAGCCGCAAGACCGCCACGGGAATGTTGCTCGCTTTGCCAAAAGCCAGCCATGCCTGTTCGGCAGCCACCCGCTCGACGGAGCGTGCGGAGACCGGCTCCAGCAACGCGTCCTCTGTTACCCAGGCGCCGCCATGGTCGCCATAGACGCCGACTGTCGAGAGATAGGCCGCCCATTTGAGGTTCGGCATCAGACCGCCAAGCGCCGGCGCGTCCTCCCGCATTATCGGATCGCCGTCGCGCCCAGGCGCAATCGACTGGATGAGATGCGTCGTGCGCTTCATGACGGCCGCAAGCTCTGACGAGATCACCGCGCCGTCATAAACCAGCGCATCGATCCCGAGCGTGCGCAGGCCCGACGCCTTTTCCTCAGACCGGGTGGTTCCCGTAACCGATTGCGCGGCGGGCAGGAAAGCCTTGGCAATCGCCGAGCCGGAAAACCCGGCACCCAGAACCAGAACATGCATCAGACAACTCCTGCCAGTTTCCATTCGGCGATCACCTCGAGATCGGTCTCGTCCTGCCGTCTTGCCGCAATAGCGGAGAAATCGCCAGCCGTCATCAACCGCGACAGCGCCCAAACGGCCATGCCCCGCACCACCGGCGATGGATCGGCCGAAAGCGTGAGACAAAGGCCGGTCAGACTGCTATCGCCGGAATTTCCAGCAGCGATCAGGCAGTTGCGGACAAACCGGTCGCGGCCGATACGCTTCACCGGCGATCCGGAAAAGAAGGTGCGAAATGCGGGATCGTCGAGCTGCAGCAGAAACGAGAGCGGCGGCTCCTTCAGGTCCTCGCGCGCCTTCAGCTTCATCTCGGAGGCTGCGGCTGCAAACTTGTTCCAGGGACAGGCGGCCAGACAGTCGTCGCAGCCATAGATGCGGTTGCCGATCCGTGGGCGAAGGGCGGGATCGATCGGGCCCTTATGTTCGATCGTCAGATAGGAAATGCAACGGCGCGCATCGATCCGGTAGGGTGCTGGAAACGCATCGGTCGGACAGGCGTCGAGACAGGCGCGGCACGAGCCGCAATGATCCCGTTCGGGCAAGTCGATCGCAAGATCGGCGGTGGTGAACAGGCTGCCGAGAAACAGCCAGGAGCCGAATTCGCGGCTGACAAGATTGGTATGCTTGCCCTGCCAGCCAAGGCCGGCCTGTTCGGCCAACGGCTTTTCCATCACAGGTGCCGTATCGACGAAAACCTTGACGTCTTCGCCTGCCCTCGCGGCAAAGCGCGTCGCCACCTCTTTCAGCTTGCCCTTGATCACATCGTGATAGTCGCGGTTTCTCGCATAGACCGAGATCGCACCAAGCTCCGGCTTGTCGAGAATGGTGCGCGGGTCTTCGTCCGGCCCATAGTTCATGCCGAACAGCACGACGGAGCGCACGTCGCTCCACAGCACGCGGGGATCGGCGCGGCGCGCTTGCGTCTCCGCCATCCAGTCCATGGTGCCGTGATAGCCGTGCGAGAGGAAATCGGCGAGCCGCTCAGGTGCTTGGGGAATGGAATCGGGCAGCGTCACCCGGCAGACGTCGAACCCCTTGTCGCGGGCCTCGTCCTTCAGGAAACTGGTGAGCGTTCGGCGCCTCCTGTCATGCTTCTCCTCAAGGAGCGCATTGCCGGGCACTGGACCGCTCCTTAAAAATCGAGATCGGCGTAATGGGACACCGGCGTGACGCCGCGCACGCGCTCGGCCAGAAGCGGCCGGAACGACGGGCGCGACTTGAGGCGCTGGTACCAGTCCTTGACGGCCGGCGCCTCAGACCAGTCGATTTCGCCGAGATAGTCCAGCACCGAGATGGCAGCCGCCGCCGCGAGGTCGGCATAGGACAGACGGTCGCCGGCCAGATAGGTGCGCGAGCCCGCAAGCCAGCCCAGATATTTCAGATGCTGGCGGATATTGGACCGCGATGTGCGCAGCATTTTGGAGTCGGGCGCGCCGCCGCCCTGGTCGGGTGTCATCTGCAGCTTGAAGATACGCTCGCGCACCAGCGGCCGCGTCACGTCGGCTTCCATCTTCTGCAGGAACCATTCGACCAGCCGGCGAATTTCCGCCCGCTGGAACGGATCTTCCGCCAGAAGCCGCCGGTCGCGCTTCAAGACACCGTGGGTCTCGTCGACATATTCGGAAATGACCATCGCGCCACAGAGCGCCCGCATGCTGTCATCGACATAAACCGGCAATGTGCCGGCCGGATTGAGCGTCAGGAAATCCCGCCGCCTTTCCCAGGGCTGCTCCTCCGCCAGTTCCGTCTGATAGCCGTATTCCGACAGGATCAGGCGGACGAACCGGGAGGAGGTGGACATCGGGTGGTGATAAAGTGTCGGCATCAGCGATCGGATTTCGTCAGTTCGTTGGGAGGGAACGGATGTTGCGTGGCGGTTTCGTCTGGCCACGATGCGTTAGAAAAAGCTATAGGAACTTGCTGCCGCAAACACAAGCGAATCAGCCAAAGCCCCTCGTTGGCCCCAGAGCCTAACCTCCAATGCTTCAGGGAAGCTTAATTCATGGCCGATCAATCGATCATCAGTGCGCTTATCCTTGGCCTTATCGAAGGCCTGACCGAATTCATTCCGGTATCGTCCACCGCCCATGTCCTGCTCGCCGGGCATTTCCTCGGTTTCAAGTCTCCCGGAAACACCTTTGCGGTTCTCATTCAGCTCGGCGCGATCCTCGCCATCCTGCTGGTCTATTTCCAGCGCCTGCTGTCCATCGCCCTTGCCCTGCCCTCCAGCGAAAAGGCCCGCCGCTTCGTTCTGTCGGTTCTGGTTGCCTTCCTGCCGGCTGCCGTGATCGGCGCCATTGCGCATGACTTCATCAAGACGGTGCTGTTTGAAACACCCGCCCTGATCTGCATCGTGCTGATCGTCGGCGGCGTCATTCTCTATGCGATCGACCGCATGCCCTTGAAGCCGATCTATCGCGACGTCATGGATTACCCGCCGTCGCTCGCCTTCAAGATCGGCCTGTTCCAGTGCCTGGCGATGATCCCCGGCACCTCGCGCTCCGGCGCGACGATTGCAGGCGCGCTGCTGATGGGAACCGACAAGCGCTCCGCCGCCGAGTTTTCGTTCTTCCTCGCCATGCCGACGATGCTCGGCGCCTTCACGCTCGATCTCTACAAGAACCGCGCCGCACTCGATTTCAACGACGTCACGGTGATCGCGGTCGGCTTCATCGCCGCCTTCGTGTCCGCGCTGATTGTGGTGCGCTCGCTGTTGAATTTCGTCTCGAACCGCGGCTTTGCGCCCTTTGCCATCTGGCGCATCCTGGTCGGCACCGCCGGCCTTATCGGCCTCTGGCTGTTCGGCTGAAGCCAATAAAAAACCGCATGCACCTCATTGAAGAGGATGCATGCGGTCCCTGGCCCCCGCCATAGTCCGTGCCGCCCTGTTACGGGCGGAAACTTTTATTCTGCAGCGAGCGTGCCGATCGACGCCGTCGTGCAGGGATCGACGCCATAGGCCGGCGCGCAACCGCTGTGATTGCTGGCGACCGTCTTCGGCGCAGCGAAGGATCCAGCCAGGATAATAAGTGCCGCGCACGCAAAGAAAATCGCGATCGACTTGCCCATAAAAAATGTGCCTCTCAAGGTGATGTGACTGCCCCGGCCGTTCCTTGGGTAAACGATGCGGTGCGGCTGCTGTGTATGTGCTGGAACTGTTCTTATCAATATCGATACATGTTGAATCGACGGTAAAGACCAATCGCTTTTTTTAGTGAGGCAGAACTGCAACGGTTTGTTCTGCGACAGTCAAAAAGAAGCCGCCGGTGGGCACCGGCGGCTCATGGAACACGATCGTTTCAATCAGCGTAGTGGGATCAGGCGGCGCTGCCGGAGCGGGTATACTGGCCCTGCGGGCGGTAACGGACCACGTAGGACGGCAGCACGGCCTCGACGGACGTCGGCTCGATGCCGAACGCCTTCAGCGTGCGGCCTTCCGCTTCAGCCGTCGCGGAGACGACATTGTCGCTCTTCAACAGCGTGACCTGGTCGGCCGTGAGCGGCGGCGCGACGAACGGCACCAGCGAGGCGACAGAGCCGATCAGGGAGGCGACACCGAAGGGCAGCGGCAGCAGGGTGCGCTTGCGATCGATGGTCTTCAGGAGAATTTCAAGACAGTTCTTGAAGGTGAGAACATCCGGGCCGCCGATCTCGTAGATGCGGCCGCGTGCAACCTTGCCCTCGACGGATTTGGCAACCGCTTCTGCAACGTCGGTGACATAGACCGGCTGGAACGCCGTATTGCCACCGCCCACCAGCGGCAGAACCGGCGAGAAGCGTGACATTTCCGCGAACTTGTTGAAGAAGCCATCCTCCGGCCCAAAGACGATCGACGGCCGCAGGATCACCGCTTCCGGAACGGTTTCAAGAATCGCCTTTTCCGCGCGGCCCTTGCTGCGGGCATAAATCGATTCGGCCTTGGTATCGGCACCAATGGCCGACACATGCGTCAGGGTCGCGCCCGTAGCACGCACCGCCTCGGCCACGGCGCGGGCACCGAAATCCTGGACTGAGTCGAACGTGTTGCGCCCGGCCTCAAACAGGATGCCGACGCAATTGACGACGTGATCGGAGCCATGGACGGCCGCATCGACCGATTTGCGGTAGCGCAGGTTGGCCTGGACGAAAGAAATCTGCCCGACATTGCCCAAAGGCTGCAGGAAACCGGCCAGATCCGGGCGGCGCACGGCGACGCGAATGCGAAACCCGCGCTTGGCCAAGGCCCGCACGACATGCCGGCCAACAAATCCGGAACCGCCGAAAACGGTGACGAGCGGCGGAAGATTGGACAAAGTCATGGCACAGGCACTCCTGATCTGCAGTATGGCGTCTCAGAGCTACATAGACCAATCGGCGGGCCACGGGAAGGCTTATCGCAACGGCTTTCGCACCGCTTTTCGCCGCAGGTGCACAGCTGTCTCAGGCGCCCTCGACGACGACCATTTCAGCACTGGCAGCTTCCTGGCGGATCGCGGCGGCGATCTGGTATTCCGGCGAATTGTAGCAGTCGATCGCCGCCTGCATCGACGGGAACTCGATCACCACGTTGCGGGCACGCACATCGCCCTCCAGGCGCTGGAAAGCACCGCCGCGGGCCAGAAAATTCGCACCATATTTCTCAAAGGCCGGCTTGGCAGCAGCAACATAATCCTTGTAACGTTCGGCATCGCGGACATCGACCCGCGCAATCCAGTAGCCCTTGGCCATGGCAATCTCCCTTATTTCGTCGCAAGTTGGACGTATCGTCCCGGTTTGTCAGCCAAATCACCTGACCGGTCAAGATATACAATCTTCTCAGGAAAGTGCGACAGCCGTGCAACCGGCTTAAAAAACCTCTGGAATTGGAAAGATCGCGCATGTTTGCCGGCACAAAATTTGCGGCCCTCTCAGCCGGATTGTTTGTCCTCTTCCTCTCCCTCGGATTGTCGGCCGCCAAGCCCGTGCAATGCGATGCCAGCATCTATCAGAGGGTCAGGGCGCCTGCGACGAAACAGGACGCAACCGTCGAGCTCAGCTGCAATCTGACCCTGTCACCCGGCGATATCATCACCAAACGCCTGATCCTTTCCGGCGCTGCCGCGTCGGGAACGGTGCTGGACTGCAAGGGTGCGACGCTGGACGGGTCGCGCGGTACGGTCAATTTCAGCCGGCCATCCATCCTCATCCGCTCCACCAAGCCCGGAAACGGCGCCTGGAGCGCGCCATCGGATATCACGGTGCGCGACTGCGTCATCAAGGGCGCGGTCCGTCTCCAGGGTCTGGGCACCAACGGCCAGGCAAAGGCCGTCAAAGCGTCGTCGCTCACGGAGGATCACACCGCCTTTGCCCAGGCATCGGCTCCGGCGAACATCCTGCTGTCCGCTCTGACCATCGTCGCAGACGAGAGAGTGCCGCTTTATATCGGACCTGGGGTCACCAAAGTGCGTGTCGAAAAATCCACGCTTACGGGACAGAGCAATGGCCCTGGCCTTTATCTCGATGCGGAATCGGCTGAGAACACCATTTCCGAAAACCGGTTTGCGGTGGAAAGCCCGCGCGAGCAAATCGCCATCGACGGGTCGGCAAGGAACACGATCAGCGCCAACACCTTCGACAACCCGGTGCGCGGCGGCATCTTTCTCTATCGCAACTGTGGCGAAGGCGGAACGATCCGCCACCAGAAACCGCAGCACAATACGATTTCCGGCAATATGTTTGAGTACCGCAGGACATTCCTGGTCAAGCCTGCGGTCTGGATGAACTCGCGCAATGGCTTGCGGCTCTATTGCTTCCGCGACCCCGCACACCCGTTCGGCAGCAGCCTCAGTTCGCAGGACTTCGCCCAGTTCAACACCGTGACCGGCAACCGCTTTACCGGCGCAACGCCATCGCTGATCTGGAATTCCGACCCCAGCAATATCGTCACCGGCAATAGCGGGCAGTGACCGGACGGACCGTTACTGGTTTGCAGGCCAGGATGCTGTCAGCATCTCGTTGAGGATCGCGCGTGCGGCGGCCTTCGGATCGGCGGCTTTCACGATGGGGCGGGCGACCACGAGATGGCTGGAGCCGGCCTTCAGGGCATCGTAGGGCGTCATCACTCTTTTCTGGTCCCCGGCCTCGCTGCCGGCCGGGCGGATGCCGGGCGTGACGATGGCCATGTCGGGACCGACGATATCGCGCACGGCGGTGGATTCCTCGGCCGAGCAGACGATACCGCCCATGCCGGCATCGCGCGCCTGTGCGGCGCGCCGCAGCACCAGTGTGCGCGGATCATAGTGATAGCCGGCATCGATGACGTCCTGTTCGTCCATGGAGGTGAGCACGGTCACCCCGAGCAGGCAGAGACCGGAACCCTGCGCCGCCTCGACCGCCGCCTTCATCGCCTTCGGATAGGCATGCAGCGTCAGCATCGACATGCCCATCTTGGCGATGTTCTCAACGCCTTTGGCAACGGTGTTGTCGATATCGAGCAGCTTCATGTCGAGGAAGATCTTCTTGCCGTCCGCAGTGAGATCGCGGGCAAATTCCAGCCCACCGGCAAAGGCCAGCTGATAGCCGATCTTGTAGAACAGCACGTCGTCGCCAAGCGTCTTGACGATGGCCTCGGCCTCGCCGACGGTTGCGATATCAAGCCCGACAATCAGCCGGTCGCGAGCGGTCTCAGTCATTTTTGCCATCCTTGCCAGAGCTCCATCGCGGTCCAGTCGCATGCAAGGGAACGGTCTGCAAGGGAAAATGCGTAGAGGCAGCCGCCGCCGGCCGGCTGATCGCCGCCGCGTGAAATCGGCAGGCCCGAAAGGTGGCATTTCAGCAGCGTGCCCACGCCGCCATGCCCGACAAAGGCAATCGGCCTTGCCGGATCGTGCCGGTCAAGCACTGACGCCACTGCGCCAACGATCCGCTTCTGCGCATCGATGGCCCGCTCCCAACCCTGAAAACTCTGTTCGGGATGGGCAAAGAACCAGTCCGCCACCCTCTCGAATTCGTCTGGCACCAGAAAGCCGGTGGCGGAGCGGTCGTTTTCACCGGACTGCGCGAGCACTTCGACGTCAATGCCACCGGGATGGGCGATGATTGCCGCCGTTTCCAGCGCCTTGGTCTCGTCGCTGGAAAGAAGACGGGAAAGCTGGCGTACCCAATCGGACTGCGCCGCCTGTTGCGCCCGCGCGATGCCGGTCTCGGACAATCCCCAGCGCGGCACCGGCACATCCGGCTCGATGCGGATTTGCGGATGCGTGATGTAGACCCCGAACATCGGCAGGCCTCAATGCGTCTTGCGGTACACCCATAATTGCGCCGGCGGGATATTGCGCACGACGAAATCATAATGGGAGATCTGATAGCGATCCGGCATGGCAACGACCGGCGATAGCGGCCCATAGGAAATCTGGATGACGGGACGGCCGACGGGAATGCGCGACAGAAGATCGTCGATCAGCGAGACCCGCATATGCATCGGAAAGTTCAACAGCGGCACGGCGGAAATGACGCTGTCGAACTGCTGGTCACGCCGCGCGCCGAGCGTCTTGTCGAGATCAAAGGCATCGCCATTGATGAAACCGACATCGGGAAAGGTTTTCACAAGGTGCTGATAGAAATCGGTGGAAAATTCAACAGAGACCAGATTTTCCGGCAGAATGCCTTTCTGCAGGATCGCCTTGGTGATGACGCCGGTGCCGGGGCCAAGCTCGAGAACGGGAAGGCCTGAATGCGGATTGACGACGCTCGCCATGCGCCGGGCGGTGATGCCGGATGTCGGCACGATCGAGCCGACGGCCTTCATATTGCTTCGCCAACCTTTGAAGAAACGGATTTCCTCATCGAATTTCTTGCCAAAACGCTCTTTCAGACGAAAATTCATGCGTATCTCCAGCAATCCCTCGCCCACGCTCAAACAGGCATCATACCCAATGGCGCAAACTTCGCGGCTCCAACCGCGCCATGATTATGTCGTACCCTGTGCGACAAAAACAAGTCATTTCGCGCCATTATATTACACAGCCAACAACCGGGTAAATCCAGTCCTCAGCTGACAAGCGCATACGAAAACGGCCGGATCAGGTCCGGCCGTTTTCCATCTCAAAACGCAGTACCGGGCCTAAACCCGCATCGGCATCAAAACATAGAGAGCGTCGTCGCCCGCCATGTCGCGCACCAGCGTCGGCGAGCCGGCATCGGCCAGCATGAAAACGGCGTCGGAGCCGGAAAGCTGGGCGGTAATATCCAGCAGATATTTGGCATTGAAGCCGATTTCCAGAGGCTCGTTGTCATAGCCGACCGCAAGCTCTTCCGTGGCACTGCCCGAATCCGGGTTGTTGACGGTGAGCGTCAATTGTCCGTCCGACAGCGCCAGCTTGACGGCGCGGCCACGCTCGGACGAAATCGTCGAAACGCGGTCAACGGCCTGTGCAAAGGACTGGCAGTCGATCTTCAGTTCCTTGTCGTTATTGGCCGGAATGACGCGCTGGTAGTCCGGGAACGTGCCGTCAATGAGCTTCGAGGTCATGATGATCGAGCCGATCGTCAGGCGGATCTTGGCGTCCGACACTTCGACGGTGACGACCACATCCGGATTGTCGACCAGCTTCTGCAATTCGCTGACCGTCTTGCGCGGAATGATGATGCCGGGCATACCTTCCGAGCCTGCAGGGGCTTCAAGGTCTGCACGGGCAAGGCGGTGACCGTCAGTGGCGACGGCACGCAGCTTCAGCGCACCCTTGCTTTCGATGGTGTGGATGTAGATGCCGTTCAGGTAGTAGCGGGTTTCTTCCGTCGAGATCGCAAACTGGGTGCGGTCGATCAGCATCTTCAGGTCCGTTGCCTTCATGCGGAAGGTGTGGGTGAAGGCGCCGGCGGTCAGATCCGGAAAGTCGGACTGCGGCAGGCATTGCAGCGAGAATTTCGAGCGGCCGGACTGCACGGTCATGGCCGTGCCCTCGGCATTGGTGGCGAGCACCACTTCGGAACCGTCAGGCAGCTTGCGGACGATATCGTAGAGCAGATGCGCAGGCACGGTCGTCGCACCAGGCGTTTCCACCTGCGCCGGCGTCGCCTCGGTGATCTCGAGATCAAGGTCGGTTGCCTTCATCTCAAGGCTGGCGCCGTCGGAGCGCAGAAGCACGTTCGAGAGGATCGGAATGGTATTGCGACGCTCGACCACGCGGTGAACGTGGTTCAGCGACTTCAGGAGATTGGACCGCTCGAGAGTAATGCGCATGAGATGCTACCGCTTTCAACCATCGCCGGGCGGGCCGCGCCTCCCGGCTTGAACTTTGAAGTGTCCCCTTTCGGAGGGGCAAGATGTGGACGGGCAAAATGGCAGAAACAAGCCGTGAAAAGCAAGGGGTAACGCAGGTTGCGCCCCAGTAATGTTTGCATTGCCGCAAATCGGCTCTCTTGCCGAAGCGCTGCCGCTCACCCATAAAGACCGGGCGCCGGCTCAACGGCGGGCAAAGGCTGAAGGGCATACCGTTTTGGAAAAGCAGGCATCGGGCGAAACGCAGACGAACGAGCGGCAGAAAAGCTACCGGCTGCACAATATTTCCGTGCCCGCCCGGCCGCTGGAACCGGCGCTCTATCTGGTCGCAACCCCGATCGGCAATCTCTCCGACATTACCCTTCGCGCGCTGGAAACATTGGCTGGCGCCGATGTGCTGGCCTGCGAGGACACGCGCGTCACCCGCGTGCTGCTTGATCGCTACGGCATCGTCAACAGGCCCTATGCCTATCACGAATACAACGCCAACGAGGTTGGCCCCAAGCTTCTGGCAGCGCTCGACGACGGCAAGTCCGTTGCGCTTGTGTCCGACGCCGGCACGCCGCTGGTGTCCGATCCCGGCTACCGGCTCGGCCAGATCGCCATCGAGGCCGGGCACCAGGTGGTTCCCATTCCCGGCGCATCTGCGCCGCTCGCAGCGCTGGTCGGCTCAGGCCTGCCGAATGATGCTTTCCTGTTTGCCGGCTTCCTGCCCTCCAAGGACAAGGCGCGGCGCGACCGCTTTGCCGAGCTCGCCCATGTTCCGGCCACCCTGATGTTCTTTGAATCCCCGCACCGGATCGCGGCCGCCATCGTTGCCGCCCATGATGTTTTGGGCGGAGAGAGGCGGGCGTCGGTCTGCCGTGAACTGACCAAGACGTTTGAGGAATTCCGGCGCGGCACGCTGGCCGAGCTCAAGGCCTTTTACGACGAGGGCGCCACCGTCAAGGGCGAGATCGTGCTGGTCATCGGCCCGCCCGATGCGCCGGCAGCGCCGGAGGCCGATGATGTCGATGCCATCCTGTTGAAGCTCGTCAAGGACATGCCGACCGGCAAGGCGGCGACCGAGGCCGCAAAACAGACCGGCCTCAACCGCAAGGACCTCTACGACCGCCTGCTGGAGCTCAAAGACCGGAATGAGACCTGAGCCGGGAAGCCAGAAGAGACGGAAAGCGCTCCGGCGCGGCGCGCTGGCGGAATATCGCGCCGCGCTTTGCCTTCTTCTCAAGGGCTACCGGATCGTCGCATTCCGCTACCGCACGAAGCTGGGTGAGATCGACATTATTGCACGCAAGGGCAATCTGGTCGCCTGCGTCGAGGTCAAAGCCCGCAGCTCCCTGGAGGATTCCGTCTTTGCCGTTTCCGATTTTGCACAACGCCGCATCCGCGCTGCAAGCGACCTATGGCTCGGAAAACAACGGGATTGCGCGGCACTTTCAATCCGCTACGACATCATCGCCGTGATCCCCCGGCGCTGGCCCGTCCATCTTCCCGATGCCTTTTGAACAGCTGTGCACAGTTGTAATCGTCCCGACACAAAAGCGTTATCCTGATGTCATGAAAGAGCTTTAGCCGGTTCCTCACCTTAACCCTGGTGAAAGGAACTGCCATGATCAGGAAATTCACGATGACCGGCCTCGCGCTGGTCTTCTCCGCCACCTCCTCGTTTGCCGCGACCAATATCAGCTGGTGGCACGGCATGGCCGGCCGCAATGGCGAAGTCATCAACGAGATCGCCACCAAGTTCAACGCGTCGCAGACGGCTTGCGCGCTGACCCCGGTTTCCAAGGGCACCTATGAGGAGGCGCTCGCTTCCGGCATCGCCGCTTTCCGTTCGGGCGAACAGCCCGACATCCTGCAGGTTTTCGACGCTGGTGCGGCAACCATCATCAACGCCAAGGGCGCCGTCATCCCGGCTGAAGACCTGATCAACAACGCCGGCTACAAGTTCGACCGCGAAGCCTTCATCGATGGCGTCCGTTATTTCTACGCCGATAGCGACGGCAAGTTCGTCGGCATGCCGTTCAATTCCTCGGCGCCGATCATGTATATCAACGACGAAGCCCTGAAGAAGGCCGGTGTCGAAGCCCCGAAGACCTGGGAGGAATTCGAAGCCGCCGCTCCGAAGCTGAAGGAAGCCGGTTTCATCCCGCTCGTCCAGTCGCAGCTGACCTGGCAGTTCACCGAGAACTTCTTTTCGCGCAACAACATCCAGTTCGCCTCCAACAATAACGGCTATGACAGCGTCACCGATACGACGCTGAAGGTCACCGACCCCAACCTCGTCATGATGTTCGACAAGCTGAAGGCCTGGGCTGACGAAGGCTATTTCGCCTATTACGGCGCCGGCTGGAACGATAACCAGAAGATGTTCGAGGAAAACAAGGCCGCGCTCTGGATCGGCTCGTCCGGTTCGTTCGGCGGCCTGCAGAAGACGGCGCAGATGCCGTTCTCGGCAACCTTCCTGCCCTATTGGGGTTCGATCAAGGGTGCGGGCACCTCGTCCTTCATCGGCGGTGCAGCACTTTTCGCCATGGCCGGCAAGCCGGAAGCGGAAAACAAGTGCGTGGCCGACTTCTTCCAGTTCCTGACCTCGCCGGAAATCCAGGTCTTCTATCATGAAGCCACGGGTTACGTCGCAATCACCAAGGCTGCCTACGAGCTGGCCAAGAGCCAGGGCTATTACAAGGAAAAGCCTGCTGCGGAAGTCGGCATCCAGCAGCTGATGCTGCCGGCCGGTGAATGGTCGAAGGGCTACCGCCTCGGCTTCTACCCGCAGATCCGCGAAATCATGGAACGCGAATACGGCCGCATCTTCGCCGGCGAAGTCTCCGTCAAGGACGCCTTCGACACGATCGAGAAAGAAGGAAACGCACTTCTCGCCCGCTTCGCAAAGACGGCTGGTTGATTTGGTCCGGTCCTCTTCTCCCCTCGGGGAGAAGATGGCCAAAGGCCAGATGAGGGGGTGTTTCCGCGCGCTCAGAGTGTGCCGCCCACCCCCCTCTGCCCTGCCTGCCTTCAAGGGAGGAGATCGCCCCTCATCCGGCCTGTCGGCCACCTTCTCCCCGTGAACGGGGAGAAGGGACAAGCGGCAGCCTCCGTCATCCCCTCTCCCCGCCTGCGGGGAGAGGGCCAGGGTGAGGGGCAAGCCTCGGCATCCGCTAAATCCCATGTTTTGAAAGCCCGTTCATGACGAACACACCTCATTCCCAGGCCATGTCCAGAACAATCGCTGCCCCCGCGCCCAGCGGGTTCTGGCGCATCTTCGGCCTGACCAAATCCGCCGCCAAGCCGCCGGAAGAAACCGGTGCCAAGCGCGTGCAGTTCAATTCGCGGCTCCTGCCCTATCTCTTTCTTGCGCCGCAGATGGCGATCATCTTCGTGTTCTTCTATTGGCCCTCGGTACAGGCAATCCAGTCGTCCTTTTACCTGGAGGACCCGTTCGGCTTCGGCTCCACCTTCGTTGGCCTTGCCAACTATACCGACGTGCTGAAATCCGGCGAATATCTGGGCATTGCCCGCTTCACCGCCGTCTTCACCGTCCTCGTCACCTTCTTTTCGCTGTCGATCGGCCTGCTCCTCGCCGTCAAGGCCGACGGCGTCATTCGCGGCAATGCCACCTACAAGACGCTTTTGATCTGGGTCTATGCCATTGCCCCGCCGGTTGCCGGCCTGATGGGCATGATGATGTTCGATCAGCATATCGGCCCGCTGGTAAAATTCGCCGCCTTTTTCGGCTGGGATTTGAAAGTCGGGCTCAACTACAACGACACCGCCTTTGCGATGATCGTTGTCTCGGTCTGGAAGCAGATCCCCTACAATTTCATCTTCTTTCTCTCCGGCCTGCAGGGCATTCCGGTTTCGGTGCGCGAGGCGGCGCTGATGGATTGCCGCTCGGGTTTTCGCCGGTTCTGGACGGTCATCCTGCCGCTCTTGGCGCCCACCGCCTTCTTCCTCCTGATCATCAACACGACCTATGCCCTGTTCGACACGTTCGGCGTCATCGACGTGATGGTGAAGGACAAGGCCGCCAACAACCCGATCACGCTGGTCTACAAGGTCTATATGGACGGCTTTCGCGGCAACGACCTCGGCGGTTCCTCGGCCCAGTCGGTCATCCTGATGATCATTGTCTTCGTGCTCACCATCTTCCAGTTCCGCTTCATCGAGCGGCGCGTCCACTATAATTGAGCGGGGGCGAGACAATGCATCGCACGAAACTTTTCGACCATGTCATCCTGATGATGGGCGTCTTGTTCATGGTCGGCCCTTTGCTGGTGGCGCTGATGACCTCCAGCCACGAGGCCGCCGATATCCACCGCAACGGCTTGCAGATCCTGCCCGGCGGCCATTTCATCGATACCTACACCACCGTGCTCACCAAGCAGGGCGGCTTTACCGGCAAAATTACCGGTCTCAGGATGATGATGAACTCGCTGATCCTCGGCGTCGGCTTTGCCGCAGGCAAGATCATCCTGTCGATGCTGGCGGCCTATGCGCTGGTCTATTTCCGCTTCCGCTTTGCCACCATCACCTTCTGGATGATCTTCACGACGCTACTCCTGCCGCTCGAAGTGCGCATCCTGCCGTCCTACGAGGTGATGAACACACTGAAGCTCACAAATACCTATACCGGCCTGATCGTGCCGCTCCTGGCGTCCGCCACCGGCACTTTCTATTTCCGCCAGTTCTTCAAATCGATCCCCGATGAACTTCTGGAAGCCGCCCGCATCGATGGCGCCGGACCCCTCAAGTTCTTCATCGACGTGATCGTGCCACTCTCGAAAACCATGATCGCGGCGATCTTCATCATCATGTTCGTCTATGGCTGGAACCAGTATCTCTGGCCAACCCTGATGACCACCGACGAGAGCTTCTTCACGCTGGTGCGCGGCATCAAGCAGATCCTGCTCGTCTGGGTCGGCTCCAATATTCCCGATTACAACGAGGCCTTTGCCCTGGCGATCCTCGCCATGGTGCCGCCTGTGATGATCGTCATGATCTTCCAGCGCTGGTTCATCAAAGGCCTCACCGAAAGCGACAAGTAAGGGAGACGCCGCCATGGCAGCGATCAACATCACCAATGTTTCGAAGATCTATACCGGCGGCGTCGAGGCGGTGAAATCCGTTTCCATCGACATTGCCGACGGCGAATTCATCGTGCTGGTCGGCCCGTCCGGCTGCGGCAAGTCCACGCTGTTGCGCATGGTGGCAGGGCTCGAAGCCATATCGAAGGGCACCGTCGAGATCGGCGACCGCGTCATCAACGATGTCGAACCGGCCGAGCGCGATATCGCCATGGTCTTCCAGAACTATGCGCTCTATCCGCACATGACCGTCTACAACAACCTCGCCTATGGCCTGAAAAACCGCGGCACGCCGAAGGCCGAGATCGATGCGCGCGTGGCCGAAGCCGCCCGCATGCTGGAAATCGAGCAATACCTCACCCGCAAACCACGCGCGCTGTCCGGCGGCCAGCGCCAGCGCGTCGCCATGGGCCGCGCCATCGTGCGCAAACCTGCGGCCTTCCTGTTCGATGAACCGCTGTCGAACCTCGACGCCAAGCTGCGCGTCTCCATGCGCGGCGAGATCAAGCAGCTGCAAAAGCGCCTCGGCACTACCTCGCTCTACGTCACCCATGACCAGCTGGAAGCGATGACGCTCGCCGACCGCCTCGTCGTCCTCAACGGCGGCGAGATCGAGCAGATCGGCCGGCCGCTCGATGTCTACCACACCCCCGCCTCCACCTTCGTTGCGAGCTTCATCGGCTCCCCCGCCATGAACCTCCTGCGCGGCACCCGCGAAGGCACGCAGCTCCATTTCGGCAGCCAGGTCCTCGACCTCGGCCGCGCGGCAGCCTTCCCCGGCCAGGTCACCGCCGGCATCCGCGCCGAAGACCTGCGGATTGCCGCAGCAAGTGAACAGGCCCTGACGATGAAGGTCGACTATATCGAAGAACTCGGCGCCCAACGCCTCGTCCACGGCACGATCGACGGCAAGAAGCTAACGGCATCGCTATCGCCCGAGATCGGGATCGGCGAAAGCCTGTCCCTCACCATCGCCCCCGACCGCCTGCACTTCTTCGACGCCACAACGGGCAAACGCCTGGCGCAACCCTTCGCGGCATCCGGCAGCAAGCGCGCGGAAAGACTGGAGATCGCGGACGCATGAGCGGTAGGCGGTGATGGCGGGTCTTTGGCCCGTCAGACTGCGGACAAACCATGAATAGGCTTGTTTGACGACAGCGATACCCACCCTCCTTCATC